>NZ_CP058393.1:0-1548736 GCF_049244275.1 Gardnerella sp. DNF00753
GTTCTCGAATATTTTCAGTAAATCTTTCTGCAATTAAATCAAGCACGTCGCTTGGAACATTGCAGTGATTCATTGAAGCCATCATTCTTAAAATTGCAATACGCGTTTCCAAATCTGGCGGCTTAATGTCTACGGTAAGACCAGATTCAAATCTGGAAATTAAACGAGCTTCAAAGCCTTTAAGATTTTTTGGAGCAACATCAGAAGCAATAACTATTCGCTTATTTGCCTGGTATAAGGAATTAAAAGTATGGAAGAATTGTTCAAGAGTTGCTTCTTTTCCACCCAAGAATTGGATGTCGTCAATAAGAAGAACATCAACTTCGCGATAACGCCTATTAAACTCAGCTATTTGACCTTGACTTTGATTAGGTGTTTGAAGAGCTTCAATAAATTCGTTAGTAAATTCCTCGCTAGTAACATAACGAACTTTAAGTGAATTGTCTTTTACTAAAGCGTAATTGCCAATTGCATTAAGCAAATGAGTTTTACCAAGGCCAGATCCGCCATAAATACATAAAGGATTAAAATCACGTCCGGATCCTTCGGCAACAGCAAGTGCTACCGTTCTTGCAAAACGATTTGAATCTCCCGGAACGAATGTGTCAAACGTTGCGCAAGTATTTAAATGCGTAATTGCATCTCTCTGCACAGAAACAGTTTGTTGTGCAGGTTGCGCTGAAGGCGAAGAAATTTGTGTTTGTTTAAGAGTTGATAATCCAGTAGCATTATCAAAATCTGGTTGCAAAGTAGAATTTGCTGAAATTTTTTTATTATTAACTATTTCATTAACAAATTCAGGCGAAGTAAGGTTAGAAGATTTTGATAACAAATTTTCAGAATCTTGGCTTGGAACAGTAACAACAGGAGGAACAGCTGCAGTTGAAATATTATTATTTAAATTAGCTGCACGATTGTTTTGCTGAGATGATTCAGATGCTCCATTTGCTACAGAATTGTTCTGAACATTAGAGTTAGGAACAATTTTAAAAGCAGGGAACATGTCTTTGCCTGTGCAAATTTTTAGAGCTGTTAAAAGTGGTGAATTAAGCTCATTTTGCAAAGCCTGCTGTGCTTCCGCATTTGACACACACAAAACAATAGTTGTTCCAAAGATTGCTTCCGGCGTTACACCTTCAAACCAACCCTTATCCCTAGCGGTTAAAAGGGCATTATGCTGCAAGACAGTAAGCGTATTAGACCAAATTGATTCAGCTTCCGATTTAGGTTCGCCTAATGTATCAGCCATTTCACCCCCAACCTGTGATTAGTGCGTAGCTTTTTCCAACTTCGCGCGCACGTGTTTTCAAAGTGTCAGTAAATCATGTTTACTCTGACCCTACGAAGTTATCCACCGTCTAGCGTGTTGAAATTGCTCAATTGTGAATAACATGTGTGTAATTTGTGGATAAGTTAGTGTTGAGATTTTGGCTATTTTCCAACGTTTTTAATAAATAATAAAATGTGATAAAAATGTGAACAAAATATTTTTTAGCGCATTTAAACAAGTTAAATAAAATGCTCAAAAAATATGGAGTTTTGACTATTGGTGAGGGGTAAGAGTATTTTAGTAGAGCTTGACTCATACGGGGCCATGCTTTTGCATGGTTGAATACAGGAGCATATTTATGAAGAGGACATTCCAGCCAAATAACCGTCGTCGTCACATGAAGCACGGCTTCCGCGTTCGTATGCGTACGCGTGCTGGCCGCGCCGTAATCAATCGTCGTCGTGCCAAGGGTCGCAAGACACTGTCTGCCTGAGTTAAGGTAGCGTCGTAAAACATGGAAAGGCTGAAAAGCCACCGCGATTTTGTTGCGGTTCTAAAGAAGCGACGCAAAGTGAGTTCGCGAGATATCGTCGCGCATTATGTGATGCGTGACGATACAGCCCTTAAGAACACACCTAACGAAGATAGAAGTGCAGTTTTAGATTATATTGCCACGGGTTTTGGAAATAGTATTCCCGCGGCATTTTCTGATACCTTAATGCCTTCTCAAAATAGTGAGGATGCCAAGAGGTTAGGTCTTGCTGTATCTAAATCGGTAGGTAAAGCTGTAATTCGCAATAAAGTGAAGCGCAGACTTAGGGTTATTGCTAAAGATTGTGAATCATTACTACCTTATGGCTGTGATGTTGTGTTGCGTGCAAAACCTACTGCAGCAGAATCCTCATTTGATTCGCTGCATAGTCAGATAGAAAAACTTTTTGCTAAAATTAGTGAATTATTAAAAACTGTGCATGAACATGATTTTCACGAAGCAGTTAAAAATAATTGACAGAAATAACTGATTTTTAATAAAGGTATGGTGACTATTATGATGCGTAGCAAGAAAAGCTATATTGCTCGCGGAATAATTTGCGCCATACGCTGGTATCAGAAAAAAATTTCTGCAAATAGACCAGCTTGCTGCAGGTACTACCCCACATGTTCTAGATATGCTATAGAAGCTGTTTCTCGCTATGGTGCATTTAAAGGTGGTATTCTTGCAGTATTGAGGCTACTTCGCTGCAGACCATGGACCAGCTGCAGTATTGATGATGTGCCACGTAAATATTCAATCTTTTATCGTTGTGCTTGGTCTAAAGCGCATGAAGAGCCACGGCTAACTCCCTTGGCTGAAGAAGACAAGGAAAACTAATGTTTAATCAAGATCACTTCTTACTTGATAATGGATTCTTAGGATGGTTCTATAAGATTCTTACCCCAATTGAATGGCTTATGACTCAGGTAATGTCTTTGTGTCATAAGTTCCTAGTTCTTATTGGTATGAACGAAATTGGATTCTCTTGGGTTCTTTCAATCGTTTTCCTTGTGATTGTTGTGCACGCGTGCATATTCCCTGCTTTTATTAAAAGCATTAAAGGTATGCGTAACATGCAGGCTATTGCGCCTAAAATGAAGAAAATTCAGCAAAAATATAAGGGCAAAAGCGACGCTGCAAGCAAGGAAGCAATGCAGCGAGAAATGATGAAGCTGTATCAGGATAACAATGCAAATCCTGCAGGAAGTTGCTTGCCTATGATGATTCAAGGTCCTGCATTTATGAGCATTTGGTACACGCTTTCGGTTATTCCTTTTATTGCTCGCGGAAAGCATGCTGCTCTTGGCGCTTTTGATACTGCAACAGCTCAACAGTTTATAAAAACTCACGTATTTGGAGTAGGTGTTGCAGACACATTTATGACGGTCGAACTAACGGGCAAAATCGTAATCGTAATCTTTGTTGTACTTATGTGTGCAGCAATGTGGTATATGCAATTTAACAATATTCGTAAAAATCTTCCTCCAGAGTCTAAGCAAGGTAGCCAATATACAATGCAAAAGCTTATGATGTGGGGCTTCCCGCTGATTTATGTTTTCTCTGCTTTTGCGCTTCCGTTTGCAATGCTTGTTTATTGGTTGGTTAACAACATTATGAATATGCTTCGCTCTATTTGGCAGGTATATGCTTTCCCAACTCCTGGCTCTCCTGCAGCTGAAGAGAAAGAGAAGCGAGATTACAAAAAAGAAACAGAGCGCAGAAAGCGTGAAGGTTTGCCTTCTATTGAAGAAGAAAATCTTCAGAAAGCTCGCGAAGAGGCTGAACGCAGGGAAAATGAAGGATTCCAGCGTAAGCAGCCACAGCGCAAGCGTAAAGTATCAAAAAAGTAGTAATTAAATATGTTAAGCGCTTAATAAAGGTAAGAAAATAACTCTTTAAAAATTATTTATTTGGCTTTATTATCCGCTAAACTAGACTTCAGAATTTTGCAACGTGAATTTTTAAGTCACGATAAGGAGTAAGTAATGGTACAAGACGATAAGAAGACGGTTGACCAGCTCAACGAAGAAGCTGATATTGCTGCCGATTATTTAGAAGGTTTGCTTGATATTGCTGATTATGAAGGCGATATTGAGATGGGCATTCGCAATAATCGTCCAATGATTCAGATTGTTGCAGATGATGACACTGATATTAAGCATTTAATCGGTCGTGAAGGCGAAGTTGTTGATGCTTTGCAGCAGTTAAGCAGGCTTGCAGTTCAGCAAAAAACTGGTGATCGTTCCCATCTTATTGTCGATGTTGATGGTTTTTTGAAGCGTAAGCGTCAGCATTTGCGCGATATTGCTTTGGATGCGGTTGATGAAGTTCGCGAAACTGGTGAATCTGTAGATTTGAAGCCAATGAATTCCTTTGAACGCAAGGTTATTCATGACACTGTTCGAGATGAGGGTTTGCGTTCTCGCTCCCACGGTGAAGAACCACATCGCTATGTGACTGTTTATTTGCCTGCTAGGTCTGATGAAGATGTGGTTGATGATATGAATGATGCACTTTCTTCTGATGACGAATATGTAGAGGAATAATTTTAAAGGTTGCATTTTAAAACATTCTATTGCTTTTTAAATGTAAGTTTTGAAAAAGCATTTAGAAGAAAGTGTTTATAAAACAGCATAAAGTAACATTTTTGAACAAAAAATGTTTAGTTATGTTACTTTATATTTTAATAGATTTAGATATTTTGAAAATATCAAGATATGAATAAGTGTGGGGAAAATGGCCGATAATCAATCTACTCAGATGGCGGAAAACACTCAGCCTGTGATTGATGAATTAGAAAATTCTCCATTACTAAATGACGTTCTTGGTAGCGCACTCCCTCAATGTTCCATGTTTCACGTGAAACTGCAAAAAGAAGGTTTGCTACGAGGACTTGTTGGCCCTCGAGACATGGGAATTTTATGGGAGCGTCACATATTAAATTCTGCAGCAGTTGTGCCTTTTGTTCGCAAAGTTGCGGAAAAAAGTAAGCAAAAAAGAGTTGCTGATGTTGGCAGCGGCGGAGGATTTCCTGGTTTAGTTTTAGCTGCTTGTTTACCTGACTATGACGTTACATTAATTGAACCAATGGAGCGTCGCGTGGATTGGTTGCGCGAGTGTATTGCGCTTATGGGGTTAAAAAACGTTACTATATTTCACGGCAGATCAGACGAAGTTATTGAAAAAATTAAATCACATGAAATTCCTGCGTTTGATGTAGTAACGTGCAGAGCTGTAGCTCCTATGACAAAATTGGCCGGATGGACTATTCCTTTATTAAGAGCGCATGGAAGTTTAGTCGCCTTAAAAGGTAAGTCTGCTAAAGCAGAAGTAGAAAAAGCTGCAAAAATGATTCGCAAAGCTGGTGGCGCAAATCCTCGAATTCTTGAAGCACCAGTTGCGTCTGGTTTGCAGCCGACTACAGTCGTATTAATCGATAAGGCTTGATTTTTAATTAAAATTTGTGTTTGCGTGCGTGTTTACTATGGTTATGAGATGTGGCTGCGAGAGATAGGAATTACTTGTCTCGCAGCGCTACGCTCTTATACCTTATTTAGACTTAAAGGTTGCATAGTTAAGTTTAGTTTTTTACTTACTTTCTTTCAAAAATAGTTATTCATCAAAAAGATATTACTATCGCTCCGCTTTTATATTGCTCGACCAAGCAATTCCTATCTCTCACTCGTAAATTCACCCACCGTTTTTTTGGTGTGGTAGGAAAGAGTGATTGGTGTGACATGTGCGGCAGCATGAATGTTAGTGTGCGCTAATCAACAGGAATCAACGTTAGCAAAGCACTGGTGCAAAGCTACATTAGCAGCGTCAGCAGAGTACTGGTGCAAAGCTACAGAAGCATGCAAGCATCCAATCAATGCGAAAAATCGGAAAATCTCACCACACGAATATTCCTGCAACTAAAGTCGCGCAATTAAGCTTCGGGTGGGTTCGTGGTTTGTGTGCTTGGTGTGGTGTGTGCAGCAGCACGGATGTTAGTGTTTTATGATTAGAAAAATATGTAGCAAGTTATGGAATAAGGTGTTGATGTTTCATGTGAAACATTACGTGATTTTAGTTTTTTATGTCCATAGAAACAAGGAAACTTAATAAACGTATCGTATTTTTTAGGCATTTTCATTACTATGCGGGGGTGATTGTCGTGGAATCAGCTGAAGAAACGATTCAACGCATTTTTGGAGATTCAAAATCTTCCTTAGGTATTGAATTAGCAAATTTAACATCGCGCTTTCGTGCCCTCGAAAAAGTGAAGTATCCTAAGCCAGAAAAAACTCGTTTTATTGCAGTTGCAAATCAAAAAGGCGGTGTTGGTAAAACAAGTTCTGCTGTTAATCTTGCTGCAGCTATGGCAGTCGGCGGATCTCATGTGCTACTAATTGATATGGATCCGCAAGGCAATGCGTCTACTGCGTTAAATGCTCCGCATTCTTCTGGAGATTTATCAGTTTACGATGTTATTGAAGGTCGTAAAACTATTGCTGAAGTAAAAAGATCTTGTCCGGATATTGAAGGTCTTGATGTAGTCCCCGCATCTATTGATTTAAGCGGTGCTGAATTAGAGCTTGCCGAAATGGATAATCGCAACAATCTATTAAAGAATGCTCTTTCTGATTATCTTAATAATTGTGAAGAGCCTTACGATTATGTGTTTATAGATTGCCCTCCTTCACTAGGTTTGTTGGTTATTAACGCTATGTGTGCAGCACAGGAAATGCTTATTCCTATTCAAGCAGAATATTATGCTTTGGAAGGTTTAGGTCAGCTTATTAGAACAATTGGATTGGTGCAACAGCATTACAATCCTATTTTAACTGTTTCGACTATGCTGGTAACAATGTTTGATAAGCGCACACTATTAGGGCGTGAAGTTTTTCAAGAAGTTAAAAAACATTATCCGAATATTGTGCTTGAAACGACTATTCCTCGCACTGTAAAAATACCTGAGGCTCCTAGCTTTAATCAAAGCGTAATAACTTATGATCCTCATGGAGCTGGCGCAATATCGTATCGTGAAGCAGCATTAGAAATTGCCAAACGGTCTAAAACTGTGTTATCTGTTATTGCGGAAAAACAAGAGAATAATAAATAGGAACAACAAGAGGAGATAATAATGAGTGTAAGTAAGTCTCGTTTAGGCAAAGGCTTAGGTGCATTGTTCCCAGCTTTACCTGGCGAAGATGCTCTTGTTGATTCATCTATAAAATTGCAAGATAGTGTTTCACATGAAACATCTTCCGAAAATGATTTGCAAAAAAAGAATTCTTTAGAAAAGCAGAACAAAAACACGGAACATGTTTCACGTGAAACTGTAAAAAAAGACAGCAATAGTGAAAAAAGTGTTTCACATGAAACAAAAGTTCCTAGCATGAAAAATTCTATTTCGCCACACGCGAATGTAGATAACAATAAAATAAAGAATGTTTCACGTGAAACTGTACCATCATTGCAGGGTAGTGAACAAGGTGAAAAGCATGTCGGAAAGCATGCTCATAAACGTTCTGCAATGCCATCTCTTGGAGATGTCACTCGCCCAATTGACTTCTTCTTCTCTGACTCAACTTCACCTAATTTCAAGCTAGATAAGCAAAAAAATGCTGAGTCTAATAATCTTGAAAAAGGCGCAGAAAATCAACAATTAAAGCCAATTAAAGGCGGTTATTTAGATTATTTGAAGCCTCTTGATATTGTTCCTAATGCGCATCAGCCTAGAACTATTTTTGACGAAGATGAATTGCGTGAGCTTGCATCTTCAATCAAAGAAGTCGGCGTGCTTCAACCTATAGTTGTTAGACCAATTAAAGACGCTGATAAGAATAATAAAGAAATTGCACATTACGAACTTATTATGGGCGAGCGTCGTTGGAGAGCTTCTCAAATTGCGCAACTTGACACAGTGCCAGCAATTGTTAGAACCACGGCTGATGAAAATATGTTGCGCGATGCGCTTCTTGAAAATCTTCACCGTGTAGCTTTGAATCCTTTGGAAGAGGCTGCCGCTTATTCTCAAATGATTGACGATTTTGGATTGACACAAATCCAACTTTCTAAATCTGTTTCAAAGTCTCGTCCGCAAATTGCCAATACTTTAAGGCTTCTTAATTTGCCTGCTAGTGTTCAAAAGCATGTTGCTTCTGGAGTTCTTTCTGCAGGTCATGCTCGCGCATTGCTTGGATTAGAAAAGCCGGAAGATATGGAGGAGCTTGCTAATCGTATTATTTCTGAAGGATTGTCTGTTAGAAGTACTGAGGAAATTGTTTCATTAAAAACAGAGCATCCTGCTAACGGTGTGACTCGTACGCGCGCTAGGAGAAATAACTACTGGTCTTCTTCGCCTATTCGTCAGCAGCTTGAGGAGCGTTTTGCTACGAAAGTTGCTATTAAAGGCACGCAGAATCACGGAAGAATTGAAATAGTGTTCTCATCTCCGGAAGAAATGAAGCGTATTATTAATCTTCTTTCTCATTAAGATACGCCTGCGCGTCAAGAGCTGCTCTGCACCCCATGCCGGCTGCAGAAATAGCCTGTCGGTACACGCTGTCTACAACATCTCCCGCAGCAAAAACTCCGTCTACGGAGGTTCTAGTTGAAGCGCCGTCAACCGCAATGGTTCCGTCTTCATTTAGTCTTAATGCGCCATTAAGGAACTTTGTTGCGGGAGTATGCCCTATTGCAACGAATAATCCTGAAGACTCGATTTCTTGCGTTTCTCCTGTAACAACATTTCTAAGAGTTAACGATGTTGCCTCCTTGCTGTTGCCGTGCACTTCGTCTACAACACTGTTAAGTATGAAACTAATTTTTTCGTTCTCTTTTGCGCGATCAACCATAATTTTAGAAGCGCGAAACTCGCTGCGTCTATGAATTAAAGTCACAGAAGATCCAAATCGAGAAAGGAATTGTGCTTCTTCGAATGCGGAATCCCCGCCGCCAACTACCGTAATTGGTTTGCCGCGGAAGAAGAATCCATCGCAGGTTGCACAATATGAAACTCCTCGCCCAGAGTATTCCTGTTCACCAGGCACGCCCAATTTGCGCACTGTAGAGCCCGTAGAGACAATAACAGCCTCCGCCTCATAAGTTATATCATCTTCGGTTGTAACGCGCTTTACAGGGCTGTTAAAGTCTACAGAAGTAACGTCGCTTAAAATAACTTCAGCACCAAATTTTTCGGCCTGCTTTTGCATTGCGTCCATTAAATCTGGTCCCAAAATTCCTTCTGGGAATCCTGGATAATTTTCTACCTCTGTAGTATTAACTAATTGGCCGCCAGGGGTTAAAGCTCCAGCTATAACAAGTGGATTGTATCCGGCGCGACCCAAATATATTGCAGCAGTATATCCAGCAGGTCCGGATCCAATAATAATAACTTTGTGAATTTTATTTTCCATTCGTTATTTATCCTTACTTGTTATTCACAGGGGTTTATTTGGTTAATTATTTATATTTATTTGACTATTGCAAAATTAGTAAAGCTTTACAGAATTAATGTAAAGACTGTTCTTAGGCATAGTATCCTTTGGAACCCAAAGCATAAAGTCTTGCGATTTTACAATCTTTTTAAGCTTCACATCAGTTGTTCCGCTTTCGTCAAACGTAAATTCTGCAAGCTGCGTGCCTTCTCTAGGATCATCTTTTGTATTTGCCAGCAAGAAAGCGTGTCCGCCTGAGGTTCGTATTGAAATAACAAAACGATACACAGTTTGAGGCTCTGTTAAGTGAATGTAGTAGCCGTATCCAGGTTGTTGTGCAGGGAAGCTAAGGAACTGATAGCGATCTGCCTTATAGGCAACAGTGTTCGTAGGAATTTTAGGTTTTGGAACAGCTTTTACCTGTTTTCTTCCTATGTGCTTCTTTGCCTGCTGCTTTTCTTGTGGCAGTACTCCCTGGCTTCCAAAAGGCACATTTTCAACGGTTGTGCTATCCCAAGAACCATTATTGCTAAGACTGTCTTGGCTTTCATGCGTTCCAAATAAACCATGTATTGCTAAAACTAATCCAATAATAAGAAGTAAGCATACGGCGCCAATTGCAATAACTTTTGTTGAAAGGCCTAACCATATTTTTGCATTAGCAATGGCATCTGTACCATTTGGATTATTCTTATTTTTACTGTGTAAATCAGCAGATTTCTCGCGAGGCTGGAAGCTAGGCGGCAATGAAGGGGAGCTTGTTTTAAGAGCATCTTCGGCCTGATTATTATTAATTTCATCCTGCAGTGCTCGCGCAGATTCTTCGCCAGGCGCAATAAACCTACCTCGGGTATCAACTACTGGTACGCGACCAGTAGATTCAGCCTCTGAAGTTAAGCTTTGCGGTCTTGACATAAGCTCTGTATGCTGAGCATTTTCTGCAAGTAAATGCTCAAAATCAAAGCTAGAAGCAACACCAGTTTCGGTTAAATCATCTCTTTGACTTTGATTGCGAGAATTATTAGCACGATTAAGAACATTTCGAGAAGTAGCAGATTCAGGAAAATGCTTATATGATGCAGATAAAGTTGGGAAAATAGCGTCATCAGTATCTAAATCCGTAGGAGCAAGAATACTTGCCATTTCTGCAGCTGCAATATCGTGAAAATCAATGTCAGTATTGGTGTTTGTATCTTCGTCAAAATCATCATCAACGTTTTTGTTGGCAGAATTGGCATTATTCCGCTTAAGAAGCGAGCCAAGTGTTCTGCCAGCATTTTTAAAACTGCTACTAATCTTCGCAGCTCCACTATTTGCGGCAGATCCAGAATTGTTGGACGAGTCTTGCAAATTAAGAGAATTAGCATTTTGCTCATTTGCTTGCTGCATAAACTGAGCGTCAAACTGTTCTTCACTTTGTGTTAAACCTTCTGGCAAAGGAAGAATTACATCATCTTGTGCACTAAGTAAACGAGCATTACTAATAGATGCAACACTTGTTTTATTGCTAAACTCAATATCTTTATTGGAAAGCTTAGAAACAGGCGTGTATGAGCCTAAAAGCGCCATTAACTCAGCAATAGAAGCCATAGGAACTATATGATTATTCTCGTTAGCATCTAAGCTTCGTGTGCAAATCATCCTAAATTCTGAAGGAGTATCATTTGCAAGCATAGAAGCGTCAAAATGCGCTTGTATGCGCGAAGAAGTTCTAGTAAGAAGAGCATAAAGTAAAGAAGCAAGTTGACGAGTAGCAGCGTGTTCTATGCTTTCGTTTGCTGCATTTTCTTCGCTATTTTGCGATTTAGTTATGTCTTCTAAAAGCGGGCTTACAGCAGTGTCTGCAAGTTCAATGCCGTTAGGAGTAATACGCACAGTGTCGCTTGAAACAGCATGATGAGTTATGTTATTGGAAAGAAGCTTGCTTAATGCTTGAGCTGTTTCGGCAATAATTGTTCTTATAGCTTCGTAGCTTAATGGGGTTTCTTTTTTAGCTAAATAATCGCTAATTGTAATACCGCGATCGAGAGCTGTAACAATAAGAGCAATCGAATCATGATGTTGAAGCTGCAGAACCTGAGTGAATTTAGTGCTGCGAGATAACGCCAAAGTAGAAGCAATCGTATTAACTTCTGGCAAAAAACGAGAATCGCGCACAATAAATAGTTGGCAATCTTGAGTAAGTATGCGGTCGTTCGCCTGCCATACTTGTAGTCCAGCCTCATTGCGCAAAAGCGATACTAAAACGTATCGGTTTAGTACAATATCTCCGAGCCGAGGTTCCATTTGCTACTCATCTTCCTACGCGTGCGCAATAAACAATGACAACATTTTTTTTAACTACAATCTAATTGTACTTATGAAATGACAACTTATGTACAGTAATTTTGTCTATATTGTAATAATTTCTAAAACAACTAAAGAATTACATAATAAAGTTTGATTGTAAATAGAAATATTACAAATTATGCTTGTCTGTTTGCTTATTTGGCAGCTTACCGGATCGAACTACTCGTGCAGTACGATTAGCTTGCTTTTTCTCAGATTGTTTGCGAGCAGTGTCTTCAAAAATCTTTGCAAGAGGAATAAGCACAGGAATTTTCTTAGAAAGTTTGCTAATTATTGGTGAAGATAAATCAATAAGTTCGCTGGTTTTCAAAAGAAGAAGTACCGCAAGATAAACAATCGCAATAATAATTGTTGTAATTGCGCAAACAAGTAAAGCGTTAAGCCACCTCAACACTCCGTGCAAATGTGGGGAATTAATAGTAAAAACTTGTAAAAGAGGTTCTCGTACAATAAGACCTATAAAAATAGAAATTAGTGCAGACACAACAATTTTTACATGCGTGGTTATAAGTCTTTTTTCGTCTAAATCCTTGTTAAAACGATTTCGCAGCATGTGAACAAGAGATGGGAAAGTTAGGAAGTAACTTATTGAAACACAGGCTCCTAAAGCTGTTACCCAGCATGTAGGAGGCAGCAAATTAACACAAGATACAAACGCAATAATCTCAGTAAAAAGCTGAGCAAAAGCAAAAATAAACGGGCTTTTGCCATCTTCAAACGCAAAGAACGTGCGTTGAATAATCAAGTAGCTACTTGTAAGTGGTAATCCAAATGCAAGCATTGTAAGAGGAGCAGCCATAAGATTAGCTTCTTGCAAACTTATAGACGGAATCAAAGCTAACGAAATAGGCGTTGGTATAACAATAAAAACAACCGTAAAGAAGCACATTATTAAACTTACGTGCCTAAGCGCCTCGCTTAAATCTTTGCGTGCGTCATTTAAATCATGATTTGCAATAGCCAGCGAAATTTTAGGGAAAATAGCTGTTGCTACAGATACTGCAACTAGTGAGTAAGGGAGCAAAAACATTGTGTAAGCATTTTGGTAGGTGGCATTACCAGCTACCTCAAACTGGTCTAATCCTAAACGCTGTTCTGCAACAAATGGGACGCTTGTTGTTATATGCGTAGTAATCATAACAACTATTTGTGTAACAACAACAATGCCCATGCTCCACGCTGCAACAGGGCCCATTGAGCGTAAGCCAATATCTCGTATACCAAAACTTGGTCGGTAGCGTATTCCGCTTTTCATTAGCGGCCAGAATAGAACTAAAGCTTGAGCAGCAACGCCAAGAGTCCAAAAACCTGCTGTAAGAAGAAGAGTATTTCCATTCCAGAAACTCAGAGGCTCTCTGTTAGCTTTTCCAAAAATAAAAATGAAGATGCCAAAACCTAGGCAACTAATAATATTTGCAGCAACAGAACTCCACGCATACATTGCAAAACGGCCCTTAGCGGCAAGAACTTGCCCTAATACGGTGTATAAGCCGTAGAAGAAGATTTGCGGCATGCACCATAGTGTAAAAGCACAAGTAAGCGTTTGCATTTCCTGGCTTCCGCCTGCGTAAAGCGTTGTGAGTACAGGCGTTGCCGCAGCCATAAGAATTGTAACTGCAAGAAGTAAACCAATAGCAAAAGTAATAAGCTTATTTAAGCGCTCTTCTGCATTCTTCTTTTCGAGCGTGCGCACAATTTGCGGAACAAGCACGGCGTTAAAAATTCCACCTGAAACAAGAGTGTAAATAAGCTGAGGAATCATAGATCCAGCTTGATACGCGTTTGCAGCGAGTCCCGTGGTTCCAAGTGCTGCAGCTAACAGAATAGTACGTATTTGCCCTGTAATTCTAGATGCGGCTGTTCCGCTAGCCATAATAACGGAATTTCTACCTACTGAACTCATTCGTCTGAATCCTTCTTACGGTTAAATTGTCTCCAAAGTCCAAGAAGACCAAGCATGAAAGCGAATATTATAATAATCGTACCGCTTTTATCACTAATTTGCAGAGTACTAGTAATAAGCGTGTGCTGAGCGCCGGAAAATGCTTGATGCTGATTATCTTCCAAAACGAAAGTAGCTTTAGTGTGAAGAGAAGTCGTAATTCGCAAAGGTAAAGTAACTTGCACTTCGCTATTTGCTGGAACTTTTACTAAAGTCTTTCTACGAGTAACAATTTCCATAACGTGCGTATCTGCAGATAAATACACTTTTACTGGATAAGCATAAGTATTGCTGATAGTAATCGGTATGCTTGCCGTTTCGCTAACTGCAGTAATATCTTTTGGAGGTATTATGCGAATCCCAGAAAGTAGCTTATTTACAAAATATTTCGCTGTGCTATTTTCGTTATAAGCTGTTTGTTGTTGTTTACGATTTGCGTATTTTTTTGTTTTAGTCGGAAGACTGCTTGTTTTATTTGTTAATTCTTGCAACGCAATATCGTCGTACAAGCGTAATAAATACAATCCCCAATCTTTAGCGCTAATCCTATTTTTTGCTTTAGCGGCTTGTTTAGCTAGAGCTTGAGCGTCTCCTTCCGTATTGCGTAATTTCGTATCCTGCTCGTAATTAAGAATATTTTTAACAAAACGCGAAACTTTTTGCCTGTAAAGAATTAAATTCTTTAATTCTAATCGTCTTTCTTTGGCTGAAACTGCGTTAATTGCACTACTGTGAGGCATTGAGTGCATAAGATCATTATTTTTCCAGGAAGGCAGCTTTTCTTGTTTAATTTGTGCCATTGTATTTAAGTCGCTTAGTTGCAGCCAAGGCGATTGCTCCAATGCACTCATAACGCCATCAATATTTTTTACATCTGTTTTGTTAGAAAAAGTAATAAGAATATTGCGGTCTACGTAAGGTTGTTCCATTTGGTAGAACGCGCTTTGTGCAACTAAACGGTTTATTCTACCGGCCTGAGTGTGCTCGCTAAGAGCTGTAGAGCTTGTTGCTTTGCCGTTTGCTAGCATTGTTAGAACAGATTGAGCAGATAATACGCGTACGTCTCCTGCGGGAGTTTCAACATCGTATATGCCGTTGCTAATAGCAAATTGTGAAGCTGTAGAATCAAATTCATCTGTGGAAATAACAGTGTTATAACCGTTGCGTTTTGCAAGCTCAAGTGCTGAAAGTGTCCATTTTCCTCGAGTTTGCCAAGCGTATGTGTTTTGTGATCCGTTGTCAACCTTCGAAATCTGCTTCGTTTCATGAGGATGAGCATAGGAGTTAGAAGTTTCAGCTATCTGCGAAGATTGTGGAATTTTTGAAGTTTGTGGAATTCTTGAATTTTTAGCAGACCATGTGCTTTCATTAATGCCAGCAGAACGATACATTTTAGAATTGTGATCATCTGCATAAGCGCTAATATCAAAACCTGATTTTTGCATAAAAGCGTTAGGAACAAATAATAATCGAGCTGCTTGAAGCGTATTTATATCGGCAATAGTTTGCAATTTATTATGCTTGTTAACTAAATCTGCCTGCTCAAGCACATAGTGCGTATCCTGCTTATTTGCTTGCAAATTCGCTACAACTCTACTATTTGTGCTTGTGAAATTATCTTTTAAAACATGTTGCTTATTTGCAAGAATTGGCATAACTGCCGTAAGTTTTATTGCTGGAGATTCAGGCACATTAAAGCCTGCGTTCGATCTTGTTAAGAAGGAACGAATAGATTTATATCGTGAAGAATCCTTAGAAAAATACGTGATTTTTAAAGGTTTTGGGCCCCAATGCCAAATAGATTTAAGTTCTTGAGAGTCTGAGGGTATATCAAAATGGAATGTTGAAGTTTTTCCTGCTGCAACTTCGCCAATTTTTATTGAGCCAAGTATTTGCGGAGTTGGTATAAGAGATTCTCCTTGAGCCCAATTTTGCAAATCTGTTCGTGAAACAAAAGTGTAGTTGGAATTAATAGAAAGTTGCAAAAGGCCTTCAGGAAGTGCTTCTGTTGCAGATTTAATTGTTACAGTAAGATGGTAGCCGCTTTTATCGGTCACAACCGGCGTAGCTTGAAGAATATTAAGATCAATTCCCTTTGTGTGAGGATTTTCGTAATCGTTTTCTTTTTTCTTAGTGTTTTTACCGGATTTATCTTCTAAAGTCGTATTAGATGTAACAGCGTTTGCTGTACGCAACAATCCCACATATTTTGCGCATTGCATATTAGTTATTGCAAGAAGAATGGCAAGAGACGTAATCAAAATAATAGTAAAATGCAAAACTTTTAAGCACAAAGCTCGCGCGGATTGCAGTAAATTACGCATGTAAAAACATGGCTTGTGGCATGTTAAATTGTGCGCTTCGTGCGCTATATGGTTCTTACGCGTGAGATTCGTCACTGTGAGACCGCCTGTTTGCTTTTTTTGCGTAAAGCCATGCAACTTTACGCTCATTTGGATAACTTAAAATCGCGTTCAGTTCTTTGAAATTCACCCATATTGCATCTTCTGCTTCATGGTCTGGATCTCCTAATACAGAAAGATCTCCGCCTACGTAGCGTAACGCAAAATGATGAACTAGTTTATGAACTCGATGAGTTGTTCCTGTAAACCAATAGTCTATTGTGGCAATTGAATCAACCACTTCGCCTATAATTCCAGTCTCTTCATGAATTTCACGAACAGCAGTTTCTTGAGGTGTCTCACCCTTCTCAATATGACCTTTTGGCAGACACCATTCAAGATGTCCGCTTCTGGAATGTCGAGCAATAATTGCGACACGCCCGAGTGTGTCGAATACAAGTCCGCCTGCGGAATATTCGCGAATAATTGGCAAATCTTGAGCGTCTAAAGAGGCGAAAGTAGCAGGCGTATCTGATAGTCTACGCTGTGGCATAATAGCCGGAGATGCGCCAGGGATTATTGAAGTTTTTTGAAGAACATCCTCATTTTCAACCACTTCTTGAGACTCTTGCTCAAGCTCTGAAAAGATTGGAATATCAACGAAAATCTGAGATTTTTCTTCGTTTGATTCTAAAGATTTTTTACTATGAATTTTAGATAAATCAAGAGGTGTTATTTGAGGTGCAGACTGATTTTGGGCATGATTATCCGCAAGCTTGGCGAGCATACGTCGTAAATCTGCAGGAGTAACCATACACTCCACCTTACTCAATCCGCTGTGCATTGGGGTAACTGTATGCTGGAATATAGATTAATTTTTGCTGAAAGGGTGTCGGTAAGGGTGACTGAGAACTTCAAAGTTTGGCCTGAAGCTATAGAGTTGGGGCGACTTTTCGCTGAACACGATTATGAACTTGCATTAGTTGGTGGACCTGTGCGCGATATGTTGTTGCATCGCGTGTCGCATGATCTTGATTTCTGCACTTCTGCTCGTCCAGAAGAATTTGAACCTATTTTAAGGCGTTGGGGTCATGACGGTTTTTGGGATATGGGTCGTAAATTTGGCACTTTGGGTGCTGTTCGTCGACGCCCGGATGGGACGGAAGTAAAAGTTGAAATTACTACATACCGTTCAGACGCATACGATCCTGATTCTCGTAAACCCGAAGTGCAATATGGGGATACTCTTGAGGGTGATCTTTCTAGGAGAGATTTCACAGTTAATGCAATGGCTTTGCGTGTTCCAGATTTGGAATTTGTAGATCCGTTTGGTGGGGCTAGTGATTTAACTAAAGGAGTGTTGAGAACGCCTGTTGATCCTCGTCAATCTTTTGATGATGATCCTCTGCGAATGATGAGAGCAGTTCGTTTCGTTGCACAACTTGGGTTTACTATCGAAACTAATACTGCTGAAGCAATTGTAGATATGGTAGATCGCCTTGATATTGTTTCAGCTGAGCGTATTCGTGACGAAATTACCAAACTTCTTCTTTCGGACCGTCCGCGTAAAGGTTTGGAAGCTCTTGTTGAGTCTGGTATTGCAAAGCGAGTCTTGCCGGAAATTCCAGCTTTACAGCTTGAAATTGATGAGCATCATCGTCATAAAGACGTTTTTGAGCACACAATGATGGTTCTTGAGCGCGCTATTGCCTTAGAAACCGATGATGAAGGTCCTGTGCCATCTCCTGATTTAACTTTGAGATTAGCAGCCTTGTTGCACGATATAGGCAAGCCGCGTACTAGAAAGTTTGAAGATGGTGGCAAAGTTAGTTTTCACCATCATGATGTAGTTGGTGCAAAAATGACGCGTAAGCGTTTGAAAGAATTGCATTTTGACCATCATCTTATTGAAGATGTAAGCGAATTAGTAAATCTGCATCTGCGTTTTCACGGTTATGTTGATGAACCTTGGACTGATTCTGCAGTACGACGTTATGTTAAGGATTCTGGGCACTTATATGAGCGTTTGAATCGACTTACTAGAGCTGATGCAACTACGCAGAATCGTCGCAAATCTTTGATGTTTGAGCACGCAATGGACGAGATGGAACAGCGCGTTCGTGAATTGAAGAAGCAAGAAGATTTTAATGCTATTCGTCCAGATGTTGACGGAAATGAAATCATGAAACTGCTAGATTTACAGCCAGGGCCAATCGTTGGTGAAGCTTATAAACATATGCTTGATTACCGTCTTGATAACGGGCCTGTAGCTCACGATATAGCTGTTGCAGAATTACAGCGCTGGTACGAAGAAACGTATAAAAAGTAGATTATTTCACAGCTTTATGTGAATCTGCTTTAGGAAGTTCCTTCATATCTTTTGCTTTAACGCATCCAGGGACTTCTTGTATTGCGGCTCCTGCAGCTGGAACATCAACTTTCTGGCGAAGATTATTAAAAGTCGAGCCAAGAACAATATCTACGAGCTTATCTTGGCGATCGTCCATGCGCATAACAGCATCAGCAAAATTAGAATTTACTGTGTATGCTTCATTAATAGCGTTCTTGCCAAAATAAATAGTTGTTCTTTTAACATTACTTGTTTTGTTATTATTTACTTCTGTAAGATTAAAGCCTCGAGCATTTAATGCTTCTCCTACTGCTCTTGCCAATCCTCGGAACTTCGTACCGTTTAATACTCGAATTGACACAGCACGATTATCAACATAAGGAGTTTTAGAGCCTTCTTTGCCTTTGGTTGCACATGGTGCTGTTATGCCGAAATTAGGATTATCTTTTGGCGCAACTATTGAATTAATCCCGAAAACATGAAATTGTATTAACAGCGCAAATACAAACGTAACTGCCAAAGCTATGCTAACAGTAGTAATAACAGATCGCTTCTTTTGATACATGAAAGCCTTACGAGCAATACGTTCATCGTATTCTTGCGTCATGTTCACTTCCGATCTGTAAGTTTATTTTGTTTGCAGCCATTTTCTTAATCTGCAAAGCGTAATATAAATCGCATTTTACTGACTATGTATGACTGATTTTGACGCGTATAAGCGTTTATTAGCAAACTGTTATTTGGCGAAATTATTATTTTAAATTTCGAATAAAAAACTATTTTTGCTGCAACTCTAAAGTTTTACAAGCGCGATACAACGCAATAAAGTCGTCGCATGTAAGCGTTTCTCCGCGTCTTGTAGGATCTATATTAGCTTTTTCGTATGCTTCGTCACTAACTAAATGTTTAAGAGCTGCGTGTAAGGTCTTTCGTCTTTGCTGAAAAGCGGCGTCAATTAAAGTAAATACACCTTCGCGTTCGCTATTATTTCCTTTAGTTTTGCAATAGCGAGTGAAAGATACTAGTGCAGAATCAACATTTGGCGCTGGCCAAAAAACGTTACGCCCAATAAGGCCCGCGCGCTGAGATTGACCGTACCAAGCAAGTTTTACGCTAGGTGTTCCATACACTTTATTTCCTGGTTGAGCGCATAGTCGATCTGCTACTTCTTTTTGAACCATAACCAAAAAATGTTGTAAATTACTAAATTTTTCAAGTAAAGTAAGCACAATTGGTGTTGCAACATTATATGGAAGATTTGCAACAAGCGTGAACTTATCTGCCCTTGAAAGTTGCGGAACGTCGTCTGCTGTTACGGTCAAAGCATCTTTTAAGATAACGTTAAAACGTTTAGAAGCGTTTGGCATAAATTCTTCAACAGTGTTAGGAAGACGGCGTGCAAGAGGTGGGTCTATTTCCACAGCCGTAAGATTAGCTCCAGTCTGCAGTATTGCAAGAGTAAGAGAACCAAGTCCTGGGCCTACCTCCATAACGGTATCGCCAGATTTAACTTCAGCTGCCGCTACTATTTTTCGCACGGTACCAGGATCAATAACGAAATTTTGACCAAACTTTTTAGTAGGAGTAATACCTTCTTCTGCAGCAATACGTCGAATATCTGCTGCACCTAAAAGCTGGCCTTCAGTTTCAATGCTGATTTCTGTCAAATTTTACCGCCCAAATTTCGTAACAATTAATCTGTTGAAAAAGTGTGTTAAAACACGCCGTTGTTTTTAGTACCAACCAACTTCGTGCGAGTGCCTTACAGCACCACTAGGATCTTTGTATCTTCCCTTTATGTAGCTAATTCCCCAGCTAATCTGCACTGCAGCATCTTCATGCCAATTAGCTCCTGCGCTGCTCATTTTATTTCCAGGAAGAGCTTGAGGAATGCCATACGCGTGTGAGCTTGGATTTTCTGCATTCCAGCGCCATCCAGATTCCCTATTCCAAAGCCAAACAAGGTCTTCCCACTGTTTTCCAGTCCAGCCCATTTGTGCAGCAGCTCCTTGCGCAAAAAGCTTTGCCTGCTCTGGTGTAGCGTGAACAAGGCTATTTGGGTTTGACTCAGGAGCAGGAGCTGGAGGATTTGATTCCGGAGCAGCAGGTTGCGTTTGTGATTGAGCTTGTTGATTCTCCTGCGATTGCGCTGAAGCCTCTTGTGTAGACTTTTGTGCGTCGTTCCCCTGTTTTACTTGTGATTGCTCCTGGCCTTGTTTTGAAGGCTGCGGGTTTTGTGAATTTGTATTCTTAGTTTTAGATGCTTGAGATTTAGATTTTGGTTCCTGCTTTGGCTCCGACTTTGGCGCAGGTTTTGCAGCAGGCTTTGGCTTGTTGGCAGGCTTCGGCTGAATTGGAGCTGCTTTTCCAACAGCAATAACCTGATTAATAGCAGGCTTTAATACATTTTGCGAAACGAGAGTAGAGCTTTCAGCTTTGCCGTCAACATAAGTTACGTTATATACGTCTTCTCGCTCGCCATTAACGCCAGCTTGTTGCACAACGCGAGAATTTGCTGGAAGCTTAGGGTCGATTACGGTTTGTGTAGCAAAAGGCAATGAAACTGTTCTAGTTTCTTTACCATGCGTGACTCTGGAAATACGCAAAACAGTATTACCTTCGTCATCTTCAACGCTAACTCGATCTTCTTTTCCTAATACAATTCCTTGCGCGTCAAGAATAGCGCTTGCAGGTAAGCTTCCGTCCGGAGCAATCCGAGATTTTCCATCCGCAATAACAGTTATTGGGCCTTTTTTATTAATTGCTAACCCGCAGGTGAGTTTATCGTAAATATTTTGCAAATTTACGGTAATTCGTTTAGCGTTTTTAGCGTTTGCTTTAAAGAATCCAATAAGCTGATCAACGCTGGTTGCAACTGTCCAAAATGGTATAGTAACGCCGTCTACAGTAATAGAAGTCTGATACGCGCTTCGCACGGTAACGGTAGCATGATTTGAAAGAATATCGCCGGAAGAAGATATAACCTGATCGTGCGTTTTTACAGGCACATGTTGTTCTTGTAGTAGGCGAGCAGAAGTTGTGGCATAAGTGTTGACAATGGTTGCTTTGCCATTTACAACTAAAGCTACTGCTTTCTGAGATGTAAATGCAAAAATGCTTATTGCGGCAATAGACAGAGACAAGACGCATGCAATAATACGAGAGCGCCGCATTATAATCAGGCGTCGAGGTGTCCATCGACGTGCCATGTAATCACTCCATTCACTGTAAGACCAACTTTTATTATACCTTCTATTCTGCATTGGGTTTTAAAAATGCATAACAAATAAAATGGGGGCGGGAGAGAAGGGGATATTCCCGCCCCCTATGAGGTGGAGCTGGTTGGGGGACGCTCCACTCTCACCCCGGAAACCCTGAGTTGGGGGAAGGTTTCCGAGTTCTTACTCGCGAAAAGTTTTGTTATAAATATTATGCAACCGAAGGAATAATGGTGTTTCTTATATCATACGATATGTTTTTGCACTAATTGTGAAAAATACGCCAGTCCCTTTTGGTAGTTACTTAAACTATTGCCGTTATTATAAATGAAACGAAAGATAATATCGGGGCTACTAATATTTATAAGTAACCTTGCAGAAATATAGCGAATTAAAATCAACTAAAAAATAAATAAAATACGCAAATAATATGGAGCCTCCTGCCGGGATCGAACCGGCGACCTGCCGCTTACAAGGCGGCCGCTCTGGCCATCTGAGCTAAGGAGGCGAATGTTTTGCCATGCAAACTATTAAGCAATGCTAAGCAGAACATTGATTAGTGTACCATATGCCACGTCATTACAAAATTACGGCGATGTTGAATGTAGGAACGGCGTGTTTTTTATTGTTCATATTTGCGCATTTGGCAATATAAGGCATTAACATAATGCAGTATGGAAGATATGAGCATGTTCGATTTGCAGCCAGGGAATAATGTAGGTGGATACACGCTTATTTCTAGGCTTGGCGGCGGTGCAATGGGCTCGGTTTGGCGTGTTGAAGACGATGGCGGCAATCAATATGCTATGAAAATATTACGAGCTTGCATAAATGCTAATCAAAGCGAAAAAGAATATGCTGAGCAGGAGCGAGAACGTTTACGTTTAAAGCGTGAAGCTTTAGCGTTGCAGAGGATTCATCATCCTGGAGTGTGTTCAATAGTAGATATGGAACTTGACGCTTCAGTAGCATTTATAGTTACGGAGTTGATCGAGGGTAAAAATCTTCGAGAAGACGTTGCAGAGAATGGTCCATATGTTGCTGACGATTTGGAAAGATTAACGCATAAGCTTATTGAAGCTGTTAGAGCGGTGCATGAAGCTGGGATTATACATCGCGATATTAAGCCGACGAATGTTATGATTTCCGCTCATGGACCTGTTCTTGTAGATTTTGGTATTGCTATGGGTGAAGGTGAAAGTCATGTTACGCGTACTGGGTTAGTAATGGGAACTCCGGGATTTATTGCTCCAGAAATTATTGAGGGCAAAGATTCCGATGAGTCTACTGACTGGTGGTCGCTTGTGGCAGTGTTGGCATTTGCTGCAACTGGTAAACCTGTTTTTGGCACAAAGCCTTTGATGGCTGTTTTGGAGCGTGCAGCTTCTGGTAATGCGAATTTAAGTGGTCTACCTGCAAAAACTATGGAAGCCTTTAGGAAAGCCCTTGATCCTAATCGCGAAAAACGCTGCTCCCCTGCTGTTCTTGAGCGAGCAATTAGTGAAGATTCAATAAATCCTTTAGCGTGGCCAGATAACCACCCTTTTGATCGAGACGCTACACGCGGAACTATGCGCGAAATGTGGCGTGAAACAACTTGTGAAACAATTAGCGAAACAGCTGGTGAAGAAGAAACTGTTGCGTCAACTATTCAAAGTGGCTCGACTACAGTTATGGAACAATCTTCTAACGAAATAAATAATAATAAAACTTATGAAGACTGTGACGAAGAGCATTATGTGGAGCATGATGAATCTTCTGACGAAGAAGCTGATGATGCCGCAGATAAGCCTTATGAAGATTTAGAAACTAGCAAGTATGGTTATTTAACTCGCGGATCTTGGATTTTATTGCTATTTGTGTCTATTTGTGCAGTTATCTGTTGTTTGAATTTCTTATCTGCGGTTGTATTAAATATATTTATTATGTGGGCTAGCTCAACAGCTGGATACAATATTTCCGCGCGATTGCGTAGAAAAGAGCTTAATAATGGCGTTTCTCCTCGCGGGGATACTTTTATGAGAGTTGCAGCTCTTCCGTGGCATATTATTCGTGGGCTTGCGTATACATTGCCAAGAATTGTGATTATTTTGATTTGTGCTGTTATTGGTGCTTGTGTGTATCCACTACTGTTTAGCAGCTCTACAGAATTTATGGCTTTTAATATTTTGTCAATTCGTATTATTTTTCCAACTTATTTGCCGACTATTCTTTCGTATACTTCTGCTGGATATGCCATAGGTTTCGTTATTGCGTGGATTATTCTTGCCATTTTTAAGGGTACTGACATGTTTCGCATAGGTCTTGGTTCATTTTTACGTTTCCGTTGATGGCATCTATTAGACTATAGTGAAGTTGTTGTTTTATTTACAAACATGCGCTAGGACTAAGGCTTAGTTTGCAAAATAAAGGGTTTGAAGGATAGAAATGCCTAAAATTCAGATACAGGACAATCAGCAGGGGAATTCATCTTCTACTCGTCTGGAAAAAAACATTGAGAAGCGTGAGCGTGCACTGCGTGAAGCTCGTGAGCGTCGTCAGCAAACAATTATTGGAATTGTTGTAGTGCTGATTGTTATGGCTATGGTAGCTGCAGTTGGCATTACAGCTTATCAAGCTTTTTACCAGTCGCCTCAAGCCAATATTGAAAGAACGCAAATTGAGCGTTCTGAAAAAGCTAAAAATCAACTAAAGAAACTTGGTGCTAAATATAAGCCGGAAGTTGCCAATTCTAAAGGCGGAATTCTTATAAGCAAGCTTGGCTACAACAAGCCTGTTGCTAAAGCTCCAACGGTTGCAACTTATTTTGATCCTTTATGCCCTGGATGCGGAAACTTTAATCGTGAAGCAGACAGAGTGTTGGCTGCAATGGTTCGTGCAGGCCAAATT
The DNA here is from genome assembly GCF_049244275.1 of Gardnerella sp. DNF00753. Taxonomy (NCBI): domain Bacteria; kingdom Bacillati; phylum Actinomycetota; class Actinomycetes; order Bifidobacteriales; family Bifidobacteriaceae; genus Gardnerella; species Gardnerella sp. DNF00753. The sequence continues at coordinate 24,320 of NZ_CP058393.1, forward strand.
AATTTGGAAATACACCCAATGTCATTCTTGGATAGGATTTCTACTGATAAATATTCAACTCGTGTATCTGGCGCTATTGCCTATATTGCTAATAATGACAGCAATCCAGAGCATTTGCTGCAATTTATTAACAACATTTTTGCAAAAAACTTCCAGCCAGAAGAAGGCGACGACTATAAGCCGGTAAGTAACGAAAAGTTGATTGAACAAGCTAAGAACGCTGGAGTAGACGATTCTGTTGCCAGCAAGGCTTTTGATCGCAGATACTTAGAGTGGCAGAATTTGATTAACAAATACACTCCTGATTTCAAAGAGCTGTTGAATGTTTCTGGATCTAACAAAGGTTCTATGACAACGCCAACTGTAACAATCAATGGAAAGTTGCTCGATATTAATGCTGCTAGCAACAAGAATATGCACACTCTTGAGGCTTTGCTGCATTGCATTGGTTTGAATAAGAACCAAATTGGAGTTGAAGGTCAAATGCCTAAAGTTTCAAGCACTGACTCTCCTATAGACCTATAGTTACATAAAATATTTAACTAAAACGGGCGTTATGCTTATGCTTAACGTCCGTTTTCTTTTTTGATATTTCTTTTTAATATAAACAAATGATTACATAATTTCGTATTTTTTATTGCGAAAACTAACTATTGTTTAGATATTTAGTAATAACTTTCTACGCACTCGACACGCCGAAGCTTTGGAAAATACTGATTTTTTACTGTTTTTCTAAGATAAACATGGTATATTAAGGCTTGGCTCAACGAAGAGAAACCTTCAATGGACCAGGTAAGTAAACTGTGGACGATTGATACCCGCCGATGTAGGAATTGGGGTCATGAGTGCACACCCTTCACTACGGATCGTTCGGCACGTACCTGCCGATGAAAGGACATATCATGGCAGAAGTTGTATTTGATCATGTGACTCGTATATACCCGGGCAACGATAAGCCTTCGGTTGACGATTTGTGCATGACTATTAGAGATGGCGAGTTCCTCGTACTTGTTGGTCCATCTGGTTGCGGTAAGTCTACTACTTTGCGTATGTTGGCAGGCCTTGAAGAGGTTAACAAAGGACGTATCCTCATTGGCGGTCAAGATGTTACTACAATGCAGCCAAAGGATCGCGATATTGCAATGGTCTTCCAGAACTACGCGTTGTATCCACATATGACAGTTGCAGACAACATGGGCTTTGCTTTGAAGATTGCTGGTGTTCCTAAGGAAGAAATCCGCAAGCGTGTTGAAAAAGCAGCTGAAGTTTTGGATTTGACAGAGTATTTGGATCGTAAGCCAAAGGCTTTGTCTGGTGGTCAGCGTCAGCGCGTTGCTATGGGCCGCGCAATTGTGCGTGAACCAAAAGTCTTCCTTATGGATGAGCCTCTTTCGAACCTCGATGCTAAGCTCCGCGTGCAGACTCGTACGCAGATTGCTGCTTTGCAGCGTCAGCTTGGTGTTACTACTCTGTACGTGACCCACGATCAGACTGAGGCTTTGACAATGGGTGATCGTATTGCCGTTATTAAGCTTGGCGTTTTGCAGCAGGTTGGTGCTCCAACCGAGCTTTATGATCGCCCAGCAAACGTGTTCGTTGCAGGCTTCATTGGTTCTCCATCTATGAACATTAACCAGCATCCAGTGGTTAATGGACGTGCTCAGATTGGTGAGGATTCTATTGTTCTTCCAAGCGAAGCTGTTGATAAGCTCACTGTAGAAGATTGCGGACAGATTATTGTTGGCTTCCGTCCAGAAGATGCAAGCTTGGCAACTTTCGATGATCCAAATGCGTTCTCCTTGAAGGTTATGAACGTAGAAGATCTCGGTTCTGATGGTTACATCTACGGCAATATCATAACTGATGGTTCTCCTGAAGAAGCATCTACTATGATGTCTGATCAGAACAAGCTTACGACAATCCGCGTGAATCCACGTGCTTTGCCGAAGGTTGGCGATACTGTCAAGATTAAGATTGATCCATCTAAGATGCATCTGTTTGCACCTTCTACTGAGCTGCGTTTGAACTAAAAGCGTAGGTTTGCTTTACAAAAGCAAAATGAGCAAACTTTTGGTATAAGGGTATGGCGGGGTTCGCAATGAAAGCGAACCCCGTTTTTGCCAGCAAAATCGGTAAAAATCGGTAAAACTGTTAGAAAAATAAAAGCAAAAGCAGAATTTAAAACAAAATAAAAGCAAGCGAAAGTTTGTACATTGCTAAACATGCTTTATTATGTATAGTTGTTATCAATAATTAGCCAGTGGTTGATTTGCGATGAATATTTATTGCAGATTGTATTGTTGGCACGAGCTTGATTGGTAAATGGAAACTATGGAATGGAATGACGCTCCTCAATTGGACCCGCGTGCTGTGCAGGCAACTTCTGTATCTGCACAGGACGAGAGTGCGTTGTCTCAGGAGCCTACTGCGCTTAAGATTACTGCAGCTAGTTCAAATCCTAAGATGTTTACGTTGCCGTGGGAGCTGCCACTTTCTCAATGGCCGGCTGATTTGTTTGTAAACCTTCCTCGTGGTATTTCTCGGCATATTGTGCGTTTTGTTCATGTTGGCGATGAAGTTTATGCCATGAAGGAAATCACTCGTCAAGTTGCAGAACGAGAATACGAACTTTTGCGTAGATTGCGCAAGCTTGAGTTGCCAACTGTAACGCCTATAGCAGTTGTTGCAGGACGCAGAGACGCTAATGGTGAAATGCTTGAAGCAATACTTGTGACTAAGCATTTGAAATTCTCTCTGCCGTATCGTGCTTTATTTGCCCGCACATTGCGACCAGACACGGCTGAACGACTTATTGATGCTTTGGCTGTACTGATGGTGCGTCTGCATCTTTCTGGCTTCTATTGGGGTGATGTTTCACTTTCTAACGTACTATTTTTGCGAGATGCTGATGCGTTTTCCGCATTCCTAGTTGACGCAGAAACTGGTGATTTGCACGGAAGTTTAACAGAAGGCCAGAGAGAATACGATATTGATTTAGCTAGAACCAATATTATTGGCGAGCTTATGGATTTGAGTTCCGGTCAGCTTTTGCCTACGGAAGTAGATGAAATTAGCATAGGCAATCGTTTGGTGGATCGCTATCATTCACTTTGGAGCACGCTTACAGACGTCGATAAGTTCAGTCCTGATGAGATGTGGCGAATTGAGCGCCGCGTTAATCGTCTTAATGAATTGGGATTTGACGTTGACGAGTTAGAAATGAAAACTTCCGAGGATGGTCGCAGAGTGCTTGTTCGTCCTCGAGTTGTGGATGCTGGTTATGCTTCGCGCAAGTTGCTACGTTTGACAGGCTTGGACGTGCAAGAAAATCAGGCTCGAAGGCTGTTAAACGATTTGGATGCATACCGCACTTCTACATGGCGTCAAGGTGAAGAGCTTGAAATCGTCGCGACTGATTGGATGCGTGAAATTTTCGAGCCAACAGTTCGTATGATTCCTCCTGAGTTTCGTTCGCAAATTGAACCAGCGCAGTTCTTCCATGAGGTTTTGGATCATCGTTGGTTTATGGCAGAAAAAGTTGGTCACGACGTTGCTATGCAAGATGCTGTGACAAGCTATATTAAAAATGTGCTTCCTCAGTACAAAATGGACAAACGCGTGCTTGCTGCAATTAACGCGGATGCTGATTCTGGAGTAGTAGATGATGAATCTACTTACTCGCAAGCAAATAATTCTGGCGCTAATATTGACGAAGATGATCAAGACGCAAGCGTTTGGGCAAGTTGATTTTTTAATATAATTACTGTTCTATTAAGTAGCGCATTAAAGCATAAGTCTAAATTTGGGTATAAAAAAGTGCCCCCTGTGGGACTCGAACCCACAACCCAAGACTTAAAAGGACTCTGCTCTGCCAATTGAGCTAAAGGGGCAACAAACGCCAAGTATACTACATTCAATAGACGAAGTGAAACCAATATACTGTTGTGCGTGTTATGAACAAATTATTGCAGTATTCCTAATGTTTCCAGTTTTGACTTAATTTGTGTAGCGGATGGTTCAACCATAAAAGTATTGTCAGCAAAAGTAACTACCGGAATATGCTTTTGACCACTAATCTCTACGGCTTTTTCTGCAGCGCCTTCTTCAGTTTCTATATCGTGCCAAATGAAATCTACGCCGTACTTGTTAAGTGCAGCTTTTGCTCTTATGCAATCGCCGCACCAATTAGCACCGTATACTTCTATAGATTTATCTGCCATAAAATCTCCTTAAAACTACTAATTATTTCTAATCAGCACTAATTATTATTAGAACATTTAGATTGCTTATTTTTTCGCAATATATTGCTTTTAACAGTGTAATGGAATCTATTGTGTTGTGGTAGTTAGATTTTAAAGTGTGACGAAGATGAGAAAAAATAGTGAAATCTATTGCTAGTGTCCCTTGATTTTCATAGGCTTAATTTCATGAACATGGTTTTAGATATGAATATGGTGATCTGGTTTGTGGCGGCGACCATAGTTATTGCTGTGTTGCTAGTGGCTGTTGCAGTAATCTTGCGAATTTGCAGCCATAGTCGAGGCCCTGAAATTCCAGCAAGTGTTGATGATTCAGTTGAAGTAGGCAAGAACGAATCTAAGATTCCAGAATCAACAACTTCTCGTTTACAGCGCCTTCGAAAACGTTTATCTAATAGCGCAAATCCATTCGGTCTCACACTTTTCAATATCATAAGCAAAGACCATCTGTCTAAGGAAGACTGGGAAGATGTAGAAGATACTTTATTGATGGCTGATGTTGGCGCAAAAGCTAGTGAGGAATTAGTTGATTCTTTACGCCAAGATGCTCGTATTTCTGGAACTTCTAGTGCAGAAGATGTGCGTGAGGCTTTGCGTGCAAAACTTTTGGAACTGGTTGGTGAAAATACTGATCGTCGTTTGAATGAAAATAAGCCTGATGCGCATCATCCAGGCGTTATTATGATGGTTGGCGTAAACGGAACTGGAAAAACAACAACTGCAGGCAAGCTAGCAAGACTATTTGTTGCTCAAAAGCAATCTGTAATGATGGCTGCTGCAGATACATTCAGAGCAGCAGCAGCGGATCAGCTTGAAACCTGGGCATCTGAAGTAAATGTGTCAGTTGTTCGCGCAGATAAAGATGGTGCTGATCCTGCGTCCGTAGCTTTTACAGCCGCACAAAAAGCTAAAGAAAATAAAACTGATGTTCTTATTATTGATACTGCTGGACGTTTACAAAATAAAGCGAATTTAATGGATGAGCTTGGGAAAATTCGTAGAGTAGTAGAAAAAACTATGCCTGTAGATGAAGTACTGCTTGTGCTGGATGCTACTACTGGGCAAAATGGAATGGCTCAAGCAAAAATATTTGCTGAAGCGATTGGCATTACTGGAGTTGTGCTTACAAAGCTTGATGGTTCTGCTAAAGGTGGAATTGTTGTTGCAGTTCAAAAAGAACTTGGTGTTCCTGTAAAACTTGTTGGATTAGGAGAAGGGCCGGATGATTTAATCCAATTTGATCCGCAAAGTTTTGTTGAAGGTTTGTTGGCATAAGATATATTTGAATTTCCGACTACAATAGGTAGAAAGTGATGTATCAGCTGCAATGGTTATTCCTTGCACTGTTTGAAATAATTGAGGTGAAAAATGACCACAATGGATCCGCAGTGGGCGTTGTTGGCCGGCGCATTGGTGTTTATTATCACGCCGGGTATTGCCCTATTTTATGGCGGCCGCGAACGCGCTACTTCTATGGTAAATATGATGATGTTATCCGCTGGCGCTATCGCTGTTACAACGCTTGTATGGACTTTGTGGGGATGGTCACTGGCTTTTGCTGGTAAAGATATGGCTGGCGGAGTTGTTGGCGACCCATTTAGCGGTTTACTATTCCGCGATTCTATGGTTGCAGACCATGGTGTATTTACATCTATGGATGCTAATTCCGGATTAGCTGGAGGAATCCCTGCCGCATTCCGCTTAGCTTGCGCAGTTGTTGCAGTTGCTTTAATTACAGGAGCGTTGGCTGGGCGTGTGCGCTACGCTATTTGGCTTATTTTCGTGGCTGTTTGGGTTACTTTAGTATTTGCTCCTCTTGCGCATATGGTTTGTGGCGGCGGATTGCTGTCTCCTAATGGAGCTATTTCGCAAGCTTTGGGCATTCAAGTGCATGATTTTGCGGGCGGATCTTTACTTCATATTGCTGCTGCAGTTTCAGCTTTTGCAATTGTTATGATTATTGGCGGCCACGCTCACTTCCCATTGAAGCGTTTGGTATTGCATATTAAAAATGTTGCTCATGCTGGAACAGGCGCCAGCTCGGCATCTGCTAAAACTAATTCTCGCAATGCAAAGAGTCGTTTATCTCGAGCATTGTGGGCTGATGTTGCAAAGGCTCAGGATAATTCTTCTACCGAATCTGTTGTTTCTTCAGTAGCTACTGTAGCTGAAGTTGCTGAAACTTCTTCTCAGTCATCTGTTGAAAACGGTTCTGTTCGTCATCCGCATAATGTTCCATTTGTTATGCTTGGAATTTTCTTGATTTGGTTCGGATGGCTTGGCTTAATGATTGGCTCTTCCGCTGGAGTTCCAGGTGTTGCTGGTTATGCTTGGGTAAGTTCTACAATAACCGCATCTGCATCAATGCTGGCTTGGGGTGTGACTGAACGTTTGCGTTCTGGATGCTTCTCGGCATTGGGTGCTGCGTCCGGCGTTATGGCAGGTTTGTCTGCTAGTGCAGCTGCTGCAGACGTTATTGCGCCACTGTGGGCTTTGGTTTTGGGCGTGCTTTCCGGAGTTATTACTTCACTTGTAACTCATTCTCGCACTTTCGCACGTTATGACGGAGCTTTGCATGTTGTAAGTGTAAATGGTGTTGCAGCTCTTATTGGTGTAATTTCCGTTGGACTTTTTGCAGATGGTTCTGGTTTGCTTTCTGTTGGAGATTGGCATCAGCTTGTTGCGCAACTTTGCTTAATCGGAATTACAGTGCTTTACTCTGGCGCTGTAACAGCTATTGTTGCTTTTGCTCTTGAAAAGCTTTTTGGCTGGCGTATTTCTGAAGCTAAGGAACGTAAGGGCGTTGACTTAGCCGATCAAGGCGAGCGCGCTTATGATTTCTCTGCCATTGCTCAAAGCCATGAAGGTGCTGTTGTTGCAGTGTCTGACGATGAGTCAAGTAAAACTCAGATGGCCGTTCTTACTTCGGTTGATATTGCAGTTGATGACAATTCTCTGGAGTCTGAATCGGCTAGTGCAGATAAGCAAGCAGATTTGCAAGACGGTAAGGAATCAGATTCTGAAACTAATGACGAATCTAAAAAGAGTCAATCCGAAGATAATTTAGACGAAAAAACATTAGAAGAAGAACACGAATCTAATAAAAACAATAAAAAATCTAGTAAATCTCGCGAAAATAACGATAAGTAAAGCGGGAAAAATAGGTTCCGTAAGACACGCACGAATTATTAAATGTGGATAAAAAGATAAGTTATCCACATTTAAGGCGTGTCTAAGTGGACATCTCACAAAATTATCCACATGCTGGGGATAACCATGTGGATATCTTGCGAATAACTTTGCGGAATCATATTTTTATTTGCGCTTTACACATATTTGTGTTAGCTCACTCGCGAATATTTTTATGTGGTATTTGCACAATATTGCATTTGCTGCGATTTACTAGATAGCAGTGAAATGAAGCATTATGACGAATCAAGAGTTGGATAATCAGAATAAAAAAGAGGTACTTCGCAATATTTGGATACTTGCCGTACCAACTTTTGGACAGCTTATATCTGAACCTGCGTTCGTACTTATTGACACTGCTATTATTGGCCATATTGGCAAAAACGCGTTGGCTGGACTTTCTATTGGTTCAACTGTACTTCTTACCATTGCAGGTCTTTGCTTATTTTTGGCATACAACACAACTTCTCAAGTTGCTCGTCTTTTAGGCGCGGGAAAACGTCGAGAAGGTTTTAGCGTTGGAATGGACGGCTTGTGGCTTGCATTGTTTCTTGGTGTAATTCTTACAGCATTGCTTATTTTTGCCGCCGAGCCGCTATGTTACGCAATAGGTGCTCGCGGATCTACTTTGCAAAATGCTATTGTGTACACTCAAATGGTTATGCCAGGACTTCCAGCAATACTTCTTGTGTATGCTGCAAACGGCATATTTCGTGGGCTTAGAAAAGTCCGTATAACATTATTTGCTGCTGTTAGTGGAGCTGTGCTTAATACTATTCTCGATGTGATTGCAGTTTTTGGGTTAAACATGGGAATTGCTGGCTCTGGAATTGCAACAATGATTGCTCAATGGTATATGGGGCTTGTGCTTAGTATTCCAGCTGTTATTTGGGCTATGCAAAGTGGAGCACGTCTTAAACCTCATTTTCAACATATTTTGCATTCTGCAGGAACTGGCATGCCGCTATTCGTGCGAACACTTGCATTGCGCGTGTGCATGGTTGCTACGGTTGTTGCTGCAACTCGTCTTGGTACAAATACGCTTGCTGCGTATCAGGTTGCTAATTCTTGCTGGAATTTTGTTATGAATATTCTCGATGCTATTGGTATTGCGGCACAAACTATTGTTGCCTCAGTGCTAGGAGCAGGCCTACGTAAGCGTGCTGGAATTATTGCACGCATTTGTGCCCAAGTTGGTGCTGTAAGCAGCTTAGGAGTCGGTTTATTCATGATTTTGGTGGGGTGGAGTTGTTCGCCACTGTTTAGCCCGCATGCAGATATTCAGCTTTTAATTTCTGTAGGCATGACAATTCTGGGCTTGTTCTTGCCTCTTGCCGGATGGATGTGGGCGCTAGATGGAGTATTGATAGGCGCTGGTGACCATTCTTACTTAGCAAAATCATGCTCAGCGATGGCAGTTGTATATTTAGGCGTACTTATTTGTACAAGCTGTTTTGACGTTGCGCTTAACGCGAACGATGTAATAAGAACAATCACATTGTGGATTGTGCTAAATTCAGTGTATATTGGCGGTCGTGCGCTGGGAAATAGTTTGCGTATTAGAAACGATTTGTGGATGAATGCTGCACTAAAACTGTAAATATTATTTGTAATATTACTTGTGCAAATATTTTGAATTTTTTGTTCTTAAATACGTGCGCGCGTTTATACTCGTTTTTATGGCAGATAATGATATGTGGCAGTCTACTAATGGCAATGCTGGCCGAGCAGGAAGCAATCGTGGTGGCAATGCTGGCGCACCGATATATGGTTCTGGAGCTCCTCGTAACGCTGAAGGAACAAGCGGTACCACACTGTTTGATCGCGTTCCTCCGCACGATGTTGATGCCGAAATGGCAGTGCTTGGCGGAATGCTTATGAGCAAAGATGCTATTGGTGAAGTATCGCAAGTGCTAGAAACAGCAGATTTTTATCAGCCTCAGCATCAAACTATTTACGATGCTATTCTTACGCTTTTTGCAGGATCTCAGCCTGTTGATGTTGTGCTTGTAGCTAACGAATTAATGAAGGATGGGAATCTCGATAAAGTTGGCGGAGCTGATTATTTGCACAGCCTAGTAGCTTCTGTACCAACGGCCGCAAACGCAATGTACTACGCAGATATTGTGCATCAAAATGCTGTTCTTCGTAACGTTATTACTGCTGGAACAAAAATTGCGCAAATGGGCTATTCTGCATCCGGAGCTCAGGCAGAAGATATTGTAAATCTTGCACAATCAGAAGTGTATGAGATGAGCGCCGGCAAAGTGCGTCAAGATTACGTTGCTATTGGTCCAGTTTTGCAAAATACTCTTGATCAGCTCGATAAAATGCAAAATCACGAACTTGAGCAGGGAGTGCCAACAGGATTTCGTGACATTGACGAAGTTACTCAAGGTTTGCAGCCTGGTCAGATGATTGTTGTTGCAGGCCGTCCAGCAATGGGTAAGTCAACGCTCGGCATTGATTTTGCGCGCTCTGCGGCACTACACCACAATATGACGTCTATTGTGTTCTCTCTAGAAATGAGCAAAGTGGAATTAGCACAACGTATTATTGCTGCAGAAACTAATATTCCACTCGCTGCCATGCGAAGAGCAGAAGATATTACTCCAGATCGTTGGAATACTCTTAATAATTTCTGGACAAAAATGCAGGATGCTCCGCTTTTTATTGATGACAGTCCAAATATGAGCTTGATGGAAATTCGCGCAAAATGCCGCAGGCTCAAGCAGACGAATGATTTGAAACTGGTAGTTATTGATTACCTTCAGCTTATGAGTTCCGGCAAGCGCGTAGAAAGCCGACAGCAGGAAGTTTCGGAATTCTCGCGTGCGCTGAAGCTTCTCGCCAAAGAGCTTGAAGTGCCGGTTGTGGCATTGAGTCAGCTTAACCGAGGGCCGGAAATGCGAAACGATAAAAAGCCACAGCTTTCGGATTTGCGTGAATCTGGTTCTATTGAGCAGGATGCTGACGTTGTGTTCCTTGTGCATCGCCCTGATTTTTACAATAAGGAAGATCGCCCAGGCGAAGCTGATATTATTATGGCAAAGCATCGTAATGGTCCTACAGACACGTTTAATCTTGCCTTCTTGGGTGCAACTTCTAAGTTTATGGATATGCCGCAAGATTACCAACAGGCGGGAGTGTGATTTAGTATGTCAAGCGGCGACCATGAATCGCGTAAAGAGTTTCACAAAAATTTGCACAAGCATTGGTACAGTTTTGCCATGCCTGCTGTCGGTAAACTTGTTTGCGCGCTTTCTAGGCTGCTTCACCATGGTGGAAGCGCGTTACCGGGTAAAGTTATTGAGAGCCTCGATTCAGGCTTTTTAGCGCGTACTCTTTCCTCATTGCCATATGGGATAGTGCTCGTTTCTGGAACTAATGGTAAAACTACTACAACGCGCATGGTAACTTCTATGCTGCGCGACGCGGGATTTAAAGTATTTACTAATCCAACAGGCTCAAACTTTACTAGAGGAGTAGTTGCAGCTCTTGCAAAAACAATGCCGGCTTTTGGTACAAAGCTAGACGCGGATATTGCAGTTTTAGAGCTTGACGAAGCGTACGCAGTACATTTTGTGAATCAAATCAAGCCAAGCTACTCTTTATTGCTAAACGTTATGCGAGATCAGCTCGACCGATTCGGCGAAATTGATACAACTGCAAAACTATTAAGCAACGTAGCTGCTGCAACCGAAGGAACAGTAGTGCTAAATCGCGAAGATCCACGTATTCGTGCGCTCGCAAGCTTTGTTCCTTCCGGTGCTCGCGTGAAATATTTTGGTTTAGATGACGCTGTAAAAAGCATGTTCCCAACTGATGATGATTTGCACAATAGTACTGAAAAAAGAGAAAATTGCGAAGATACTGCAGAAAGCAATGCTAACAATCTTCCTAAAGCAGACGTTGTTCTTTCAAAAGTTGGAGACCACGAGGCTGAGTTTATACTTGATGGCAAGCGTAAAACCACATCTGTAAAACTTGACGGTGCTTACAATATTTTCAACGCTGCTGCTGCAGCAACAGTAGTTCGCACTATCTTGGCGGACGCTGCAAAACAAAATTCTGCGCTGCAAAAATTCGATGACGATGCGCTTATGGAAGCGATTTCGCACGTAACTCCTGCTTTTGGTAGAGGCGAAGTAATTGAAGTTAATGGCGCTCCTGTTGAACTTGTTTTAGTGAAGAATCCTATTGGTTTTAGGCTTGCGATTGCTTCGGATCATCCGCAAAATCACGATACCATGATTGCAATTTGCGACGAATACGCTGACGGTAGAGACATGAGCTGGCTGTGGGACGTTGATTTTGCAAGCTTTAGAAGCGCGGGAGTTGCGTGCGTTTCTGGCACTCGAGCGTGGGATATGGCTTTGCGTCTGCAATATGATAAGGTCTCATCTCGCAATGTGAATACGGATTTGGAAGAAGACGTTAAATCTTTCGTAAACGGCGATTTTAGTGGCAATGCTAAAACCGCTAAGCGTATATATTGCACGTATACTGCCATGCTTCGCGTGCGCGCGGCTTTAGCACAACTTGCGGAAGTTAAAGACGTTGGAGTTGGAAAGTAATAGTCATGAATGGTTCCAGTGATATTAGTAAAGCAAATGCTACTTGTGAAGAAAATCGCGTGCTAGATATTGTGTCGCTATATCCAAAAGACATGAATATTTACGGCGACTACGGCAATGTGCTTACGATTATGCGCCGAGCGGAATTGTACGGTTACAAGCCAGTGCTTCACGAGTACAACGTTGGTGATTTATGGCCAGAGCGCGTGGATATGATTCTTGGCGGCGGCGGTCAAGATCATGGTCAAAGTAGAGTTACTGAAGATTTATTTGCGCGCGCAGACGCGATTCGTGAGCTTGCAGAAAATGGCGTTCCAATGCTTATGATTTGCGGACTTTACCAGCTTTTTGGAGAGTATTTTGAAACCGTTGAGGGTCAAAAGCTTAAAGGAATTGGAATACTTGGCGAGCATACAGTTGGTCAAGATGTGCGCATGATTGGAAATTTAGTAGAGCATAGTGCAGATTTTGGCGATATTGTGGGCTACGAGAACCATTCTGGACGCACAAGCTTGCAAGATGGCACGCTGCCACTTGGCTCGGTCGATAGTGAAAATTGCGGTAATAATGGCAAAGATCACACGGAAGGAGCGCGCAAATACAATGTTATTGGAACGTATATGCACGGCTCAGTTTTGCCGAAAAATCCGCGTCTGGCTGACTTTTTAATTCTTACGGCTGCACAAAATCGTTACGGTGAATTTGCGCCAAAGCAGACTGATTCTCAACGCGCGGAGCTTGCGAAACTAGACGAATTGGCAGACCGCGCTCGCGAGGTAGCCATAACTCGTCCGCGGTAAATGAGCATAGGTGTATACAGGATTTAGTAGAAGTTTGATTGATTATTTTATTTTATTTTATGCTGAGTGTTACTCAATGCGTAGAATTATGTGATAAAAAACACTAAAATATGTATAATTATGTGATTAAATGCACCAAAACATATATAATAATGTGATATACGATAAAAGATAACGCAAAATATAACAGAACAGCAATGAAACTAAGCGTAGAAACAGCCAAGCGTTAATACGGCTGCAATATCTAATAGCGTAACGCAAGATGAAAGGTGAGTAATCATGAAAAGGCTGATTATGAGCAAACTTTTAGCATGGAAGAACTCGCCGTACCGTAAACCGTTGATATTAAAAGGCGTGCGTCAAGTTGGTAAAACTTGGATACTAAAAGAATTTGGTAAGCTTTACTACAAAAATATTGCTTATTTTAACTTCGACGAAAACAAAGAATATAAGCAATTCTTTGAAACCACTAAAAATGTGGAGCGAATTTTACAAAACCTAATGCTTGCAAGTGGTCAAAAAATCGAACCAGAAAACACGCTTATTATATTTGACGAGGTTCAGGACTGTCCAGAAGTAATAAACTCGATGAAATATTTTTGTGAAAACGCTCCGCAATATCATGTTGCCTGCGCTGGATCATTGCTTGGAATAACGCTTGCCAAACCATCTTCATTCCCAGTTGGAAAAGTTAATTTTATGCAAATAAACCCAATGACTTTCACAGAGTTTTTACTTGCTAATGGAGATGAAAATCTAGCGAAGTTTATTGAACAAATCGATAAAATAGAGCCGATTCCAGACGCATTTTTTAATCCTCTATACGAGAAATTAAAAATGTATTATGTTACAGGAGGCATGCCTGAGTCAGTTTTAATGTGGGCTAAAGCGCGAGATGTGAACGCAATGCAAGATACATTGTTTGAGATTATAACAGCTTATGAACGAGATTTTGCGAAACATCCTAATGTTAGTGAGTTTCCTAAAATATCAATGATTTGGAATTCTATTCCGTCTCAACTTGCGCGTGAAAACAAAAAATTCTTGTATAAAGTTGTTAAAAATGGTGCGCGAGCAAGAGAATATGAAGATGCTTTGCAATGGCTAGTATCGGCACAATTGGTGTATAAAATTTATAGAAGTACTGCACCGAGTTTACCTATTGCTGCTTATGATGATGTATCTGCTTTTAAGATTTATTTGGCAGATGTTGGTTTGTTAAGGCGATTAGCGCAACTCGCTCCGACAGCGTTTTCGGAAGGCAATAGGCTGTTTACTGAGTTTAAGGGTGCTTTAACAGAAAATTATGTTTTGCAAGCGCTACTTACTCAATTTGAAGTGATGCCTAGATACTGGTCTCAAACAAATCCGCCGTATGAAGTGGACTTTCTTATTCAACGAGAAAATGATATTTTCCCTGTTGAGGTTAAATCTGAAGCAAATATTAATAGTAGAAGTTTGAAAAAGTTTAAAGAATTATTCCCTAATCAAACGAAATTACGTATACGATTCTCGCTGAATAATCTAAAACTAGATGATGATATGTTGAATATTCCGTTATTTATGGCTGATTATACGGATAAGCTTATAGAACTTGCGCTGAAAGAAAACAACCTGTAATAACGTGTGAGTTACCTTTTAACCTGACAACAAACAGGTTTTTATTGATTGATAAACACAAAAGCCTGCTGAAGATTGCAAAGTGTTGCAAATCAGCAGGCTTTTTGTAGTTTTTGATTCTAGTTTTCGTTTGATTTAGCTGGTGGCTATTAGTCAATCAAGCCGTACAAGCGATCGCCAGCGTCTCCAAGGCCTGGAACAATATAAGCTTTGTCGTTCAAATGCTCATCTACAGCGCAAACAACAACCTTAAAGTCAATAGAAGGATCAAGCTCCTTCTCCAAGCGCTCTAAGCCTTCTGGGGCTGCCAAAATGTTAATAGCAGTAACATCCTTAGCGCCGCGCTCAGCCAAATAGTGCGTAGCGGCAATAAGAGTGCCACCAGTGGCAAGCATTGGGTCAAGAAGGAAGCACTGACGACCAGTTAAATCTTCTGGCAAACGGTTGGCATAAGTCACAATATCGAGCGTCTGCTCGTCGCGCTTCATGCCAAGGAATCCAACCTCAGCGGTTGGAAGAAGGCGAGTCATGCCATCGAGCATGCCAAGGCCAGCGCGCAAAACCGGCACAACCATTGGGCGTGGACGGTTCAAATGCTTGCCAGTCATCTTGCAAATAGGAGTTTCAATCTCGCGATCGCTAACTTCCAAATTGCGTGTTGCTTCGTATGCTTCGAGGGTTACCAATTCGGAAACTAACTCGCGGAAAATGTTAGAAGGTGTATTCTTATCTCGCAAAACGGTGAGCTTATGGTCCACCAGCGGATGATGTAAAACATGAAGATCCATACCTTCTAGATTAGTGCAAGCGCGGCATGTTAAGCTATCGGCGTGCCGTTATTTTTGCGCGAAATATAAACAAATGTGAGTAAAAATATATTTTATTTAAACTTATCTAACAAAATTAAGATCGAAAATCTAAAATCTAAAATTCAGAACAGAAACGATACTGACTTGCGAAAGCGCCTGTCGGCGCAAACGCCGCTCGCAGCGGCAAAAAATGGAGCCCGGGGCTTAAGCACAAGCCAGCATCATTTTGAGTATACCTTGTTTTCTGTTTTCACGCGCCGCATAATCTAATCGAAAATAATTTATTCCAACTTTCCTGCTCGCCACAATTTCGCTCCGTGAGCAAAAGATAATGAAAGTACGTGCATATTTGCGGATATGTGCAAAACCTTTGCAATTTTCTGCGCGTGTATTGTATTTGCCTGCTCTTCTAACTTTTTTGCGTAAACTTGCATTCCGTGCGCAATAATCGAAGTAAAAGCTGAAGCGCGGTAAAGCGCTACGGCAAAATCGCCTGTAAAAGCGCCGGAAAGAATAGAATCTGCAAGTCGCGCAATATCTTCTCCGGTAGGAGCTTCGTCAATTCCTGTAATAGCTGATGCGCTCGTTGCCTCAGGCTCTCCAAGACTCCAATACTCGGCGTAAGCTTCACGCTGCTTTTGTAGCGACGTACGCAATAAATACAGTCGCCACAACATTCCCGGAAGAGACTCAGCCTCCGCGTGACTCCACAAATCTGCAATAACCTCAATGCCTTCATTTTCAACCAAATTCAGCACGCGCTCGACGATTTCCGGCGACTGCGTTTTATGAACGCGGTTAAGTAGGACGGCGGCGGAAGTGTGGCTAATTTCGTTTACAACCTGCGGATCCGTGCCACCTTCAATCTGAGCGAGCATTGCAGGATCCATTTGTGCAGGTCGGCTTGGGCGGGCGGCTCCTGTAGGGCTTGGCATAAAAGCAGATCTGCTTGAATGAATAGAACTCGATTGCGAATTTAAACTAGTAGACACTTGGAAGAACCTTTTCAATATCAATAATGCGAGCGCCCTTAGGGGTACTAATTATGTGCAAAACTATTGCGCTTCCCGTAGGCATGTATGGAGATTTTTGGCTGAGTATGCGTTTGTGTGCTCGAGGCTTTGTTATTTCGCGCAAATAATCGAAGAAAGTGCCAATCACTGGGCGGTGCAGGCACATGACTGTTGCTTTGTTGGTAGCGATTGCGTTGCTAGCTGCGCTTGAGTTTCGCGCGTTACTCTCAAGATTTTGTATTTCGTTTATCAGCACAGATAACGTAGATTTTGGCTGATTTTCGTGATGATCTTCAGTAAGTTCCGCAATCTTTTCTATAGGAAGTGAAGAATCGTGCGCAAAAGCCGCAACCGTTTCTAAGCAACGCTTCCAAGGTGACGACATGATTTTATTCGGCGCGTAACAGGCAAGTTCGCGGCCTAAAGCGTATGAAGCGGCAGCACCCAGAGGTGTGATTGGTCGAGTCGCTTCACTTCCTTGCCAAGTTTTTCGAGACTCAGCTTTACCATGACGCACCAGAAGCAACGTGCTATATTCTCCTTGACCTGCGTGGAGCTTCTCTAAGAAAGCATCCAGCACTTCGCGGTCGCTATCGTGAGTAAGCTTTTTGCGCGCTTGAGAAGGAGTGAGCCATAAAACATTGCCAATTTCAGTAGGCTTAGCTGGCTTAATTGGTCCGAAAGCAGGAAGACGTTTCGCTGCAGTTGGCTTGTCGATTAAGCGCATCATCCAGTAGTGGATTCTCTTTATTACTTCCGGCTGAGAATTGCGTGATGTGTTACCGCTTTTAGAAGTTTGCTTTTTACCTTCGCGCTCAAGCGGATACTCTATTTTGGCAATGTGCGGGCCAAGTGTGACTGAATATCCTGTTTCTTCTCCAACTTCGCGCACGGCTGTGTGGCGATGCGATTCCTTCGGCTCATTCTTTCCTTTTGGCCAGCTCCAATCGTCATATTTAGGACGGTAAACAAGGCAAAGCTCGAAGTCGTTGTCGCTAGGCTTAATTGCGTTGCTAGGCTTTATTGCATTGCCGCCTATTTTTGCCTCTTCGTCTTCGTTTGAGCTGTTTGTACTATTGCGCTTGCGATAGATTATTCCGCCAGCTGCTTCAACGTATTGCGTCGTTACTGCACTCATATTCACTATTTTAGCGTTTTTCTTTCGCGAATTTTAGTTGTGCTTTATGTTTTATATATTTAATGCTTTATATTTTGTACACAGTCATGACTGATATAAAAGTGTTGTGACTGTCATTTTTCTCGTTCGTAACAGTGATTTTCGTATATATATATGACTGTCATTTTTTCAATTTTGACAGTCATCTACTATATTTTGACAGTGATTTTTTGCATTTTGACCGAGATGTGTCGACTTATGACTGTCATTTTGACTCCCGTGACTGTGATACTCCCATTTATGACTGTGATATCTCACCAATATCGCGCTATCATATCACCTACAATCTCTTTATAATTTCAGTCGCCCCGCATTCATTGCTGTTAATAGCAGCAATGAATGCGCATACAGTTACATTATTAATTCACAATTTTTCTGACAAATCTATTCCTGAAGCATGTTTGCATTCATTCAATATTGTTTCTACTATTTCTGGCACATCTGTCCAAGGAGCATAATTTGACTTTTGAGTTACTGAAGGGTGATTTCTACGCTTTTTCTTCTGAGCTTGTCCCATATGCAACTTTGCATTCTTAAATGCATTTTTGTAGTTACCTTCTATTTTTCCCAATGCAATATGCTTGTATTTACTACCATTTGTGTTACACAATAAACCAAGCTGCTTTGCTGCTTTTTGGCAATCTCGAGTAGCCGTACAAGAAAGTGGGCAGCTTTTTAGATGGTCAATAATCCATACTTCAAAACATGGGTTGGAAATTATTAATTTTATTTTTCCATCAGTTGAATTCGCCTTCGACTGTGCCTGCCGAATTTTTTCTCCAAAATCATCTACATCTGTTACAACCCATACTAAAGAAAATGGGTCATATCCTTCTTTCTTTGACGACTTGCAGTCTTGCCTTTCAAGCTCAACCGCATGCTCCGTTAGAGTTAGAGGGTCTACTCCATCTTTTTTTAATAAAAGTGATTCATTAACATCCCATGATAAAGCACAAAATTTGCTTGCTTTTGACTTTACATATTCAAAATATTCAGCCTCTGTAACGATTCCTCCACAAACAATAAGGAATCTCTTATTACGCTTACTCCGTATCTTTGAACGACCATGCGCTGGGACGCGTACCATAAGTCACTCCTCACAACGTCTTATGTTTTATACTTGCCGATTTTGTTTAATAGTCTAATTTGTTTGCATCTGATTTAACATATCCGCAAAAACCTTATGGAGCGTCGGCTGTGGAGCAGAAGCATACACGCTATGCTGATAATTCTTACCAAAGTTAACGTTGCGATTTTCCCACTCAGTAAGAGGATGCAAAGATGATTCTCCTAGCAGATTTTTCTCAACAAACCAAATCTGATCTCTATCGAGAATAGATTCATCTACTCCAGAATTGCTAATAAGACTCAAATCATGAGTTGTGAAAATCAATTGTGACTGATTAGGATTTGTTTCGGGATTATTATAAAGACTAATCACCTCCGATATAAGCTGCATACTAAGGCTTGTATCAATTTCATCAATCAACAGTATCGATCTTTTCAATAGAGCATCTAAAACAAAAGCAAATAACACCAATGCTGTTTTAGTTCCTAAAGATTCAAAACCTTCAGGAAGTTGGCGCTCTTGCTGTCCAGAATGCGTAAACGCTAAACGAGAAACGCTGAATTTCTGCAATTTTGCATCATTTTCTAAACCATTACTTGTAGGTTTGCTACTATCCGCATCGAGTTCCTTAATAAGATGTGCAATTTTCGTTAATTTTTCTGAAGTGACAGCATCTAATTGCTCGTCTTGTACTGCTACACCTTTTAACCCTAAATCTGCGTATTTAAGCAACTTACTAATGTTGTGCGCAAAATCTGGGTGTTCTCGCAGACTTCTTCTTAAGACATCACGATACTCATTAAAATTAACTGTTCTACATTGCATCCTAGAAGTTATCTCTTCGTAAGCAGCCTGTAGCGCAGATACTCCAGATGCTGCAGCAGTAGAAAGAAAGAGCACATTATCTTTTGTAATCTTCTCTACAGCTTTACCAACATTTTTAATAGACGTTCCAAATCTAATTGGTTTACCGTGTTCACGTTCAAATAATATAGTTTTTCGGTTTGTTGTTGATCGGAAAAGCCACAAAACTTCTTCTAGAACATGCTGATTATTTATTACGAACCAATACTGATACCTATTATTGTCACTTGCAATAAATTCTATAAAGAAGGTTGATGGCTTATTCTCTGATTCTTTATTGAGAATAAAAGGAATAGCATTTATACCTGAATTAGAGCCGCCATCTTTGAAACTATTTTCTACAAAATTTCTTAAAAATGATATACACCTTAATAAGTTTGTTTTACCACATGCATTCCCACCATATATTGCAGCAAGCGTTGATACTTCTGGATGAGCCCATTCACAATCTTTTACGCGAATGCTTCTTTGCATAGTAAATTGCTGCAATTCTCGAAAACTTAAAGCGTTCATTACGCTAAAATTGAGCAGCATAACTACCTCCAGTTGCCTTGTATATATAATCTTTTGCAACATTCTTTATGTAAACAATAATAGTAAAAAATAGCATATTTGCAACCTACAAACAGTTTTTTGCATAAAATCTGCATAAAAGCAGTTGAAAATTTAAAGAATAAGATTGTTGTTCGTATGCGTGTGGTAGGTAACTTATACTAAAACGTAAGCGACGTTAAATTCTCAAACTTCCCAAAACTGGCAAATGGTTTAAATATGTTCTATTTGCTTGGAGAATCAGATTCGGAGTTGGGCTTCACAGTTTAGCAAAATTTGATCTTTTTGTGTATTGAATTTATACTAAATTATACGTGTATTGAAAATTTGCTAATGTTACGAGGGTTTATATGTCCAAGACAATAAAAGTTGCTGAACTTTTTGCAGGAGTAGGTGGATTTCGTCTTGGGCTTGAAGGGTATACTCCTTCTGATGGAAACAATTTTACTGCGGAACCGGCAGGACCTTTCAAAACAGTTTGGGCAAACCAGTGGGAGCCTGCCGGGCAAGAATCCAAGCAATTTGCGTGGAGGTGCTATGAGAAGCGTTTTGGCAAAGGTAGCTGTGTTAATGAAGATATAGCAGAAGTGCTTAAAAAATTTGAACACGGGGAATGTGATATTCCAGATTTTGACATGCTTGTTGGCGGTTTTCCTTGTCAAGATTATTCTGTGGCAAAACCTTTAGCATTATCTTCCGGAATTGACGGCAAAAAAGGAGTTCTGTGGTGGAGTATTAATAAAATGTTGGAATTGCGCCACCCTAAATATGTTCTACTTGAAAATGTTGACCGTTTATTAAAATCACCTGCCGCGCAGCGCGGTAGGGATTTTGCCATTATTCTCTCTTGTCTTTTTCGATTAGGATACAGCGTAGAGTGGCGAGTTATTAATGCTGCTGACTATGGAATGCCTCAAAGACGTAGACGAGTATATGTTTTTGCAGAACATGATTCTAAGAAATGGTATAACTTGTCCGAGCATCTTTTGCAAAACGGTGTTATTGCACGAGCTTTTCCAGTATCTGTTTCAGAAAAAAACGCCGCGCAATATGAATTTTCTATTAGCGACAATCCGTATGTTATATCTCAAGATTTTGGCAAACAAGCTAAAGTGAGCCTATTTCAGAATGCTGGTGTTATGCAAGATGGAGTAGTTTATACCGTTAAAACGGATGCTGTGTTTGCTGGCAATGCAATGACATTAGGTAGTGTTTTAGTTGATGCCAATCAAGTGCCTAAAGAATATTGGATTGAAGAAGATAAGCTTGCTTCTTGGCAGTATCTTAAAGGCGGTAAAAGGGAGTTGCGAACAGCTTCAAATGGATTTGAGTACATGTATTCCGAAGGCCCTGTTGCTTTTCCAGATAAAATTGATGCACCAAGCAGAACTATTCTTACAGGTGAAGGTGGGAAAAGTGCTAGTAGAACCAAACATGTTGTTATGCAAAATGGCAGATTGAGAAGACTCGTTCCAGATGAACTAGACCAGCTGCAAATGTTCCCTAAAGGTTGGACGAATGATGGAATGAGTGATGGTCATAGAGCGTTCTGTATGGGGAATGCGCTGGTTACTGGTATTCCGCATAAAATTGGTGAAGTTCTTGCTAATGACATTTTGGCATAAAATCATATCTAAATAATTATGATTATTTATAGGTTGCGGAGGAATTAAGTTAATAGGAAAATGTAATAAATAAAGTTGTGCCAGGGAAGATGCAGAATGGTGGGAAGTATGTCTAATCATATAGGCGGCAATCGCAAGTTTTCAGACATTGACGAAATAACCGCTCTCCTTACTGGAATCAATGGCAAAACTTTTCGTGAGATTGATAAAACTGGTCGTGGTGAAAAAGCAGGCAACAAGGGTTCTTTAGGCAATATTATTGAAGAATCAGTTTTCGGGTATTCTATAAATTCCGATAAGCAACCAGATATTATGGTTGCTGATGAATTTTATGAATTAAAAGTCACGCCGATTCGTTCGAATAAGAAAAAGAAGATAGTTGCTAAAGAACGTTTGGTCGTTGATATTATCAACTATTTGACGCTGTGTAATGAGGTTTTTGATAACTCATCATTTTGGCAAAAAGCGCGTCAAATGATTATTATTTATTATCTTGATAACAGGACTGATAAAACCAACCAATCCAGACTTGATTGCACTATTTATGGTTCTTTTGTATTGAAATATGAACCTGGTGAGCTAGAAACAATTCGTAAAGATTGGGAATATATAAAAAACAAGGTTGCTGCTGGTCATGCAGATGCATTAAGTGAATCAGATACCAACTATTTAGCTGCCTGTACTAAAGGGGAGTCTGCTGCAAAGTCTTTTAGAGACGCTCCTGCGCCAAGTGGGTTCGAAAGTAAATATATATGCGCAAAACAACGTGCGTTTTCGTATAAGCCTAGCTATATGACCATTGTTGCACAAAGAGTTTTAGGTGAAGGTAGTCTTTTTGAACGGTTGCCAATGTCTATTAACGAAAATCTTAATGATTATGTGCAAAAGAAGATTGGGCGATATGTTGGTTATAAAATTTCTGATTTGGCCAATAAATTTAATGTGGAGCTTAAAACGCATTATTCTTTTAATTCGCAGCTTGCACTGAAGATGTTGGGTGTAAAAAAGAACAGAATAGAAGAAATTGAACAGTTTGCTGCAGCGAGTGTGACTCAACTAAAAACTACTGTTTTGTATGATGACGGTAAACCAGAGCAGAATATGTCTTTTCCTGCGTTAAAAGAGGATGATTGGGCTGAATTAGCAGATCCAAATATGCAGTGGCATGATTCGCGATTGTATAAGTTTTTTGAGAATAATAAGTTCTATTTTGTTGTTTTTAAAAGCAACGGGAAAAATAGAAAATCGACTTGTTATAAAGATGATGTTTTAGTTGGTGGTTTTCTATGGAATATGCCAGAAGAAGATATTGAAAAATATGTTGCGCCTGCGTGGAATAAAGTGCATGAGATTATGATATCTGGTGAATCTACTGGCTATGGAACGGATGAGAATCAGCTCCCTAAGATGTTATTCAATCACGTATTTCATATGAGGCCACACGGTAAAAATGGCAATGATGTTATAACGCTTCCAAACGGTGAAACTATCACCAAACAATGTTGGTGGTTAGATAGGCTATACATTGCCAAAATAGTTGCTGAGAATATTAGTTAGATATTGCAACTGGCGCTCAAGGTAATTAAGTGATTACAGTAAAAACATCCCAAAACTGGCAAATGGTGGCGTAAAAAACATCCCAAAACTGGCAAATAATTGTTCAAAAAACATGCCAAAACTGGCAAATGGTGCTGTAGAAGATTTTCGGCTATTGCTGGAACGCTTGAGATTTAGCCAGATTATAAGGGTCAATAAATACAACAAGAGCCAGAAACATGTTACTGAATCTGGCTCTTGCTTATCGTTTATTTAGTTGCTTGCGATTAGTTCGCACCGCGAGGCTTACGCGTGTGGGTGTGAATTAAGTAAGCCTGGCTGTCTACGAGCGGACGACCTTCCTTATCGCGAGAATGCAAGGTATACGTGCCGTCGCCATCCATCCACCACGAAACAGTAGAATCAGCCATTTGCAAATCAATGTACTGAATCAAAGCTTCAACCTGATCTGGCGCGCTAATTCTAACCAGAGTTTCAACGCGGCGGTCAAGATTACGGTGCATTAAATCAGCCGAGCCAATCCACACTTCTGGGCCACTTGCAGGACCATCACCAATCTGAGGGCCGCAAGAATTAGCGAACGCGTAAATGCGGCTGTGCTCAAGGAATCGGCCAAGAATAGAGCGAACGCGAATATTGTCGCTCAATCCCTCAATTCCAGGCTTAAGCGAGCAGATACCACGCTCAACAATATCAATCTTTACTCCAGCTTGAGAAGCTCGATACAATGCGTCAATAGTCTGCTCGTCAACCACAGAATTGACCTTAATCTTAATCCAAGCTTCCTTCCCAGCAAGAGCCGCGGCTTCCTCGCGCTGAATTCGCGCAATAATACCAGTTCGAACTGTACGAGGAGCAACAAGCAGGCGGTGGAAGCTCGACTTTGGTGCATAACCAGAAAGCTGATTAAACAAACGAGTCAAATCCTGGCCGACTACAGGATCGCAAGTAAGCAAACCCAAATCCGTGTACAAGCGAGCAGTCTTAGGATTGTAATTACCTGTACCAACGTGGCAGTAGCGGCGCAACCCTTCTGCTTCTTGGCGGACCACGAGCGAAAGCTTGCAGTGAGTTTTCAAACCAACAATGCCGTACACAACGTGAACACCTGCTCGCTCAAGCTTACGAGCCCAAGCAATATTTGCATCCTCGTCAAATCGTGCCTTAATCTCAACCAGCGCAAGCACCTGCTTGCCAGCGTGAGCCGCATCAACAAGAGCGTCAATAATTGGCGAATTGCTAGACGTGCGATACAAAGTTTGCTTAATTGCAAGCACTTTTGGATCCGCAGCAGCTTGCGCGAGGAACGCTTGCACAGAAGTAGAGAACGAATCGTAAGGATGATGCAACAAAATGTCATGCTCGCGAATCGAGGCGAAAATATCTTGCGCGTGGCTAGTTTCAACTTCCGCAATCTGACGGTTCGTAGTAGGAATGAATGGACGGTACTTCAAATCTGGGCGGTCAAGCGCCTGCAATTCAAACAATACCGTCATATCAAGCGGCGAAGGCAAGCGGTAAACTTCCTCAGGGCTTACGCGAAGCTGATTTGCAAGAAGCTGAGAAAGGAATGGGCTGGCCTCGTTAGAAATTTCCAAACGAATAGGCGGTCCAAAACGACGACGAAGAAGTTCCTTCTCCATAGCGTTGAGCAGGTTTTCTGCGTCATCTTCCTCAACGTCAATGTCCTCGTTACGCGTAACGCGGAAGGAACGAGCTTCCTTAATAATCATGCCTGGGAAAAGCGATTCCAAGTGTGCCGCAATCAGCTTTTCCATAGTGATGAAGCCGTAACGCTCTTCGCGACCTTCTTCGTCTGTTAAATCGTCAACTGGTACAAGACGGTTCAAATTATCTGGAATTTTTACGCGCGCAAAATGCGACTTTCCAGAATTTGGATTTTCGACGATAACAGCCAAGTTAATAGACTTGCCGGAAATGTACGGGAATGGGTGAGCAGGATCCACTGCAAGAGGCGTAAGAACAGGGAACACTTGCTTTTTGTAGTAATCAGACAAACGCGCTTTTTCTGATTCTGTAAGCTTATCCCAGCTGAGCAAAACAATGCGCTGCTTTGCAAGCTCAGGAAGAATGTGCTCAATAACATAGTGAGCGTGCTCATCTTGGCGGCGGTGAGTGACCTCACTAATAGCGCGCAATTGCTGACGAGGGCTTAATCCGGATGCTGCAGTTACTGCTATTCCGGAATCTATTCTGCGCTTTAATCCTGCAACTCGAACCATAAAGAATTCGTCGAGATTTGACGCAAATATAGCAGCAAAATTAGCGCGTTCAAGTAGCGGCAAATCGGTATTTTGTGCCAACTCAAGCACGCGACGATTGAACTTCAACCAGCTTAACTCGCGGTCGAAGAAACGATCTTTTGGTAACGGTAGCTCGCCCTCACGAGCTTCACGCTTTTCTGCCTTTTCATCTTCGGCGATGTGTTCGGCAATTTGACCGCGCAGTATCGCCTTTGAGGGAGCGTCAAAAATCTGTACCATACTCTGTAATTGTATGCGCTGTAAGGGAAGTGCGCGAATGAGTGTCGGGTGATTCGACACGCCGTCATTTGCTTAATTCGAACGCAAACGCACATGATAACCTTTGCATATTCACAAAAGTGTGCAATAGTTACGATTTTTTCAGTGCAATTGAACAGTATTTACAATATGTGAACAAATGCTATTTTGCGCTTTACTATTAGGCAAAAAACGATGATAATAATAATTACAAAAACAAAAAAGAGATAGCGGTAACCCACAAAAGTGTATGGATATAGAATCCGTGGACGTTGGACGGGATATTTAAGACTTTAACCGTTGCAACGAGGATGTTGTGAAGATGAAACCGCAAATATTGTTTTTGTAAATGAGAGGCTCGCCAAAGTGGCGGGCCTCTTTTGATGTGAGGGCGATTTTACTGTTTACGAAGACTGTCGCGCGCATAAGGGAAACTATCAAAGAATAATTGTTGGAATTCATTTTCTTAGCTTCTTTGAAAATGAGGATGTATTG
This sequence comes from Gardnerella sp. DNF00753, assembly GCF_049244275.1. Lineage (NCBI taxonomy): Bacteria > Bacillati > Actinomycetota > Actinomycetes > Bifidobacteriales > Bifidobacteriaceae > Gardnerella > Gardnerella sp. DNF00753. The sequence continues at coordinate 50,448 of NZ_CP058393.1, forward strand.
TGTTCCATGCTGTGCTAATCGCAATTGCGAGTTGCTAATTTATTGACGCGTGATTACGTGTGCGGAGTTTGAAACAGGTAAGAAGGATCGAAGGACCATGCAATATTCGTTTATGACGAAGTTGGCTGCAGAATTTATTGGCACTGCCATTCTTATGATTTTTGGGAACGGTGCTGTGGCAAACGTTGAATTAAAAAATACTAAAGGACATCATGCAGGTTGGCTAAATATTGCTATGGGCTACGGTTTTGGCGTGATGTTCCCAGTGCTAATGTTCGGAGGAATTTCCGGCGCGCATATCAATCCTGCTATGACAATTGCGCAAGCAGTAAACGGCATGTTCCCATGGAAGGATGTAGCTCCTTATATTGTTGCACAGCTTTTGGGCGCATTGGTTGGCCAGCTTATTGTGTACGTAACTTATTTGCCGCACTACAACGAAACTGAGGAGTCAGAAGCTATTCTTGGCACTTTCTGCACTACGGATGCGTATAACAACAAAATTAACTACTTCCTTAACGAATTCTTCGGCACGCTTGTGCTTGTTTTGGCAGCTCTTTGCTGCCTTACTTCTCCATGGGGTGAGAAGAATTTGGCTGGCGCTTCAATCGTTGTTGGCTTCGTTGTTTGGGGTTTGGTGACTTCTATGGGCGGCCCAACTGGTCCTGCTTTGAACCCTGCGCGTGATCTTATGCCGCGTTTGCTTCACGCTATTTTGCCGATTCCACACAAGGGATCTTCTCGCTGGGGCGAAGCCTGGATTCCAGTTATTGCTCCTATTGCCGGCGCAATCTTGGGTGTGGTTATGTATAAGTCGTTATTTGCATAAAATATTGCTTTTAACTGTGATTGATTGCGGTTTATTGCGATTGTAAGAAGCGCGTAATGCTAGTATGAATGCGTTACGCGCTTTTTATTTTGCAAGCTTATGTTTTGCGAGCTTATGCTTTGCAAACTTGTGCTTATTAAGAAAAATATTGGAAAAGATTTTAAGAAAGATTTTAAGAAAGACGAAATCATGTTTTCTAAGTCAACTATTGCAATTGGTCGTTTTGCGCCGACTCCTTCCGGGCGTATGCATATTGGCAATATGGTAGCAATGTTGGCTGCGTGGCTCTCTGCAAAATCGCAAGGCGGCCACATGCTTTTGCGTTTGGAAGATCTTGATATTGCGCGAATGCCGAAGGATGCTAGTGCGCGAGTTATTGACGATTTGAAATGGGCTGGTCTTGATTGGGTTGGTGAGCCTACTTATCAGCATGAGCGCACTGAAATCTACCAAGAAGCTCTTGAATCTCTAGAATCTTTGCAAGATGACGACGGAAATTCGTTAATCTACCCTTGTTTTTGCTCGCGTTCCGATATTCGTGCAATTGCAGCTCCGCAAGAAGGCGACGGTTTTATACGCTACCCGGGTACGTGCAGAAATCTTCGCAAAACTTCGGAAGGCTTGGCGCAAATCGAAATGCGTTTGCAAAATAATCAGCAACATTCTTTAAGGCTTGCTGTTCCCTCGGCTGATTCGCCGCAAGCGAATGTGAGTTTTGAAGACGCGATTTTTGGTGCGCAATCTTTTAATATTGATCGCGATTTGGGGGATATGGTGATTCGCCGCGCGGATGGCGTCTTTTCCTATCAGCTTGCGGTTGTTGTTGACGATGTTTTGAGCGGAGTAAATGATATTGTGCGCGGACGTGACTTGCTTCGTTCGGCAGCGTTGCAGATTTGGATTGGTGAGCTGCTTGAAAAATCGGGATTTTTTGCGGCTCACGGCGTGCACTATGTGCGTCCGCAATTTGCGCATTTACCGCTAATTGACAACGCACAAGGCGATAGGCTTGCCAAAAGTAAGCACTCGCTAGACGTTGGTGCTCTTCGTGAAGCTGGCTGGAGTGCCGAGCGCATGATTGGCTATTGCATGTATCTTTTGGGATATAAAAAGCATGGTCAAAATCAGCCTGTAGATATGAGCGCCGCCGACGCGCTCGCGTTGTTTGAAAGCTTTGACACGCCGTGGGGTTCTGTTCGCGCAAACCTAGCCGACAAATCCGTGCCCTTCCTTGACTAAACTATGTAGTTAGGCTTGATAGATTGGGGCAATAAATGGCATATATGACGCAAAAAGATTTAGCGAATACTGAGGTCGATTGTGTTCGTGCGCGTCAAATTGCCGACGGCGTGCACGGCGTGCAAGACGCCATTGCTCAAGCCGAATCGCATTATGGTCGCAAAGCTGAGTCGGTTACACTGCTTGCCGCAACTAAAACGCGAGATGTTGGCGAAATCATGGCAGCGCTCAAAGCTGGAGTGCGCGTAATTGGGGAAAATCGCCCACAAGAAATCGTTGCAAAAGCCGAAATTTTATGCGCACAAGCTGCTAGAGAAGGTTTAAGAGTTGGTGTAAACGGCGAAATTCCGCTCTACTTAATAGGTCAGCTGCAAAGCAATAAAATAAACAAAGTTTTACCACTTGCAAATGGTATTCAGTCGGTTTACGGCATTGAACTTGCGCAAAAAATATCTGCTCGCGCGCAAAATTTGGGACTTTGCACAGACGTTATGTTGGAAGTGAATGTTTCGGGAGAAGCTACAAAATCCGGGTGCGCTCCCGAACGTGCGATTGACGAAGCTCTCGCTATATCTAGCTTGCCTGCGCTTAATTTGCACGGATTTATGACGCTCGGAGCGCGCGTAGACGATGAAAAAATAGTGAGAAGTGGTTTCGCAAAATTGCGAGAAATTAGAGATTTTGTGAGTGAACAACTCGCGCAAGATCATGATGGAAACTCTGCAAAACTAGAGCTTTCGATGGGAATGTCCGGCGATTTTGCGTGGGCGATTGCCGAAGGTTCAACAATGGTTAGAATCGGTTCGGCAATCTTTGGCCCACGCGCATTTGTGTAGTTTTAAGTCAAAGTTTTAAGTCAAATCGATGATTTTAGTTACGCATGCACAATCACATTGCGCAGCGAGCCAATACCATCTACGTGCACAATCGCTTCGTCACCGGCGCGTAAAGTTCCAGCTGGGTATGGAGTTCCTGTCAAAATCACATCTCCTGGAAGAAGCGTTGAGAAGCTTGAAATCGCAGCAATTTGCTCAGGAATACTGTGAATAAGTCGAGCTGTAGTACCGTCGGCTTCTGGCACATTTTCACCATTAAGCGTAAATGAAATATGTGCATCGCGCCAATTTAGCTCGGTTGTAATCCAAGGTCCAAGTGGGCAAGAAGTGTCGAAACCTTTTGCGCGCGTCCACATTGGGTCGCTTCCTGCGCAATCTCGTAAAGTTACGTCATTTACGCAAGTAAAGCCAAAAACGTAGTTCATTGCGGTAGCTGCAGTCACATTTTTGGCGATTTTGCCCATAACAACTGCCACTTCTGGCTCAAAATTCATGTCGTTTGAGCAAGCAGGAATCACAATCGGATCGTCCGGACCAATTACAGAAGTGCTCGGCTTTGTAAAAATAACCATATCTGCGGCGGTATGCGAAGAAGCCGCAGGAGAAGTAGCGCGCTCGTCGTCAGAACGCGTATCGTAATTTTTTGCCAATCCGTAAACTTTTGAAGGAATTACAGGCACAAGCAAGCGCACGCCATCCGCATCCAACGCGTAACGTTTACCAGTTGGCTTAACTCCTTGCGGGCTTAAAGGATGCCCTTCAAGCGCTACTAAATAATCTTTACCGTCGGTTTCGTCTTTTTGAACGAAAGCGTATTGCGGAACTTCATTATACGAAAAACGTGCAATTCTCATGCTTTTAAGATTACGACATATTTGCTACTTAATTAAGCATTGCTTGATACTTAACTAAACTTTGCTTGCTGCTTAATTAAATTATTTGCGTAAATTATTTGCGATTGAAAGTTCTTGAAAACAAAACTTGAGTCTAGTACACTCAAGTTTTAGGAATAAAGTTATAGGAAAATCTGTTATACGTATCAGATACATGAAACTGAAAGCTCGTTAGAACTCGAAAGTATCGTCAAAAAGCTTGAAATTGCAACGAGAGTTGCAATAAAGGTTGCAATAAAAGTTGCAGCGATTTGACTTAACTGAAATGTGTTTTAGAGCTTTCGTGGAAATGAGGTAGATATGGAACAAAAGTTTACAACCTTAGCGCAAGACGCATTAAGCGACGCTGTGCAAAGTGCAGCGGCTGCTGGCAATGCGCAAGTTGACACTTTGCATTTGGCGGATGCCTTACTTCGCCAAGAGCAGGGCGTCGTTCGCGCGCTTATTGCTCAGGCGGGGGCGGACGCGCAACAAATCGGTTCTGAAATTCGTAACGCATTAGTGGCATTGCCTTCATCTACTGGTTCAACTACAACTAAGCCAGATGCAAGTCGTCAGCTTTTGGCTGCGCTAAGCCAGGCAGAAAAAGAAATGCGCGCAATGGGAGACGAATACGTTTCTACGGAACACATGCTTATTGGCATGGTTGCTAGCGCGCCAAACGCTGTTGCGGATATTTTCAAAAAGCACAACGTTTCTGCAGACGCGTTGCGTAAGGCTGTGCCAACTGTGCGCGGTGGCGCGAAAGTTACGAGTCCAGATGCGGAAGGCAACTACAAAGCGCTCGAAAAGTATTCTGTTGATATGACTGCGCGCGCTCGCGAAGGAAAGCTCGACCCAGTAATTGGACGAGACCAGGAAATTCGCCGCGTGATTCAGATTCTTTCTCGCCGCACGAAGAACAATCCTGTGCTAATTGGAGAGCCGGGCGTTGGTAAAACGGCAGTTGTAGAAGGATTGGCTCAGCGAATCGTTGCAGGAGATGTGCCTACGACTTTGCAAAACAAGCGTCTTATCAGTCTCGATTTGGCTTCGATGGTTGCAGGTTCGAAGTATCGCGGCGAGTTTGAGGAACGCTTAAAGGCAGTGTTGAAGGAAATTCAGCAATCGGACGGTCAAATTATTACGTTTATTGACGAAATTCACACTGTTGTTGGCGCAGGATCTGCAGAAGGTTCAATGGATGCTGGCAATATGCTTAAGCCAATGCTTGCGCGCGGTGAGCTGCGCTTGGTTGGTGCAACTACGCTTAACGAGTATCGTGAGCATATTGAAAAGGATTCGGCGCTTGAACGCAGATTCCAGCAAGTGTTTGTTGGCGAGCCGTCTGTTGAAGATACTGTGACGATTTTGCGCGGACTTAAGCAACGTTACGAAGCGCACCACAAGGTGACAATTAGTGACGATGCAATCGTAGCCGCAGCAACGCTTTCAAACCGCTATATTACCGGTCGCCAGCTTCCAGATAAGGCGATTGATTTGGTGGATGAAGCGGCAGCTCACTTGCGTATGGAGCTTGATTCACAGCCAGAAGAAATTGACGAATTGCAGCGCAAAGTTACGCGTCTTGAAATGGAAGAAATGCAATTAAAGAAAGCGGAAGATGCTGCTGCGCGCGAACGCTTAGAAAAGTTGCAGGAAGAATTGGCAAACTCGCGCGAAAAGCTTTCTGGATTGAAAGCGCGTTGGGATGCGGAAAAGGCTGGCCATAACAAGGTTGGTGATTTGCGAGCGCAGCTCGATGCTAAGCGCGTAGAAGCCGACAAATTCACGCGTGAAGGCAATTTGGAGCAAGCAAGCCGTATTTTGTATGGCGAAATTCCAAGCATTCAAAAAGCTTTGGAAGAAGCGGAATCGCAGGCTGCTAACGCTAAGAGTGAAGCGAAAGAGCCAATGGTTCCGGATCAGGTTGATGCTGATTCTATTGCTGGAGTCGTTAGCGAATGGACGGGCATTCCTGTTGGTCGCTTGATGCAAGGCGAAAATGAGAAGCTGCTCAACATGGAAAAAGAGCTTTCTAAGCGCGTTGTTGGCCAAAGCGAAGCAATCCAGGCTATAGCGGATGCTGTGCGCAGAAGTCGTGCTGGAATTGCAGACCCTAATCGCCCAACTGGTTCCTTCTTGTTCTTGGGTCCTACTGGCGTTGGTAAGACGGAGCTTGCTAAGGCTCTTGCCGACTTTTTGTTTGACGACGAGCGTGCAATGGTTCGCATTGATATGAGCGAGTACATGGAAAAGGCTTCTGTTTCGCGTCTAATCGGTGCTGCTCCTGGTTACATTGGCTACGAGGAAGGCGGCCAGCTTACTGAAGCTGTGCGTAGACGTCCGTATTCTGTAGTGCTTTTTGACGAAGTTGAGAAGGCACATCCAGAAGTATTCGACGTTTTGTTGCAGGTTTTGGATGATGGTCGTTTGACTGATGGTCAGGGTAGAACGGTTGATTTTACGAATACGATTTTGATTATGACATCAAACTTGGGTTCGCAATTCCTTGTGCAAGAGGGCTTGGACGATGCTGCTAAACGCAAGGCTGTTATGAACGCTGTTCACGCTGAGTTTAAGCCAGAGTTCATTAACCGTTTGGATGAGCTTGTTATGTTCCATCCGTTGAGCCGCGAAGAGCTTGGTGGAATTGTGGATATTCAAGTTCGTCAAGTGGCTGCACGCTTGAGTGATCGCCGCATTAGCTTGGATGTGAGTGATTCTGCTCGCGCTTGGCTTGCGGAGCATGGCTATGATCCAGTTTACGGTGCTCGTCCGTTGCGTAGATTGGTTCAAACGGAAATTGGCGATCAGCTTGCGCGATTGTTGCTTTCTGGCAAGGTGCATGATGGCGCTCGCGTAGTTGCGGATTGTGCAGAGAGCGACGACCATGTAACTCTCAAGATTGCGTAATCTATGCATTATTTAATGTAGTCAAATAATGTAGTCAAATAAAACAAAGCGTGCTGTTTATTGGATTATTTTCCAGTAGACGGCACGCTATTTTTGTATCTGAATAAAAAATATTTGTAGAATTAACTTGTAATAAAAAGGTGGATTTCCCCCTTAATTTTTCGAGTTATTGCTGATAATTGGCATTATAGGATATGCGTATCTTTTAAAATTTTAATTGTTTTTTATAAAAATCTATTTTTTTTTTATATTGAATTCTTATAGAATAAGTGTACGTATTCAGGGCTGAATACGTTATGAAGCAGATTGAAAATGGAGATACGAATATGTTCGCAAAGAAAGGATTTGCAATAGTTGCGCTTGCTACTATTGCTTATGATATGCCAATTTCAGCTTATGCTCAGATGAGTGGTTCTGTAGTTGGAATAGACAGAGAAAATATACGAAGTTGTAGGTAAGTAGTCTAGTTATTAAGTGGTGAGATATGCAAGAATCATATACGGGCTCAGATGTGCAACTTGTTAATGTGAATTTTTCGTATGGGAAAAAACAAATTTTGCATAATCTTTCTATAGATTTATCTTTTGGCATATGTGGTCTTTTGGGGCCAAATGGTGCTGGGAAAACTACTTTGCTTAACGTTATGGCGACGATTTATGCTCCCTCTAGTGGAAAACTTTTTGTTCATGGCTTTGATGTAACTTGTCGTGCGGAAAGGGCTAAAGCTCGGTCAAATATTGGTTATTTGCCACAATCATTTGAACTTATGAATGCATCGAGTGTGTTAAAAAATGTTCAATATGCCGCATGGGCGCGAGGTTTATCGTGGAGCGCTGCGTATCAAGCTGCTTGGAATGCTCTCAAACAGGTTGGCTTGGAAAAACAAGCGCATCGCATCGTTGCTAAAATATCAGGAGGCCAGCGTCAGCGTGCTGGTATTGCTTGTGTGATTGCTAGTCAGCCTGCAGTATTAATACTTGATGAGCCTACTGTTGGTTTAGATCCTGAGCAGCGTATTGATATTCGTAATTTTCTTAAGTCTTATTCGCAAAAGCATACTGTTATTGTCAGTACACATTTAGTAGAAGATTTAGCAGTAATTGCGGATCGGGTTATAGTTCTTAATGAAGGAATTATATTGCTTGATGGGAAAATGGATAATCTTCTTCAATATGCTAATCGTGAAGATCTTATGGTAACTCCATGGGAATCAGGGTATAGACATTTGCTATCTAAATTTCATAAAAATTAGTAGTAGCAGTAACTGGATATGTATAGTTTCTTATTTTGTTAATGTGGTAGCAAGTAGGGATGTGATTAAATATGCGTCAATATTCTAACTTTTTAACTGAATTCAGATTTTTTACGAAAAATCATAAGAAGTGCACAATTGTTTCACATATTATGTCCCCATTATCTCTAATAAGCAGTTGTGTTTTTAGCTTATTTTTGATTGCATATCCTATTTTTTTGGGTGTGGCAAATTTTTTAGCGCATAATAATAATTATGCGCTTTGGTTAAGAATTGATGTCACATGGATGCATTGTTTGTCTGATATTGTTGCTTGCATTTTTGGCGCATGGTGTTCATGTAAAGCTTGCTCGCCCAGATGTTTGGTTAATCCTGCGTGGTGTGCAGGAAAATCAGCCAGTCGTTACGCTATTCCTATACTAAAAGGCGCTATACTGTGCAGTTTGTTATATTGTGTAAGTATATTGCCAACAGTAATTCAGAGTGATGTAAATATTACAAATTTTCCGTATTTTCCACTATTGTGTGGAGGCGTGACGCCGAGTGCATTTTTTGCAATTGGTTTTACTTTAGGGGTAATTATTGGCAATCGTTGGGCAATTGTGTTTTCAGCTTTATTATCTTTTGCAATAATTTGGTGCTGTATTTATGGCGTCATTATAATGCGTAATGGCGCCATACCTCAGGGAGATATTTTTCCTAGATATTGGGGTAGTAGTTTATACGCAATACTTCCAGTGTCGGATGCTGGTATTGGTGCTGAGCCTGGTTTGCGTATGAACCCATGGTTGGTGACTTTGCGCATATTCTTTGTGTGTGTTGTTATCGTTTCATGCATTCTTTGTTGCGCGCATATTAGATATTTTTGGCAAAAGGGATCTTATTGGCGCATAAAAGCAATAAGTCTTTCTTTAATTATGCCAATAGTATGTGCTTGTTGTATAGCTATGTGGGGTCCAAAACCTTGGATTCGCTCTGGACCTTTTGTGCCTCAGTGTACGACGTTTAAAGATACTGCTTTTTCTGTTTGTGTACATCCTGAAGAAGCTTATATTCGTAAACTTCGTGCTGTTAAACATTTGAAAACTGTTGCTTCTTGGTTTCCTAAGAATCAGAGAGATTCGCAAGGTAAAGGAATTGTGCTTGTACTGGGGAATGCGTTTACTCCAACAAATACTGAAAAATCTTGGAATCTTACTAATAGTGGTTTAATAAAGTTACGTAATCTTAAAGCTACTGTTATTCAACAACAAACAGATACATTTGTTAGGCGTTCTGAGAAATATGGTGATATGACTGGTATCGCTCAAGAAGTGTTACAAAGATTTGTGCCTGCAAAATGTGCATCAAGTGCTATGAAAGAAGTATATGTAAAAAAGAATCTTGATTCAAACGCTTCTGTTACAGCATTTTTGCTTGCACAACTTCCTTCTCGTATAAGTAATGATGTGTATGGGTCATATGGATTTATTCCAGGTGAAGCAAACGATAAAGTGGCTATGAGTATTAATAATGCTGATGATGCTAAGCTGAAACAATTTGTAAAAAATCATGTTAAAGAACTTAATCAATGCCTCATAACTCCACAACAAGTCTTATCGGAACTTGGTGATAAGCATGAAAAATAATTTTCGCGCTTGGCTTGAAGGTAGGCATTATATTGTTGCAATCGTTGCAATTTTATTGTCCGTAGTCCTTCCCTCTTTGATGTTTGTTATATTCAGATCATTTGTAACGCAGTTGCCAGTTTATGTTGGTTATATTTGTTTGCCGGATTCTGCTAATGTGCATAATGCGGTAGAAGGTATAACGTTCCAATGTCAATCTGGTAGTAGTGCTGTTAATTTTGTTGTTCCTCTGTATGAAGTTATTGTAGTTGGGTTTATTACCGCGGCATTCGTTTGCCTTGCTCCGATTATGGTATCGTGGGAACGTTTCGTGATGAAAAGGCTGCGAATATATGCATTGAGTGCTGCTTTATTGTGTTTGTTTGTTTCATTCGGCGCTTCAGTGTTAATTGTTCGTATAATTGACTTGCAGTTATTGAGTACATTGCAGATGATTTTAGGTAATGCTTGGATTGATATTGTGCTCATAATGATTGGATTAGCCTGTTTTGGAAGGTTTTATGGCCTTGCATTTGGTGTCTTTTTAGCGGTGATGAACATTGCCACACAAGGTTTGCAAAGTAAAATTGGATTGATTTTGCGATGGTATCCTTCTGGAACTTTGCCTGTAATTCCTGGACAATCCATATTGTTATATGTCGTTGTTGTGCTTACTGTAATTGCAGTTTGCCTGTGGAGCGGCACGTGTGGACGTGGATTGCTTTATTTTGAACGTGCTTAAAAGACGTATCTAATTATGTGTTAAAAGTCAACTCAATAGTGTTTAATAGAACGTATGTTCGATAATATTGTGATGCTTGTTTTAATGGTGGTTGCTATTGTAATCACCGCCATTGTTGTGTTGGCTATTGTTAAGCGCAACTCTGGAATGCAAGGAGTTAATGGCGTAAACCAGCGCGAATTTAACGAATTGCGCTCGCAGTATGAACAAGCGCGCGCTCAAGCGCAAGAAAATGGCAATCAGGCTATACGGTATCGCACACAAGCAGAGCAGCTTGCTGAGCGATTAAAGTTTGTTGAAGCAGAACTTGCTAAAGCGCAGCAAGCAGAACAATTGCGAGTGAATCGTGAAGAACAATTGCGTGCAGAGCGAGAAGAACGCGAACGGTTAAATCGTGAAAAAACTTTGAAAGAGCAAGGTAAAGTTTTGGAAGCGCTTGCTCCAGTAAAAGACAATCTTGAAGCATTGAAGAATAAAGTTTCGCAGATTGAAGAAGGACGCAAGCAAGAAATGGGTGTGCTGAGCACTCAGCTTAAAGGCTTAAGCGAGCAGCAAACAAGGCTTGACCGCGAAACAAGTTCGCTTTCTGCAGCATTGCGAAATAACAAGGTTCGCGGAGCTTGGGGCGAGGCTCAACTAAAGAATATTGTGGAATCCGCAGGCTTGCTTGAACATGTTGATTTTGATACGCAGGTTGTTGTAACTGGAGTAAATGGCGAGCAGCAGAGGCCGGATATGGTTGTGCATCTGCCAGGAGGCAAAACAATTCCAGTTGATGCAAAAGTTCCATATGCGGATTATCAACGCGCTTGCGAAATACCAGATAATGCAAGTGACGAAGAATTAGCTAGAAGGAACGAGCTTCTAAAAGCGCACGCTAAGGCTTTGCGAGAGCACGTTAGAGTATTGGGAGCTAAAGCATATTGGCAGGCTTTTGAAACAGCACCAGATTTTGTAGTTGCATTTATTCCAAACGAAGCGTTGCTTCAGGCAGCTCTTGAGGCGGATCCAACGCTTATGGATGATGCTTTTGCGCAAAAAGTAGCACTCACTTCGCCAGTTACTTTGTGGGCCGTGCTTAAGTCTGTTGCGTACGCATGGCAGCAGCAAAGTCTCACAGATGATGCAAAAGAACTTTTCGATTTATCTCGAGAATTGTACGATCGCTTTGCAGTTCTTGGAGAAAATGCTTCAAAACTTGGCGTATCTTTGGCAAGAACAGTTGCAGCTTACAATAAGTTTGCTTCCTCGCTTGAATCGCGAGTGTTGGTAACAGCGCGTAAACTTCAGAAGTTAGATCAAAGTAAAGTTATTGCTTCAATAGATCTTATAGATTCTGATAAAGCTGATGTTAAAGAGCTGAGCGCTCCGGAAGTATCAGTAGAAGATCGTTAAGCATAAAAACATCAAAGCATCAAAAATTAAAGAACTCTAAACGCTAAGGAGTGTAATAATGACGGAATTACAAGAGGAACGCGCGGAACTTAAGCGCATGCTTTGTGCGGATATGAGTGCGAAACCATTTAGCGAACTGTTTTCTGTTACTTTTGCTCAGCGCGGCTCCAAGTTGGTTGGTGATGTTCTTTTTGATGCAATTGAGAAAGCTGGGTATTCGTTAGAACGCGATGTTGACGCTATTGGTGCGTTAACTGCTGCTGCAGTGCCGATGGTTTTTGCGCTTATTCATGCTGCAGAACGTAAAGGAATTGCACTCGACGGCTTCGTTATGGATTTTGTTTTCCCTGCAACAAAAGGTCCGTCAGTTAAAGGCAAGCGAGTATTGTTACTTGACTCTTGGCTTTCTGAAAAATCGTATGTTCAAACTTCTTCGCTTGTGACTTTACGACACGGCAATGAATTAAGTCTTGATTTTGGCATTGTTAATCAGCAAGGCGCGCAAATTCTTGCTATAGTTGCATTAATTGGTGGTGTTGACGCCGACGAACAAGGCACAAGGCATCTTCAATTAGTAAATCCAATAAGTGAGGAGAGTACTAAAATGGCATTTGTTCAAGCTTTCGATGAAGAAGAATTACGTGCAGATGCAGATCACGACGATTGCTGCAACGACAACTGCTGTGGCGGTCATTGCGAGGTTAAATGCACTGGTGATTGCAAGCATGATGGTTGCACTGAGCCATGCTGTGAAGACAATTGCTGTGGCGGCCATTGCAAAGTAGAGTGCACGGGTGATTGCGCTCACGATGGCTGCACGGAGCCTTGCTGTGAAGACAATTGCTGTGGCGGTCACTGCAAGTCAGGTTGCACAGGAGATTGCGCAACTGACGGCTGCCAAGACTAGCTGCAATTGCCAGCTGCCAATACTAAGCAAAAGTATTAAACGGAGCAAAACTCACACATGCACGAACCGAATCCAATTACTTTGGCTGCAAAAGCTTCCGATGAGCCAGAATTCCGACCTATAGGAGTTGGCCCGTGGGAAGAAGAGCATCCAGGTGAGCCTCGTCCAGATAATCCAGAATCGCCAAATTATGATGCGCGGTTTAGCACTGAATTACTAGACGAAGGCGACCAGCGTAACGTTTTAGACCGTTACCGGTACTGGAAAGTAGAAGCCATAAAAGCGGATCTCGATTCTAAAGGCCGCCATGAGTTTGAAGTAGCTGTAGAAAATTGGACTCACGATTTCAACATAGGCTCTATGGTTCGCACTGCAAACGCGTTTACTGCTAAAAAAGTGTATATCGTAGGGCCTCATAAATGGAATCGCAAAGGCTCGTTAATGACTGAGCTTTACCAATACGTTGAATGCTGCCCAACTATTGAAACTCTAGTAACTAATTGGCGCGAAAATATAGCACGAGAAGCAGAAGAAGCGCATCAACTTTTGCTTAAAGCGCAAGCAGAAGGCAATATAAAGGCCGAAAAAATCGCAAATATTAAGGAACAAGACGCTAAAAACGCGCGCGTTATAGCGCTCGATATTATTCCAGGCGCTGTTGCTATGGAAAACTACAAGTTCCCTAAACGTTGCCTTATGCTTTTTGGTGCAGAAGGTCCAGGTCTTTCTAAAAAAGCGTTAGAAATGGCGGATGATGTTGTTTATATTTCGCAATTCGGCTCTGTTCGCTCGCTAAACGCAGGAGCTGCTGCGGCTGTTTCCATGCACGCGTGGATTGCGCAACATGCAGTACCAAATTGCTGATACAAGCTACAAACAAGCAAATATAAGCAAACAATCGCAAACAAACAATCGCATTACAAAACGCAGCAGCCTGTACTCATAAACGCTTACATTTAATGTGTATTTTTTTTTTATTTGTGATACTGTTAAGCTATGTTAGAATTCCAACATATTACAAAGCGTTTCGGCGCAAAAACAGCGCTTAACGACGTTTCTTTCGTCGCTGAAGACGGTAAAGTCACGGGCTTTTTAGGCCCTAATGGCGCTGGTAAATCTACTACCATGCGTTGCGCGTTAAATCTTATTCATGCCAATAGTGGTACTTCTCTTATTGACGGAAAACCTTACGCAAAAATCGCATCCCCAATGACGGAAGTTGGCGCAGTTCTTGACGCAAAGTCTGCCCACAGAGGTCGTTCCGCTTATAATCACTTGTACTCGCTCGCTTTAACTCACGGAATATCAAAAAAGCGCGTTGACGAAGTGATTGATATTACTGGTTTAACTAGCGTAAAAACTCGCAAAGCGGGATCCTTCTCGCTCGGTATGAGCCAGCGTCTTTCGATTGCGGCGGCACTTTTAGCAGATCCACACAATCTTATTTTGGATGAGCCAATTAACGGTTTGGATCCAGAAGGCGTTAAGTGGGTTCGCGAATTGTGCAAGTATTACGCAAGTCAAGGTCGAGCAATACTACTTAGTTCGCACTTAATGAGCGAAGTTGCGCTTACTGCAGATAACCTTGTGATTATTGCGCATGGCGAAATTTTGAAGCGTACAACAGTACAAGATTTTGTTAATGCACATTCGCAGCACGCTGTGCGACTTGTGACTCCAGAAGGCGAAAAGCTAAAGTCTGTGCTTGCTCAAAATCATCCTGAATGCAAGATTTTGCAAGATGTTCGCACTCCTCAAGACGTTCAAGAAGGCGAGCTCCTCAGAATAACAGGATGTGAGCTTAATCAGCTTGCTCGCGAAATTGCAGATAATCAAATCATGGTTTATCAGCTGAATCAAGAGCATGCATCGCTTGAGGAAGCATATTTGGCTCTTACGCATGGCCAAGAGCAGTACGTGACTAGGACTATTCCTTCCGGAAACTTAAATCCTGCTGAGCAAAGTGTAGCTCAATTTAATAATCAGGGGAGTGCAAAATGAGTGAGCAAGTAGCAAATCAGCAAGTGCAATTGGCTGAATCTAACGCATATCAATCTAACGCACACCAATCTAACGCATACAAGACTGGCCGTAGCATGAACGCTCAGCACTTACGCCTTACATTTATGCACACGCTTAAATCTGAAATTGTTAAGCTGCGCGGACTTGCATCAACATGGTGGTGCATGGCATTAACAGTTGTTTTGCCAGTAATTTTCAGCTTTATAATCGCGCTTGTGCAAAAAGCAATGTCTAAAGTTGACATTAAGAATGGAGCAAGTCAAAGTAAATCAAGCGCTGCAATTACTGTTGGGCCGAGCAATAAAAGTGACCTTATTGCATCTCAAGAAAGCATTTTCCGCTTGGTCATTAGCTTTGCTTCTATATCTTTGATTGTTTTGGCGATTTTTGCAGTGCTTGCTGTAACTGCGGAACATTCTACGACTTCAGTTCAGGCTTCTCTTACGGCTGTACCTAAAAGGGGTATGTTCTTTACGGCTAAGTTTATTGCGGTTGCAATCTATGTTTTTGTAGCCCAACTTATTGCAATGGCAGTTTCTTTAGCTGCTGCAGAATTAGCTTTTATGGGAGATAACATTTCCGGATTATCGGGAAGCAACGTGTGGAAATTGCCGCTTACTCTGTTCCTTGGATCTCCTGCAATCATGGTTGTTGTGGCAGCAATGGCCTACGGTTTTGGCATGATTTGCAAGTCAACTGCCGGCGGAATTATGTGCGTTATTGGAGCCGTGGTGATTCTGCAGACCATTGTTAGCATTATTATGCTTGCAAGCAATTTCGCGAAGTGGACTTCAATACTTATTCAGATTTTGCCAGGCAGTGCTGTAAGCCAATTCTTAGGTGCCTCTGCTAATTCTGGGCTGCAACTTCCACCAAACGCATATGTTTTCACATGGTGGCAGTCCGGTTTAGTGGTTCTTGCTTGGGCGGTAGTTATGTACGCAATTGGTTACGTAATTGAAAGGCACCGCGATATTTAAAATATCTAAATAATATTTCGCAAATAAAATAAATAATACAAATAAAATAAGGGCTTTATCTCGTAACTGGCTACAAGATAAAGCCCTTATTTGTATTCATTTATCTTTAATTATAAATTAAATTATCTTATTAAATTATAGGAAGCATCAGTCGTTCTTCACAGTTTCAGCAACGCGTGGCCACAAGGTTGTGCCCCAGTTCTTGATTGTGCGCTGGCGAACCAGTGGCAAATCGGAACGGTCATACACTGTACGCCATGGCTCCCAAACCAAGCCGGTCTTCTCAACAAGCTTGATGCGGAGGTTGCGCACATTGCCCTTGAACTGAATAGTTGTGTTGAAGTGAGCTGTACGATACTTGCCGTTGCCTTCCCAAGCGCGAGAACGCACGTAAGGAGTGCCGTCAATTTCGGTGCCATACTCATCCCAGTAGATGTAGTAGCGAGCTACATAAGCTCCACGGTGGTCCAAAGTCAAGTAGCCGTCGCGGTAGGAAGAAACCTTAGTTTCAACGTAATCGCTATTGGTTTGCAAAGTTGCTACTTCGTTATCCTTGACGAAGGAAGTGGTGTAAGCAATTGGAACTGCTGGGCTGGAGGTGCTCAAATTTGCGCCTTCCTGAATCAAAGACTTCAACGTATCGATGTTGCCAGTAACAACCTTGGCTGCACCGTTTGCGCTGCCGCCGAGAATTACAGCAGTTACAGAAGTGTTCTGCAAAATGCGATGGAACTCGGTATTTGGCTTGATTTCAACACCCTTGATTGCAGCTTCAACAGCAGCCTGGAAATCGGTGCTCTTGCTGCGGGTGTCGAACTTTACGTACATTGAACGGCCGTAGGCTACGTTGGACACGTATACTGGCGGACGCTGGCTGTCAACGCCTCGGTTCTTCAAGCTTTCTGGCGTAGTGCATGGTGCGAAGAAGTCAGCTGGGCTATCTGGAGCATCAACACTTACGGTGTAGTAGGTCTGCTTGAAGTTCACAATTTGAGTCTGCTTTTCGCCCTTGTGCACAGCGTCGAAATCAATCTTCAGCGGAACGCCAATCTTGGCGAAATCAGCACCAAACTTTGCTTTGAGTTGGTTCATGCTTTGTGCGCTTGCAGAATCGTACTGCATGCGAGCTGCAACATGATGGCTTGCAGCATACTGTGCATTCCACTTGGAAACTAAGCCGTTCACAGCGGAAGTTACAGAGCTCTTGGTTGGGCGCTGAACAGTTACAGCACTTTCGCCGCCGTGGAATCCTGGCAAATCAACGCTCAACGTGATTGGAGCGCGGTTTGCGGAAATCAGGCTTGGCATATTGTCCATCAAATTCTTATCAGCACGGAAAAGAGCACCTGGGTATACGCGATCATCGTTGGCGGAAGTAACCGACAAGTTTGAAGTTGTATTGGTGATGTTCTTCTTCTGATGCTCAACAACAACGAATTCACCGTTCTTGTTGAAGCTGTCGCTGGAGAATTTGTTGTCAATGGTTTCGCCATGACGGGCGAGAATGTTTGTTTTATCGTATTGCAAATCCCACAAATAATTATTCAACGAGTCTTTCTTGGCTGCGCAAGATGTGGCTGGTTCAGAATCCTTAGCGGAAGGAGCGGCCATTGCTGGTACTGCTAAGCATTGTGGAATAATAGTTGCGCCCGCGAGCAACAACATTGCTGCATTACGGTAGAACTTTGAGTTCTTCATATGTGTCCTTCGATTTTTATTAGATTATTTTTATTAGATTATTTTGATGAGATGCTGAAATTTATATGCTTCAATGCATAATGTGCCTCAGTGCATTAGTTTTTAGCGTCTCACAAAACACGATTATTACACACTTTTTATTTATGCGATAATCGCTTAAAAAATTTTTTTATTTTGAAAACAAGAGTTTAAATATCGTTGAAATATCAACAATTTTTGGTTACGTCGTTTTTGCTTATGCGGCGTGTTGATATAGCAATTGCTGCAAATTTTGAAATTTTATATGCGTAATAATTTTGTGAAAACGCGCACGTGCGGTATGTGGATATAATAGATTTTTTCAGCTTTGAAAGGTCACGCATCACACATATAGTTGGGGTTATGCCTACATTCACACGAGAAGAAATTGAGCATTTGGGTGTTCTTTCCCAGATTGCTTTAAGCGACGAGGAAATTAGTCGCTTGCAAGGCGAATTAAACGTCATTGCAGAATCTATTAATAAGGTGCAGGAAGTTGCTGGCGAAGATGTGCCACCTACTGCAAATCCAGTGCCTCTGGAAGCTTATTTGCGCCCTGATGTGCCTGCTACACCATTGACTCAAGAAGAAGCGCTTTCTGGCGCTCCTAGAAGTGAGTCTGGCATGTTTGTAGCACCTCGCATTTTAGGGGAGGAGTGATATGTCGAATACTCAAGATTTAGTAAAGCTTTCTGCTGCCGATATGGCAAAAGCTGTAAAAGCTAAAGAAGTTTCTAGCCGCGAGCTTGTTGAAGCTCACTTGGCAGTAATCGAAGCAGCCGAACCAGAAATCAAAGCATTCTTGCATGTTTCTGCAGATGTTGCACTTGAACAAGCAGATGCTTTTGATAAAAAGAACGCTAATGGCGAGACTGAGGGATTGCCTGAGTTGGCTGGTGTGCCAATTGCCATTAAGGACATGATTGTTACTAAGGGCATTCCGACCACTGCAGCATCTAAGATTCTTGAAGGCTGGGTTCCACCTTACGATGCTACTGTTATTGAAAAGCTCAAGGCAGCTGGCATGCCAATTCTAGGCAAGACTAACCTAGATGAATTTGCTCAGGGTTCTTCTACCGAGCATTCTGCTTACCAAACTACTTGCAATCCTTGGGATACTGAGCGCGTTCCTGGCGGCTCTGGCGGTGGCTCTGCTGCGGCCGTGGCTGCATTCGAAGCTCCTATTGCTTTGGGCACAGATACCGGCGGCTCTATTCGTCAGCCAGGTGCTTTAACTGGTACAGTCGGCGCAAAGCCAACTTACGGTGGAGTCAGCCGCTTTGGTGCAATCGCTATGGCAAGCTCCTTGGATCAGATTGGACCTGTTTCTCGTACCGTTCTTGACTCTGCGCTTTTGCAGGAGATTATTGGCGGCAACGATAGGCGCGATTCAACTTCGATTCCAGCTCCTGTTCCTCCAATGGCTCAGGCTGCGCGTGAAGGCGCTCGCCGTGATTTGAAGGGCGTAAAAGTTGGTCTTGTTAAGGAGCTTAGCGGTGATGGTTTCCAGCCAGGCGTTGAAGCTCGCTTTAACGAAGCTGTGCAATTGCTTAAGGATATGGGCGCAGAGGTTACGGAAGTTTCCTGCCCTCACTTCCCTTACTCACTAGCTGCTTACTACATTATTATGCCTTCAGAAGTTAGCTCCAACTTGGCTCGCTATGATGGAATGCGCTACGGTTTGCGCGTAATGCCACCTGCCGATAAGCCTCAGACTGCTGCAAATATGATGGCTGCAACTCGTGAGGCTGGTTTCGGCGACGAAGTAAAGCGCCGTATTATTCTCGGTACTTATGCTCTTTCCGCCGGCTACTATGACGCGTGGTACGGTTCTGCTCAAAAGGTTCGTACGCTTATTATTCGTGACTTTGAAGAAGCATTTAATAAGGTAGATGTTCTCGTTTCCCCAACAAGCCCTACAACGGCATTTAAGTTCGGCGAGAAGATGAACGATCCGCTTTCCATGTACATGAATGATATTGCTACTATTCCTGCAAACATGGCTGGCGTTCCAGCTTTGAGCCTTCCAACTGGCTTGAGTGACGACGGCTTGCCTGTTGGTATTCAGATTATTGCTCCGCAATGCCATGATGAAAAAATGTACAAGCCTGCAGCAGCCTTGGAATCTGCTCTCGAAGAGCAGTGGGGCGGCCCAATCTGGAAGTCGCTTAAAGCTGGCTGGCTCGATTCATTGGCTAAGTAAAAGTGAAGTAAAGCTTAAGTAAGAAGGATTCTCATGGCTGAAAAACTTATGAAATACGCCGATGCTGTTGAGCAGTTTGATCCAGTATTCGGTTTGGAAACGCACGTTGAGCTTTGCACTCGCACTAAGCTGTTCTGCCCAGCAGAAGTATCTTTTGGTGGCGAGCCAAACACTCAGCTAACTCCTGTAAGCCTTGGTTTGCCAGGC
Organism: Gardnerella sp. DNF00753; assembly: GCF_049244275.1. NCBI lineage: Bacteria > Bacillati > Actinomycetota > Actinomycetes > Bifidobacteriales > Bifidobacteriaceae > Gardnerella > Gardnerella sp. DNF00753. The sequence continues at coordinate 70,171 of NZ_CP058393.1, forward strand.
TCTTTGCCAGTTGTAAACAAGACTGCGGTTGATTACGCGATTAAGCTCGGTTTGGCGTTGCATTGCGAAATCGCTGAGTGGAGCCAGTTCGCTCGTAAGAACTACTTCTACCCAGATATGCCTCGCGATTATCAGATTTCCCAGTACGATAAGCCTACTAATGGCAACGGTTACTTGGACGTTGAGCTGGAAGACGGCACTGTGTTTCGCGTGCCGATTGAGCGCGCTCACATTGAGGATGACGCTGGTAAGAATACTCACGTTGGTGGTGCTGACGGTCGTATTGAAGGCGCAAATCATTCTTTGGTTGATTACAATCGTGCAGGCGTGCCTTTAATTGAGATTGTAACTAAGCCAATCGAAGGTGCGGGCAGCCGCGCTCCAGAAATTGCTGGTGCTTATATGCGTGCTATTCGCGATATTGTTCGCGCTCTTAACATTTCCCACGCTCGCATGGAGCAGGGCAATATGCGTGCTGACGTGAACGTTTCGCTTCGTGCAAAGCCAACCGATCCATTTGGTACGCGTTCTGAAACTAAGAATGTGAACACATTCCGTGGAATTGAAAAGACGCTGCAATATGAGATTCGTCGTCAGGCTGCTATTTTGAGCGAAGGCGGCGAGATTTTGCAGGAGACACGCCACTGGGATGAGGCAACTCAGACCACTGCTGGCGGTCGCGTAAAGTCGGATGCTGACGATTATCGCTACTTCCCAGATCCTGATTTGGTTATGCTTCACATCACTAAAGAGCATATTGAGCAAATGAAGGCGCAAATGCCGGAAATGCCTCGTGAGCGTCGTAACCGTTTGCAAAGCGAATGGGGTATTAGTGATCTTGAAATGCGCGATATTTTGAACGCAGATGCTCTTGATTTGGTTGAAGAAACCGTTAAGGCTGGAGCAACTGCAGCAGGTGCTAAGAAGTGGTGGCTTGGTGAGCTTGCTCGCGAAGCAAACACTCGTGGCGTAACTTTGGAAGAATTGCCTATTACTCCGCAAGATGTTGCTGAAGTTGAAAAGCTAATTGCAGACGGCAATCTTAACGATAAGCTCGCTAAGCAAACTGTTGCTTGCGTTTTGGCTGGTGAGGGTAAGCCTGATGAAGTTGTTAAGAAGCACGGATTCAAGGTTATGAACGACGACGGTGCTTTGGAAGCTGCTGTTGACGCTGCTCTTGCAGCCGACCCTGAAGTTGCAGAAAAGCTTAAGGCTGGAAATATGAAGCCGATGGGCGCGATTATTGGTGCTGTTATGCGTGCGACTAAAGGTCAGGCAGACGCTAAGGCTGTTACTAAGATCGTTATGGCAAAAATCAAGGGCTGAAAAACCAAAAGCTAAAAAATTTAATATTTGATAACGCTAATGTATAAGCGCAAAAGCGTAATCAATATCAAAAAGTAAGTGCTGCGTACTTGCTGCATAATCAAATCAGATTTGTTTGTGTAGCAGGTGCGCAGAATTTGCTATTTAGAAATATCGTGACGCATTTTTCGTCTTCTGGATTATCATATATTATGCGACGTGAGAATTATGCGAAGGGCTTAATACTCAAAGGCACAATACAAGTAGGTGACTATGCAACAAACCAATGATGGTGTGAACAACTCTCGCGAGTTACCAAAATCTATAGTAATCCCTCCAATTCGTGGAGAAATGGCGCATCTTCGCCCAGCAACATGCGATGATTTACAGCGTATGGATGAGCTTTGCGCATATGATAACGCTTCGGTTATTACCGGAAAAGATTCTCAATCTGAGCGATCTATGGTTCATGCGTGGGTTGAGCGTTCTGTTCAGTGGTCTAATGACGGTTTTGCTGTTGAAAAAGCTGCTGAATCATGTCGTTTTGCTGGGGATATACAATCTCGTCCTACAATTGCTTGGGCTATAGTTCCAGATGTTTTAGATGATGTTAAGAATACTTCTGGCGCGATTATTGGCATGATTTTTCTTATTGACATAGATGGGTGGTCTCGTTCTGCGCGTATTCAAGTTGTACTTGGCAAGGATTATCGCGGACGTGGCTATTCGCGCGATGCTATGCCTCGAGTGATGACTTACGGTTTTGCTTCAGAGCCAGTAGGTTTAGGATTACATCGTATTTGGGTTGGTGTTCCTGCTGCGAATACTCGCTCGCTTTCTGTATATCAATCTCTTGGTTTTGCACAAACCGGTACTGCGCGCGATGCTTTGTGGGATGCGCAAAATCAAAAGTATCAAGATTTTGTTGTTATGGATACGATTGCAGATGAGTACGATGCAATTCGTTCTCTTGATGCGTTTGGTCTGCATGTTATAGAGGAAAATCCGGGAGTAGTGGAAGCATTGAGTGCACACGAGCACTCAATGGCTATACCGGTGCGTCGTGATAATCTTGATGAAGAATGGCCTTATAATGCAAATAACACCGAAGGTAGTTCTTCAAAAAGAGCTTGGTGGCGCATTATAGGTCGCGGTCGTAAACGTAACACCAATACGGAAGGGAAGCAATGAGCGCCGAAGATCTCGACAATTATGAAACCGATGCTGAACTTGCGTTGTATAAAGAATATCGTGATGTTATTAAGCTTTTTACGTACGTTGTAGAAACAGAACGCCGATTCTATTTGGCAAATAAGGTTGATTTCAACGTGCGTTCGGCCGGCCAAGACGTTTATTTCGACGTTCAACTTACAGATGCGTGGGTTTGGGATGTTTATAGGCCTTCGCGTTTTGTTAAAAATGTGCGAATAGTGACTTTTAAGGATGTTAATGTTGAAGAAGTGCAGAAAACAGACATTGATATTCCGGAATCTATCGCGTGATAAGCGTATGCTCAATAAAGATATATAGAAATTTTACCTAGCACAAAATGTGTTTTTGTAAAAATTGATGTATTAAGGTATGGAGGACAAGTGACGGATACACAATCCCCAAAGAAATCTGTTGTGATTATTGGCGGCGGTCCGGCAGGGTTGACGGCAGCCTGGGAGCTCGTTAAAGATGGCGGTTCTAGTCGCTATGACGTAACGCTGCTCGAAGCAACGCGTGAATTTGGTGGTATTTCGCGTACTGTAAAGTACAACGGTAATCGTATGGATATTGGCGGTCACCGTTTCTTCTCGAAGGATGATCGCATTATGCAGTGGTGGCGTGAAATGTTGCCGTTGCAGGGTGCGCCTTCATACGATGATAAGAAGCTTGGTCGTCACCATGACTTGGAACCAGGTGGACCTGATCCTGAAGTTGAAGACGAAGTTATGTTGAAGCGCCATCGTGTTTCGCGCATTTTCTGGAATCATCATTTCTTCGATTATCCGATTTCTCTTTCCGCAGCCACCTTGCGCTCTATGGGCTTTATTTTGACGATGAAGGTTGGTTTTAGCTACTTGTGGTCGATGATTCACAAGTTGCCAGAAACTAATCTTGAAAACTTCTACATTAATCGCTTTGGTAAGAAGCTTTATTCAATGTTCTTTGAGGGTTATACCGAGAAGCTTTGGGGTAGGCATCCAAGCCAGATTTCTGCAGATTGGGGTGCTCAGCGCGTTAAGGGTTTGAGCATTGTTGAAGTTTTGAAGAATGCTTTTTCTAAGCTTTTCCCTAAGAAAAATGGTAAGAAGAAGGAAGTAGAAACCTCATTAATTGAGGAATTCTGGTATCCAAAGCTTGGCCCTGGTCAATTGTGGGAAACTGTTGAACGCCGTTGCCGTGAAAATGGTGCTACTGTGCGCACAGATGCAAAGGTTGTTGCTATTAAGCAGTCTGATGGCAAGATTTCAAGCGTTGTTATTGAAGATGCCAACGGTGAACGTTCTGAATTGCATGCTGACGAGTTTGTTTCCTCTATGCCTATTAAAGATTTGGTTGCAGCTCTTGAGCAAGGTACAAATGGTGACGAAAAAGCTGAAGTTCCAGCAGAAATGCAACGTGTTGCCAAAGGTTTGCCTTATCGCGATTTTGTGACTGTAGGTTTGCTTGTTAAGCGTGTTCGTCTGCGTAATACTACTACTATTCCAACGCTTGGTAATCCTCCTATTGTTCCTGATTGCTGGATTTATGTGCAGGATCCTGGTTACAAGGTTGGCCGTCTGCAAATCTTCAACAACTGGAGTCCTTATCTTGTTAAAGATGTTGACAACACTGTTTGGATTGGTCTTGAGTACTTCTGCGAAGAAGGCGACGACTTCTGGAATATGAGTGATGAAGACGCTCGTAAGATGGCTATCGACGAATTAACTCGCATGCAGGTTATTAATGGCGAAGAAGATGTTCTTGATTCCCATCGTGAACGTGTTCCAAAGGCTTACCCAGCTTACTTTGACACTTATGCACAAATGCCTGAGTTGATTAAGTATTTGGATAGCTTCGGCAACTTGTATTGCGTTGGTCGAAACGGACAGCATCGTTATAATAACCAGGATCATTCCATGGCTACTGCAATCGAAGCTGTAGAAAATATTCACACTGGCGCAGAATCTAAAGCAAATGTGTGGTCTGTAAATACTGAAAAGTCTTATCACGAAAAGAAGTAGTAAGTATTTATAAATAACTTAAGTAAAAATTAAGCTAAAAGTAGCGTCAATAGTAGTGGCATAGTCCATTATTATTGGCGCTTTTTTATTAGAATATTCAGTTTATAATTTAAAAATAATTGGACTTGCTGGCGCGTCGCGGTTTGCAGCGTCGTAGAGCTGTAGTAGCATACATAATGTTCGTGGTTGTGTACATTGTTATGTAGTAATCATGAGTTCGTGACGGATTTTCCGTAATCTTCCATACAAAGGCTTACCGGTAGTATATTCCGTGTGAGTTAGGGAAAGGTAAAATTGTGGCAACAAGCCAAAATCTTGAGAAAATGAAGCTCTCAGAATTGAAAGATCTTGCGAAGCAAATGGGTTTGCGCGGCACTTCGACCATGCGTAAGCCTGAATTGTTAGCTACATTGAATGCGGCACGCAATGGGGGAGAAGCGCCTGCCGGTGTAAGTGTTCGCACGCCTTACAATTCTACGAGTGCAAGTAAGTCTGCAGATACTCGTGCAGATAATGAAGAAGTTCGTTCGTTGGGCGACGATAAAGACTTGGAAGCGTTGGAAAACTTAGTGCCAAATGCAACTAATGATCATCGCAGGCGCGACGAAGATTTTGGATCTAAGAATTATCGACGAGATAACAATCGTAATTCTTCTTTCCAGCGTCGTCGTGTAAATGATGAGCGAGATAACAATCGTGATCGTCGTGCAGAAGGAGTAGATTCGCGCGATTTAGATCAGATTTTGGCAACTTTGCCAGGAGATGAATCTCGCTCTGAAGGCGAATCTCGTCGACAGCGTGGAGCTTCTCGTGATTTTGATCGAGAAGAGCAAGATAATAAGTCGGAGCGTTTCCAGCGTCGCATGCGTGGTCGCGGTAGAGATTATGAGGATGATCGAGAGGATTATTCTGATCATGATGATCGTCAAGATCGACAGGATCGCCAGGAACGTCAAGATCGTAAAGATCGCTCCGAGCGCAATTCTCGTTTAGACCGTGATAATCGTGAGAGCCGCGAAGAGCGCGATTCTCGAGAATCTCGCCGCGAAGAGCCTCAGGAAGATCTTGTTCCAGTCGCAGGTATTGTTGATGTGCTCGAATCTTATGCATTTGTGCGCACTTCTGGCTACCTTCCAGGGCCAAATGACGTGTATGTTTCAATGAGCCAAATTAAAAAGTATGGTTTGCGCAAGGGCGATGCTGTGCAAGGCTCTATTCGTGCACCTCGCGAGGGTGATCGTAGAAATCAGCGTCAGAAGTTTGTTCCGTTGCAAACTGTTAATAGTATCAATGGAATGAGTGTTGAAGAAGCTCAGAATCGTCCGCAATTTGCTAAGCTTACGCCGCTGTACCCTAATGAGCGCTTACGCCAAGAAACTACTGCTAATCGTATGCTTGGTCGTGTTATTGATTTGGTTGCGCCAATCGGTAAGGGTCAGCGCGGTTTGATTGTGTCTCCTCCAAAAGCTGGCAAGACTATTACGCTGCAAAATATTGCTAACGCTATTACTACGAACAATCCTGAAGTGCATTTGATGGTTGTTCTTGTAGATGAGCGTCCAGAAGAAGTTACGGATATGGAGCGTACGGTTCAGGGTGAAGTTATTTCTTCAACGTTTGACCGTCCTGCTTCCGACCATACTACAGTTGCAGAGCTTGCAATTGAGCGTGCTAAGCGTTTAGTTGAGCTTGGTCAGGATGTTGTTGTTTTGCTTGATTCTATGACTCGTTTGGCTCGTGCATACAACATCGCTGCTCCTGCTTCTGGACGTATTCTTTCTGGTGGTGTTGATGCTCAGGCGTTGTACCCACCAAAGAAGTTCTTTGGTGCTGCTCGAAATATTGAAGACGGCGGCTCTTTGACGATTATTTCTTCCGCTCTGGTTGAAACTGGATCTAAGATGGATGAGGTTATTTTCGAAGAGTTCAAGGGCACTGGCAACATGGAATTGCGTTTGAGCCGCGACTTGGCAGATAAGCGTCTGTTCCCTGCTGTAGATATTAATGCTTCTGGAACTCGTCGTGAGGAATTGATTACTCCGGCTAACGAACTTCCTATTATCTACCGTTTGCGTCGCCTATTTGGCGGTCTTGAGCCTGAGCAAGCGTATCAGACTTTGATTCCTCGCTTAAAGAAGACTGCTTCAAACCGTGATTTTTTGGCTGCTATTGTTCAGCAGGCAAACGGTTCTTCAAATACTTCTGCGCCAACTGCTGCTTAAGTGATTTGAGTGTTATTTTTAAGTTTGTAAGCTGAAAAATAACAGAATAAATAATTTTGCGCACAATCTTAAGAATTTATCCTAGGATTGTGCGCTTTTATTTATTGCTTTTATTTATTGCTTTTAATTGTTTTTACGCATTATTAGCAGCCTGCTGCTCAAGCGCAAACTTTCGCATGCGAGCCACAGCTTCCTTAAGTTCTTCCGATTTTCCAGCGTAAGAAAGTCGCACAAATCCGCTTCCTTCTTTTCCGAAAGCTTCTCCCGGAACAACAGCAACTTTTTCTTCTTCCAAAAGTTTTCTGCTGAATTCTTTGGAAGTTAATCCAGTTGGGCGAACGTCGACGAAAACGTAGAAAGCTCCTTGTGGCTCAATAAGTTTTAATGCGTCGCAATCTTGTAATGCGTTAAGTACCAGATTTCGTTTTTCACGGTATTCTTCACGCATTTGACGAACATGATCTTGAGGTCCGGTAAGAGCAGCAACTCCGCCGTATTGTGCAGTCGAATTGACGGAAGAGTGTATCATTTCCGCAATTTTACTACTTTGTTCAATAACGTTAGCTGGTGCAAGAATATAGCCGATTCTCCAACCTGTCATTGCGTAAGTTTTAGACAAACTTTCTACAATAATGGTTCTATCTTTCATTCCTTCAACTGCTGCAATAGATGGCGCTACAGCATCTCCTGCAGGTTCTGTTTCAGGATCACTTGCGAATACAAATGGATGATACACTTCGTCAGAAATTACCCACAAATCAAATTCTTTACATAATTTCGCAACTTCTGCAAGCTCTTCGGCTGTAGTTACTGCGCCAGTTGGGTTGCAAGGTGAGTTAATAATAATAGCTTTAGTTCGTGGAGTAATTGCTTTGCGTATTTCTTCGGCATTAACATGCATTCCATGCTCAGGTTTAAGAGCAACCGTTACAGGAGTGGCGTCGCACATTAAAACTTCGGCATCGTAAGAAGTGAAGTATGGCGAAGGAATAATTACTTCGTCGCCCGGATCAATTACTGCTTTAATAGCTAAATATAAACCAATTGTAGCGCCGTCAACTGCTTGAATTTCAGTATCGGCATCATAAACTAAGCCTTTTACTCTTTTTGTGTAATCAACTGCGGCTTTGCGGAATTCTGGAATTCCTAAAACGTCTGTATATTTTGTTTTTCCAGCTTCAATAGATTCGCAAGCTGCTTTAACAATATGGTTAGAAGCGGTTTCGCCAGGCTCTCCTAGGCAGAGCGAAATAGCATCAGGGATTTGTTCTACGCGATCAAATACGTCACGAATACCAGATCTAGGTATTGAGATTGCGTGTTCTGCTACAACAGCCATATTATCTCCCTCTACTCTTTCGACAATAAATATTATTATTTAGTTTATATTTTTATTATTTTTCCACAAAAAAACTGAATAAAGCAAGGTATAAAAAAATTTTTTATATTATTTTGTTCTTTTTCTGTAAAAAATAAGGTAACATAGGTATTGCTGCCTGCCGGCGCTAGCATAAATCCGACTATAATTCTCGTTCAGCGTCGATTAGAGAATGGAGAAAATATGACAGGAAGTTCCCGTAAAGTTGAAGGCGCTTTGCCAATGGATTCAACCGATGGAGTTATTGTAGATATTCTTGAGCATGATGGTCGTGCCACGTTAACGCGTTTAGCAAAGGCTTCAGGCTTATCTGTTTCTGCCGTACAGTCGCGTGTTCAAAAGCTTGAGCGCAAGGGTGTTATTACTGGTTATCGTGCGCTTATTGATTACGAGCGTCGCGGCTTGCCTGTTAGTGCATTCGTGTCAGTTACTCCGCTTGATTTTGGTAAGGAAGCAACAATTCCTACAAAGTTGCGCGATATTCCTGGTATTGAAGCGTGCTATTCCATTACCGGAAGCCCAAGTTTTATGCTGGTAGTTCGTGTTGCAACGCCAAGTAAGTTGGAAGAGTTAATCAATACTATTCATCGCATTGTGCCGGTAAGTACGGAAACCACAATGGTTTTGCAGACTTATTTTGATTAAAGTTTTGGATAAATCATATTATGTGTGATTTTTCTGAAACAACAATTAATTCGAGCAATACTTCATTAAATAAAAGTTGTGAAGATGCTGCGGATAAGATTTTAACGCTGCGCAAAACGATTGATAATATTGACGGCGCGATTATTGCGCTTCTAGCGGAACGTTTTAAGACTACTAATCGCATTGGTGAGCTTAAAGCTAAAGCTAAATTTGCCCCTTTGGATTCTAAGCGTGAACAGGAGCAGATTCAGCGTCTGCTAAATCTTTCTGCTGCTGCTGGTTTAGACGAATCAATCGCATTACAGTATCACGAATTTGTAGTTACAGAAGCTAAAAAGCGTCATCAAAAGATGCAGTCGTAACTTAAAGCGTTTTAGTTAGTAAGTTAGTAAAACAGCTTTTGTAACACTTTTGTGGATTTGTGTAGCTTTGTGAATTATAAAGGCGGATAATACAAGTATGACTATTGCAACCGTTGAACGTTACGCGCATATGCTTGATGCTGCAAGTCGAGGTGGCTACGCGTATCCTGCTATTAATGTTACAAGTACTCAAACGCTTAATGCAGCTCTACAGGGATTTGCAGAGGCTGAGTCTGATGGCATTATTCAGGTTTCTGTTGGCGGTTCGGCTTATTTTTCTGGGCAGTGCGTAAATAATCGTGTTGTTGGATCTCTTGCGTTTGCTGCTTTTGCGCATGAAGTTGCATCTCAGTACCCAAATATTACTATTGCTCTTCATACTGATCACTGTGCAGAGGCTTACCTTGACGACTGGATTCGCCCACTGTTAGCTAAAGAAGCAGAGCAGGTAAAAAGGGGCGCGGAACCTCTTTTCCAATCGCATATGTGGGATGGCTCAACTGTTAATTTGCAACATAATTTAGACGTTGCAGAAGAGCTACTTGACGCTTCACAAAAGGCTCGTACAATTCTTGAAATTGAGATTGGTGCGGTTGGTGGAGAAGAAGATGGGCATCGTGCAGATATTGACGAGCGCCTATATTCTACGCCTGAAGATGCATTACGTGTTGTAAAAAAGCTTGGTTTGGGAGAGCGCGGCAGATATATGGCAGCGTTTACTTTTGGCAATGTTCACGGAGCGTATAAGCCTGGCGTTGTAAAGTTACGCCCGCAATTGTTGCAAGAAATCCAGCAAACTGTGTATGAAGAATATAAAGATATTTGCGATACTCGTACATTTGGCGCGTCTAAAAAGCCTTTCCTGCTGGTATTTCACGGAGGCTCTGGTTCTACTGCTCAAGAAATTGCAGAAGCTGTGCGCTACGGCGTAGTTAAAATGAATATTGATACGGATACGCAATATGCTTTTACTCGCGCTATTGCAGGGCACATGTTTAGCAATTACGATTCTGTTCTTAAAATAGATGGCGAAGTTGGAGAAAAGAAACTTTACGATCCTCGTTCTTGGGGCCGTGAAGCCGAAAAAGCCATGGCTCAACGCGTGGTAGAAGCTTGTGTGCAGCTTGGTTCTGCTGGTAAAGCATTGAAATAGTTAGCTTTCATGCTTAAAAGATTTTTCTTCCCTCTTAATCGGTAGGGGCGTAGCGATAATCTTGTCAGGTAGGATTGTGCAAATTTGGGCAACGTTAGCCCAAAAAATGGAGGTGCGGCATGCCTGGTATTGTGCTTATTGGCGCTCAATGGGGTGACGAAGGTAAAGGTAAAGCAACAGATTTAATTGGATCTAAAGTTGATATTGTCGCACGTTTTAATGGTGGCAACAATGCTGGTCATACCGTTGTAGTTGGAGATAAATCTTACGCGCTGCATTTGCTTCCAAGCGGCATTATTAGCCCTAATGTAACACCTGTAATTGGCAACGGCGTTGTTGTTGACCCGGAAGTTTTGCTTGAAGAGATTGATGCTTTGGAATCTCGTGGAGTTGATTGCTCTCGTTTGCTGGTAAGCGAAGCTGCGCACATTATTACGCCGTATCATCGCGTAATAGATAAGGTTACGGAGCGTTTTCTTGGAAAGCACAAGATTGGTACAACCGGTCGCGGTATTGGACCTACTTATGCGGATAAAATTAATCGCGTTGGTATTCGAGTGCATGATTTATTTAATGCTGAGCATTTGCGTGACAAGGTTGAGGCGAGCTTGCATCAAAAGAATCAGATGCTTGTGAAGCTTTATAATCAGCATCCTATTGATATTGACGCTGTAACTGCCCAGCTTGTTGAGCTTGGTAAGCGTTTGAAGCCTTATGTTGCTGACACTTCGCTAGTTTTGAATAAGGCAATGGATGAAGGCAAAACCGTTCTGTTTGAAGGCGGACAAGCCACAATGCTTGACGTTGATCACGGCACCTACCCATTCGTTACTTCTTCGAATCCTACTGCTGGCGGTGCTTGCACAGGTACGGGCGTTGGTCCAACTCGCATTACTCGCGTAATTGGTGTTGCTAAGGCTTATATCACTCGTGTTGGTGAAGGCCCATTCCCAACTGAGCTTTTGGACGAGCAGGGTGATTGGCTTCGTGAGCAGGGCCATGAATATGGTGTTACAACAGGCCGTCCTCGTCGCTGCGGTTGGTTTGATTCTGTAGTAAGCCGTTATGCAACTCGCGTAAATGGTTTAACAGATATTGTTCTTACTAAGCTTGATGTTTTAACAGGCTTGAAGGAAATTCCAGTTTGCGTAGCTTACGACGTGACTTTGGCAGATGGAACTTGCAAGCGCGTGGAAGAAATGCCTGTGGACCAGTCTCTATTTGCTTGTGCAAAGCCAGTTTATGAGATGGTTCCTGGTTGGAGTGAGGATATTTCTCAAATTCACAAGTTTGAAGACTTGCCTCAGAATACTCAGAATTACGTGAAGCGTTTGGAAGAGCTTTCTAATTGCCGTATTTCTGCCATTGGCACTGGTCCGCAGCGAGATCACATTATTAGTGTTCACTCTCTGACTAACTGAATTGTCTATTGGTTGATGATTAACTTAACAAAACGGCACTTCTCAATTGAGAGTGTCGTTTTGGTTTATGGAAATAGTTTTGTAAAAGAGTGAGAATGAGTAAAATAAGCGAGAAAAATTGTAAAAATAGCCGCCGCTTATATCTTTTAGTTTTTATTGGTGGCACGTGCGGAGCGTTTGTACGTGGAGTAATTTCTTCCTACGCGCCTTTAATTTACCCGGTAAATCTACAATCTTCTATATTTGGTCAGCTTACTTTAGGCACTTTCTTGTCTAATATGATTGCGTGCTTTATTTTCGCTCTTATTACTGCAATATCTGTTAAAGCGTTATCTAAAGAAAAGCAAACTTTTTACAAATATGCTTTAGGAACGGGCTTTTGCGGCGGATTGTCAACTATGTCTACTTTCGCATTTGAAGGTGCTATGTCGTTTATTTCTCCGCGCATGACTTTTGCTATTTTTGGTATGGTTCTTTCCTTAATATTTGGCGTTTTTATGGCGTTTGTTGGTAGTCGGATTGGAACGGGAATTGCAAAGCGCATTAATAGCAAGCAAGAGCAAACTGTTCAAGAAGATAATACTAAGGCGGTGAAGTGATGAATCCATTGTACGTTTTTACTATATTTGTTTTGCCGTGCTTCTTTGGCGGTTTGGGTGCTGTTTTAAGATGCGCAATGACTAAAAAAATTTCTGCAAGCCATGATAGTAGAATTCCTGTTGCAACGCTGTTTATCAATTGTGTAGCCTCGTTTGCTTTAGGAGTTGTTGCTAATGTTTTTATGGTTGCGGTAACAATTTTTGGCGCTAATTTTATTTATTTGATGATTTTGGGATTCTTGGGTGGATTTTCCACGTTTTCTACCGCAATTTTTGAAGGTGTGGATCTTATTCAAGGAAAGCGCATAAAAGATGGCATTTTTCTACTTTGTGCGGAGCTTATTGCGCCATTTTTGTCTGCTTCTATTGGTTATGTTGCTTTGCAAATTTTGTTATTCCAAATTTTTAGTATTTAAAAGTTAAGTTTTGCGCGCAGAATCGAGTAGTTGTGAGCTTTAAGAATGTGGTGAGCTTTTTAAGTAAGCAGTCAAAGCAAATATTAGAAACTTTTTGCCAGCTTCGCTGGAAAGTAATATTAGTGGGCGTTTTAGTTGGCGTAGTTTCCGGTTCTCTCGTAGCTTTCTACAGATTTGGCATTGAGTATGGTACTGATTTTGCGCGTTGGATGTACTTGCAAATTTTGCATAACACATGGTGGATTGTGCCATGCTTAATTTTTGCCATAATTGCAGGCCTGATTATTGGTTGGATGAGCGTTAAGGAAAGCATGGCTTCCGGAAGTGGTATTCCACAAGTTGTTGGCTACGTTCGCCGCGGTTTGAATATGCGATGGCACACTATTTTGCCGGTGCGTTTTGTTGGCGGTTTGCTAGGTTCTTTATTTGGATTGTCGCTTGGGCGTGAAGGTCCGTCAATTCAAATCGGCGCGTGCGGCGCTCAAATGTTATCTCGAATCTTCCGTAAAGGAAAGAGAGACGACATTGAGGAGCATTATATTGTAACTGCTGGTGCTGCTGCTGGTCTTTCTGCAGCATTTTCTGCTCCTCTTTCTGGAGTTATGTTTGCTTTAGAAGAAGTACAGCATGGAATGTCGTCTACAGTTTTAATGGGCGCTGCTGTTGCTTCTCTTTTTGCTGATTTTGTTTCACAAACCTGCTTCGGTTTACGCCCAGTACTTGATTTCGGCCAAATTCCAGATTTACCAATGGGATTGCATATTTGGCTTATTCCACTTGGTATTTTTGCCGGATTTGTGGGCTCTTTAATGAATCGTTCTCTTCTTGGGTTGCAAACATTGTATGGATATTTGCCTCAGTGGATGCCGGTTGTAGTAGCCTGCTTAATTGCAATACCAGTTGGCTTATTCCTTCCCGAAGTTCTCGGAGGCGGATCTAACTTAGTGCGTCTTTCGGAATATGGAAAAATAAGTATTGCAATGCTCTGTTTGCTTTTTGTTGCAAAAATGCTTTTTACGTCAACAAGTTTTGGTTGTGGTGCTCCTGGAGGCATTTTTATGCCAATACTTGCTGTTGGTGCGCTCGCAGGCGGAGTTGCAGCTCGCAGTATTACTAGCGTTTCAGCATTCGGTATTGACGCAAAATTCGTATCCGTGTTTGCAGTTTGTGTGATGGCTGGAACGCTATCTGCTTCTGTAAAAGCTCCACTTACTTCGATTTTGCTAACAGTTGAAATGTCTGGAACTATGATCCATACACTTCCAGTGGCAGCTTGCGCATTTATTGCGTTGCTTGTTTCGGATATTCTAAAAACTAAGCCGGTCTATGGTGAACTTCTTGAACGGTATATGCAATCTCATGGAGATCTTGTTCTTAATAATGCGCTAATTGCCGAATGATTAATGTTTTAACCACATTGATTTAATTTTATTGCAAACCAACTTGCGTATGCGTTTCAATAGGCGCATGAGTACAAATATTGATTTAAATAACAAGTTGGTTAGCGCTAGGCAAACTGATTTAAGCGGTACTAGTAATTTAGCTAGATTTAGTGCGTCGAAAGACGTTAATCGTTACGTTTACCCGCCTCAAGCGTCGAGCTATTCTAATCCAAGCGCAATTCGTAGCGATTGTGTTAATTTATCTACTCTTGTAGACGATCACACTGTAATAACTACTATCGCTCCCAAAAATCGCAATATTTCATTACAAAATCTAAATCAGTCTTTGTGTGAATATTCAGAAGAAGCGCCGCTTGAAAGTGAATTTCTTGAGGCACTGCCTTCGAATATATTGGTTGGAACTGCGGCAACTGATGGAATTGGTTTGAGCACGTTATTGTCTATTATGGCTCGTTATATAAGCAAGCAAGGCTACAGTGTTGCGATTGTAGATGCTGATTTAACGCATGGCGGTTTGGATGTTTTGTTGGGGTTAGAATCCGATGAAGGTAGGCGTCTGCAAGAAGTAGAAGCACCTCTTGGTCGTTGCGATGGATATGTGCTAAAAAATGAGCTTATTCATTGGGATGATGTTGATGTTTTAGCATTTTCTCCTTGGCGAAGCGAGCGTCCAGAGCCGTGGGTTGTTGAGGCTGTAATTCGCGCTTTGGCTGAAGCTTGCGACGTGGTTATTGTAGATATTGGATCTGGAAAATCCTCAGTTGAAATTTACAAAAGTATTCCCCAACTTTCTGCTTCTGCAACGCTTGCTTCTGTTGAATTATCTGTTCTTGATTTAGCTCGTTTTCGCGCATATTCGCATGTTCTTAAGTCAACTTGCAATGTTGATATTAGCAGCGATGACTTTGCCGCAATAGGGATGTGCCCTAGAGGTCTAAAACAAAAATCATATGTTTTAAGTGTTGACGAAGCTTCTGAATATCTTTCAACGCAGATATTAGGGTTTTTGCCGTATGATTCAAACCTTCATGCAGACATTATAGGAGGATACGGTATTCGCGAAGTCCCTTCTTGCATGAAATCTGCTATGAAAAAACTAGGAAACTGGCTTTTTGCAGAGGCAATCTTTAGCAAAAAAGAAAGTTCAAGCAAACGTCGTCACTCTAAATTTAGTCATTTTTCATATTCAAGGGGAAAGTATGGTCGTAAATAATTCTCGCGATATTGATTTCGGAATTTTGCAGGAATTTGCAAATGATTCACGAGTTACAGATATGGTTGTGAGCGAAGATGGACGCGTGTGGGTAGATTGTGGTCAGGGTTTAAGAGAGTGTAAGCCTAGAGTGCCAATGCATAGCCCCAAATTATTAAGAGAGTATGCAGTGTGGTTATGTGCTCAGCTTGGCAAGAGGCTTGATGATGCTTGCCCTATTGCAGATGCTTCAACTAACTCTGGTATTCGTATTCACGCGGTTTTGGCACCAGTTGTGGCACAAGGTGCAGCTTTGTCGGTGCGATTCCCAACTTTAAAAAAGTATGATCTATTAGCATTAAGTGGCCAAGGAATGTTTCCTAAAGAAATTGCGTATATTCTTGGATTCCTTGTGAAATTAAAGGCAAACATATTGATTACAGGCAGCACTGGTTCTGGTAAAACTACGCTTATGAAAGCTCTTCTTGCTATGGCGGATGCGCGTGATCGAATTATTTCTGTGGAAGAAACTCGTGAATTAGGTGAGCTGACTGCAAATCATGTTTCGCTAAGCGTTCGCGAAGCCAATGTGGAAGGGGTTGGAGAAATTGGATTATCTCAATTAGTAAAAGCAACTTTGAGGATGCGCCCAGACAGAATTGTTTTAGGCGAGTGCAGAGGGGAAGAAATTGCTGATTTGCTACGCGTTTTTACTTCCGGCCATAAAGGCGGCATGACTACGATTCATGCGGATGAGGTAGAAAAAGTTCCTGCTCGACTTATGGCTCTTGGCTTGCTCGCTAAATTAGAGCCTGCAGCATTATGCGCTTTGGCTGCGGGAGCTTTTGATGTAGTAATTCATGTGGAGCGCGCTTCGGATGGCAGACGCATGCTTCGCGAAATTGGCGTTCTGCAATATTTGCCTGCCGCTTCGGCTTTACAAGGTAAAGCAGTTTTGCGTTTAGAACGATGTTTTAGCGACGGTAGTATTCGCATGCTTGTTTTACCTGAGTGGAAAAAGTTTGCTAAGTGTTGGAGGCTTCCAGAAGATATTAGTAATATTTGCGCGAGTAATTTTAGTAAAAATAGTTTTAATCAACGTAATTTTAATCAACGTAATTTTAATCAAATAGCTTCGTAACTTTCATTTTTTGATTGGGGGAATATGGATATTGAAGAAGCTCTTGCCGGTTTAATTGCTGCATTGAGATCCGGCTCAACGTTTGAAATGATATTGCAAAATGATGCTGATTCTAAGAATAGTATTTGTTCTAATGAAGTAAGTGCAAAAATGATTTACAGATGGCTTAATAATAGATGTTCTATTAAAAATCGAAATCTATCTGCAGCTCAGCGTAGTCGCATTGAAAACCATATGCGATCTGTTTGTGAAAATCTTATGGCGGCTTATGAATTAAGCAATACTTTAGGCTGTGAAATGGCTACTTGCGTAGAAGCTGCTTCGGCATCGTACCATGCTCGCCGCAGAGCGGAAGATCTTCAAGCAGACGTATCTGCAATGCCAACTGCCACAATAAAATTACTCACCGCATTGCCTTGTTTGTCTCTATTAGCAGGTGAATTGCTTGGCGGACATCCGATTCTTATTTTGCTAACTACCGTATATGGGTGGGTTTTGTTGATTGTTGGAGCGATTTCTTACAGCCTTGGCTTGGCATGGGTTAAGTCAATGTTGCGAATATCTAATCATACTATGGCAAGTTCGGTTATTAGGAAGTAAAAATGGAGTATAACAGTCGTCTTTTGCTGATTGTGCCTGTATTCGTTATTATGGCTTGGCAATTTTGCAATATTTCTTTTGGTTCTAAAACGTTACTCGGTTATAAAAGATTAAATATTGGCGATTCTGATACTAAATATGAGTGGCGTAATGCTTATTCTAAAGATATTGATCCTCTGCTTGGATTGCATATGATTATTGTTGCTTTGCGCAGTGGCGTTGCTATTCCTAGAGCTTTGAATGTAGTCGGTGCTGTTTTGCCTGGCGGGCATGGGTTGTGGATGTGTGAGGTGTCCAGAGCTTTGATTTCTGGGGATAGCTGGCATGAAGCGTGGTCTCCTCCGCATGTTCTTAAAAATATTCAATCTGTTTCAAAAAGCAAAAACCGTCACAAAAAACTTGAAAAAATAGATTCATCGTCAGTTTTAGCAACTTGGTTAATGACTTCTTTGCGCGAATCCTGGTGTAATGGTTCTTCGCCTGTTCCGGTACTACTTGCGCTTTCTAAGCATTACGAAATCACTATGGAAAATGTTGCTAGGCAAGAAACTTCCAAGCTGTCTGTGCGATTATTGCTACCAGTTGGATTGTGCTTTTTGCCAGCTTTTATATGTATTGGTATTATTCCTACGGTTGCTTCTCTTATGCGATAGTAGATTAAATTTTGTTAAGAAAATCTTATTTTTGAATTTTCTTAAGCGGTTTCCAAAAGATTTCAATGCTTTTTAGCTTTTATCCACAATGAAGATTTTTTCTTGGACTTTGCAAATCAACCTGCAAAAATATTTTTATCCGAAAATTTCGGATAAATTGAAGGGAAAGGTACAAATAATGGTTGGGATAATTCAAAAGCTTGTTGCAAGATACACTGTATCGATGCTTCAAGTAAATGACCAATTATCAGTTGTAGAAATGCGCCTTAATCAAAAAGGTAAGCAGTATATTAACAATCTTCAAAAGCAAGATTCTGGTGCTGTAACCGCCGAGTATGCTGTAGTGCTTATTGCTGCGACTGGTTTTGCTGCATTATTAGTTGCCATTTTGAAATCAGATGCAATACGCAAAACATTGACAGAATTAGTGAAAAAAGCGTTGAAAATTGGTTGATTGATTTTGGCTAATTTATTGATGCTTTATGTTTAGTGAAATGAGCTTATGATGCGGAAGAATATTTTGCATGAATGTTTTGTGTTATGCAAAAAATTATTGCGTAATATTAATACGCGTGATTTTGGTGCTGTAACTGCTGAATTTGCAGTTGTTTTGCCGTGTGCAATAGTGCTTGTAGTTGTGCTTCTTGGAGTTGGTAGAGCAGTAGTATGCAATATGAATTGTCATGATGCAGCTTCCCAGGTTGCTTACTACATGGTTACTCATCACGACGATAAAGCTGCTGCAAGTATCGTGCAGAAAGTTGCAGGTTCAGGAGCATCTGTGCAAATAAATCGTAATGGGAATATGGCTAATATTGTTGTGAAATGTCCTCTTATTCCAGATCCGCTTCACATATTGCCTCCTTTGGTGGAAAGTCGCGTAAGTCAGGTTTTGGAATGAGTTCGCATTGTTGTTTTAATTGTTTAGTATCTTTCGCTCGTAAGAAGAGCAGTAAGGCAGATTGCGGTTCTGGCACAGCGCTAGGCATTATGCTGGTAATCGCAGTCTGCTCAATGCTTGCTGTTGCTGCAATTTTGGGGCATGTTCTTAGTGCTAGGCATCAAGCTTACGCAGTTGCTACTGCAGCTGCGTTGTCAGGGGCTTCCGCTTTACAGCGCATGGAAAATAATCCTTGTGAATTTTCTACTAGAACTGTTACGTCAAGTCACGCAATATTGAAATCTTGTAAGTCGGCTAAAGATGAAGTCACTGTAAGCGTTACAGTTCCTTTGAATATTCCTTTAGCTCCAAGCGTAGAAGCTTCGGCTCGAGCAGCATTGGAAGATTGTGATAAATAAAAGTAATTAATATTCTTTTGTTTATAAGAGGGTGGCGGCTGCTGCTAATCTGAAATAAGATATATCGGGGAAACATTTAGGTCGCGGTAGGTTAGAAAACATGGCACTTGCACTGTATCGTAGATATCGTCCGGACACATTTGATGGTGTTATTGGGCAGGATCAAGTTACCGTACCTTTGTCTAGAGCATTAGACCAAGGCAAAATCACTCATGCTTATTTATTCTCTGGTCCTCGCGGATGCGGTAAGACCAGTTCTGCGCGCATTTTGGCACGTTGCATTAATTGCGAAGAAGGTCCTACTTCTCACCCGTGTGGTAAATGTCAGAGCTGTAAAGATTTGGCAACTGGTGGCCCTGGGTCTATTGATGTTGTAGAAATAGATGCTGCAAGCCATAACGGTGTTGACGATGCTCGAGAGCTTCGAGAGCGTGCGGGTTTTGCTCCAGCTCGAGGCCGCTATAAAATCTTTATTCTCGATGAAGCTCATATGGTAACTCCACAAGGTTTCAACGCATTGTTGAAAATTGTGGAAGAGCCTCCTGAGCACGTTATGTTCATTTTTGCTACCACTGAACCAGATAAAGTAATTGGCACTATTCGTTCCCGCACCCATCACTACCCATTCCGCCTAGTTCCTCCAGAAGTTATGGGTCCTTATCTTGAAGATATATGTAAGAAGGAAAGCATTAATCCTGCTCCTGGTGTTTTACGTCTTGCTATGAGAGCAGGTGCGGGTTCCATGCGTGACACTCTTTCTGTGCTTGATCAACTTATGGTCGGCGCAGTTGATGGTGCTATTTCTCTGGATTCTGCAGTTGCTTTGCTTGGATTTACGCCTAGTGAATTAATTTCTGAAGCCATTGATGCGCTTATTGAGCATGATGGTGCTGCAATATATGACGTTGTTCGTCGCGTTGTTGTTGGCGGCTACGATACTCGAAAATTTGTTGAAGATTTGTTAGGCAGAGTGCGAGATTTACTTCTTATGGTTTCTGCCGGAGCTAAAGCTGCTTCCGATCTGCTTAATGATATTGCTCCAGAAGATTTGGAAACCTTGCAGCGTCAATCTTCGCAAATGACGTTACCTAATTTAGCGCGTATGGCTCAAACTATTAATGAAGCGCTAAGCTCAATGGCTGGTGCTGTTTCGCCTCGCATGAATCTGGAAATTCTTGTTGCTCGTTTGCTTGCAGATAGTGACATTACTGCAAATGTGCAGGGTAAATCTTTTATAGGTGCAACAAATACGCAAAATAAATCTTTTGCGCAAAAGCAGCAAGATAAGTCTTCTGTGAAAGAAACTAAGCATGAAGAGCCTTCGGAATCTTCTGCTGGATCTTTCGCTGAATCTTCTGCTGGACCTTCGCCGGTAGCTTCTTTGGAATCTCCGTTGCAATCTTCGTCAGAATCTTCTGCAGAATCCTCTAATTCTGTTACAAAAACGCAGAATAATGATTCTCTAAGTGCAGACGAAATGTGGGATGAAGTAGTCTCTAAGTTGCCAGAAGATGCGCGCGAATATGTGACGCGTAAGTACGTTCCTAAAGTGCAATTAAACTCTGAGCAATCTGGGCGTCAGCGTTTAGTGCTTACTTTTAATGAGCCTATGAGTCAGCATGCTTTTGCGCTCGCAGTATGCACTACATCTCCTTACGATGGTCAAAAAGTACCAAAAGTGGTAATGAGCGTAGTGAAAGACGTTTTTGGTAATCAAGTAATGATTGCTCCTGCTCCTGTTGCGTCTAACGGAGAAGCGGTGGAATCTGTTGCAAGAATGGATCCTAAGCGTCTTGCTCAAGTAAAACGCGATATTTTATTGCGCAAAACTGGCATGACTGCAGGATTTATTGGTAAAACAACTTCTGACAGCGGTGGATTTACTGAAAGTAAAACAGAAAAGGATTCCTCGGATTTTCTAAACGCTGATGGCTCCGCAGCATCAGTAGTATTTGAGAATACTGCGGAAGATGCAAGGCAAGAAGCTGCTTTGCCGGACGTTGAAGATGATGCTTGGGCGGATATGTCATCTGTGCCTATTGCGGATGTTATGACACTTCCTAACGCTTCTACTTCGGCTGATGTATCTACTAAAACGCAAAGCAAGCCGCAAGTAAAAATGCAGTCTGCACAATCTAATGTTGACGAGTCTAATGTTGACGAGTCTAATACTGACGTTGCTAATGCGCATGTTTCAAATGTAGCTGTTTTAGGTGCTTCTAAGTCAAGTATTTCTGATTCAGGTGCTGCTGGTTCAAGTTCTGTTGATCCAAGTTCTGCTGGTCCAAAAGAAATTACGCAAGAGCCTGTAGTTCCTACAAGTGGAGCGTCTGCAGATGAATGTTCTATGGATGATATTTCCTTGGAAGCTGCATCTTCAGTAGGCGTGGATGATCTTAAGGCAATGTTTGAGGTTAAAACGGTTGAAGAATTTGCTGCAACCGATCCAAAAAATCCAAAGAATATTTCTGCAAACGTTAAGAAAAAGCAAGAGGAGTAGTTAACTGTGCATAATGCATCGTCGTACGATGGCGCAATTGGTCGTTTAATTGACGAGTTTTCAAAACTTCCTGGAATCGGACCTAAAGGCGCTCAACGCATTGCTTTTTATATACTTTCTGCGTCTGAACAAGAAGCGCAATCTTTAATAGATGCCATAAACGATATGAAGTCGAGTGTGCGCTTTTGTGATATTTGCGGAAATGTTTGCGAACAAAGCCCTTGTGCGGTTTGTGCAGATCCTCGCAGAGACCATAGCAAAATTTGCGTAGTTGAAGAGCCTAAAGACATTATGAGCATTGAGCGCACTCACGAATATGATGGCGTTTACCATGTTCTTGGCGGAGCTATAAATCCAATGGCAAATGTTGGTCCTGGAGATTTATCAATTACTCAATTACTTGAGCGTCTTAAAAATCCTCAAATTAAAGAGGTTATTCTCGCGCTTGACCCAAATATTGAAGGCGAAGCAACAGTTACATATTTGGCTCGCCTGTTAGATCCTCTAGGTATTAAAATTACGCGTTTGGCAAGTGGCTTGCCTGTTGGTGGTGATTTGGAATATGCGGATGAAATTACTCTCGGACGCGCTTTCAGCGGGCGACAAGCTGTGTAGGAGTAAAATTTAACGAACAAATTATCAATAATTGCGAATAATAGGGCGCAGTTGATACTCTGATACCAGACCAAATATTTGGAATATCCGTTCGTTCATCTGTTTATACATGAGCAAGGGGTAAAAATTGGCGCTTATCGTACAGAAATACGGCGGCTCGTCTGTGGCTGACACTGATTCCATACAGCGCGTTGCTAAACGTATTCTTTCCACAAAAGCAGCTGGCAATGATGTAGCAGTTGTAGTTTCTGCAATGGGGGACACTACTGACGATTTAATTGATCAGGCAATGAGTGTTAATGCGCATCCTCCTGCTCGCGAAATGGATATGCTTATGACTGCAGGCGAACGCATCTCTATGAGCTTGCTTGCTATGGCTATTCATGCTCAAGGATCTCACGCATACTCTTTTACCGGTTCTCAAGCAGGTTTTATGACCGACATGAAATTTGGTGCAGCTCATATTCGCGCAGTAAAACCAGACCGTGTTCGTCGTGCACTTAGTAAGGGAAGTGTTGCGATTGTTGCCGGATTCCAAGGCATTAGCGAAATGGGGGATGACACTACTCTTGGTCGCGGAGGTTCGGATACTTCAGCAGTTGCTCTTGCAGTTGCTTTAGGAGCTGACGTTTGTGAAATTTATACAGATGTTGATGGTGTTTTCACCGCAGATCCTCGTATTGTTCCAACTGCTAAACGTATTCCAGTTATTGATTACGATTCGATACTAGAAATGTCTTCATGTGGTTCGCGTGTGCTCGCTTTGCGTTGCGTTGAGTATGCTCAGCGTTTTAGTATGCCGCTTCACGTTAGGAGTTCCTTCTCTCACAGAAATGGAACTCTTATTGTGCCGCGAAATGTTAATCCACGTACTTTACCTAATTTAAGTTGATTTAAGCAAGTTTATTTTTATAGATAATTATTTTTTATAGATAATATTTAAGCAAATAGAAATTAAGGGCGGTAATAATGGTAAACCAGGAGATTCGTTCTACTATGGGCGACTTGTTCCCAGATTTAGGTGTTGAAACGCCTGTTATTTCAGGTGTTGCTCACGATCGCAGTGAGTCTATGATTACAGTTCGCGGTATTCCGGACGTTCCTGGAATGGCTGCAAAAGTATTTACTACTCTTGCAAAAGCTAATGCAAATATAGATATGATTGCACAAGCAAGCGCATCTACGGGTACTGCGGATATTTCCCTTACTGCTCCTAGCTCGTCGATGAAAGCAATTTGTAAAGTTCTTGAAGAAGCGCGTGATGAATTGAAGTTTACTTCTATGGATGTTGACCCTACTGTTGGGAAAGTTGCAGTGGTTGGTGTTGGTATGAAGATGCACTCTGGTTTAGCGGCTACTTTCTTTACTGCATTAAGTGATCACGGTATTAATACGCTTATGATTTCTACTTCAGAAATTCGTATTGCCGCTTTGGTTCCTGTTAATCAGCTTGATGAAGCTGTTCGAGCCTTACACACGGCTTACGGATTGGATGCTAACCAAATCGAAGCTGTTGTTTACGGCGGCAGCGGACGTTAAAAATCGAAATTATTGGCATAACCACTATTAAGGGAGAAATAAGATGACGATTATCAATGAAACAGGTGTAAACGTAGCTGTTTTAGGTGCTACTGGCCAAGTTGGTATGGTAATGCGCCGTGTTCTTGATGAGCGTGATTTTCCCGTTCGAGATTTACGTTTTATGGCTTCTGCTCACTCTGCGGGAACAGTTTTGCAATATCGTGGGAAAGATATTGTTGTAGAAGATGTAGAAAAAGCTGATTTGCGCGGAATTGATATAGCTATTTTTTCTGCAGGCGGTGGAACTTCAAAAATCTGGGCTCCAAAATTTGCTGAAGCTGGCGCAATAGTAGTAGACAATTCTTCTCAATGGCGTATGCATGACGATGTGCCTCTGGTTGTTGCAGAAGTAAATCCCGAAGATTTAGACACAATACCTTGTGGAATAGTAGCAAATCCAAATTGCACAACAATGGCTTGTATGCCAGTGTTGAAGCCACTTGCAGATGCTTTTGGATTAAAGCGGTTAATAGTATCTTCCTATCAGGCTGTTTCTGGAGCTGGAAGAGCTGGTGCTTTGCAGCTTATGAATGAGGCTCAAGCTGCGCTGAATCAAGGCGCGGATAAATTAGTTTTTGATGGTAGTGCAATAGATTTTCCAGAACCTACCAAAGTTGTTCGCACAATCGCATTCAATGCAGTGCCTTTTATTGGTGCAATTGTTGACGACGGTTCTGAAGAAACTGACGAAGAGCAAAAGTTGCGTAATGAAAGTCGTAAGATTTTGCATCTGCCAAATCTTGCCGCGTCGTGCACTTGCGTTCGAGTAGGCGTTTTTACTGGCCACGGTATGAGTGTTAATGCTGAGTTTGATAATGACGTAACACCGGATGTGGCTCGCGAAGTTTTAAGCAAGGCGTCTGGTGTTGAATTGAATGATATTCCTACTCCTCAGCTTGCTGCAGGTAAATCTGCAAGCTATGTTGGGCGTATTCGCCAAGATCAAGCTGTGGACGGCAAGCGAGGGCTGGCGCTTTTTATTACTAACGATAATCTTAGGAAAGGCGCTGCGCTTAATGCTGTTCAATTGGCGGAAATTATTGCGAAAAAACGTAATTTTGCTTAAATATCGAAATTAATTGCTCGCAATTGTGAAAGTCTCTGCGTAAACTGTAAGTATGTCGGTAGCATCGGAAGAAATACAGCAGCAGCTTGATCGTATAGTAGCACTCGGGTATCCGGACGTGGCGGATATGAGTGCTGACGCTTTTCGTTCTCTTGCTCTGCCTCTTTTGCGCGCGCTTAAAAATAGTGATTTAGGAACGAATATTTTATTGGTTCCTACGCGTGAGCTTGTTTCTCCAGAGTCTTTGATTTCTCGTACGAGTATTGACCGCATGGCTGGTTTTACAACTATGCCTCCTCGCGATATTGCTAGTTTTATGCCAAAAGATGGTTTTGAGCCTCCTGAAGGTCCGTTCTATTTGGCAATTGATCCTCATGCGGGCGGATCTTACTTAAACAGAGAGCCGGATGTTGCTAGTAAGCTTATTGATTCCGACGAACGCTTACCTCTTACTTTGGAAGAAGGGCTTGCGATTGTTACTCAACATCCGGATTGGTTGGAAAATAAGAATGGGTTTAATCTGCTCGGCTCTCAAAGCACGGATGGAAGAGTTCCTAGCATTTGGATGAGTCAGGGCGCTCCACGCTTAGGTGCAGTTTGGCCAAATTCTCGTCATACTTGGCTTGGTAACGCGTATTGCATGGCACGCCGTGGAATCTCGATTCTTTAAGTACAATTCATAAAATCTTCACGGTTATTACGTAAAATAGTTATAACAATAAAACAAGAATCCATAACAAAAGTTGAAAACCACTATCAATGGATGATACTTACGAAAGGCGCATTGTGGCATATATAACTTTTGATCATGTTGTAAAAGAATACCCGTCTGGTTCTTCTGCCGTTCGGGCTTTAGATGATGCCAGTTTTACGGCAGAACGTGGTGAGCTTACAGTAATTTTGGGCGCATCTGGCGCTGGAAAAACAACGGCCTTAAATATTTTAGGCGGTATGGATACGGCTACGAGTGGTCGCGTTATTGTTGGGGATTGCGATGTTACTAAGCTTAAAGGAAAAGGTTTAGTGCGTTATCGCCGCGAAGATATTGGTTTTGTTTTTCAATTCTATAATTTAGTTCCAAATTTGACTGCTCTTGAAAATGTTGAGCTAGCTTCGCAGATTTGTTCAGATCATTTTGATCCTGCCCAAACGCTTAAAGATGTTGGCTTGGCAGATCGTTTACAAAACTTCCCAGCGCAACTTTCCGGCGGCGAGCAGCAGCGCGTATCTATTGCTCGAGCTCTTGCTAAAAAGCCGAAGCTTCTTCTATGCGACGAGCCTACAGGTGCTTTGGATTATGAAACAGGCAAGTCAGTATTGCAATTATTGCAAGATATTTGCCGCACGGAAGGCATGACAGTTTTAATCATTACCCATAATGCTGCAATTGCGCCTATGGCACATAAAGTTGTGCGCTTCCGCTCTGGAAAAGTCGTAAGCGAGACTATACAAGAGAATCCTATGGCCATTGCGGATATTGAGTGGTGATTTTAATGAGTGCATTATTTATTAGCGCCGTTAGAATGTGGATTCATCAGTGGCGACGTTTCTGTGTACTTGCAGTTATTGCAATGCTTGGCGTTGCTGTTATGACAGGAATTTACGCTGGCTGCAACGATATGCTTCTTGGTACGAACGACATGTACGAAAAGTTGCATGCATACGATTTGCAAATCGTATCTACCTTGGGTTTAACTAAAGATGATGTTGCTTCTTTGCAAAAATTATCTAACATAAGAGAAATTGAAGCCGAACGTTTTTGGAAAGCTACAGCGCATCCTGATGACGATGCAAGTTCCACATATGCAATGAATTTTGTGCATTACGATTCGCAAAAAAATATGAATCGTCTTCATTTGCTTCACGGCAATATGCCTACTAATAATCGAGAAGCCGTTGTAACTCAACGATTTTTGCACGATAGCGGCTTAAATATTGGCAGTACCGTTGTTGTAAATTTGCAGCAGTCGGCCGCATCTGGCAGCAGTGTTTCAAATAATTCAAATAAAAAATCTGAAAAATATAATCTTCTAATTACTGGAAGCGTCTTAGATAGTAACGATTTAAACAATCCTGAAGGTTACCAGTCAAAAGCTTTTCGTAATTCTGTAACATCTCGCTACCCAATCTTTACGTCTGCAGCCCCAAGCAACATGAGTGACCTGCCGTATTCTGCAATATCTGTGAGATTGAACGATACTAAGAATGTTAATGCGTTTTCTAAATCGTATCGCAATATTGTTGACGACGCGTCTGAGCAAATTCGCGAAAAAGTGCAGTCTAAGCGCGAAAAAGTTCGTCGAAATCAGATTATTGATGAGATAGCGAATAGAGAAGCGAAAAATATTATTGCGAATGACCCAAGGATAAAGCTTGCTTCAAATTCTGTGAAAGAACAAGTAAAAGCGAAAATTCTAAAGCAGATTAGGCCAGAAATACAAAAGAAAGTTCCTCAAGCACAATGGCATATATCTACTAGAATTGCTAATGATAGTTACGCAAGCTTACGCTCCGACGTTGCTTCGATTCAGTCACTTGGTTATGCTTTCCCGGCAGTATTTCTTGTAGTTGCCATGATGATGAGTTTAACAGCTATGGCACGTATGGTTGAGGAAGAGCGAAGTCTTATTGGAACGTACCTAAGCCTGGGTTATGGACGTTCTGCTGCAGTTACAAGGCACGCGTTCTTCGCTATTTTAGCATGCTTTATTGGTGGTGGAGTTGGGGATATTGTTGGATTCCTTGCAATCCCTTCGCTTCTTTTGAAGATTTTGCGCGGACTTTACGCTGTACCAGGTGTTAGTTTGCGTTACGACTGGTTATACGGTTCACTGTGTGTGATTGCTTTTGTGATTCCTGTAGCAGTTTGCACAATAGTTGTTAGTTGGCGTGAAACAAAGCAAGTTCCTGCTGATTTACTTCGTCCAAAAGCTCCAAAAGCTGGCGCTCGCGTACTTCTTGAGCGTTTGCCTTGGATTTGGAAGCGTATGAGCTTCCTAAATAAAGTAACTATTCGCAACATAGCGCGCTTTAAAGGCAGATTATGCATGACAATCGGCGGTGTTGCTGGCTGCACTGCACTTATTGTGTGCGGTCTTGCATTAAACGATACCGTCGCAACTTTAGGCACTCGTCAATATGAGGGAATCTACCATTACGATATGATCGCGATTTCTGCTCCCGATTCTTTCCAAAGCATGAGAAAGCGTGTGGAACAAGATAAGTCGAATAATAAAGTAGAAACTATGCTTCCTGCTTACATAAGTTCTGGCGAAATTGCTAAGCATCAAAATTCGGGCAACAACAAATCTGAGCATAACAATGTAGAAGATTCTGAAAGTGTGCAAATGATTGTTGTAAAAGATGCGGATACTTTAGCTCGTCTTGTGCGATTGCAAAATATTGACAACAATTTGCAACCTGTTAAGCTCACAGATGACGGCCCGTTGCTTTCTCAAAGCGCAGCCGCTTCTTTGGATATCAATCGCGGAAATGAAATCACAGTAACTAACGCAAGTTTTAAGCGCACAACAGTAAAAGTTAATGCTATTGTTCGAAATCTAATTGGTTCAAACATGTATATGACTTCTAGATGTTACGAACGATTGTTTAATGATAAAAATAGTAAATCTCTAAAGCATAATGCGTTGATTCTTCGTTTGCGTGGCAGCGATGATAAAAAAATAAAGTACGCGAATAATGTTTCGGAGCGTGATAGCGTTCTTGCGGTTATGAATATTACGAAAATGAAGCATGCTTTTAGTTTTGATCTTATGAATGCTGTTGTTGCTCTGATTGTAACGTTAGCTGCAGGTTTGGCTTTAGCAGTGCTATTTACTTTGGCTAGTACGAATATTTCGGAGCGTTCGCGTGAAATGGCAACTCTAAAAGTTCTTGGCTTCTATAGAAGAGAAATTCATTCTTACGTACATAAAGAGATGCTAACTCTTACTGTAATCGGTATCGCTGTAGGTTTGCCGTTGGGAAGGTTGATTGCAGGCTTGCTGACCAAAGCTCTTAGAATGCCATCGCTTTATTTTGAGGTGGAAGTAGCTCCGTTAAGTTACTTTATTGCAGGCGTTGCAACATTAATTTTCGCTTTGATTGTGCAGTGGGCCACTAATCCTGCTCTTGATCGCATAGATCCGGTTAGCTCTCTAAAAAGTGTGGAATAGCGCAATAGTTAAGGGTGCAGATAGAATAAAAAGTTCGTATATACAAGGAACGGAGTTTTGGCAATGAATATGACGGCGAATAATGACAATTCCAACCAAATGGAACGCAGTCTTACTAAGCGTCATGTGCAATTTATTGCTATCGGCGGCACAATTGGTACTGGTTTGTTCCTTGGTTCCGGAAAATCTATTAGCTTAACAGGTCCGAGTATTGTATTTGTTTACATTATTGTTGGCTTGATTATGTTCTTGCTTATGCGCGGCATTGGCGAACTTATGTACAAAGATCCGAACCAGCATACTTTTATTAGTTTTATTACGCGTTATCTTGGCAGAGGCTGGGGTAATTTTGCTGGGTGGTCTTATTGGTTTGTGCTTGTGCTTATTGGTATGAGCGAGATTACGGCAGTTAGCACGTATTGCGTCACATTTTTCCAAACTTTCGATATTGACGTAAGTCATTGGAAATGGCTTATAGAAGTAGTATTTTTAGCGGCTTTAGTGTGCATAAATCTGGTTGCTGTAAAGCTTTTTGGAGAAACTGAGTTTTGGTTCTCCATGATTAAAATTACTTTGATTGTTGCGCTTATAGTTACTGCTATTGTGATGGTTGTAATTGGGTATCATTACCCAGCAACTCAACTTCATGGAGGGGTTATTAGTCCTGCTGGGCATGCTAGCGTCGATAACATTTTCAATAATTTTTCTCTTATGCCAAATGGTTGGGTTGCATTTTTGATGAGCTTCCAGATGGTGTTTTATGCGTATCAGCTTATTGAGTTCGTCGGCGTGACTGTTTCGGAAACAAAAAATCCTCGCAAAGTTTTGCCTAAGGCTATAAACGGCATAATTACGCGTATTTTGATTTTTTATGTTGGCGCTCTTGTGGCAATTATGCTTATTGTTCCATGGCAGCGTTTCAAGGCTACTAATGCTGAAGGCACATTTATGTCTCCGTTCATTATGGTGTTCCAGTATGCTGGCTTGCATTGGGCCTCTGCGCTAGTATTCTTCGTGGTTATTACGGCTGCATCTTCTGCTCTTAACTCTTTGCTGTATTCTGCCGGCCGCCACATGTATCAGATTGCTATTGAATCTCCTTCTCCCATTTTGGGTAAGTTGCGGAAGGTGTCGCATACTAAAGTTCCTGCTCGCGCAATCATATTTTCTTCTGTATTAATCCTTCTTTCTCCGGTAGTTAATTCGATTCCTGGAGTTCATGGTGCGTTTATTTTGTTCGCTTCTGCGTCTTCGGCTGTAATCATCATGATTTACATTCTGATTATGGTTACGCACCGTAAGTATCGTAAATCTGCTGATTTTATGGCGGATGGTTTCTTAATGCCGCATTATAAGCTTCTTAACTCGCTTACCATTGCGTTCTTCGTGTTTGTGTATATCACATTGTTTATTAGTGAAGATACTCGCGTTTCTGCAATTGGCGGTTTAGTTTGGCTTGTGCTATTTGGAGGTTACTGTGCTCTGCACGAGCATTGGCAGAATCGCGATTTAGCAGCTGCTTTGCGCAAGTGACATTCTTTCCTGCACAAGTTCTGTTATGCTTACTGTGTGCGAATTATTGTTGCAGATTGTAGTGCTGAATATACAGGTAGATTAAACGCTACGCTTCCGCTATCTAAGCGTGTGCTGCTTATTAAAGCAGATGGTAGTGTGCTGATTTTTTCGGAGCTTGGAGCGTATAAACCACTTAATTGGATGGTTGCACCTTGTACAATGCGCATACTTCAAAAAGAAAATGGTGAAGAATCCACTTCTAACAATCTTTCTGATGGTTGTATTCTTCGAGTTGCTGCATCAAAAGGTGATGATTTACTCAAAATTTCTTTAGAGCACATATACAGTGACAGCACTTATGATTTGGGTGAGGATCCTGGATTAGTTAAAGATGGTGTTGAGGAGCATTTGCAGCGATATTTGGCTGAGCAGATTGAGCGCATTGGGGAAGGCGCGAAGCTTGTTCGTCGAGAGTATCCTACTGCTATTGGTCCAGTTGATATTATGGCTCAGGATGCTGAAGGCGTGCACGTTGCGATTGAGATTAAGCGTCACGGTGGCATTGATGGTGTAGAGCAACTTACTCGTTACTGTGAGTTGCTTAATCGCGATCCGTTACTTAAGCCTGTTCGCGGCATTTTTGCTGCTCAAACAATTAGTCCACAGGCTAGAGTTTTGGCGGAAGATCGCGGTT
This sequence comes from Gardnerella sp. DNF00753, assembly GCF_049244275.1. NCBI lineage: Bacteria > Bacillati > Actinomycetota > Actinomycetes > Bifidobacteriales > Bifidobacteriaceae > Gardnerella > Gardnerella sp. DNF00753. Next base: position 101,318 of record NZ_CP058393.1, read on the forward strand.
TTACTTGTCTTATTCTCGACTATGACGATATGCGCGGTGTTGAATCCGACGACCTTCTTCTGTTTTAGATTTAGACGCATACACAAAAACCCCTCGAAAATGAGGGGTTTTTGTAATCAATCACTTGCGTATTTTTGTAAATTATCTCGCAAATTATCTAGCTAATTATTTTGCAAAATATTTTGCTTTGCTAGGTATTGCGAAATTTACAAACTCACGAAGCGTAAAGAATATCCACAACGAAGTACAGAGTGGAGTTTGCAGGGATTGTTACATTTCCCTTTGCATCCTTCTTATCTTCTTTGCCGTAGCCATCTTCTGGAGGAATTACAAGCAGAACTCGAGATCCAACTTTCTTTCCAGCCAAACCTTTAGTCCAACCTGGTATTACGCCTCCCGCAAGAGAGAAGTCTGCAGGCATTGAGCGAAGCCAAGAGGAATCAAACTGATGCATTTTGCCGTCTTTATCTGTGGTCCATCCGGCATAATGAGCAGTTACGGTGCTTTTTGCGGTTACCTTTTTGCCGGTTCCTTCAATCAAAGTCTGAGAAACAAGCTTTCCATCTGGCACATAGTTGTTCTTATCTAAGGATGGAACTCCAGATTTATCAAGAGTTACCTTTGGCAAATTTGCAGGAATATCTGTTACTGCTTTACCTTCTGCGTGCTTTAATGCTTTTGAGCGGGACACAAGCGTTAGAACCATAACGTATGAAGGTCCCTTATTTTCTCCAGCGACTCCAAAAGCAATAGTTGTATTAATCTTCTTGCCTTTAATAAGCGCGTAGTATGGTCGGCTGGTGACGTTTTTGTCAATAGAAATTGAGCAATCAACTCTGCCCTTATCCCACGTATTCATAAGTTCTTTGCCATCTTTAGCGTTAAGCACAATGCCTTGCGAGCAGACGCGATCGCCTTCTTGAATAGTCTCACCATTGCCGTGCTGTAAGATAGCGTAAGTATTTCTTTTTATATCTGCAGGTGTTTTAAGCGTAATTTTTGGCTTTTTGCCAAGCTCTCCAGAAGCGCTTATGCCTTCAATAAGCTGCATTCCGGCTTTTTGTGCGTTTTCGTCTGCAGCACCTTTTGTATTGTCGGAATTGCCGCTGCAAGAAGCTAATCCTACGCATAATGCTACTGTGCTAATAGCAGCAAAAGTGCGTGCAATAAAGGATTTTTGTTTAGATATTGTAGTTTTTTGCATAGGTTCACATTACCGCTTGATATTGATTTTAAGGCAAAACCTGCAACTGGTATGAAAAGATTGTAGAATAGTATCGTTATGACTAATACCAACAATGCTCCTGAAAAAGAAGGACAATCAATGCGACAGTCAGCAAGGCGAGTAACATTGCGCACTAAAATTATGCGACGTATCGTAGCTCCATTTTTTGTAGTGCTTGCAGTATTAAGTGTTGCTCTTGGTGTTGCTAACGCAACATTTTGGAAGCCGAATGACGTGGTTATTGCTTATGCGCAAGTAACTGGAACTCGTTATATTGTTACAGATCCAGGTGTTCTTAATTTGGTTGACAGTAAGGTTCGCGTAAGTGTTGCAGCTTTGCGCACGCGTAAACCTATTTGTGTTGCTGTTGGTTTAACAAAAGATGTGCGTGGTTGGGTAGCTGGCTCTCCAGTTCAGCGCATTACAGGTCTTAAAGATTGGAATAATCTGTCTGTATCGGAAATGTCTGGCAAAAGCACTTTGCAACAAGATTTTAATACAGATATAAAAGATGCTGACGTTAAGTTCCAACAATCTAACTTATGGTCTTCTGTTACGTGTCAGATTGGTTTAGCAAAGCTTCCAATAAATACTTATGATTATGTTCAAACTGCAGGTTCTGCTTCATATGACCATGCAGTTGCAACTGGTGCAGTTCTTAAGTCTGGTAAGAATTCAAAAAAGAGTTCAAATCGTCGCTACTCGCGTTCTATGAGAGCTAGATCTCAAGCAGCTCGACGTGTTCTATTAATTGATTTGGGAGATAACGTTCCTGCTGCTTCTGTGGAATTGCGCTGGCGCAGGCATCAAGTTCCAGATTTCGCAACACCTTTGTACTTTGTAGGTGCTCTTTTTGCTGTTTTAGCTTTGCTGGCCGCAACTATTTTCGCCATGGCTCCGCATCGTCGCAGGAATAAGCAACTTGCGGCAAATCCTTCCGGTTTGCTATCTAAACAATCTAAAGATGAAGAAGTCACATTTTCTGAAGCATTTTCTGGAACAGTGCATGGCATGCTTGCTCATAAGAAGCACAAAAAAGCTTCAGGGTCGCATGCGCGCCATGGATGCCACACTCGTCGTGGTAAAAATTCTGTAGAAAATCAGAATATTGCAAATAATTCTGATTCTAAGCAACTTAACCAGGAGTCTCCGTCGTCACAAGTATCTTCTGAAGATTCAATAGCGCAGACCACAGTTATTTCTAAGGACGATATGCTTGCATTTGCTGCTCGTTTTATTCAACAGCATGATGATGGTGAATTTGCGTATGAATTGCCAAGCGATGAGGAAAATCGTGAAAGTGTTGTTGATGAATCTTCAGATTTGAACGACGAAAATCTAAAGAACTCTTATTCCGAAACTAAAGACGATGCTAAAAATAATCAGGATCTTCAGTCCGCTCGCGTAGATAAGAATCGTAAGAATTCTCAAACTAGGCGAAATCAGCAGAATAAAAAGAACTCTAGAAATAGGCAGGATAGGCAGGAAAAGCAAGATAGGCGAGATAAGCAAGACAGTCAGGGTAGGCTAGCTAAGCAGGAAAATCAAAATAAGCAATCTAAGTCAACAAAACAGACAGATAATTCTAAGAAAACTCGCGGCAATCGTCGTGGGTACAACGCAAATAGCAATAATTCGCGATATCGCAAGAATAATAAAGGTTATCGAGGCAATTTCTCGAGTGAGCGAGGTAACAAGCAATAATGCGTAGTATTAAAATGCGTAATCTTAATAAGTATATTCGCGAGTTTAATAATGGCGGAATTATGCGAAAAACGTTGCGCGTAGCTTCTCTTTGTGTTGCAAGTGCTGTATCTGTTGCTCTTGTTGCGGGATTATCTGCTTGCGATGGTCAAGTACCTAAGCCTGTGGAAGCTCGCAGCGGCCAAGAGCTTCCTAATGTAACTATGATTCAAGAAAAGGATATTCGTCTTGGTTTGCTTCGAACACTGGAACGGGCAAATGATGAAAAAGACGTTAACGCCTTGCCTAAAGCTGTTTCTGGGCCTGCTCTTGATGTTCGCACAAGCGAGCTTGTTATTGCTGGTAAAACCGGTAAATTAGACCCTAAAACTATTATTCCGCGCGCTTCGGCTCAGACGATTGTGCCAACAAATGCTGGGTGGCCTAGAGACTTAATGACAATTACAACCACCACTAAGGATCAGCAATCAAAGCGTTTGCTTGTTTTGCGTCAGCAACGAGCTAGGTCGAATTATAAGTTGTGGGCTGTGGCTCGACTTTTCCCTGGTGTGCATCTTCCTAAATTTGCTGTTCCAAGTATTGGTGCTTCAATGGGAAAATCAAATGACACTGGCTTAATTATGACTCCAGAAGAATCAGTAAAAGCTTATGCTGATGTTCTTCAGCATGGTGGTGAAAGCAAGTATGCAAAATATTTTGAGGAAGATTATCTTCGTCAAAAACTTGCAGAACTTTCTAAAGCTGTACAAGTTGGCATGGAGCGCAACAAAGGTTCGCAGGAACAGGTTTTTACTCCACAATTGAAGCAAATAAGCGTTATGCGTTCGAGTGATGGAAGCGATTTAGTTGTTGCAAGAATTGATTCTGTTTGGACGCGTATTGCCGGAGAAGGACGTGAATCCAGGCCAGCATCTGACGAAGAAAAAGCACTATTTGGCGACGGAAGAGCAAAAAGTACTATGCGCGTAACTTATGTAAATGTTATTGCGCTTGTTGTGCCGCCTGCTGGATCTCATATGAAAATTACGCCGGTTGGTGCTGAACGACAGCCTATTAAAGTAGAAGCGTTGTAAATATAAGAATCAACAATATTGCAATTAGCAAAAGAGGCAATAATGGTAAACGGTCAGTCGCAAGGAATGAATCCAGGAGGATTTTCGCTTGCTGGAGCTGTAGATTTAGAAGGCGTGAAGCGTCGCGTGGAAGCGCAAGCTAAGCAGGCTGCAAAAGCTGGAGCTGGTTCGAATGCTGGTTCTTCTGCCAATAATTCGGCGCCAAAAGCAGGCGGATACGTTATTGACGTTAACGATAAGTCTTTCCAGGCAATGGTTCAAACTTCCGTAAGTTTTCCTATTATTTTGTTGCTTTGGCAGCCTGGAGATACTGCTTATTACGATGTTGCACAAAAATTAGCTGATGCAGTAAATTCACTCGACGGTCGTATGCAGTTGGCGCGTATTGATGCAGACGAAAGCCCAAGTATTGCTCAAGCTTTGAGAGCTGAGCAACTTCCTGCAATTTATGGTTTGATTGGCGGACGCCCTATGCCAATTTCGCAAGGATTACCTAGCGATGATGAGTTGCAGCAGATTTGTAGCGCAATTTTACCTCAATTAGTGCAGGTGGCAGAGCGTTCGGGGGTTGCTGGAACGGCTCCTTTTGTACAGCCGTCTGAAGATGCTAAGGATGATTCAGAAGAATCTTCAGATAATAATTCTAATTGTGAAAATCAAGTTCCTGCAGCTCATGAAAAAGCGCATGAACTTGCTATGAAAGGTGATTACGAGGGCGCTGCTTTAGAATATGCGAAGCTTATGGATGCAGATCCGCACGATTCTATTGCTGCGCGTGAACATGCCAAAGCTTTGCTGCTTGCGCGCAATACTAATACAGATGTTGCTTTAGTGCGCAAAAATGCTGGTGATAATCCTAATGATGTAGATGCGCAGCTTGCTGTGGCAGATGTCGATATGATTGATGGTCATATTGATGACGCTTTTGGCCGTTTGCTTGATTTTTTGGCTGCGGGGCATCGTTCGGATGCTGAAGCTATTCGATCTAGAATGCTTGAGTATTTTGCTATGCTTCCTGCAGATGATGCTCGATTAGCGCGCGCTCGCCGTCGCCTTGCAATACTTCTTTATTGATTTTTATGCAGATGACTTGTATTTTGGCGATTGAAGATTGAACTTCTTATGCGTTACTAAACAAAAAAGCCAAGAACCACAACAATCGTGAGAAATTCGTGTGATTCTTGGCTTTAGTAGCGGGGCATGGATTTGAACCATGGACCTCTGGGTTATGAGCCCAGCGAGCTACCGAGCTGCTCCACCCCGCGTCGGCTACTTTTAGCAGCTCTATCTACGATAGGTGCAAATTTGAATTTGTCAAATTCGGGCGTGTCTCTCTGTATTTGGTTAAAATTTTACGATTCGTGCACATTAGTGACATAGACACAATAAACATAAACAAGTGTGGAGTATAATAAACACATGCCTATTAAGATTCCTGAAGGATTGCCAGCGCGAAGCATATTAGATGCTGAGCGAATTTTTGCATTGGAACGCCCAGAAGCAGAACAGCAGGATGTTCGACCACTTCGTTTGTTGATTTTGAATCTTATGCCCAAAAAAATCGAGACAGAAACTCAGCTTTTGAGACTCATCTCTAAGTCTCCTTTGCAAGTCGATGTCGATTTTATGAAAACTTCCACGCATGTATCCACACACGTTAACGCTGATCATTTAGTAAAATTCTACGAAAATCTTGACGCACTTCGTAACAACTATTACGACGGATTTGTTGTAACGGGAGCTCCTGTTGAGCACATGGAATTTGAGGATGTCGACTACTGGCACGAATTTACGCAAATTCTTGACTGGGCAGCAACACACGTTTTCTCAACAATGTATTTGTGCTGGGGTGCAATGGGTGCGCTTTACTATCGATATGGCATAAAAAAGCATGTTCTCAGCGAAAAAATTTTTGGTGTGTTCCCACAATATTTGCAGGATGAGTACTGTTTTCTTACAAATGGTTTTGATGAAATCGCTTTACAGCCGCATTCTAGGATAGCGAGTGTTGATGTTGACAGCATTTCTTCAGATCAGCGTTTGCAAATTCTTACGTATGGTCCCGAATCCGGCCCAGGCTTAGTTGCTACGCGTGATTTTTCTGAAGTTTTTGCGCTTGGACACTGGGAATACAGCAAAATGACTCTTGCGCAAGAATATGAGCGTGACATGTTAAAAGGTTTGAGCAACGTGCCATTCCCTTACAACTATTTCCCTTATGACGATCCAAAATTAGAGCCACTATTTTCTTGGCGTGCACACGCGAATTTGCTTTGGCGCAACTGGCTTAACTGGGTGTACGAAACTACGCCTTACAATCTTTCTGATATTCCACATTTAAGAACTGCTGGAAAGCTTGGAACTGAACGTTCTATAAGACATGAGCCGGCTTCTCCGCGTTCTGATAACTTTTGTCCATTTGACGGTATTAAGTACGGTATGAGCAAATAAATTTTGAAGTTGCGTAATTTATGTACAAGCGAAGAGTACAATCAGCAGTTAGATGTATTTTTCGTTTCGTGCCCCGCGCCTTACGAGATACGGAATAGATGATTTAGATAATATGTAACGCCGCAAGATGATTGAATTTAATAATGTGAGTGAGTGGCGTAGTTGTGAAGGCGTGTGAACGAATTGCTTAAGGAGGCACTTATGGATGGAATGGTTGACTTTTTACTGAGGACTACCAATGTAGCTTCAGCAGTGGCTTCGTCTGGACCAGAATTGCCTAATATTGGCGAGTTTTTGCCTCCAGAGATTTTGTTCCAGGGCACACCGTTTGCCATGAATCGCATTATTTTGGTGCGTGTTCTTATGGCTGTAGTCGTTATGATTATTTTCGGCATTGGTGCCGCTCGCGCAAAGTTAGTTCCAGGAAGATTCCAAAGTGTGCTAGAAATCTTAATGGACTTTGTGCGCTACAACATCGTTTACGAGATGATTGGTGAAGAACGTGGCAAGCGTTACGTGCCAATGATGTCTACACTTTTCATCACGATTTTCTTCTTTAATCTTTGTTCTGTGATTCCAGGATTAAATATGGCTGCAACCGCAACCATTACTGGTCCGTTGGTATTTGCTTTGTGGGTTGTGTGTCAATATCTTCTTGCTGGCATTCGTGAAAAAGGTTTTTTGCGATTCTTCCGTGAAGCGTTGTTCCCAGCGGGCGTGCCATGGCCGATTTACTTCATTCTTTCGCCATTGCAGCTCATAGAATTAATAATTGTGCGACCACTTTCGCTTACAATCCGTTTGTTTGCGAATATGATTGCTGGCCATTTGCTGGTGGCCACTTGCTTAGTATTCACCAATTTCTTTGTGGTGGATTCCAGCAATAAACTCCTTGCCTTCGGCGGTGCTTTGTGGCTGCTTGGTGGCATTCTGTTTACCCTATTCGAAATTATGGTAGCCGGTTTGCAGGCGTTTATTTTCACTGTGCTTGCTTCTGTCTACATTTCGGAAAGTTACCCGGAGGAAGAAGAAAAGTCTGCTGTTGCTGTTGCCTGATAGCATAGCTTAAATCTTCAGATTTTACCCATCTTACGGGTTTATACTGGTTACTGTTTTAACAGAAAGGAAACCAATGAATAATATCATCGCTCTCGCAGGTTTGGTCGGCAACCTCAGCATTCTTGGCTTTGCTGTCGCAACAATTTCTCCTGCACTTGGTATGGCAATAGTCGTTGCTAAAGCTATGGAATCTACTGCACGTCAGCCAGAAGTTGGCAACCGTATTCAGTTGTTCATGTTCGTTGGCTTGGCATTTATTGAGGTTCTGGGCTTGCTCGGATTCGTTGCCTACATTATGGGAAAGTGAACCGAACGAAACAACTCGTTCCAGCACAAATATAAAAGTGTTGAAGGAATAGAAAGGACAAGCCATGGCACATGCATCTGAGAGTAATGGTTTGGCGTTGTTCTTGCCTGAGCCTTATGACTTAGTGTGGTCGTTAGTTGTTTTGGTAGTTCTTGCAGCGTTTTTCTACAAGTTCGTTATGCCTAAATTCCAGGCAATTCTCGATGAACGTGCAGAAAAAATCGAAGGCGGAATAGCTAAAGCAGCAAACGTGCAGCATGAAGCTGACGAATTAAAAAGTCAGATGGAAGAAGAGCTTGCTCAAGCTCAAGCTGATGCTGCAAAAACTCGAGAAGAGGCTCGTACGGAAGCTTCAAAAATCATTGGCGAAGCTAGACAACGCGCTGAAAAGGATGCTGCAAAAATCATTAGTGAAGCGCAGCATTCTATTGAAGCTCAGCATCAGCATGCCATGTCCAGCCTCCAAGGAGAGGTATCGGTTCTTGCAGCGGCATTAGCTGGCAAGATTCTTGCATCCAAGCTGGATGACGATACTGTGAGCTCCAAAATTATTGATCATGTGATTGATGAAGTTGGAGAAGCTAAAAATTCGGATCAAAGCAAGTAAAGCTTTAAAGTATTCATCTAAATTAATTTATTGAGATTAATACGTAAATTGCGTTACTTCGTTATTACAGAAACGAGGAGGTAAGAATGCCAGAAAAGGCATCGCGTGCAAACGACAGTTTGTCGCGTTCTTCTCTTGCGCAGGCCATCTCAGATGCGCACGATGAAGCGCAGCGCATCGCTGACGAACTTTCGTCAATGATGGACATGATTGATCAGTATCCTGAGCTTTCTGATGCGATTACCGATCCGAATAGATCTTCGGAAGATAAGTCTCGTCTAATTGACGAGCTTATTGGAGGTAAAGCGCACCCTGTCGTATTGCGCATTATGCATTATCTAGTAGGAACGTGGCATGGTGGTTCTGAAAGTGGCAAAACCGGCAGCTTCGGCGGCGCTTGGTCAGGATTTGAGCGTGAAGCTGGCGAAACATTGGTCACTGTCACTACTGCTCAGCCGCTTACAGATAAGCAAATTAAGCGTTTGATTGAAATCTACAGTAATAAGTTGGGTCATCGTGCATACATTAACCCAATTGTGGATCCAAACGTGCTTGGCGGCATGCGTATACAGATTGGTGATCAAATAACTGATCGCACCATGTTGATGCAGCTTAAGCAGTTGCAACGTTCTGCGCGCAATGGCGCTTGGACACAGGCAGTGAAGTAGTAAATTAAGGAGAATTATGGCGGAACTATCTATTGATCCCGCCCTGATACGCAAGGCGCTCGACGGGTTCGTTGACTCGTACAAGCCTACCGACATGCCAACACAAGAAGTTGGCTATGTTGTTACGGCTGGTGACGGCATTGCGCACGTAGCTGGATTGTCCGGCTGCATGGCAAACGAGCTGCTCACATTCGAGAACGACACCTTGGGCCTTGCGTTTAACCTTGATGCGCATGAAATCGGCGTTGTTATTCTTGGCGATTTCACAGGCATTGAGGAAGGGCAGGAAGTATACCGCACAGGTGAAGTGTTGTCTGTGCCGGTTGGTGACGCTTATCTTGGTCGTACTGTGGACCCGTTGGGTAATCCAATCGATGGTTTGGGTGCGATTGAGTGCAGTGAGCGTCGTATTCTTGAAGCCCAGGCTCCAGACGTTATTCACCGTCATCCAGTTGACGAACCTTTGTCTACTGGTTTGAAGGCTATTGACGCAATGACGCCAATCGGTCGCGGTCAGCGCCAGTTGATTATTGGCGACCGTCAAACTGGTAAGACGGCAATTGCAATCGATACGATTATCAACCAGCGTGCTAACTGGGAAACTGGAGATCCAAAGAAGCAGGTTCGCTGCATTTATGTAGCAATCGGTCAAAAGGGTTCAACAATTGCTTCCGTGCGTCAAAGCCTCGAAGAAGCTGGCGCTATGAAGTACACCACAATCGTGGCAAGCCCAGCTTCTGATTCTGCAGGTTTTAAGTACATTGCACCTTACACCGGTTCTGCAATCGGCCAACACTGGATGTACAACGGTAAGCATGTTTTGATTGTTTTCGACGATTTGTCTAAGCAAGCAGAAGCATACCGTTCAATTTCCTTGCTTTTGCGTCGTCCACCTGGGCGTGAAGCATACCCAGGCGACGTGTTCTATTTGCACTCTCGTCTGCTTGAACGTTGCGCTAAGCTTTCCGACGATTTGGGTGGCGGTTCTATGACCGGCCTTCCAATTATCGAAACCAAGGCAAACGACGTTTCTGCATACATTCCAACCAACGTGATTTCTATCACCGACGGTCAGATCTTCTTGCAGTCTGATTTGTTCAACGCAGGTCAGCGTCCAGCAGTTGACGTCGGTATTTCTGTTTCTCGTGTTGGTGGTGCGGCACAGGCTAAGGCTTTGAAGAAAGTTTCAGGCATGTTGAAGATTTCTTTGGCTCGTTACAAGTCTTTGGAATCCTTCGCAATGTTTGCTTCCGATTTGGATGCAGCTTCCAAGGCTCAGCTTACTCGCGGTGCGCGTTTGACGGAGCTGCTTAAGCAGAAGCAGTTCTCTCCTCGAGCAATGGAGCAAGAAGTTGTTTCTGTGTGGGCAGGTACGCACGGCAAGCTTGACGATATTCCTGTGAAGGATGTTTTGCGTTTTGAAGACGAATTGTTGGATTACCTCGATAAGGGAACTGACATTTTGCAAGTAATTCGCGATACTGAAGATTTCACTAAGGAAACTGAAGCTAAGCTTGATGCGGCCATTGAAGATTTCCGTAGGACGTTTAAGACTTCTGTTGGCAAGCCTTTGATTGTAAAGGATTCGTTGCCGCCGGCTGAAAATCCTGCTCCTGTTGAAAAGGAACAGCTTGTAGCTAAGCCAAAAGCAGATAGTCGCGAGCCTGAGGGGAAGTAGCGTATGTCCTCCCAACTTGCATTGAAATCGAGAATTATTTCCACACAGTCTTTAGGTAAAATCTTTAAGGCTCAGGAAATGATTGCGTCTTCGCATATTGCAAAAGCGCGTGATATTGCGCTTAATGCTAAGCCTTATAGTGACGCAATTTTCGATGCCGTGCAGGCGTTGGTAGCTCATCACGAAGCAAATATTAAGCATCCTATTTTCGGTAAAGAGCATGCTGGCAATCGCGTAGCAGTTCTAGCTCTTACTTCTGATCGTGGAATGGCTGGTGCGTTTACGTCTTCGATTATTCGTGAGACTGAAGCGCTTTTAGCCAAGCTCGATGCAGAAGGTAAGCACGCGGAACTGTACGTGTACGGTCGACGCGGTGCAACTTACTACAAGTATCGCAATCGCGATGTGGCAGGTACGTGGGAAGGTTCTACTGACCATCCTGACGTTACTATTGCAGAAAAGATTTCCGATACTTTAATGGACGCTTATATGACGCCGGAAGCAGAAGGCGGAGTTTCGGAACTGTATATTGTTTTCACCGAATTTATTAATATGGTGAGGCAAAAAGTTCGTACGTTGCGTATGCTGCCAGTTGAGCTGGTTCCTTTGAAGGATGGTGAGGAGTTTGCTATGCACCGTCCTGATTACGAAGCAGCTTCTGGACCTTCAGCATCGTTGTCGTCTACTAGTGCAGTTTCAGCTCGCGAAGAAGCAGTGAGTCGCAGCAATCCAGAGGCTGTTGAGTATTGCTTCGAGCCAAGTCCGGATGAAGTGCTGGATGCTGTTTTGCCGAAGTATATTCAGTCTCGTATTCACGAGTGCTTACTTACTTCTGCTGCTTCTGAAACAGCAAGTAGGCAGAACGCTATGCATACGGCTACAGATAACGCCCGCAATTTGGTGGATGATTTGACAAGAAAGCTTAATGCTTCTCGCCAGGCATCCATTACTCAAGAACTTACCGAGATTATCGGCAGCGCTGATGCGCTGAATAATGAGGAGGATTAGGAGCATATGGCTGAAAATCAGACCACAGCGCCTCCAGAAGCTGAGCAGGAGGTCGATCCAACAGCTGGTCGCGTAACCCGCGTTCAGGGTTCCGTGATTGACGTTGAATTCCCAGTCGGCTATCTGCCGGATATTTACAATGCTCTCAAAGTCGATATCAACACCGTTGGAAACACGGAAGGTGATACCGTTCACGAGATTACGCTGGAAGTTGAGCAGCACCTTGGTGATTCGACTGTGCGTGCAGTTGCGTTGAAGCCTACTGACGGCTTGGTTCGTGGTGCTTTAGTGCGAGATACCGGCGGCCCAATTTCCGTACCTGTTGGCGATGTTACTAAGGGTCACGTTTTCGACGTTACCGGCAACATTTTGAATGCTAAGCCTGGCGAGAATATTGAAGTAACTGAGCGCTGGCCAATTCACCGTAACCCACCTGCTTTCGATCAGCTTGAGTCTAAGACTCAGATGTTCGAAACCGGCATTAAGGTTATCGATTTGCTCACCCCTTACGTTCAGGGCGGTAAAATTGGTCTGTTCGGTGGTGCAGGCGTTGGTAAAACCGTGTTGATTCAGGAAATGATTCAGCGCGTTGCACAGAACCACGGTGGTGTTTCTGTGTTTGCTGGCGTTGGTGAGCGTACCCGTGAAGGTAACGATTTGATTGGCGAAATGGCTGAGGCTGGCGTTTTGGAGAAAACGGCACTTGTCTTCGGTCAGATGGATGAGCCTCCTGGGACTCGTCTTCGCGTGCCTCTTACCGCGTTGACTATGGCTGAGTACTTCCGTGATGTGCAGAATCAGGATGTGTTGCTGTTCATCGATAACATATTCCGCTTTACTCAGGCTGGTTCTGAGGTGTCCACTTTGCTGGGTCGTATGCCTTCCGCAGTTGGTTACCAGCCAAATTTGGCAGATGAAATGGGTGCGTTGCAGGAGCGTATTACTTCTACGCGCGGCCATTCCATTACGTCGCTTCAGGCTATTTATGTGCCTGCTGATGATTACACCGATCCTGCGCCTGCAACAACCTTTACGCACTTGGATGCAACTACTGAGCTTTCGCGTGATATTGCAGCTAAGGGTATTTACCCAGCTGTGGATCCTTTGACTTCTACTTCTAGAATTTTGGATCCGCGTTACGTTGGTCAGGCTCACTACGATTGCGCAAACCGCGTTAAGGCTATTTTGCAGCGTAACAAGGAGCTTCAGGACATCATCGCCTTGATTGGTATCGATGAGCTTGGTGAGGAAGATAAGACCACTGTGAGCCGCGCTCGTAAGATTGAGCAGTTCCTTGGTCAGAACTTCTACGTGGCTGAAAAGTTCACAGGTCGTCCAGGTTCTTATGTGCCAGCAGACGAAACCATTGAGGCGTTTACTCGCATTTGCAATGGTACTTACGATGATATTCCGGAACAGGCGTTCTCGGGTATTGGTGGCATTGACGATCTTGAGCGTCGTTGGCACGACATGCAGCAAGAGTTTGGTGCGTGATCATGGCAGAGAAGCAAGTAAAATCGCTGCACGTTAGTGTTGTGGCAGCCAGGCATCCTGTTTGGGAAGGTGACGCCAAGTTTGTGGTCATTCCTTCTGTGAATGGCGCAATGGGTGTGCTTCCTGGGCATGAGGCTGTGCTTGCGTTGATTGATCACGGTTTTGTGAAGGTTGACGATTTGAAGGGTGTGCGTCACGTTTTTAAGGTGACGGATGGCTTCTTCTCGGTTGACTCTGACAATATTACGATTGCTGTTGAGCACAGTTGTAACGTTGATAAAGACGGCAACGTGCTGCCTAACGCTAAGGTGATTTAGGTTGCTTTTGTTGCTTATGTAAGTTTGTTGCTTTTGTAAGTTTGTTGCTTTTGTAAGTTTGTAAACTTACGTAAGTAAGGTAATCTCTTACAAGGTGGGAGTTTGGGTATTCTCAAGCTCCTACCTTTTTGTTATTATGTCTGATTTTTGATTAATTTCTGGGTAGGCGGCATAAACTGCTCAGCGGTGAGTAGTTTATGCCGCTTTTTCGCGTGATTCCGACCAAAACGACTCAGCTGTGAGTAGTTTATGTCGTGCGTGAAGGTGACCTCTGCGCGTGTCGTGTGTAAAGTGGCGGTTTTTCAAGGGTTTGCGGGTGGCGAGGGGGAGCTGCCGCGAGTTTTCTGAGAGTTTTCTGAGAAAAATCTTTGAAAATCGTGAAATAGTATTTTTTACGATTAAACAGTGCTGTTTGGCGTATTTTTTTGTGGTTTTACGCGCTTTTACTTGAATATTTTTGTAATTTTGTTGATATTTTCTGTGTTGGACGCTTATTTTTGCTCTTGACTTTTTCGAACGGGGGGGGGTATGTTAATAACAGCTTTCAGCTAGATACTCTATCTGAAAGTTATCCACAAGAGATTGATTTTGTGGGTTTATGTTTTTCACTGCGTTTTAAGCGTGGTGGAGAAGAAGAAAGGAAAATATTATGTTGAATAAGAAGGCTATCGCCGCACTCGCTGCTGGCGCCACCCTCGTTTCCGGCTTGGCTTTCGCCGCCCCAGCAATGGCTGACGGTGATCAGACTGCTCCAAAGACTGATCAGACTGCTCCAAAGGCTGATCAGGGTAAGGCTCCTGCTGCTGGTGATGAAGCTACTTATGATAAGTCATTCTATAAGACTGAGGACTCTCAAGATCTTGCTGATCGTTTGAATAAGGAGAAGAAAGAGAAGGAAGAGAAGGCTAAGGCTGAAGACGAGAAAGATAAGTATGAGCATTCTCCATTTGGCAATAAGGACATGGATTACAAGAAGTGTGTGAAGCTTTACGGTAAAGATTCTCTCGAGTGCAAAGCTGTCGCTGACTACCTCAAGCGTCATGGTCAGAAGGTTGATGACAAGACTAACGATAAGAAGGCTGACAAGAAGGCTGAAGCTAAGAAGGCTGCTCCATTGGCTAAGACTGGTGCTGCTGTAGCTTTGGCTGCTGTTGCTGCTTCCGTGCTTGCTGGCATGGGTGTTGCTCTTCGCAAGATCCGTCACTAAGCTTTTAGCACATTAAGTGTGTTGATTGTTTAATGATTTGTGAGCGTGCTGTATGTGAGTATGGTGCGCTCACTTGTTAAATCTTTCACTCAACGTGCTGCGAATGCTGTCTAGTGCTTTGTGGCGGGTTTGCTTTCGGGCTTTTGCATGATTCTACTGTTTTGCCAAATCTCTTTCTTCACGGTAGTGTTGTGCGCTGGCTTTCGGGGGCGTGACTGTTGAGTGTTTGGCTGGCTTGTTTGTTAGGGAAACGAGTCGGTTTTGTTAAAGGGCTTGGGTTTGGTGCTACTAGGGGCATCAGGCTCCAAGCCCTTTCTTCGTATGCGTTCCTATTTATGCTAAGCGACTAAAACAGCACGCGCGTGAGTAGTTTATACCGCTGTTTTGCCAAAATGTCGGTATAGATGAATGTTTTTTGCGTGCTATGCCTTCATTTTGCGAAAATGTAGGTATAGAATAGATTTTTACGTTAGCTATGCAATCATTTTGTGATAAATGCGTTGTTTGTATATAAGCAAAATATTGCAAGACATTACTACAAAATCATCAATAGCATAAACGCAATAATGTAAACGCAATAATATAAATGGAGTCGCATTATGGATTACAAAACAATACGCACAATAGTTGCAATGTCTAAAAGTAATGCAAAACCTTGTGATATTGTGGAAGAAGAATATCGATTGCGCATTGATAATCCTGCAACCTATCGTTCTGGAATCATATTTGATGCGCATGAGATTTTTGCAATGTGTGTAACGGATCTTGTAACGTGCATGAATTATATTGCGAATACTGAAAAAGCGGTTGAAAAAGCGTGGAGTAGGTTGCCGCGGTTTGCTCAGCGCGAGTATTTAATGCAACTTATTGCAAAAGAAGTGCAAAATACCAACATTATTGAAGGTGTTCACAGCACTAGAAAAGAGCTTTCCAAAGCACTTGATGCTGCAAACGAGCAGAATAAGCATACGCGTTTTAGTGAATTTACTAAGCTTTTTCTTGAACTTGCAGATTCAAATGAATGTGACACTTCGATTCCACAAACCTTGCAAGATATACGAAAAATCTACGACAGTATTATGCAGGGCGAATTAGAAACAAATAATATTCCAGATGGTGAGATTTTTAGGAGTGGAAAAGTAAGTATTCGCGATGGTGCAAATAATGTAGTACATGATGGAGATGCAACGGAAGCGGAAATTCAAAAGCATTTAACGCAGATGTTGCGTTTGATGAATAGTAGTGACGTTCCAACGCTTATTAAGGCGTGCATGTGCCACTATGTTTTTGAGAGCGTGCATCCATTTTATGATGGAAACGGTAGAACTGGGCGGTTTTTGCTTGCTTTGCAATTGCATGAGCAGATTTCGATGCCAACAATTTTGAGCTTAAGTTCTATAATTTATGCAGAAAAGTCTGGATACTATGCTGCTTTTTCTAAAGCTCAGGAACTGTTTAATTGCAATGATTTAACTATGTTTTGTTGCACAATGTTGGAATATATTGTAAAAGCACAGGGCGAAGTGTTTGAGAATATTAGTGTGCAATTAAAGCACATTATTTACTGTATGGGTAAGCTGCGTGAGCTTTTTCCAGAGGAAGAAATTTCTAAAGTGCAGCGTGAAGCTCTGTCTATTTTGTTGCAAAATAAGCTTTTTTCGTATAATCCAACTCCAATGACTCGCAAGCAACTAAGCGAATACGTTGGCAATGCAATTGATGAGAAGATTGGTGAGAGAAAGATTGTGAGCGCGCTTAACGGTTTGATTGATCTTGGAATGGTTGATTCTATTGGCGAACGCCCTCTTCGGTATGAGCTTTCTAAAAAAGCGAATGAAATGTTTTCGTGAGGAAAGCGATGTTTAGGAACGTTGTGGCGATTGAGCGCGCGCTTGGAACGGGGATTATTATTTCCAGCAGCAAGCCGATTCCTGAGCGCGCTGAGCAGCGGATTCGCGCTTTTGTTGAAGAGTATGAATCGGTGCTTTCGCGTTTTCGTGCAGATTCGCTTGTTTCGCGCATGGCTTGTGCGGAGCATGGCGGCGATTTTGAGTTTCCATCGTGGGCGCAGCCGCTTTTTGCGATTTATGACGAGTTTTACGCTGCCACGCACGGAGCTTTTGATGCTTGCGTTGGCGCGGATCTGCTTGCGCTTGGCTATGATAATTCCGTGCAATTCGTTCCGGAGTCGAAAGCTGGCGAAGGTAAGGATGAGAATATCAGCAGTGGCAGCTGGAGCAAATATCGCCGTGCTCTGCCAGTTGCGTGGGCAGATATTTCGCGAGATAGTGGCAGCGCAACGCTTCACACGAATCAGCCAGTGCAGCTTGATTTTGGGGCAGCTGGAAAGGGCTATTTTGTAGATCTTGTAGCGAAGATTATTAAAGATGGGCTTAGCGGCGATTCGCCTTCGGATTGTGATTCGACTGCGGATTGCGATTTTTTGGTAAACGCTGGCGGAGATATGTGCGCTTGTTTTAGTGAAGAAAATAGCCAAATAAAAGTGGCTCTGGAAAATCCTTTTGACACAACTCAAGCGGTAGGTGTGGTATCAATTGCAAGCGGAGCGCTGTGTGCATCGTCTAGTGCAAGAAAGCGTTGGAAAGTAAAAGACGCAAGTTATTTAGGAAAAGATGCAAATGGCTTTGAGTCTAATTTAATTGCGACTCACTTGATTAACGCTTTAGATGGAACTCCTGCGCAAAAACTTTCTGCAAGTTGGACTTACCTTCCTGCTAAAACTTGCGCTTTTCCAACTGCTTACGCTGATGCGCTCGCAACTGCGTTGTTCGTATCGCAAGAAAGCGATTTGCAAAAAATCGTGCAAACTACCGGCTCTGAGTTTGCAGTAATCTCGCCAAATCATGCGCTTCGTAAAACGGCCGCCTTCCCCGCGCGCTTTTTTGCTGAATAATGCTGGGTAATGCCGAATGGTGTTGACTAATGCTGAATAATGCCAACTAATGCCCAATAATGACTATGCGAGCTAGCTTGCTTGCAAGAATCGAAGCTAGACGCAAGCAATACGGTAGCGTTGCAATCAGCTTCCACTTTCAAATGTGCATAGTAAAATTGTAGAATAAATTTTACTGTAAAGTAAAAAATTGCAGAGAAGAAGATTATGTGTGATGTCTTATAAAACAGTTGATTCTTTAATGCGACATCTTAGAGATAACGGCTTAATTATTTCTGGTAGTGTACAAAAAAGACAACTAATAAATACTGGATATTTGGGTTATAGGCCAAAAGACCTATAACCCAAATTTTTTACTTGGCATTGTTAACTCAACCTTAAACCCACCGTATTTGCTTCTACTTATATCAACTGTTCCATTATGAGCGCCAATAATCTGCTGAACAATCAGCAAACCCAAACCATGCCGTTGCTCTGCAGTACTTGTATCGCAAATCATATAGTGCGGTTCATGATTAAGCTTTTCGATTTTTTCATCTGAAACACCTATACCGTTATCTTCAACACAAATAATACAATTATTATTATTTGCAGCAACGGATACATAAATCGTACACCCATTTTCATTATGAGATATGCTGTTCTGAATAAGATTAGATATTGCTCGTTTTAATAAATCTTTGTCTACATTAATATTGCAAACAGTCAATTCTGTGTCCGTTTCCCATTTAATCGAAAACTCATCTTGCATACCCATATTCATAAAATCCACAACAACTTGCCTAACAACAGCAACAACATTTTCTTCTTTTTTCATAATTGGTTGCATATTGTATTCAAGTTTTGAAGCCAGATTAAGGTCATTAATCAAATTCTTCATTCTGGCACTTTGCTTAATAATCATCGTCGCTTTTTTACGATCTTCTTGCGAAATATGTAGAGAATTTTCTAACTGTCCCGCATATCCCATCACCATAGATAACGGCGTACGAATATCATGCGAAACCCCAGCTATCCAATTTGCTCTTGCAGTCTCCCTTTTTCTCAATTGTTCTTTTTGTATTTGCAAAATATCGGAAGCAGAATTTATGTTAGATGAAATTTCTGAAAGCGCTCCTGTTTCTGGAATATGCACGCTTTCTCCACTAGATAAACGTTGTATCCCTTTTGTAATCGGATTAATTGATTTTAGTAGTTTTATATTAGCTATTAAATAAATTCCAAGAATCAGCAAAATGTTGATAAATAATACGCTTAAAACAATCTGCGGAAAATTTGAGATTAAACTGTAGTTCCAACTTGGTCGCGTATGTTTCCAAAAGCTGTTGTGTGGAAATCCGACTACAACAACTCCACCCTTATTTCTGCCAGTGTAAGTTGGATAACCGTCAATGTAGCCAACGCTCAAATTAGCTATATCAGACAAAGTATAGTCGTTTGGAATACCCGCAGGAACATTTTCTGTTTTCCACACGACTTTCAACGTATTATTATCAATCAGAATTGCCCATGCGCCAGAATTTGTCAATTTGGAAGACATATTTTTGGATAATGCATAATCCCCACTTGCGGATAATTGTAATGCTTCTCCCGTCTCTTTTGCTATGCTATAAGGAGACATCTCTTTATCGGGAGCGTAATTTCCTATAAGTACAATAAACGCAATAATATTCATTAATACTATAAGCACAGAGCTTAGTAGAAAAATACTTATGAAGCGTTGTATTAGTTTTGGTATGCTTTTCATTCTGCTTTACTCCACAATCAGCTTATATCCTAAACCTTTAACTGTTATTAAAGAAACAGGCTGCGATGGATTGAGTTCTATTTTTTCTCTGATACGACGTATATGTGCCATTAAAGAATTTTCATATCCAAAAGGATTAGCTCCCCATGCAGCTTCACATAACGCGTCAATTGTTACAATGCATCCAGCATTTCTATAAAGTGCAGAAAGTAAATCATATTCTTTGGCTGTGAGTGGAATATGTTCGTTATTTTTTATTACTTGGGCAGAAGAAAAATCAATCTGACTATTTTTCAGTTTAACAATGGGATTTTCGCTCTTGTAGCTTCGTCTTAAAATTGCCATAATGCGAAACGTTAGATCTTTTGGAAGAAACGGCTTTACAATATAATCGTCTGCTCCTAAGTCAAATCCCTTAAACTTATCTTCATCTTCACCGCAAGCAGTAAGGAATAAAATAGGACAATCACTATATTGTTTTATCTGCTTCATTAGCTCAAACCCATTACCGTCGGGGAGCATAACATCAAGGATTGCTAATTCTGGACGTAATTTTTGTGTTGCTTCTACTGCATCTTTTATACTTTTTGCAGTCGTTATATTATAAAAACCGTATTCGTTTAATATGGATACAACCATATCTAGAAGTTCCTGCTCATCATCAACAAGTAGCAGATGCTTGTTCAATAAATAATCATTCCGATTCATGGAGAACCCCCTAACATATATTATGCCATGTGAATATTCATTTTTTGACCTCGCATAAAAATGTAAGGTAGATGTAAGGTGAAGAGAATGTTGTAGAAAGGTTGACGCAATATCATAAATCCTGAAAGGAGATATTGCCATGAACAATATTGTTACAACAGAACATTTAACAAAAAAATATAAATCATTTATTGCTGTTAATGATGTTTCACTTCATATTCGCAAAGGTAGCATTTACGGCTTTCTTGGGCCAAATGGAGCTGGAAAATCTACAACAATGAAAATGCTCCTAGGTCTTACGGCTCCAACAAAAGGTGTATTTACAATAGACGGAAAGCAGTTTCCTGCCGATCGCATACCTATTTTGAAAGAAATAGGCTCATTTATTGAATCACCATCTTTCTATGCAAATCTAACAGGTAGAGAAAATCTTGACATTATACGTCGCATTTTAGAACTACCTAAGAGTGCAGTTGATGACGCATTAGAATTAGTAGGTCTTTCTGAGTTTGCAGACCGTCTTGCAAAAAAATATTCGCTTGGCATGAAGCAAAGGCTTGGTCTTGCTGGAGCATTGCTTGGTAGACCACCTATTTTGATTTTAGACGAGCCAACAAATGGACTCGATCCATCTGGCATACACGAAATCCGAAATCTGATTAAGTCACTGCCAGATCTTTACGATTGCACGATTCTTATTTCTTCTCATATGCTATCCGAAATTGAGCTTATTGCAGATGATATTGGAATACTTAATCACGGACACTTGTTATTTGAAGGTAGTTTAGATGAACTACGACAGCATGCATTACGATCTGGTTTTGCTTCCGACAATTTGGAAGATATGTTCCTATCCATGATTGATGAAGACAATAAGATCAGGAAGCAGAGTGCAAGACTATGAAAACGCTTGTAATTGAACTAAAAAAATGCAAGAGAACTGGCTTTATAGCTCTTATGATTGCTATTGGCGTTATGGGAGCAGCGTACGCTTTTGTGAATTTTATTGTACGAAAAAATACATTATTAAACCTGCCTTTAGCTCCTATGGATATTCTTCTTACACAGCTTTACGGCATGATTATGGTGTTAAACATGTTCGGCATAATAGTTGCCGCATGCATTATCTACAACATGGAATTTAAGGGAAATGCAGTAAAAAAGATGCATATGCTGCCTATGAGTGTTCCTGCTATGTACCTATGCAAATTTATGCTGCTGACTGTTCTATTACTAATCGCTATTTGCATACAAAATTTAGCACTTGCAAAAATCGGTGTAACAGATTTGCCACAAGGTACGTTTAATGTAAGTACTCTTATATCTTTTGCTGCATATTCATTTATTACGTCAATGCCTGTATTGTCCTTTATGATTTTTGTATCATCACGATTTGAAAACATGTGGGTGACGCTTGGAATTGGTGTAGCAGGATTTTTAAGCGGCATGGCATTGGCTTCTTCAGACGTTGTGCTTTTTATGGCATCACCTTTTATAGTTATGCTAAAACCAGCAGTTGCCATGAGTGCGCAACCTAATACTACGGTCGTAATCGTATCCATAGTTGAAACACTTCTGTTTTTATGTTCTGGATTGTGGGCGGCTAAGAACCTGCACTATGAATAAAAACATGCACTATAAGTAAAAACTTGCACTATATAACTATGAATAAGGAGATTATGAAAATGAGATTTTTTGAACTTCTTAGAATCGAATTTAAGAAAGTAAAGCGTAGTAAAATTATTCCTTTGATTTTTATTGCACCGCTAATTGTGGTTGGATCTGGTGTAGCAAGCCTTCATAGATACTTCACTCCAGAATATACACACGCATGGGCTGCTATGTTTATTCAAAGCGCATTAGTCTACTCATATTATCTGCTTCCGCTTAGTATGATTGTTATTTGCGTGATGATTGCAGGACGAGAAACAAGCAATAACGGAATACTAAAAATGCTGGCACTGCCTGTTAGCAGATACGCGATTTCTGCCGCAAAATTTTGCGTACTGCTATTTTATTTGCTTATGGAAATGGTCGTATTTTTTGCCGTATTCGTTATAGCAGGATTGTTTGCAACCAGTAGCACGGGAGTTACAGAAACGCTACCAATTATGTATCTACTAAAATGGTGTTTAGATCTGTTTTTGACTATGATTCCAAGCGTAATAGTCATGTGGGCGATTACTGTGCTTTTTGAAAAGTCAATGTTATCCGTTGGATTAAATATACTTCTTGTAATTCCTGGCGTATTAATAGCAAATACTCCACTTTGGATAGTTTATCCTTATTGTTACAGCGGATATATGGTTTCCCGCTCTCTACATGCAGTTACATCAACAGGATTAGGAAACGGATTTAATCTTATACCATTTTTGCCATGTGCAATTGCAATATCTGTGTTTGTATTTTTGATTGCAATAACACAATTTGGTAAAAAAGAGATGAGATAACAAATGAAACGAAATAACAAATGCAGATGTGACTTGCAAAATCTCATATGAGGTTTTATCTATACACAAAACGCGCGCATTTCCCGCGCACTTTTTTGCTGACTAATCACGAAAAATGATATTGATAATTCTCGTTATCAATATCATTTTTGCAATATTTGCGTGTTTTTTGCTCCGAACTATATCAATCTACATGATATGTCGATATTATGTACCTGTGGGGCCTTTGATGGCAAGTTTTAGTTGGGTGCGCTCAATCGGGGTAGAGCGCGTTGAGAAGCAGGAAGTGTAAGAAGACACGAGGAGATGTTATGCGCGCGTGTAAAAGTGTGCGCCGAGTTGTTTCCGGTGCTACCGCGCTCATGCTGGCTGTATGCATGGTTATGTGCATGTCTATGTGCACGTTTGCGAGTTTTGTTATAAGCTCGTTTGCTGTAACTGAGCCAGCTTTTGCAACAGACGCAGATCGTTCGTACGCTAGTTGGTCGGATGTTTCTAAGGCGATTGATAGCCAATTGCAGCAGGGC
The DNA here is from genome assembly GCF_049244275.1 of Gardnerella sp. DNF00753. Taxonomy (NCBI): domain Bacteria; kingdom Bacillati; phylum Actinomycetota; class Actinomycetes; order Bifidobacteriales; family Bifidobacteriaceae; genus Gardnerella; species Gardnerella sp. DNF00753. Next base: position 124,462 of record NZ_CP058393.1, read on the forward strand.
CAAAGTGAATATAAAAGCGGCAATAATTCGGGAGCTGCCACACGATTCCAGGCAGCTTACAATTCCGTTTATGTTGCTTCGAATATGATTACTGTTGTTCGAGATACTTTTGGTCAGAATAAAGTTCAATCGCAAAGCGATCAATTCCAGCAGTTGCAAACGCTTGTGTATCAGCAAAATCAGGTAGATCAAATAGCAGCTGTGTCGAAAGCTCTTTCGGCAGATGTTGCGCAGACTGCAGCTCAGCTTGACTCAAACTCAAAAATAGATAAGCCGAATATTTACGCGCAAAAGCTTCGTGCGCAAATCAAAGCAGAGCGTAAAAAGCTTGACGCTGCAAAAAAGAAGAATCTTGGACGCAATGGCCGTACGTGGAGTCAAGTTGCTCGAGAAATGAACGTTATTCTCGACAAATCCGTTGCAACCTACAAATCTGCAAAAGGCAACAAGTCTCAAGTTGCAGCAGCAGTTGATTTAATCAACGAAGCCTACTACCAGTATTACGAAAAGCTCGGTTTTGAGAAGAACGTAATGAATGCAATAAGCGGTAGTCGCGTTTCAACAGTCGAATATCAGTTCAAAGAGTGCCGCCAAGCAATGAACAACGGAAAAACGGTTGAGCAAGCTAAAAAGTTCGTAACGGATCTTAAAGCAATGCTTATTGAAGACTCGGCGAAATTAGACAAAGGCGCATCTTCAAACGCGAATCCGTTTATGCAGTTTATAACAAGTTCTTTCGGACAAGCTTTTGTGATTTTGCTTCGCGAAGGCTTGGAAGCGCTGCTGGTTGTTGCCGCAATTATTGCGTACCTGATTAAATCCGGCCACAAAAACATGGTTAAGTACATTTACTTAGGACTTGCTGCCGGTATTGTGGCTTCGTTGATTGTTGCAGCTCTGTTTGGCTTACTTTTCAACGGTTCCGGACCTCAGCAAGAGATTACAGAAGGCGTGGTTGCACTGTTTGCAATGCTTATGCTTTTGTACACAAGCAACTGGATGATTTCGCGTTCTTCCGTACAAGCGTGGAATAAGTATATTAGTGATCAGACTACGGCTGCAGTGTCTAAAGGCAGCCTGATTTCACTCGCTCTGCTTAGCTTCCTTGCGGTGTTCCGTGAAGGTGCAGAAACTGTAATCTTCTATCAGGCTATTTTTGCTGTTTCAAGCGGAGCTGACTCCCTGATTTGGGGTGGTTTTGCTGCCGCTGCTGCAGTTCTGGTAGTTATATTCTTGCTTATTCGTTTTGCTTCCGTTCGCATACCAATTCGCCCATTCTTTACCGGCACAAGTGCTCTTATGTCTGTGCTTGTGGTGATTTTTGCCGGCGGTGGCGTGCATGCCCTTATTGAGGGTGATGCGCTCGCAGGTATGTATATTCAAGTCTTGCCAACTAACGATTGGCTTGGGTTCTATCCGTACGTGGAAACGATTACGGCTCAGATTGTTGCTGCAATCGTGGTAATTTCGCTACTTTGCGTGTCTATTGCGCGGAGTCGTGGAAAGCGCGCGATAGAAGGTAAATAGGCAAAATTAAATAAACAACAAATAAATAACTAAATAACAACTAAACATAAATAATAAAAATAACTAATCAATCAAAAGAAAAGGTTAGATATGAAGAATAAAAAAATGATGGCAATTGCAGCTTTGGCTCTCGCAGGTGTGCTTGCGCTTGCCGGCTGCGGTTCTAACGGAAATTCCGCAAAGTCTGCTTCTAAGTCACAGGCAACCGAGCAGAAGGCTGACGACAAGGCTGATGACAAAGGCGGCGATAAGGGCTTTGAAGAGGTTCCAGTTGGCCCTCACCAGGATCAAAACATTGGACCTCTTACTATTGGCGCCGTGTACTTCCAGCCAGTGGACATGGTTCCAGCTGGCATGGGTTTGAAGGCTTCAGAGGCTAGCTTCCACCTTGAGGCAGATATTCATGCTAACCAAAAAGGCACTAAGCTCGGCTACGGTAAGGGCGAGTTCATTCCAGATTTGACTGTGAACTATGAGATTGTTGACAAGGCAAGCGGCGAATCCGTTGGCAAGGGCACTTTCATGCAGATGAATGCTTCCGACGGTCCTCACTATGGTGCAAACGTTAAGCTCGACAAGGCTGGAAACTACAAGCTCGTACTTTCAGTCGAATCCCCAGAAAAGAAGGGTTGGATGCTTCACGTTGATCCTGCTACCGGCGTAACCGGCCGCTTCTGGACTGAGCCAATCAAGGCCACATTCGACGATTGGAAGTACACTCCTCGTCAGTGGTAGTAATAGTTAGTAATAATTAGTAATAGTTAGTAATAACAATTAGTGATTGTTAGTAAATATTAGAAACTATTGAATAATAGATTGTAACTAATAGCAAAGGAGGGAGTTATGCTCAGACTGTTCGTAACAGTGCTTCCTGGGCTGCTCCCTCTTATGCTACTTACGATGGGCTTAAGTGCTTCTCTTACGGTTGGTGAGGGGCGAGATAAGCCGCTGAGTGCGCGCTGGAGACTGTATGGATTGTCGTTTGGCACAGTTGCTGCACTTATTTTTGCAATTCTTCGCGCAAGCGTAGTAATTAATCAGCGTAACTTTGTGAACATGCCGGCGCTTTGCGTTGCAGTTCCTTTCGATATTGCAGCGATTGCTGTTGTAATTCGCTCTCGCAAAACTGTTGAAAACTGGCGTGAGCATCCACTTGCAATGCACATAAGCAACGCAATTGGCGCGTGCGCACTAGCATTTACAGTATTTTATGCGCTTCCGGATGTTATTTTGCAGCTTACTATTTTTGTAGATTCAAGTACGCCGCCTTTTACATCCGACATGCTTCTGCGCGCGCTCGGATTCGTGCTTGGTGCAGCTGCCGCGATTTGCATAAGTCTTATGGTGCGCTCTTTGCGAGCCACATCTAACGCAATTTCCTTCAAAATTGCAATTGTGCTCAGCATGATTATTCTGCTTGTGCAGCACGTAACTTCACTTTTGCAGATTATGCAAGGAAGTATCCTGCTTTATATTGACGACTTTTCTTTCAGCGTGCTTGTTTGGCTTATTAACAATAATCCGCTTATGATTATGGCGCAAATTAGCGTATTTTTGATTCCTGCAGTTGCGTCTCTCGTAATCGGTTTTAAGACGGCAGTAGTTGGCGAAAATGCTGCAGAAATTCGCACAAAGCGAGCTTTTAAGCGGAAATCTCGAAAGTCTGCGCTCGCAGCACTTTTGGCTGCGCTTACAGTAATACTTACGCTTACTGCAGGCGTATCTATTATGAATATTAAGCCAACTCTTACGCCTCCTGAACCGTACGAATTGCACGATGGCTTGGCAACTATCAACTTTGTGCAAATTTCAGACGGCCACCTTCATCGTTTCCAATACAAAGCAAAAGATGGCACTGTTATGCGCTTTATAATCATTAAAAAGAATGGTGGAGCGTACGGTGTTGGCTTGGACGCGTGTGAAAACTGTGGAGATGCAGGCTACTACGAAAAAGACGGTAAGATTATTTGCCGTAAATGTGACGTAGCAATTAACTTAGCAACTATTGGATTTAAAGGTGGTTGCAATCCGATTCCGTTCCCGTACAAGGCTGGGCATGGCAAAATCACAATTCATACTGCTGATTTAGACGTGCTTAGTTCGCACTTTAAGTAAGGAGCAACTAATGTTTATGATGCGCATGGTTGCTCGATCTCTTGTGAGGCAAATAAAAAAGCGTGTGCTGATTGCGCTTGTAGTGTGCTTAAGTGCGTGCGTTAGCGTGTCAATGCTTAGCGTTGTGTACGACGTTGGAGACAAGATTAACGCCGAGCTTAGCTCGTACGGTTCGAATATTGTTGTTCAGCCAAAATCTAGCGCTGTTGTAAATGATTTGTATGCTTCTCGCGAGCAGGAAGACGCTGCTTCTTTGCATAATTTAGCAGCTGCCGAAAGCCAAGAGTCTACTGCTTTTTTGAAGGAATCAGACGCTGCAAAAATTAAAATGATTTTTTGGGCGTTTAATATTACGAATTTTGCGCCGAAAATAAAAGTTCACGCAAATCTTGAATCGAAGTCTTCTACTAAAACTGTTGTGCCTATTGTTGGAACTTGGTTTAATCGCAAACTTGCGCTCGCTTCAGGGGAAACAACTGTTGTTGGTGTTCGAGGCTTGCGCTCTTGGTGGAAAATTAATGCAGGCCGTTGGGCAAAAGATAATCAATCCGAAGCAATGGTAGGTTCGCAGTTAGCTGAGCGCTTGCACTTAAAACTTGGTCAGCGTTTGCGTTTGCTTCGTGACGGACGCGAGGTTTCGCTGCGCTTGGTTGGCGTATACGATTCTGGTGACGACGATAATAACGCAATTTACGCGAGCTCTAGCGATGCTCAAAACCTTGCAAATAAGCCGAATATGGCTGATTTGATTGAGGTAAAAGCGCTTACTACTCCGGAAAATGATTTAGCGCGTAAGGCGGCTAAAAATCCGGCAGCGCTCAGCCAGGAAGAGTGGGAAACTTGGTATTGCACTGCTTACCCGAGTTCGATTACTTACCAAATTGAGGAGGTAATTCCTGGAGCTGTTGCAAAGCAGGTTCGTCAAGTTGCAGCTCTTCAGGGTAACGTGTTAAATAAGACGCGCGCTGTTATGGTTTTGATGACTGCTTTGAGCTTGATTGCTGCGGCTGTTGCTGTGGCGAATCTTATGGCTGCTTCGATTTCTGAGCGTTCGGGCGAGCTTGCCTTACTCAAGGCTTTAGGTGCGCGTGATGGTGCTGTTGCTCGTCTTATGCTTATGGAAACCGCGGTTATTGCGTTTGGTGGAGCGTTACTTGGCATGGCTTTAGGATTTGCGGTTGCGCAGATTATTGGTTTTACAGTGTTTGGCTCTGCGATTTTGTTCCGACCAATGGTATTTGTTCTGGTGTTTGTGCTGCTTGCGTTGACTGTGCTTGCGGCTGCAGGCTCGTCGATTCGTTCGATTCTGAGTGTGCGTCCTGCGGAGGTGCTTCATGGCAGGTAAATCTTATATGACTTCCAACAATTCGATGTTTATAACTATGCTATTTAGCGCGGTATTTCGCCGAAAATCGCGTGCTTTAATGGCTGTTATTGCAACTCTTGTTGGTGCTGCTACGCTGTTTTGTTTGGCTGCAATCTGCTTGGTTGTGCCTCAGCAGATGAGCGACGAAATGCGTGCGTATGGAGCGAATATTATCGTAACTCCTTTAGAGGGTGAGTGGAAAAACGGTATTGATCGCGCAATGGTTTTGCACACAAACGATATGGTTCTTGCAAAAGGTGCTATGCGTTCTGCTACGTATCGTTACGAAAATGTGCGTATTAACGCAGCTCCGTATGTTTTAGCAGGCATTGATGTGCGCTCAGTAAAGTCTCTTAATAAGCATTGGAATGTAGACGGCTCTTGGCCGAGCAGCGGAAATGTGATGGTTGGGCGAGATGTTGCTTCGTCGATGGGCTTAAAAATAGGTTCTCGTATTGCGATTGCGTATAGGTCTTCGGATAATACTGACGGATCGCATAAGCCTGCAGAAAAGTCTGAAAGTAAGTCCGCAAGTAAGTCTGCAAATAAGTCTGCGAATCAGTCTGCGCAAAATTCATCTCAACAAAAGCTTGTTGAAGGCCGCATTTCAACGGATATTATGGATACTCACGGCACAACTTTCCGCGTTTGCGGCATTTTGGACACTGGCGGCGCGGAAGATTCCATGCTTTATTCTCTTAATGCGGATGTTAATACTCTTACTAGAGTTAAGCGCGGAGCAGACGTGATTGCTTACTCATCTTCTGCACCTAGTGTTGATGCGGTTGTTAGAAGCATTAACGACATGACTTCTATGCGTGTGCGCGCTCAGCAGGTTACTAAAGTTACTGCTGCTGACACTGGTATTATTACAATGCTTCGCAGCCTGTTCTGCATTGTGTCGCTAGTTGTTCTAGTGTTGATGATGGTTGGTGTGAGTACCACTATTTCTTCGATTGTGCAGCAGCGTCGAAATGAAATTGGTTTGCGCAAGGCTTTGGGTGCGAGTGCCCGGAGTATTGGCGTGGAGTTTACTGCCGAAGCTGGATTATACGGTTTCGTTGGCGGTATTGCCGGTACGGCAGTAGGGTATGTGTTTGCACGTTTGCTTGCAGCAATGGTGTTTGCTAGAGATTTGGGCGTGAATTGGTGGCTTGTTGCATTTTCTGTTGCATTTAGCCTGATTGCTTCTTGCGTTGCTGCGTTGCCGCCTGTTTTGCGCGCTTCAAAAATTGACCCTGCGATTGTGCTTCGAGAAGAATAGCTTTTAGAGTGATTTTAGAGTGATTAGCTAAGGATTTGAGTTAAGGATTTAATATGACAGAGAATAAAGAAACTAAGCCGGAGAACACAAAAGCTACGCCAAAAATGCTTTTGACTTTGGACCATATTTCCAAGATTTACGGATCTCTTCGTGCGGTTGACGATTTGTCGCTTACTGTGCCAGAAGGTGAGTGGCTTTCAATTGTTGGCTCGAGTGGTTCTGGTAAAACCACGCTTATGAACATTATTGGCTGCATGGATTCGCCATCTAAAGGCTCTGTGTCTTTGCAAGGTCGCAAACTTGAGGATTTGAATGCAGGTCAGCTTGCAGACGTTCGTAAAAACGTAATTGGCTTAGTTTTTCAAAAGTTTTATCTCGTGCCGCATTTAACGGCAGTTGAAAACGTGATGGTTGCGCAATACTATCATTCTGTTGTTGACGAAGCTCAGGCAATGGATGCTTTGGATCGAGTTGGTTTGAAGGACCGCGCTCACCATTTGCCAAGCCAGCTTTCGGGAGGTGAGCAGCAGCGTGTTTGCGTTGCGCGTGCGCTTATAAACTGCCCGAAGTTGCTGCTTGCGGATGAGCCGACTGGTAATTTGGATGAAAAAAATGAGCAGATTGTGCTCGACTTGTTTAAGCAGCTTCATTCCCAGGGCACTACGATTATTGTTGTAACGCACGATTCTTTGGTTGCTCAGTGTGCGGATCGCGAAATTATGCTTAATCACGGTGTGCTTGTTGGTGAGCGCTGGAATAATGAGGATGCTCGCAAAGCGTACGAGGCGATTGGTGGAAAGCCTGCGTTTACGAGTGCGCATATTGATGAAAGCGTTGCGGAAGCTTTGCAAGACCATGAGCCTACTAAATCGCCTAAGTTGGCGAATTTAGATGATTAGTTGCGCGAAGTTTTAAAATATACAAGATTTAAAGGCGATGATTTTATGGTTTCAGATAATATGTTTCACGATGTTTCACGCGATGATTTGAAATCCAAAAAAGTTGCAAAAACCGTTGCTACACTTGCGATTGTAGCCGCGTCGTCCGCTATGTTTTCTGCTTGTGGCGAGCCAAGCGCTGTGCCGATGAACGATGAGTTCGCTGGTAATTCCGGTCAGAGCGCGGATGATGGTGGTAATCCTTCTGGCAAGTACGATGCTGGCGCTCAGCAATCTAAATCTTCTGCGCAAATTGAGGATTCTGGAGATTCGCAAGATTCTAAAAACCAGCAGAATCAGCCTAAAACAGACACCGGCAATTATAAAGATGGCGACTACAAGATTAAAGCTACGTATGGCCCTGTTGCAGAAGATAGTATTGAAGTAAATTTAAGCGTTGCAAATGGAAATGTTAGCGATGTGCAAATAACATCTCATCCGTTTACGCCGATTTCAAAGGGTCATATGGATGCATTCTCAAAGGCTATACCCGGCAAAATCGTTGGAAAACCGTTAAAAGATTTGCATATTTCGGTTGTTGCTGGAGCAAGTTGGACTAGTGATGCCTTCAACAAAGCGCTTGATGTTGCTCGCCAAGAGGCTTCAATTCAATCCGCAAAATAATTTACAGCAACCTTAATTTTTAATATAACCGTGATTAATATAACCGTGATTATATTGTTGAATATTTGTGTGTATTAATAGGGGTTAGTACTGCAGTTGTTTTTACAATACTAACCCCTATTTTGTTTGTTTTTTATGAAATTATTGCTTATTTATTTTTATGCGCTTTAATTTTGCTATTACTACAGCAAGTCCGAATATTGCAATCGCAGAAAAGGCAGTCAGTAATATTTCGCTTCCTGTTTTTGGAAGTTGGTTATTTTCGTTTTTGCGCTTTTCTATGATTTTATTATCTGGATTTTCTTTTGGAAGTGGTGTAGTGTTTTGTGTTTTTTCTGGAGTCGGCTTATATTTTGGCCATGGTGTTTGTTCTGGGTTTGGTTCTGGAATAGGTGTTGGTTCAGGAATAGGTGTTGGTTCAGGAACTGGTGTTGGTGGTGTTGGCGGTGTCGGAGGAGTTGGAGGCGTCGGAGGAGTTGGAGGCGTTGGAGGCGTTTGTGGATCATATTCTACGGTGAGAGAAATACCATTAGCACCTGCTGCTGCGTCAGAGTTTTTCCCTTCGCTTGTTTGTGAGCCGTTCCAAGTAAAGTCAAATAATTTCGTTGTTCCATTAAATGTTGCAGCTGCGTGGAATGAGCCCGATACGGTTCCAACAATTGTAGCTTTTCCGGAGAAATCTTGGTTTATCTTTATTCCCGGAATAGTGATTTTCATTGCGTCGCCAAGATTTGTTTGTACTGCTGTCTGCAATTCCGCATACGTTTTAATACCAGATTTCAAATTAATAGTAACTGTTACAGTCTTGTCTTTAACTTGCACATTCTGGATAGCAAAAGTATCTGAGAACCCATCGAGCTTAAGCGTATTTTTTGTGATATTTTCAGGCAGCGTTAAACCGTCTGGGATAGTAAATGTAGCCATGAAAGAAGATGTCATATCGCTGAGAGCAATATTGCTATAATTTTCCTTTTTCACTGTTTTAAAAGTATTTTCTATCGCTTTCATTTGGTCTTTTACTACTGAAGCTGCGATTGTTCCAGTGAAATCAATAGTTTGTCCTGGTGTAACTTTGTATGCTGTAGTTGCTGTGTTATCGCCAGTTAATAAATCTGCAGGAAGATCAATATTCTCCTGCTGTATGTGTTCAATGCTTGGATCAATCTTCCACTTAAGGTAGAAGGTAAGATCATCGTTCACTTTTGGATCATTGTCAATAGTAGCTTTTTCTGTTCCATCCTTGTCTTTGAACCAGTAGTAGTAATCTGTGCTATACACATAGCCAAAGAGTGAGTTTTCTTTTTTCTCATTTATTAAATGATAATATTTGCGCGTGGCAAGATTCGTATAATTTGCATCTGAATCGGAACTTGCTTTGCCACTAATGCCAGGTGTGTCTATATTGACATTATCATCCAAACTTTTAATAAGATTGATTAGCGTCTTGTTTTCGCTAAATTTTGCTGTTTTCTTCACAACAGCAACTTCTCCGCCGCGCTTATCTTTTTTAATCTCAAATACTTTTGTATTTTTCTTAAAGATGCTGCTATCGGAGAAAGTTCCGCCATTCGCAGAGAATTTTACTGTAAATTCTTTTTCTTCCCAATTCGCATATAAGTCAATTAAGTTTTTATTCTTCGCTATAGCAATATTGCTACCTGCTTTTACAGTCTCACCTTTGCCGTTTTTCTCTGTGGTCCAACCTTTGAAGACCATTCCTTCGCGGGCAAATTTTGCATTATTCTTAATAACTTCGTCGAATGAAAGAACTTTGCTGGTGCGTTTTGGGTTAGTTTCACTAACAAGGTATGTTGCATCATCTTGAGCGCAATTATGGTAGCGAACAGCATAAGATGAGGCATCTTTTTCCCATTTTGCATACACTGTTGTGTCGCTTGCTATAGGCATACTTTCAGTAAATTGTTGCTCTTTATTCTCAGCGTTCTTGAAGAACCACCCGAGGAACTTATATCCAGGAGCAATTGGATTTGCTGGTACTTCAGTACTTCCTCCTGCCACTGTTTTTGCAAAGTTTAATGCGTAACCTCGTATGGCAAGGGATTCTTTTGCTTTAGTTGAAGAGTCAGAGAATATAGCTTCTTTAGCTTTTTTAGAATCCTCAGCTTTTGTATCATTGAGCTCGAATGTCACTTTTGCTGCTGGAACCCATACGTGTTTTTCGTTATCTTTAGAAGCTTTTTTAACTGAGTATATGTAGGTAGTTCCATTTTTGTTAATTGGTTTTATCTCATTTACAGAACTATCGGCAAGAGTAAAGAGATTTAGCCTTTCATTACCATTTTCTTCACCGTTTACAGGAACAGTGCTTCCCTTGTTGCTGTGATAATCAGGAGCATATGTAACCATGTGTGAGCCTCCAGTCACAACATAGTTATTTTCTGTTCCAGCTCCACCGTCTGCATTTTTACTTGCTGGGCTATCTATTAAGCAGTCTCCTCTAAGTTCAATAGAGCCTTTTTCTTGAGCTCCAAAAAGCGCTCCACTATTTTTTCCATTACCTTTGATTGTAGAATCTGTGAGAATTACTTTTCCGGTATTTACATTTAAGCCGCCAGTGCCACCATTATTAAATTCAAGAGTAGAGTTGGTAACAGTTAATTTTCCGTTTTCTATTCCAACGGAAATGCCTGCTGTAGATCCTGCATTCGCAACAATCCGTGAATTATTGGTAACAGTTGAGTTGCCTTGAATTGTTAAACCAGTTGAGTTCCTCCAGCCAATTTTATTAATAACAAACTCCGAATTATCCATGTTTAATTTGTTTACGTAGTATGTCATTCCAAAGCCTGCTACAGTAAGTGAAGAATTCTTCAAAGTTAAATCTCTTGCATCAAACCATGTGCGAATTTGTGATTTAACGTTAATAGTAGCGTTTTCGAAAGTAATACCATCAACATAAAAATCTGTATTACATTTGTCGTCAGCAGTAATTTTTAATTTATCTTTACTTGTACCTTTTACTGTTCCCGCAAGGTAGATTCCGTGACTTTCTTCTTCTGCGTTATCTTTGAAAGTGTATGTGCCGTCCGTAATAAGAGAGCCTTGTTCTGCTGTAAGAGCTACCCTAAATGCAGTCATTTTCAATTCGCCGTCACCGCGAAGTGTGGAACCAGATTTCAGCGTGATGCCATCGTTGGTATTATTCGAGCCTGCTATTGTGGCGCCGGATTTATCGATAGAAAGTGTAATGCCTTGTGGAATTTCTATAGGTGCATTAAGTGAAAAATTGCCTTTAATGTTGATATTTGCAGGTTTTTGTGTGGCTTTTTCAAGAGCTTTTTGAATAGTTTTTAATGGCTTACTTTCAGATCCATCGTTGGAATCTAATCCGTTTGTGCCATCTACAACAAGTTGTGTTTTTGGAGCTGGGTTAGTTACGGTTACTTCTGCTGATGGGGGGGGGTAATAGCTAATGCACTTATTGGACATGCAGAAAGTAGTGACATTGCTGCAATGATAGTTGAAGTAGTAAGTATGCGCATGCCGTTATATTTATTATTTCTTCTCATTGTTAGCTCCATATTGTCTGCGGAAGTTTGACATTAGTTAATGCATCGTATCAATACAATTTCTACACTATACCAGTAGAAGACGAAAGTATACTCGTATTTATATTAAATGCAATAGCTCATAAATATTTACATAATCTAATTTACGGAATGATAGTTATTGATGCTCGTAATAGTAAGCAAAATAAGCAACTTGATGATTTCCATTTTGATCTGCTTAATAATCATGACTCACATCGAGCTGATTATAACCATTTAATTGAAGGATTATTTATAGCAGCTTCGCATCACAGCGTAGGTGTACAGTTTGCAGATTTAGTTGCAGGAGCAGTTTATAGAAAATGCTCTAAAAGAGATTCAACTTTTTATAATATGATAAGAAATAACGTTCGTAGAAATAGTCAAGGTAAGGCGGAAGGATTCGGAGTAGTCGCCGTGCCTAATGGTAGCCGCATTATTGAAAATTGAAATAATAAAAATAGACGCCGTGTTGAAGATTAACCTCAAACCTGCAATATGGCGCAGTCACGGCGTAACGAAATTATATCATAAATTGCTTATTGTTTGCAATATTGCGTTTTAGTACCATAGCTATCTTACTCCTTGACTTCAAAAATAGTGCCTTCGTTTCGAGTCATCGTTGCTGTGCTTGCTCCGGTAGTTGCTATAAATGGAATAATAGCATTACTGTATTCGTGCATGAACTGTACAAAATCATGATTCCAAGAAATAATCGCAACGTACAAAATAAAGAATTCGAATGCTGTAAATATTGCCCACTTAAGAATCCAAATAAGCGTTTCTTTAATAAGTTTTATATAGTACTTGCTCATGAGTTGTTTCCCTTCCAATTTGCTGTTTTGTTTGTGAGCATTGTAGCTAATTCGCGTACATTGCTTCTCGTTCATACGTATTTTGTATTTCTAGTATAAATATTGCAATTTTTTGCAGCAATATGATGTACTCAAAACTCAGTACTCAAGATTGCGCGGAAAATGTTTGTAATTAGACTTAAAGCAACGCACAAATATATTGAAAATATGTGTTGCGAATATAAGTTGTGAATATGTTACAAATACAAGGAGATACAAACATGAATAGCACAAATATGGATAGTGAAAATACTGTCAATCAAACTAAAGAGCAGGAAGATAAACTTGCGGAAAATAGTAGCGAAGAGCTTTCGCAAGATGAAATTGATGAATTAGCTAAGCAATTAGAAGAATTCTTTACAAAATATATTGTGCTAGAAAATGGCTCTTTTATTGTAAAAGAGGATGCTATTATTGCAGACGGTTATGGCGATCACATAGAATATTTTCACAAAGCTGCAAAAGGATTTAACGTTGCAATAGAAAAGCAACATAAGCATTAATTCCTTAGAAATCGCTTTCATCAATAGGGTGACCTTGTGGGCGCTTTATTACTCGCCACAAAATCACCAATGTTAAAACGCCATTTGCAATTCCGTAGTAATAAATCCAAGGAACGTGAATAAGCCCACAAATAAAGCATGAAATAATATTTATTAAATTATTTGAGTAATTGTTGAGTATTTGCTTATTTTGTGATTCGACTTTTTTGCGTTCTTGCTCAAGAGTAATTATGTAATCTTTGTTGTTCTCTGTATTCTCAACGTCACTACTTATGCTGTTAGCGCCCGCGCCGCTAAGCTTAGATATATTATTTTCTATATACGCATTTTTTGCTTTAATAACGCTGTTGAGCAAGAAAAAATATGCACAAGAATACATTGCAACAGAAAGAAGTCCTAGAACAAGCCACAAAGCGAAAAGGTCAAAGCTACGCATAAAAGCAGCTGCTGAGGCAAACGCCATCGCAGCTACTTCTGCGGAGTGCAATACTACTAGTCGTTTTGTCATATAATCCTGCTGCAATCATTATTAAAAATGAATTTTCAACGCAACCAAAAGTCACATATTGTTACTTATTATAATCACATTTGATTTACATGCATTACTTGTAATCATTTATTACTACACGATTTGCTCTACTTTGCGCATGCTTATAAAGTAGAATATAAGAAAAGTAGCATAAGATTGCAAGAAAGCCATTATGCAAAAAACGTATGCAATAGTAGATAACGACCCATTAGTTTTAGCGGTTATGCGAAACGTGCTCAGCAAGCTTTTGCCAAATGAGTACGCTTGCAAATGGTGCGTAAAATCAGGCGTGCAAGCTTTGGAATACTGCCAAGTAACAAAAACTACTCCAGATTATATTTTGATTGATATGTCAATGAAAGACATGTCTGGAGTAGAAGTAATACGCGCAATTCGCGAAAAAAACAACAGCATTATTTTAATTGGTATGACTTCTTACGATTGTAGATCCTACGCTTCGATGGTTTCGCAAGTTGGCGGGCAAGCGATGGTTGCTAAAGACAATTTCAAAGGGCTAGCAGAAGCTTTGCAATATTGCGATAAGCAGAATGTGTATGGCTGCCGTTGCGTTAAAGACGTTGCTTACGATTTTGCTACACCGCAAGAATCTTTTATTAGGCTTTCTAAATCAAGGTCGCGCAGCGTTTTGCCGCCTCAAGAACTGAAAATCATGGATCTGCTTGCTAAAGGTTACACAACGAATCAGATTGCGGCTCAACTTGGCCTTATGCCAAACACTATTAACACGCATATTCATAGAATTTACAAAAAATTGCATGTTTCTAACCGAGTGCAAGCAATATCCGCGTTTGCTGCAATGCAAAATCGTGAGCAAGATAGTAATCTGCAATATTTGAATGATTCGCCGCAGAATCATCCAAATTTTTTGCAAGAAACGGATAACGCATGTTAATGAACACATTTTCGCGCGTTATCGAGTTGGTTAAAAGCTGGAAAATTCAGCGAACTTTATTCATAATATTGGCGATTCTTGTAGTATCAATGGACGTGCAATCTTGCAATACAGCTGGTTTGTGGCATAACCCGCAGCAATCTGTGTGCCAATACGTTTGGATGTTTGCAACTTTTCTTATGATTGCTTTTCCGCGTCAAATATCACTCGTAACTCCGATTTTGTATTGTTTAACGCTAGCAATGCCAGGTGTAAATGCAACTTGCTTTCTTTTTTCATTGATTGCTAGCATGTTTGTTGCAGGCTTTTACGATTCGTGGAAGTATTTGCTTTGTGCATACATAGTTTCGTTGAATATTATGTACTTTGCAAAAATGGCGTACATTCCGCTTACTTTCCCTTGTTTTATTCTTATTTCCATGATTTGCGGTTACGCTTTGCGCAAGTATTTGACCATGTTGGAGGAAAACAGTCGCGCAAAAATGGATATTGTGCGCAGCGAATTCCAGTCTTATATTGCGTCTGTTGCATTGCAATTGCACGACGATGTGAACAATGAGATTACTGATATTACGTTGCTTGCAACGGATGCTTTATATGCTGAGAAAAGTGATCATACAAAAGAATCGTTAGAGCAGATTATTGAACATTCGCGTAATGCACTTTCCAAAGCGAGACTTGTTATCAGCCTGCTTGAGCAAGCTGAACAAAAGTATGATGATTCTTTAGATTCAAATATTGCTAGCACGCAGTTTATTTATGGTTCTAATGGCAATAATTGCATGACTTTGGCTGATTTTCTATGCAATATTCGCGCACGATTGCAATCTGAGCGTAAAATTTGCGAGCAGCTTGGGTATTATGGCTCTATAACAGTAAATGATGAAAGTTCGGGAAGTAACGATTTTGCTGTATCTGCAATCGTTAATGGCGAAAAAGCTCAATGTGCTATTCGCATGTGCAGCGAGCTTCTTACTAATATTCGTAAGCATTGCAGTACTAGCGTTGATTTTTCTATGAATGTTACGGTTGATGAGCGTGAATGCAAAATAATGTGCATGAATTCGATTTCGACGTTGAACAAGTTTGGCGAAAAGCTTGTTTTTGGCAAAGGACTACTATTCCACAAAAAATCTGTGGAACGCTTAGGCGGATCTTTAAAGGCGCAAAAAGATGATGACACTTGGTTGGTCAATGTTGTTATTCCGCTAAACTAACATCACTCAAATCATGAGTTATCGTGGCAAAAATTGCAAATTAGCAAAAATCACAAATCTAGCAAAAACTGCCACGATAACTACATGTTCTCATATGTTACGTAAATATATATCTTTATTATTTTGGCGACAAGACGGCAATTTTGGCGACATAAAAATGTCGCTTTGCGTCATATCTCTCATGCTCATGCTTGACAAACTCATACAGCGACTTTAATATTTTTAATAAAAGTTTAATTTAATTAAAGTTTATAGGCTGAAGAAAGGGGTGATATGGATCACATTCCAAGATGGATGGCTAATCTCACAGATGAAGATATGTCGTTTATAAAGAACTTTGTATTATCGTCTGGATCGTTAAAAGAAATGTCGCAAATGTATCAAGTCTCTTACCCAACGATGAGAATCAGGCTTAACAGGCTCATTGAAAAAATTCGAATAAGCGACAATGAACCAGAAGACCCGTTCGTTCTTTTAGTAAAGAGTCTTGCTATTGACGATAAATACGATGTTGACACAGCTCGAACACTCATAAACGAATATAGAAAAAGAAAGGATGAATCATGAGCTATGCATTATTTGGTCCGATAATTGACATTCTTATCGCACTTGTTATATGTGCTTTAGTGTTCTTTATTGCAAGAAGTCTTATTCGCTATGCGCATTCTCTTAAGAAGGACGATAAGTCGTCTAAGCAGTCTGCAGAAGATAAAAGAATTGCGTTACAGGACTTATAAAACACAAAAACCGAGTTATCGTGGCAGTTTTTGCTAATTTTGCAATTTTTGCCACGATAACTGATATGACTGTTTACTTATTATTGCAAAACTGTATCCTACAGGATAAAATATTTTTATGGAGATACTTAAAACAGATGAGTATCGCAATTGGATGAAAAAACTTCGCGATACGCAATATAAAGCTCGAATTAACGCGAGGCTGAGATTATGTGAAATTGCAGGCAAGCCAGTAGGTGATTTGCATCCAGTTTGCAATGGTATTAGCGAGCTGCGTTTTACTTTTGGGCCAGGATATCGTGTGTATTTTGCGCAAAAAGGCTCAAAACTAATGCTGTTACTCGCTGGTGGAGATAAAAGTAGTCAAAGTAAAGATATTAAACAAGCAAAGATACTCCTTGCACAGTTAATTGAGGAGAAGAAATGGTAAATATAAGTAAATGGGATGCGAGTGAGTATCTTGAGAACGATGATGATGTTATTGCGTATCTCAATGCAGCAGCAGAACTAAATGATCCTTGTTTACTGCAAGCCGCTATAGGCGATATTGCAAAAGCTAGAGGAATGAAAGAAATTGCTCAAAAAGCCGAGGTTGGAAGGGAAAGCCTTTACAAAAGCTTAAGACGAGACGGCAATCCCAGCTTCCAAACTATTGCGAAGGTTGTTCAAGCATTAGGTGGACGTATTGCAATAGAACCAGCAAATGCGTGACGCACACAGTTATCGTGGCAGATTTTGTTAATTTTGCAATTTTTGCCACGATAACGCGAAATTTAACAAGGGGAAGAGAAGCAATGCAACTACCGAGCTAGCGCCTCAATATGTAACACACGATCACATCGCTGAGCAATCAAAGGATCATGTGTCACTACAAGCAATGTCTTGTTATATTCTTTATTCATCGATTGCAATTGCGCAAACACTTTATCAGCAAGATCTCTATCAAGTGAACCCGTCGGCTCATCTGCCAAAATCAACGAGCCAGGTTTCAGCATTGCACGAGCAATAGCAACTCGCTGCTGTTCACCACCAGAAAGCACAGCAATACGGTCATTTTTAGCATACTCAATATTGAGTTCAGCAAGAACTGCATCAATCATTTGGTGTTTAACAGACTTTGACTTTTTATTATATGCCATCGCAATCCACAAATTATCAAATACAGTTCGATTATTGAGCAATGCAAACGATTGAAATAAATAGCTAATATGATAACGACGTAACTTAGTAGCAGCAACAGAATTAATAGCTGGAAGTTTTTTGCCAGCAATCTTTATTTCACCTTTATCATAGGTTTCAAGCATGCCGAGAATGTTTAGAATAGTGGATTTTCCAGAGCCGGAAGCCCCCATTATTGCTAACGATTCTCCTTGTTGCACACTAAAACTAAGATTATTTAAAACCGGTCGATTCCCATATGATTTATAAAGATTGCGTACACTTATTAAAGGTTCAATACTGTTATTTTGCATTATCGACTACTCCTTTACCATAGAAGTAATGTGTTTATTACTCAAATAATATGTTTGTATCGTTAATAATATGAGTTCAATAATTGCCGAAATCAGCACATATATCATGCCAGAACGAGTCCGTTCAATCGAAGCAATAACAAAAAGTACTCCTTGAACGAGTCCCACAAGCAAGAATGGCATAGAGAATATGCGTAATAGCGAAAAACCAAGCAATCGTTTCACCGCAATACTTTCTTGATAGCATGCTGCAAACATAGCAATAATCGCTATAAGCAATATCAACATAAGCAGGGTAATAAGCAGAATTACGCTACCAAACAATTGCAACGTCTGCATAATCGTCTTTTGGTAGCCTGCAATGCATTCTCCTACTTGTAAGAATTGAAGATGATTATCATCAAGATGATACCGTGCAGTATAAGCGTCGCTCAGATATCTAGCTGCTGCTTGATCATTCAATTTAATGTAGCTATTGTCAAGACCGCCAGCAAGTAATGATTCACTTTCAGACGCATTCAAATTATCACTCGTCGCATAAAAAATAATAGGATCTTTTACCATAACTTTATGATGAATATCCGTAGACCAGTTAAACCACTCACGAGAAGGATGATACGTGCGGAATGCGAATTGTGGATGCGCAGTAAACTTGGTCGAAACATCAGTAGACGTTAGGTTGTCTGACTCTTGAAGCCACCGTCTCATCGAAGTCTGCTCTTGAGGATTATATGTGTCGGGAATGAAGTAAATGCGCACACCCTGACGAGCAAGGTTTTTGACCTCGTTATCTACAGTAAATCCTTGATCTTGCAAGTACTTAGGCGACGCCACAAACGACCAGAATGGCTTAGAAGGCACATGCTTATATACGCTACCATTGCGCCAATCTTGTAGTATATCCGCATCAAAGAAACTTGTGTAAATAAGCCTTACTCCTGGCTTATCCTCAATGGAACGATACCATGCAAAAGCATCTTTGGCATACTGCGTCGATTGACCAGATACCGAAGCACCATCTTGCCCTACGAGGTGGTGATACATAATTCTCTGGTTTAATACAGGATGCCACATACGAGCAACTTCCACACTTTTCGTCAACTCGCCTATTGGCCCATCTATGCTATGCACACCTTCTAATACGCATGTTGATGCAATAGCATAAACGAGTGCAAGAGCAATAAGCATACCACGTTTGGTGATACGATTACGAATTGCATCTACTGGTTTTACAGAGATAATCATCAAAATGACTAATGCACTGAGAAGCAACACAACTGCAATAACTGGCAACGCTATAATCAGCGCCTGCATTAACAATTGAATATTCCATATAAATCCGTGAGTAAATAAACTCATCACGATACAAACAAGAGGATATACGGCGAGTGCTGAAACAAGTATCGGCATAAGATGACGCAAAGCAAACGATGAACGCGACCAACCCAGCAACAAGTAGCTTCCCAATGTTCTATACGAAAGATACCCATCAGCGATTATCGTAATGCCAAGAAGCAACACTGTTACAATGCATACAATAATAAAAGTAAGTTGATTAAAACTATTGGATCGTGCTATTCCAGATTTTCCACGTTGAAAATCTTGGTAGGTTGTACCAGCGATGCGAGCAGCTTGAGTAACTAATGCATGGTAGTCTCGATTGGAAAGTCCCACAATCCTGTAATCACCAAGCTTTGTTTTACTATTGTCGACGAGGGCATCTAATTGACGAACAACTAAACGCGAACCCTCAATGGAAATAGTGGGCAGATCAGCAAGCATGTCTGCTTTTGCCATATCAAGTCCAAGCGTTTTGTTACTTTCGCTGTGCAATAATTGCGTAAAGGCATGCGATGTCAGAATCGGCGTTCCGAGATATGACAAAGTAATCAAATCTTCTTTGCCTCGAGGATTGCCAAATATGCCAAGCTCAAAACCATCTACACCGGCGTCACTCGCTGCCAAGCGCATATCATTACGAACCACAAAAGCATTATGCTGAGCAACAGTATTCTTGAGTAATGCATAAATTTGATCAGCTTTGTCTTCTGTCACACCGCGTAATGAAAAAAGGCGACTCGTCTGCGGATATATAGCAATACAATCACCCAAGGAGTCGTTCATTTTTGTCAAACCTAACAGCGATGCAAATAATGCAAGCAGAAGAACAAGTGCGCATGACAATGAACGCAACAATCGAGACATCGCATCCCCTATGATAAGTTATTCATACATACAGATTATTTGCAATCCCAATATGTAGTAGCACATGGAACCAATGCCATGGAAACTACTAGTACTACTGTCGATGCAATACGTGAAATTTTTCTTCATCGTAAACCTCCAACTTATTTATTGGGGGGGGGCAATGTGTCTCCCACTAACATGATAGATTTACTTGTTTGTTGCGTCAACAAGAAATGTTAAGGATGCGTTTTAATCGAGTATTTGGACGAAGCTTTGCGCAGCAGATGTAAGTAGGCGGTTAATCTGTGATACATAGTGCTGTTTCGTTGTTATGTTATACGAGTTATCGTGGCAAAAATTGCAAATCCAGCAAAATCTGTCACGATAACTCCATAAGTAAGCCTCTATTTAAAAATAGTTCCAAAACGGAAATATTATTAAATATTGATTGTTGAGAACATGCAAACTGCCAATAGTAAAAGTTTTTTAAAAGTTTTTCTAAAAGCACTATCGTTAAAAATAGGTACGCCTATTTGTGTAGATAAAATCTGCACGTTAGTATGTTGGTAATTTACAAAACAAGAATCACGAGGAGGTGCTTATTATGACTAATCCTTTGCGCGGTATACGAGAAGAAGATATCGTCAAGTACTTTAAAGCGCATAATCTTTCAGTTGGCAAAACATATGTGCTTACTATGAAGTATGACCCTTGGTGGAAAGATTTAATCAAACTATTTTTGTTACCTAAATTATTCTATGTAGCGCAAAGCGTTGTTGCGCGTATTATTGCTGCCACTAATAATGAGTTTATTATTGTTAATCCGAATGTCATTTTAGGCTCGGGTAATCTAGCTAAATTAGACGATAAGTATCTTCGTCGTATTGCGTGGAATCAACTCACTAATTTTGAAGTTATAAGTAAGCCAACAACTCAAATAATTCGTTTTACTGCGAATGGCAAAACCGAAGAATGGAGTGTGCCAACGGAAAGTGCTAGCGTATGGCACTTTAATGTGTACAATCTTGATAATTTGAGAAAAACAATACAATCGCACATCTCTTGATAAGTGGATTCCAAAACAAGATACCATATATTGTATGAACACTACTTACGCAATTGTTGATAATGACACGCTTGTATTGCGATATATGCAACTTCTTCTAAAAAGTCGTTTGCCTGAAAACTTTGTTTGTTCATGGATGTGCTCTTCTGCAAAACAAGCTATTCATCGTTGCGTTACAGAAAATACTCCTGACGTACTTTTAGTAGATATGTCAATGAGAGAAATGAGTGGCGTTGATGTAATTAAGGCAATTCGCGAGCGCAATAGCAATATTGTTTTAATCGGCATTACTTCCTACATGTTAGATGAATACGTATTGCAAGTGGCTAAGTCAGGTGGTCAAGCGCTAGTACATAAAGACAATTTATCAGACGTAGTTGCAGCTATCCAATCGCGCGCAACAAGCTACGGGTGTCCAGAATTGCCACAATATATTGACTATTTTCACACTCCGCAAGAATCATTTAATATGATTTCTCAACTTCCGAAGACTTCAGTTTTGTCTCCTCAAGAATCGGAAATTATGCGCTTGTGCAAACAGGGGTATTCTACGAAAGAGATTGCAGATCAGCTTAATGTGAAAGTTTCAACAGTCAACACGCATTTACGGCGTATTTATGGAAAACTTCAAGTTAAAAGTCGTATGCAAGCGCTCGCTGCGCTCGCAAAATACTCGCATGACATATAACGTGTAAGAAATTAACGTGTAAAAGTAGGTAGTTATGAAATTATTAACGCGTATGATCAATTTTTTGCCGCATGATGCTTGGCAGAAAATTGGAATTGGTGCAATCATAAGTTGTACTTTGATTCTTGAAATTTGTTCCTATAATAAGCTTCATTACTACTCTAATTGGCATGCAATTACGGTTGAAATAGTATGGATTGTAATCTGCTTATGCATTGCAATATGGCCACGTAAGGCATCTTTTATTGTGCTCATTTGGATGCCGTTGGTAATTATTGCGCCAAATATCAACTACTCATCTATGATGCTTACTATATTGATTTGTTTGGCAATTGCTGTAATTACTCAACCTTGGTACACTGTGCTTTCTTCTTGCGGGGTATCTTCATGGTTCTTTATTATCTGCGATTTTCAAAACGCTTATGTGTTGGCGTGGTGGCTTCTTATCACTCTTATTTCTAGCGCAATCGTAAAATACTATATTGCTACTATTCACCAACAGCAGGAACAGTTATTTGCACAGCGTTACAACGTTTTTCAAAAATATGCCACTATTGCAGCAATTCGCATGCACGATGAAGTAACTAATGAGCTTTCCAGCATTATGATGATGGCCCAACAATCTATTGAACCTCAAACAACTCATGACCAAGAGCATGAAAATTCTCGAGAGATTCTTCAATGTGCTACTACAACTATTCATAAAGCACGTAATATCATTTCTCTTCTTGACAATGCTACAACTGCAAGCACTAGCGATGTTATGCAATCTACTACATGTTATAAAGATTTTTGCACAGGCTTACGTGTTTTATTTGACTGTGAACAAAAGTCATTTGAAAAGCTTGGCTATATTGGTTCCATTGACTTGAGTAGTGATTTAACTGCTGAAGATTCTCGGTCAATCCATTTGCCTTTTGAAGAATGTGCTCAAATTGAATATATTTGCAGAGAACTACTTGCGAACGTAAAAAAGCATGCTGCAAAGCCTAAAGAATACGCTATGAATGTAATGCTTAATGACCATGAATGTCATATTACGTGTATAAATAGTGCACAACGCGGTATTCTTTCTAACTTGCAATTAGGATATGGACTGCGTTTCCATAAGATGCTTGCGGAACGAGTTGGAGGAACTTTTAAAGTTATTGAAGATGGCGATTCGTGGATTATTAATGTACACGTTCCACTTCATGTAGAGAAATAGTTATTGTGCAAGCATAAATTATTGTGCTTTCTTGCGCTTTAATCGAGTACTTGGATGTATTTCGACCGAGTATTTGGACGCTTTTCAATCTAGTATTTGGACGTATTTCGACCGAGTATTTGGACGCGTCTTTGCGCAGCAGATGTAAGTAGGCGGTTAATCTGTGATGTAGAATGCTTTTCCATTGCCACGATAACGCGTGATTTCGGCCGCGCGATATGGTCGTAACTATTGTCTCGTAATCAGTTAAAAAATATTGCCTGTTCATCAACCTCGTCGATGCACAGGCAATATTTTCAAAACAACAAAATTTGGTAAATAATCTAAATTTTGCGGCTAAATCGTTTACTAATTTGCTACGTCAAGAACCACTAAACGTTGTCCGCCATAAGTTCTTGCATCAAGACAAGTTTGAATAAAGTAAGCAGATTTAGGGAATTGCTCAACATATCCTTTGAACTGGCTTAGCAATTTATCCGCGCTTCCGCCACCCTCAAAGTCTTTATAATCTGCCACTTTGTAATCTTTGCCGTTTAGTTTAACAGGCATGCCTTTTTGGAGTTTCTTTAACAACATTCCTGAACTGTTTAAACGGTCAACAACCATATAATGACCAGTAGTAACTTGGAACCAGTCATCTTGAAGCGTCCAGTGGTAGAAAGCATCTTTAACGTAAGCCAACTGATCAGGATAAGCATCCCAAATAACGCGTTTAGTTTCGCCTAGGGCTTCCAAAGTTCCTTCTTGCCCTTTTACAAAAGCTTCGGAGATTTTCTTCTTTGGAGCCTTTTTGACTGATTTTGAATGTTTTTTAGCAGACTGGTGGGCTATTTTTGTTGGCTTCGGATTGTTTGCTTTGGAGTTACCGCAGGCTGCTAGCCCCACCAGCGAGCTGAAGAGCACTACAATACAAAGTAATTTTTTATAAGTCATTTTCCCCATAAATGGACTTCTTTCTTCTTATAGATGCGTCTAACGGCTGTTAGTCATCCTTACAAACTTGGACTCCAACTTTAGTGCCAGCTCAGTTCAGTTCAAAAATCTTGGTTTGAACGTGAGTAGGAGTGATGGCCACTGCCGATTTTTGCATAAACAAATCAACAAGACCGGTTCCTTTTCACATAGTGTACCATAAAGGCTGAGTGACCTGTGTTATTTTTTGACTTCTAGCTTTTATATAGAATCTATTTTGCTGCAATAATTTACCTAACTAAATTAAAATTGGTTAGCTAATTAAGATAATTAGCTAACCAATCAGTTAGTTATTCAGTTATTCAGTAAATTAGTCAGTAAGTCAACTGTGCGATTAGAAGTCCCAATCGTCGTCGTCAGTTTCAACAGACTTGCCCATAATGTAGCTGGAACCAGAGCCGGAGAAGAAGTCGTGATTTTCGTCGGCTGCAGGAGAAAGAGCTGCGAGAATTTCTGGGCTTACGTGAGTTTCTTCTTCGCTGTACTTAGCAGGGTAGCCAAGGTTCATCAAAGCCTTGTTAGCGTTGTAACGCACGAAGTCAAAAACGTCATCGTGGAAGTCAAATCCTTCGTAAATCTGACCAGAATACTCAACTTCCAAATCGTACAAAGTGTCAAGCAAGTTCATAGTGAACTTTTCAAGATTCTTCTTATCGTTCTCGCTTCTAAGCTCCAAACCGCGCTGGAACTTGTAGCCGGAATAGTAGCCGTGAATTGCTTTATCGCGCAAAATCAAGCGAATCATGTCGGCAGTGTTCATCATCTTACCGCGAGAAGCAAAATAAAGCGGAAGATAGAAGCCCGCGTAAAGAAGAAGCGAAGAAAGCATAGTTGCTGCAATCTTGCGCTTAAGCGGATCTTCGCTCTCGTACTCGCAAAGCACGGTGGTAACGCGCTGCTGCAAAACGTCGTTGCCAACAGCCCAACGGTAAGCTTCGTCAATCTCCTCGCTAGAGCAAAGAGTGGAGAAAATAGAGGAGTAGGAGCGAGCGTGAATTGACTGCATAAAAGCAATATTCGTGTAAATAGCCTGCTCGTGCTCCGTGCGAGCGTGCTCAATTTGGCAAAGCTCGCCAATAGTTGCCTGGCTGGTATCGAGTAAAGTCAAGCCTGTAAAAACGCGAGTAGTGGTCTTGCGCTCAAGGTCGGTGAGGGAACGCCAAGAAGGAATATCGTTGCTCAGCGGAACTTTTTCTGGAAGCCAGAAGTTAGCAATAAGGCGATTCCAAACGTCCAAATCTTTGTCGTCAATAATATTGTTCCAATTAACTGGGCGCACGCGCGATCCGTGATGGTAGCGGTACTGAGATGGTGTGATAGAAGCTGCCATCATAGCGTCGTCTGCGATTACGCGATTCGTGCCGAAAGGCTTATCGAGACTACTGCGCAGTTCTGTTGGGCTGAGTTCTGTCATTATTACTCCTAAATTATTTGTTTCATACTACGTTTTATAAAATTTTTAAGTTTTGATTTAATCTTTAAAGATTTACGGCGCTGCGATTTACAGCGATGTGATTTACAGCGTGCAGCTTACGCAACCCTCGATTTCCGTACCTTCCAAAGCCTTCTGGCGAATACGAATGTAGTAAAGAGTCTTAATGCCCTTACGCCATGCGTAAATCTGAGCCTTGTTCAAATCGCGAGTAGTAGTAGTGTCTGGGAAGAACAAAGTAAGCGACAATCCTTGATCCACATGCTGAGTTGCTTCAGCGTAAGTGTCAATAATCGCCTTCCAACCGATCTCGTAAGCGTCCTTAAAGTACTGCATATTGTCGTTCGTCATGTATGCGGCAGGGTAGTAGACGCGACCAACCTTGCCCTCTTTGCGAATCTCAATGCGAGAAGCAATAGGGTGGATTGAACTCGTGGAATGGTTGATGTACGAGATTGAGCCAGTTGGAGGAACGGCCTGCAAATACTCGTTGTAAATGCCATCGCGCAAAATCTCGTCGCGAAGCTGCTCCCAGTCCGAAACGGTTGGAATCGCAACGTTAAAGCGAGCAAACAAATCGCGAACCTTTTGAGTTTTAGGTTCAAGAGAGCGGCTGCCATCTGTGTACTTATCGAAGTAGTTGCCTTTGCCTGCTGGCTTAGCGTAAGCGCTTGTCTTAAAGCTTGCAAAAGCAGTCCTGCGCTCTACAGCCAAAGCGTGAGAAGCCTTATAAGCGTGGTAAGCAACCGTCATAAAGTACATGTCTGTAAAGTCAAGAGCTTCCTCGCTTCCGTACTGCATGTGCTCGCGAGCAAGGAAACCGTGCAAATTCATTTGACCCAAGCCAATAGCGTGACCTTCCGCGTTTCCACGACGAATCGAAGGCACAGAATCAATAGAAGTATGCTCCGAAACAGAAGTGAGCGCACGAACAGCAAGCTCAACGCTTGTGCCCAAGTCGCCATCCATTGCCTTAGCGATATTAAGAGAGCCAAGATTGCAAGAAATATCGCGACCAACGTGGCTATAAGACAAGTCGGCGTTATAAGTGCTTGCTTCCTGAGTTTGCAAAATCTCGGAGCACAAGTTGCTCATAGTAATGCGACCCTCAATAGGATTTGTGCGATTTACAGTGTCTTCAAACAAAATGTAAGGGTAGCCAGACTCAAACTGAATTTCCGCAATCGTCATAAAGAATTCGCGAGCGTCGATGTACTTCTTGTGAATGCGAGGATTTGCAACCATCTCATCGTAATGCTCGGTAACGGAAATGTCTGCAAAAGGCTTGCCATATTCGCGCTCAACATCGTAAGGACTAAACAAAGCCATCTTTTCCTTACGCTTAGCAAGCTCGAAAGTAATATCTGGAATCACAACACCCAAAGAAAGCGACTTAATACGAATCTTCTCGTCTGCGTTCTCGCGCTTAGTGTCAAGGAAACGCATAATATCTGGGTGGTGAGCGCTAATATACACTGCACCTGCACCCTGTCGAGCACCAAGCTGATTAGCGTAAGAGAATGAATCTTCCAAAAGTTTCATAACAGGAACAACGCCACTCGACTGATTCTCAATGCGCTTAATAGGAGCGCCAAGTTCGCGCAAATTCGTAAGAAGCAGAGCAACACCGCCGCCGCGCTTAGAAAGCTGCAAAGCAGAGTTAATTCCGCGTGCAATAGACTCCATGTTGTCTTCCAGGCGCACGAGGAAGCAGCTCACGGCCTCGCCGCGCTGAGCTTTACCAAGATTCAAGAACGTTGGTGTAGCTGGCTGGAAGCGGCCTGCAAGCATCTCGTCCAAATAGTTGAGTGCTGCTTTTTCGTCGCCGTCTGCGAGTTCCAAAGCGACTGCAGCTGCGCGCTGAGCGAAGTTTTCCAAATACTGCTTGCCGTCAAAAGTCTTTAAAGCGTAAGAAGTGTAGAACTTAAAAGCGCCCAAGAAAGTACCGAAAGTGTGGTGAGCGGCTTCTGCGTGCTCATAGAATTTATCGAGGAACTCGTCGCTGTACTTTCCGAACACGTTGCCGTTGTAGTAGTAGTTGTCAATCAAATAATTCAAGCGCTCGCGAGTGGAAGCAAACTTCATGCTGTGCTCTTGCACGTAACCCGAAACGTAAAGCTTTTCTGCTTCCGTGTCTTTATCAAACTGAATGCCTTTTTCTGGATCGAAAAGACCGAGCATAGCGTTAAGAACGTGGTAGTCGCGGCTGTTGCGAATGCGTTCTGCTGTGCTGCTTGCAGCTGCGTTTGCAGTTTCGCTGGAGTCAGTGTGATCAAGATTAAGCGAAGTAGATTCGCTCATCGGATCCGTGCTATTCATTTGATTGATTCCTTTCTTCATGCGTTATTTTTTTATTTTCAAACGCTGATTGTTTTTGATTATTTTGATTATTTAGTTTCTTTTGCTTCTTTTAGTTGTTTTAAAAATTTCGGTATTCCCTGCGCTACTTTTTCAATATCTTCTTGAGTTCCCGTGAGCTCAAACGAATACATATTTGGGATTGCGCACTTTCCTGCAATCTGACCGCCTGCAGCGCAATAAGCATCTCCAAAATTCGTATTTCCGGAAGAAATTACTCCGCGAATAAACGAACGATTTTCGCGATTGTTTAGGAATTTGCGTACTTGCATTGGTATTGCTTTTGCAATATTTCCGCCGCCGTAAGTTGGTACGATTAGCACGTACGGTTCTCGCACGTTTAATTCCGGGTCTTTTGGCCGAAGTGGTATGCGATACACGTTTACGTTATTGCTAGGAAAATCGCAATTTTGCACGAAGCGTAATGTGTTTTCGGAAACTGATGAAAAGTAGACTACAGCTCCGATTGATTCGCCTTGTGCGCGAGATTCTGGCTCGCTTGGCTGTTGGATGCTTTCTTGTTCACACATTTCTCATGCTTCTTTTGCTGTTTCTGCGGAAGTTCCGAGTTTATCCGCAATTTGTGCGATTAAATCTGGGCGGTAACCGCTCCAGGATGTGTCTGGCGCAATAACTACAGGTGCTTGACGGTATCCTGCATTGCGCAATTGATCCAGTGCTTCAGGGCTTTTTGATAAGTCTACAGTTTCGAAGTTCACGCCAAGTTTTGTGAACTGTCGTTTAGTGGCATCACACTGTGGGCAATGAGGTTTTGTAAACACTGTAATTGTCATTTCAATCTCCTCTGGTGATGGGGAATCGTTAGATTCCGCGGTGTTAGCACAAAAGCCAAAAGTCAGCATACTACTCATAATTACTATTTGTAGTGGTGTGTCGATTATTCAAACACTACATATAGTTATTGTTTATATTTACAGAATCCGCGTGTTTGTAAGCGTGTCGTACTTTTTTGGAGATTTTGAGAACGATTTGTTTGTATTAAAAATGTAATTTATATCACAAAATTTACTTAGTGTAACTTGCATTTTTTGCATCGAAAATCTTGTGCATATAGGCCGATAAAATTAAAAAGTGTGTTTCCTGAAGGGGAGTAACGCAGAAACGAAAATATAACAACAAGATAAGAGGTGTCGTAATGACTCAAGCTCAGGCAAATATTGGCGTTGTTGGCTTGGCTGCAATGGGATCTAATTTAGCGCGAAATCTTGCGCATCACGGAAATACTGTGGCAGTTTATAATCGTCATTATTCGCGAACTGAAACGTTAATGAATGAGCACGGCACTGAGGGTGCTTTCGTTCCAGCTAAAACTGTTGAAGAATTTGTGGCCTCTCTAAAGCGTCCGCGCACGGCGATTATTATGGTAAAAGCTGGCGCTCCTACGGATGCTGTTATTGAAGAGCTTGCAAATGCTATGGAGCCTGGAGATATTATCGTCGATGGCGGAAACTCTTATTTTGAAGACACGATTCGCAGAGAGCGCAGCATTCGTGCGCGCGGTCTTCATTATGTTGGTTGCGGTGTTTCTGGAGGCGAGGAAGGAGCTTTGCGCGGCCCTTCGATGATGCCTGGTGGAACTGAAGAATCTTGGAAGACTCTTGGACCTATTTTGAAGTCTATTGCGGCTGTTGCAGAAGGCGAGCCTTGCGTAACGCATATTGGTACCGATGGTGCTGGTCACTTTGTAAAGATGGTTCACAATGGCATCGAGTACTCGGATATGCAGCTTATTGCTGAAAGCTACGATTTAATGCTTCGCGGTTTGGGCATGAAGTCCGACGAAATTGCAGACGTGTTTAGCGAGTGGAATAAGGGTGAGCTTGATTCTTATTTGATTGAGATTACTGCGGATGTGCTTCGCCAGAAAGACGCTAAGACTGGTAAGCCTTTAGTTGAGATGATGGTGGATCACGCTGGCATGAAGGGCACTGGCACTTGGACTGTGCAGTCTGCTCTTTCGCTTGGAATACCGGTTACGGGTATTGCTGAAGCTGTGTTTGCTCGCGGACTTTCTAGCCAAGTTGCATTGCGTGAAGCTGCTGAAAGCCAGGGTTTGACTGGCCCGGATGTTCATTTTGATTTGAATGATGCTGAGCGTAAGGCGTTTATTGAGGATATTCGTCAAGCTTTGTACGCTTCTAAGATTGTTTCTTATGCTCAGGGCTTCGATGAGATTGCGGCTGCTGCAATTGAGCATGATTGGAAGATTGACCAGGCTGCTGTTGCTCGTATTTGGCGAGGCGGCTGCATTATTCGTGCTCAGTTCTTGAACCGCGTTTCTGAGGCTTTTGAGTCCGGTGAAGCAAGCGTTTCTTTGCTTTTTGCACCGTACTTTAAGGATGCTATTGAAAAGTCGCAGGCTGCTTGGCGTCGTGTTATTGCGCGCGCAGTTGAGCATGGTGTGCCTGTGCCAGCATTCTCTAGCTTGCTTGCCTACTACGATGGTTTGCGTTCCAAGCGCTTGCCAGCTTCGCTTATTCAGGCTCAGCGCGATTTCTTCGGCGCTCACACTTACGGCCGAATTGACGAGCCGGGCGTATTCCACACTTTGTGGGCAGATTCTAATCGTCCAGAAGTAAAGCAAGATTAAAACAAATAATATTTAGAATAAGCAGGCCTCTGCATAATAATGCAAAGGCCTGTATTTTATTTTATTCTTTTTAATATATTTTGTTGCTGAATTTTATGCAGTTATTCAATAGCAGCTTGCAGTGTGCTTGCGGTGGTTAGCCAAGAGATTTCCTCAGTTCCGTTTGCAAAAGACGCAGGATATTCAGGATTATTAGCTCCCGAAAGTGAATTCATTAAAGCAGCGCCCTTTTCTGCTCCGGCAGTCAAAAACCAAGTGCGGCGACTGTGAGCCAGCACAGGAACTGTAAGCGACAATCGCATTGGCGGAAGCTTAGGGGAGTGGTTTACTCCAACAACAATGCGCTCGCGATTATTAACCTGCGGCAATCCCGGGAAAAGCGAAGCCATATGCGCGTCCGGGCCCATGCCAAGAATTGCTAAATCAAATACTGGCTCTGGCCCAAGTAATCCTGTAATTTCTTCCTCATAGTCGCGCGCTGCAGCATCTAAAATAGCGTCATTTTCAGCGTCGCTGGCTGCTGCAATTTCTTCCGCACTACGCTCATCTGCAGGCATCTCGTGAATATGAGATTCTGCCAAAGCTTTGTGAGAAGTAAGTAAGTCAAGCAGCGCTTCGCGAGTTTTGCGTGCGTTACGATCCTCACTATCGTAAGCTACGAAACGCTCATCTGCCCACCAAATATGCACTAAATCCCAATCAATCACCGTTAAAAGCGGATTGCTGGCAAGCATTTGGAACATGCGAATCGAATCCGTACCGCCAGTAATAAGTAAATGGAATGGCTTGTCGAGATTTTGCACATTAGCTTGTGACTCCATAAGAAGAATTGCCAAGCGCTGAGCTGCAACGGCTGAAAGTACGTCGGGGTTATTGTAGCCGTAAACGCTTGCGTTGTGTGCAAAAGTAACTTCATTATCTGTCATAATTATTCCTTTATGCCGTTAAAAATGTTTCACACGCTGTTTCATACGTTGTTTCACAAGTTGTTTCACGCGTTGTGTATTTTTATAGACTTAATTGTTTTCTGCAGGATTATCTCGAACCAGCTGTGCGTAAATTTCGTCCGGATCAATTCGTCGCAATTCCTCACTTAAGCAATCATCCAAGGTGCGAATAGGAAGCGCAATTGGTTGAGCGGTCTGATAGGGAAGACTAATTAAAGCCTGATCTCCGCCAGCAGGGCGAGTAAGAGACAAAGTGCCATCCTCACGCTCTAAAGTTACGGAAGTAATAGCTTTAGCCTCAGGATTCTCAACTATTTCTACAGGCACTCGCAAACTGCTCTTAAGCCAAGCTGCCAGTAAATGCAAAGAAACATAGTGCGTAGGGCCAGTAACTTTTGCGCTAGTAATTGGCAAATGCGGAGGCTGATCGAGCATAGAAGCAAGTAACGCGCGCCAAGGAGTTAAACGCGTCCAAGATAAGTCTGCGTCTTGCGGAGACCAGTTTTTGCGCAAGTTTTGAACAGTTTTAAGAGTGTCGTCTGCGCGCTGAGCATCAGTAATTCTGCTACTTGCCATAGCTCCAAGCAAATCGTGAGCAGGGTCTTCCGGAGCGTTCGTCGGCCACCACGCAACAATCGGCGCATCTGGCACAAGTAGCGGAATAACAAGCGTATCCGGGTGGCGAACCAAACCGTTATGCGGATACAAAATAATAATCTCGCCAGCTCCAGCATCAGCGCCAAAACGCACTTGAGCGTCAAGATTTGGCACAATTTCTCCGCGCTCAGCAGCATGTTCGCTAGACCAGTCGCGAACCATAGCAATAACGCGGCAAGGATGCTCGCGGCTCGCAGCATTAGCAGCTTCGAGAGCATGTTCCAATTCTTGAAGATCTGTGTCTATTAAAAGAGTAAGCACGCGCCCAGTTGCGGATTCTCCACGCTCTTCGTGCAATTCGTCGATTTTTTGCGAAATTTTACTGGTATTAGTATCAGGAAGGTTGATAATCATGGCAGCCTCCAATGGCGATTATTACGAGCAAGCATGTCGTCTGCTTCCTTAGGACCCCAAGTTCCAGCGCGATACGGCTGTGGTTGTGTGCCAAGTGAACTCCAAAATTCCTCAATAGGATCGAGAATCTTCCAGCTCAAATCTACTTCTTCAGTAGTTGGGAACAGTGGAGGCTCGCCAAGAAGAACGTCAAGAATCAGACGCTCATAAGCTTCAGGTGAACTTTCAGTAAATGAACGTCCGTAACTAAAGTCCATAGAAACGTCGCGGACTTCCATAGCAGTTCCGCCAGGAACTTTCGCTCCAAAACGCATAGTAACGCCCTCATCTGGCTGCACGCGAATCACAATAGCATTGCTACCAAGCTCTCGAACAGCAGTTGATTCAAACGGCAAGTGCGGAGCGCGCTTAAAAATCACGGCAATTTCTGTAACGCGTTTGCCTAAACGTTTGCCAGTGCGCAAATAGAATGGCACTCCAGCCCATCGGCGAGTGTCAACGTCTAGTCGCACAGCAGCATACGTTTCAGTAGTGCTTTTAGGGTCGATTCCTTGTTCTTCCAAGTAACCAACTGCTTTGTAAGATCCTTGCCAGCCTGCTGCGTACTGTCCTCGAGCAGTATTGGCAGCCAAGTCTTGAGGTAGTCGGATTGCGGATAGAACTTTCGTTTTTTCAGCAGTCAAATCGCTAGCGCGGAAACTTACAGGCTCTTCCATAGCAGTAAGAGCCATAAGTTGAAGCAAGTGGTTTTGAATAACATCGCGCGCAGCACCAATGCCATCGTAATAACCGGCACGCCCGCCAATACCAATGTCTTCAGCCATCGTAATTTGCACGTGATCAACATAATTTGCGTTCCAAATTGGCTCGTACATTGCGTTGGCAAAACGGAAAGCCAGCAAATTTTGCACGGTTTCCTTACCTAAGTAATGGTCGATTCTAAATACGGAATTAGGATCAAAAACTTCTGAAACAACGCGGTCTAATTCGCGAGCGCTCGTTAAATCATGTCCGAAAGGCTTTTCGATAATTACGCGACGCCACGCGTGCTCGGAAGAGTGAGAAAGTCCAGACGCTGCCAACTGTTGAGCAACAATAGGGAAGCTTGAAGGAGGAATAGACATGTAAAATGCGTGGTTTCCGCGCGTGCCGCGATCTCTATCTAATTCATTTACTGTTTTGCTTAAACGTTCAAACGCAGACGCGTCGTCAAAAGTGCCGCGCACAAAGCGTATTCCTTTTGCAAGATTAATCCAAGTTGACTCACGAAATGGTGTGCGGCAGTGTTGCTCAATATTTTCGCGCACAAAATTTACGAAATGCTCATCAGTCCAGTCTCTTCTCGCAAAACCAGTTAAACCAAATCCTGGTGGTAAAAGCCCTCGATTAGCCAAGTCGTATACGGCTGGCATAAGTTTTTTGCGTGCTAAATCGCCAGTAATACCAAAAATTACTAAACTGCACGGGCCGGCAATGCGAGCCAAACGTAAATCTCTAGGATCTCGTAATGGGTTCGTCCACGCAGACGCATCATCAGCAGTGTGTTGCGTGTTAAAAGGAATCCTCAACTCAGTCATACATACTATCGTAATATTTCGCTGCTATTTTTCCTACACGAGTCGTTATTTTCATTGAGATTCGTTATAGGATTTGCTTGTATCGTGCGCAAAATACTTGTAGTTATGCCAAAATTCGCGTTATTGATAAATCAGGCTCCGCATAGCGCGAGTCGAATCATTTTTGCGTATTTTGGACCGCCAACTGGGGTTAAATGCACGCCATCGTCAGTTAGATATTCAGAATGATCTTTGCTGAAACCATTCCAGTCAATAATGCCAACATTAGGATGCGTTTGAGCAAACTTACGAAGGCGGTCGTTGGTAACGTCTTGCCATGGCTGTGGAACTCTAGTTGTAACGAAATAAACAGGCTTACCCTTAGCAACATCTACCATGTGCTGAAGAACGCTGTCGTCGTGAGGCGGGCCGTTTGTTCCTAACGCGTAAATAACAACATCCCCAGCATGTTTGTTCGAAATATCTTGAGCGTATTCGTCAGCTCCGTGGAAAATCTGCCTGCTTACTTTTCCGTCAATATAGGCATTAGGCATTACTTGTAGCAAGTATGGTTTTGCGCCTTCGGTAATAGAGTCGCCTACCATAGTTAAGTTTACTGAGCAAGTGTTGTGCTTTTTATCAATACGAGTGTGTGATGCGGAAAGATTTTGCGGAACTTTTTCTGCAATTGGGAAAAGCACAGGATGCTTTGATGGTGTTGGCGGAAGCGCTTGTTTTACTACAGACTTGTGCAATCCTTTTGTTTTCTTATTTGAAGCGGATGCGTTTGCCTTTTTATTAGTTTTTGTTTTTTCTGCTTCAGCACTTTTAGCAGCATTTACAGTTAGTTCTGGTCGAATTTGTATTGCGCGTTGTTGAGCAATACTATTCCAATTCAACGGCAAAGCAATTAAGAAAATAGTTATTACGCAAACTATTGCTAATGCTACGAAATGTACTAATTTTTGCAGATATTTTTCTGTTTGTTTTTCAAATAGTTGATAGAAACATTCTGCTACTGCAACAATTACTACAGCTTGCAAAATCTGCTCTTCCCAAGAAACAGTTGTTGTTCTTGTGGCAGGATTGCACAATTCCAAAATTGGGAAGTGTACTAAATAAATAGCAAATGCGCGCTTTCCAAGATAAGATAACGGCGCAAATGCGAAAATTCTTGAGCAAATATTATCAGTCTGAGTGCAAGACCACAGTATTAGCGCGCAGACCGCAGCGGTTATTGTGTATCCACCAAAAGTAAACGCTGAGGATGTGCCGTCTGCATAAACAAAGCACAAAATCAGAACTATTGTTGTAACAATACCTATTAAGGATCTTTGCCACGCGTGCAAAGGGTTGTAAAACACTGTTTTTGGAGCGGTAAATACGTTATCTGGAAGTTCGTGTATTTCAGATTTAGAAGAATCTTCTAAATCTGTATTCTTGTAGTCGTCTTGCAAAATTTCAGCATTGTCAGACAAATCAATTTGTAATCCAGCTCGCAAATCTTCTGGAATACTATTTTCAGCAGGAGATTTTGCAGCATTTTCATCAACCTGCTTGTTGCTTGTGTTCTTTTCAGCATAAGTTTCGTTTGAAGAAGAGCTAGTAATACCAGATTTCGGCAATATTGTGGAAATCTTAACTATTGCATGCTTATTGCCACGAATCCAATAAAATACGCGAATAATCCAAGCGTGTAATGAATGTTTGGTAAACCAAGCCCCATACATTGCCAGCATTGCTCCTAGCAAGAATTCCGATGCTCTTGTGTCAAGAGAATAATAGACGCGAGCTGGAGTAGTGTAATCGCCAAACATGTAGGCAAAGGTAAACGTAAGTATTGTAGAAAGTATCGCCAATCCTGCAGTAATATACATGCGAGTAATTGCGCGTTTAACAAGCTTCACGAGGGCCGTAAGAATAAGTGGCCACACAACGAATGCTTGCATGATTAAGCCAAGATACCATAAGTGTTTAATTGGGGAAGGTAATCCTGTTTGCTCAAAATACGATAGTTTGCGCGCAACGTACATTATGTTGCTAAAGAAGCCAGCTCCAGAAAAAGCATCCGCTTGTAATTTTGGAAGTAGACTTGGCGAAAAAAGCCACATTATTGGTGCGCTAACTCCAATAATTCCAAGTGTTGGTGGCCAAATTCGCTTTAAACGATGCCAAATGTAGTTAAAGTAGCAAGTGATTAATCTTTTAAATTCGCCAGTTTTTGTTTTACTTTTCTCAATGCTGTTTGCATTGCTACTTATGTTTCCGTTTGTGTTAGCGCTTGTGCTGCTGCTAGTTTCGGCACTTTTTTGAGAGTCTAAATAGCGAAGTATTGAATGTGTACAAAAGTATCCAGCTAAAACTAAAAATAGCGTTACTCCTAAAAATCCTCCAGAAAGTGTGCTTGGACGCATATGGAAGCAAACAATTCCAATAATTGCTAAAGCGCGCAAGCCATCTATTGCAGGATTCCGTTTAGATTCAATCTGATTTTTTACTTCACTAACAGTATTAGTTGATTTAGCGCTTTCATTTGCAAGCTTTTTATTTACGAGTGTTTTACTAGCATTATTTGCGGCCTCAGCTTCCTTTTGGCGGAAGTTTCTATTGGCCGGTGAAACAGTGGAAGTATTCACGCGTTTCTTCTTTGTCATCTTGCCTGCGCTTCGTCAACCATGCTTTTGTGTGTGCACATATTGTGTGTAAAACAGAGCCATAATAACTGTGTCTTTCGACACTTTTGAACCTCAAAGCGTGTTTTGAAATAATGCTTTCTTTAGTGCGCGCTAAAGTGAAATATAACAGTTGTGTCAATTGTTATTAAAGATAATAAAGGAGCCAAAATGGCAGAAACTTTTAACGTTGTGGTAGAAATCCCACGTGGTTCTAAGAACAAGTATGAAGTGGATCACGAAACCGGTCGTGTTTTCTTGGATCGCACACTTTTCACTGCAATGGGTTACCCAGATGATTACGGATACATTGAAGGAACTTTGGGCGAAGATGGTGACCCTCTTGACGCTCTTGTTATGATTCCAAACTCCGTATTCCCAGGATGCGTTGTTGAGTGCCGCGCTGTTGGTTTGTATCACATGGTTGATGAAGCTGGCGGAGACGATAAGGTTTTGTGCGTTCCAGCAGACGTTCGTTTCGACGATATCAAGGATATCGATGATGTGAACGAATATCACAAGGCAGAAATTAAGCACTTCTTCGAGCAGTACAAGGCTTTGGAGCCGGGTAAGGAAGTCCTTCCTGGTGACTTCTGGGCTGGTGTAGATCAGGCTGAGAAGGAAATCGTCGCAGCTCGCAAGCGTTTGGAAGAAAGCGAAAAGTAGGTTTTGCTTTCTGAATAAAAAATCCCCTGCGAGTTCATGGAAAAAATAGTTAAAAAAATAAACTCACAGGGGAAACCTATAATGCATTTTCATGCAACTAACAGCATACCAAGTCCCGCAATATAAATCAACATTCCTGAAAACATTATTGGAAGTAACGAAATAGCAACGTCGCGAGTTACGTTATTTTCGTAGTAATTTTTGCAATTATTCCTAACCCACAAATACGAAAGTCCGGAAAGCAAAATTACCATCAATATGCATAGTGCAGCAACAAATATTCCGCCGTCTGTGTTGCGCAAAGATGGCATAAATCTAATAATAGAAGGCAAAAACATCCAGCCAGGAAGAGCTGCACAAGCAATACTTGCTGTTAGAGTGTGAGAAAGGTTTCTAACTAAATTTGTGCGGTTTTCGCGTAGCATTTGTCTTAAGAAAGTTATGAATGTTGCTGCTACAAGAATTAGCACAAACGACACAGCCCAACGCTCATAAGGCCGTATTGCTGCAATGAATTTACTCATTGAAACAGTTTCATTGTCAATAATAACGCTTTGTGGAAGCCAGCCTTTTAGCGCAAGAGTTGCGCACCATGCTGAAGCTATGCAGGATAGTAAAGCAATAGCTCGATCAATAACATTTCCGTGCAGAGGCCAAAAAGTAAGGAAAGTTAAAAGTATAAGCGCACAAATAACAAGAGTTATTTTTGCTGTTGCTATTGGTAGTGCAGATGCTCCTGCAATTAGTATCACAACAAAAATCTGGCTTGCAATCATTGCTAGAAAATTAGTGTGAGGAATATGTGCTTGTTTTTGAGTGCTAGTACAAGAAGTAGCATCGTTCTGCACTTGTTTATTGCAGATATGTGTTTCGTCGCTCATAGCACTCCTATTTAAGGTAAATATTCGCTCTTATGAATAGTAATATGTGTATAAACTTGATGCATATTACTTATTTCTTATTACTAATGTAGCTTACAACCTGCACTTATTGTTTGTGCTTGTTGATTACACAGAACTTTTGAATTGCTGTATTGTTGACGCAACTTTACGCGAAATAAATTAAAGGTAAGTCGATATTTTTCGTAGCATGGTTTACAATTCCTGTAAAGGCTTGTATTTGGCATTGCATTATTTGTTGGCTGGAGGCATCACATGACCGATATTACGTTGATGACTTCGTGCGCTTCTCCGGCAACTGTTTTGCCTTCGCTAGCGCTGCTTTCTCATAGAGTGCGCGTCCTTTCATTAGATTCTGCGAGTTTATCTAAACTTCCTGCGCAAACAGTTCTTCTAATTGATGCTCGTGAAGATTTGGCTTTGGTTAAATCTTTATGCGCTCTTTTGCGCGCTGAAAATATTACAGTTCCAGTCGTATTAGTTCTTACAGAAGGTGGATTTACTGTAGTAAATTCCTCGTGGAATATTAATGACGTTGTTCTTACAAGCGCTTCACCTGCAGAAGTAGAAGGAAGATTGCGCTTAGCTTCTCAGCGTATTGCAAGTAATGGGTCGTTTGCGCAATCTCAAGATTCTCAAATTAGTGATTCTGCTGTTGACGATGGAACAATGCGCTCGGGTGATCTTGTTGTTGATATGCGCAGTTATACCGTGAGCTTGCATGGCCATCCTGTTGATTTAGCTTATAAAGAATTTGAATTACTAAAGTATTTTGTGCAGAATCCTAGGAGAGTGTTTACTAGAGCACATTTGCTTCAGGAAGTTTGGGGATACGACTACTACGGTGGCACTCGAACGGTTGACGTTCATATTCGACGTCTTCGCGCTAAGCTTGGTGTTGAGTACGAGCATTTAATTGGTACGGTAAGAAATGTTGGGTATCGTTTTGATCCGTCTGAGGCGGAAGAAAATAGCGATGCGGATGAAGATGCTCCAAGCGATTCAGATGCTTCTTCAACGAACTTATAAATTTATAGTATGAAAGAATCAAAACAGGAAAAACTTGCGCGTATACACGAAGAGTATGATCTTCTTTGCAAGGAAATACCTGATCCTAAATGTGCGCTTAATTTTTCTAATCCTTTTGAGCTGCTTATTGCTACTGTTTTAAGCGCTCAAACAACCGATAAGCGAGTTAACTCTGTAACTCCGGAACTTTTTGATACTTTTCCAGATTCACGTTCGCTTTCTGCTGCTTCAGTTGAGCAAGTCGAATCTATTATTAAACCTCTTGGATTTTATCGAGTAAAAGCTCAGCATATTATTGCGCTGTCTGTACGTTTGGAAAGCGCTTTTCATGGCGTAGTCCCCTCAAGAATGGAAGATTTAACATCTTTGCCTGGAGTTGGTCGTAAAACGGCTAATGTTGTTAGAGGAAACGCTTTTGGATTGCCTGGTTTCCCTGTAGATACTCACGTAATACGCGTCACAGGCCGTTTAGGTTGGCGTAAAGATTGCAATAAGTCTAAAAAGTATGCAAATCCAGAATCTATTGAGAAGGAAATAACATCTTATTTTGAGCCTGCAGATTGGACTAATCTTTCTCACCGTCTTATTTTGCACGGCAGAAAAATATGCACTGCTCGCAATCCTAAGTGCGCTTCATGCCCTCTAAAAACAACATGTCCTTCGTCTAATATATTCATTTAGGGCAATTGCGTGTTGTTCTACATTCAGTTGTTGATATAAACTATGAACTATGTCAAGAACAGGCAAATACGCATATCGTACTTACAGATCATCTCATGGTCGTTCTAGTGCAGGTTGGGTTCCATGGGTTGTATTCATGGTTGTTTCTGTAGTAATGATTGGTGTTTTGTGGCTTGGATGGCAGATATACCAAGGGCGTTCGCCTATTGATTCTTTTACGCATCCTGCTGGTAATTCGGTGTTAAAAGTCGGTTTAAGAACGGCTCCGGATTCTCTTGATATTCGTAAAGATAGCAGCGATTCTTTGCAGCAGGCGTTAATTGGCAACGTGTATGAAACTCTCGTAAAACGTGGTGACGATAACAGTTTGCAGCCTGGCTTGGCACAATCTTGGGATGTTTCTCAAGATGGATTAACGTATCGTTTTAATTTGCGCCAAGGTGTGCGATTTTCCAACGGTGACGTTATGAATTCTGATTCTGTGTTGCAATCATTGCAGCAAGGAATTACTAATAATTATCCAGGTTATGAAGCTTTAAACACTATTAAAACAGTTGCTAACCCAGATAATCATACTGTAGTTTTTACGCTCACAAAGCCTAACGCTTTACTTTTACGTCGACTTTCGGGTAGAGCTGGAATAGTGTATGACACTAAAGCTGTTGCTATTGATTATGCGAATGGTGCTTTAGGAACTGGTCCTTTTACTGTTAGCAGTTACAATAAAGGACATTCTTTGGTGCTTGTGCGCAATAATAGATATTGGGGTACGCCTGCATCTTGCGCAAGTATTACTTTGCAATATTTTGATAGTGATACCGCTTTGGCAGATGCTATGGGGAAAGGCAATATTCAGATGGCTGTTCCGCTTGAAGGCAATGAAAACAAGCGTCTTGCTGCTATTGCGGATACAAAAATGGTTGAAGGCCAAAGCACTCGCGTTCGATTCCTTGCATTTAACTCGACTGTTGCATCTATTTTCTGCGATGAGCAAGCGCGTAAAGCTGCTAGATACGCTATGAATGTGCAAACAGTGATGGCTGCTGATGGTAATGGTGGTGTTCCTGTAGGCGGACCTATTGATCCTCTTTCAACAGGATATGAAGATTTAACTGGATTGTATCCTTATAATCCTGCAAAAGCTGGCCCACTTTTCCATTACTTCAGCTCAAGTTATTTAGGAACTATTAGCTTCCTTGTTCCGCAAGGTGAAGGCGATGTTGGCCGC
This sequence comes from Gardnerella sp. DNF00753, assembly GCF_049244275.1. NCBI lineage: Bacteria > Bacillati > Actinomycetota > Actinomycetes > Bifidobacteriales > Bifidobacteriaceae > Gardnerella > Gardnerella sp. DNF00753. Next base: position 165,279 of record NZ_CP058393.1, read on the forward strand.
GAACTGTCTAAGCAAATTAGCTCTGTAAGCGGTTTTAAGGTCAATCTTGAAGAGGTTGATCAAAAAACTTTGCAACAGCGTATAAGCGAAGGCAAATATGATATTGCTCTTACAACTTTGAGTAATACTTTAGATGAAGGTGCTTTTGCAGAAAGTGGCTCGCCGTTTGTTTTGCAGGATTCTCGAGCTCAGCAGGCTTGGGCGAATGCAGTCCACTCAAGAAATGCTTCCGAATATGAAGCAAACGTTCGTGCTTATGCGCGTGAAGTAAGCAATAATGCTGCAGCACACTGGCTTTATGCTCGTAAAAGCATAATGGCTGTGAAATCTAATATAAGCGGTTACACAAAGAATATGACTGATCAGCTTCTTCCATTGCACGATGTAAGCGTGAAGTAGAAAGAGTAAGATTTGCGTTGTCGAACTGAGTTTCTAATATTCAGTTCATGAGTGAACAGGATAATAACGCAGTAAAACACGCACATTTAACACCATTGCCTAACAAGGTTGGTGTTGATGGTCTTGAAGACAAGTGGCGTAATAATTGGGAAGAAGCCAAGACTTACGCTTTCCACAATTCCCGCGACCGCAAGGCCGTATATTCTATTGATACTCCACCTCCAACCGTTAGTGGCCACTTGCACGTAGGTCACGTATTCTCTTACACGCATACGGATGTGATTGCGCGTTATAAGAGAATGCAAGGCTTTGACGTGTTCTACCCAATGGGTTGGGACGATAACGGCTTGCCAACAGAGCGTCGCGTGCAAAACTATTACGGCGTGCGCGTAGACACTTCGCTTAAATATGATCCTGATTTTAAGCCGCCTTTTGAAGGCACTGAAGGTAAGAAGATTGAGGCAAAAGATCAGGTTCCTGTAAGCCGACAGAACTTTATTGAGCTTTGCGAACGCTTAACTTCTCAAGATGAGAAGCTGTTTGAAGCTTTGTGGCGTAGGCTCGGTCTTTCTGTGGACTGGTCGCAAACTTACCACACGATTGGCGAGCAGCCTCGCCGAGTTGCACAAAAAGCATTCTTGCGCAATCTTGCTCGCGGAGAAGCGTATCAGAAAGATGCTCCAGGCTTGTGGGATGTTACATTCCAGACTGCTGTTGCTCAAGCTGAGCTTGAATCGCGCGAATATCCTGGTTTCTACCATAAGATTGCGTTCCGTTTCGAAGATGGTACGCCAATTTATATTGAAACTACGCGCCCAGAATTACTTGCTGCTTGCACATCTTTGATTGCAAATCCAGAAGATGAGCGCTACAAGAAGTACTTTGGTCAGGAAGTTTACTCACCGCTATTTAAGGTGAAGGTTCCGATTTTGGCTCATTCTGCTGCTCAAATGGACAAGGGTGCTGGCATTGCAATGTGCTGCACTTTCGGTGACGTAACAGACGTTGAGTGGTGGCGCGACTTGAATCTTCCAACTCGACCAATCATTCAGCGAAACGGTCGCATTGTGATGACAACTCCTGATTGGATTACGGACGAGTCTGGCCGTGAAATGTTTGAGAAAATTGCTGGTAAAACCACCTTCTCCGCTCGTAAAGAAGTTGTTGAAGCTTTGCAAGCTGCTGGAGATATGGAAGGCGATCCAAAGCCAACAAAGCGTATGACGAACTTCTACGAAAAGGGCGATAAACCTTTGGAAATCGTCACTTCTCGCCAATGGTACTTAAAGAACGGCGGTACGGACGAAAAGTTAAACGCTGAGCTTATTGAGCGCGGCAAGGAACTTAACTTCCACCCAGACTTTATGCGCGTGCGCTACGAGAATTGGGTTCATGGCTTGAATGGCGACTGGCTTATTTCTCGCCAACGCTTCTTTGGTGTGCCATTCCCACTTTGGTACCCAGTAAACGAAAATGGGGAAGTGGATTACGAGCATCCTTTGACTCCTAGCGAAGATCGTTTGCCAATCGATCCAACTATTGACGTTCCAGAAGGCTTTGATGAATCTCAGCGTAACCAGCCAAATGGCTTTACTGCCGAGCAAGACATTATGGACACTTGGGCCACATCTTCCTTAACTCCACAAATTGTGACTCGTTGGGAAGAGCCAGGTGAGGAAAACCAGGCTTTGTTTAAGGCTACTTTCCCAATGGATTTGCGTCCACAAGGCCAGGATATTATTCGTACTTGGCTGTTTAGCACGGTTGACCGCGCGTATCTTGAAAACGGCTGCTTGCCTTGGAAGCACGCTGCGCTTTCTGGCTGGATCTTGGACCCAGACCACAAGAAGATGTCTAAATCTAAGGGAAACGTTGTTGTACCAAATAAGCCAATTGAAGAGTTTGGTGCGGATGCTGTGCGCTACTGGGCGACTTCTGCAAAACTTGGCTTGGATGCAACTTACGACGAAGGCCAGATGAAGATTGGCCGCCGCCTTGCGATTAAGCTTTTGAATGCTACTAAGTTTGCGCTCGCGATTGGCCGAGAAAACGATGAACATCAAGTTTTGGAGCCTGCTAGCGCGGATTGGGATTTTGCAAACGTTACGGAAGTTTTGGATCGCTCTGTTATGGCAAAGCTTGCATCCGTTATTCGTACCGCAACTGATGCGCTTGAATCTTACGAGCATTCCAAGGCTTTGGAAGCAATCGAAACCTTCTTCTGGGAGTTCTGCGACGATTACATCGAGCTTGCAAAGAATCGTGCTTACGGTACTGCAGAATCCACTGGACGCACTCCAAGTGAAGCTGCTGTAAAGTCTGCTCGCACAACTCTTGGTCTTGCGCTCGACGCTTTGGCTCGCCTGCTTGCTCCTTACTTGCCTTACGCTACGGAAGAAGTGTGGAGTTGGATGCACGACGGCGAAGGTTCTGTGCATCGTGCAAGCTGGCCATGCGCTAAGGCATATGAGGCTGCTGCAAACGGTGTTTCTGCAGACACTTTGGCTTACGCGGGCGAGGCTTTGGCTACTTTGCGAAAGATTAAGTCTGAAGCAAAAGTTTCTATGAAGACTCCTATTTTGCAAGTGACTTTGAACGTTGCAGAAAACGCTTACAAGTCTGTTGAAGAGACTTTGGGAGACGTTGCGGAAGCGGGTCGCGTTACTGGAGAAGTAAAGCTTAACGCTGTTAAGGCTGCAGATGCTGGAGATTCTTCTGATTCTGAATCTGCGGAATCTGATGCAACTAACGTAAACGTTTCTGTTGCTCAAAGCGAACTCGGCGAAGCTCCTGCAAAAAAGAAGTAATCGCCAGTAATCGAAAATAGTTAATCGCAAAACAAAAGCGCTGGAAGTCAACCTTCGACTCCAGCGCTTTTTGTGTATTTAATCGCTAAGCATCGCGCGGTAACGCTAGACTGTAAACCATGAATCCAGAAAGCTTAAGTGAATTAATTGAAAAAATTGCTAAAGATTTAGTAGCAAGCGGTAAAGCTGGCAGTCTAACAGAAGATTTGATTCCTGCTGCCGAAAAACTTGCAGTTATGCGACCAAAAGATCGCGCGCACGGCGATTGGGCTACGAACGTTGCTATGCAGCTCGCTAAAAAAGCTGGTATGAAGCCTCACGATTTAGCGGAACTTTTTGCCGAGCGTTTGCAAGATGCGGAAGGTATTGCGCGCGTAGAAGTGGCAGGCCCTGGCTTTATTAACATAACGCTTGATTCTGCGTCTGCCGCGGCTGTTGTTGACGAAGTCTTAAAGCAGGGCGCGGATTTTGGGAAAAATACGCATTTAAGCGGCAAAACTTTGAATCTTGAGTTTGTTTCCGCAAATCCAACTGGTCCAATTCATATTGGTGGAACTCGCTGGGCTGCGGTTGGCGATTCCATGGCTCGAGTTTTGGAAGCGAACGGCGCAAAAGTTGTGCGCGAATACTACTTCAACGATCACGGCGAGCAAATCAACCGTTTTGCAAAGTCTTTAGTTGCTGCAGCTCATGGCGAAGAAACGCCTGCAGACGGCTACAAAGGCGCGTATATTAACGAAATCGCGGATGCTGTTATAAAAGAATCGCAAGCAGACGGCGTTGATATTCTTTCTTTGCCTAGAGTCGATCTTGGTAAAGACGAGGAAGGCTTGCCGCTTGGCGAAGGTGATTCCGAGCAGCGAGAAGAGTTCCGAAAGCGCGCAGTTCCAATGATGTTTGCGGAAATTCGCAAGTCAATGCGCGATTTTCGTGTTGGTTTTGACGTGTGGTTCCACGAGAACAGCCTGTATGAAGATGGCGAAGTTGAGCGCGCTATTACAGACTTGCGTGAGCGTGGAGATATTTTTGAAAAAGATGGCGCAACTTGGTTTGAATCCACCAAGCATGGAGACGATAAGGATCGCGTAATTATTAAGTCCGACGGCAATTACGCCTACTTCGCTGCAGATATTGCATACTATCGCAACAAGCGTCACCGTGATCAGAATCCTGCAGACGTAGCAATTTACATGCTCGGCGCTGATCATCACGGCTATATTGGCAGAATGATGGCAATGTGCGCGGCTTTTGGAGATAAGCCAGGCGAAAACATGCAGATTCTTATTGGTCAGCTTGTAAACGTTATGAAGGATGGCAAGCCAGTGCGCATGAGCAAGCGCGCTGGAAACGTTATTACGATTGACGATTTAGTTGATGCAATTGGCGTTGATGCTTCGCGCTACTCGCTTGCACGCACCGACTACAACACAAGCGTTGATATTGATTTGGATTTGCTTGCTTCTCACAGCAACGATAATCCTGTGTACTACGTGCAATACGCTCACGCACGCAGCTGCAATGTAGCTCGTAACGCTGCAGATGCTGGAATTAGTGCAGATGGAGCCGATTTAAGCTTGCTTAATACCGAGGCAGACGGCGAAGTGTTGGCTGCTTTGGCGCAATGGCCTGCTGCTTTGGCACAAGCTGGCGATTTGCGCGCTCCTCACCGCGTTGCGCATTATCTTGAGGATTTGGCCGCAAGCTACCACAAGTGGTACAACCTTGAGCGCGTAGTGCCAATGGAGTTAAGCGACCCAGAAAATCGCTTGCCAGAAGAAGAGCGTGAGGCGGCTCGCATTGCAAAGTGCCCAGAGCCAGCTCGTGCTGCAGCCAGGCTTAAGCTTAACTCTGCTGTGCGCACAGTAATTGCAGAAGGCCTTGATTTGCTTGGTGTTTCTGCTCCAGAAAAGATGTGATTTTGCTTATTTTATATAAGGTTTAGAGCAAAAACGTATAGCATTTTTTGATTAAGTAGGACGTTGGTAATATGCCAGCGTCCTACTTATTTTTTGATAAGAAGACACGCGCGAGATTGTAAATTTATGCCGATTAAGTACATGTGATTTATTAAGATACCCCCTAATATTATTTTCGCTTTAAATCCACAAGAAAGTCAGGGATTTGGCTGAATAATATGCTTAAACAATTTTTCACCATATAGGAGGTGTAAGCATGAGCGTCACAACACAAAGTGTCAGCACAGACAGTGCCCCGAAAAAAAGGAACCTGACAATTATTGAATCCGCATACGTGGCGGTCATGTTGTTTGGCATGTTCTTTGGCGCAGGAAATCTGATTTTCCCTGTGTTTCTTGGAGCTAATGCAGGCACTAATTCTGCGCCTGCAGCATTAGGATTTATTGTTACTGGCGTTGGCTTGCCATTGCTTGGCGTTACAGCACTCGCAATGAGCCGCGCAAACGGTCTTTTTGAGCTTTCAAGCAAAGCTAGCAAAAAGTACGGCATGTTCTTCACTTGTGTGCTGTATTTAACAATCGGCCCATTCTTTGCAATCCCACGCTGCGCAACAACTTCATACACTGTTGGCTTAGAGCGCGTTGTTCCGCAAGATGGAAACGGTCAGCTTTACTTATTCTTGTTCTCAGTAGTGTTCTTTGCGCTTGCGTTCTTCTTTGCTATGAAGCCAAGCGGCATACTTACGTGGGTTGGTAAAGTTCTTACGCCAATCTTCCTTGTGTTCCTAGCGATTTTGGTATTTACAGCACTATTTTCTCCTGTAAGTGGCGCTTCTGCGGATGCTGCTCCTATGGGAAATTACGTTAATAAGTCATTCTTTACAGGATTCTTAGATGGCTACAACACAATGGATGCTTTAGCTAGCTTGGCATTTGGAATTGTGGTTGTTAGTACTATTCGCCAATTTGGTGTAAAGGATCCTAAAGATGTGGCAGTGAATACTGCTCGTTCTGGATTCTTTAGCTGCTTGCTTATGGCAGTGATTTATGTTGCGATTGTTGTTGTTGGCGTGCGTAGCCGCGCGCTGTTCCCACCTGCGGAAAACGGTGGCGTAACTTTGGCGCAAGTTGCACGCTACCATCTTGGTAACGTTGGCTTATTCGTGCTTGCTGCAACTGTAACTCTTGCATGCTTAAAGACTGCGGTTGGCTTAATCGTAAGCTGCTCGGAAACCTTCTCTAAGTTATTCCCTAAGGGCCCTAGCTACCGTGTTTGGGCTGTGTTGATTACGCTTGTTTCGTTCGGCCTTGCAAACTTTGGTTTGAGCGCAATCATCGAATACGCTGTTCCAGTATTAATGTTCTTGTATCCACTGTCAATCGTGCTTATTCTTTTGGCTTTGTGCGGTCGACTTTTTGGAAATTCCAAAGTCGTGTACGCTTGGACACTTGGTTTTACTGGCGTTGCAGCTGTATTTGACTTTTTGAATAGTTCGCCAACAGCTTTGCGCAACGCATTGCATATGAACGATATGTTGATTGTTGCTCAAAACTGGTTGCCGTTCTCGGAATTTGGCATGGCTTGGGTTTGCCCAGCTGTTGTTGGATTTGTTGTTGGCTATGTGCGCATGGTTTTATGTGACAACAAAGGCATGGAAGAAGTGGCTCGTGCAGCTTCTGGCCCAGATCTTGAAGGCAGCGTTGCTAGCGACGATGATTATTCTTCAAGCAATGCTGAGTTTAACGATCCTGCTGACTTCGCTAAGTCGAACGTTGATGAACCTAATTTTAGTGAGCAATCCTAAAGTTTTGTAGCGTGTATAGATAGTCATAGTAATCGCCATATTTTGATGCGTATTTTACGTAACAGGATATGGCGATTTTTGTTAAAACGCGCACTTGACTTATTTATTGGAACGATTTAGTATATTTCAATAACGAACAAAATAATGTGCAATCTAAAGTAATTCTCGCTTAGCCAGTAAAGCAAGATACAAAAGGCACGCGTCTAATGCTCGATGTTGAGGCATTAGCAAAAGTGGTTGTTCATGAGTGAAAGGAGTAAACGACGCTGTTTGCAGCATAAGTCTGGCGTTGCTATATATCAAATGATTCATTGGGCGGTATGTCCAAGAACCTTTAAGTTTCTCTAAATATTTCTAAGGAAGAACAACGATGTTGAAACTAAAAAAGTTTGGAGCAATCTCTATGATGCTCGCTGCTGCGCTGTCTCTTACTGCATGCGGTGGCGGCACAAGCTCTACAAGTAATACTCAAGGTAAAACAACCGTTTCTGTTTGGCACTACTGGGATGGTGCTAATGCAGATGCTTTCGATAAAAAAGTAAAAGCATTTAATGCTTCGCACAAGAACATTGAGATTAAAACTACAAATGTTCCTAATGCTGATTTCTTAACAAAATTACGTGCATCTGCTACGTCAAATACTTTGCCTGATATGGCCATAGGTGATTTGATTTGGATGCCTCAAATGGCGCAAATTGGCAAATCTGCAGACTTAAAAAAGCTTCTCAAGCCTGAAGTAATTGATAATATTAACCCAGCATTGAAGAATTTCGGTTCAATTGACGGTCATTTAGTATCAGTTCCAATGTCAGCCAATAATCTTGCGTACATGTACAATCGCACAGTATTTAAGAAGGCTGGTTTAGATCCAGATAAGCCGCCAAAAACTTGGGATGAATTAAAGCAAATGGCCAAGCAGATTAAAGATAAGACTGGTCTTCCAGGTTACGATTTGCCAACTGAAGCAGGAGACAGCGGTGAGGCTCTTACCTGGAACTTCCAAGTCAATCTTTGGCAAGCTGGTGGCGAATTCTTAAAGAAAGATAACTCTGCTGCAGCATTTAACACTCCTGCAGGTAAGAAAGCTGCAAACTTCTGGATGGATCTTATTAAAAGTGGAGTGAGCCCATATGCTGGATGGGGCAAGTTTGAAAAAGGTCAAGGTGGTTCTGCGCAGGAAGGTTCATGGATGGTAGGTATTTGGGCTGCTGATCCGCCGTTTGATTTTGCTGCAGCGCCATTGCCAACCCCTGAAGGTGGTAAGCCATCTACCAACCTTGGCGGAGAACAGGCAATGCTATTTAATAATGATGATGCAAAAGTAAAAGCCGCTGCTGAATTTGTGACTTGGTTCTTGCAAGATAAACAAGTTCTTGATTGGTGTGAATCTACCGGCTTCCTGCCTGCAACAAAGAGTGCAGCTAGCAACGCAGAGTATCGTTCTTGGGTTGAGAAGAAAGAGCCTCGCTTGCTGCCATACATTGAACAAATGGCAACTGCTCATACTCGCCCGAACACCAAACTATATCCACAGATTTCGTTGGCATTCGCAAAGGAAATGGAAAAAGCATTTTCTGGCGAAGTAAATGTTGATACTGCATTAAAGAATGCAGAAAAAGCAGTCAACGACGTAATAGCGCAAGGTAAGTAATCATGCGTAACCCGATAACACAGCTAAAAAATAAGCAGACAGATGCTATTGACAACGTAAAAAGTGGCAGTAGTAAGCTGATGCGAAATGGTCGTAAAACTGTAGGAAAATGGGAGCAAATTCTCACAGCATGGGGATTGTTGCTTCCGGGATTAGTGATTCTCGTCATCTTCACTTTTTATCCAATTGTTTCTGCAGCGTACACGAGCTTAACGAACTGGAACGGTTTTTCTGCAAATCCAGATTTTATTGGATTGAAGAATTATGTAAAACTATCTCAAGATCCAGAATTTTGGAATAGTCTAACTGTGACTGTTATATATGCGTTTGGCGTAGCTGTGTTATCGGTTGTTTCCGGCTTGATTTTTGCGGTATTACTAGATGCGCCAATTCGCGCTCGCGGATTGTATCGCACCATATATTTCCTTCCTGTCGTTACCTCCTCGGTGGCTGTAGCAATTGTGTGGAAATATATGTTGGATCCATCGGGTCTTGTAAATTCTGTACTCTCATCCCTAGGCATTGCAGGACCCGACTGGCTCCACGATAAGTGGCTAGCATTATTTGCTACTATATTTCTTACGGTTTGGAAGAACCTCGGTTTTAATATCATTCTATATTTGACTGCTTTGCAATCTCTTTCTAAGTCAACTTATGAAGCTGCAAGTCTTGATGGTGCTACGAGCTGGCAACAGCTGCGTTATATTACAGTTCCTCTGTTAAGACCAATGACATTCTTCGTGGTTGTGCAAGCGCTGATTAGTAGTTTCCAATCATTTGATTTAATTTACGTGTTTACTGAAGGTGGTCCTCGAGGGGGCACTGACGTACTAGGAATGTTTATGTATCGTCAAGCATTTAGGTTAGGCAATTTTGGTTATGGCACAGCAATCGCAATAGCGTCGCTGGTATTGGTACTTATCGTAACTCTTGTGCAATGGAAGGTAAGCAATGCAGAAAATAAGTAAAGTCTTTACGAGATTGCGTTCATTGCATCTTGCTCGACATATTGTGCTCATTATTGGTGCAGCTTCGGTACTTATTCCATTTATGTGGATGTTTACAACCTCGTTGCAAACAAAAGCCGAAACGTATGCTGTTCAATCAGTAATTCCAACATCATGGCATTGGGAAAATTATTTGCATGCTTGGCAAAGCGCTCCATTTGCAAACTATTATATTAATAGCTTGATTATGTCGGCAATTATTGTAATTGGTCACCTTGCGTTTGATGCTATGGCAGCTTTTGCTTTTGCGCGATTAGAGTTTCCTGGAAAGAAAATATTATTCGTGCTGCTACTTTCTGCTTTCATGGTTCCAGCCTTCGTAACAGTTATACCTATGTACGGTATTATCGCTCAGTTGCGTTGGATTGATACTATGGCAGCCTTAACAGTTCCACGTTTGGCTGATGTATTCGGCATTATTTTGCTGCGACAGCATTTTACTACTATCCCGCGTGAGTTGGATGAAGCTGCACGAATTGATGGATGTTCAAGTCTTGGTATTTTTATTAAAGTTATTCTGCCGCTTTCTAAGCCTGCTCTTGCAACTCTTGGTGTATTCTCATTCCTATTTGCATGGAATGATTTCTTGTGGCCTCTGCTGGTTACAAATGCAGAAGAAATGCGTACTATTCAAATCGGATTAAGCGGTTTTGTTGGACGTTATGGTACTTCATGGAACTATTTAATGGCTGGAACTTTGACGTCAACTTTGCCATCAATTATTATTTTCTTCTTCTTCCAAAAAGCTCTTGAACGAGGAATAGCTTCTACGGGTCTTAAAGATTGAAGAAGTGATAAAACTTTCGTAATTTGTAAAATTAATTATTTGTTAGGAACAAGTCATGCAACCTGAGTGGGTAAAATCAAGTGTATTTTATCAGATTTTTCCGGAGCGTTTCGCAAATGCAAATGCTTCTATCAACCCTAATCCTGTAGAATCATGGGATAAATCTCCAACTAGAGATAATTTTTTCGGTGGTGATTTGAAAGGGATTGGGGAGCATCTGTCATATCTTGCGGATATGGGTGTCAATGCTTTATACCTCACTCCAATTTTCCAAGCAGATACGAATCATCGCTATGACGCTACTGATTATTTCAAAATTGATTCTCGACTTGGGAATGACGCAGATTTTGATGAATTTATTAAGCGCGCTCATGAATTGCAGATTCGTGTAGTTTTAGATGGTGTATTCAATCATTGTGGAATAGGCCACTGGGCTTTCCAAGATGTTGTGCGTAATGGCGAACAATCGCAATATGTTAATTGGTTTTCGGTAGAGGGATTTCCTGTAGTGTCTCATCCGGAACCGAATTATAAAACATGTTCAGGTTGCTACTATTTGCCAAAATGGAATGTATATAATCCAGAAGTTCGTAGACATCACTATAACGTTGCTAAATATTGGTTGAATCGTGGTATTGATGGTTGGCGTTTAGATGTTCCATATTTCGTAAATAAAACATTTTGGAAAGGTTTCCATAATATAGTGAAATCTTTTGGAGATGATAAATACTTAGTAGCTGAAGAATGGCGTAACCCTTCTCAATGGCTTACTCCTGAACTTATGGATGGAACCATGAATTATACTGTTCGTGATTTAGTCCTAGGTTTTTGCGCTGATGAAACTTTGGATGCTTATGATTTTGCAGATGGCATGAATGCTTTGTATAACGATATTCCGGAAGAGCATCGCTCTTGTATGTTGAATTTGCTTGGTAGTCATGATACTGAGCGCTTGCTTACGCGCACAAAGGCTCATGAATATGCTTGGGATACACCTGCTGAAGACGCTGAGAATTTAGCTTACGTTCTGCTATTTGCTGCTGATGGAGCTCCTATGGTGTATTACGGCGATGAAAATGGCATGGAAGGAGAAAATGATCCGGGTTGTCGTGCTCCTATGATTTGGGATGAGAATGCTTGGAATTTATCTGTTCGTAAAACAGTTTGCAAATTAATGCGTCTGCGTAGAGAAAATGCTGCTCTCCAATATGGCAGGCAGCATGTAGCTGCTTTAGGTAAACATACTGTGTGTGTTACGCGTACTTTGCCTTCAGGGCGTGCGTGCTTATGCTTAGTGCATCGCGGATCTGGAGCTTACATCAATTGTGATGATTTGCCAGTGCGTATGGATCGTGCGCTATTTGGTGTGCCAAGTATAATAGGTAATCAATACCGTATGGGAGAAAAATCCATCATAATGTATGAAGGTGAAGCAGTGGGGAAGCTATGAATGTTCGTAGAGTGACTATTAAAGATGTTGCAAAGAAAGCTAATGTTTCCAAGTCTGCAGTATCTTTTGCATATAATGATCCGTCAAAACTGTCTGAGGCGACGGTTGAGCATATTATGCAAACTGCTGAAGAAATGGGATATGTGCGAAGTGCAACAGCTAGAGCGTTGCGTACAAATTCTTCGAATGCTTTGGGCTTGTTGCTTCCGCAAGGTATTGATACGATTTTGCAAAATCCTTATTATTCACTTTTGATTCAAGGCATTGGGCAGGTTTGCCAGTCGGAAGGCTACACTTTGATGCTTGTCCCTCCATTAAGAGGTTCAATGTTAAAAGCTATTCCTACAGCTGCAGTAAGCGGTTTTATAATTTGCGGCTTGGAAGCTGAGCGTGCAGAAGTTGTTGAAATTTTGAATAAGCATGTTCCTGTAGTGATTGTTGATCCTGCTCAACCTATTAACGTTCCAACTGTAGAAGTCGACGACGAGCATGATTTTGAAGATTTAGTAGATCGACTTATTGATTTAGGTCATAGGAATATTGGTATTGCAGCAATTGAAACGAAATCGCATACTGATTATCCGGGATGGCAAGGAATAGTTGGTAGACGCATGGCAAGTGTTGTGCGTGCGCTTAGAAAGCACAACTTATCGCCGGAAGATAAAGAGATTACCGTTATAGAAACGCCTTGCACATATCAGGGTGGGGCTGATGTTTTCAACAAAATGTGGAATGACATTGATATTGAATGTAGGCCTACTGCGATTGTGTCGTTTAGTGACATTATTGCGCTAGGCGTGCTTGGAGCAGCTCAAGCGCAAGGATTACGCGTTCCTGAAGATCTTTCTATTACTGGTTATGATGATTTGCCTTTGTCTACAATTTGCACGCCTAGATTAACTACGGTTCATCAGCCAATTACTTCGAAAGGACGTTTGGCTGCAGAAAGTTTGATTGATCAAATACGTTTTAATGAAGAAGCTTTGCCTGTTTCGCATAAAAAACTAGGAACTGCCCTCATCGTGCGTGAATCTGTTGGGGCAGCTCCTACTAAGAAGTAATTGGCTTTAATATATTTTGCAGTTTTTACCTAGAAGTTGCCGCCGTTCCAACCCCAGTCGGTGGTTGCAGTGTAACGAATGTAAGTGCGGTCTTGTGGCACTCCAAGCTCGCTCTCCAAAGCCGCCATAATTTGCTCAGTTAACTTTTCCCAAGCCGAACCAGGCACGCTAGAGCCAAAAACGTTCACTTCAACGTAAGCTGCAGGTTTGGAATCGTCTCCTGCAAAATAAATCGGCATATTATCTTCGAACGGGCACATAAGCCAATGCTCACTTTTGCCTGGAACTGCGTTAATCGCCTTGCCGTAAGCAGCTTTTAATGCGTCGCGCTGGGCAGGTGTTGTGCTTACGGAAACATGAGTATGAATAACTGGCATAATTGCTCCCTTGCTAAATTTAGTAAGTTTTATTACGTAACAATTATATGTTAATTGTTAGCCGTCGCGTGTTTAATGGAATATATGAAAAAGCTTATTGAACAGGTTGTTAAATTCGGAATTGTAGGAATTATCGCGCTTATTATTGATGTTGCGCTTCTGAATTTGTTGCTTCTTGTGCACTTAAATAATGTTGCTGCAGGCACTATTTCGTTTATTATTTCGCTTATTTTTAACTACATTGCCAGCATGAAATACGTGTTTAAGCACCGCGAAGACATGGCTCGTTGGCTGGAATTGCTGATTTTCGTTATTTCCGCGGTTATTGGCTTGCTTATTAACGACGCGATTATTTGGGCTAGCACTTTTGGAATGGCACAAACTTTGCGCGGCACTGCAATTTACATGCTTCGCACAAACATTGGCAAGCTTATTGCAACAGTAGTTGTAGCTATATGGAATTTTGTTATTAGAAAGTGGCTTTTAGACGATACAAAGTCGCAAAAACCTGGTTATGATGCCGCTAAAGACAATACTTTTGCGCATAAGTTGGGTGAGTGGTCGCTGAATCATACGCCAAAAGGTTGGAAGTAAAAGTAGGAGTTAGTAATGCCGGCTACAACAATTCATTTTGTGCGTCACGGGGAAGTTGATAATCCGAATCATGTGCTGTACGAGCGTCTGCCGGGATTCCATCTTTCTGTGCGAGGCGTGCGAATGGCAAGAGCTACTGCGCAATATATTGCAACTGTGCCGCAAATGCGTGGGATTAGCGCAATCTACTCGTCTCCTCTTGATCGCACTCGCGAAACAGCGCGCGAAATCGAGGATGCTTTGCGTGCTGTTCCTGATTCTTGCTATGTAAAAGCGCACTGCGGTGAGGATTCTGCGCAATCTTCTGTGCAATCTTCTGTGCAATCTCATGAAAGCGACATTATTTTAGATAAGCGCTTGATTGAAGCTGGTAATAATTTCCGCGGAAAACGCATCGGCTATGGTGAAGGTGCATTGTGGAAAAACAATAATTGGAAGCTTGTTGCGAATTTGTGGAAGCCAAGTTGGGGAGAAAGCTACCGCAGTATTGCTACTCGTGTTGGTGATTTTGCGCGCGAGCAGGTTCGTAAGCATCCTGGCGAGCAAATTGTGGCTGTAACGCATGAGTCGCCGATTTGGTCTTACCGCCATCTGCTGGAAACTGGCCATGCTGAGCACAATATGCTTCTTCGCCACACGGCGTTGGCGTCAATTACTTCTATTACTTACGATTGCAAGACTTTGCGCGTACTTTCTATTACGTATGTAGATCCTGCAGCAAACGTTAAGTAATATAAAGGAATTGTAAGTAAGCGATGAAGGTAAAGGGACGTTCGATGGTAGATTCTTTTGAAAGCGCGGAAGTTGAAACCGCAAAAAATGAAAGCGCGGAAAATCTAAAGAACGCAGCTCAATCTGCCGCAAATTTGACCGCATTGTGGCCGTTAACAGAAGCGCGACACTTAGATAACGACGCAAAATACGCGGAAAATCTGGAAGTGCGCTCAATGCGAGCAATAGCGCGAATGCTTACGAATCTTGACGTTACTGTGCCGGATGCTGAATTTGTGTACGAAGGTGCGGATGAAATTCCGGGCAGACCTCAAGAAATTGTTGACGCTTTGCTCGCGGCTGCGGACGCCTACGATGAAATGGATTCGTGCTACGAGCCTAATTACGATGAAGCGGAAGCGGAAATTTTAGAAAACGACGTCAATAATAACGTCAATAATATAGAAACTATTTTTAATAAACTTGCCTCTCACTCTTCTGCGGATGCTGATGCAATTAATAGCGCTGCAGATACGCTGGGAGTGCAAGGAAATTGGGTTGCTGAAGATTTGCAAAACGCTATCGAATACGCAAAAAAGCAATCTTCTGAATACATGGAATCTGTAGAGTCGCAAAAAATTATTCTGGTTTTGTGTATTCTTATCAAGCTAGTTTCAAAAACTAGTGATATTAAAGAAACTTTACCGATTTTCCTTTATATTAACGAAGTATGCGAGTGTGCTGGAGTGCCTCGCATGATGTTTAAAGATACTCAGTGGTGCGAGCTTGTTGATTACGTGCGCAATTCGCAAGTAGATTGCAACGAAAGTAACGAAAGTAACGAAAATAGTATTAGCGCTTTAATTAATTTTGCGTCGCCTTTGTTAGCTGCTGAATGGCAAAAGCATCGTGAAGATGTGTTGTGGGATCCAGAAGTTGCGAAGAAGCTTGCAAAAGAAGAGGACGATAGAAAGTCTCGCGAAGCGTTAGCAGCAAAATTTGCGCATGTAGAAGGAAATAAGGAATCTACGCAAGCTTTGGACTGATGTAATCCGTCCGTAACGCGCGGCACAATGGAACTTATGACTGATACAGAGGAAACTCAAAACGCTGCGCAAGTTGCAGCAAAATCCGAAAAGCCTGAACTTCCAAAGAATGTTCGTGTGCGTTTTTGCCCTTCGCCAACCGGCACACCTCACGTTGGTATGGTTCGTACCGCGCTGTTTAATTGGGCAGAGGCTCGCCATACTCACGGCAAATTGCTGTTCCGTATTGAAGATACCGATAATGAGCGCGATAGTGAGGAAAGCTACCAGCAGATTATTGAGGCTCTTCGTTGGCTAAATATTGATTGGGACGAGGGTATTGATGTTGGTGGAGATAACGGCCCATACCGCCAGTCCCAGCGCATGGAGATTTATAAAGACGTAGCAAAAAAGCTTTTTGAAGCAGGATACGCTTACGAATCCTTCTCTACTCCTGAAGAAATTAAGGAGCGTAATATTGCTGCTGGTCGTCCAGCTGAGTTTGGCTACGATGGCTACGATCGCAATCTTACTGAAGAGCAGAAGCAAGCTTTCCGCGACGAAGGCCGTAAGCCTGCGCTTCGTTTGAAGATGCCAAATGAAGACATTACTTTTAACGATTTAATTCGTGGCGAAATCACTTTTAAGGCTGGTTCTGTTCCAGATTATGTGATTGTGCGCCCGAATGGCGATCCGCTTTACACGCTTACGAACCCTGTTGACGACGCGTTAATGGACGTGAACGTGGTTTTGCGCGGTGAGGATATTCTTAGCTCCACACCTCGCCAGATTGTGCTTTACCGTTACCTTATGGAAATGGGTATTGCTAAGGAAACTCCGCTTTACGGACACATGCCTTACGTTATGGGCGAAGGTAAGAAGAAGCTTTCTAAGCGAGATCCAGAGTCCAACTTGTTCTTGCATAGAGATAACGGCTTTATTCCAGAAGGCTTGCTGAACTACTTGGCTTTGCTTGGCTGGTCGATTGCGCCTGATCGTGACGTGTTCACTATGGACGAAATGATTGAAAAGTTTGATGTGCGAGACGTTAAAGCAAATCCTGCACACTTTGACTTGGATAAAGCAATTTCGATTAACGCTGAGCATATTCGTATGCTCGATCCGCAAGATTTCTTGAACCGTTCCGTGCCATACTTGCATAAGGATGGCGTAGTTAGTGCGGATAATTGGGATGCCTTAACTGACCGCGAACGTGAAGTGCTAACTGCTGCAGCTCCACTCGTGCAGCCTCGCGTGCGTTTGCTTGGTGAGGTTGCTGGAATGGTTGGAAGCCTTCTTAGTGAAGATGGCTACATTGCTCCAGATGACGACGCTCGTAAGCAGTTGAAGGAATCTGCAGGCGAGGTTCTTGACGCTGCGCTCGCTGCCTTGAAGGACGTTGATGCTTCTGATTGGCATACTGATTCCTTGCATGAGCTTTTGAACAAGAAGCTTGTTGAGGAAGCTGATTACAAGCCGCGCTTGGCGTTTGGCCCTGTGCGAGTTGCTCTTTCTGGCCGTCGCGTTTCGCCTCCACTGTTTGAGTCCATGGAAATTGTGGGCAAAGACGTGACTCTGGCGCGTTTGGCTGGATTGCGTGAGCATTTGTAAATCACAAATAATTTATAATCGCAAATAAAATTTTAATAAGGCGGGAGTGTGGCACTATTGCTACGTTTCCGCCTTTTTATTTGTTTTATGTTTTAATATATTTTCGACACGCCGCGGTTGCATGTATTTGCTTTATGTTGTAAAGTCGCTATTTGTTGCGTCAAGAGGCGTAGCGATAAATGAAAGCCCCCGTCGTCTAGCGGCCTAGGACTACGCCCTCTCACGGCGCCAACACCGGTTCAAATCCGGTCGGGGGTACGAAGACGGAACGGTTCCAAGAGCCGCGAAGCCTGCCAATTGGGGTATGGTGTAATTGGCAACACAGGTGATTCTGGTTCATCCATTCTTGGTTCGAGTCCAGGTACCCCAGCGAATAGCTCTCGTAGAACGAGGGCTTTTTTGTTATCTATCTGCATCTCTGCGTATTTTGTCATCGCGCGGCATAAACTACTCACGATTGAGTAGTTTTGGTCGATTACCACGATTGTATTGCTTTTGGCAGTCCAAAAATCAAAAACCCCGGCGCGTGACCGGGGTTAGAGAAAAGAGAAGAAGAGAGGTTAAGTTCTTTAAGGTTTCGTAACTACTTGTTTGTAGTTCGTTTTCCTTTTGATGTATCTATAATAAACACATTATGCTGAGTGCAATAATGCGATTGCCTGTAAGTTTCCTGTGAATTTGTAACTATTTTGCTGATTTTTGCTGATTTCTACCCATTCTTCACCAGTTTGCACCTGTTTTTTCGTTGGATCAACGAGTTTTGCGAATCTCAATCATTTTGCAAGCAAACAGATTTTTACAAGAATTAGCGAATTTTTGAAAACACTGCAAAAAATTTAGTGAGTCGTTTCGTATCTGCCGTATGCTTAAAGTATGAGTGATTCTGCACAATCTGAAGTTACTGCAAACGCAGAGCTTCCTTTATCAATTTCAGCGCGATTGGGACGCTTACAGTTCCATCTTTCTGGTAAGTTTCGCGTACTTCAATGTGCAGATGTTCAAGATGTTCCTAAAGTGTCGTCGGATACTATTCGACTAATTGAATCTGCTTGCAGCGCCGTGCGTCCCGATTTGGTTGTGTTTACAGGTAATCAGATTGCTGGCTACGAAAAAGTTTTTTCAAGCACTTTTACGCGCAGACGTTGGCAGAAGTCTGAAAATATGCCTGACTGTGATAGGAAGCAGCTACTTCAGCAGGTTAAAAACGGAATATCTCGCTTAGTTGAACCATTAGAAAAGCGCAAAATTCCATGGGTTGTAACATATGGTAATCATGATTTTCAGTGTGGATTAAGTAACGAGGAGCTTGACTCACTGTATCGTGAATTTTCTTGCTGCATGAATCGTGTTTCTAACTATACGTCTTCATCAAGCGCAATGCAGTCAACGAATTGTATTTTACACAAGCAGATTATATTGCCTTGTGAGCCTGGTACTTTCGCTCTTCCAGTTATGGACGAAAGTCAAGAAAATGTTGTTTTTTCAATTGTTTTAATAGATTCAGGAGATTATTCTCAATCGGGCGGCTACGGCCAGCCTTCTAAAAAGGCTCTTAATTTTGTAGAAAAGCTTCCGGATTCTTTGCCGCCTCGTTTCTGCGTGTTTCAGCATTTTCCGTTGCAACAGTATTATCGTGTTCTTCGTGAGGTTTCTAAAGATTCTGCTGCACAAGAAAGCGCAATTGAAGGGTATCGTACTTTTTCTGGACGTTACTACGCTCTTGACGAGAATCGTGTTCTTCCGGACGGCTATTTGGGCGAGGGTATTAGTTGCCCAGATGTTGACAGCGGCGAGTTTGCGCTTTTAGCTAAAGTTGGCGCGTTTGCTGTTGTTGCTGGTCACGATCATCTAAATGCTTTTGCTGGTAAAGAGCCTGAAAAGAATATGCTTCTTATTGCAACTCCTACTTGTGGATTTAGTTCATACGGCCCGGAGCCTGCAAAGCGTGGTGTGCGTTTGCTTGAATTTGATATTCGTCACCCATTTGAACCGCGCACGCAAATGCTAGAATTTGGCAATCTTGTTGGCAAACCATCAACTAAAAAGGCTTATACGTATGGTCTTACCGCAGAATCTGAGCATGATTTACCTGAGGTTGATTTATTGCGAAAACCATCATTGCTAACTAAGTTAATTCGCAGATGGCGTCAGCATCAAACCCATTAAAATGCGAGTTTAGCGGAGTTAGTATTTTATTAAGCAATATATCTGAGCGCGTTGGCAAGTATGCCGGTATGATAGTTAATAGTTTTTTAGCGCGAACGAAAGAGGTAAACGTGTCCGCACATAATACGGCTGAACAGAACAACAATAGTGGCATTGATGCTGCAGACGTGTTGCATGTAGAAGGTGGTAAGCCGCTTAATGGCACTATTAAAGTGCGTGGTGCGAAGAATTTTGTAAGCAAGGCAATGGTTGCTGCTCTTTTAGCACCTGGAAAGTCTGTGCTTAAAAATGTTCCAGAAATTCGTGACGTGCATGTTGTTTCAGATTTATTGCGTTTGCATGGTGTTTCTGTAGACGTAAATGGTCCGGAAGGAATCGTTACAATCGACGCAACAAAAGTGCAGCTCGCAGATGTTGCAGACGTCGATACTCTTTCCGGCTCTTCGCGTATTCCTATTCTTTTCTCTGGTCCTCTTCTTCATCGTCTTGGAGAAGCGTTTATTCCAGCGCTTGGAGGCTGTAATATTGGCGGTCGCCCAATTGATTTCCATCTTGAAACCTTGCGAAAGCTTGGTGCAAATGTAGATAAAGATCATGAGGATGGCATTCATATTACTGCGCCTAACGGTTTGCACGGCACTAAAATTCATCTGCCGTATCCTTCTGTTGGAGCAACGGAGCAGACTTTACTTGCAGCAGTTCTTGCAGAAGGTCGAACTGAGCTTTCGGGTGCTGCAATTGAGCCTGAAATTATGGATTTGGTAGCTGTTTTGCAAAAAATGGGTGCGATTATTTCTGTAGACGTTGACCGTACTTTCCGAATTGAAGGCGTAAAAGAATTACAAGGCTATACGCATACTTCACTAACCGATCGAATTGAAGCTGCTTCTTGGGCTTCGGCGGCTCTTGCTACTCACGGAGACGTGTTTATTAAGGGCGCAACTCAGCCGGAAATGATGACTTTCTTAAACGTGTTCCGTAAAGTTGGCGGACAATTCGACGTTACGGATAAAGGTATTAGATTCTGGCATCCGGGTGGAGATTTGCATCCTGTTGCTATTGAAACCGACGTGCATCCTGGTTTTATGACGGATTGGCAGCAGCCGCTTGTTGTTGCGCTTACTCAGGCGAAGGGCTTGAGTATTGTGCATGAAACGGTTTACGAGAATCGTTTTGGTTTCACTAAGCCTCTTGTTCAAATGGGTGCTATGGTTCAGCTGTATCGTGAGTGCCTGGGTTCTCTTCCTTGCCGCTTCCAGCAGCGCAATTACAAGCATTCTGCCGTGATTTTTGGACCTACTCCTTTAACCGGTCAAGATATTGACGTTCCGGATTTGCGAGGCGGTTTTAGTCATTTGATTGCAGCTCTTACTGCTAAAGGTCCATCTAATGTTCGTGGTATTTCGCTAATTGATCGTGGTTACGCTGATTTTCGCGGAAAACTTCTTGCACTTGGCGCGGATATTGACTAATTAATCCAAGTATTTTGTAGGATTCTAAGCTTTTAACCACAATAGGTAAAAAAGCTTTTTTATGCACGAAATTATCGATACAGTAGTCGCAATTGTAATTTAATTGCTCAGTAAATTAACCAAATTTTGCCGAGCAATTTACATTATTTAGATTGCGAGGCTTAACGATGGTTTGTGTAGGAGGGCGATACCAGTTACTAGGAGAGCTGGGTTGCGGTGGTACTTCAACCGTATTTCTTGCGGTTGATACCGTGCTGCACAAACAGTGGGCTGTAAAAGAAACCTTGCTTCAAGGTGACGAATCGTATCGCAAAAATATAGTCCAATCTTTACGTGCTGAAGTTGATGTATTAAAAGAGTGCGATCACCCTGCAATACCTAGAATCGTCGATTTTTTTGAAGAAAATGGTCGAGCTTATGCCGTACGAGATTATGTAAAAGGACGTTCTCTTAAATCAATTGTTGACGAAGAAGGTTTACAAAACCCTGCAACGGTTAAAAACTGGGGAGTGCAATTATGCTCGGTTTTAGCTTACTTGCACTCGCATTATCCTCCAATTATTTATGGTGATCTTAAACCTTCAAACGTTATTATTTCGCAAGACGGAACAGTTCGTCTAATTGACTTTGGTGCCGCAAGCAAATTGTATACTCGCGAAGGAGCTGTTGATTTTCAATCTGCTAGTATGAGAGGTTTTGAGAAATCAGATTTGCGTTTTGCAACTCCACGTTTTTCAGCGCCTGAAGTTTTAGATGGTAGTGAGGAAATAACTCCTGCTAGTGACGTTTATTCTCTTGGAATGACATTGAGATACGCGTTATTTCCTAGCGATGCTTCTAAAGCAGGTCTGCAAGCTGTAACTGTAAGTAGCGAAAATCGCGAATTGTTTGAGAATCTAGTATCTGTTATTGCACTGGCAACTACTTCTAACCCTTCGCACAGGTATAAAGATTGCGAAGAGATGCTTTCTGCGCTAGAGTCATGCGGATTAAGCAGCAGTAGAAGTTCATTAAATAATAAAAATTCTGTTATTAGCAGGCGAAAAAGTCGAGAATCTTCTATAAAGAGACGAAAGCGTAGCCTGCAGATTAGCACTCCTGTAAAAACTGCAGGCTTATCTGCATTGCTGCTATTTTTTGTGGTCGTATTATTCAACTGCCTGCCTATTTTTAGCAGCAATGCAGCGGTTAAGCCTACGAACAAAACTTTAAGCGCAGAAGCGAAAATAAGTCGCCTGAAATTAATAAAGAAAAATAAAGCAGATTACGATTCTCTTATACGTATGTCGGAACGTGAAAGTAGCTCCGATTTTGCTAAACGCTATATTTCGCGCGCTATGAAAATCCAAAATAGTATGTTGCAAAAGCATTACGTTCGGCAAATGTCTTTTAGACCTTTGCGCGTTTTGCTGCGCTCGCAACTTGCAGATCAGCAGTGGAGTGCGGTTGAGGAGCGCGATTTTATGAGCTTAATAAGTAAGTATGATCATCAGCTGCGTTCAAATAGCAACGATTGGGCAAGTATTTCTGGCGATATTGGTAAAGCGTATTGGTACTATTTTGCAGGATTTTCTGGAAAAGTTGTGAATACGGAAAGGCTTTCGCGCATGCGAGTGGCGAGGGCTTGGTTTGTTGACGCATTGACAACTTTCAAATCCGATTTAGTGAAAAATCAAGTGCACGAAGCACACAAGGAAGCAAGTAATAAAGCAAGTATGTTTAAGGCTTATGTTGCTATTTCTGATTGCTACGCTCGTCTTGTTGATGTTAGTACAGATGCTCCAAATGAAGAAACGTATAAACAGTATGTGAACTATTTGCTGAATCTTATAAAAATATCGAAGCAGAATAATGTGAACATACTTCGCATTGATACTGGTGAATTGGTGCTGCAATCCTTACATTCTTGGATGCGGATGTTGCGCGGAAGTGGTTTTAGTAAGCAAGAAGTTCAACAGTTATGTGATGATGCGAAAAATCTTCTTGATCAGGCACATGCTTCGAATGATGATGTTGCAAAAAGGCAAAAAGCTGCGCTTGATAGTGTGCGTCAAATTCAAGATGAAATCAACTCAATTTTTTCAGAAAAATAATTTAAGTAATAAAAGGTAATAAAAGTAGAACAAAGTAACAGCAAAGTAATAACAAAATAAAACAAATAAGGGATTAACAAAAGGGGGAATATATGAAACAGCAAAATCGAGAAGGGTTTGCTAAGGCGAAACATTCTTTGTGGGTGAAGGCAGAGATGTCTTTTAATAAACTTATTAAAAGACCTTTAGCAAGATTTATTGCAGGTGTTTGCATCTCTGCATTTTTCTTTATGAGCATTGTTGCAGTATTGCTGCCGATTAATGCTTCCTACGCTCAAACAAAGAATATTAGTGTAACAACAGAAAACCATGTAAAAACGCAGAATATCAACACTGATCGAAATTTGCACATACGACATATTTCTGTTATGCCAAACCAGCGAACAGTTCGCTCTAAAGCTAAGTACATGTTTACTAAGCGTCCAGTTTTGCTAGTTGTTACGGTTGACGGAATGGATGCGTCAACAATAAAGCGTATTCACAAAGTTTATGTAAATATTGGACGGTACAAAGTTGCTAATTCTAAAGCTGAGCTGGCTAAAACAGAAGTGTTGTCGTCTTTAGTTAATTTCCGCTACCAACTACGCCCTATCCCGGTAGGAGTAGTAAAAGTTGAGTTGAAAAGTCGCGGAATTTACGATTTGCGCGACGTTTCAGTGCGAATTGCGTCCGTGGCAATTGCGCCGCATCGCATATGGGGTGGTAGTAATGCAAATAAAAAGAACGAAAATAAGGCATCTAGTATTACTCGTGTAGCAAAATCTTCTACCAGTAAAATGAATTTTCAAGAGCCAATACTAAATATTCCTGCTTTAGCTGTAAATATTTCGGATTCAACGCAAAGTAGCAATATGCTAGATTCTTCACGTTTCGTGGTTATTGATTATACTGAGCCGCGGCTAAAGGTTATTTACGACAACAATACCGTTTACGGAGGTAAATATTTTAAGGCAAATCGTTCAGCTAGGGTAATAGTAGACGATGAGTCTTTTGCTTTTTCTTATCTTCTTGGAGACTCTTTGCCAATAGCAACTGTTAAAGCAAACGGAAAACAAGTTATTAATCTAACTGCTCAACAGTTTAAAAACGACAGTTTGCATCCAAACATTTGGTATGCAGATATTTCGTTTAATAAAGATGCTTCTTGGGAAGCCAAATATGTTGCACAAGATTTGTCTGGCAATTTCAGTTCTTCCCGTAGTGACAATTTTGTTATTGATACTCACATTCCAACTGTTTCGATTACCGGTGTTAGTAATGGTGGAGCTTATTCTCGTGAAGTAAAACCAACTGTTGTTATTAGTGATAATTACTTGAATCCAAAAAGTGTAAAGTGCTGGTTGCGTCGCATTCGTGGTGGTCAGAACGTAAATCCAGCTTCTGCAAAATTTAGTAATAACAGTGCAAAAGTCCAGTACGAAGCTTTTTATAGTGGTCCAAGCGATGACGATATTTATCAGTTGCAGTGGAGCGCAAAAGATGTGGTAAATCATGAGATTCACGGAAGTATGCAATTTTCTATTAACAGCTCCGGATCAACGTTTAGCTTAGATAGTTCAACTGCTGCAATGAACAACAAACAGTTGCAGCATGCGAAAGATGTTCGTATTGAAGAAGTTAATGCCAGTGCTTTGGCGCATCCTGCAAAAGTCAGCGTTGTGCAAGACGGTGTTGAAAGAAACCTAAGTAAAAACGATTTTTCTGTAGCCGTAAGTACAGATCGCGGTTGGCCTCGTTTAACATACACTATTTTCCAACGTAATTTTGCGGATAATGCGAATTACAGAGTGTTAATTAATTCTGTAGATAAAGCAGGTAATCATTCATCTAACGAGCGAGTAGTAGGTGAATCTAACGGAGTGCTACGTGCGTCTTCTGCGTCTTTGCGATTTACTGTAGACCATCTTGCTCCTCTTGCAACAGCATTTGATATTCGTAAAAATTCAGTTTACAAAACTGAAAAAGATGGAAAATTAGTGAGAATTAGTGCAAAAGATAATATGGCTTTGAAATTAGTGTCATTTAATGTTGACGGCAAAGCTAAGCATATTTGGCGAGGAAAGTCGGCGAATAAGCCAGTACTGTCTTTGAAAATGAAGCCTGATGGTGAGGCACACGATGTTCTTGTAAAAGCTGTGGATTATGCAGGAAATATAACAGAGTTAAGATACAACAATGTGAAAGTTGTGCAGATTTCGCACAGTCTAAAAAAGATTTCTGCATTAGAAAAGAAGAAAAATGGTGGTAAAAAAGACGATAAAAATGATGATGTAGCAAGCTCTCAAGTGCAAGATTCGAATAATACAAATAATGCAAATAAAGCGGATTCTAATGGAGTATCTAATGATGATTTGAGCAGCGATTTGAATGATAAAAACACAAGTGGAAGAAGCTCGTCAAATCTGCTAGTAGTGCTTGCGTATGTTGGAATAATCGTTGTGGCATTGTTATGCGTGGCGCTTGGAGCTGGAATAATCTACAAAAAGCATAAAAGTAGTAAGGAAGATGATTAAGTGCGCAATAGGGCTAAGCGAATAAAAAAGCCCACTGCGGTGGAATGAATGCAGTGGGCTTCGTGGAGCTAATGGTAATCGAAACCACGACCTCTTCGATGCGAACGAAGCGCTCTACCAACTGAGCTATAGCCCCAAAATTAAAAAATATATTGTCTTACGACTCTGCACACTGTACTACAAATCTTGTATAAAAACAATATTTCTTATAGTGCAGTGTGCATGAGTGTCGTAAGTACAGTCTATTTAGATGCCTTTTTTGCCTTGTGTGCCTTGTATAAGCCAATAAAAGTTGGAACAAGTGAAATAAGTAAAATGGCAACAATCACTAATTCAAAATTCTTCTGTACGAAATCAATCTTTCCAAAGAAGTATCCAAGAAGCGTGAAAAGTGAGGACCATATAATTCCGCCAAGAATAGAAAATGGTGTAAAACGAACCCAGCGCATTCCAGATACTCCGGAAATAAACGGCATGAACGTGCGAATAAATGGGAAGAATCTGCCCAAAAATACAGCTAAAGGACCCCATTTTTCAATCATTGCTTCGGTTTTAGCAACTCGCTCTGGAGTAAGCGCCTTAACTTTACCGGATTCTACAATCTTGCGGCCGAAGAAATGGCCAATAAAGTAGTTGCACTGATCGCCAATAATAGGCGCTAGCCAAACAACCGCAAGCAACAGTGGAAGAGGCAGTGGGCTGTGACCGGTTTGAGCATCGGGAGCTGCAAAGAAACCAGCCGCAAAAAGCAAGGAATCTCCCGGCAAAAATGGGAAGAATACTACGCCTGTTTCAATAAAAATAATTAGAAAAATAAGACCTAATGCTGGAGCTGTACCCATCGCAATCCAACTTGCAATAGCGGAGCGTGGATCCTTAAGTAAGTTGACAATAAAATGAATAAATCCCATGATATCCTGTCGTATTTTTTGCGACTAAACGCCGCTTTTTAAGCAAAACGCATGCAAAACATGCCTTTACAATGAGACTAGCAGTCGGTATAAACGGCAAACATGTTAAGTGCACTACTTCTTGCGCGAGTTATTGAATACAATAATAAAGTATTGATAAAGTATTATTACTGTTACGCAGGTGTGCTTAAACTTGCGAAGGATTGGGCGAATGCTAAAGATTGGCAGGAGAATTATCTTATGACATTGAACGATGAACATAGTGAGAGTCCTAAAAGCTTTACGCCAATAAAAGTAAGACGACGTCCAACATCTTCTAAAAGTGCTGCGCCGGCAGAAGGTGCTGCGCCTGCAAAAAGTGCTGCGCCTGCAAAAAATGATGTGTCCGCAAAAAATGACGCGCCTGTAAAAGAAGTATCAGATGAGTATTTAAGCTCAGATTTGCCTGAAACAGAATTATCAATTGCCGATTTTTCGCGTAAGCATGCGAATCCTAAGCGTTGGTGGATATATTTAGGAATATTATTGCTCGCAATTGTTCTACCGTATTGGGTTGGGCGCACTCTTGCTGTTCAATATACGTCGTGGGTTGTTTCGCATTGTGCAGGATTGTCTGCTCAAGGAGTAGTTTTTATTTCCTGGGTTATTACAGTTGCTGCTTTTACAAGTCTTGCAATGGCTTTAATTGAATCAAGTAGCTGGGTTTGGAGATTTATTTTTGTGGTATTCCTAGCTTTTGAACAGCTTATTGCGGGATTGTGTATGTTAAGTATGAGTTTTTGGTATTCAACTTACGTAGTTTATGGTCCTGCTTCCGGGCTTGCTAACGCAGCTAATCTTGGCATTATTTCTGCAGGATTTGCTGTGGCTGTTTTTGCTGTATTATTCGTTGGTTTGCTTGTTATTATTCCTAAAAAATCGCGTCTAAATGTACTAACTCG
This sequence comes from Gardnerella sp. DNF00753, assembly GCF_049244275.1. NCBI lineage: Bacteria > Bacillati > Actinomycetota > Actinomycetes > Bifidobacteriales > Bifidobacteriaceae > Gardnerella > Gardnerella sp. DNF00753. The sequence goes on from NZ_CP058393.1 coordinate 192,575, forward strand.
CAGCTGGGCATCTTTTATTATGTTTTACGCTGTTGAAGTTTTGGCAATTATAGTTGTGATATTTGGTGGCTTTATGACCGCAATGTAATATTTGCACGGCAAATTTTGATTAACAATAACAACTTGTTGACGATAATTGTATCTAGTGCTATACCAAGTGATGTATATGCTCTTCTTTAAAAGAAAGTGGCTTTATTATGAAGCGATATAGCAAAAGCATTGTTTGTGAATAGGCATGATTGGCCTTTTTCAACTTCAGTAAAAATGGCTAATAAAAATTACGGTGGGAAGACTCGTTGGGTTGGTTTGCAGAGTCTTTACTAAAAGATTTTTAGATATAGGTGTATATGAAATTACATATTGGTTTATTTCACAGTAATCGAGACAATAAGCGCTGGTATATCGTATTGCGATGCGTGGCAGTGTACATCATTGTATGGCTATGCGTTTTTAATATGTTAAATGGCGCAAAAGAATCGTACTATCAACAATATTACGATTTGGATTATGCTCTTGATATTGATGGGTCAATTACAGAATCGTTGGAAATTGCTCATAAAAAATCTCCTGGCCATGAACCTAATATACAAGAATCTGCTCCACTTTCATGTAATGATTGTCAAGATAAGCTGTCGGACGAAGGCGTACCGCTGATAACCACAATGCTTTTTGATTATTTTAAATTTAAGAACGCGACGAGCGACATTGAAAAAGCAAAATATGAATTGCTTAATCACTCACTGTCTATATCTGATATGTATGTGACGCATAATTATGAATATGATTAAAAGATGTCATATGTGTAGTTCAACTTGTTGACGAGTGGTTGTATTATAGAAATTCGGCGTGTAACGCCCGCGGATTCACAAGCGCTACAACAGAAGGTTGTGGCACCGCGCAGTGATATTAAGGAGGACGCCGTGGCATTAACGGCTGAAGATAAGAAGAACATTATCAACGAATACGCGACGCACGAGGGTGACACGGGTTCCCCAGAAGTGCAGGTTGCTTTGCTTAGCAAGCGCATTTCTGACCTCACTGAGCACTTGAAGGAGCATAAGCACGATCATCATTCTCGTCGCGGCTTGTTGCTCATGGTTGGTGACCGTCGCCGTCTTCTTGATTACTTGAAGCGAGTTGACATCAATCGCTATCGTTCTTTGATTGATCGACTCGGCTTGCGCCGATAGTCTTTTAGCCCGGGCTTAGCTCGGGCTTTTGTATATATTTATATATACATAATTGAAAGCATAATTTAAAATTGAATCATAACTAAAGATTGAAGAATAATTTAAGATTAAAATAATTTAAGATTGAAGCATAACTAAATACGGATGATTGAAGTAACCGAAACAAAAAACACTACGAAATATTGGCGTGAAGGATTGCGAAAAATCGTTAGGGATAATAACAACGCGAAGTCGCCAATGTTATTACGCATGTTGGTTGATTAGGTAAGTTAAGAAAAGGAGGAACCCGTGGAGGGTCCCGAAATTAAGGCTGTAGAAGCCGTTATTGATAATGGTTCATTTGGTAAGCGCACGCTGCGCTTTGAAACTGGTCGACTCGCACAACAGGCAGACGGTGCTGTTGCTGCCTACTTGGATGACGATTCCATGATTTTGTCGACGACGACTGCAGGATCTAGTCCGAAGGAAAATTACGACTTCTTCCCACTTACTGTTGATGTGGAAGAGAAGATGTATGCCGCTGGAAAGATTCCAGGTTCGTTCTTCCGCCGTGAAGGACGTCCTTCTAACGAAGCAACATTGGCATGCCGAATTATCGACCGCCCATTGCGCCCACTGTTCCCACACACTCTTCGTAACGAAGTGCAGGTTGTGGAAACTATTTTGTCTATTAATCCTGACGATGCTTACGATGTAATCGCTTTGAACGCGGCTTCTGCATCTACTATGATTTCTGGTTTGCCATTTGAAGGCCCAGTTTCTGGTGTTCGTTTGGCTTTGATTGACGGCCAGTGGGTTGCTTTCCCACGCTGGAGTGAGCGCGAACGTGCAGTGTTCGAAATTGTTGTGGCTGGCCGAGTGATTGAAAACGGCGATGTTGCTATTGCAATGATTGAGGCTGGCGCCGGCAAGAACGCTTGGAATTTGATTTATAATGAAGGCCAAACTAAGCCGGATGAGGAAGTTGTAGCCGGTGGTTTGGAAGCTGCAAAGCCATTTATTAAGGTTATTTGCGACGCTCAAAATGAGTTGAAGCGCATTGCAGCTAAGGAAACCAAGGAATTCCAGCTCTTCCCAGAATATACGGACGAACTTTACGCGCGTATTGACGAAATCGCACACAAAGACTTGGATGAGGCTCTTTCTATTGCAGAAAAGCTTCCTCGTCAAGATCGCATCGCTGAAATTAAGGAAGGCGTGCGTGCTGCAATCGCAGAAGAATTCACTGATATGGACGAAGCTGAGAAAGAAAAGGAACTCGGCAACGCGTTTAAAGAATTGCAGCGTCAAATTGTTCGTCGCCGTATTTTGACGGAAGATTACCGAATTGATGGACGTGGTTTGCGCGATATTCGTACACTTTCTGCAGAAGTTGATGTTGTGCCTCGCGTTCACGGTTCTGCGCTCTTCCAGCGCGGTGAAACCCAGATTTTGGGCGTAACAACTTTGAACATGCTTAAGATGGAGCAGCAGGTGGATGCGCTTTCTGGCCCACAGACTAAGCGCTACATGCACAACTACGAAATGCCTCCATACTCCACTGGTGAAACTGGCCGCGTTGGCTCTCCAAAGCGTCGCGAAATTGGCCACGGTGCTTTGGCAGAGAAGGCTTTGGTTCCAGTTTTGCCAGGCCGCGAAGAGTTCCCATATGCTATTCGTCAGGTTTCTGAAGCTATTGGTTCTAACGGTTCCACTTCTATGGGTTCCGTTTGTGCTTCTACGCTTTCACTTCTTGCTGCTGGCGTTCCTTTGAAGGCTCCAGTTGCTGGCATTGCTATGGGCTTGGTTTCTGGAGATGTTGATGGAAAGCATATCTTCAAGACTTTGACTGATATTCTCGGTGCTGAAGATGCATTTGGTGATATGGACTTTAAGGTTGCTGGTACTTCCGAGTTCATTACTGCTTTGCAGCTCGACACTAAGCTCGATGGTATTCCTGCAGACATTTTGGCTGCCGCTTTGCAGCAGGCTCACGAAGCTCGTGCAACTATTCTTGAAGTTATTAACGAGTGCATCGATTGCCCAGCAGAAATGAGCCCATTCGCTCCACGCATTATTACAACCACAATTCCTGTTGATAAGATTGGCGAAGTCATTGGCCCTAAGGGCAAGATGATTAACCAAATTCAGGAGGAAACTGGTGCTGAGATTGCTATTGAAGATGATGGTACCGTTTATATTGCTTCCGAAGGCGGCGAAGCTGCTCAGAAGGCAAAGGAAATCATTGATTCTATTGCAAATCCTCGCGTTCCAAAGGCTGGTGAAACTTTCACAGGTAAGGTTGTGAAGACTACGAGCTTTGGTGCTTTCGTTAATTTGACTCCTGGAACTGACGGTTTGCTTCACATTTCGCAAATTCGTAACTTGGCTAATGGTGAGCGAATTGACACTGTGGAAGATGTGCTTAAGGAAGGCGATAATGTTGAGGTTATCGTTCAAAGCGTAGATGAGCGCGGCAAGATTTCCTTGGCAATACCAGGTTTTGAAGATCAAGAATCTTCTGCTCCAGCTCCTCGCGAAAATCGTGGCCGCGGTTCTCGTGACGATCGCGATTCTCGTAATGATTACCGCGGTGGACGTGGCCGTCGAGATGATCGCGACAGCCGTGATCGTTCGGATAGAGATGATCGTCCACGTCGTCGCATGCGTGATGATCGCGATGATCGTGACGACCGTGACAGCCGTGACAGCCGCTATTCCGATCGTGACAACCGTTACGAAGATCGCAATTCTCGTCGAGATGATCGTCGTTCGGATCGTGCAGATCGTTCGGAGCGCGACGATCGTTACGATGACGGCGATTTTGATGACCGTCCGCGCAGATCTTCTCATCGCGATGACCGTTACGAGGAGCGTGACGAGCGCGACAATCGCGACAATCGCGCAGATCGTGACGATCGTGCAGAGCGAGACGATCGCAATAGCCGACGCAATTCGGAAACTCGCCGTGGCTCCGATCGCAATCTTCGCTACGCTGCAGATGACGATCACTATGATGAGTATCGTTCTGCTCGCGAAGAGCGTACCGAGCGTCCTCGTCGTCGCGTGCGCCGCGATTTTGACCCATTTGAGGAAGATTAATCGCATAAAATTATCGAAAAGTTAATGCTAATCGGTAATAAATAAATAAATAACTTACGAAATGCCTTCAAATTGCGCTTGCATTTGGAGGCATTTTAAAACTGTTTAGATAAGAGGTAAATATGGTTATGCATCGTACACTGGGGTCGTTTGACACAACAGCCATTGGCTTTGGTGAAATGCCGCTTACAATCGAAAACAATCTTGGACACAGCATGGGCATTGAAACCATTCATGCAGCTCTTGATGCTGGCTGTACGCATATTGATACCGCATGGGCGTATTACTGCTCTGGTGGTGAGGAGCAAACTGGAGAAAAGCTTGTTCGTGAGGCTTTAGAAAGCTGGAAGGGCAATAAATCTTCTATTTTAGTTGCAACAAAAGTAGGTCATTTCCGTAACTTTACGGATTGCCGCCCAACGTGGGGTAAGGATGGCAAGCCGGAGCACTTAATTCGTCACGCAAAAGAGTCAGCTATGGCACTTGGCGTAGATACTATTGACTTGCTTTACTTCCACAGGCCAGATCCAGAAGTTCCATACAATGAATCCATTGAAGCAATGCAACAGCTGCTTGATGAAGGAGTTGCTCGAGAAATCGGAATTTCTAACGCTTCTGTGGAACAAATCGATATTGCGCGCAATATTTTAGGAGAAAAGCTAGTAGCAGTGCAAAATCAATATTCTCCAGTTCATTTAGAGAATGAGGATACTTTGCAATATTGCGAAAAGCTTGGAATTGCTTTTGTTTGCTGGAGTCCTCTTGGTGGATTCCGTCATCCGTATGACGAGCATCTTTTCGATCCATTCCGCAAAGTTGCCGAGAATCATGGCGTAAGCTACCAGCAGGTAGTTTTGGCTTGGGAGCTTGCAAAAGGTGAGCACGTATTTGTGATTCCAGGAGCGCACAGGCCTGCAACTATTCTCGACAGCTTAAAAGCTTCAGATTTGAACTTAAGCGATGAAGAATTGGCTTATTTAGGGTGAAAGAAAGTAACATATGCAACAAACAAGCGTAACTGGCATGCCGCTGCCGCATGAAGATAACGAAGGCAAGCCAATTCCTGTAACTATTCCAGTTGCATTAGGAACTCGCGCTCATGCAGTTTTTACTACTAGATTGGGTGGCATTTCTGAAGGTTCATTTGCTTCGCTTAATTTAGGTGGTCGTGCAGGAGATAGTGAGGAAGCTGTTACAAGCAATCGCGCAGCATTACAGCGTGCGTTACAAGCGGACTTATCTTTAGTTGCTCAAGTGCACGGAAATGAAGTTTTTGACGCGGATACTGTAGTTGATTCATGGAATACGCCTTACGGATTCGACGCAACTGGTTTTGCGGATTCCAAATTGCGTATTGAATCAGATGCGCAAGTTTCTACAGCCCACTCGCTTGCTTTGGGAATGTTTGCAGCCGACTGCTTGCCTGTTCTACTTGCGGACGACGAAGCTGGCGTAATTGCAGCAGCGCATTGCGGAAGAAAAGGATTAATGGCTGGAGTTCTTGATTCTGCTATTGAAGCAATGTGTAAAAAAGGTGCTGAACGCTCGCGAATAAACGCTGTTTTAGGCCCATGCATTTGCGGAAACTGCTACGAAGTCGGCGAAAGTATTGCGCTCGATTTTGAAAAACGCTACCCGCAAACCGTAACAAAAACTCGTTTCGGCGGAATCGGCATTGATATTGCTGAGGCTGCTCGAATTGACTTAGCTCTCGCAGGAGTTGCAAATATTGTTGACGCAATGCCTCGAGTTTATGCAGCAACGCAATATTTGCGTGAAGATGAGGAATTGCACACAATTTGCGAAGTAGACAGTGAAGGAGAATCTTTGCCGGAACGTTTACAAAATTTGCAAAACCCAATGTGCACTTTGGAAAATCCTCTGTGGTATTCGCATAGGCGCGCTCAACTTGCTGGAAAATCGCATGAAGGCAGACTTCTTGCGCTTGTAATACTAGACAAGTAGCTAAAATCTTCAGAAAGTAGGCTAATATTATGAATCAAATTAACGTTGTAATTTCAGGATTTGGTCCATATGCAGATTTAGAAGTCAACCCTTCTTACGAAGTGCCATCTGCACTAGAATCTGCGGAAAATCTTGCTAAAATGCAGCCTTCTGAAGATATTTGTGTAAAAGTAACGTCTGTTATGCTTCCGATTAGTTTTGCGAATGCTTGGCCTAAATTATTAGAAACAATTGAGCGCGAGCAGGCAAATATTGTAATCGCCACCGGCACAAAGCACACTGCGCGAGGTGTGCAGCTTGAAAGATGCGCAACTAATGTTATTGATGCTAAAAAGCCGGATGTAGATAATAGTCGCCCGCAAAAAATGCCGATTGTTGAAGATGGTCCTGCAGCTTACTGGACGAGGCTGCCTTTGCGAATGATTTTGCAGCGTTTTGCTCACGACTCAATTGCATCTAATTTAAGCTCCGACGCAGGAACGTACGTGTGCAATTCTTTGTTTTATCAGCTTTTGCACTGGGCGGCTAAAGATAATAAGCGTGTTCTTGCCGGTTTTGTGAGTTTTCCTCCGGTCGTAAGTTTGCACGATGCTAGAAACGGTTTGCCATTAAAACAGCAGATTGAAGCAGGGCAAGATATTGTGCGTGAAGCAGTCAGATATTATATGCAACCTTCTGCAGAAGGAATGTTATTAAAGTAGTTGTTACTAAATTATTTGTTACTAAATAGGTGATGATAAATTAGTTGTGTGAGCTTAGCAAAAACGTGCGCAACACACGAGTATTTTGCGCTCTTAAGTGATAGCGTTGATGCTGATGGCGTAGGCACACAGTCGGTGCAGCTTACTGGGGGCTTGTGAAAGGAATATTATGGCAACGGATTTATTCCCAACCGCGTTGCGTGGTTACGATAAAGACAAGGTAAATGAGGCCTTTGCTAACTATGAGCGTACAATTTCGCGTTTGCGTGAACAAGTGCGTTCCAGTGACGAATCAATTTTGCAATTGCAAGCTCAATTGCAAGAAGAAAAAAATAATGTAAAGCGCGCCAAAAGCGGAAATACTTTCGCATCTTTGGGTGCAAATGCGCAACAATTACTAGCATCTGCAGAACAAACAAGTGCACAATTACTTGAGCGAGCAAAGCAGGATGCTGCGTCAATCAAAAAGAATGCACAAGCTCAGGCTGGAACATTACTTAATAACGCTAAATTAGATGCAGCTCACTTAATGCAGGAGGCACAAACTAAAGCCGACACAATGCTTTCAAACGCTACGCAAAAGTCGACTCAAATGATGCAAGCTGCTCAAGAAGATTCTGCACGTTTGCGAGATACTACAGCAAAAGACGTTCAAGCGCAAAAAGATGCTGCAGAATTAGCTTTGCAAAATGCTCAAGAGGAGCACACTAAGCGCATGGCTTCTGAGCGCGCTAAGCAAGAAAGCAATATTTCCCAGCTTAAGTCGGAAGCTGCTCAAAAAATTGCAGAACAGCGTGCGGCTGCAAACGAAGAAATTGCACGCGCAAAGGCTGAAACTAATGATCAAATCGAATCTGCGTTGGCAGAGGCGAATAAAAAGTTGGCAGATATGCGCGAACATGCTTCTAAGATGATGGCGGATGCTCAGCGTAAGGCTGGCGAAATTACGGATGCTGCCGCGGCAAAAGCTCAGGAAATTGCGGATGATGCTCAAGTTGAGCGCACGCGTACGTTAAGCCAAGTTAGTGCAGAAGTTGAGCAGATTCGTGCAGATATTGCTGCCCAGCAGGAAGAAGCAACTAAGAAGGTTGACGCTTTGCTTTCTGGCTTGAAGGAAAAGGAGAGTGCAGCTCAAGAAGAAGCCGATGCTTTGGTGGCTCGCGCGAAAACTGTGCATCAAGAAGCTGACGAATATGCGGCGCAAACGCATCAGGCTGCAGATAATCAGGCTGCTGATATTGTGCGCAAAGCTATGCAGGAAGCGACTGCTCAGGTTGAAGAGCGTAGGGCTGCAGCACAGCAGGAATTAGATGGTATGACTGCGCGCTTGAGCCAATTGCAGCATCGCGAGGCAACTATTACGCAGCGAGTTACAGAATTACGTTCGCTGTTTGCAAACGCGTTCTCTGGTTTTGATTTTGGAGATGCTCAGCAGGATCAGCATGTTCAGCAGGCTTCTGACGATGTTGACGATTCTGCGGATGCGAAATCTTCTGCCGAAGCAAAGCAGGCTCAGCGAGATGTTCAGGCTGCGCTTGCGGAATCTGAAGAATCTAACGAATCTGACGAATACAGTGAATATGACGAATCTCAAGAAAATTAGTAAAATAAGTTTTCTAAACAAATTTTCTAAATAAATTTAACTAAATAATTAATAGGAAAGGTAAGAATAGTGACTGAGATCACCGCTTTAACTGATGAAGCATTGCAAGGTTTGCGTGAGGATTTTGACGCGAATCCGTTAAACCGTTTAGCCATGAATGGTGTGACTGCTGCTGGTATTGATAAGGTTGCGCGTAATTATGACCGCGCTCGCTTGTTGCAGCGTCGTTTTTCCACGATTGTTGACAACGGTGATGCTACGCATCAGGATCGTTCTGGACGCTGCTGGCTGTTTAGCTCGTTGAACGTGGCTCGTTTCATTGCTAAAAAGTCGCTTGGTTTGAAGGAATTTGAGTTTTCTCAGAACTACGCAATGTATTACGACAAGCTTGAGCGAATTAACTACTTCTTGAAGGATGTTGCGGCTTTGGTTCGCGCGGGCGAGCCTTCAGATTCTCGTTTGATTCAGCATTTGTTGCACGACGTTATGGGCGATGGCGGTCAGTGGACCATGGCTATGAACGTTTACAAGAAGTATGGTGCTGTTCCTAAAGATTTGTTCCCAGAAACCGCTTCTTCTAAGAATACTGGCGCTATGAATACACAGTTGCGTGCGCTTTTGCATACTGCTGTGGCTCATATGTATGCTAATGCTACTGAAATTGATGAGATTATTGCAGACGCTACTGCTGCAGGTCATAGGATTTTGACAATTCACTTGGGCGAGCCGCCTAAGAGCTTCGATTGGGAGTGGACTGATAGCGACGGCAAGTTCCATCGCGATGGTGAGATTACGCCAGTTGAGTTCTGGAAGAAGTATGTGAACGCTGGTCTTGAGGATTATGTGTGCTTGGTTGACGATCCTCGCGCTGAGCATCCTAAGGGCAAGAAGATTGCTATTGAGCATTTGGGTAATGTTGCCGGCGGAGACGCAACCGAGTATTTGAACGTGCCAAACCAGTTTATGAAGGATTGCGTGCGTAAGATTTTGGTTGAGAAGGGCATTCCAGTTTGGTTTGGTGCCGACTGCCATCCTATGATGGATCGCGAAAATGGCGCTTGGGCTACGGATTTGTTCGAGTACGGACGAGTTTATGGCGTTGATTTCGATTTGGATAAGGAAGAGCGCGTGCGCTTTGCTGATTCTGCGATGAATCACGCTATGGCTTTTGCTGGTGTGGATGTTGCTGACGACGGCACAACTACTCGTCGCTGGCGCGTAGAGAACTCTTGGGGCACTGACATTGCGGATAAGGGTTACTTTACGATGAGTGACGATTGGTTTACTGAGTATGTGTATGAGGTTGCAGTGCCGAAGAATCTGCTTCCGGAAGAATATCGCAAAGCACTAGAAGAGCCAGCAATCGTTTTGCCGGCGTGGGATCCAATGGGCGCATTAGCATAGCTTGAAATCATTAGGATTTCAAGCTATGCTAATGCGCCGAACTCGCTATTGCAGAGAGTCCAGTGGACTCTCTGCGCGAGTTCGGCGGTGCGCGTTCTAAAAACGCGCACCGACCGCACCAAGCATTGTTTTATAGGATGGTGAACAAATGTCTTCTACGGCTGAGCAGCGTACTTCTCGCGCGGTAAAGAAGGAAGTTGAGGAGGGGCGCAACCCTCTTAACTCTGCGAAGTTCCAGCGATGGGAGGACCAGGTTGGTGTGGATCGCATTATCAACCGCCGCGTGCTTGAGCTGGAGCCGCTGCCGACTCCTGCTCAGGTGCTTGGTGAGTTGCCGTTGTCGCCGTATGCGCAGGATATTGTTGCTGAGTCTCGCGATGAGATTCGTGGATGTTTGAATGGCGACGACGACCGTTTGCTGGTTATTGTTGGCCCGTGTTCTGTGCATGATCCTAAGGCTGCTCTTGATTATGCGAGTCGTTTAGCTAAGTTGCGTTCGGAGCTTGAAGATGAGCTTCTTATTGTTATGCGCGTGTATTTTGAAAAGCCGCGCACGGCTCTTGGCTGGAAGGGTTTGATTAACGACCCAGATATTGACGGAACGCATGATATTCATAAGGGTTTGCTTCTTGCGCGTAAGACTTTGCTTGGTGTGTTGGATGCTGGTTTGGCTGCTGCTACTGAGTTTTTGGAGCCGACTAGCCCGCAGTTTATTGCGGATGCTGTGAGTTGGGGCGCGATTGGTGCGCGTAATACGGAGTCTCAGATTCACCGTCAGCTTGCTAGTGGTCTTTCTATGCCGGTTGGTTTTAAGAATGCTACTGATGGTTCTGTTTCTGCTGCTGTGAATGGTTGCTTGGCTGCGAGCCAGCATCATACGTTCTTTGGTATTGATCATCTTGGTCGCGCTTGCGCTGTCCAGACTCTTGGTAACCCGGATTGTCACGTGGTTTTGCGTGGTTCTAGTAATGGCCCGAATTATGATGCTGCGTCGGTTGCTTCTGCTGTGGCTTCAATTCGTTTGCGTTTGGGCACTGGTTGTGTGGCTTCCCATGGCGTTGTTGTGGATTGTTCTCATGGTAATTCTGGCAAGGATGAGCATCGTCAGATTGAGGTTGTGCGCGAGATTGCGGATCGTTTGGCTGCTGGCGAGCAGGGCATTAAGGGCGTTATGATGGAGAGCTTCTTGCAGGGCGGTAATCAAGATCCTGCTCCTTTGAGTGAGCTTGAATACGGCAAGTCTATTACGGATCGTTGTATTTCTTGGGAAGATACTGCCGATTTGCTAAGAACTTTAGCTAAATCTGTTGCAACACGCCGTAGAGATTAGAGACTAGAGATTAGAGATTAGAGATTAGAGATTGTAGTAAGATAATCTCAATTTACTTCTACTAGGCTTATATTTTACTGTATTTGCCAGTTAAGTTTTGCACTATATTTTGCGTACAAAGGAGTGTGTTGAAATGTATAACAAAGACTTGAATAAAGCGAATAAAGCGAATAAAGGTTTTGCGTGTAAAGCGTTTCCGATTGTGAAATATGTGCTGTTTGCTTTGATTGCAACTGGTGTTATTCTGCTTGCTTTTGCGTGGTATCGTGGCACTCATAGCGCAGGGTACACGCTTGTTACTGATTCTGCATTGTGGTTTAGCGTTTTTATGCCGTTTGTAACTGGAATCGTTTTGCTTATTTTTGCTCGCGGATGGCGTCGCATTGTTGGCACTTTAGTTTGTGTGTTGCTTATAGCTGGATTTTTCGCTTTTCTTGCCCTGCATGATCAGATTATTGCGTTTTTCAACGTTCCTATTACGAATCCGTGGTTTGATTTTACGTGTGGCGCATTGCTGAAGATTGCGACTTTGACTTTTGTTATTATGACTTTAGTCTGCGTGTTTTTGGTTAAGAATAACGATAAATGCGTAAGTAGTGAAGTAAAAAAGGATGATTCTGTTAATGTCTAATACTGAAAAACTTACGAAAGTTGATATTACTAAAGTTGCTATTGTTGGCGCTTTGGATGAGGAAGTTGCGCATATTTCTAGTGCGCTTGAAAACGTAAGCCACAAGAAGGCTGCGAGTCTTGATGTATCTTGCGGCACTCTCGACTCTGCGGATGGTAGAAAAATCGAAGTCGCGGCTACGGTTGGTGGAATGGGCTTAGTAAATGCTGCTGCAACTGTGCAGTATCTTATTGACGCATACAATCCTCAAGCCGTAATTTTTTCGGGTATTGCTGGAAATCTTAATAAAAATTTGCATACGAACGATGTTGTTCTTGGAAAAACTGTAAAATATCTCGATACTGATATGCGCTTAATTGGCCAGTGGAAGCCGTTTGCAAGCGAGTTTCATTCGGATGATTATCTTCTTAAAGTAGCTAGCAAAGTGCTCACCGATATGAAAATCACACATATTGCTGGAACGATTGCGTCCGGCGGATATTTCGTTGATTCTCCAGAAAAAGTTGCGGAAGTAATAGAAGCTACTAAAGCCGATGCTGTGGAAATGGAAGGCGCAGCAGTCTTACATGTTGCTGCTCGTAACGACGTTCCTGCGCTTGTTGTGCGCGCAATGAGCGATAATGCAGACACAAAATACGAGGATTTTCACACTTTTGACATTTCCGAATATGCAGACACTGCTGCAAGAATTACGGTAAATATTCTTCGCAATTTGTGACATTTCGACACGCCGAGGCGGTCGCCGACCTTCATTTTGCTTATCTCGCGTTAAATATAGCGCCAAATACCGCCATTTTTGATACCCACTTTGTTTTTGCCGGTGCGGTTTAACCCACCTATTTATGATGGTTGCGTTAATAAAAAAAGATAGGGATTAATTAAAAGAATGCGCCCAATTCGCAAATATGGCTATAGGAACGCGAAAATGTGGTGGGGCGCAAGGCAATTCTTCGCGAAAGGAAAGAAGAATATGCGTAACAATATGAATAAGTCAAATATGAACAAATTGAATATGAATAAAAGCGCACTTAAGTTCCGTAGTATTGCTGCGGCGGCGCTCACTTTCGGCTTGTGCGCGACTTGCGCTGCTTGCGGCGACAATAGTCCAGCAGACAACAACAACGCAACCGGCGCGCAGAATGCAAAAATTTCCGGCAATTTCCAAGGCTCTGGCGCTTCTTCACAGCAGGTTGCAGTAGAAGCATGGATTGCAGGATTCCAAGCCAAAAATAGCGGTGTAAAAATTGCATACAATCCAACAGGCTCCGGCGCAGGAGTTACAACTTTTATGACTGGTGCTACGGCTTGGGCTGGTTCAGACAAGCCGCTAAGCGACGACGAGGTAGAAAAGTCAAAGTCGGTTTGCGCAAATGGTACTACAGCTTTTGACGTGCCTGTGTATGTTTCACCAATTGCGATTATTTTTAATCTGAAAGGCGTTTCGGATGCTGGCAAGCATATTAATTTGGACGCTTCGACGATTGCTAAAATTTTCGACGGCAAAATCACGCGCTGGGATGACGATGCGATTAAATCGCAAAATCCTAAGCTAAAACTTCCTAGCACTCCAATTACGGTTGTTCACCGCTCCGATAAGTCTGGCACAACGCAGAATTTCTTAAGCTATGTGAAGGATGCAGCTCCAGACGATTGGTCGCACGATCTTTCTGAAAACTGGCCAAATAGCGTCGGTCAAGGCGCGAAAGGCACTTCTGGTGTTGTGTCAACAGTTCGCATGGCTGACGGTGCTATTGGCTACGCTGATTTTTCGCAAGTTGGTAAGCTTGGCACAGTTGCTGTGAAGGTGGGAGATACTTATAATGAGATTTCTCCGGATGCAGCGTCGAAAACTTTAGCTGATTCCGAGATTGATTCTGATGCTTCGGCAAAGTATCCTAATCGCGTTGTTATGAAAATTAATCATAATACGCAAACTAAGGGTGCGTACCCGATTGTGTTGGTTTCTTACGATATTTCTTGCCCGGTTTATAAGGATTCTTCAACTGCTCAGTTTGTGAAGTCTTGGCTGAGCTATGTGACTAGCGCGGAAGGTCAGAATGCTGCTTCTTCTGCTGCTGGAACAGCACCACTTCCGCAAAATTTGGTTGGCAAAATTAACAAGTCAATTCAAGAGATTAAAACCGGAAAGTAAAAACTGGAAAATAAAAAATAAAAATCGAAAAGTAAAACTGTAAAGTAAAAACTTTTCGTAACTGATATTATGAAAAATATCAGTTAAAAAGGAGAATGATTGAGTTCTACGAAAAATGCAGCAGCAGTTGCGGATAGCGCAAGCGAAGCTACTCAAGTTTCTGAGAGTAATAGCAAAAATTGTGCAGGCACTCATTTTGCAGACCGTCTTTTTAAAGGCGTGGCTGCAAGCTGTGGAATGCTGATTTTGCTTGTGCTGACTGCAGTTGCAGTATTCCTGCTGTTTCGCGCGTGGCCGCTAATAAGCGGGAATCATGCGCAGGTAAGTCGCGTATTTTCCGACTTTACTGGCGGTAAAGCGCACGATTTTATAAGCTACGTAGCTCCGCTTATTTTTGGTACGGTGCTTATGTCTGCGCTCGCGCTGCTGTTCGCATTTTTTGTGGCACTCGGCATTGCTCTGTTTATTTCGTATTATGCTCCTAAAAAAATTGTTCCGCTTTTAAGCGGAGTTGTTGATTTGCTTGCTGCAATTCCGTCCGTAATTTATGGTTTGTGGGGCGGATTAGTTTTGGTTCCAGCAATGTATCCGTTCTGGGATTGGGTTTCTAAACTTTTTGGCTGGATTCCGCTATTTTCTGGTCCTGCGGCGAATCCTTCCAGAAGTTCTGCAACAGTTAGCTTAGTTTTAGCTGTTATGATTTTGCCTATTATTACTTCTATGGCTAGAGATATTTTCCAGCAGGCTCCGCGCTTGCAACAGGAAGGTGCGCTTGCTCTTGGCGCTACAAAGTGGGAAATGATTAAGTTAGCTGTTTTGCCGTTTGCAAAGTCTGGTATTGTATCTGCTTCTATGCTTGGCCTTGGTCGCGCTCTTGGTGAAACAATGGCAGTTTTGATGATTTTGTCTCCTGGATTTACTTTTGGAATCAATATTTTCAAGGCTTCCCAAAATCAAACTATTGCCGCAAATATTGCAGCGCAGTATCCGGAAGCGAACGGTCTTGGAGTAAGTGCGCTTATTGCAACCGGCTTAGTTTTGTTTGTTATTTCTTTTGCAGTCAACTTTATTGCTCGCAAAATTACCGGAAAGGCGGGCGCATAAATGGAGAATCAAATTAATAAATCTGCCGCAAGTGCTGTAGATTTTGCTGAAAATAGCGCCGAAAAATCCACTGAAAATCGCGCCGAAAAGTCCGTCGAAAATTCCGCAGCTCCGGTTATTGACTTCAACAAATTCCGTCCAACTAGATCTTCTATAGCCGCGCGTAAACGCAAAGATATGCTTATGCGTGTGCTGATTTTTTTGTCTTTTGTTGTGGCGCTTATTCCGCTTGTTTCTTTGCTTTTAACAACAATTATTAACGGTATTAAGCGCTTAAATCTTGACTTTTTAACGCATAACATGACTTACGTTGTGGGCGGAAATGCTACTGGAACTGGCGGTTACGGTGGCATTTTGCACGCAATTATTGGAACGCTCGAAATAACTTTAGGAGCTATGGTTATTTCGATTCCAATTGGCCTAATGTGTGCTGTTTATTTGGTTGAGTATGCTAGCGGAAATAAAATTTCGCGCATAATTAATCTACTTGTTGACGTTATGAGTGGTATTCCGTCTATTGTCGCCGGTCTGTTTGCTTTTTCTATGTTTGCTCTTCTTGCAGGTCCTGGCACAATCAATGGTTTTGAAGGATCTGTAGCTCTTTCTCTACTTATGATTCCAACGGTTGTTAAATCTTCTCAAGAAATGCTAAAAATTGTGCCGAACGATTTGCGCGAGGCTGCCTTAGCTCTGGGCGTAACCAAGCAGCGCACAATTACGAAAATTGTTTTGCGCACTGCTCTTCCGGGAATTGTGTCTGGCTGTATTCTTGCAGTTGCGCGAGTTATTGGCGAAACTGCGCCACTTCTTATGGCTTCAGGCTTTATTGCTTCCACGAATTTCAACTTATTCGACGGGCAAATGACTACTTTGCCTGTGTACGTTTACCAGGAATATTCCAAACTTTCTGCAAATTGCCCAGCTAATGCTCCGGCTTCTTGCGTTACAACAATTCCAATGGAGCGCGCTTGGGCTGCGGCTTTAACGCTTATTGTGTTGGTGTTGTTGCTAAATATTTTGGGGCGAGTTGTAGCTCGAGTGTTTTCTGTAAAAGCGAAATAAGGCGAAATAAGGCGAAATAAGGCGAAATAGATTTTAGAAAGCGAGCATAAAATGGGTCAACGAATTGATGTTAAGAACTTAAATATTTACTATGGTGATTTTCTTGCCGTAGAAGACGTAAATATTAATATTGAGCCAAATAAAGTGACGGCTTTTATTGGACCTTCTGGTTGCGGAAAGTCAACAGTTTTGCGCACTTTAGACCGTATGCACGAGATTACGCCGGGAGCGCGCGTAGAAGGCCATGTGCTTCTTGAAGGCCGCGATTTATACGGAAAAGACGTTGACCCTGTGGCAGTTCGCCGAGATGTTGGCATGGTTTTTCAGCGCCCAAATCCTTTCCCAACAATGTCTATTCGAGAAAACGTGCTTGCTGGAGTTCGCCTAAATAATCGAAAAATTGCTAAGCAGGATGCTGACGATTTAGTCGAGTGGGCATTGCGAGGTGCAAACTTGTGGAATGAAGTTAAGGACCGCTTAGATAAGCCTGGAATTGGTCTTTCGGGCGGTCAGCAGCAGCGACTTTGCATCGCTAGAGCTGTGGCCGTGCATCCGCAAGTTTTGCTTATGGATGAGCCTTGCTCGGCGCTGGATCCTATTTCTACGTTGGCTGTAGAAGATTTGATTAACGAGCTTAAAAACGATTACACGATTGTGATTGTGACGCATAATATGCAGCAGGCTGCACGTGTTGCGGATTATACGGCATTCTTTAATTTGAAGGCTGTAGGGCAGCCGGGGCATTTGGAATACTTTGCAGACACGACTACTATGTTCAACAATCCGCGCAATGCCGAAGCTGAGCGTTATATTTCCGGCCGTTTTGGCTGATTTGTTATATACTTTTTTGATTTAAGTGTATTTCCTTGGTCAGCACGTGCGCGTAAGGTCAGAGCTGTTCGGTTGTTCAAAGGTTTCGCAATTTTCATAATTTTATGTGAGATTTTGTGATGCCTTCGTTCTTCCGACGAGTCGCAGTAACCTCTGCGTGAATGCCCAAATGTAATTGCGTACGCGATTGCTCAAGTGCTTTCGCCGCGCTTTTCTGGTCTTTTGCGCTTGTAAACCAAGGAACAGAGAGTATATGGAAAAGTTCTTCCATCTCAAAGAAAACGGCACGAATGTATCAACGGAGATCACTGCAGGTCTCACTACATTCTTCGCAATGTCATATATTATCGTTGTAAATCCAATGATTTTAAGCCAAACTGGAATGCCTAAAGGTGGCGTTTTCCTCGCTACAATCATCGCAGCAATCATTGGTACCCTTGTTATGGGCTTGTTTGCTAACGTGCCTTACGCACAGGCTGCCGGCATGGGTCTTAACGCATTCTTTACTTACACAGTTTGCTTCGGATTGCACTTTACATGGCAAGAGGCCATGTGCATGGTGTTCTTGTGCGGTTTAATTAACATTATTATTACCGTTACAAAAATTCGTAAAATGATTATTCGTGCCATCCCGACTTCGCTTCAGCAAGCAATCGGTGGTGGCATTGGTTTATTTGTGGCCTATGTGGGCATGATGAGCGTTGGTTTGATTACTTTTACTTCCAAGGATCCTGCCGCTGCTGCAAAGAGTAAACCAACTGCTGCTATTCCAGGTCTTGCTGTTATGAATAACCCTGTGCTTTGGTTATTCCTTATTGGACTTCTTTTTGCTATTGTTCTTACAGTTCTTAAAGTTCGCGCAAGCTTGCTTATTACAATTATTGCAACTTCTTTAATTGGTATTCCTTTAGGCTTGACTTCTTTGAACAATGCAGTGTCTGTTACTGACGCTTTTGCTCAGCTCCCAACTACTTTCGGCGCTATTTTTAGCGATAAGGGTTTTGCGTCATTGTTTGCTGATCCTGCTCGTTTGCCGCTTGTGTTGGTAACTATTTTCGCATTCTCAATGTCGGATACTTTTGACACTCTCGGCACCTTTATTGGTACCGGCCGTCGCACTGGTATTTTCTCCGAGGAAGACGAGAAGGCTTTGGAAAACGGCTCCGGCTTTAGCTCCAAGATGGATCGCGCATTGTTTGCTGATTCTATTGCTACTTCCGTTGGCGCAATTTGCGGTACTTCTAACACCACTACTTATGTAGAATCTGCTGCTGGTATTGGTGCAGGTGGTCGTACTGGTTTGACTTCCGTGGTTGTGTCCGTGTGCTTCGCGCTTTCTATTGTTCTTGCGCCTTTTGCTTCTGCTGTTCCTGCAGCAGCAACCGCTGGCGTGCTTGTGGTAGTTGGCTGCATGATGGCAAGCTCTTTGAAGGAAATTGCTTGGGATGATATTTCCGAAGCAATTCCTGCATTCTTTGCTGCTGTATTTATGGCGTTCTCTTACTCCATTTCTTACGGCATCGCTGCAGGCTTCATCATGTACTGCTTAGTTATGACTTGCAAGAAGCGTGCTAAGGAAGTTCATCCAATGCTTTGGATTGTTTCCTTGCTGTTCTTGCTTGATTTCGTTGCTAACGCTGTGCTGTAAAAGTTGCTGATATGTAAGCAATAAACTTAGGTAGCATAAGCTTACATAGCAGTGAAAATAATGTATTTGAGGGTGTGCAATTGCGCGCCCTCTTTTTATTTATAGTTTCCGCATAAATTTTTATTGACATTGTCTTGATTTTGTATTAAACTTGCCCAACGTAAACCACAGACCGTTGGTGGAATCGCAAGATTCCTGAAATTGATGCGTCAGGCCAGCACAGGTTGAGCAAGATTTACAGCGAGTATGTTGTAAGTTTTATTTAGCACTTAGTGTGCTTCGTATGTTGCTCTGCCAGTGCGCAGGGCTTTTTTATTGCCCTGTTTAATTAAGCTTGATGTGTTTCTTTCGAACTGACGGCCGATTTAGGAAGGAACGCCATGAAGAGGCCCGAAAAGGAAGCGGTAGTTGCCGATCTTACGGAACTTTTCCGTAATGCAGACGCTGTCTACCTTACCGAGTACCGCGGGCTTACCGTTCCGCAGATTTCTTCTCTGCGTGAAAAGCTAGGCCGCGATACTTCCTACTCTGTGGCGAAGAACACGCTTGCTCGTATTGCTGCTAAGGAAGCGGGCATTGAAGGTCTTGACGAGCTTCTCGCCGGCCCAACTGCAATCACCTTTGTTAAGGGTGATTTCATTGAGGCTGCTAAGACCTTGCGTGATTTTGCCAAAGAGAATAAGACTCTCGTCATCAAGGGCGGTTTCGCAGATGGAACTGTTTACGATGCCGAAGGTGCAAAGCAGCTTGCAGACTTGAAGTCTCGCCCACAGTTGCTTTCCGAAATGGCCGGCGCGCTCAAGGGCACCATGTCCAAGGCCGCCTACCTGTTCAACGCATTGCCAACCAAGACTGTGCGTACTATCGACGCTTTGCGCGAGAAGCAGGAAAAGGCCGCTTGATTCCCTTGCAGCTTGCTGCATGAGACCAACCAATAATAAAAATGTTATGGTCGTAAGGCACACCGTGTGCCTGGCCAAGTAAGAAAGGAAGCCAATTATGGCTAAGCTCACTAGTGAAGAGCTTCTTGAAGCTTTTGGTGAAATGACCCTCGTTGAGCTCTCTGAGTTCGTCAAGGCCTTTGAAGAGAAGTTCGACGTCGAGGCTGCTGCCCCTGTCGCCGCTGTTGCCGCTGCTCCAGCTGCTGCTGGCGCTGCTGAGGAAGAGAAGGACGAGTTCGACGTCATTCTTACCGCTGCTGGCGACAAGAAGATTGCAGTCATCAAGGCTGTTCGCGCTTTGACCAACCTCGGCTTGGCTGAAGCTAAGGCTCTCGTTGACGGCGCTCCAAAGCCAGTTCTCGAGAAGGCTAAGAAGGAAGATGCTGAGAAGGCTAAGGCTGCCCTCGAAGAGGCCGGCGCTTCCGTGGAACTTAAGTAGTTCTAGCTTTTTATTGCTTTGCGCGTAACGCAGTTTTGTGCGTGTGTGCATAGTGAATATGGCGGTAGGTTTTGTACCTGCCGCCTTTTTTGTTGCGCGTTTGCTGCTTGTGTGTGTGGGGGGGGGCAGCTTGTGTGGGTGCTGCTTGCTGGTGTGATGTGACCTAAACTGCTCAGCGGTGAGTAGTTTGGGTCGTGTGTGAAGGCGACCTCCGCGCGTGTCGCGGGGAAAGTGGTGGTTTTTCAAGGGTTTGCGGGTGGCGAGGGGGAGCTGCCGCGAGTTTTCTGAGAGTTTTCTGAGAAAAATCTTTGAAAATCGTGAAATAGTATTTTTTACGATTAAACAGTGCTGTTTGGCGTATTTTTTGTGGTTTTACGCGCTTTTACTTGAATATTTTTGTAATTTTGTTGATATTTTCTGTGTTGGACGCTTATTTTTGCTCTTGACTTTTTCGAACGGGGGGGGGGTATGTTAATAACAGCTTTCAGCTAGATGCTCTATCTGAAAGTTATCCACAAGAGATTGATTTTGTGGGTTTATGTTTTTCACTGCGTTTTAAGCGTGGTGGAGAAGAAGAAAGGAAAATATTATGTTTAACAAGAAGGCTATCGCCGCACTCGCTGCTGGCGCCACCCTCGTTTCCGGCTTGGCTTTCGCCGCCCCAGCTTTCGCTGCAGGTTTTTCTGGCTATGGTTCCGGCACTAATGGTGACGTTACTAAGCACGGCACTACTGAACAGCTCGGTGATACTACTCAGACTGATTCTCCAAAAACTCCTACTAAGGCTAGCGACATGCGTTTTGGTGAAGCTTCCAAGTTCGATGAAAAGGGCATTAAGGCTACAGATTATCCAGCATACGAGAACCCAGTTTACAACGAGGGTTACAATCCTGAGTATTCCAAGCATGCTGGTGCTGTAGAAGCTAAGAACAATGAGCTTGTTCGCTTGTACAACAAGAAGATTGAAAAGATTTACGCATGTGGCACTGCAGATGCGCTTATTGAAGATAAGGCTAAGTGCGTTGCTGAGATGGAGAAGGAGAAGGAGAACTTCGTTAACAACCGTCTCCCAAGCCTTTCTACTGAGGATGTTTACGGCCCACGCGATTCCAAGAACCGCACCGTAATGAAGTCTCATCGTCCAATCGATGGAGATAAGGCTCCAGCTAAGGCTCCAGCTAAGGCTGCTGCTCCAGCTGCTGCCGCTCCAGCTAAGGCTGCTGCTAAGGCTGAAGCTAAGAAGGCTGCTGCTCCATTGGCTAAGACCGGTGCTGCTGTAGCTTTGGCTGCTGTTGCTGCTTCCGTGCTTGCTGGCATGGGTGCTGCTCTTCGCAAGATCCGTCACTAAGCTTTTAACACGTTAATCGTGTTGATTGTTTAATGATTTGTGAGCGTGCCGTATGTGAGTATGGTGCGCTCACTTGTTAAATCTTTCACTCAACGTGCTGTAAGGGCTTTATGTTCTTGCAGCGGGTTTGCTTTCGGGCTTTTGCATGATTCTACTGTTTTGCCAAATCTCTTTCTTCACGGTAGTGTTGTGCGCTGGCTTTCGGGGGCGTGACTGTTGAGTGTTTGGCTGGCTTGTTTGTTAGGGAAACGAGTCGGTTTTGTTAAAGGGCTTGGGTTTGGTGCTACTAGGGGCATCAGGCTCCAAGCCCTTTCTTCGTATGCGTTCCACTGTTTGGCTCAATTTGTTTCGAGAAGCCATTGCGCTATGTCTATTACGCGGATTCCTTCAATGTCGTAAGCATCATGACGCGTATTTGCAAGCAGGATTTTAGGGTAAGAGTCTTTTATTGCTTTTAGTGGCGAAAGTTCGCGCTCCAATGTGGAATCATCGCTAATATTATTTTCGGAATAGTAGTATTTTTCACTTTTGAAAGTAGATACGTATTTTCACTTTCAAAACTGTAATATTTTTTAAGTTTTGAAAGTGGTGTTTGTTATAGCGCCAACTTAAACTTACGAAAAATCAAAGTTTAAGACATAGTATTTATAAGTTTAGGTCGCTTTTGCGGAAGATTTCGACCTAAACAGCACGCGCGCGAGTAGTTTATGTCGCCTACGCAAGAAAATCCGACCAAAACAGCGCAGCGGTGAGTAGTTTATGCCTCTCGCGTAAATATGTAATATTTTTATGCGAAAAATCAATAAAAACTAGCGCAATATACACAAAGCATGACACAATAGAAGGTAGTGTGTGTTTTCTGAAGGGAGCAGATCACGTGAGTGAGCGACAAGTCGTGCAGCGCTGGATGATTACAGTAGGTGGTGTTGAGCAGGCGCGCGTTGGAGCAGGTCAGTCGGTTGAGATTGGTCGAAAGCCTATACGCCCATTGCGTGAAGATGGATTTAAGCGCATTGACATAGTAGATAATAAGCGTTCTATGTCTAAGCGCCACGCGCTACTCATTGTTGATCCTAAAGGCGTGGCAACAATACGCGATTTACATTCAACAAACGGAACTTACTTAGTTGGCTCAAATGGTGATTTGTTGCGACTTGACCCAGATGTTGATTTCCAGCTTCCAGACAGTTTAATGCGAATGCAGTTTGGTGATGTTCCTGTTGATTTTGTGCGCGTAGAAGATGAAGTTCAGGAAGAAGAGACTAGTAATGTGCGTGACTTGTTCTCTTATGCCACTGATGATGAAAAGCATGAAGAACCTGCCGCGTCTGGTTTGTCGGTAGATCAGATTCTT
Source organism: Gardnerella sp. DNF00753 (assembly GCF_049244275.1). Taxonomy (NCBI): domain Bacteria; kingdom Bacillati; phylum Actinomycetota; class Actinomycetes; order Bifidobacteriales; family Bifidobacteriaceae; genus Gardnerella; species Gardnerella sp. DNF00753. The sequence goes on from NZ_CP058393.1 coordinate 215,359, forward strand.
GATTTGCGCGCGGGCGAGCCGACTGGAATTTTCCACGCACAGTCAGTGTCGGAACCTGGATTGTCTTGGCAAAAAGGCAAATCTATTAAGGATGCGCTTGAGGGTAGTGCATCGGTTGATAATGCGTCTGTTGATTCTGCGTCGGTTGATTCAGATTCGATCAATGCTGCACCAATTAATCACGATGTAACAGTTCCTGTTGTTTTGGAGCAGCAGGAAGCGCCTGTTGAGCCGCGTAATTTGTTTGCGGATGCTCGAGCGGAAAGTGAAAATGCTCAAGCAGAGAGCGAAAATGCTCAAGTTGCGCAATCTCAAGCAGAACTGCTTCAAGCAGAACCGCTTAATGTAGAGCCTCTTCAGGCAGAGCAATCTCAAGCAGAATCTGCTCAAGCTGAGTCCTATGAAGTCGAATCAGATAAAGTTGAATCAGCTGAAGTCGAATCATCTGAAATTGAATCGACTGAAACAGAACCAGCTGAAGTCGAGCCTTCCCAAACCGCATCAAATCCATTAGAAGGTAATCGATATTACTTAACTCACGAAGACTCTAATAAAGCGTACGAAAATTACACAAATATAGGTCCGCTTGATTCGCGCTTCACAGCCACAAGTATTGATATTAGCGATATTAGTGGTATTGATTCCGACGCATCTTATACTCCTGCTTTTGAACCAGGATCCGTATTTGAGAAAGTATCAAAAGGTGAATTTGACGCTCAGCAAAATATTGTAGAAGCTGGCGGATTCACTTCTAAAGAAGCAGAAGAAAGCACAGATTTTTCAAAGCAATTTGAGATGGCTCAACATTCCGAATTGCTGCCATACTTAGCGTCAAATCCTGGATTGTACGACGACTTATACGCTTGGCTTGCAGCACAAGGCAATGCGGATGTAGATGCAGCACTTGCGCGTAACAGCGGTTATAGTGCATACCGTAAAGCTATTGAACAGTAAGTGAGTAGGTGGGAAAATGAGTGAGGCAAACAGCGAGCAGAATGGCGAGCAAAACGTTGAGCAAAGAAGTGAGCTGAACGTTGATCAAAATGTTGAGAACAGCGTTGATCAAAACAATGCACGAGTAAGTGCTCGAAGCAGCGCAATCAAAAATATTGTTGCTTGGAAGCAGCAGTATCAGTCTCAGCTATCTCCTTCTCCGCTAGAAGATATTACGCAACTTGCAGCGCAATTAGAGCTTACTCACGCGCATCCTTCTGGAATAGCGCAACTTTTTGCAAGTGGAAAAGTAACGTTAAAAGCTTTATTCCGCGATGCTGGAATGTTGCGTGCTGCTGGGCGTAGATTGGATCGCGTTTTTGAGGATCGCGACGCAAAAGCGCACGAAAGCGGCGTATCTGAGCTTTCTTTGGTTGTTGGAGTTGCATCGTGGAATGGTAATCATGTTCCAGTTCTCACATACCCGGTGCATGTAGTTCGTGATACTAATCAAGACGAAACTGCAGCAACTATTTACTTCTCCGGTAGCGTTGGGCTAAACCATGCGCTTGTTCAGCGTTTGAGTGCTCGCGGAGTTGAGCTTCGTGAGGACGTGCTGTTTGACGGTTCTCAATACGAAAGCGGAACTCCAGAAACTTCTGTTGTTTTTGATGCTATTTGCAAGAAAGCACGCACTTCTTTCCCAGATTTCGACATTGAGCGAGATATTGTACTTGGATGCTTTACGGATGCAGGATCTCGTTTTGTGGCAGAAAGTGAGCAAATTCTTAACGCTTTACAGTCCGGCAATGTTGGGAATACGCTTATTGACGCTATGGCAGGAGATGAGCGTTCAATACAAGCGATTAATGCTGATAATAAGCCGGAATATAGTCCTTTTGATGCAGACCCACATGGTGAGTGCGAAGTTGGAGATGTTGACAACACCGTTCGCTATGCTGCAGATCTTGTTTCTTCCGGAAACTCGTTATTCGTTAATATTGATTCCGGTTCGGATTCGGCCGCTATTGCTGCCGCAATCGCTTCACGCTCGGTTCTTGCAGGACGCTCAGTTTTGTATGTGCCAAATGTGATTGAACAACAGCGTAGATTCCGTTATACGCTTAATACGCATGAAATTTCTTCACTAGCATTAGACGTTGCAGATGGGCACATTGCTAAGCATGTTGATTCGCAGCTTATTTCTGCAGTTGGAGCGCGTCAAAGCGTTGCAACATCGCGTTTTGAGCAGGTTGCCGACGAATTAGTTGGTGTGCGCTCGCGTCTTACTCGCTATTTAGGTGACCTTCACGGAGTTAATGAAACTTGGGGAGTGTCGGCGTATCAAACAATACAAAATCTTGCTGCAATTGCTATGCTACCAACGCATCCTTCTACGCACGTGCGTTTAGACGTTGCTGCAGCACATGCAATTACTGGTCAAATCGATACTTGGTTGCAAAAATTCCATCAAGCGGACGAGCTTGGTGAATTTAATATTAATCCTGAAGATACTCCGTGGTTTGGCGCTTCTATTTACGACGAAAACGAAGCTGTATCGGTGTATCAGCGAATAGTAGACGTTCTTCTTAAGCTACTTCCTGCTACTCGCGAGCAGGTTAAAAGCACTGTTCAAAGCTGCGGTTTCCCTGTTCCAACAACTGCGCGCGAATGGAGCAGACAAGTTACTGTTTTGAAGAATTTGCGACGCGTACTCGATGTGTTCCAACCTGAAATTTTTGAGCGTGATTTGGACGCAATGATTGAAGCTAGTAAGCCGAAAGCTGTTAGAAAAGCTGAAGGCACGATTATGGGCTTCTGGGAGCGTCGCCGTCACGTGCGTGAAGCGCGTAGTTTGCTTAGAGTTGGAGCTAAGGTTGACGACTTGCATGAAGCTTTGAAGATTGTTTCTCAGCAGGCTGCTCAGTGGCGTACTTTTGTGCCTCACGGCGGATGGCCTGTTTTGCCGCCAAAATTAGACGAATTGGTAAATACTCAAGAAGTATTATCTAGGAATCTGGTGGCTCTTGACGCAGTATTATCTACGACTCGTCAAGGTGCAGATCTTGAAAATATTGAGTTTGCGCAGCTTGAGTCACGTTTGCAGGATTTGCACGACGATCGCGCATCTCTTGATACTCTTCCAGGTCGCTGCAAGTTGGAAAGTGAATTCAGCAAGGCTGGTTTGCTTGATTTAGTAAGCGATTTGCGTCATCGTCATGTTACAGGAGATGCTCTTGACGGCGAATTGCAGCTTGCTTGGTGGACTACAGTTTTTGAAGATATTGTTAATTCTTCTGCGATTATTTCGCATCAAGATGGTTCTGCTATGCAGGATGCTTCGGATCGTTTTGTACAAGTAGATACTGAGCATGTGCGTTCTATTGGCCCAATGGTTCAGCAAGAAGCTATGAGGCATTTGTGCGAATTGCTGTTCTCGCATACTCAGGAAGCAAATCAACTGCACACTATGCTTGCAAGCAACCGTTCCGGAATAACATTTAATAAGCTTTTGCGCAATTATGCCGAGATTCTGCTTGCTGCAAAGCCAATCTTAGTGGCTATGCCATCAACGCTTACTATGATGACTCCGCTTAGCACCATTGCAGACACTGTAATTATTGATTCTGCAGAGCATATATCAAATATTGAACTATTCTCTATTTTGGCTCGCGCTTCGCAAGTAGTTGTTCTTGCGCATAAGCAGACTGTAAGCTCCGAAAGCTTGCGTAAGCTTATTTCTATTCTGCCGTCTGTTACAGTTGTTTCTCGCGCTACAAGGCGTTCCTTGCGCTTGGCTCGATTCTTGGAAGAACACGGTTACGGAAAGTTGCGTCACGATGTTCCTATTGAACGCTTGCAAGGAAAGGTGCGTTTGCACCAGGTTGATGCTACGGGAGTTCCAGTGCTGTCTTCCGGACTGATTGAAAGCAGTCAGCGCGAAATTGACGAAGTAGTTGAGCTTATTCGTCAGCGCGCGAAGACTTTCACTGTTGTTCCTTCAAGCTACATGCTTGTGGTTGTGACTTTAACAAACGTATTCCGCAGTCGTTTGGGTGCGGAATTGAAGTCTTTGTCTATTAAAGATGAAAATATGGCTCGATTCTTGCGTCATGTGCGTTTAATGAGTGTTCACGAAGCTTCCGGAGCTATTGCTACGGATGTTATTCTGTCTCTGTGCTACGCAAAAACTTCTCACGGACGTTTGCTCCAGCAATTTGGTTTGTTGGAAGAAGAAGGCGGCAAGGGTATGCTTTTGGATTCGCTTGCTTTGGCTCGTAGGCATCTTGATATTGTTAGCGCATTTACTTCCAAAGATATGGATGATGAGCGTTTGCATCAGGATGGTCCAAAGCTGCTTAAGACTTTGTTGCAGTGGGCTGAGCAGTTAAGCGATAAGCCTTTGCGTCCGGAAGATGCTCATGATATTGAAGCGCAAGTTGCTGCTGAATCTGCTCAAAATAATGTGCTATTTACTGATTTAGCTGAGCGTATTCGTTCGCGCGGATTAAATGTAGCGGTTAATTATGGTTTCGATAACGGCGTTCGTATTCCGCTTGTTGTCGGTCTTGCAGATAAGCCGTTTGCTTTGGCTGTGCTTACTGACGATGCTCAATTTATGAGTGTTCAGTCCACTCGTGAACGTCATCGTATGATGATTCAAGATTTGGAAGCTCTTGGATGGTCTGTTATGACTGTTTGGAGCGTTGGTGCATTCGTTAATCCAGAAAAAGAAGTTGACCGCGTTGTTTCAAGGCTCGGCGAATTGTATGGTGACAACGAATGAGCGATTATGATCCTAATCGACGCTCTCCGCGCAAATCTGTAAGAGTAGTGCGTGAAGGCTCTGAGCTTTTTGATGCCGATGGCGTAAAACTAGAGCCTTCTGATGAACTTACGAAAGAGCAGCGTGCTTTGGATGACGATAATCGCATTTTAAGCGAGCTTCCTCCGCATTGGGCTGTGTTTTCTGAGCGCGGGCGAAACTAGTTGTGCTCGCTAATTTGCAAATAAACTTATGTGTTTGCCTCGGCTGTCACGGCGTATAATAGGATATTTGAAGGAACAGTAAGTTTTTTGTCTTATATTTGTGAAACTTCGGAGGAACTTTTGCCTACTTATCATTACCGTTGTAAAGAATGCGGATACGATTTTTCTGAACATCAATCATTTTCGGATGAACCTATTACCATTTGCCCTCAGTGCGGCAAAAACACTGTTCGCAAAGTGTATTCTGCTCCTCCAATCAATTTTAAAGGCAAAGGCTTTTACAGAACTGATAAGTAAATAAAAGCATTTTATTTGCGTTTTGCTTGCACTTTAGTTGCGCGTTGATAGGTTTTATCCACAACGCGCAATTTTTATTGCGTGACTCTTTTGCTTACGTAAAAATGCATGTTATGAGTACAAGTTTTTCTTTATTCTCGGGGTTTCAACGTTCCGATAGCTCTAGCGCATTGATTAAGAGGCGCCAACACGATTTTGTGCGGAAAATTATTGTTATTTTATGCGCGGCAATTGTGTCTTTGCTAGTTGTATCTACAATTATTGATTCCCAAGCTACGCAAGTAATACCAGTAGCTGCTCGTAATATTCATCAAGGATCTAAGATCCGCGAAACGGATGTTAATTACATTCGAGTTCCGCAACATTCTGTGTTTCGTTATGCGCTTGCTGGGCGAGTAAACTCGCGCAATCTGCTTATTGCAACTTGCGAAATCAAAACTGGTATGCCAATTTTGCAAAATGCTGTAAGTCATTTGCCGAATATTCCTGAAGGTTTTACTTCGATTTCAGTGCATTTATCTAGCGCAGATCACACGATAATACCCGGAGAAGAGGTAGATCTTGCTTTTAGTAAGCCTTTGCAAGACGAGGGCGAAAAGTCGGATGATTCTACGAAAAATGATGAAAATACGCAGGAAGCCGGCGGTTCTGCAAGTAAAAGTAGTAAAAGTAGTAAAAATAGCGAGAATGTCGAAAATAGTAAAAATAGCGAAAGTAGCGACGAAGAATCTGAAGAAACTGAAGAAACTGATATTACGCAGATTGATAGAAGGTATGTAGATGTTGTTAATCACGTTATTGTAATGCGAATAGCTAAAAGTCAACAATCTTCTCAAGATCAGCAGAATACTACGACTCTTGCCATGCCTGCTGCAGATGCTTTACGTTTGTTGCAAGCTCAGTCTGTGAATCCTTCACTTGCGATTGTTGCTATGAAGCACGTTAATAACCGTTAGTGTTAACACAGCATATTGTGTGAAGAAAGATGGCATATTCCCACATTTTGGCGACACGCCGACGCGTTTATATTGCTACACATCCTTAGACGTCTTTATATTAATAGATATGGGTTATGAATCGGTTAGCGCACTAATTGTGTTAATCATCCTCGTAGCCTTATGGTTCGGGTGGTTGCCTAAACGCACGGTTAATGGCATGAAGACCATGCTTGAGCATCGCGAGGATAGGTTTTCACCAACACTACATCTTGTAGGTGAGTGGAGTGCTGCACGCATTTGTGACGGCACAGGTATGTTGGCAAAAGGGGCTTGTATGCAACCGACTCAACGAAAACGAACATTAACTCCTGAACGTATTGCGCGTATTCGTGCTGCAAGACGAGCCGCTATTCGTCGCCGTTGCGTATTGGTTGGCGCTCTTGCTGTTTTAACAGTTCTTGTGTTTATAGTTGGGTGCTCTGGAGCATTTTCGCCAGCTTTCGTGCTTATTCCAGGAGCTATGCTGGCTGCAGTTCTTTATTTTGGTTCTCGTGCCGCTAAGCATGCTCGCGAATGGGAAGCTCGCGTAGCTAAGATGCGTGCTGGATCTTTGGAATCTGTAGATTTGGCAAATGATTCTTTGCGCAACAAGTCTTTGAATGGTGAATCTTTGAAACTTGAATCTTCAAAGGAGCAATCTTCAAAGGAACAATCTTTGAAGAGTGAACCTTCAGAATCAGTTGAGCAACATTCTTCTCGCGACGATACCGCAACTTCTGTTATGGAAAAGGGCGAAATTAAAGTCGCGTTAATGCGCGCTCAAGAGGAGCGTAATGCGGCTCTTCTTGCAAGAAGTGAAGCAACTGAAAATGCTGAAAACGTTGCTGAAGATATTGCTGAAAACGAGTACGAAGAAGACTCTAAAGAAGCTAATTTAGCTGTTAAAGAAGATTCTAAAGATTCCGCGGCTATCAAAAATAATCAAGATTTGATTTCATTCTCTCTTGGAAGCGACGTCAAGTATGATTTGGGCAATTCTGTTGCTGCAGCAAAAGCTCCAGAAAGTTTGGAAATCAAGTCAACTAAGCAGGTTGCTAAAGCAATACCTGTGGTTAAGCCTGCTGAATCTAAAGCTGCTAAAAGTGCGAAGACTTCTGAATCTAAGTATGCTAAAAATTTGCAAAAGTCAACTTCTTCGCAATTCCATGCAGAAGAGCAGAAAAGTCAAGTAGAAGCTCCGGCAAGTTCCGCAGACTCACTCGGAGTGGCAAATTTGCGCGAAGTTTTAGCTCGTCGCAATGCCTAATTTAAGAATTTTCTAAAAATTTTCTTAAAAGATTAGCACTCGAGTTGTTAGAGTGCTAATTTCGCGCTACTATGAAACACAGAACGTAAGTGCGATTGCAAACGTGATCGTCAGCCTCGTATGTAAAACGCTTGCGTACAAAATTAGTATCTCTCTTAAGAAAGAGGTGGCGACAGTGTCGATTAAGCTCACACCGTTGGAAGATAAGATTATTGTAAAGCAGGCTCAGGCAGAAACTCAGACTGCTTCTGGCTTGTATATTCCAGATAATGCAAAGGAAAAGCCACAGCAGGGCGAAGTTCTTGCGGTTGGTCCTGGTCGTCGTGATGACAAGGGCGAGCGTATTCCTATGGATGTTAAGGTTGGAGACAAGGTTTTGTACTCCAAGTACGGTGGCACTGAAGTGCATTACGATGGCGAGGATTACTTAATCGTGTCTTCTCGCGACGTGCTTGCTATTCTTGGCTAGTCTTTAGCCGGTTGAAACAATAAAGCTTACGCTGGAAATGATGCAAATGTCATTCCCAGCGTTTTTTATTGCTGCACGTAAGATGTGATGCGCTATCGCACAGTTAAGTCGTGCGTGGAGTATTATGGAGAAGTATGACATACAAACACCGTAACATTGTAGATACGATTCCTAGCTACAAACAGGGAAAACCAGCTCCTAAATTGGATGGCATTCGCGCGTATAAGATTTCCAGCAATGAGAACCCTTATGAGCCTTTAGAAAGTGTAAAAGAAGCTATTTCAACTCGCGCGCTTAATGTAATCAACCGTTACCCAAATATGCGCGGTACGCAAGTTGTTGAAGAGCTCGCTAAGCGTTTTGGCGTTACGCCAGACGAAGTGGTGCTTGGCTGCGGTTCGACGGAAGTTATTACGCAGCTTGTTGACTTTGTTGCAGGACCTGGTGATGAAGTTGTGTACCCTTGGCGAAGCTTTGAAGCTTATCCGATTATTGTCACTGGCGCTGGAGCTAAAAGCGTGCAAGTTCCAAATCGTGCCGATGGCTCTCACGACGTAGATGGAATTATTAACGCAATTAATGAGCGTACGCGCTTAGTTATTTTGAACAATCCTAATAACCCAACTTCTGCGTCTCTTAGCGAAACTGACGCGCGCAGAGTTTTGGACGCTGTTCCAAGCGATGTACTTGTGCTTATTGACGAAGCTTATGTGCAGTTCAATACCGCAAAAGGCACGGCAGATGGCATGAAGTTGTATCGTGAGTATCCAAATGTGGTTGTTGCACAAACCTTCTCGAAAGCGTATGGCTTAGCTGGTTTGCGTATTGGCTACGGTATTGCTCCTGCAGAGGTTGTAGAGGGCATGCGAAAGGTTGCTGTTCCGTTTGGAGTTTCTCAAATAGCACAGGTTGCAGCTTTGGCATCTTTGGAAGATTTAGCAGTTAAGGAGATGAATGAGCGCGTTGCGGCTCTTGTTTCTGAGCGTGAGCGCATTATTTTGGCTTTGCGCAATCAAGGCTGGAATATTGAGGATGCGTATGCAAACTTCTTCTGGATGCCGTTTGGTGCAGATACTGAGCGTGTAACTGAGCGATTTGTGGCAGTCGGGTTATCGGTTCGTGCTTTTGCTGGCGAAGGTATTCGTATTAGCATTGGTGAGCGCGAGGCGAATGATCGCGTTCTAACAGTTTGCGAAGATTTAAAAAAAGATGGTTTTTCGCTAAATAACTAGCTTTTTTGCATAAAATTTTGTTTTCGGCGTGTCTTAGACTTGCATTCGTCTTGCACTCGTGGCAAAATAGCAAAGTTGCCGTTTGAAGTTCACTTCTTACGACAGACTGCTGGCGGGTTTCCCAAGTGGTCAAAGGGAGCTGACTGTAAATCAGCCGCTTCGTGCTTCAGTGGTTCGAATCCACTACCCGCCACGCCTCGATAGCTCAGTGGTAGAGCACTTCCTTGGTAAGGAAGAGGTCGTGAGTCCGATTCTCACTCGAGGCTCTCTGGCGGGGTAGCTCAGCTGGCTAGAGCGTACGACTCATAATCGTAAGGTCAAGAGTTCGAGTCTCTTCCTCGCTACAACGGCCAGTAGGAGACTGGCTGGCCAACAATGAATTGTAGAGGTGAACGAAATGGCAAGCAAGAGCGCCGACATCCGTCCGGGCATCACAATGGCATGCACGGAGTGCAAGGAGCGTAACTACATCACGACGAAGAATCGTCGTAACACGCCTGATCGTCTTGAGTTGAACAAGTTCTGCCCACGCTGCGGCAAGCACACGCTTCATCGCGAGACTCGCTGAAAATATTCAGCTTGCTGCGTTAATATAGCGTCTTTTTTAGACCTATTTAGATTGCGCAGATTTTATACTTATTACCCCGCTTTTTGCGGGGTTTTTGTTATTTAGTGTTGTTAAGATTAAAACTATGACTATGCAAGCATCATCTACTACGTCTACAGCAAATCCAACTTTCGCAGATATTACAACAATTGGTGTTGGTGGCAAAATTACTCGCTTCGTAGAGCCAAAAACGCGCGTTGCTGTTATTGAAGCCGTTGAAGATGCAGATGAGGCTAATCTTCCGCTATGTGTAATCGGCGGCGGATCTAATATGCTGGTTTCGGATCTTGACTTTAATGGTGTGGTTGTGCGCGATGCTCGTCGCGCTATTAACGTTCTCGATGAAGCAGCGCCAGCAGAAGATGGCGTTGACGCCAAAACTGGTGCAAATATTGTACATGTGAATGCAGAGGCTGGCTGCAATTGGGATGATTTTGTAACTTACGCTATTAATCTTGGTTTAGAGGGTGTAGAAGGACTTTCTGGAATACCTGGCACTGTTGGTGCTTCTGTTGTACAAAATATTGGTGCGTATGGCCAGGAAGTTTCTCAAAGCGTTACTTCTGTAGAAGTTTGGGATCGCAAAAATAAAGTAACGCTTGAATTGTCAAAAGATCAGTTGCATTTTGGGTATCGTACTTCTGCTCTTAAACAAAGCATGTACGCTTCTGCAGGAGTTCCAAGCGATTCGTATTTTCCTACTCCTCGTTACGTTGTTTTGTCTGTTACTTTTTGTTTGAAGCATAGTGATACAGGCGTTGTTGCTCATTCGCAGTTGGCTCGTGCTTTGAAAGTTGAAGTAGGCGAGCGTATGAAAACTTCGGTAATTCGTCGCGAAGTTTTGCGTGTTAGAGCTTCTAAAGGCATGCTCGAAGATGCTTCGAGATACAAAAATCAGTGGATGTGTGGCACAAAAAGCGCTCAAGGCGTCGATATTGCTTTGAAATTACAAAGTGAAGATTATATTACCGGCGAATTTTTGCAGGGAGATAATCTTTACAGTGATCGTCATAGTTGTGGAAGTTTCTTTATGAATCCAGTAATGACAAAAGCTGAGGCTGATTTATTGCCGGAGGATGCTCCTCGTTTTGAAGCGCTTCTTCCGGACGGTTCTAAAGGTGTAAAAACTTCTGCGGCTTGGCTTATTGACCATGCTGGTTTCCATAAAGGATTTAGGCTTAGTGAGAATGGTGAAGTTTCTGCCGCAGGGCTTTCTTCCTTGCATACTTTAGCGTTGACTAATCGCAATAATGCTTCTTCTAACGACGTGCTTTCTTTAGCTAAAACTGTTATTGACGGTGTGCTAAATAAGTTTGGTGTGACGCTTATACCGGAACCTGTGCTTATAGGTCTTTCTGTAAACTAAAAATTTTACACTTATGCATGTGTTTACACAGAAATATATAAAGCTATTTCGTAAAATTTCGTAAATAGTAAGGTAACACACGGTAAAACTACCGTATAAGCAATGTTTTGTGTAATATTTACCTACATTATCCATATAAAAGTTTTGTTTAATCCCATTTATTGTGATTTGGCAGAATTTTATATAGATTAAGTCGCAACGGTTTCGCGCAATTCGTTGATGCGTTGCTAATTGCGTCTAATACCTTTATACCTATACATCAACGAAAGTGCGTTTATTATGCAAATATGGAGAAAAAAGTCTGTTGAACAGACTATCGCAGAGACGATGGATGGTGATCGCCATCTTAAACGTACGTTAAATGCGTGGGATCTGGCAGTTATGGGTGTTGCCGTTGCCGTTGGCGCCGGTATTTTCTCTGTTGGCGCTCAGGCTGCAGCATTTCACGCGGGCCCTGCTGTAATTATTAGCTTTATTATTGCAGGCGTTGTGTGCGGTTCTGCTGCAATGTGCTATGCAGAATTTGCTTCTATGATCCCTGTTGCTGGATCTGCTTATACATTCACATACACTACAGTAGGCGAGCTTGTTGCTTGGATTATTGGCTGGGATATGATCCTGGAAATGCTGATGGCCGGCTCGGTAATCGCAAAGTATTGGGGTGTGTATCTTAACGATTTAATGAAGCTTTTCGGTTTGAATATGACCACCAACTTTAAGTTAGGTGGTTTTACTGTTGATGTTGCTCCAATTATAATCGTTGCATTCTTTACAACTATGCTTGTTCTTGGAACCAAGCTTTCTGCACGCTTTGACGGCGCTTTAACAATCTTGAAGATTGGTATTGTTCTGTTCGTGGTAGTTGTGGGATTCTTCTACATTAAGGCTTCGAACTTTACGCCATTCGTGCCACCTGCAACCGATGTTGCTAACGTAAAGGGAATGGAAGTTTCTGGCGTTATGAGCCAGCCTTTGTGGCAGTGGGTAACTGGCATGCAGCCAGCCGTTTATGGTGTTACTGGCATTCTTTCCGGCGCGGCTCTCGTGTTCTTCGCATTCATCGGTTTTGACGTTGTGGCAACCACAGCAGAAGAAACTAAGGATCCTCATAAGAACATTCCACGAGGCATTGGTCTTGGTTTGCTTATTGTTACCACTCTTTACATTCTCGTTGCAGTCGTAACAACCGGTATGGTTTCCTACAAGGATTTGGCAAAGCAAGCCGCTCCTTCGCTTTCTACAAGCTTCGAACTCGTGGGAGCTACTTGGGCTGCAAAGATTATTTCCCTCGGTATTGTTATTGGCTTAACAACCGTTGTAATGGTTCTTTTGCTCGGTCTTACGCGAATTATCTTCGCTGTTAGCCGTGATGGCCTGCTTCCTCGTAGCTTCTCTAAGGTAAGTAAGCGTGGAATTCCTGCAAAGCTTCAGATTGTTTCCGGTATTGTTGTGGCAGTTGTTGCTTCCACTCTCGATATTGGTATTCTGTCCGACATGGTTAATATTGGTACGCTTTCTGCATTCCTGCTTGTTTCCGCAGGCGTTCCGATTATGCGTATGCGCAGACCAGATTTGCACCGTTCGTTCAGTGTTCCTGGCAATCCGTGGCTTCCTATGTTCGCAGCTCTTTCCACATTCTGGCTCATGCTCAACTTGTCTGTGCTTACGTGGATTCGTTTTGCAGTGTGGCTGGCAATCGGTTTTGCGGTGTACTTCGGCTACTCTTACCGCAACTCTCTACTTGGAAGGCAGTTGCGTAAAGCCAAGAAGCTCGGTGTACCGGTTGAAACCTTGTTTGCTCAAGATGCTGCAGCTGCAGAAAAGGTAGCTGAAGGAGAAACTGAAGAGCAAGCTCGCGCGGAGGCTGAAGCTGAGGTAGCTGCTGCACCTCAGTCTGCATCTGAGTAGTTTGCAACTTAACAGTCTGCATCTTAGTAAAATAATCAAAATTAATAGATTATTTAAGTAGCAAGAAGTCGGCATACGGTTAAATTCGCATGCCGACTTTTTGTGTTATAGACTTTTCAAAAATGTTCTATAATAGAAAAGTTGCATAAAAACAGAAAGGAGGGCATTATGCCATATGTAATTGCAGAACCTTGCGTAGATGTAAAAGATAAAGCATGCGTAGACGAATGTCCTGTGGACTGTATTTATGAGGGAGATCGCACGCTTTATATTAACCCGAACGAGTGTGTTGATTGCGGAGCTTGCGAGCCAGCTTGCCCGGTAGAGGCTATTTTCTACGAGGATGATTTGCCAGAAGGCTGGGAATGGTATCGAGATGCTGCAGTTGATTATTTCGACAAGCTTGGAGATTTAGGCGGAGCTACAGATGCTGGAGCTTCCGGATGGGACGAAGAGCATGTTGCGGCCTTACCTTCGCGCGCGGATAAAGCAAGTAGCTAACTACTTGCAAAGTATTGTTTGATATGGCGCGAGTTTATTTATGGTGCGAGTTTACAATCCAATGTGAGCTGCATCGTCGCCATATTTTTTACGAACGGCATCTAAAGCGTGCTCAGCATGACGCAATCTAGTATTTTTATTCATTGCAGATATGCTGTTTTGCGCAGAATTTTTAGATTCGCGCGTATTTTCTTCCAGAATATCGTTTAATGAAGGCTGCAGCGAAACTTTATTTGCTGGCACAAGATTATTCGCTGTAATGCCAGCTAAGCGAACCGGACTTAAAAGCTTTGTGTTGTTTCCTCCAAGAATGTAATTATGAACAGTTGGATTAGCTTTAGAAAGCAAGTCAATGGCGTGCTTGTAAAACTCGTGCGTTGAATCAGTGGCATTTTGCAAAGTAGAAGATCTAGTAACATAATGCAAGTCGCTAAATCGCAGTTTTAGCGTTATAGTTCGCGCCATAAGCTTACGATTTCGCAAATGCTGAGTTACTTCGCTGCAGCATTGTTGCAGTAATTGTTGAACAGTTTGCTCGCTAGTTGTGTCTGAATCTAAAGTTCGTTCGGTGCCAATAGATTTTTCTGGCGCTCGCGGTACTACAGTGCGCTCGTCTATGCCCCTAACAGACTGATATATCATTCTTGCCATGCTTTGCGAGCCTGTTATTCGAGCAAGCGTTTTTTCATCAACATTTTTAAGTGACGCAATAGTAGATAATCCCCAGTCTTCAAGCTTATGTATTAAAGAAGGTCCGATTCCTGGTATTGCGCGCAAAGGCATTATTGACACAAAATCTTCATTACATTTTTGCGGAATAAGAAGCATGCCATTAGGTTTTGCGTTAGTTGAAGCCATTTTTGCAATAAGTTTATTGCTGGCAATGCCAACAGAGCATGTAATATGATATTTTTCAAATACTTCTTTTCGTATCCAAGCTCCAATATTTACAGGTGACTTCCACTGTAATAAAGCCGATTTAACGTTCATGTAGCATTCGTCAACAGAAACTTTTTCGACTTGATTTGTAACATGCAAAAAAATTTCTTCAAAAATACTTTTAGAAACGCTTGAATAGTAAGGTATGTCAACTGGCAAGAAAACTCCCTGCGGGCAAAGACTTCTAGCTTTAACAACAGGAATTGCTGAATTAACACCATAAGCGCGAGCCTCGTAGCTCGCTGCAGAAACTACAGCACGATTTCCTGTGCCAATAACAAGAGGCTTTCCCTTAAGCTCCGGGTGTCTTGCAACTTCTAAAGAAGCATAAAACGCATCCATATCAACATGAAGTATGTTACAGCCGGAGGTGTCGTGCCCCCAATCTCGTTTTGCTGCCTGTACTCTCGGTGCTGTACTCATAAATTTATAATAGAACAAACGTTCGATTTTATAGAAAAAAGTAATGTTTTTTGCAAAAAAGCGAATGTCGCCTATATATTAATGTAGGGTTGTTGCTATGAAGCAATTTGTCGTAAATGTATTACATCGCATGCCAGTGCTGCTAATCATAGTTATTGAAGCTGCAATGGTGTATACGGCTACGTCTGTTGCAAAAGTTGCGTTTAGTCAGCTAGACCCACTTTATGCTGTGTGGTATCGCGTTGGTTTTATGACTTTGATGCTACTGGCTTGGCGAAGACCATTTTCGCGCACAAAACGTAGCTTGTTGCCAAAAACTTTGCGTGAATGGGCTATTGTTATTGCGGTCGGAATTTCTTTAGTTGCTATGAATACCATGTTTTATGTGGCAATTAGCTGCATGCCTGTAGGTGTGGCTGTAACTATAGAATTTATTGGCCCGCTGCTTGTGGCTGTTATTACCGGTCATGAATGGCGTGAAAGAGCGGGTATGGTAATTGCTGTTTGTGGAATTGCTTTACTTGCAAGCGCTTCCATGCATAGTGCAGTAAGTCAGCATTTTCTAATAGGTTTATGCGCTATTATTGTTGGCGGCTTAATGTGGGGCGTGTATATTGTTTCCGGACGAAAAATTGCAAAAGCTTCGCATGCTATTGACCGCGTAAGTGTTGCGGCTCTTATTGGATGGCTTTTGCAATCTACAGTTCTTGCTGTTCCTGCAGTTAAGAATGTTATTTGGCCTAAAGCGGAGGCTACGTGGGCTTCTAGGCCTGGGGGATCTTTTGCTTTGCTTGCATTGATGCTTGTGATTGCAGTATGTGCTTCATTCTTCCCGGCTTTGCTGGACCAGGTTTTACTTAAGCGCGTTAGCTCCGCAAAATATTCTGTTATGCAAGCACTGTATCCTGCAATTGCTGTGGTTATTGGAATGGGATTTGGTGAGATTCCAACTCTAACAGATGTTGCTGGTATAGCTTTGGTTATGTGTGCTGTGGTGGTTACGTTCTCTGGCGACCATAATCCTGTTTAGTGCTTTGATTGATTTTAAGTGTGTCGCGTCGGTCTTGTTTACAGTCCGTAAGAGGTGCTATAGTGTCAATCTGTTGCTAATTGTACGCAACAAATAATTGGAGTCATGCCTGAGTGGCCGATAGGGGCACCCTGCTAAGGTGTTAGTCGCGTAAGCGGCTCGAGAGTTCGAATCTCTCTGACTCCGCGGATTACTCCGGATTGCTTTTTGCAGTCCGGAGTTTTTGTTTTTTGTTACTTATGTAGCTGCGTTTCTGCGCTGGTAACGAATAAATGGTGTTTTGCGTTGTTAGTGCAGTGGGCAATCTGCGTTAGTAACGAATAATTGCGATTTATTGTTACTCGCGCAGTACATAATCTGCGTTAGTGACGAATAGGTGACGAGGGCGTTTGTGCGTGCGTGGGGGCGCACGGCGTGTCGTTTAGGAATGGCGGTTTTTCAAGGGTTTGCGGGCGGCGTGGGGCGGAGTGCGTGAGTTTCCTGAGAGTTTTCTGAGAAAAATCTTTGAAAATCGTGAAATAGTATTTTTTACGATTAAACAGTGTTGTTTAGCGTATTTTTTATAGTTTTACGCGCTTTTACTGGAATATTTTCGCAGTTTTGTTGATATTTTCTATGTCGGATGCTTGTTTTTGCTCTTGACTTTTTCGAACGGGGGGGGGGGGGTATCTTAAATAGCAAGCGCCGGTCAGTCCTAGTTTGACAGGCGTGTGTAGCTCCGCTTGGAGCTGCATAGCAAATTTTTCTTCGTGTGCCTAGCACGAAGGAGAAGAAGAAAGGAAAATATTATGTTTAACAAGAAGGCTATCGCCGCACTCGCTGCTGGCGCCACCCTCGTTTCCGGCTTGGCTTTCGCCGCCCCAGCAATGGCTGACGAAGTTGAAGATCTCAGCAAGCAGCTTACAGCTACTATTAATGCAGACCCATCTCTCAAAGCTACTATGGACAAGCTTAACGAGAAGTTGAAGAAGGATAATAACGGCGAAATCACAGCGACAAAGGTTGGTGATGGTGTAAATACTAACATCAATAATGCTGAAGCTGCAGTTAGTGCCTCAACAGATCTTGTTAAGAAGCTTAACCAAACTCCTAAGGGTAAGGAAGTTGTTAAGCAGCTTAACATTGTTCAGTATTACTATAACAAGATCGAGAATATGATTCTTGGCTTGCGCGATAAGTTAGGTGACTGCAATTATCTTCGTCACACCCTTCCACAGTTGAAGGCTTTGTTGGCTGATTTGAATGCTCAGTACAAGGCTTTGCAGACTGCTTGGACTGCATACTACGATGCTCGTGAAGCAAATCGTTATGTAGATCAGTCTCGTCCTGCAGAAGAGCAGGCTGTAACTGTTGATATGCATGCTGCTTCTGACATCTCTAAGTCTCTCGTTGAGGCTAAGCAGGATGAGACTCAGGTTCTTATCGATAAGGCCAATGCTGATGTTAAGGAAGTTGAAGGCAAGCTTGCTGATTGCAAGGCTGCTGTTGACAAGTTCATTGGTGGCGTTCATGACGGCATTAACAAGTTGAGCGGCGCTAAGGACGCTAAGAAGGCTGACAAGAAGGCTGACAAGAAGGCTGCTGATAAGAAGGCTGCTGCTCCATTGGCTAAGACCGGTGCTGCTGTAGCTTTGGCTGCTGTTGCTGCTTCCGTGCTTGCTGGCATGGGTGCTGCTCTTCGCAAGATCCGTCACTAAGCTGTTAGCACATTAAGTGTGTTGATTGTTTAATGGTTTGTTTGTGAGCGCACTGTATGTGAGTATGGTGCGCTCACTTGTTAAATCTTTCACTCAACGTGCTGTAAGGGTTTTATGTTCTTGCAGCGGGTTTGCTTTCGGGCTTTTGCATGATTCTACTGTTTTGCCAAATCTCTTTCTTTACAGTGTGATTATGTGCGGTTCGTTAGTGTAACTGTTGAGTGTAGGCCGGTTCTGTTTATTAGGGAAAACGATCCGGTTTTTTAAAGGGCTTGGGCTTGGCACTGTAGGGGTGCTATCTCCAAGCCTTTTTTCGTATGTAGATTCTTATTTTTACGGTAAGCGACCTAAACTGCTCAGCGGTGAGTAGTTTATGTCGCTTTTGCGGAAGATTTCGGGTTATTTCCCAAATTGTGGATTTGTGGATAACTTTTATTCAAATCTGACCTTTTAACCACAATACTAAAAAAATATTTACGCAAATCTTTTCTAAAGTCATAGTTGATGTCATGAGCGCTTACTCTAGTGCTCAATGCAAATAGAAAATTATTCTCATAATTCGCTATTGCATTAAGGGTTGGGTTAAAGGAGATTTTTATGGAAACATATTTGGGGAAGCATACTAGTTTTAGTTGTGCAAATAAATTGCGAAACCTCATGAAACAAAAAAATATTCGCAAAATGTTGGCATTGTTTACTTCCGCAGTACTAGTTCCTTCGGTGCTTTGTTCGCAAATTGCTATGGGATCTGTCGATAAATTAACGGGTTATTATTACAAAAAGTCGAATACTGTTGAATGGCTAAGCGAAAAGATTGCAAGGCTAAGGCTCGGTCCTGTTACGGATAAGTGGGGAGGTAGAAAGAATTCTATTTTTTGCATTGAATCTTCCGTATTTATAGATTACAAAGGCGATATTAAGCAGATGAATGGTGAAGATTATCGTATTGCTGCAAATATTATTAAAACGCACAACACCAATGACGATGATCTAACTCAGGCTGCTTTGGCGTTTATGATTCATAGTCGTTTTGATATTAATCAAGATAGATGGAAGGAGGTTGTTGAAAACGGATTTGTAGGCGTTGAAACAGAAACTTTAAGGAATAAGGCAGATGAGTTGTGGCAGCAGGGTGTTAAAGAAACTCCGGTTAAGGCTGTGCTAAAAAATGATTACACTAAGGGTAAGCGCGTTGGTGTAATGCATATTAGTCTGCAAAATTCTAATGGAGATTCTTTAGGAGGAGTACCTATTAAAGTAAAATCCTCAAATAATCTTATTAAATTTGCTAACGGATCTGAGTCTTTTGAAGGAAAATCTAAAAAAGAAGGTTTAGATATTACTTGGAACGCACTTGATGCTGGAAACGCTCGAGTTGAAGTTTCTTTTAATGCTCCAAAAGCTGAACGTTTATTCTCTCCAGATGGTCAAGATGTGATTAGATCTTTTGAAAATACGTGGTATCCACAAGATTTTTCTTTTGGTGTAGAAAAAACTTTCCAGCCGTTGCTTAAGTCGAAAATATCAAAGCATGAGCTGCGTGCAGGAGAGCAGGTAGATAGTACTGTAACTAGCGGTGTTGCGGGAAATGATTCTTGGCCAGAAAATGTTCGTCTTCGCGCGCAAGGCTACTATTTTGTAGGTTCTGCTGAAGATATTTTGCATATTCAACAGCGAAATAGTGGTGAATCTGCTAAAGAGTACTTGAATCGTATGCGCTCTATGCCTAATTTGCGTCAAGTTGCTGCGGCTAAAGCTAATTTCTCTAATTCTGGCGAAACTATAACTGCAGTAGCAAAACGTGCTAATGGCGATATTACAGCATCTGATCTTGATAAAGCAGAAGCTTATAAAGTAAATGATTTAGAAGCAGGTTTGTTTGGCACATGGGTTTGGATTATTTCTCGCGATTCCCAGAATAAATCTGACCGAGAGTTTTTGAAAGATGATGTTGTGCAGCTATTTGGTTCTACAGACACTACGGCTGTTCATCAAGCAACTGTGAGCTCAGATATTGTTGCTAAGCAGCAAACTGTTGGGCTTAATACGGAAATTGTTAATGAGATTACTGTAAGAGGTCTTCCTGAAACTTACGGATCTTTTAAGGGAAATAACAGTTACGGCTTTAATGAAGATAAAAAAGCGCATATTCGCGTTTGGTGGGCTGGTGCAGGTAGCGAAAATCCTACTAAAAAAGATAACGAAAATTATATGCCGGGATCTAAAGGCGAGCCGTCTTATCAAGAGCCAAAAGAAGATAGTCATCATCGTTTGATTGCTAAGTGGGATGTTCCTGCAGTTAATGGCGTGTACAAGATTGGCAACGGAAATATTACGCTTAGACCTATTGCTGGAACTGATAGGTCTACTACTGAGCCGAAAGTTTTGGAAAATAACGTGCATATTCGTGCCGATAAGAATAGTGCTTCAGGCTGGTATGTGTTTGTGTACGATTTTCCTGGATCTTCGCGTGCTGTAGCTTATAAATCGGCGTACGACAATTTGTGGAGCCGCACGTATGTAGAACCAACTGCTTTGGTTCATCCTGTATCTGTTACAACTAGAGTTAGTGACGATAAAGTGCAGGTTGGAGAAAAGTTCCATGATAATGCTCGTATTACCGGTGATGTTCCAAAGGGAAGTTACGTAGTATTTAGCGCATATGCGTATGGTGACGATAATGCTAACGATAAATACAAGTCTTCTTCGCTAAAGTCTGATGCAGAAGAAAAAGGAAAGGCAAAAGAAAAGGCAAAGGTAAAATCAACTGATGCGCCTCATGCTTCACCATCTGCCAACTCTGTAACATCTGCACAAAGCGATGAGATTATGCCTGAATCGCGCGTAAATATTACGGATAAGCAATCTGAAGATAGCAAGAAATCTCCGATTACCGTTAAATCTGCGGATATTACTTTGAATCACGACGGAATTGTTTATTGGAAGGCGGAAGTTTTCGATGTTCAAGGTCATCCTTTAGCTACTCATGTTTTGGGTGTAGAGGGTGAAACTGTGCAGGTAATGGATAATTCTGCGCGCTCTTATGGAGATCAGAATCAGGATGATCAAGCTGATTTTGAGAATCAAGGTGAAAATGGCGAAAACGACAAAAGTGGTAAAGGCAGTGCAGATGGTAAGTCCGATGCAAATTCAAATTATCCAATTGATTTAAAGAATTTTGGTTTTGCGGATGGCAATAATGGGAATAACGCTAAGAGTGGCAAAAGCAATACACAGTCTACTCCAAACAATTTGGATGAATTGTCGGATAACAGGTTAGATAAAGATGATAGTGATGAAATAACAAATACGAACCCATCTTCACTGGCTGTTACTGGCGTGTCTGGTGCAACTGTAATGCTTCTTGCGCTAACAACGCTAACATTCGCTAGTGGAATGTTCCTAGGGCGATTTGTTGCTGTAATTCCTAGACACGGACGCAAATTCGACAACGCGCGTCACGGTTGTGCTCGTCAATTGAAACGTAGATTGGTGTAGTACTTATTCCTAGGAATATTCGGAATTTGGCGCGTTAATCTTATGAATTTTTCAAAAATATGATTAGCGCGTCAAATTTTTTGTTGTAATTGCTTTACAATTTGCGCATAATATGAGTAGTATGTCAACTTGTGCTATATTGGCTATGACGTTATGACATATATATTACTGTGCTTTTATTGAAGAGGGAGCAGCAATGAAAGATTATGATATTGATAAAAATAAACTGTTAGTACGCTTGCACAGAGTGCAGGGGCAGCTTAGCGCTATCAATACTATGATTGAGAAAGATGCTGAATGCAAAGATGTTCTTATGCAACTTTCTGCTGCAACAGCTGCGTTACATTCTTTAGCTGTGTTGACTGCGCGTGAGCATGTTAATAGTGATATACAGCATGCTGTTGAAACAGGCACGGCTGAAGGCGCAAAACAAGCAATGGAAGATGTTACTGAGATTATTGATCGTTTGCTTCGCTACGAAAAGGCCTAGTATATAGTGCCAGATTTGCATACTGATTCGCATACTGATTCGCACACAGTGCAAGAAAATTCTTCTAATCCGGCGCATGATGCGTTTGTTGAGAAAAAGTCAGAATTTATTGGCAATATTTGTCATGTAACAACTCTTGATGAAGCTGTGGATTTTGTGCAGTCGGTTAAAGTTGCGAATCCTAAAGCGCGTCACGTTGCGTATGCTGCTATATGCGGAATGCATGGAGCGCAATTATGCGAGCGAATGAGCGATGACGGCGAGCCTGCCGGAACAGCTGGAAAACCAATACTTGATGTTTTACGCTCAGCAAATTTAACAGATTGTGTAGTAACAGTAACGCGCTACTTTGGCGGTATTTTACTTGGCTCGGGCGGATTAACGCGAGCTTATGCTAAGTCTGCAAGTATGGCGGTTGCTGCAGCAAAAATCGTAGATATTGTTTCTTGCATTAGCTTTGCGTGTAATCTTAAATATCAGCAATTGCGCATGTTGCAGCATATAGTCAATCAAGTAGAAGGCGTAATTGACAGCGAAAATTATGGAGCTGATATTACTCTAAATATTTCCGTACCAACTTATAAATCGGAAGAATTTCTTTTGCTAGTTAAAAATGCTTTTTCTGGAAGTGTTGTTCCTGAAGTGTTGTGCCGAAAGCAGATGGTACTCTAAGTAATAAGCTAATCGACATAAAGCGTTAAAGGTGATTTTATGAGTACGAATAATCAAGAGCAGCAAAATAACGATGCAGAATATGAGCCTTTAACCGCAGTATATGAGCATTTGCGCCATAGTGAGGATTCTGCAGAACTTCACGAATTTGCTAGACGCAAGTTGCCAGATAGGTCTGATCAAGCCGCGTTTTCTAGAGCCACTTCTTTATTGGAAGCTGTTGCTGGAAACGCAAATACTCCAGAAGAAGACAGAATCTACTTAGCTACTTCAATGCCATTCCCGAATATATTAGTGAAACTTTCAGAAGATTGCGCAGATGATGTTCGTCTTGCTGTTGCTGAAAATCACGATGCTAAAAATTGGTTAGTTGGAAGACTTACAAAAGATTCTTGCCCTAAGGTTCGCGATGCTGCATTGTGCAATCCAAAAGCATCTTGGAAAATGCGTTTAGAAGGTGCGCAAGTAGATGGCGTAAGTGCGAAAACCTTGCAATATCTTGCATCTCTTGGAGTAAGTATAGAAGAAAGCGCGCCAACCGTATTGGCAACTATGGTGCGTAGAGCAGTTGCGCTAAATCCTGGAGTTCCGCAAAATGTTTTGCAAACTTTGTGCAACGACAAGTCGGAAGATGTGGCTTTGGCGGCGCGCGGTCGTTGCTCTCGCGAATAATGGGAAACATGAATAATAAAACAGAAGAAGTGACAGAAGCGTCGCCACTGCATCGCCTAGCAGAATTAATGGGCGTAGGTGTGCGTTACGTTGGTTCCGACAATAAAGAACATGAAATTCAAGATAATGTATTGGTGTCTGTTTTAGCCGCATTAGGCGTAGATGCTTCTAGCGATGCTGCAATAGAAAAATCTATGCAAGATGTTTTGGCTTATCGTCACGGGCGTATTGTTGCTCCAACAGTTTTGCATACGGTTGGAAAGTGCGATGAAGTAACTGTGAATACTGGAATTCTCGAGTATCCAGTGGCAACTATTACGTTGGAAAATGGCGAACAGTATGAGGGTGAATTAGAAATCGTACCTAACGATAACACCACTGCATACCCTGTAAATGGCAAGTTTGTAGCTACATCTTTAATTAAAATTCCTGAAGATTTGCCAATGGGCTACCACACTTTGCGAGTAACTGTTGGGGAGCGTCAAGAAGAAGCAACACTTATTAGTGCTCCAGAAAGCATTACTACACTTGATTCTCTTGAAGCAAACGGCGAGCAGCTTTGGGGATGGATGGCTCAGCTTTATTCAATCCGTTCTTCAAAGTCTTGGGGTGTTGGCGATTTTGCAGATTTGGCAACTCTTCTTGCTGAATCTAAGAAAAAAACTGGCGCCGACTTTGTGCTAATCAACCCAATGCATGCAGGTGAGCCTGTAACTCCGCTTACGCCATCTCCGTACTTACCGGTTGCTCGAGGAATGGTAAACGTAACGTATATTCGCCCAGAAAGTATTCCTGAGTATGAAACGTTAAACGATAAAACTCGAAAAGAAGTCGAAAAATTACATGCCCAAGTAGAGCCTCTTAACAACGATGCTCAAATCATTGATAGAGATTCTATGTGGCGTGTAAAAATGCGCGCATTGTGGCTGATTTTCAAGGCTGGCATGCCAGAAAATCGCACTCGCGTTTTTGACGAGTTTAAGCAGGAAATGGGCGAGCGTCTTGAATCCTATGCCACATGGTGCCTTTGCTACGACAAGTGGGGTGCTCCAAAGGGTGACGATTGCTGGGAGAAGACTCTTACTAAAGATTCTGACCAAGTGCGCGAATTAGCTAAGCGCTTCCCGGATACTCTTGAGTTTTATCGTTGGCTTGAATGGGTTGCTTTTACGCAATTGCATGATGCTCAAGTTGCTGCACGTGCTGCTGGTATGAAGATTGGCATTATGTCAGATATGGCTGTTGGTGTGCATCCTGCAGGATCTGAAGTTTGGTGGAATCCAGAGAGATTTGCTAACGGTGCTACAGTTGGTGCTCCGCCTGACTACTTCAATCAGCAGGGCCAGGATTGGTCGCAGCCTCCACTGCATCCGTTTGAGCTTGAGCGCACTGGTTTTAAAACATACCGAGATATGGTTCATGGAATGTTTGCTTCAGCTGGTGCTGTGCGAATTGATCACATTCTTGGACTTTTCCGCTTATGGTGGATTCCAGAAGGTTCAGCTCCAAGTGGCGGTGCTTACGTTTACTACGATGCTGACATTATGCTTGGCATTTTGGCAATTGAAGCCGCTCGCGCTCACGGTGTAGTTGTTGGCGAAGATTTGGGTGTTTTGCCTGCAAATGCTTTGGATGTGCTGCGCAAGAAGGCTGTGCTTGGTTGCACGGTTGAATGGTTCGAGGTGCAAGATGGTGAATTCCGTTCTCCAGATAAGTGGCGCGAAATGACACTTGCTTCTGTAAATACCCACGATTTACCTCCTGCTGCTGGTTATTTGCGCTATGAACAGGTTAATATTCGTGAGCGTTTGCACTTGCTTACGGGTTCTGTTGAAGAATTCCGCGCTGGAGCTGAAGCAGAGCATCGTGCCATGATGCGCATGTTAGTTAAGGGCGGTTATTTGGATGCTCAGTTGCTTGAGGATGAGGATGCTCATACTCAGGAGATTATTGAGGCGTTGTATCGTGCTTTGAAGGATGCTCCTTCACGTTTGCTTGCTGCTTCTTTGGTTGATGCAGTTGGTGAGTATCGTGCGCAAAATCAGCCTGGAACTAATGATGAGTACCCGAATTGGCGTATTCCGTTAGCTGATGGTGACGGCAATCCGGTGTCTTTGGATACTATGTTTGATTTGCCTCGTGTGCGCTCGCTTGCTGCGATTATGAATGCATAACATCTTGTGATTTATTTTGTTTAGCAATTTGTTGAGCAATTTGTTGAGCAATTTGTTTTGTATTCGTCTCAGCCTTATATAAAATAGACACTTGCAAGTAGTCGCCACTTGGCGATATACTTGCAGATTGTTGTGTTTCCCTAAGGGGTCCTTCAAAGCGCTTTTCCCACTCGCCATCGAGGACTTTCAGGGAGCCCACGGATTATGAGTAACGTATTTTCTATAAACCAAGAAAATACAACGCTCGAAACACAATAGAGAAAAGGTACGATTGTGAAGACTTTCACACCGAAACCAGCAGATTTGACTCATGACTGGTACATCATCGATGCCACTGACGTGGTACTTGGTCGTTTGGCCTCTCAGGTAGCAATCTTGCTGCGTGGTAAGAATAAGCCAACGTTTGCTCCTCATGCTGATTCTGGCAATCACGTTATTATTATTAACGCTGAAAAGATTGCTTTGACTGGCAATAAGTTGAGCAAGGAACTGTATTCCCACTCTGGTCGTCCAGGCGGCCTTCGTCGTGATAGCTATGAAGAGCTTTTGGAGAAGAATCCAAAGCGTATTATCATGGCTGCTGTCAAGGGCATGCTTCCAAAGAATCGTCTTGCTAAGGTGCAGCTTGACCGCCTTCGTGTGTTCACTGGCGCTGAGCATCCGCACACTTCGCAGAAGCCACAGGTCTTCGAGATCGCTCAGGTCTCTCAGCAGGCTAAGTGAGATCAAGGAGAATAGATATGGCAGAAAATAACAACTCCGCGGTTCTTGAAAACGAAGAAGAACTGACTAGCTACACTACTGAAACTAACGCTGGTGCAGGCACCGGCACTTCCGCAATCGAGCCAGGCTACGGCACTGGTCGTCGTAAGGAAGCTGTTGCTCGTGTACGTTTGGTTCCAGGCTCTGGTAAGTGGACCATCAATGGTCGCACTTTGGAAGAGTACTTCCCATCTCGCTTATTGCAGCGCGAAGTGAATTCACCAATCGTGTTGCTCAAGCTTGAAGGCAAGTTCGACGTCGTAGTCCTCGTTGACGGCGGCGGCACTACCGGCCAGGCTGGTGCTATTCGCTTGGGTGTTGCTCGTGCATTGAATTCCATCGATCGCGATGCAAACCGTATTGCTTTGAAGAAGGCTGGCTTCTTGACTCGCGACGCTCGCGTTGTGGAACGCAAGAAGGCTGGTTTGCACAAGGCACGTCGTGCACCTCAGTTCTCGAAGCGTTAAGTTTCGCAGAATATATATTTTACAAAATGGCTTCAGGCTTTTGCTTGGAGCCATTTTTGTATATCAAAATCTAACAAAATCTAAATATCAAAATCTATATAAAAAAATAAAAACGAACGTAAAAGTAAGCAAAAGTACTCAAAAAACGAACATAACTCTACCGTGCTCAATCATAAATAGCGCAACTCGCTGCAAAGATGCAAAAGTACAGTAAAACGGCTAAATTGTGACTTGTATCACATATTTACTTACTGTGAGTAACAACAGGCAAAAAATATTTGCTATTAACGTCGTTATTAACGTCGTTATTAATGCCGTTGGTAAAGATCAAGGAGGACTACTCATGGTTGAGGCACAGAATAAGGCCGAAACAGAGTCTAAAACCGTCGATGATGTTGAATTGGCAGCACAGCAAGAGGTTGATCAACTTGTTGAAAAAGCATCACATGCTTTAGATGAATTTGAAAAGCTTAATCAGCAACAAATTGATCATATTGTAGCTAAAGCATCTGTTGCAGCGCTAAATAAGCATTTGGTTCTTGCAAAAATGGCTGTTGACGAAACTGGGCGTGGTCTTGTTGAAGATAAAGCGACAAAAAACATTTTTGCATGCGAACATATTACGCATTACTTGGCAGGACAGAAAACAGTTGGAATTATTCGCGAAGACGATGTTCTTGGAATTGATGAAATCGCTGAGCCAGTTGGTATTGTTGCAGGCGTAACTCCAGTTACAAACCCAACTTCTACAGCCATTTTTAAGTCTCTTATTGCGCTAAAAACTCGCTGCCCAATTATTTTTGGTTTCCATCCTTTTGCGCAGAAGTGCTCTTCTGAAGCAGCTCGAATTGTTCGTGATGCTGCTGTGGCTGCTGGTGCGCCAAAAGATTGCATTCAGTGGATTGAGCATCCTTCTATTGCTGCAACTGGCGCTTTAATGAAGCATCCGAAGATTGCAACCATTCTTGCAACAGGTGGTCCTGGAATGGTAAAAGCTGCGTATTCTTCTGGAAAGCCAGCTCTCGGTGTTGGAGCTGGAAATGCTCCTGCATATGTTGACAGTGATGTTGATATTTCGCGTGCTGCAAACGATTTAATTCTTTCAAAGCATTTTGATTACGGAATGATTTGCGCAACCGAGCAGGCAATTATTGCGAATAAGGACGTATATGAGCCATTACTTCGCGAATTGAAGCGCAGGAAAGCATATTTTGTTAATGCTGATGAAAAAGCTAAGCTCGAACAATATATGTTTGGCTGCACTGCATATTCTGGAAATACTCCAAAACTTAACTCCACTGTTCCAGGAAAATCTCCTCAATACATTGCTCACGAAGCTGGATTTGAAATTCCAGAAGATGCTGTGATTTTGGTTGCAGAGTGCAAAGAAGTTGGTGAGATGGAGCCGCTTACTATGGAAAAGCTTGCTCCTGTTCACGCAATGCTTCGCGCAGAAAATAAGGAACAAGGCTTCAAGATGTGCGAGCAGATGCTTGTGCATGGAGCTGGTCACACTGCTGTAATTCACACAAATAATCAAGATCTTGTGCGCGAATATGGCGTTCGTATGCATGCTTGCAGAATTGTTTGGAATTCTCCTGGATCTCTTGGTGGCGTTGGAGATATTTATAATGCTATTGCTCCTTCGCTCACTCTTGGATGCGGATCTTACGGTGGAAATTCCGTTTCTGGCAACGTACAAGCTATAAATCTTCTTAATATTAAGCGTATTGCACGAAGGAATAATAATATGCAATGGTTTAAGATTCCGGCTAAAACTTATTTTGAGCCGAATGCTATTCGTTATTTGAGGGATATGTACGGCGTTGAGCGCGCAGTTATTGTGTGCGATAAAGTTATGGAGCAGCTTGGCGTAGTAGATAAGATTATTGACCAGCTTCGTGCTCGAGATAATCGCGTTACTTTCCGCATTATTGATTACGTTGAGCCTGAGCCAAGCGTTGAAACGGTTGAGCGCGGAGCCGCAATGATGCGTGACGAATTCCAGCCAGACACAATTATTGCTGTTGGTGGCGGTTCTCCAATGGATGCTTCTAAGATTATGTGGCTTATGTACGAGCATCCGGAGATTTCTTTCGCTGATTTGCGCGAAAAGTTCTTCGATATTCGAAAGCGCGCGTTTAAGATTCCGCCTCTTGGTGGCAAAGCTAAGCTTGTTTGCATACCAACTTCTTCCGGAACTGGATCTGAAGTTACGCCTTACGCTGTTATTACAGATCACAAGACCGGATACAAGTATCCTATTACGGATTACGCTTTGACTCCAACGGTTGCAATCGTAGACCCTGTGTTAGCTTGTACGCAGCCTCGTCGTTTGGCATGTGATTCTGGTTTTGATGCATTAACTCACGCTATGGAAGCTTATGTGTCTGTTTACGCGAATGATTTCACGGACGCTATGGCATTGCATGCTTCGAAACTTATTTGGGAAAATCTCAACGATTCTGTGAATTGTGAAGATTCTCAGCGCAAGGTTGAGGCGCAAGAAAAAATGCACAATGCAGCTACTATGGCTGGAATGGCATTTGGTTCCGCATTCTTAGGTATGTGCCACGCTATGGCTCATACTATTGGTGCTTTGTGCCATGTTGTACACGGACATACGAACGCAATTTTGTTGCCTTATGTTATTCGCTACAACGGTCAGATTCCGCAAGAGCCAACTAGCTGGCCAAAGTACAATCATTATATTGCGCTTGAAAGGTATCAGGAGATTGCTAAGAATCTTGGTGTAGATCCTGGTAAGACTCCTGAAGAAGGCGTGGAAAATCTTGCTCGCGCTGTTGAAGAGTATCGAAATGAAAAGCTTGGAATGGACGCTTCGTTTAAGGCTTGTGGCGTAGACGAAGAGTACTACTGGTCGATACTTGACAATATTGGCATGCGTGCTTACGAAGATCAGTGCGCTCCTGCAAATCCTCGTATTCCGCAAATTGAGGATATGAAGGATATTGCTATTGCTGCATATTATGGTGTTTCTCAAGAAGAAGGCCATCGCATGCGCTTGGAGCGTGAAGCCGCGTAATTATTTGCGTATTTAGTTAATAATGGCAGAAGCTAAACTAATTGTAGTTTCTGCCATTTTTTGTTGGAAAATAGCCGACACGCCCGGTTTTTAATAATCGAAGGTTGATGGTTTAATTACTTAGTTGCCTGTTTTAAGGCTCGCATATTGTAATTAAAAAAAGCGAGCGCGGAAGCAAAAACTTTGAATCGAATTTTTTTGTATGAATAGGTTTTTGATGCCGCGCACTGATGTGGAATTGCCCTAGGGGCTTATTCTCGCCGGTGCCCTTGAATTCAGGTTGGTAAACAGTAAACGAATCGCTAGAAAGGGCGGACGGCAATGGCGGGACAGAAAATCCGCATCAGGCTTAAGTCCTATGACCATGAGGTCATCGACCAATCGGCGAAGAAAATCGTCGAGACGGTGACGAACGCGGGCGCCACAGTGGTGGGTCCGGTTCCTCTGCCGACCGAGAAGAACGTGTTTGTTGTTATCCGTTCTCCTCATAAATACAAGGATTCTCGCGAGCATTTCGAGATGCGCACTCATAAGCGCCTCATTGACATCGTAGATCCAACGCCAAAGGCTGTGGATTCTTTGATGCACATTGACCTGCCTGCGGATGTAAACATCGAGATCAAGCTGTAGGAAGGGGGAGAAAATGTCGCAGAATAAGAATCGCACTGCATTGCTCGGCCGCAAGCTGGGTATGTCGCAGGTTTGGGATGAAAACGGCTTCTTCGTCCCCGTAACTCTGGTTGAAGTTGCTACTAACGTAGTTACCGCTGTAAAGACTGTAGAGTCTGACGGTTATTGCGCAGTACAGCTCGGTTATGGCCAGATTGATCCTACCAAGGTGACCAAGCCATTGGCCGGTCATTTTGCAAAGGCTGGTGTAACTCCTCGTCGTCACCTCGCTGAGGTGCGCACGGAGAACGCAGCAGATTATCAGCCAGGTCAGGAATTGACCGCTGAATTGTTCGCTGAGGGTTCTGAAGTAGATGTCACTGGCACTACCAAGGGTAAGGGCTTTGCTGGCACTATTAAGCGTTGGGGCTTCAAGTCCTATCGTCGTACTCACGGCTCGCACAAGAACGAACGTCGCCCAGGTTCTGTGGGCGCTTGCGCAACTCCAAGCCGCATTTTGAAGGGCAAGCGTATGGCTGGTCGCATGGGTCATGTGACTTCCACCGCGCTTAACCTCACCATCGTTTCTTCGGATGTCGAGAACGGCATTCTCGCTATTAAGGGCGCTGTTCCAGGTCCTAAGGGCGCAATCGTTCTCGTCCGTTCGGCAGTGAAGGGAGCCTGATAATTATGGCAAACGTAACTCTGAACGTCACTGATACTAAGGGCAAGGCAAGCGGAACCGTTGAAGCTCCTGCTGAGATTTTCGGCATCTCCAACGAAGACGTTTTGGCTCACGGCCCACTGGTTCATCAGGTCGTAATCGCTCAGCTTGCTGCTGCTCGTCAGGGCACCCATGCTGTGAAGAATCGTGCTAATGTTTCCGGCGGCGGTAAGAAGCCATGGAAGCAGAAGGGCACCGGTCGTGCTCGCCAGGGTTCCATTCGTGCTCCACAGTGGGTACATGGTGGCGTTGTTCACGGTCCAGTTCCTCGTAAGTACGATCAGCGCACCCCGAAGAAGATGAAGGCAGCTGCTCTTCGTTACGTTCTTTCGGATCGTGCAAATGCTGGACGTATTGCTGTAGTTGACTTTGGTATTAAGGATGTTCCATCCACCAAGGCAGCTGTTGCAGCACTTACCCCTGTGACCAATAACCAATTCACTACTGTTGTTCTTTCTCGTGAGAACATCAATGAGTGGATGTCTGTACGCAACATTCCAACTGTTCACGTGATCTTCGCTGATCAGCTCAACACTTACGATGTTGTTACAGCTCAGTACGTCGTCTTCTCCAAGGAAGGCTTCGAAGCCTTCGTTGCTGCTAAGACCGAGCCTGTCGTTAAGGAGGCCTGATTTAAATGGTCGCAGTCCATAACCCAGCACATGACGTAATTCTTAAGCCAGTTGTTTCTGAAAAAAGTTATGCAGCTTCTGATCGTGGCCAGTACACTTTCGTAGTGGCTCCAGATGCTAACAAGGTTCAGATTAAGCAGGCTATCGAAGAAATCTTCAAGGTCAAGGTGACAAACGTTAACACTTTGAACCGCGCTGGCAAGTTGAAGCGCTCTCGCACCGGTTTCGGCCGTCGTGTGAACCAGAAGCGCGCTATTGTCACCGTGGCTGAAGGTCAAACGATTGACATCTTTGGTAACTGAAGGCTAGCCGAGAAAAGTAAAGGAATACTATATTATGGCTATCCGCGTTTATAAGCCGACGACTGCAGGCCGTCGTAACGCTTCGGTTTCGGATTTTGCCGAGATCACGCGTTCTACGCCTGAAAAATCGTTGGTACGCAAACTCAGCAAGACTGGTGGTCGTAACTCTTACGGCCGCATGACTTCTCGCCATCGCGGCGGCGGTCACAAGCGTCAGTACCGTCTCATCGACTTCAAGCGTTGGGACAAGGATGGCGTGCCAGCAAAGGTCGCTCATATTGAGTATGACCCTAACCGTTCCGCTCGCATCGCATTGCTGCACTACGCAGATGGTGAGAAGCGCTACATTATCGCTCCTGAAGGTATTGCCCAGGGTGACGTTATTGAGACTGGTGCTCAGGCTGATATTAAGCCAGGTAACAACCTGCCTCTGAAGAATATTCCAACCGGTACCGTGGTTCACGCAATCGAGCTTCGTCCACTTGGTGGCGCAAAGATTGCTCGCTCCGCTGGTGCTGCTGTTCAGCTCGTCGCTAAGGATGGCGCTTACGCTCAGTTGCGTATGCCATCTGGCGAAATTCGTAACGTTGACGCTCGTTGCCGCGCTACGATTGGCGAAGTTGGTAATTCTGATCACGCCAACATTGAACTTGGTAAGGCTGGTCGCGCTCGTTGGCTTGGTCGTAGGCCAATCACTCGAGGCGAATCCATGAACCCTGTGGACCACCCACATGGTGGTCGTACCCGTGGTGGCAAGCCGCCAGTTTCTCCATGGGGCAAGGGCGAGGTTCGTACACGTCGTCCAAAGAAGGCTTCGAACAAGATGATTGTTCGTCGTCGCCCGAATGGTAAGAACCGCAAGTAAGGGAGTGTCGAATAGATGACTCGTAGCATCAAGAAGGGCCCTTTCGTCGACGCCCACTTGCAGAAGAAAGTCGACGAGCAAAACGACAAGGGCACGCATAACGTCATTAAGACGTGGTCGCGTCGTTCGATGATCACTCCTGATTTCATTGGACACACCTTTGCCGTACACGATGGCCGCAAGCATGTGCCGGTATTCGTTACCGAAGCCATGGTTGGTCATAAGCTCGGTGAGTTCGCCCCAACCAAGACCTTCAAGGGTCATGTGAAGGACGACAAAAAGGCACGCCGCTAAAGGAGAGTTAGGACACATGGAAGCTAAAGCAATCGCTCGTCACGTCCGCGTGACGCCGCGCAAGGCTCGCCGCATGGTCGACCTCATCCGAGGCAAGCGTGCAAGCGAAGCTATTACCATTTTGAAGTTTGCTCCTCAGGACGCATCATTGCCGGTGCGCAAGGTTCTTGAAAGCGCGATCGCTAACGCTCGCGTAAAGGCTGAAAAAGCCGGTGAACCATTCCGTGAGCAGGACTTGGTCATCAAGGAAACCTACGTGGATGAGGGTGTAACGCTTAAGCGTTTCCGCGCTCGTGCACAGGGTCGCGCTGCGCGCATTAACAAGCGCACCAGCCATATCACCGTTATCGTCTCGCTTAAGGAAGGAGCCCGCTAAAGATGGGTCAGAAGATAAATCCTTTCGGCTATCGCCTGGGCATCACCGAGAATCATCGTTCTAAGTGGTTCTCCGACTCCAACAAGGCTGGCGAGCGTTATCGTGACTTCGTCCTTGAGGATGACAAGATTCGCAAGGAAATGAGCCATGACCTCGAGCGTGCTGGCGTATCTCGTATCGTCATCGAGCGCACTCGTGATCGCGTTCGTGTTGATATTCACACCGCTCGTCCAGGTATTATTATCGGCCGTCGTGGTGCTGAAGCTGAGCGCGTTCGTGCAAAGCTGGAGAAGCTCACAGGCAAGCAAGTACAGCTCAACATCTTTGAGGTGAAGAATGCTGCACTTGACGCTCAGTTGGTTGCTCAGGGAATTGCGGAACAGTTGACAAACCGCGTTACATTCCGTCGTGCTATGCGTAAGGCACAGCAGGACGCAATGCGCGCTGGTGCCAAGGGTATTCGTATTAAGCTCTCCGGTCGTCTTGGTGGCGCCGAAATGAGCCGTTCTGAGTTCTATCGTGAGGGTCGCGTTCCACTGCAGACCCTTCGTGCCCTTATTGATTATGGCTTCTTTGAAGCTAAGACCACTTACGGCCGTATTGGCGTTAAGGTCTGGATTTACAAGGGTGATATGACCGAGCGTGAGTTTGAAGAGCAGCAGGCTCAGCAGGGTAAGCGTGAAGGCCGTCGTGGCGATCGTCGTCCACGTCGTGGCGCACGTCCTGCTAACCAGCAGAAGGCTGCTGAAGCACAGGCTGAAAAGCCAGCTGAAGCTGCAGCTGCTGAAGCTCCTGCCGCAACGGAAACGAAGGAGTGAGCAGATGCTTATCCCAAAGAGGACTAAATATCGTAAGCAGCACCGTCCTACCCGTAGCGGCATGTCTAAGGGTGGCACCGAGATTGCTTTCGGCGATTTCGGTATTCAGGCGCTGGCTCCGGCCTACATCACTAACCGACAGATCGAGGCAGCTCGTATCGCAATGACCCGCTACATTAAGCGTGGCGGTCGTGTGTGGATTACGATCTTCCCAGATCGTCCATTAACCAAGCACCCGCTTGGTGCGCGAATGGGTTCCGGTAAGGGTGCTCCAGAATTCTGGATTGCCAACATCCACCCAGGACGCGTAATGTTCGAGATCGGTGGTGTTTCTGAGGACATCGCTCGCGAGGCTTTGCGCCGCGCTATCGATAAGCTCCCAATGAAATGCCGCGTTATTGCGCGTGAAGGCGGTGACATCTGATGCCAGTCGGAACTGCAGACTACACCATCAAGAATTTGAACGAGAAGACCAATGCTGAAATTGAAGGCTTCTTGAAGAAGTCCAAGGAAGAGCTTTTTAACTTGCGCTTCCAGGCAGCAACTGGTCAACTTGAAAACAGCGCTCGCCTCAAGGCGGTCAAGCACGACATAGCCAGGATGTATACTGTCCTGCGTGAGCGTGAACTCGGCATCAGCCAAGAGCCTGGCGCCACTGAGGTCAAGGAGAAGTAAGCATGGCTGAGAACCAAGAGCGCAACTTCCGCAAGGTTCGTCGCGGCTACGTCGTGTCCGAGGCCATGGACAAGACGATTGCCGTTGAGCTGGAGCAGCGTTCGACACACCCGCTTTACGGTAAAGTCGTTCGCTCCACCCGCAAGGTCAAAGCCCATGATGAACACAACGAGGCACATATTGGCGACCTCGTGAGTATTATGGAAACTCGGCCCCTGAGCAAGACCAAGCGTTGGCGTCTCGACTCGATTATCGAGCGCGCCAAGTAAACAAGTTCGGCAAGGCTCCGCGCTTCACCTGTGTCTGTTCTTTGGGCAGGCACAGGTGAGTGGGGAGAACCAGCTCGGCTAAGGAGAATCAATGATTCAGCAGGAAACGCGGCTTCATGTCGCCGACAACACGGGTGCTAAGGAATTACTTGCCATCCGCGTGCTCGGTGGATCGAAGCGACGCTATGCCGGCATCGGCGACATCATCGTCGCCTCCGTCAAGGACGCGATCCCTGGCGGGTCGGTCAAGAAAGGCGACGTAGTTAAGGCTGTCGTCGTCCGTACTGTCAAGGAACATCGCCGTGTCGATGGTTCCTATATTAAGTTCGATGAGAACGCCGCCGTCATTCTCGGCTCTGGCCGTGAACCAAAAGGCACTCGTATCTTCGGACCAGTCGGTCGTGAATTGCGTGATCAGCACTTCATGAAGATTGTGTCCCTTGCCCCGGAGGTGATCTGATATGGTAGCCAAGATTAAGTCCGGCGACCAGGTGAAGGTTATCCGCGGTAAGGATCGCGGTAAGGAAGGCAAAGTACTTCGCGTACTTGCCGACGACCGTTTAGTCGTAGAAGGCGTTCAGGTCGTTAAGAAGCACGTTCGCGCCACCCAGCAGGGTCAGCAGTCGGGCATTGTTTCGGTTGAGGCTCCAATCCATCGCTCTAACGTGATGGTTATTGATCCAGAAACCAAGCAGCCTACTCGCGTTGGCGTGATTGTTAAGCAAGAGGCTCGTGACGGCAAGGTTAAGACCGTGCGCGTGCGTGTCGCCAAGAAGTCCGGAAAGGAGCTGGCATGACCGATACTACAGTTGAGTTGCCGGCAACTCCGCGCTTAAAGCAACAATACAAGGATGAAATCGTTCCAGCCTTGGAGAAGGAATTTGGCCACACCAATCCTATGCAGGTGGCTCGTGTACAGAAGGTTGTCGTCTCTATGGGCGTCGGCGCTGCAGCACGTGATTCCAAGCTCATCGAAGGTGCGATTAAGGATCTCACTTTGATCACCGGCCAGAAGCCAAAGGTCACTAAGGCAAAGAAGTCTGTCGCTCAGTTCCATCTGCGCGAAGGCCAGGCTATCGGTGCTTACGTAACCCTTCGTGGCGATCGTATGTGGGAATTCTTGGATCGTTTGCTTACTCTGGCTTTGCCTCGTATCCGCGATTTCCGTGGTATTAACGGCAACCAGTTTGACGGTCAGGGTAATTACAACTTCGGTCTTACGGAACAGTCTATGTTCCATGAGATTGATCCTGACTCGATTGATCATCAGCGTGGTATGGACATCACCGTGGTGACTACCACCAAGGACGATGTGGAGGCCAAGTCTTTGCTTAAGCACCTCGGTTTCCCATTCAAGGAGAACTGAAATGGCAAAAACCGCTCTGAAAAACAAGGCGGCCGCTAAGCCGAAGTTCAAGGTACGCGCTTATACGCGTTGCCAGGTTTGTGGTCGTCCTCACTCCGTGTATCGCAAGTTCGGTCTGTGCCGCATCTGCCTTCGTGAGAAGGCTCATCGCGGTGAGTTGCCGGGTGTTACGAAGTCCAGTTGGTAAATATCGACGCTGAAGGTCCACTGCCTAAAGACAAAGGTCTTATATAGAGGCGGTGGAAACCACGGCGAGAAAGGGCGTTAGCCCACATGACAATGACAGATCCAATCGCAGACATGTTGACACGTCTGCGTAACGCGAGCGCGGCAAAGCACGATACCGTGGAAATGCCGTACTCCAAGTTCAAGGCGAATATCGCCGAGATCCTTAAGCACGAAGGCTACATTAAGGACTTCGCTGCTAAGGAAGCTAAGGTTGGACAGACGTTGGAAATTACGTTGAAGTATGGCTCCAATGGCCAGCGTTCTATCCAGGGCATCAAGCGCATTTCTAAGCCAGGCTTGCGTCGTTACGCTAAGTCTGATGCTTTGCCAATGCCTCTTGGTGGTCTCGGTATCGCTATTATCTCGACCAGCTCGGGATTGTTGACTCAGAAGGAATGCCTCGACCGAGGCATTGGCGGCGAAATTGTCGCCTACGTATGGTGAGAAAGGAGAGCTGAAGATGGCATCGCATATTGGTAAGCTCCCCGTCGACATTCCTCAAGGCGTGGAAGTAAAGATTGAAGGTCAGTCCTTCAGCGTCAAGGGCGCTAAGGGTTCTGACTCCTATGTAATTCCAGAGGGCATTACCGCGGAAGTTGCTGAGAATCAGATTGTTTTGACTCCAGTTGACGATTTGCGTCCAACTCGTGCAAAGCACGGCTTGGCTCGCGCAATTGTTGCTTCCATGGTTAAGGGTGTGCATGAAGGCTACACCAAGACTTTGGATATTGTCGGTACCGGTTATCGTGCAGTAATGAAGGGCAAGGGCATTGAGTTCTCGCTCGGTTATTCTCACACTATTACCGTTCAACCACCGGCAGGTATTGAGTTCGAGTTGCCAAATCCTAACCAGGTAATCGTTAAGGGCACCGATAAGCAGACTGTTGGCCAGGTTGCTGCTAACATCCGCAAGCTTCGTGCTCCAGAACCTTACAAGGGTAAGGGTATTAAGTACACCGATGAACGTATCCTGCGCAAGGCTGGAAAGGCTGGTAAGTGATATGAGCGTTAAGATTTTCGGTAAGGGTACCAAAGTCGCACGTTTGCGTCGTCACGCCCGTCTTCGTAAGCATATTGCTGGTACATCTGAACGTCCTCGTTTAGTTGTTTCTCGTTCTAACCGTCACATGGTTGCTCAGATTGTGGACGATACCAAGGGCATTACTTTGGTAAGCGCTTCCACTTTGACAGCTGACTTCGCTGGTTTCACCGGCACGAAGACTGAAGCTGCAACCAAGGTTG
This sequence comes from Gardnerella sp. DNF00753, assembly GCF_049244275.1. Classification (NCBI taxonomy): domain Bacteria; kingdom Bacillati; phylum Actinomycetota; class Actinomycetes; order Bifidobacteriales; family Bifidobacteriaceae; genus Gardnerella; species Gardnerella sp. DNF00753. Next base: position 253,176 of record NZ_CP058393.1, read on the forward strand.
GCGAATTAGTAGCGGCTAAGGCGAAGGAAGCGGGCATCACCGCTGTAGTCTTCGACCGTGGCGGTAACAAATATCATGGTCGCGTCGCAGCAGTAGCTGAAGGCGCCCGTCAGGGAGGTCTAGCACTGTGAGCGACAACGAAAAGGAAACCCAAGTGGCTGAAGAAACTCAGAACACTCAGGCATCCGCTGAGGAACGCAACGATGATCGTCGTTCTCGCCGCAATAAGGGCGAGGGTAAGCGCGGCGAGCGTCGTAATCGTCGTGAAGAAAACCGCGGCGAAGAGCTTCTGGATCGCGTAGTTACTATTAACCGTGTTTCCAAGACCCACAAGGGTGGTCGTACCTTCAGCTTTGCAGCACTTGTTGTTGTTGGCGACGGTAAGGGCACTGTTGGTGTTGGTTACGGCAAGTCTCGTGAAGTTCCAGCAGCTATCGCTAAGGGTCAGCTTGACGCTAAGAAGCATATGTTCACTGTTCCACGTATTCGTGGTACCGTCACTCATCCAGTGCTCGGTCACGATGCTGCTGGTACCGTGTTGCTTCGTCCAGCTGCTCCAGGTACTGGTGTAATCGCTGGTGGTGCTGTGCGTGCTGTTATGGAGTGCGCTGGCATTACAGATATCCTCACCAAGTCCATGGGTTCTGCGACCGCTGTAAACGTGGTGCGCGCTACTGTGGACGCTTTGAAGAAGCTCGAAGAGCCAGAAGAGATTTCTGCTCGTCGTGGTCTTTCTCTTGAGGAAGTTGCTCCTGATGCTTTGCTCCGTGAGCGCGCTGCCGGCATTGCCGAAGCTCGCAAGGCTCGCGAAGAAGCTCAGGCCGCCAAGGCAGCTGAAGCAAAGGATGGTGAGTGATGTCTAATTTGAAGATCACTCTGGTGCACGGTTTGGTTCACACCACTGAGCGCCAGCGCGCGAATGTTCATACGCTCGGCCTTCATAAGATTGGTCACAGCGTAGTTCGCGAAGACACCCCCGTCAATCGTGGCTTGGTCATGGCCGTGCGCCACCTGGTGAGCGTCGAGGAGGTCGACTGATTATGGCTAACGAAGAACCAATGCTGCATATGCACACATTGCGTCCAGCTCCAGGAGCTAAGAAGGATCGCATCCGCGTAGGCCGTGGTGAAGGCTCCAAGGGTAAGACCTCGGGTCGTGGTGACAAGGGCACAAAGAAGCGTTATCAGGTTCGTCCTGGCTTCGAAGGTGGCCAGCTTCCACTTTACATGCGCTTGCCTAAGTTGCGTGGATTCAAGAGTCCTTTCAAGAAGGAGTTCCAGGTCGTTAACGTTGCAGCTCTCGCTGAACTCTTCCCAAAGGGTGGCGATGTTACTGTAGCTGACCTTATTGCAAAGGGCGCCGTGCGTGATGGTTACCCAGTTAAGGTTTTGGGCGATGGTGAATTGACTGTTGCTTTGAACTTGAAGGGTATGAAGGCTTCTGCTTCTGCTAAGGCAAAGGTTGAGGCTCAAGGCGGCTCCATCAGCGAAGAGTAGTTAGAATTACTTTAAGCTTGATGCAGTTATAAAGCTGTAGATAGTCCCTCTAGCATTGTCTAGGGGGACTATTTTTATCGACAAAACTCACCAATAATCTGTTTCAGTATGCACCGTGAGTTACACTATTGCCTCAGAGTTTGTTTTTTGCACTGTTGCGCCTAGGAGTGCGCGAAAAAAGGGAGGAAGACCCAGGTGAAAACGTTAATCCAGGCCTTCAGGACGAAGGAGTTGAGGAATAAGATCCTCTTCGTCTTCGCTATGATTATCATCTACCGTATCGGTTCGTTTATTCCGATTCCAGGTGTTGACTATAAAGTAATTCGTGCTTGCACAGCTAAGTTAGCTTCGTCAAAAGAGAACTTTATTGGGTTGGTCAACTTGTTCTCCGGCGGCTCGCTGTTGCAGCTTTCTATCTTTGCTTTGGGCGTAATGCCTTACATTACAGCTTCCATTGTGATTCAGCTTCTTCGCGTTGTTATTCCGCGCTTCGAAGCGTTGCATAAGGAAGGTCAGTCTGGCGAGACAAAGCTTACTCAGTACACTCGTTACTTGACTATTGGTTTGGCTGTTTTGCAGTCAACAACAATTTTGGTAACTGCTCGCTCAGGCGCTTTGTTTAATTATCAGTGCGGTCAGGTTATTCCAGATGGTGGCTTCTGGAGCTTGGTTGTAATGGTTTTGATTATGACCGGCGGCACTGGCCTTATTATGTGGATGGCAGAGCTTATTACAGATAAGGGCATCGGCCAAGGTATGTCCGTCTTAATCTTTATGTCCATTTGCTCCGGCTTCTTGCCAAAGCTTTGGGAAATTGGTTGGGGCACTAACGGTTCTAATGGTGATTGGACTAAGTTCTCCATTGTTGGCGGCGTGCTTCTTGTAATTCTTGTTTTCGTTGACTTTGTGGAACTTGCGCAGCGTCGTATTCCTGTGCAGTACACTCGTCGCATGATTGGCCGCAAGATGTACGGCGGATCTTCCACTTATTTGCCGTTGAAGATTAATATGAGCGGTGTTATTCCACCAATCTTTGCTTCTTCTATTCTCGCTGTTCCTACTCTTATTGCTCAGTTCGGAGATAAGAGCAAGCCTTGGGTACAGTGGATTGAGAACAATTTGGCAAATTCCACGTCCGCTTGGTATATTGCACTATACACTGTGATGATTGTGTTCTTCTGCTTCTTCTACACCGAGATTACTTTTAATACGGATGAAACTGCAGATAACATGAAAGAGTATGGCGGATTTATTCCTGGAATCCGTGCCGGTAGCGCAACTAGCAACTACTTGAGCTATGTTATGAACAGGCTTAACACGGTCGGCGCTATTTATTTGCTTTTCGTTGCTTTGATTCCTACCGTTTTGATTATGGCTTTGCACTTGAATACAAAGTTGCCATTCGGCGGTACAACAATTCTGATTATTGCTGGCGTAGGTTTGGATACTTTGCGTCAGGCAAAGGCTCAGACTGAACAGTTCCAGTATGCTGGTTTCTTGTTCAATCACGAAAATCAAAAGCAAGTATCTAAGTAAATAAAATAATTTGTGAAGAATCAAGGAGATGAATATGCGATTGCTGATTATGGGTCCTCAGGGCGTTGGCAAGGGCACTCAGGCTGCTTTGTTAAGCGAGCATTACAATATTCCAGCAATTTCTACTGGTGATATTTTCCGCTATAACTTAAAAAATCAGACTGAGCTTGGCAAGCAAGTGCAGGTTTATCTTGACAAGGGCGAGTTGGTTCCAGATGAGCTGACAAACAGCATTGTTAAGGATCGTCTTGCACAAGATGATGCTAAGAATGGCTGGATTCTCGACGGTTATCCTCGCAACGCTTCCCAGGTTCAGGCTTTGGATTTAATGTTGGAAGAACTTTCAACTCCGCTCGACCACGTTGTGGCTTTAGAGGCTGAGCGTGAGGTTTTGCTCGAGCGCATGCAGAAGCGCGCAGTAGAGCAGGGTCGTTCTGACGATACTCCAGAAGTTATTGCTAAGCGTTTGGAAACATACGAAAAAGAAACTGCTCCGCTTCTTGATATTTACGATAGCCGCGGTCAGTTAGTTGAAGTTGATGGTGTTGGTGATATTAAAGAAATTAATAATCGCATCATTGAATCGCTAAACTAATAGCAGTAGGACAATAATACTAGACTGATTTATTACAGTCAGGTTTGTGTGAGAAATGCGCCCCATGCGACACGCCGAGTGTTGTATAGGGCGCATTTACTGTAATATAGAAGATTGGCGTGTCTTCGGATGCGCGAAGTAGTATGCCCAAGGATCGGAACGAGGCTCATGGCAAAAGACGGTGTGATTGAAGTCGAAGGCAAGGTAGTCGAAGCACTGCCGAACGCGATGTTTCGCGTTCAGCTCGAGAATGAGCACATCGTTCTAGCTACGATTTCCGGAAAAATGCGCAAGAATTATATTCGCATTCTTCCTCAGGATCGTGTAGTGCTGGAGATGAGTCCATACGATCTGAACCGTGGACGTATTACGTACCGTTATAAGTAAAGGTACAAGCAAAGGAAAACCATGAAGGTCAGCCCTAGCGTGAAGAGGATCTGCGAAAACTGCCGCGTGATCCGCCGTCACGGCCGCGTCATGGTGATCTGCATTAACCCACGTCATAAGCAGCGTCAGGGCTGAGCAGATTTCCATCGCGGAATACAAAGAATAAGGCGCTAAGTCACAGCAGAAGCTGAACCCTGGGTGCGCAGGCCCAGGCCGCATCTAATAATGCGGAAGACTTGGTGCACGACCTGCGTAACAGTAAAGGAATTACAATGGCACGTCTTGCCGGAGTAGATATTCCCAATGAGAAGCGCATTGAGATTGCCCTCACCTACATTTTTGGTGTTGGCCGCACTCGCGCTAAGGAAACGCTTGCCGCGACCGGTGTGAATCCGGACACTCGCGTCAAGGATCTTACGGATGAACAGCTGATCACCTTGCGTGATTATCTCGAGGCTAATTACAAGATCGAGGGCGATTTGCGTCGTGAAATTGACGCAGACATCCGTCGTAAGATTCAGATCAACTGCTATCAAGGCCAGCGTCATCGCAAGGGTCTTCCTGTGCGTGGTCAGCGTACCAAGACTAATGCTCGTACCCGTAAGGGCCCGAAGCGTACTGTCGCCGGGAAGAAGAAGGCCACCCGATAGTAGTCGGTGGTCGGCTCTAGGCCACGGATACATTTCCATCGTCTAGACATACCAACTCATTCGTCATTAGGAAACGAGGGTCAATGGCAGCTGCAAAGCAAGCCTCGCGCAAGCCGCGTCGCCGGGACCGCAAGTCGGTGCCGGTTGGGCAGGCGCATATTAAATCAACATTCAATAACACGATTATCTCCATCACCGATCCATCCGGTGCAGTCCTTTCCTGGGCTTCCGGTGGTGACGTCGGCTTTAAGGGTTCCCGTAAGTCGACTCCTTACGCTGCAGGTATGGCTGCTGAGTCTGCCGCTCGTAAGGCAATGGAGCATGGCCTTAAGAAGGTCGACGTGTTTGTTAAGGGTCCAGGTTCCGGTCGTGAAACCGCTATCCGTTCCCTCCAGTCCGCGGGTCTCGAAGTTGGTTCTATTACCGACGTTACCCCGCAAGCGCATAACGGCGTACGCCCACCAAAGCGTCGCCGCGTCTGAGCACTCTTACGAATCCATCCATCCAACCCGCTTATGGGCGGCGAGTGCACCACCGACCAGAAGCTGAAAGGATACCAAAGTGCTTATCGCACAGCGTCCGACACTTACCGAGGAATCACTGAATCCCCAGCGTTCTCGCTTTACTATTGAGCCGTTGGAACCAGGTTTTGGCTACACTCTCGGCAATTCGCTGCGTCGTACCTTGTTGAGCTCCATTCCAGGTGCTGCCGTTACTTCGGTACGCATTTCCGGAGCTTTGCATGAGTTTACGACTCTGCCAGGTGTTGAAGAAGATGTCACTGAAATTCTGCTGAACATCAAGGGCATCGTGCTCACTAGTGAGTACGACGAGCCTGTAGTGATGTATCTGCGCAAGAATGGTAAAGGTGAAGCAACCGCTGGAGACATTACTCCTCCGGCTGGCGTTACTATTGCCAACCCTGAATTGCATATTGCTACACTTGCTGAAGATGGTGAACTTGAGATTGAGTTTACTGTTGAACGCGGTCGCGGCTACGTACCAGCTCAGATGAACAAGCAGGAGAACAGCGAAATCGGCCGCATTCCTGTGGATTCGATCTACTCGCCAGTTTTGAAGGTGAGCTATAAGGTCGAAGCTACCCGCGTGGAACAGCGCACGGACTTCGATAAGCTCATCCTGGATGTGGAAACCAAGCCAGCTATTACACCGCGCGATGCTGTTGCGTCCGCAGGTTCAACCTTGGTTGAGCTTTTCGGCCTTTGCCGTGAGCTTAATCTTGAAGCTGAAGGTGTTGAAGTTGGTCCAGCGCCAATGCGTGAGGAATCTGATTCCCAGCTGGCTATACCGATTGAAGAAATGAATCTTACCCAGCGCAGCTACAACTGCTTGAAGCGCGAGGGTATTCATACAGTCGGCGAATTGGTAGTTCACACTGAGCAGGATTTGCTCGATATTCGTAATTTCGGCATGAAATCCATCGATGAGGTCAAAGAGAAGTTGCAGTCCATGGGTCTGTCTTTGAAGGCTTCGCCGATTGGCTTCGACGCCAATAATCTCGAAGGTGGCACTTTCTTCTCGCCTGAAGACGAGTAGAATTCACCTGCAATCGTCGTAAAATTCGGATGTTCGGGTTGATGCCCACCTGAATTTTCGGCAATTGCGACAATAAGGAGTAATAATGCCTACACCGAAACAAGGCCCTCGTCTGGCTTCTAGCCCGGCTCATGAGCGCCTGATGCTGGCCAACATGGCGACCAGCCTCTTCCAGCACGGTCGTATTGTGACGACGTTGCCAAAGGCAAAGCGTCTTCGTCCGCTTGCTGAGCGTTTGATTTCATTCGCTAAGCGTGGCGATTTGCATTCGCGTCGTCGCGTGTTGCGCGTGATTCGCAACAAGTCCGTGGTTCACGTTCTTTTCACTCAGATTGCTGAGCAGATGAAGCAGCGTGAAGGCGGCTACACCCGCATCGTGAAGATTGCTCCACGTCGTGGCGATACCGCTCCTCAGGCAATTATTGAGCTTGTAACTGAGCCAGTAAGCCCAAAGAAGGCTGTTGTGAAGGAAGCTGAAGCAGCTACTAAGGTAGCAGCTAAAGAAGAAGCTGCCGAGTAGTCAGCATTTCAGCTTTACGCATCGGTAAAGTAAATCTTAAAGTTAAGCGTAAATTCGCTTCTTGAAGAATTGCTAAAACGAGTCGAGGATTTCCTCGGCTCGTTTTTTATTTGTATTATTATTGAATTATGTCGAATGTTATTGATTTGTTGCGCAACGATTTCTCTACCTTCGCTCAGCGCAAGTTTAATGCCGTAGATGCGCTGATTTTGTGCGAGCTATCTTATATAAATATGCCAACGTACGTGCCAAAATATTGCGATAATCCAAAGAATATTTCTACTGTATCTATTAACGAATTGCTTAGAATAGAAGAATATTCGTCAATGTTTTCTTCTGGATCTCCCAAAGTAGATAAATTCCGCAGGAAGCTGCTTCTTGCTGTCGCTTCCAGCCCTAGGTATAGGGGAATTCGCGTAGGGGAGTATCTTGAGAGGTTTGATGAATCAAATATTGACGAATCATTAGAGCAGCAGTTTGCTGGAGTTACTTTTGATCTTAGCAATTGCGAGGGGATTGATAATCCTCATACTCTTGTTGTGGCTTTTCGCGGCACTGACAGTACGCTTGTTGGGTGGAAAGAAGATTTCAACATGGCTTTCCGCTGCCCAGTGCCAGCGCAAGAATCTGCTGCTGAATATTTGACTTCTGTAGCGCAAAGATATAGCAAACGTTATTCTAATAAAAACTTCTTTAATAAAATTTTTGCGAACAAACTTTTTGCCCGCTTTTCAAAATCTTCCGTAGATGCGCAAAATAATCCAAATATTATTGTTGTCGGTCATTCAAAAGGTGGGAACATGGCTGCTTATGCGGCTATGCGCTTAGATGCTACAAGTCAAAAACTAGGTGATCTTGTATCAAAAATTTATTCTATGGACGGACCTGGTTTTGCGTCTGATGTAGTGGATACAAGCGTTTTTGCGAATGTTTCAAGTCGTATTGAAAAAGTAGTTCCGCAGTCTGCCTTTATTGGATTGATTATGGATACGGGAGTGCCGTATAAGGTTACATTTGCCGATTCGATTGGATTAATGCAACATTTTGGCATGTATTGGCAGATTAAAAATGGTGATTTTGACTACTGTGATTGCGTAACTCCGCGCGCTCTGGCCGTTTCTAAGGCTGCAAACGAGTGGATGATGAATCTGCCATTTGAGGAGCGAAAGCGCAGAATTGACAGCGTTTATAGCATTTTTAGCAGTTTGGGATACCCAACTTTTGATGAAATGTCTTCTCATTGGTCGGAGGTTGTTCCTAAATTATTGAAGATTGCAATGCATATGGATTCAAAAACTTATGAGCTTATTCGTAGTGTTATGAGTGCTTTTGCGCTTGCGGGCGGCAGCTCTTCGGATAAGAAAAGCTAGTGTAAAGTCTGTTTGGAAAGGTTTTGAATGCGACTTCGCTTAGATTTAGCTTACGATGGTGGCGGATTTTACGGTTGGGCTAAGCAGCCTACTTTGCGAACTGTGCAGGGTGAAATTGAGGGGGCTTTGCACACAGTATTGCGTGTGCCAGAAGGGGATGCTGCTGAGCCGCTGCGCCTTACTGTGGCTGGTCGTACGGATACGGGCGTGCATGCGTCGCATCAGGTTTGTCATCTTGATGTTTGTGAAGAAACTTTATTGCGATGCGTAGGTCATACCGGATTGGACGGTGTTTGCGCGCTCGAGTACCGGCTTAAGCACGTTTTGCCGCAAGATATTTCGTTGCATAAGGTAAGTGTTGCGCCCATTGGTTTTGATGCGCGCTTTTCTGCGTTGGAGCGCACGTATGTGTATCGTATTTGCGACGCTTCTGATTATTGTGATTACGATCCTCGTATGCGTGGTTTTGTTTTGAAACTTGACGATGTTTTGGATGTTGATGCAATGAACCAGGCTGCTGGGCTTATGATTGGTCTTCACGATTTTGGATCTTTTGCTCGCCCTAATCCTGGCGGCACTACTATTCGCGATGTAAAGAGTGCTTGTTGGGAACGTGTTGGAGAGCGCGCTAATGACGTGCGCGTTAAGCTTAAAACTGGCTGCGTACCGCCTGTTGAGCAGGGTTTACTTGAGTTTACTATTGTTGCTGATGCTTTCGCTCACAATATGGTGCGCTCGCTTGTGCAGGCTTGCGTGCAGATTGGGCGTGGTAAGCGCACGCTTGATTGGTTTGTTGAGAAGATTAATACGCCGATTCGAGAAGGTTCTACAGGCCCTATTGCGCCGCAAGGTTTGACTTTAGAATATGTGGCGTATCCGCCAGATAATGAGCTTGCGGAGCGTGCGGAAAAGATTCGCGCTCGCCGTGATTCTGCTGAGTTATAGCGTTTCAACTCGCCATAATTTTATATTCGCGCCATGGTTTACAATTGAAAAGTTGCGTTTGTGCGCGATTTTGTTGCGCGAATCGCAAGTGGATGAATGTCCGAGCGGTCTAAGGAGCACGCCTCGAAAGCGTGTGAGGGTAAAATCCTCCGCGAGTTCGAATCTCGCTTCATCCGCGAATTAACCAAGCCTAAAGCATGTAAATTGCTTTAGGCTTTTTTATTTGCCGAGCTTTCTCAAAACTGAAAGTGCAGTGCACTTTCAGTGAAAGCGAGGTCTGCCTTCGTCTCGATTGACGAGGGCAGGGCAGGCTAGTGTGTTAGCGTAGTGTGTTAGGTTTGTGTTGCTGCATTTTTAGATTATATGACATTTAGTTTAATAAACTTTATTTTCATTTGCTTGTGATTCTTTCTCTAATACGGAACTGATCCAATCTAAGTCGTCCATAGTAGATATCTGCAATTCATTGGTATATCTACGAAGATATAGCCATCGTCCAATTACATCCCAAATAAAAATACTTCTTGGACAAGTATTTTTTTCATCAAAATTAGGTGTTTTTCTCTTTCTAACTAATTTAACGTATTTTTGCAATGATTTAGATTCTTCTATATCTTCAACAACAGATGCAGTGGAATTTGCATTTACTACAGCATATTCACAAACTGATTCCTCATGTTCAAGAAGTATATATGATAACAAAAGTAAAATCATATACGAAACAATAAAAACAGTAATATATTTACGAATACGTTTTTTAGCTTGCTCTGATAAGCGATTAGACAGTGTACGTTTTAAATAATGTAGTAACGACATTAGTTATACCTCTATTGGAGACCATACCAAATTATACTATTTCAAAACCAAATTTGTCTCTGTTGGGTAGCCTAGAGCGTAGGCGCGCAATAATCTGGAAGTAATCAGCTTTATTACAGCATCTTTAAAAGCCTTATGCGCTTGAACAGCAGAGTATTCGTAGCTTGTTTCGTCGCGATTGTTTTTTGACGCGCTTTTAGTTTTATTTTCTTCAATAACTATTATTTGATTAAAAGCAGTAAGTTCAGTTCGTGCGCAATCCATATAAGCTATGGCTGCAATCGGCAAATCTTTTCCGCTTGCCTTATCTTGCGCTTTTCCACTTTCAAGAGCGTCGGATGGAATCTCATATATTTTTTTGCGCAAATCATCGCCTTTTCCGGATGCGTTCATAAAAGTTTGAGCATTTGTTGATGCCATATCGCTATATTCCAACGGCAGTCCTGGAACTTTTTTTGCGGCTAAAGTTTGTAGTATAAACGCTAGCTGATCTTCTGCAGCTGCTGCGCTGGCCAAAGGGTGATGTGTCCATTGAAAATTGTTGTAATGCTTTACTGTTTTTGTAAATTGTATATAAGCATTACGCTCTAGTTGATGAGTTATTGAAGATTCTGGGTTTTCTTGGTTTTCTGTGCTTGCGTAAGCATTTTCCTCATCGCTTGTGCCAGCAATCTCTTCGGCGATTTTTGACTTATTGTTTCCAGATTCTTTAGATAATATTTCCCATTTTGCTTTAGCGCTATAAACAATACTTTCGCTTAATCTTCCTGGGCATTGTTGTGCTACAGTTTCCCATTCTTTTGCGTAAGATTCCAAGTCTGAAGTAGATACATTATTTACGTTATTTTCAATAAATTGTTGATTTTTTTGCGCTAAACGGTAGGCTTTTGCGCAAATATTTTCGCCAGAATTAGATTTTACAGTATGATCTACGTGAATGTTTTGCAATGTGCCGCAAGATGCTAGAGTAAAAACTAGCGTAGGTGTCAATAAAGCACAAACGAAAATCTTAAGCGCAATTTTTATGCTGCGCTTTGCGTTAGTACGCACGGCTTTTAACAAAACATAAAGTGTCTGCATAATCTACTAAAATAGCCACTGACTGTGACCAATATCGACTGTATTAATTCAGTAAGGTGTTGGCTTGTCTGCGACTTAAAGCAAATCTGATTATAAATGCTATATCAGAAGGCAAAACGGTTGCAAAAATAATAATCATAAATGAATGCGTTATAACGAGAGGACGTGCGCGATGGAATTGGATTTGGCGGGAATGCATCAGCTTGCGGCACAGCAGGGGATTAATGCCGAGGAGCTGGACGAGGCGCTCGCCGAGGCCTTGCGTCTTGCGTATATGAAAACCGCTCATCCTGCAAAGCATGTGCGAGTTGAACTGGATGAACGTGCAGGTTCGTTCACTGTGTGGGCTAGGGATGAAATTCCTGGTAAGCCTACTGAAGATAACCCGTATCCGGCTCCAACGCTGGGAGAAGAGTACGACGATACTCCTCGCGATTTTGGTCGTCTTGCTGCGGCAACAGCCCGCCAAGTTATTAGCCAAATCTTCCGTAAGGCTGAAGATGATCGCGTATTTGGTGCTTTTTCTGGCCAGAAAGGCAAGCTGATTAACGGAATTATTCAGCAAGATGCCAAAGATACTACTAATATTCACGTTGCTGTTGGGGATGTTGAAGCGATTTTGCCTCGCCGTGAGCAGGTTCCAGGTGAACGTTACCGCCATGGTGAGCGTATTCGCGTATATGTTGTAAATGTTGCGCGTGGTCTTCGCGGACCAGAAATTGTGGTTTCTAGGTCGCATCCTGAGCTTGTTCGTCGTCTTTTTGAGCGTGAGGTTCCAGAGCTTGTTTCTGGCGCTGTTTCGATTATGGCGATTGCTCGAGAGGCTGGAGCTCGCACGAAGATTGCTGTACGCGCTAACTCTGAGGGCGTTAATCCAAAGGGAGCTTTGATTGGTCCTGGAGGCTCTAGGGTGCGTGCGGTAATGGAAAATTTGGGTCAGGAAAAGATTGATATTGTCGATTGGTCGGATGACCCAGCGAAGTTTGTTGCCGCCGCGCTTTCTCCAGCAACTGTTACGCAGGTGCAGGTAGTTAGCGAAAAAAATCAGACTGCAGTTGCGTTTATTCATGATGCTCAGCTTTCTCTTGCTATTGGCAAGGAAGGTCAGAATGCTCGTTTGGCTGCAAAGCTGACTGGTTGGAAGATTGGCATTGAGTCTCAAGAAGAGCATGATAAGAAAGTTGCTGCAGCTCAAGGTCAAAACGCATAATCTTTAGTAGTGGCGACACTCGCACCAATCCAACGTTTCGAGTATGCTGAAAGCTGGAATCTGGGCGAAAAAGCAGTAGCATCGTCCTGCACAAGACGAGGTACAAGATCATGGTCGCACGATGATATATCGCACGATAATAAATAATAAGCTCGCAATAATGTAAAGTGGCCGCGTGTGCTAGCGCTGCCACAGACAGAGGAGAACACTGAGTGGTTAAAAAGCGCGTGTATGAACTGGCCAAAGAATTTGGTGTAGACAGTAAAACCGTGTTGGAGCGTTTGAAGGGCATGGGCGAATTTGTTAAGTCCGCTTCTTCAACAGTTGAGGCTCCAGTAGTGCGTCGTTTGCAGGCGGCGCTGGCAGCTGAAGGAAATCAAGCAGGCAACAAGTCAGGTAGCAAGCCTGCTAAGGCTGCTGCAAATCCTGCTGCAACTACAGCTTCAAAGCAAGCTGCAAATCAAGCTGCAAATCAGTCTGTGAAACCTTCTGGTGCTGCAAAACCTTCTGCGCCAAAAGCTAAGTCTCAGGCTGAATCTCAAAAACGTGCTGCAGGTAATCAAAATTCGGAGCAATCCGAACGTTCTGCAGCTTCTAAGGCCTCACCAAAGTCTGAAGCAAATCACTCTCGCGCAAATCATAATCCTCGTCCATCTTCTTCTGGCGAATCAAAGAATGCAGAGCGTCGTGGTGAAAACCGTGAGAATCGCGAGAATCATGCGCAGATGCCTCCTCGTCCGCGCCCGCATCAGGGTGCTCAAGGAGCAGGTAATGCAACCCCTCGTCCTGGTAATAATCCGTTTAGTCGTAAGCAGGGCATGCATTCTCCTACCCCTGGAGATATTCCTCGTCCTCACCCGATGTCTCGTCCAGGCGCTAAAGATGGCCGCGGTGGCCGTCCAGGCCAGGGTGGAGCTGGTAACGCAAATGGTGCGCGCGGTGAACGTGGCGGAAATCGTTCTCGCGGCGCTCGCTCTAACCAAGGAGCTGGGCGTTCTCAGTGGTCAGGTCAGCGTCGCGGTGGCGCATCTAATGGCGCTGGCTCTTCAAATAGCAGGCCGTCTGCAGAATCGCGCTTTAATGCAAATCAAGCTGCAACTTTCCAGGCTGCGGCTGCTGGTGCTCCAAACGGTGGTCCATCTCGCGGCGGCGGTCGCGGTAGAGCAGGCGCTGCAGGCGCATTCGGCCGTCAGGGAGGCAAGTCTTCTAAGGCTCGCAAGAATCGTTTAGCTAAGCGTCGTGAATACGAAGAGCTTAAAGCACCAGTTATTGGTGGCGTGCGCATTCCTTCTGGTAACGGCGCTACTATTCGTCTGCGTCAGGGTGCAACTCTTTCTGACTTGGCAGAAAAAATTGATGTCAATCCAGCAGCTTTGGTAACTGTGCTCTTCCACTTGGGAGAAATGGCAACAGCTACACAGTCTTTGGATGAGTCGACATTCCAAATTTTGGGTGAAGAAATCGGCTGGAATATCAATATTGTTTCTGCTGAAGAAGAAGATAAAGAGCTTTTGCAGCAATTCGATATTGATTTGGACGAAGAAGAGTTGCAGGAAGATGACGATTTGCAATCTCGTCCACCTGTTGTTACCGTTATGGGTCACGTTGATCACGGTAAAACTCGTTTGCTTGACACTATCCGTAAGTCGAATGTTATCGATCGCGAAGCTGGCGGTATTACGCAGCGAATCGGTGCTTATCAGGTAACTGTAAATCTTGAGGGTAAGCCTCGTAAGATTACATTCCTCGATACTCCAGGTCACGAAGCGTTTACTGCTATGCGTGCTCGTGGTGCTGAGCTTACTGACGTTGCTATTCTTGTTGTTGCAGCAGACGACGGTGTTATGCCTCAGACTGTTGAAGCTATTAACCACGCTCAAGCGGCTCACGTGCCAATTGTTGTGGCTGTGAACAAGATCGATGTTGAAGGTGCTAACCCAGACAAGGTTCGCGGTCAGCTTACGGAATACGGTTTAGTTGCTGAAGAGTACGGTGGCGACACCATGTTTGTGGATATTTCCGCAAAGCAGGGCACTAACGTTAATAAGCTTCTTGAAGCTGTGCTTCTTACTGCAGACGCTGAGCTTGATCCTAAAGCAAATCCAAATATGGACGCTCGCGGCGCAACTATTGAGGCTCGACTCGACAAGGGTCGCGGTGCTGTTGCTACTGTTTTGGTGCAGCAGGGTACTCTTCACGTTGGCGATTCTATTGTTGCAGGCACTTCTTACGGACGTGTTCGCGCTATGCTCGACGAAAACGGAAATCACCTGCAGGATGCAGCTCCTTCCACTCCTGTTCAGGTGCTTGGTTTGACTTCTGTTCCAACCGCAGGTGACCTGTTCTTGGTTACTTCGGACGACCGTTCTGCTCGTCAGATTGCGGAGAAGCGTGCAGCTACAGAGCGTGCAGCTCAGCTTGCTAAGCGCCGCAAGGTTGTGTCTCTTGAAAGCCTTAAGGAACAGTTCGCTAAGTCTGAAGTTGATATGCTGAACATTGTTATTAAGGGTGATTCCTCCGGTTCCGTGGAAGCTTTGGAAGATTCCTTGATGAAGATTGAGGTTTCTGAAGAAGTTGGAATTCAGGTTATTCACCGCGGTGTTGGTGCAATTACTCAGAACGATGTGAACTTGGCAACTGTTGACAAGGCTGTGATTATTGGCTTCAACGTGCGTCCAAACCGTCAGGTTGCTGATTTGGCAGATCGCGAAGGCGTGGAAGTTAAGTACTACTCTGTTATTTACAAGGCAATTGAAGATATTGAAGCTGCTTTGAAGGGTATGCTTAAGCCGGAATTCGAAGAAGTTGTTACTTCGCATTCCGAAATTCGCGAAATCTTCCGTTCTTCCAAGTTTGGCAATATTGCTGGTGTTATGGTTCAAGACGGCGAAGTCAAGCGCGGTACGAAGTGCCGTATTTTGCGCGACGGCGTTGCTACAGTCAACGACCTGGAAATCTCCAGCTTGCGTAGGTTTAAGGATGACGTGCAGTCCGTTAGCGAAGGTTATGAAGCAGGTATTAACCTTGGAAGCTTCAACGACATTGAGCTTGGCGACGTAATCGAAACCTTTGAAATGAAGCAGATTGAGCGCAAGTAATATGGCAGGAACAAATCCTAGAGCTGCACGTATTGCAGCGTTAATTCAGCGCGTAATCGCCTCTAATATGGAGTCGCAGTTGCACGATAAGCGTCTTGCTAGTGTAACTATTACGGAAGTTAGAGTTACTAACGATTTGCAAATTGCAAAAGTTTATTGGACTCAGCTTGGTCATGCTGGAAAAGAGCAGGGTGAGCGTCAGCGTGCAGCCCAGGCTTTGCAGCAGGCTCACGGACGTTTGCGCTCTTTGGTTGGTGCAAAAGCTGGCTTGCGTTTAACTCCGCAATTGCAGTTCGTTTACGACGAAGTGCCTACGGAAGCGCACGAAATTGAGGATATTTTGGTTGCTGCTCGTCATCGTGACGAAGAGTTAGCTAAAATGCGCGAAAACGCTAAGTATGCTGGCGAATCTGATCCGTATAAGAAGCCGCATGAAGATGATGAGTCTGATGACGATTTTGAAGATGAGTCTGACGACGATTTTGAAGATGACGAATCTGCAGAATCTTCAGAACCTGCAGAATCTTCAGAATCTGCAGAATAGCGCGAAAAAATCTTAATTTGCATATGACGCAATTCACACCATCTTCCGGCATTTTACTTGTAGACAAGCCGCAGGGAGTTACAAGTCACGACGTTGTAGCCTGCGCTCGTCACCTTTTGCACACAAAACGTGTAGGTCACGCAGGAACGCTAGATCCTATGGCAACAGGTTTGCTAATCGTAGGTTTTGGTAACGCAACGCGCTTGCTCAACTACATGCTAGGTCACAACAAAACCTACGAGGCGGTAATTCGCTTGGGTGAGTCTACGACTACAGATGATGCAGACGGTGAGATTTTGCAACAAAACAATCTGCAATTAGGTCCGGGAGTTGTTACTAAAGCTGCAGACGATTTGCTTTTGAAGCTTCTTCTTGAAAGCGATTCTTGTAATAGTGAGCTCATGAACCAAGCTTTTGAGCGCATTAAGCAAGTTATTAAAGAAAACTTAACTGGCAAAATTATGCAAGCTCCAACCGCTTTTTCTGCAATTAAAATTAACGGTCAGCGAGCATACGATTTAGCTCGCGAAGGAAAAACTGTAGAAATTCCGTCTCGCGAAGTAACTATTAGCGATTTTTATGTTGCTAATCCTTGTATTTTGCGCGGCAAAAGCGGAAGAAAAGTATGCGATATTACTGCAACTGTTTCTTGCAGTAGTGGCACGTATATTCGTGCTTTAGCGCGCGATTTAGGCCGTCTTCTTGGCGTTGGTGGACATTTGATTTCGCTTAGACGCACAAGCATCGGCGATTTTTCAGTAACAGATCCTCGCGTTCTTAAACTTCGCACGGAAACTCGCGAATTTACCGATAGGGAAGGTGTTTTGCAAAAACGTTCAAAAGCTGTGCCGAAAGAAGATTTTGACGCCGATATTTGTCTTCCTAAAACCTGCTTAAACATGTTTGAAGCAGCCGAGCATACTTTACCAATGCTACAAATTGACGAAACTCAAGCAAAAGACTTGCGTTTTGGACGCTGGCTTAGTTTTGAATCAGAAGAAAATTCTCAACAATATCCTGCAATAGCCTACGTTAAATCCTCAAACAATGAGCAAAATGACGTAGTTGCTGTAGTTGAGCAAGCAAAAAATAGCAAAACTAATCAAATCAAACCAATTGTGGTATTTCCGGCAAGCCAGAAGACTGGTAAACTGTATTAAGGATTGAAAATAAGGAATTACGCAAGACGTATTGCGTACGTAAAGCTTCAACGCGGATAGTAAGGATATCATGAAGGTCATCGACATTCGACCAGATGCCAACGGCATGATTAATTGGCCAACGCTAAGTGCAGAGCGTAAAGCAGTTGTTACAATTGGTGTGTTCGACGGTATGCACAAGGGGCATCGTGAGGTTGTTCGCCGCACTGTGGAACTTGCGCACCGTCACGGCGCGTTTTCTGTTGTTATTATGTTCGATCCGCGCCCAAGTGTAGTACATGCAAACCCTGATTTATACGACGATTTTGGAGATTGCAACACGGATCTTCCGGAAGATTCGGATGCGCTTACCAGCGTTCGTCAACGCTTGCGCGTGCTTTCTGAGCTAGATGTTGATCACGTTGTTATTGTGCGTTACAGCCTTGCTTTTGCTGCAAAATCGTACCGTTTCTTCTTAGGTCAGCTCGTAGGAAAGCTTGGTATGCGAGCTTTGGTTCTTGGTTCTGACGCTGCTCTTGGTGCTCGTAGGGCTGGAAATATTCAAGCTATTCGCGAATTATCTAAAGCAACGGGCGTTTTTGAGCTTATTGAGGTAGAAGATTTAGGTCCAGAGGATGTTCGCGTGCCAGATCCTATTGTGCGCGAAGTTCCTAAGGGTTCTGGAGAGCCGGAAGATCCTGCTGAAGGCATGAATAAGGCGGAATATCGCGCTTGGAGTAAGAGTATGCCGAATAAGAAGGTGCGTGCTTGGAGCTCTACGAATGTTCGCTGGATGCTTGCAACTGGGCGTGTTAAGGCGGCTCGCGAAATTTTGGATCAACCGCATCGCGTTGAAGGAACAGTGGTTCATGGAGATGAGCGCGGTCGTGAGATTGGTTTCCCAACAGTGAATCTTGGCGAAAAAATTGAAGGATATATTCCAGTTGACGGCGTATACGCTGGTTGGGTTGTTGATTTAGATTCAGATAATAAGAATGAAATGCGCCCAACAAAGAGCACTGTGCCGGATGTTAGCGTTTTGCGCCGAGATGAGCTTCATTTAGGCGTACATTCTCCATGGCGTTGGCCAGCTGCGATTTCAATCGGCACAAAGCCAACGTTTAATAAAGATGGTGAGGACGAAGCTGAACGCACAGTTGAAGCTTACGGATTGTTCGACGATTGGAAGGATTTGTACGGACACCGCGTTTGCATTGAGTTTGCTAGCTTCTTGCGCCCACAGCAGGCTTTCGATTCTGTTGATGAGCTAAAAAATATGCTTAAAGCCAATGTTGAAGAGGTGCGTGCAATTACTGACGCTGAGGCTGAAGACTAAGTTTACTTAACTTGTCTTACATCCTTTACAGCCCAAGCGCTTGCAATGCATCTCGAACGTTGCGCACTTCAACAATCTGCAATCCTGGAATATTAATTTTCTTTCGAAGCGGGCACACAACAGCGCGCTTGTATCCTATTCTGGCTGCTTCGCGCAAGCGCGGCTCCATTCTAGGAACAGGACGCACTTGACCAGTTAAGCTTATTTCGCCAATTGCGCACGTTTTTTTAGCTACAGCTTTTCCGCTTGCGGCGCTTGCCAAAGCAGCAACAATTGCAACATCGCACGAAGGCTCTTTTGCAAGCGCGCCGGCAATCGTAGAAACATACAAATCTTTTGCAAGTAAATTAACTCTTCCATGACGATACAAAACAGCCGTAAGCATTGCAATACGGTTTGCATCAACCCCAGAAACTGCGCGACGAGGAGTTGGGAGTGCAGATTGCGTTACAAGCGCCTGTATTTCAATTGGCAGGCTTCTGTGTCCTTCCAGCGTAAAAGTGACGCAAGTTCCGTCGTTTGTGCCATCTTGCGCATTTTTATCTTGATTATCGTTTTCTGTAGAAGACAAAAACAGTCCGGAAGGATCTGGCACTTCCTCAATTCCTTCTCCGCTCATATCGAAGCAGCCAACTTCGTCAGTTGGCCCAAAACGATTCTTAACAGCCCTAAGCATGCGCAAAGCCGTCTGCGAATCTCCCTCAAACTGGCAGACTGTATCAACTAAATGCTCAAGAGTGCGAGGGCCTGCAATAGAGCCGTCTTTAGTAACATGACCAACCAGCATAACTGGAATATTATTCGTTTTAGCAACATCAATAAGCGCGCTCGCAACTTCGCGCACCTGAGTGGAGCCGCCGGTAATGCCTTCAACGTCTCGAGCAACGATTGTTTGCGCAGAATCGACAATAGCAAGCGTTGGCCTGTGAGCTTCAATAAGATCAAGAACAGTGTCTAAGTCTCCGGTTGTTGCAAGAAGCAAGTAGTCGTTTACAGCGTTAATTCTAGATGCGCGTAACTTTACTTGGGCAGCTGACTCTTCGCCGGAAATGTATAAAACAGGAGGAGTTCCATTTAATTTCGCCTGTTTTGCAATATTTGACGCAGCTTCTAAAAGAAGAGTTGATTTTCCGATTCCAGGCTCACCTGCAATAAGAGTTACTGAACCCGGCACAAGACCGCCGCCTAAAACTCGATCAAATTCGCCAAAGCCTGTGTGAATACGAAGTGCATCGTCGGCTTCAATTTCGCTCATCGGTTGAGCTGATATTGATGAGTTTATTGCGTTTGCTGAGTTTGCTGAGTTTGCTGACAAGTATCCTGCGTTTGCTGCCGTATTTCTACCATTTCCAGAGCGCGTCATCCTCGAGGCGCGAGTAGTTTTTGAAAGCCCGCTAACGCGCGCTTCTTTAAACTCGTTTACTGTGCCCCATTCGCCACATTCCGGGCAGCGTCCATACCATTTTGACCCGCTCCATCCGCATTCGGAGCATAAATAGTGCAGGGGAGATTTACTAGCCATATTTAGACGCTATATGTCTTTAGCGACAATGACGCGCTGTGCTTTATAAAGCCTCAAAAAAGCAGCGTTACAGACTTACGCGTCATCGTGCTGTGAGATAATGCAAGTATGTCGGATATGAATGTTTCAAATGCTAATGGATCAACACATCACAAGTTATTAGTTGTAGTTACGTCTGCAGCAGTAGTGGTTATTTTAGCGTTTCTTTCAGCTTTCGTGTGGCCGGGTTGGGCGCTTAATCACGATAATTCTGCAAATAAAAATCATGTTGCTGTGCCAAAAACACCATCTATACCGGCTAAAGCTTTGCCGGTTTCTTCAACAGCTTTGTTGAAGTCTATGCCGGATAGTGTTCTTGATTTTGCGCGAGTTGACGCAATTCCTAGCGCAACTTGGACTGAATCGTCGCCTTTGGAAGAATATAGCGTAAAGTATTCAACAGGTCAGAGCGATGGTGAGGTTTCGCTAACTGTTGCGCAATGGTCGAATCGTGATTCTGCAAATAAGCAATACGAAGCATTGCTCGACGGTCTTAAGGGTTCGGACGTTGCAAGCGGTAAGATTCAAGTTGCTGGTAAAACGGTTGGAAGCTACGTTCTTCGCGTTGATGAGAATGATAAAACTCAGGCGAGCGCATTATGGCAAAACGACACTGCTGTTTTTGAGGTAACTGGTTCGAAGCAGTCTGTAGAGCGTTTTTACCACAGCTTCCCAATGTAAATTTCTTCAAAAAGCACTGTTCTTTGTGACGGTACTGTCCAAAGTCGTCAAAACGGTGTAACATTAGGCAAGTTGCACACTTTAGATAGGAATGGAGGCTTCAGATGGGTTCTGTCATCAAGAAGCGCCGCAAGCGGATGAGCAAGAAGAAGCACCGCAAACTGCTGCGTAAGACTCGTCACCAGCGCAAGTAATTATGCTTATGCGTTGATGCGTGTCTGAACGTTTAGGCACGTAAATACTTTTTATAAAGCGTCGGTTTTTCCCGGCGCTTTTTTATATACAAAAAAGTAGAGCCCGCATTGCGGACTCTACTTTGCGCTTAGTTTCGTTACTTATTTGGGTTTGTAAGTGTGCGAGGGCCGTTAGGGGTGTCAACCATGTTCAAGAACAAGCCGTGTTCTACGACGCCGACGGTTTCAATCAAATCCTTAGCCAACTCCTGAGGATGCTCAATGCGCTCCATGTGCAAATCAACCACGAAGTTGTTCTCGTCGGTGCGCACTTCCTTGCCGTCCGCATCAAGACGCAAAACCGGCTTATATCCGCGCTTTTCGAACTTACGAATCACCTGTGCGGAACCAAACGGAATCACCTCAACTGGAAGTGGGAACTTGCCAATTGTGTCAACTACCTTGCTTGCGTCCACAATCCACACAATGCGGTCTGAGTTAATGGCCACAATCTTTTCCCAAAGAAGTGCCGCGCCGCCGCCTTTAATGCCGTTGAAGTTCTTATCGACTTCGTCGGAGCCGTCGATTGTAACGTCAATGTGGTCTACTTCGTTAATGTCGAGAATTTTAATGCCGTAGCCTTCTGCCTGCTCTTGAGTACGGCGTGAAGTGGTGACTCCCGTGAAGCTCAAGCCTTCTTCTTTAACTCTGCGGCCAAGCTCATCTACCAAAAAGCGCACGGTGGAGCCGGTGCCGAGGCCAACCATCATGCCATTTTTCACAATCTTTGCGGCTTCAATGCCGGCTGCTTTTTTAAGCGCGTCTTGTTGTGCTTTATCCATTATTCCTGCTTTCTTATGTTTTGTTATTCCCGAGTTCGTCGATGAACTTCCATCGCATTTGCGGGAGAGGCGTTTTACGCTTTATGCTGTTGCGCTTTTATGCGTGCCTCATTTTCGTACATTTCCATATTAGTCTGCGTGCAGATTTTTTGAACTGAGCGAAGGACGCTCGCACGCTCCAAATGTGGGCGCGACGACCTGCTTTCGCGCTCAAAGTGTAACGCGCGAAAGCAACTCGGAGCGTGAGCTTGCTCAAGTTGAAAGCACGGTGTGCTTTCAACGCAAGCTCAGTAGCGAGCGCGCCTAGGCCGCGCGAGCGATCTACTACGTTTGGAGCGCCAGATACACAGAAACCCTCCAAATGCGAGATAGATTCCTCGCGTTTGGAGCGTTACGCAACGAATAGCCCTCCAAATGCGGAGAAAGTTGCGCGCGTTTGGAGCGCCACATTAAAAAATAACCTATGAAAGGTAGAAGGCGGTTGGAGCAAAGTGTAGGGTTCCATCTGGTTCAACGTATCCGCTTACGTTAATTGTGCCGGAAATAAAACGCGGCTCGCCGTTAAAAGTTGGGCTTGTGTTTGGTGGAGGAGTAAACTGCAGCACGCCAGAAACGCTTAATCCTTTAACTGGCTGCGGCTTTATTTGCGCCTTGTTTTCGGGATTGTTTTCGGGCTTATTTTC
The DNA here is from genome assembly GCF_049244275.1 of Gardnerella sp. DNF00753. NCBI lineage: Bacteria > Bacillati > Actinomycetota > Actinomycetes > Bifidobacteriales > Bifidobacteriaceae > Gardnerella > Gardnerella sp. DNF00753. The sequence goes on from NZ_CP058393.1 coordinate 275,395, forward strand.
GGGATTTACTTCTGACTCGTGCGCCTCGTTTGTTTCACATGCTTCGTTTGATTTTTGCGTAGAATCTTGCATATTTTCGGCAATTTTAGACGCGTCTTGAGTTTTTGCTTCGTCGCAATCGTTGCTATTTTTTACGAAATCTGGGTTTGTGTCTTCTCCAACTGCGCGCCCAATATGGTATTCCTCGCAAGAAATCTTATTTTCCATTAGCGCTTTTGCGTCTTGCGGAACGTCAGTTCCACTTGCGTATGGTGAAGAAAGTAGCGACTTCCAGCCTTCTAAAGGCAAGTATCCGCTTTTCACGCCGCTTCGGCAATCTTCTGCGTATGTGCGCGCTAATGTATCAACTTTTTCGTTTCCAGCGTTTCCAGCATGCCCTTTAACCCACACAAATTTTACAGCACCTTCGCGCTTAGTAAGTTCCGCGTCAATTGCGCGAATCAAATTCGCGTTTTTAACAGGCTCGTTTTTGGAATTCTTCCAACCGTTCTTTTTCCAGCCGTGAATCCACGTAGTTGAGCAGTTGATTGCGTATTGTGAATCAGTTTCGATTGTGAGCGGCTCGCTTCCTGGGTGCGCTCGCAAAGCTTCCAAAACAGCGCATAATTCGCCGATTTGATTCGTGCCATTAGTTGCGCCCCCAGCGTCCGCGTTACCAGTGTGATGGTGCTCGCTAGTGCTACCAGCCTCGAAGCTGTGATCTGCCCATGCCCAACCCATTGAACCATTCGGATTTCCTAATGCGGAACCGTCTGTAGAAACAACTATCATGGCAAACCTTTCAAAAATGCGCCGGCTGCAAATTGCAACCAGCGCAATTAGTGTATTTTTTATTTACGCAAGATTATTACGTTACGCAAAGTCTTGCAGACTATGCTAAAGCCTTGTCGACTACGGCAGTGGCTTCTTCAAGCACTTTGTCAAGTGCTTCTGGAGAAACGAAGGATTCTGCGTAAACCTTGTAAATGTTTTCGGTACCAGATGGGCGAGCAGCGAACCAGTTGTTCTTGGTAGTCACCTTCAAGCCGCCAATCTTTGCGCCGTTTCCAGGAGCTTCCGTAAGCTTTGCGGTAATATCTTCGCCAGCAAGCTTGGTTGCTTCAACATCGTCGCCGCTCAAAGCTGCGAACTTCTGCTTCTGTTCAAGCGTGGTTGGGGTATCAACGCGCTTATACCAGCTTTCGCCAAAGCGAGCAACCTGATCCTGGTGAAGCTGAGCTGGGTTCTTGCCAGTCTTTGCAGTAATTTCAGCTGCGAGCAAGTCTGGAATAAGGCCGTCCTTATCGGTAGTCCAAACGCGACCATCCTTGCGCAAGAAGCTCATTCCGGAGCTTTCTTCGCCGCCGAAAGCAACTTCGCCGCTAAAGAGTGGGTCAACGAACCACTTGAAGCCAACTGGTACTTCCACGAGCTTTGCGTTAATAGAAGCAGCCACGCGGTCAATCAAGGAAGAAGACACAAGCGTCTTGCCGATTGCCGTGTTCTTTGGCCAATCTGGGCGAGCGCCGCCGAACAAGTACTCCACGCACACTGCAATGTAGTGGTTCGGGTTCATAACGCCCCAGTTTGGGCACACAATACCGTGGCGGTCAGCATCTGGATCGGTGCCGCCAACCAAATCGTACTTATCCCAAGCGCCGGCGTTAAGCTGGTCAACTAAGCCCTTCATTGCGTAAGGGGAGCTTGGATCCATACGAATCTTGCCGTCGTGATCGATCGTCATGAATCGCCAAGTTGGATCAACTTCTGGGCGCACAACGCCAATGTTCAGGCCGTACTTTTCGTTCATAAGTGGCCAGTAATTTACGCTTGCGCCGCCGAGTGGGTCGATTCCCAAGCGCACGCCGCTGGAGCGAATCACGTCGAAGTCGATTACGTTTGCCAAGTCGCTTACGTAATGTTCGCGGTAATCGAAGCCTTCTACTAAGTCAGACTTGATTGCTTCCTCGAATGGAACGCGCTTTACTGACTTGTAGTTGTCGAGCAATTCGTTTGCGCGAGCTGCGATTGCGTTAGTTACGTCTGCTGGGGCAGGGCCGCCGGTTACAGGATCGTACTTAAAACCGCCGTCGGTTGGTGGGTTGTGTGAAGGAGTGACGACGATGCCATCAGCCAAGCCGTCGCCGCTAAAACGCTGAGTGCCGTCGGCTGCGCGATTATGCGTCAAAATAGCTTGGGATACAACAGGCGTTGGCACGAAGTCGCCGCGAGAGTCCACGCGAACGTGAACGCCGTTAGCAACCAAAACTTCGATTGCGGTTTTTTGAGCAGGCTCGGAAAGTGCGTGCGTGTCACGGCCGATGTAAAGTGGGCCGGTTACGCCAGCTTTCTTGCGATATTCGGCGATGGCTTGGGTGATTGCCACAATATGAGCTTCGTTAAACGAAGTTTTTAAAGCGGAACCACGGTGACCGGACGTGCCGAAAATCACGCGTTGTTCTGGAATATTGGAATTTGGAACTTCATCATAGTAGGCGCCAACCAAAGCGTCGACGTCGACTAGATCTTCTGGGGTGGCGGGCATTCCCGCATTTTTTGCTACCATAATTTTTTATTTTGCCACGGCGCTTGTATTTTATATTATTCACTCACAGCAACGCTGGTTTTTACGCTTGCTGGCACGCGCACGCACAGTGCTTGTTTGTCAACAGTGAATCGCAAATGTTTTGTGTAACCCAAAATGTCGCCGTCCACCTGCACTGGCGCCGCTTTTTCCAACTGCACTTCCGCACTAAATCCTTGCGTCTGGTCAATTCTTGAGCCGGCTGAAAGTGACTCCTGCTGTAGCGCGTGCCCGGTTACGGTTTGGTGTACTACTCCGCGGAATAAATTAGCCCAGCCAATCAATCCGCCCGAAGTGTCAATAATTTCAAAGTCGAGTACGCCGTCGTCGTAAGCTGCTTCTGGCATTAGCGAGAACATAGGAATTTGCCCGCAATTTCCTGCCATAAGTGTTCGGAAGGTGAGTCCTTTTAGCACGCTTTCGTCGCCGTTTGATCTTTGCAAAGTTACGGTTGCGCGATACTTCGGCATAAACAAATGTTTAACTCCGGCCACAAAATAAGCAAGCCAACTAATATTTTTCTTTAGCTTCGGGTCGGTGTCGTCAATCATAAGCGCATCGAAGCCAATTCCAGCAATAATCAAAAACGCGTGGCCGTGGTCTTCGTTTGGATTGTCCAGAATTGTTACGCGTCCAACATCAACCTGCCTGGACCCGTGCGAAGTAGCCACGCGCAACGCAGCTTCCACATCGTTTACAGGTATGCCCATGTTTCTTGCAAAAAGATTTCCGGTGCCAATAGGAATAATTCCCATCGCATGCCCTTTGCCGCTTACTGCGCTCGCAACTGTTCTAACTGTGCCGTCTCCGCCAACTGCCACAACAACGTTAGCTCCGTTGGAAAGTGCATCTAAAGCGCACTCGCGTCCGTCTTTATCTAGCTGCGTGTCGATTATTTCGTAAGTTAGCTTGTGCTCGTTGCAATAATTTTGAATACTTTCGCGGTAAGATTCTGCCTGCGGCTTTGAAGGATTTAAAATAAACGCGTAATGCACGGAGTCGCCGTGTCGTTTTGCGAGTTTTTTCGCTAAATGATGCCGTTTCATGGCGCGCGTAACAATCATGATGACGAATGGCGCAATAACTAGCGCAAAAACAATCACCATAAGTGCAATGGTTGCTTGAATAGGCATAATTGGCATACCCCCTATTCTTGCACATTATTTCTATTGATACGATAAATTTTGCTTAATACTGTGAATATTTACGTTTTTTACACATTTGTGTTATTGGCTAAGACTATTATTAGGCACTATGTGTGAAGCTTTTAATAACGCAAATAATAAGTGCGATTCTTTTAAGGATTGCTCACTTTTTCAGTTGCACAATACGGTTTATAGAGATGTAAAAAATTCTGACGATTCAAACAATTCCAATATTGTTCCAATCGTTTTAATCCACGGTTTTCCGGTTGATCACCGCATGTGGGATGCTTGTGCAGATTCTTTGAACGCACAAATTGATGCCGCTCTTGAATCCGGCTTGTTAAAGCATGACGTTCCTATTTTTGCTCCGGATATGGTTGGTGCCGGCTTGAGCGAGACTCCAAAAGCCGAAAGCTCTGAGTTTAACGAGGCTGATTACGCTCACGCTCTCGACGCTCTTAGCGCATCTTATGTAAAGCTTATTAACGATTTGGGCTTTAAGCGCGCTGTATGGGTTGGTCTTTCTATGGGCGGCTATGTGGCTTTGGACGTTCAGCGTCTTCTTCCTAAAGCTGTTGCCGGCATTGCTTTATGTGATACTCGGGCCTGCGTTGACGCTCCTCAAGCACGCGCTAAGCGTCTTGAAATTGCAGATGTTTGCGAGCGCGACCAAACGGTTGAACCTGTTATGCATTTTGCTCACGCAACCGAAAAAGATTCTACGGTTAAACAGTCGCCTGAGTTTATTCATACTTTTGAAAATTGGATTCATGATCAGAAGCCTGAAGGTTTGGCATGGCGTCAGCGCATGGCAGCCTGCCGTCCAGATATGGAAGACCAGCTGCCTTTGATTACAGCTCCAGCTTTGGTTATTAGCGGCACTTTGGATCCATCTAGTGCGCCTGAAATTATGCGTCCAATGGCTGACGCAATGAAATCTTCCTCGCACGTAGATTTTGTTGAGATTGAAGATTGTGGACATTTCAGCGCTACTGAGCATCCGTATGAGGTTGCTTCTGCCTTGGTTGCTTTATTGTCTGCAGTGCAGCGTTTGCAGAGAAATCTGTAATTTCGTGCGTCGCTAGTGATAAACTGTACAAGCGTGTTTTTGCGTACAATTATTGAGCAGAGGTTATTAATATGACTGATATGCAGCACAATCCTGAAGGCGAAAATTCCTTCAATCAAATGCCGGGTCATACGCCTGATGACGCAAGCGACGATACAGTTGCTTTTGCGCAAGTCGAGCAGAATCAGGTAGATAATCAATCTGCCGATAATGATGGAAAAACTCTTGCCGAAAATCTTGGTGAAGTTGCAGACGAGTACGAAGATCAGGATTCTTTCGACAGCGGTCTTTCTGTACAAGAAATACTTATTAACAATTCTGCTGATTCTACAGCAACAGACACTTTTAAGGCTGTAACGCCTGATTCTCAATCTGAGTCCGAAAATGGCGGCAGCAGAAATGGTAAAGGTGGCAATCGAGGCGGTCGTGGTGCTAACGGAGCGAAAGCAGGCTCAGCTAATCACGGCAATCGTTCTGCGCTCGCATTGCTTTATTCTCTTTTAGTTTTTGTTATTTTGATAGCTGTAGCATTCTTTGCCCTACAGTGGTATTTCCACGATCGCGTATCTCCAGGCGTTAATTTTGGCGATGTTTCTGTTGCTCGTAATCTTACGGGTTATAAGGAGGATTCCGTAAAGCGCGTTGTAAGTGATGCCGTGGATGCTTCTTCTTTGGTTATTAAGGACGACCGTGGAAACAGTATTACTGCAGATTTAGGTGAGCTTGGTGTAAAAATCAATCAGCCAAATACTGTGCGAGCAATTATGCAAGCTAAGCATGATAATTTATTCACTCGCATTATGCCTTGGATTCAGCAGTCTGTTAGTTTGCAAGCTAAGGTTGACCATTCTGCAATGGATTCGTATGTGCTTACTAGGTTTGTTCGCGAGCGTGATCGTGCCGTTCCTTACAGCGCAAAATTCGACAAGAATTCCGAGTCTTATGTTGTAGAAGATGGTATTCCTGGACGCACTATTGAAACTTTGTCCGTGCGCGAAGCGGTGAAAAAAATACTGGCTCATCCTGGTAAAAGCTTAAAAGTTTCAGTTACTTCTCGCAAAACGCAAGCTCCTATTAAGCGCGATGCTGCACAGAAACTTGTTGACGAATTAAATAAGTTGCTGTCGAAAAAAATTACGTTTAATAACGGCGACGGAAAAGATTTTACTGTTCCTAAAACAGTTCTTGCTTCTTGGATTACTGTAAAAGCTGATACTACGCGTCGTAAGCTTTCCTACACTATTGATACAGATAAAGCAGACGATTTCTTGTCTCAGGCGCTTCCTAAAGAGCTTAATCAGCAGAAAGTTAATCAGGAAGACGCAATCAATAAAGACGGAAAGTTTATTTTCACAACCATGAAGGGTTCTAATGGTGTTGAAATCACTTATGCAAAATCAGCTGCAGAAAAAGCAGTTGATGCTTTGCGTAAGGGAAATGATTTTAAGCTGACCCTTCCTGCGAAAATCACTAAGTTTACGGTTGAGAAAAAGCTTGTGGAAATGCGCATTGTTGTTGATAAGTCAACTCAGACTGCGTCTGTTTATAAAAACGACGAGCTTGTGAAGACTTTCCCTGTTTGCACCGGTAGGACTGGCGCGGATGATTCAACTCCTGGCACGTTCTTCATTTACTTGCGTTACGCTTCTCAAGATATGCGCGGTAGAAATGGCGATGGTTCTTCTTACTTCTCGCCTAATGTGCGCTGGGTTAGCTATTATCACGCTGGAGAAGGATTCCACACTGCTTCTTGGAATTATGATGGTATTGCTACTGGCGATGCTGCAAATCACGGTTCTCACGGATGCATCAACATGTACGAGCAGGATGCGCGCTGGATTTATGAGAATTGCCCGCGCGGCACGATTGTTCAGATTGTAGGAACTACTCCGGATGGTCCTGTGCGCGAGAAATGAGCGTATGAGCATGTATGATGAAGGTTCTGAGGATGAAACTAGCTCATTCGATGAGAATGTAGCTACTTCTGCAGCGCCCTCAAAGCATGCTGTTGCGCAAAAAACGGAAGCGCTGTTAAAACCGGCTGTGCAATCGAAACTGGAAGCGCTGTTAAAACCGGCAGCACCTTCGTCATCTCGTCGAATTAGCAGCACCCCAATTCCTGTACACGTTACAGCTACACTTTTTGACGCACCGTCTGAAGACGAAAAAATCAGCAATAAACCTTGGTTTGTGCGCGTAGTAAGACGTGTTATTACGTCTTGTGTTGGAATATGGATGCGATTTGCCTCTCGCATTGCTCGCCGGTCAGGGTGGTATCCAAGCGTAGAGCCGTATATTGGCTATGGAACGCATCGCTATGCTCGCTTAATTTGCCGCACAGTGTATGCTCCAAAGCGCGGACACCGTTCAGTGTTAAAGCGCGGTATTTACGCAATGCTTGTGATTCCAGCCGTTCGTGTTCGTGTTGCGCTATCAATAGACAATATTCCTGTAGAAACCGCGCAAGTTGGTGATTCTGAAGTTTATGACAAGCCGGAAGAGGCTCGTGGTGGTAGTGCTGAATATTGTATTTCTGATCGTGCAGGCTACTTGGATTTGATTACAGAACGCGCGCTTTTGCCGGGTCGTCATGTTGTTTCTTACACGCTTGAAAATCGTGAGCCGGTTAAAGCAAGCTTGTTTGCTATTGATGACAACGTGCCAATCGGAATTATTTCCGACGTTGACGACACTATTATGGTCACTCAAGCGCCTTCTCCAATTCGTGCCGCGTACAATCTGCTTATTATGAATCCGGCGCATCGTTCGCCTGTTGCTGGAATGTCGGAGTTTTTCCAGTCGCTGTCTGATTTGCGTAACGATATTCCATTTTTCTATCTTTCTACTTCTCCTTGGAATGTTGAGGCTTCAATTCGTCACTTTATTGAGCGCGAAAAGTTTCCTGAAGGCCCTCTTTTGCTCCGCGATTTAGATCCGCGTCCTAAGACTTTTATTCCAAACGGTCCGCAGCATAAGTTGGAGTTTGCCACCCAGCTTATGGATGATTTTCCAGGTATGCGTTTTGTGCTTATTGGTGACGACGGCCAAAAAGATCCAAGCACTTATGCGAATATTATTCGTCAGCATCCTGGCCGAGTGCTCGCTGTTGGCATTCGTCAGCTTCATAAGCGGGATACTGTAGACAATTTTCGACGTAAATTATCGCGTGACTTTGCGGTTGCTCTTAGTGCTTCTCGTCGTGCTTATATTTTTGCAGATGAAAGTATTCCGGAAATTCCTGAAACGGAACTTGAAAAACTTGACGATAATCTAAATGTTGTAGAAGCAAAAGGTGCTGCTGGAACATTGCAAGGAGTTCCATTTTTTGCGTCTCCTACAGGTCAAGGATTGTCGGAAGTAATGCTTCCGTTTATAAAAGAGGCTATTAAAAGCAGAGTAAGGTAAAAAAATATTTATGAGTGAAAAGATTTGCGAAACAAGCTGTAAAACAACTTCTCAAACAGTCTTTGAAAAACCTGCAGAAGCTAAGCGAATACCCTCAAAGCGCGAATTTCATGGCGATACTTATGTTGACGACTACGCTTGGATGAAAAATCGTAGCAGCAGTGAGCTTCTTGAATATATAAATTCTCAAAATGCGTACACTGCTAAGCGCGTTAAGCGTTTAGAAAACTTGCGTTCTACCTTATTTAATGAATTGCGCTCTAGAGTTCAAGAAACAGACATGTCGGTTCCTGTGCGAATGAATAATTACTGGTATTACGTTCGTACGCAAGAAGGAAAACAGTACGCTATTCAATGTCGTATGAAAGTTAGCGATGAAGCTAATTGGAATCCGCCTACTATAGATGAGTCTGCTGAGCCGGGCGCAACTGTAGGTGAAGAAATGCTTTTTGATGCAAACAAAGAAGCAGAGCTTGCTGGAAGCAAATTCTTCCGGCTTGGAGGCATGGATTTAAGCTCCGACGGCTCTCGTATGCTTTACGGAGTTGATACTCAAGGCGACGAACGTTTTAGCTATTTTATGCGAGATTTTTCTTCCAGCACATGCTCTTGGTCTCCTTTGGAAGAGTCTTGGGAAAATCTTTCTTCTGCTTCACTTTCTCCGGACGGAAAATGGGTGTTTTATGTAAAAATAGACAGCGCATGGCGTCCTTACCAGGTTTGGCGGCATCGCGTTGGAACGCCAACAAGCAGCGATATAAAAGTGTTTGAAGAAAAAGACGAGCGCTTTTTTGTTGACGTTTACGAAAGCTTTGACGAACGCTACATGATGATTAGTAGCAGCTCTAAAACAACCTCTCGCGTGCTTATGCTTCCGCTAAGTACGCCTGAAGGTGATTTTCGCATGGTGATTGAGCCGTCCGAAGGCGTTGAATACGACATTTCCTTCGCATGCTTTGAAGGCGCTGGTAAAAATGGTGAGGATATTCCGGTTGCTATTGTTTGCCACAATGCTAAAAATCCTAATTTTGAGATTGATGTTATTGATATGCGAAATCTTCCGGACGCAGAATCGGACGCAAATATGGACGCAGATACAAGCGAAGGTGCGAACGCAGTCTCATCTAAAATTGCGACTTATAAACTAGGTGATGGCGTTTGCGTTGCTTCCGGTTCTCCTTACGGCTGTGAAAATGGAGATTTGTGGGAAGATTCGGCCAGCAAAAAGCCTATTTGTCAGCCGTATAATTGCGAACAAAATCCTGAAATATTGCGAAACTCAGTCGGCTTAAGTATAAGCGGATTGTCAATGTATAAAAATTATGTTGCGTTGGCGTATAGAGCTCAAGGATTGCCGCATCTGGCTGTAGTTAGCAAAAAGCGCGCTGTAGAAGACTTTTTAAGCGGAAAGCCGTGGCGTTTTTACGAAGTTCAGCCTCAAATTGTTTTAGATCACGAATCTACTTGCGTTAATGTTCAAAACGTAAGTATTTCGCATGTTAATAATCTGCAATCTTGTATAACTAATCAAGCTAAATCTTCTTCTCGTGAATGTCTTTGCAAAATATCTAAAGAAGAAATCAAAAATAATCGCTTGTTCAGCATTTCTATGACTGGGAATCCTTCTTATGAAGCTCCTCGCATGCGTTACGCTTTTGGAAGTTACGCAACTTTAGGTCAGCTTCGTGAGCTTGATCCTTCAAGCGGCGAAGACGTGTTACTTAAGCGCGGGAAGATTCTTGGCGAGTTTGACGAGCATAATTACGCCGAAAAACGCATATGGATTACTGCTAGAGATGGCGAGCGTGTGCCGGTGTCTATTGTTTGGCGTCCGGATAAAATTTCGCAAAACGAATCAATGTTTATTACAGGATACGGCGCGTACGAAGTAAGTTCTGACCCTAGTTTTTCTGTTGGACGCTTGAGTTTGCTAGATCGCGGAGTGCTGTATGCTCAAGTGCATGTGCGCGGCGGCGGTGAAATGGGTCGCGCGTGGTATGAGCAGGGTAGGCGCGTTAATAAAAAGCACACTTTTGAAGATTTTGTTGACGCAACGCGCGCATTGCAGAATGCTGGTTTCGCTTCTGCTTGCCATACTGTTGCAAATGGCGGTTCTGCAGGCGGCTTGCTTATGGGTGCTATAGCAAATATGGCTCCGGAATGTTATGCGGGAATTGAAGCGGATGTGCCGTTCGTTGACGCACTTACTTCTATGCTTGATTCTTCTTTGCCGCTTACTGTAACCGAGTGGGATGAGTGGGGAAATCCGCTTAATAATGCTGAAGATTACGCTTATATGAAGTCGTATACTCCTTACGAAAACGTGCCTTGTGCTGGTAGTGAAGATGGGCGCAAAAAATTAGCTGATTTCCCGAAAATCTTAATCACATCGTCTATTCACGATACTCGCGTACTTGTTACTGAACCTATGAAGTGGCTCGCGAAATTGCAAGCTTCTGGGGTGGATGCTATTGCGCGTGTTGAAACTGACGGTGGCCACGGCGGTACTTCGGGTAGGTATAGGCAGTGGCAGGAGCTTGCGTATGAAAACGCCTGGTGTCTTGGCGCTATGGGCATAAACGAATAGTCTAAAACGACCGAAACTACTCAGCTGTGTGCTGTTTATGTCGTTTTCTTGCGAGATTCCGACCCAAACTACTCATCTGTGAGTAGTTTTGGTCGCCTACGTGCCAGCATCCGTGATATTATAGTTCGAAGTGATGTTCGTTTACGCACATACGTTTACGTTCATCTGTATGCGTAGGTAACTCAAAGGCGATATATCTACTTTGCTTGAGAAGGGTAAAGCAATGGTGATAAGCAAAACTAGTGCAGTGATTACAAATAGTGATAGATTGTCGCTGCAACATACTGCATTGTTTAAGCAAGTTCCTGCGGATCAAATGAAGGAACTTTTGGTGCATCTTCAGGAGTCGATTTTTAACAAAGGTGAGTCGATTTTTAATGAGGGCGATACCGATCATAGAATGTACCTTCTTGAGCGCGGTCGCGTAAAATTAGTGCGTCATTCTAACGATAATCGTGTGCAATTGCTTAGTATTCATACTTCTGGTGAAATTTTGGGCGAAATTCCTGTTTTTGACCCAAAGGGCGGTCCTCGTACCGCTTCAGCAATCACCATTACAAGCAAAACAAAAGTTTTGTGGCTGGAAAACGATATTTTATTCGCTTGGCTAAATAATCATCCTCGAGTTGCTGTAGATATGCTGCAAGTTTTGGCTGCGAGACTGAGGGCTAATAATGAGAGAATTTCAGATTTAGTTTTTATGGATGTTCCAGCTCGTTTGGCAAAAACTCTGTTGAATTTGGCATCCAGATTTGGCGAGCCAATGAGTGACGGTTTGCTTGTGCCGCATGATTTAACTCAGGAGGAATTAGCTCAGTTGGTTGGTTCTTCTAGGGAAACTGTGAACAAAGCGCTTATGGATTTTGCAAATCGCGGGTGGATTATGCGAAAAGGACGTTCGATTATTATTTATAAGCCGGGAATGTTAATTCGAAGAGCAGGACGCTGATTATTCAAGTAGAGGCAAACCTTTAGAATAGTACGCATGCCGAAAAAGAATTCACTTACTGCTCGTCGTGTGCTAGCGCTGTTTCTTACCTACATCACTTTGTGTGTTGCGGGTGGTGTTGCTGCAAGTATTATGTTCGTTCCTGGCGTTATGAGTGTGAATAGCGTGGTGAAAACAGTTGTTCCTTCACTTCGCGTTGATGGCATTGATTTTGATGTAACTGCTTTGCCGCAAAAATCGCGACTTTATGCATCTGATGGCAAAACAATTATCGCAACATTTTATGCGCAAAATCGCACTGTTGTGCCGCTTAGACGTATTTCGCAATATATGCAGCAGGCAATGGTTGCTCGTGAAGATAGGCGATTCTTTGAGCATTCTGGCGTTGATGTTCAAGGCGTTATGCGCGCGTTTGTGAAAACATTCGTTAAAAAGTCAGATATGCAAGGCGGCTCTTCTTTAACACAGCAGTATGTGAAAAATGTGCTTATGATTAAAGCGCGCGAAAACAACGATCCTTTGGCGGAATATCACGCTTCTGAAGGTACGATTGCGCGTAAGCTTCGCGAAATGCTCATAGCAATTCAAATGGAAAAAAAGTATTCAAAACTTGAGATTTTGCAAGGCTATCTTAATATTGCGCAATTTGGTAGCAATAATATTTACGGTGTAGAAACTGCAGCCCACCGCTACTTTAATACGAGCGCTGCAAAGCTTAATCTTGTGCAGGCTGCAACTATTGCTGCAATCACAAAAAATCCTTCTCATTACGATCCGTCTATTGAAGAAAATCAGCCAGAAGCGCAAAAGCAGCGCAATATTGTGCTTGATTTAATGCTTCGTCAAGGTTTTATAAATAAAAAAGAGCATGATTCTGCCGTAGCAATCCCGCTAAAAAATACTCTTAATGTTCAGCGAGAAGTGTCTAAGATTGGTTGCCAGGCTGCAGGTGACGCTGCATTCTTCTGCGATTACGTAACCAAGCGAATTTTGCACTCTCGCGAATTTGGAAAGACGGCTGTTGCGCGAGAAAAGCTTCTTACTGAAGGTGGTCTCGATATTTACACCACTATGGATTTGCGTGCAAGTAAGGCTGCAATGAAAGCTGCTCGTGACACGATTCCAGTAAACGATAAAAGCGGTTTTGAAGTTTCGATTGCTGCTATTAAGCCTGGAACTGGTGAGGTTTTGGCCTTTGGTAGCAATCGTATTTATGACGCGTCCGACGCTGCTAGGTCTGATCCAACTCATACTGCTCTTAACTACGCTGTTGACGAGCGAGATGGCGGTGGTCTTGGCTGGCAGATTGGTTCTACTTGGAAGCCTATTAATATGGTTGCGTGGATGCTTGCTGGAAAGTCAATAAACCAGCCTCTTCGCACGACTATCCGATACAATAATTCTGATTTTAACTGCAATAAGTTCCGCGGAGTCGGCTCATGGTTTGTGCAAAACTCCGGCGGTGGAACTGTTAGCCCAGAAACGCCTTTGCAAGGTCTTGTTCGTTCTCACAATACTACGCAGGCGTCTATGGCTCAGCAAATTAAGCTGTGTTCTATTGCAGACGCGGCTAAAATTCTTGGATACCATAATTCGCCTCTTGGTCAGGAAAGCGTGTATTCGGCTAATTCTTTGAACCCGCCAATGACCATTGGTTCTGTGCAGGCTTCGCCTTTAACTGTTGCTAATGTGTATGCAACTTTGGGTGCAGATGGTGTTGCTTGCGATCCTATTGCTATTAAGCGAGTTATTGATAAGAATGGCAAGCGTTTAAGAGTTCCTAGTGCGCATTGCCATCAGGCTATTCCAAAGGGTATTGCACAAACTGCCGCATACGCACTTAATCAGGGTGTTGTTCAACCTGGTGGTGAGGCTTCAACAACTCAGCTTGACGGCGGACGTAAAACCTTCGCAAAAACTGGTACTAACGAACAGTACTACATGACCACAGCTGGATTTGTGCCGTATCAGGTGGCTTCGTTTGTGGCCGTCGGCAATGCCGAATCGCAAAAAAGCTTTAACGGCATGACTATTAACGGCCGCACAATGGCAGCTTGGTATGGTATGTATATTGCAACGCCTGCCTGGAAGCAGTTTATGAACGACTATTTGAAGGCTGCTAATATTCCTGTTGATAACGATTACGGAAAGCCTGATCCAAAGTACACTGCCGGAGCTTCCTCAACGCACGACTCGCTTTATAAGAAGCCTGCCCAAACTGAGCAGGAAAAGCGAGATGAAGACGCTCGTCGTCAGGCCGCTAGAGAACAGCAGGAAGAGGCTAATAATCAGCAGCAGACGCAGGATCAGTATGGAACTGCTCGTCGCGATGATTACAACACTTCCACAGGAGATGCGTATTAAGTTTTAGATGATTAAAACAGCGCAAGCGGCATAAACTACTCAACGCTGCGCTGTTTTGGTCAAAATCGCGCAAAAAAACGGCATAAACTACTCGCGACTGGGTAGTTTATGCCGTCACTTTTAGTCTAAATCTGCTCCAACAGCGTCGGAAACATGTTCGAATCCGTCTCGCTTCAAAAGATCCGCAAGTCCGCGCTTTAATGTCGTAATCTGCTGCGGTCCTCTGTACATAAGAGACGTAATAAACATAACCAAATCCGCACCAGAGCGAATCTTCTCGTACGCTTGCTTTGGTGTAAAGACGCCACCAATTCCAGCAATAGCAAAACGATTACCAAAAGCCTTACGCGTGCGACGAATAAGTTCGTTGCTTGCCTGGTAGGTAGGGCCTCCAGAAAGTGCACCTTGCCAATCTGCTGGAACGTCAAGTCCGGAGCGGTTCTTCTGCAAGTTCGAAATACTTACGCCATCAACCTTATGTTCGGCAAGAACATCTAAAAGCGACTTAAACTGCTCCCATCCTCCCGGCAAGTTAAGCGGCATTTTAACAAGCGTTGGCTGAGGTCGCTTAATAGTATCAAGATCGCTAAAAAGTTTATCCAGTGCTTCTGGCTCTCTAAAAGGTTCACCTACGCGAGTATTTGGGCAGGAAATATTCACCTCAATAATCGAGCTACGTCCAGCCGCGCGCTCCATAGAAATGTGATAATCTTCAATGCCTTCGTTTAAGTCGCCAACTAAATCGTCGTTTGTGCGAGCAATTGAAATAGACATATTCATTGATTTAGCTTTAGTCCACGCTTTTTCTGCACGTGCAACAACCGCTTCGCTGCCGTCGTTTGCCAAACCTGCGTGCACCAAAATAGAGTCGTATTGCGGAAGACGATGATACCAAGGCTTCTGATTTCCTTCGCAAGGACGGCTTGTAGTTGAGCCAACTGTTTCAAAACCAAAGCCGGCATTGTCTAGCACGGTTGCCATTTGGCAGTTTTTATCTAATCCAGCGCTTAAGCCGAACGGGTTCGCAAAATCCAATCCCATAACATTAGTTTCAAGAACCGGATCCGTGTAGTTAAGCATTGTTCGAAGAAGCCACATAAGACCCGGCGTATTTTCGCTGAATTTGCAGAAGTCAATCATGCGTTCGTGAGCTTCGTCAGGCGGAATGTTGAACACAAAATGTGGTTTTATTACATGCTTGTAGGAGAAAGTGAACAAATCAGTCGTGGCTTTATTGACGACATTGTGCAATGAATTTTCAGAAACGTAATGCATATCTATATATTAAGGCATTATTTGTGCGTTTACCACCCTAATGCGCGTTCGTTTTTGTGCGATTTATTACAAAAATAAGATTTGAATGCGGGTAAATGTGCGTTCTTTTCGTTTTTACGCCCCAAAACGCTCAATTGCGTTTGTTTTTTGCGTATACTTGTGCGATAATGTTCGTATGATTTCTTCGCAGCGTCAACATTTGATTTTAAGCCGTCTTCGTACGCGCGGTGCAGTTCGTATTACCGCGCTATCTAAAGAGCTGAATGTTTCTGCAATGACAGTTCGCAGGGATATTGCCGAGCTTTCCGATCGAGGGCTTTTGAAGCGAGTTCACGGCGGCGCTGTAACTACTAACACTTTGCTTTCTGAACCACTGTTTTCTGTGAAATCGCAGATGGATATTGGTTTGAAGGATGCTATTGCTCGCTTGGCTGTGGACTATGTTTCTCCGGGGGATGTTATTGCTATTGGCGGTGGCACAACGGCTTACGTGTTTGCGCAGCATTTGCTGGAGTCGCGTAGGGCTTCTGGAATTACGATTTTGACTAATTCGATTCCTGTTGCCGAGCTTGTGCAGGCGTTGGAGTCGAAGGATGTTGAGGTTATTGTAACCGGTGGCGTGATTACGCGCTCCAACTCGCTGGTTGGTCCTATTGCAGATAAAGTTGTGGCTTCGCTTCGAGTGAATACTGTGTTTCTTGGAACGCATTCTGTGTCTCTTCCTCGAGGATTCCTTATGCCTAACTCTTTGGAAGCGGCTACGGATATGGCTTTAATGGATATTGCTGACCGCACGATTATTTTGACGGATCACACTAAATGGAGCTGCACGTCGCTTTCGCTGTTTGCTCGTTTTGATCAGGTTGATACTGTTATTACTGACGATGGTTTGGATGCAGATTCGCAGCTTCGCACGCGAGAGCTTGTTAAGGATTTGGTTTTGGCTCCTGTTTGTGACGATCGTGAAATTCTTAATTCCGCTTCAGATGCTGCGGATTTTGATTTAGCGCATAATTCTGTGGACGAAAACTGACACGAAGCTTTAGAGAAGTTTTGCGTGAAGCTGTAATACGCTTTTACTTATCGCACGTTTACAAAAAGCGGTTCGCTATGCAATCCTGCAACGCGCTTATGCTCAACTCTAAGAACATAAGTTCCGCGATCTACCTTCGGCAAATCCTCGTCCGCAGTGCAGCCTTTTCCTGCATTCGTGTTGGTATTCCAGGTAATCTTCTTTTCAAAATGATCGCCCTTAGCCATAAGAAGCGGTTTTAAAGCAGTATCGCAAGTGTCTGAACGCCACACTGCGTTAGATAAGTAGTTGCTGCTATTTGCGTCTTTAGAGTCTTTTGCATCTTTAGTATTTTGGCCGTTTTTTACTTCTTTGCTATCTTTGTTACCTTTACCATCTTTACTATCTTTTGCGTCATCATTCGACCTACTAACAGCATCGCTACTGTTTACAGACAGCACAGAATTCATGTCGGAAGCATCAATAAGACACGAAGTATTTCCTTCATATACAAAACGCTCAGTAATCTCAACGCTACCGCCCATCGGAACGTTTTGAGATTTCACAGAAAGCTCAATATTAATATCGCGCGCAGTGCATCGGGGAGTGAGTCCAACCGGTCGCGGCTCAGGCACGGATTTTCTAGAAACATCAACTTCATGCCCTGCAATCGCACCGCCAACTGCAGCAAGTCCCTTACCTAAGCTAATAACGCAAAATATTGCCAGCGACACAATCAAAAAAAGCACTACACACACAAAAACGCGTCTGCGAAAATACATTTTTTGCTGCGACGTGCTCATTTTTTTGCCGGATTTACGCAATTTACTGCGATTAAATATGGCGCTCGCTTTGCGCTGCACCTGTCGCTTTATTTTGCGCTGTATTCCGGATGGTGTGAACATACTATCCATTGTAATGCATAGTTTGATGTGCTTACTTGCCGCCGGCGAAACCGAGCTGTCTCCACGCTTCGTACACTGCAATAGAAGCGCAATTTGTAAGATTTAAGCTACGAAGCGAAGGTCGCATTGGAAGACGAACCTGCTCTGCCACATGCGGGCCTGCCATAACATCCATCGGATCCGGAATATCTCCAGGTTCTGGACCAAAAAGCAGAATATCGTTCGGTTTATATTCAATTTCAGTGTAAAGTTTCGTAGCATTTGCGGTAAAAGCAATAATTCGCGAATTAGGCATCGACTCAACTAAATTCTCAAAATTCGGATGCAAAACAACGTGAGCCATATCGTGATAGTCCAAGCCTGCGCGACGCAATTTAGTATCGTGCAAATTAAAACCAAGCGGTTCAACCAAGTGCAAAATAGTGCCAGTTACAGCGCAAAGACGAATTGCGGAACCGGTATTTCCTGGAATACGAGGGGAGTAGAAGCAAAGATGAGGCGTGTGCGTTTCTGCTCGCGCGGCATCGTCGGCGCTGAGCATGGCGTCCATAACGCTAATTGGATTTCCATGAGCGTCGGTTACAAGCTCGTCAGGGCCATAGTTTGACTTGCGGTAGCCGTACTCGTACATTTGCTCTACGCGACTTGCGGCGGCTTTGTGCGCGTCGGCTTGCTCTTCGGCTTTTGCCGCTGCTTCTTGCGTATTCTCGCTGTTATCCATTCTATTCCTTAGCTTTTAAGTATTCCTTACGTAACTTCGTAATCGTAACGTATTTAGTTTACTCGCAACTTGTATCGTTTGCCGTTGCGCGGGTTTTGTGTAATCCTACTTAATGTTGCGCGAGTTTTAGGGGATTTCTCTCCTCGCACGTCCCGTCCTTCGGGCGCTCTGGCTGTTAAAGACGTTTAGTGTGTTCGCCTTTCTTAAAGAATGTAGCTTCTCAGTCCTCTTTTAGTGCTCGTAAAGAAATCCCCCAAACTCTGCATACTAATTCGTTAATAACCATGCCAATCGCAGAGATTTTTCGATTTTTCTTCTTCGCTCGACGAATCAGCAGCCTTCGGCTCTGACGTTCGCCTCGCTCAGTGCGAAAAATCTCAAATCTCACCACACGAATATTCGTTCCACTGAAGTAGAGAATATTAAGCATCCAAAAAATTGCAAGCGCTAGAGCAGACTTTTTTATTAATAAGGAAGTCTGGAGCTTTCGCTAGAATAGACAGTCTGTGTAAGGTGTGTCATATAGCGGGCATGCTCATGGAACCGAAGAAGGCGCTCGCGAATCACAATATGCTTAAATAAGCACATCATTTGCCGCGATTTTCTTCAGTTTTCAAAGATTAAATAGTTAACTAGCGAGTGATAAAGGAACGTCCATTGGCTGCTGAACAAGCTATGACGAGCACCACGAAAGTCATCGCACGTGCTGACGAGCATGATATTAAACTGCACAAAGCGTCAGATCGTGTGAATTTTGGCTCCATTTGTGAGCCTATTGATGTGCCATACCTCCTCGGCGTGCAAACCGACAGCTTTGATTGGTTGATCGGCTCTGAACGCTGGAAGAAGCGCGTTGCCGAAGACGAGGCAAACGGAACTCACACCGTGCCTCATGTTTCCGGTCTTGACGAAGTCTTCCAGGAGATTTCCCCAATCGAGAATTTTGCTGAGACAATGAGCCTCACATTCTCCGACCCATACTTTGAAGAACCACGCCACACTGTGCTTGAGTGCAAGGAAAAGGATTACACCTATTCCGCTCCACTTTATGTGAACGCTGAGTTTGAAAACGGCGAAACTGGCGAAATTAAGAGCCAGACTGTTTTCATGGGTGATTTCCCACTTCAAACTCCACACGGTACTTTTATTATTGGTGGCACCGAGCGAGTAATCGTTTCGCAGCTTGTGCGCTCTCCAGGCGTGTATTTTGATCGCACGCAGGATCGCACTTCCGACAAGGATGTTTTCGGCGCGAAGATTATTCCAAGCCGCGGCGCGTGGTTGGAATTTGAGATCGACAAGCGTGACGTTTTAGGCGTTCGCGTTGACCGCAAGCGTAAGCAGTCTGCAATCGTATTCCTTATGGCTATTGGCATGACCAAGCCGGAAATTGCCGAAGCTTTCAAGGGTTATCCACTTGTTTTGGATGCTCTCGAAAAGGAATCAATCGATACTCAAGAAGACGCACTTACCGACTTGTACCGTAAGATTCGCCCAGCCGACACTGCAACTCCAGAAGCCGGCCGCAATCTTCTCGACTCCTTCTACTTCAACACAAAGCGTTACGATTTGGCTCGAGTTGGTCGTTACAAGATCAACCGCAAGCTCGGTCTCGAAGCAGACTACAGCGATCGCAGCTTGAACCGTGAAGATATTATCGCCACTATCAAGTATTTGGTAACCTTACACGCAGGCGAGAAAACCTTCCAAGGTAAGCGCGACGGTCAAGACGTGCAGGTGCGTGTTGACGTTGACGATATTGATCATTTTGGAAACCGTCGTATTCGCCAGGTTGGCGAGCTTGTGCAGAATCAGCTTCGTACCGGCTTAAGCCGCATGGAGCGTGTTGTGCGCGAACGTATGACAACTCAGGACGCAGAAGCAATTACTCCTCAGTCCTTGATTAACATTCGTCCAGTAAACGCAACTATTAAGGAATTCTTCGGAACTTCCCAGCTCAGCCAGTTTATGGATCAGAACAATCCATTGGCAGGCGTTACTAACAAGCGTCGTCTTTCCGCACTCGGCCCTGGTGGTCTTTCTCGCGATCGCGCTTCCATGGAAGTTCGAGACGTGCACCCATCCCACTTCGGACGTATGTGCCCAATCGAATCCCCAGAAGGTCCAAACATCGGTCTTATCGGTTCTTTGGCAACCTTCGGACGAATCAACCCATTCGGCTTCATTGAAACCCCATACCGCAAGGTTGTTAACGGTCACGTAACTAACGAAGTCGAATACATGACTGCAGACCGCGAAGCCGAGCACGTTATTGCTCAGGCAAACCAGGAACTCGACGAAAACGGCAACTTCGTTGGCACTCAAGCACTTGCTCGTGTGGACGAAGAAGAAGCAGTCGATGTGCCTGTTAGCACTGTAGACTACATGGATGTTTCCCCACGTCAGATGGTTTCCCTCGGCGCTTCCTTGATTCCATTCTTGGAGCACGACGAAGGCCACCGTGCATTGATGGGTACGAACATGCAGCGTCAGGCTGTGCCGCTTATTAAGTCCGAGCGCCCACTTGTTGGTACCGGCTCCGAATGGCGTGCAGCAGTTGATTCTGGCGACGTAATCTTGGCAGAAAAGCCGGGTGTTGTAACATACGTTTCTGCAGATATTATTCGCGTTATGAACGACGATGGAACTCAGTCCAGCTACAAGCTTTCAAAGTTCCAGCGTTCTAACCAGACTACTTGCTACAACCAGGTGCCACTTATTAAAGATGGCGAACGCGTTGAAGCTGGTACTGTTTTGGCAGACGGTCCTGCAACCGATAAGGGCGAACTTGCATTGGGTAAGAATTTGCTCGTTGCGTTCATGCCTTGGAATGGTTACAACTACGAGGATGCTGTGATTATTTCCCAGCGTCTTGTGCAGGACGATACGCTTTCTTCTATTCATATTGAAGAGTACGAAATCGACGCTCGCGAAACCAAGCTTGGTTCCGAAGAGATTACTCGCGATTTGCCAAACGTTGGCGAAGATGCGATTGCAAATCTCGACGAGCGCGGCATTATTCGCATCGGCGCTGAAGTTGAAGCCGGCGATATTTTGGTTGGTAAGGTAACCCCTAAGGGCGAAACCGAGCTTACTCCAGAAGAGCGTTTGCTTCGTGCAATCTTCGGCGAAAAGAGCCGCGAAGTGCGTGATACTTCTTTGCGCGTTCCACACGGTGAAACCGGTACTGTGATTGCAGTTAAGGAAATCACTCGCGAAGACGCTGAAGACGACGGCGACGAGCTTCCAAACGGCGTGAACCAAATGATTCGCGTTTACATCGCTCAGCATCGTAAGATTACTCAGGGCGATAAGCTTTCCGGCCGCCACGGCAACAAGGGTGTTATTTCCCGCATTTTGCCAGAAGAAGATATGCCATTCTTGGCTGATGGTACTCCTGTTGACATTATGCTTAACCCGTTGGGTGTGCCTTCTCGAATGAACTTGGGCCAGGTGCTCGAGCTTCACTTGGGTTGGATTGCTCACGCTGGCTGGGATATTAACTTGGATCCAGACCTTGAGGCTGCTTGGAAGAAGTACGTGCCGCAGGGCGCTGAGCATGGCGATCCATGCACTCCAGTTGCAACCCCAGTATTCGACGGCGTTCGCCCAGAAACTTTGAAGGGTTTGCTTTCTACAACTCTTGCAAATCGCGATGGCGAAAAGCTTGTTGGTTCAGACGGTAAGGCAACTTTGTTCGACGGTCGCACTGGCGAGCCATTCCCGAAGCCAATTTCTGTGGGCTACATGTACATTTTGAAGCTGCATCACTTGGTTGATGATAAGATTCACGCACGTTCCACTGGTCCTTACTCCATGATTACCCAGCAGCCGTTGGGTGGTAAGGCTCAGTTCGGCGGCCAGCGCTTCGGCGAAATGGAAGTGTGGGCGCTCGAGGCTTACGGCGCTGCTTACACATTGCACGAAATGATGACCACGAAGTCTGATGACGTCGACGGCCGCGTGCGCGTGTATGGCGCTATTGTTAAGGGCGATAACCTCCCACCAGCAGGCATTCCTGAATCCTTCAAGGTGTTGCTTAAGGAAATGCAGTCGCTTTCCCTTAATGTTGAGGTGTTGAACGCTGAAGGCGTTGCAATCGACATGAAGGATGAAGAGGACGACCCAGTTTCATCTTCCGACGATCTTGGCTTCAATATTGGCGCTCGACCAGATTCGTCCGCCAAGGAAGATCAGATTGCTGTTGAACCTGAATACCAGTGATTCGGTAACTGATTCAGTAACGAACACACTTTAAGAAATTAAGAAACATTAGAAAACAATTTCATGAGACAGGACGATAAGAGTGCTGGACGTCAACGCATTTGACAAACTGAGGATTGGACTGGCCACCGCCGAAGATATCCGTAGCTGGAGCCACGGCGAAGTAAAGAAGCCAGAAACCATTAATTACCGTACCCTAAAGCCAGAGAAGGACGGTCTGTTCGGTGAGCAGATCTTCGGTCCAACTCGCGACTGGGAGTGCGCGTGCGGCAAGTATAAGCGCGTGCGCTTTAAGGGAATCGTGTGCGAGCGATGCGGCGTGGAAGTTACCCGCAGCCGCGTTCGCCGCGAACGCATGGGTCATATTGAGCTTGCAGCTCCGGTAACGCACATTTGGTTCTTCAAGGGTGTGCCAAGCCGTTTGGGCTACTTGCTCGACATTGCACCTAAGGATCTTGAAAAAGTAATCTACTTCGCAGCCTACATGGTTACGAAAGTCGACGAAGAACAGCGTCATCAAGATCTTCCAGATTTGCAAGACGAATTCGATACCGAAATCGCCAACTTGCGCAAGCGTCGCGATAACGAAATCGAAGCTCGCGCTAAGAAGGTTGAAGAAGACTTGCACGAGCTGGAAGAATCTGGAGACGGTAAGGGTGCTGCAAAATCTAAGTTGCGCGCTAGTGCAGAACGCGAAATGTCTGCTATTCGTACTCGCTACGACGAGCAGATTCAGCGTTTGAACGCAGTGTTCGACCGTTTCAAGGGCTTGCGTGCCGGCGATATGGAAGGCGACGTTGACTTGTGGCGCGAGATGGAAGATCGCTACGGCGACTACTTCGAAGGCTGCATGGGTGCTGAAGCTATTAAGAAGCGTTTGCAGGACTTCGATTTGAAGTCTGCCGCAGAAGAGCTTCGCGCAGAAATCGACAACGGAACCGGTCAGCGCAAGGCTCGCGCTTTGAAGCGACTGAAAGTTGTAAACGCATTCTTGACTACTGGAAACAAGCCAGAAGCTATGGTTTTGGACGTAATTCCAGTAATCCCACCAGATTTGCGACCAATGGTTCAGCTCGATGGTGGTCGTTTTGCAACTTCCGATTTGAACGATTTGTACCGTCGCGTAATCAACCGTAACAACCGTTTGAAGCGACTTATTGAGCTCGGCGCTCCTGAAATCATGCTTAATAACGAAAAGCGCATGCTTCAGGAAGCAGTCGACTCGCTCTTCGACAACGGTCGCCGCGGACGCCCAGTAACCGGCGCATCCAACCGACCATTAAAGTCGCTTTCCGACATGCTTAAGGGTAAGCAAGGCCGATTCCGCCAGAACTTGCTCGGTAAGCGTGTTGATTACTCCGGTCGTTCCGTAATCGTCGTTGGCCCAAGCCTTCGCATGCATCAGTGCGGTTTGCCAAAGCCAATGGCATTGGAGCTTTTCAAGCCATTCGTTATTAAGCGTTTGGTAGATCAGGGCTTCGCTCAGAATATGAAGAGCGCAAAGCGTTTGGTAGACCGCGGTGACTCCGAAGTTTGGGGCGTGCTCGAGGAAGTTATTTCCGAGCATCCTGTGCTTCTTAACCGCGCACCTACACTTCACCGCTTGGGTATTCAGGCATTCGAGCCAATTTTGGTTGAAGGTAAAGCAATCCACCTGCCACCACTTGCCTGCGCAGCATTCAACGCAGACTTCGATGGTGACCAGATGGCAGTGCATCTTCCGCTTTCTGCCGAAGCTCAAGCTGAAGCTCGTACTTTGATGATGGCTTCCGACAATATTTTGAAGCCAGCAGACGGCCACACCGTTACAATGCCATCTCAGGATATGATTCTGGGTCTTTACTACTTGTCTACCGTAATTGATGGAGCCAAGGGTCAAGGCCGAGTCTTCTCCTCGCTTGCTGAAGCTGAAATGGCTCTCGACAAGCATGAGATTGACATGCAAGCTAAGGTGCTGATTCGCGTTCCTTCAGACTTCGTTTTGCCAAGGAATTGGGAGCCTTCCGAGCTTAAGGTTGTTGATCCTGAGCCAGGCAGCCCAGACGTTGTGCGCGAAGAGCGTTTTAAGGACGGAACTGTACTGTTTGCAACTTCTTGCGGACGTATTTTGTTCAACGGAACTTTGCCGGTTGACTATCCGTTCGTAAACGAGCAGGTGCCAAAGGGCGTACTTTCTAAGATCGTCGACGAAATCGCAACCCGCTATTCTACAGCGCAAGTTGCAGCAACACTCGACGCTTTGAAGGATCTCGGCTTTACTCGCGCTCCTTGGTCTGGCGTAACAATGGCATTCTCCGACATTGTGCTTCCTCCAAATCGCGAGCAAATCGCGCAAGATTACGAGGATCAGGCTGCAAAAATCAACTCCCAGTACGATATGGGTCTTCTTACCGACGAAGAGCGTCGTCAAGAGTTGATCAACTTGTGGACTGAATGCACCGACAAGGTTGCAGACGCAATGCGCGAAAACTTCCACGACGACAACAACGTGAACATCATGGTTCAGTCAGGCGCACGTGGTAACTGGATGCAGATTCGCCAGATTGCTGGTATGCGAGGCCTCGTGGCAAACCCTAAGGGCGAGATTATTCCTCGACCTGTTAAGTCAAACTACCGCGACGGCTTGTCTGTGTTGGAGTACTTCATCTCCCAGCACGGCGCTCGTAAGGGCCTGGCAGATACCGCACTTCGTACGGCAGAATCTGGCTACTTGACTCGTCGTCTTGTGGACGTTTCGCAGGAAGTAATCGTTCGCGAAGAAGATTGCGGCACTAAGCGCGGTCTTATGATGAAGATTGCTGATCGCGACGAAAACGGCAATTTGACGCTTGTTAAGGCTGCTGATGGCGGTCCATACTCGCGCTTGCTTGCTGCAGATGTTCTCGATCCTGCTGACGGCACTACAGTTTTGGCAAAGTGCGGAGATGCGCTTTCTATGGACGTTTTGCGCGATTTGGTTGCGCACGGCGTTGAGGAAGTTAAGGCGCGTTCTGTGCTTACTTGCGAATCTAAGCGCGGCGTTTGCGCAAAGTGCTACGGCTGGTCCTTGGCTACGAGCCGACTCGTGGATGTTGGCGAGGCCGTTGGTATTGTGGCAGCACAGTCCATTGGTGAGCCTGGTACGCAGCTTACGCTTCGTTCCTTCCACTCCGGTGGTGTTGCTTCGGCTTCCGATATTACGCAGGGTCTTCCTCGTGTTACGGAGCTTTTTGAGGCTCGTACTCCTAAGGGCGAGGCTCCAATTGCTGAGTTCCCAGGCGTTGTGAAGGTTGAGGATACCGATCACGGCCGTCAGGTGACTTTGACTCCAGACGACACTACGGTTGAGCCAATCGTTTACCCTGTGACGCGTCGTGCGCCAATGCTGGTAAAGGATGGCGAGCATGTTGACGTTGGTACGCAGCTGATTGAGGGTTCTGTGGATCCTAAGAAGATTTTGCGAATCCTTGGTCCGCGCGCAGCTCAGGTGAATATTGTGGAAGAGGTTCACAACGTTTACCGTTCTCAGGGCGTTGATATTCACGACAAGCACATTGAAGTTATTGTGCACCAGATGCTTCGCCGTATTACGGTGATTGATTCTGGCGACACTGAGCTTCTTCCGGGCGAGCTTGTGGATCAGGCAAAGTTCCGTGAGGCAAACTTGGCTGCCGTTAAGAACGGTGGCAAGCCTGCTGCCGGCCGACCAGAGCTTATGGGTATTACCAAGGCTTCTTTGGCTACGGATTCTTGGCTTTCTGCCGCATCCTTCCAGGAGACTACGCGCGTGCTTACCGAGGCCGCCTTGAGCCAGAAGGAAGATGACCTTAAGGGCTTGAAGGAGAACGTTATTATCGGTAAGCTCATCCCAGCTGGTACCGGTTTGGCGCGTTACCGCAACGCTAACGTGGAGCCGGATCCTCAGGTGCGCGACTCCATTTACCCTAACTTCGGTTTGGGTGGGGCTGACGGCACGCCATCGAACTTCGGTGAAAGCGATATGGCGGATGTTGACTTCTCCAACATTGATTTTGGCGATATGAAGCTCGGCGACGACTTTAACCCGGATGATTTCCTTGACGACCAGGGTGGTCAGGGTGATTACGGCGACGAAGCTGAGTGATTGCGATAATCTGATATAAAAATGGGGCTTCAAGCTTGCGGGCTTGAAGCTCCTTTTTTGTTGCTGGACATATTGCGTTCTGCGTGCGTGTCTCATTTTGCTTGTTTTGGGACACTGGCGCAGTCGGTGTTCTGCGCGAGTGTCTGATTTTGCTTGTTTTGGGACACTGGTGCAGTCGTCGCTCTGCGAGAGTGTCTCTGGTTGCTTGTTTTGGGACACTCATGCAGTCAGTGTTCTGCATTAGTGTCCCTTGCGTAGTATTCGTAATCTTACGTAACTACTTATTTACGTGCGCTCAATACCTTTTATCCACAATGCGTTAATCTGATTGCGAAATTATTGTCAAGTCGAATAACCTCAGTCGTATGATTGCAGCAAATACTAGTACTATCATCATGGTTTCAAGCGCTGAACAAGAGCATCGATGCATCATACCTATTAATTCAGCTCAAAGACTAATAAATCTACGCACGATGTTGTTTATTTGTTACTGGCGCAGTTGATTTAAAAAAGTTACGCAGTAAAAGTTACGCAGTGCGTGGCGGATTGGAAAAGATATTTAGATAATGTTGGGGGCATTATGGCAGAAGAGAATAAAGAGATTGTTGTAATAGATGGAACTACGCTTAAAAGTAAGATTCACTATATAAGAAATCAAAAAGTTATGCTTGATTCGGATTTAGCTGAAATTTATGGTTATGAGACAAAAATGTTTAATAGACAGGTCAAAAGGAATATTGAAAAATTTGATGACGATTTTATGTTCCAATTAACCGATGAGGAAGTATCTGAACTTTCAAGGTACCATTTTGGCACCTTGAACGATGGGCAAGTATCTGAACTTTCAAGGTCGCATTTTGCGACCTTGAACAAAGCGCAAGGTAGAGGCAGTAATATTAAATACAAGCCCTACGCCTTTACAGAACAGGGAATCTATATGCTTATAACCGTATTAAGGGGAGAGCTGGCAGTTAAGCAAAGTAAGGCTTTAATACGAATGTTTAAGCAGATGAAAGATTTCATTATTGAAAATAGAGACTTTCTTAGCTCAAAAGAAATGGCGCAACTGTTATTGCAAACAAGTCAAAATACAAATTACATAATGCAGCATTCAAAAGAAATAGCAAATATAAATGATAAAATTAGCACCTTTGCAACAAAAGAAGATCTGAAAAAGGTAATGGATAATTTTATAGATAGTAACACCTACAAGCATTTTCTTTTGCTGAATGGAGATAAGATAGAAGCAGATGTTGCCTATACAAAAATATATAAGTCAGCAAAGAAAAGCATCTATGTTATAGATAATTATATAGGGCTTAAAACATTGGAACTCTTAAGGGCTGCAAGAGATAACATGCAAATCATAGTTTTTAGCGATAATGTAAGAAATAAAGATATGCTTACGAAAAATATTTTAGATGATTTTAGAAAAGACTATCCTAATATAGATTTGAATTTGAAGATAGCTGATAAAAAATACCATGATAGATATATTGCAATAGACTTTGGGGCAGAAAATGAGGCCTTTTATCTTTGTGGAGCATCATCAAAGGATGCAGGAAATAAAATATCAAGTATTACCAGGATAGAAGAATCGTCGAAGGATATGTATCATACAATGTTTGCTGGAATGTTAAACAATAAGAATTTGAAAATTTAATACACAGAGAACAAAGTAGATAGTTGTATGAGCTTTAAGCAAGACGGTAGAAATAAAAATCTATCGTCTTTTTAATTACTGCAAATTAGAGAACGCGTGTGTTCTGCGTTAGTGGCTGATTTTGGTTGTTTTGGGACATGCGTGCAGATTGGCGACTGCGTTAGTAACGTATGGTTGCTTGTTTTGACAAGATGTATACAAGAGATTATGCTATATATAACATAAAACAGGGGGTTGGGGAATTGTTTGATGTGATTTTTTACAGTGATAAGGATGGTGATAAGCCAGTACGTGAGTTTATTAAAAGTTTAGATGTTAAGTTGCGAGCAAAGGTGGTTTCGGATTTGCGTCGTTTGGAGATGTTAGGAAGCGACGCAAGAGAGCCGCTTAGTAAGCATGTTGGCAACCATATTTTTGAGCTTCGCACTATTTTAGGTAGCAACATAGTGCGTATTTTATACTTTTTTGATGCTAATAAAATTATTGTTGCCACCAATGGGTTTGTTAAAAAGCAGCAGAAAACTCCGCGTAGTGAAATATTGGTAGCTATGCAGAGAAGGGCTGAATATTTTAATAGAAAGATGGGCTTGTGATGGAAAAGCAAGAGTTGCAGGGAATGCAAGTGGGGCAGGGAACGAGTGCAGTACAGGAAACGCGAATGAATGATTTGCATGAACTCACGGACGAGCTTATGAAGGATCCCGAGTTCAAGAAAGAGTATGATGCGCTTCAGCCGGAAAGAGATTTGACTATGTCGCTTGTTATGGCTAGAAAAAAGGCTGGTTTGACTCAGGCTGAGCTGTCGGAGAAGACGGGTATAAGTCAGTCGGATATTAGCAGGTTGGAAAATGGTTCGAGGAATCCGACTATTGCTCTTTTGAATCGTATTGCAAGTGCTTTGAACGCGACTTGCAGGATTGAGTTTGTGCCGAATGTGCGACAATCTGCTTGAGTGCTGCGATTTAGCGCTCAACTTGCCTTGTACTTTCCAAACGAACTTGTTGGAAATTCTGACAGGTTGACTTTTCGTTAGGAATATAAAGAAAGCACAATCGTGTGCGCGCTTGCGCGTAAAGCCCACTGGGCTTTACACAATATGCAAGCGCTATCGCATTGGGTCGCTTTTCGCGCTACGCTTAAGCGAAAAGCGAGTCAATTGTATTTGTATCTTATTGGATTATTGCTCGGCAGATTACGCTTTCTTAAGAAATAAAGAAAGCGTAATCGTGTGCGCTCCGACGCTGAAAGCACACTGTGCTTTCAACATTGAGTCGTCGCTACCGCATCGATTTGCTTTTTCACGCTACGCTTTGAGTGAAAAAGCAAGGCGATGCGACACGCCGTATTTTATTTTTTAGAAAAAAATAAAAACGCGCAAAAAGCGACTGAGCTAGTAATTTGACACCTCCAAACCCATTGATTTTTAACAATTTTTGTACCGGGGGGGGGGGTAGATGCTCAGAAATATAAACATTTGACTATGTTATACTTCACGTTATTTTTCGTCTGATTATCAGTTATTATTGTATTTACTCATGGTTGAGCGTTATCGCACAATTGCGAAAAATAGCTGAATGATGAAGGTTGAAGTTGTATTCTGCATTCGCATCGTGTGTTTACAGTCGTGCGTCTGTGTCGATGCAGTTGTTACAACATTATAATCTTTTTTGTTTGGTCTACGAACAGCCTTTTTGAGTCTAAATAAAGAGGATAAGACGATTAATTGATTTATTGAAGAGAGGGAATATGCGTCTAAAGACTTCAAAGTTAAAACGCGCTGTTGCCGTATTAGCCGCGACCTGCACACTCGGAACGTGCTGTGTTGCAGGCTCTATTGCCTGGGCTGCTGGTGAGCAGAGTACTCCTGCTGAAGGTGAAAACACTGCGAATATTAAATCTGGTCAGGCTACTTCTATTACCATTTACAAGTATGAAGGTCCTGAGAGTCAGACTAAGAATAATGGTAAAGAACAGACTATTCCAGCTACACAAAAACCAATTTCAGGCGTGAAGTTCAAGCTCACTCGTGTTGTTAAAAATGATGATACTGACATTGATTTGTCACAGTCGTCAGGCTGGGAAGCAATTAAAAATCTTAATGTTGAGAATAAGACTGCTGCTCAGGCTTTAAAAGATGCTAACTTGAAGGCTTCTACCACTGCGGCTGATATTAAAGAACAAGCAACTTGTGCTACAAGTGATCAAGGCTGCACTAAGGAAGGTTCTACAACATTCAATCTTGGTACTACGTACGGCTTGTACCTGGTAGAAGAAGACTTGGCTAATAGCAAACCTATGAGAGATGGAAAACCTGTTAGCGTTACTAAGCAAGTTAACCCATTCCTTGTAACGGTTCCTCTTCCAAATACCAAGGATCATGATTGGATTTACAAGTTAAATATTTATCCAAAGAATGACGTGTCCACCAATAGGGTTACGAAGAAAGCTCAGGCTGCTCCAAATCAGCCGTTCATCGATGGCACTAAGACAACGATGGGCTGGGATATTTCCATTCCACTTACTGCTCTTAAACCAGGTGAGACTAAATACTCCAATGTTTCCTTCACTGATCCAATTAACACAGACTTCTTGAACTATAGCAGTGTTAAGGATGTGAAGCTTACTGATAAAGATGGGAATAATGCTGAACCGCTAGATACAAGCATGTATGAAGTTAAAGCATATTCTGATACAAAGGCAACTCCAACTGAGGTTACTGATTTATCCATTGCTGACAAGCTCAAGACTGTTAAGTGGATTCGCGTTAAGCTCATTGGTGAAGGTTTGACTAAGGCTACTGCAAAAGTTGGTGGCAAACTTATAGCAACAGTTGTAACAACAGTTATTGCTCCTGGACAAATTAAGAACTTTATAAACACTGATGTAGATGGCATAACAACTGGCGAAGGAGATAAAACTCCATGCGTTCCAACTAAGGATCAGCCATGCGAAACTCCAGGTAATCCTACTCACGAAGGTGAAGACACCACTAATTTCGCTACTCTAAACATCAATAAGATTGGTTTGAGTGATGGTGAGAATAAAGATGGAAAGCCTTTGAAGGATGCAGTGTTCCAGGTTTATGAAGCTGCTGAAGGAAAGCAACTAAGTGATCTTAATGGTAAGAAAGTTTCTGAAGTAAATACTGCTGATGCCAAGGGCTTAATAGACGATAGTGGCAAAGTTCGCACAATGGCTGCAACCGATGATAAAGGTAAGGCTTCTGATTCCTTCTTCGTTGGTAATAATTCTAAAACTTCACACGTTTATTGCGCAGTTGAAACTAAGGCTCCAGATGGATTTGAACTTGATGACAAGCTTCATTGTGTGAATCTCACTGCTGGTGTTGAAGATTCAGCTAACACATTGAAGATCAACAACAAGAAGTCTACTGCTGTTGACAAAATCCTCGGCGCGCTGCCTATGACCGGTGCTCGCGGATTGGTGATTTTGACGCTTTGCGGCATTGTTGGCATCGCTGGCACGCTCTTCTACGTTGTGATGAAGCGTCGCAAGGAGCAGGAACAGGAGTAAAACTCAATCGGCTGGCTGAGTAACTTAGTTGGCTGTGTGGCTTGAACAATTGTTCAGCTGATTTGCTCTGCCGGTTGCACAGTTTGGTTTTGAAACAAGCTATGCAACCGGTTTGAGCGGATTAGTTGTGCAGTTATTCAGTTGTGTGGATATTCGTGTGGTGAGATTTGAGGTTTTCGCACTGAATAAGGGATGCTCGCGCGCTTTGAACGAGCTTGAAATCAATGGGATTTCAAGCTCGGTCAAAGCATGATTTGGAATGTAAAGCACACCATGCTTCACATGCTAAATCAGCCGAACGGCTATGCTGCGGATTATGCGCGAAAGCAGGTCGGAGCTCAAACGCCGAAAATCTCCGTCAAATGTTTCCGAACAACGCAAAAACGACAACAATCGCCGGATATTTCTCAGCAAATGTTTCCGAAGCTTTGCAGTTTTGCTCTGCTGAAGTTGCTTCTGAAGCTTTGCATCATTGCTTTGCAGGCGCTGATTCCTGTTGATCAAGCGGACACTAGCATTTATGCTGCTGCACACACCACACCAAGCACACAAACCACGCACCCACCCGCAGCTTAGTTGCGCAACTTTAGTTGCACTTAGTAAGCCGCGCACTTTCGTAACAAACTTAACGAGTCTATGAGTTTTGTGTTGTTGTTTAGTATGTTGAGAGGCTGGAAAAATTGTGTTCAGCAATAAAAGAGGACTGAGAAAGCTACGTTCTTTTAAGAACAAAGCAGACAGTAAATCCTTTAACAGCCAAAGCGACGAAGGACGGGAACTTGCGCAAACACAAATTTTCCAGCCTCGTCAAGCTCAAAGAACAAGAACATCAGTCAAAACTCATAGACGATACTCAAAAATATCGAAAATAAACTCGCGCAACAACGCAAAAAAGTGGCGCTTTTCGAAGTCCTGTATAATCCCTGCTCTGCTGTTGCTTGCGTCGTTTGCGTCGCTTATTTATCCGCATGCCGCCATGTGGCTGAGTCAGTATCACATGTCGGAGGTTGCGGCTGAGTACGCGAAGCTTATTACGCATGCGGTTCCTGCTCCGCACGAGCAGTTGCGCCGCGCGCGCGAGTACAATCAGAAGCTTTCGTCTGGCGCTATTTACGAAGCGAATACGAATATTCCAACTTCGCATGGAGAAACGTCGGATGCTAGTCAGGACTATTGGGATCAGTTAAAAGCTAATGATGATGGCCTTATGGCTCGTCTTCGTATTAAGAAGATTGACCTTGATTTGCCGGTTTATCACGGCACGGAGGATGCCACTCTTCTGAAGGGTCTTGGCCATTTGCGTGGAACTTCGCTTCCGGTTGGAGGAAAGGGCACGCGCTCGGTTATAACCGGCCACAGGGGTCTTGCTAGTGCGGAAATGTTCACGCGTCTTGACGAAATCGTTAAGGGTGACACTTTTACGATTGAGGTTTTCGACGAGATTCTTACCTATAAGGTAGTTGACAAAATTGTTGTGAACCCGGACGAGACGAAGAAGATTGCGGCTGTGCCTGGCAAGGATTTGGTGACGCTGATTACTTGCACGCCTCTCGGTATTAACACGCAGCGCATTTTGGTGACTGGTGAGCGAGTTGTGCCGACGCCTGCTGCGGATAAGGCGCTTCGTGGTAAGAAGCCTGATGTTCCGCGATTCCCATGGTGGGTTTTGGGCTGCTTTGGAAGCTTGTGCGTGGTGGGCGGCTACATTTGGTGGGCTGGTTTGCCGGTTAAGAAGAAAAAGAAGGAAGACGAAGAAGATAGTGCGAAAGATAGCGAGTCAAGTAGCGCTGCAAGTAGTGCAGTAACTAGCGCGAAAGATAGCGCGAAAGATAGCGCGAAAGATAACGCAAGTAGCGCAGTAACTAGCGCTGCAACTAGCGCTGTACGCAGAGAAAATCTTGCGCGTGAGGAAGCTAGGGCGATTGCGAATCGGCCAAAAAAGAGGCCGAAGGTCAAAAAGTCTAGCTCGCGTAAGAAACGTAAGAGGGGCAGTCATGGCGAAAAGACGTTCGACTGGCTTATAAACATTCTCGGTTTATAAGCGATTGCGTATAGCAACAAAACTGAATACTAAAACTGAATACTAAAACTGAATACTAAAACTTAAAAACTAAAGCTTAACAACAAAACTTAATATCAAAACTTAAAAACAAACTTACGTTGCCGCGAGGCTACGTAAAGCGCGTAAAACAATGTAAAACAGGTGGAATTATGAAGAGTATTTGGACGATTATGCTAAACGTTCTTGTTCGCATAGGTCAGTTGACCCAGTGCGCAACTCGTGCGGCTGTTCGTGCGGCTCAGCATGCGTATAGTGCGGCTAAGCACGCGGATCAGCATGTGTATCGTGCTTTCGTTAGCGTTTTAACGAGTACGCTTAAGACAGTGCTGGTGTGCGCTATTTCTGTGGCTATGTGGCTGCCTGTTTGCTTGACTGCTGAAACTGCGGTTGCGGCGGATGGTGCTAATAATTCCAGCACTTCCGCTAATCCTGCTGACAAGCCTTCCGCAAATACTTCCGTAAATACTTCCGCAAGTCCAGATTCTCATTCTGGTTCTGAGCCGGTTTCTAATTCCGGCGATTCCGCTAATTCCGCCGCCTCTGCATCCTATCAATCGTTCTCCTCGTCTTCATACGCGTCCTCTGACCTTTCCTCATTACAGAGTTTCGGCAATCATCGAGTATTTGTAAACGAAAGCAATCCGTTCGCGCAAGATTTAAGCTTTGCAAGCGCAGATTCAAATTCCGCTTCTCAAAACATGTCACCTCTTGAGCGCGCTGCCAAAGAAGCTCAAGCCCAAGCACAAAACCGCGACGCTAATAATTACACAGCTCGTGAATCTTACGAAGTGTATCGCCCTGGATGCAACAAGGATTACGCTTTAGGTGCATGTATTACTACTGACGGCGACGGAGCTGGTTTGCGCGCCACTAACGGCCACGATTTGGATGTTAATAGTCTTGGATACAACTTGGAATCGGGTGACCAATTTGCTAGTGCAGCAACGAGACCTCGCGGCCACTACGAGAACGGTCCTGTGCCTGAAGATCCTTCCGGCACGGATCATTACGGCGCAACTTACTTCACTCCATACCCTAAGGGCACTTTTATTATGGGCCGTTTACGCAACATGGCCTTTAATTATAAGGGTTCCGGCGTCGACAGAATTAACTTGCCTATAGATGACACTGCAGATTTCGTGTTTGTAAAGCGTACTCCTAAGCTTTCCGGCGGCGGCTTCGTGTGGGATGTTATTTTTAACGCTGGCGGCCGTACTCAAGGCGCTGGTGCTGCTCTTGATTACTTTACGATTCCAAAAGGTCAGATCCTAGACAAGGGTAGTGAAGGCGGAAGGCAGTATATTCAGCGTGTTCTTTACAGTGGCAGGGAAGCTACTGCTTTGTATAAGAAGAAGCAAGGCAACAATAATCCTCCTCGCGAAACTTGCTCATTTTCTTGGGATAATCCTAACGGTTTATGCAGCATTAAAACTGACGGTAACGATTTTGATACTGGAGACGATTTAGTTGCAGCTTGGAATAAGATGCGTGGCACTGACGACAGTAAGAATGGCAATTATTCTAGGATTCTTCCGGATGCTGTAACAACTGAGGATTTGGGTAGTACTGAAGCTATTGGTTGGTGCCGTGATGGCACAGGTTTGGACTGCATTAGATCCAGTAGCTATGGTGCTTTGGATGAAGGCGATCTTAGAGTTGTTCCTAAAGTTGAAGGAAGCTATAGCAGAGGTTATAGTCCTGCTTATGTTGCTCTTGTGCAAAATCTTTATAGATCTATAAAAGATGACACGCAGCGCGTATTTAGTTTTGTGAACAATATTAAGTCTGGCGAAATTGCTTATACGTATAAGATTCACTTCACTACTACAACTTCTACGAATAAAAACGACGCATATTGCACTGCTAACAAGGGCGATGGCACGGGTTGCGAAAACTTTTCATTCTTCTACGCTGCAGGATCTTACTACGGTAAGAGACAGAGCAAAGGTTTTTATGGTGCCACTGATCCGTTTGGTGTTACTAAAGCCAGTAAATATTCCATGACTAATTTTGGTCGTGACGCTAACTTCTACATGTACACTGTAATGCATCAGCAGTGGTATGGTGCGCCGCGAATTATGGATATTCAGGCTCCTAGATACCACTTCCTTAAGGGTACTGGTTTGGGACCGTACAACAGTGACAGCGGTAATTATCTTAGGAACAGGCTTATTTCATTCTCTAGTGTGTTACTTGGAATAGTAAATCAGCCTTTGGGATCTTCAAGTCTTATGAACGAGAGTGAAGATATACGCTTATTGCCTGATTATTATTCTCCAAATAACGGCTATGCTCGAGGCAATCAGTGGTTCCGTAATCCTGGTATGAACGACCATAATACGAAGGATTCAACTCCTGGAAGGCATAAGCTTGAGCTTAGATATAACGATAGAACGTATCATATGAGCGAAACTCAGGATTTGTGGTATAGGGTTATTACGCAAGCAGACGTGTTTAAGCCTTTGCAAACTGAGGAATATGACGAAAATAACAAGACTCCTAAGTATTATTCTTACGATCAGCCGCTTCCTAATCCTCTTATTATTGATGATCGTGATAATAATGCTGGATTTGTGAATTTTGTTGGTAAACGTTCCGACTTGTATAAGCAGGTAATGGCTTTCGACCCTAACTTGTTCCCGCCTGTTAATAAGGATGAGTATGGTACAAGGCATAGGTATGGTTCCATAAAACAGAAGAAGGGTTCAAAGGCAAACGATTATCCGCTTGATGCGAGCTATTTGACTAGTAATCCGGATGGAGATTCTAATACTCCTCTTAAGAATCTTGCTGTTTATAAAGCTGAGTGGACGGATAAGTGGGGTGATGAGCCTCGCTCGAATACTCTTCAGGATGCTGATTTAAGCGTTGCTGCTAAAGTGCCTATTGTCAGCGTTGTAAATCCTTGCGGCCATTCTAAGATTCTTGACGAATACAAGGATAAAATTACCGGTCAGTCTAGGTCTTCTATTCAATTTAGATCCGTAGATAGTGACGATGCTTCCGCTGCAAACAACGATCGTGCAGCTATGGGTGAGGATCGTGAAGACAGCATGCCTGAATGCTGGCCTAAAGCGCAAAATGCTACTAAGCGTAATGTTTGGTTTGTAAGTAACGCTCCTAAGACTGGTGATGACGGTAAGGAGTTGAAGCCGGGCGATCCTGTAAAGCAAGAATTGCAGACGAAAGTCTTGGCTAAAATCAAGCGTATTTACAGAAACTGGATGCGAAACAAGTATAGTGCTCAGTTGCAGGATGGCAAGGATCCTAAAGTTTTGCCAAATTACGTGTTTGTAAAGTACGTAAAGATTACGTTCTGGGATAATTCGACTACTGTTATACCTGTTGTATTCCCGTACGTTGATTACGAGAAGCCAACGTTGGATGTAAAAGTGAGCGTGAATAATGGGGATCCTGTTGATGTTCCAGCTGATGGTTTGAAGATTCCTGTTAATAGCAAAATTAAGTTCTGGGTTAAAGGTCATGACGATAAGAGGATTTTGCTTGGTGTGAAGCCGAAGGAAGCTACTGACTACTTTACTAACGATAAAAATAAGAGATTCTTTGATGGTAAAAAAGTCGTTGTGCGCAATGATTTCGATATGATTACGACTAATCGTGATAAGAAGAATGATTGTGATAATCGTGGTTGCGGCGATTTTACTACTATAAGCTACGATCAGTTCATTCATAAAAATGGTGAATCTGATAGTCCGACGGATCAAGTTGGATGGGTTATTAACAGCAATAATTCTAAAGATGAGGGTTCTCCTACAGTATTAGTGGGCGATCAGAATAGAAATCACGGTGTGCATGATTTAATATTCCACGGTTGGGATGCTGCAGGTAATTCCGTAATAAAGAAACTTAGGCTGATTATTGTATCTCCTGGTTACGGTTTGCCAAACGTTTGGTGGGATAAGAAGCCGAATGGGCATTATGTTGGGCGAGTGAATCCTTGGGATGAAGATAAGCGCGTGCGTTCGATTATGGTACGCATTTGGGCGCGCGGTAAGGAAGCTCCTAAGAAGGATCATAACTACTTTACGATGTGCCCGAATGATGGCAGCTGCTACGGCATTGTTGTTCAGCGAGACGGTAATAAGAAGACTGATCTTTGGCATCAGGTTAATACGTA
Organism: Gardnerella sp. DNF00753; assembly: GCF_049244275.1. Classification (NCBI taxonomy): domain Bacteria; kingdom Bacillati; phylum Actinomycetota; class Actinomycetes; order Bifidobacteriales; family Bifidobacteriaceae; genus Gardnerella; species Gardnerella sp. DNF00753. The sequence goes on from NZ_CP058393.1 coordinate 313,113, forward strand.
TAACCACAATAATGATGCTGCAAGACCGGATGGGTCTAGGGCTGCTGAGGATAGGTCTGCTGAAGATAGGTCTGCTTTAGAGGACAGAGACGCGGCTGGCGATAAGGCAGCTGATGGCAAGTCGGCTGATGGCAAGGATAAAGATAAATCTAAAGCTGACGATAAGAATAAAGCTGGCGATAAGGCGAAAGTTGACAACAAGGCTAAAGCTGATAACGAAAAGACTGAAAATGCTAAACCTGGGGAGAACTCTACCCAAAATCAGCAGGGTAAGCAGGAACAAGGTCAGCAGCAGAAGTCGCAGAAGTCAGAAAATAAGCAGCAGGAGCAGCAGACTAATAAGTCTCAAACTAGCAACAAGCCTGCTTCTTTGAAGATTACTAAAGTGACTAAGAAGAACGCTAAGAAGCGCAATGTTCCGGGAAGGCGCGGTAGCGTAAAGCTTGCAGTTCTAAACGAAAGCGATTCTTCTAAGAAAGAAAATACACAAAAATCTGAAGTAAATAACGGTAGCAAGCAGAGCGATGCTGCTAAAACGTCCGAAAATGGTAGCGCAAGCAAGGATGACAAAGGCAGTAAAGATAGCAAGTCTTCCGATAAAAATGACTCCAAGAACGCTGAAGATTCTAAAGATGCTAAGTCGGAAGAATCTAAGGGTCAGGATCGAGATGCTGAAGGCGAAGATCGTTCTGTTGGAATGAATAACGATCAATGGCGTGAAGAATTTAGTAAGCGCATTATTACAGCAAATCTTGGAGACCATATCAAGGGTTGCACAGCTAACGGCGGCGACAGGTGCGAAATAACTTTTGATCCTGTAACTGGAAATATTACGATTCCGGAATACTTTGCGGAAATTGGTTCCAGAATTTACGTAGACACTTACTCTGTGCCGGAAAATAATCCAGATTGGCGTCAAGATAAACTTTGGAAGCTTATGGAGCCAGGCAATCTTCAGGATTACGAAGAGTCCGACCCGCTTCCGCTCGATATTGCGTGGCCAAACGGCTTAGTGCAAGTGAACCCGTTTGAGCTTAATAATAACGAAATCGTGGCAATGCTTTCTTGGATGAGGCATGATAAGCGGAACGAGCGAATCTTCGGCTACCGCAAGGAAGAAATTGGCGTTAAAGGTGAAAATAAGTACGATACTTATGACCAATACGATAACGGTTTTAATCCTGCAAAAACTACAGCAAAGTATGCTTATGGTGAGAATAAGCCTCAATACTCATGCCAGTCGAAGACGGATCAGAAGTGGAAGCTGTGCTTAGGTGGTGTTACTGGTATTGGCAAGCTAGGAGAAATTTCCGAAAAGAAGTATGCCGAAAAGAAGCTTTCTTTCAAAAAGTTGGAAGCTGATGACGAGACTACGCTTAACCCGATTGACCATAAGGTGACGCGCTTCGTTGATATGCGTAAGGACTATACGTGGGGATTAGTAGACAACAACAAGAAAAGTGTTGACGGGCGAAACGATCCTGGATTTGACGGGCCGCAAAACGGATTGCATGGAAATCAGAAGTTTGGCACGCAATACTTTGTGTACAAGTGGAACATAAACTCATACCGCAAGAGCGGCAATGGTAAGCCGTTAAACCTTCAGGATGTGCTAAAGCTTGTAAAAGGTACGCCTAGTATCAATACGAAAGATGAAAATAATCCGCAGCCTTCTCTAACTCCTATGAGCGCGGCGGATAATAGGCAATTTGACGCATGGAATGGTTCGTACCCTATGGCAGTCGATAATGGATTAGGTTACGCTGTGCATGACAATACATGTGCTGCATCTATTGCTTCTCATAACGGTGTTGCGCAAGAAGGTACGTGCCAGTGGCGAAATAAGCTTAATTTAGTTAAGTATACGCCTAAAGAATTTATTATGGATCGTTCTTCATTCTCTTACAATGCTTCTGTAAATATGAAGAACGGAAGTGAAGTACATATTACAGATAGGCTTATTGAAAATAAGGGTAGTCAGCATGCTGGTGAAGATAAGTATGTTAGTGAATATGCTATTCACAAGGACTTCCTTATGCCTGGCGGTGAAGATCTGAACGGTCAAGCGGATGGCGAAAATATTGGCGACATTATAACTAAGAATATTGATGTTGACACTATGAACGACTACGACGCGTACGGTGAAGGTACTTCGAAGCCTGAGGGATACGCAAATAACAGGCCGTTTATGCATGCGCAACTTTATGTGAATAATGGTCAGGTTACGAACGATCTTCTGCTTCGTGAGCCTGGTAAGACGCCAGATAACACAACGAACGTGATAAACGTATGGTTTATGCCGGTTGATAATGAGAAGCCGACGATTAGTGCGAAGAGTTATCAGGAGTGGGACGGTAAGCCGTGGGATATTCACGGAAGATGCATGATTAACGGCGATGTGAATAACTGCAATACAATTGATGATGATGTTATTACTCTTGATAAGAAAATTTATGAAAATAATACGAAAGCTTGGTATGAAGCTGATAAGGCTACGATTAATTTGCCTTCAGCGTTAAAGCTAGACGATGATTTCAATGAGTACGAACCAGGCAAAGGTGATCGCAAGTGGGTGCAAGTCCGTGGTTTTAATAGGAAATACGTTACTTTATACCCGAATAGTATAAACAGTAAAGTGCTGGTTAATAATCTGAATGTGTATATTCAAGCGAATAATATTCAGGATTCTAGTGGTAAAACTTCTAGTCCAATGCTGAAGTTTGTTAGTAACGGCGTTACGAATAAACATTTGCTTAGAAGGTTTGTTGAAAAATACAGAAGCACAGATTTAGACAATCCAAGTGTAAATAAGCAAACTGTATTTACAATGTATGCTGAAACTACAGATAGTGCTGGAAAGCAAAGTGCAAAAACTGTTGTTGGATGCTTTAAGGCTACGTGGACAGACATGGTGAAACCATCTGTTGTTGCGTACGATGGTAAAAGTGATGAATTTGCAAAGTATGATAGCTGGCTCAGCAAAGATGGTTCTTCACAAAATCGCGATTATAAAGTTGTAGTTAAATCAGGCTATGGAGCTAAAAGAATGGTAGTTTACTATCACCCTGCTTCAGAGCTTGAAAAGCCTGTTGCTGTTAATGGTCTTTTTGGATCTGCTACAAGTTCAAATGAGCCTGACGTAGAAACCAGCATTGGTAAAACAATTTCCGTGTGCTGGGATAAATCGTGGAGTGTATGCGCTGGTACTTCCAAGCCGAATGAAGTAACGCTTAATCAAGATGATAAGGGTAATGCTGTTATAACATTCCCTAGTGGTTACCTAGCTCCAGGAAGCGTGGTTCGAGCACGCAGCCGTCTTGAAGTTGGCCCATGGACGTATATGCCTGGTGTTAGAAGCCCTGAAGATCTTTCCGATGATTCGCCTAATAGGGACGGAAATAAGACTGCAAGAAGCGGCGGAAGTAATCGAAGCGGCGGAAATAGCAGAAACAGCGGAAATACGCGTGCTGCAAAAGGTAAAAATGCAAAAGGTCGCGCTGCAAAAGATAAAAACTCCTACAAAGACGACGCTAGTTCAGAAGATACTCTTGACGTGCTGCCAATGGCTTACGCAAAAGAAAAGCCTAGCGAAGTATGCCGTCCGGATTACTGGAGCGCAGACAACTGGTCTGGTTTGAAGAAGCCGTCCGACTGCGTGTACTTCGGTGTTACTATGAAGCGTCAAATAGTGCAAATACACCCGATGCTTCTAAGTGGTCACGAGGAGCGCGCAATACGAATGGATTTGCGCAGCGAAAACAACTTTGCGGGCGAACCAAAGAAGGGAATTTGGCTTCAAAACGATAGCGAAATCGTTACGAATGAGGATCCAAGGCTAGATCCTGGTAGAACTATGGTGACTTTTAGGAAGTATGACTATAATGCTATGGACGATGACCATAAGCCTTTGAATCTTCCTGGCTATGGTGATCGTCAAGTAGGAAAGATACAAGACGTTGCTGTTATGACTCGAGGCTGGAGAAGCCGCGTACTTGTGCCAAATCCGAGAGAAAATAAGATTACGCGATTTGTGCGATTGCGTGCACCTCAAAACGTAGATAGTGAGCATGGTGGTGATAGTAACGGTGCTGCAGACTACTTATCTGATGCGCCTACTAGCTTCGACGAAACTAAGGGCGATAAGGCTCTGCGCGTAGATGGTCGTCCGTATGATCCAGGATTTGTTCTTTCGCAAGATAAGAAGTCTCTTCTGTATCTGTACAATGCTTCAACTAAGCGCAACTTTACGCTTAATGATTTGCAATCTGCGTTGAAGCTTAAGCGTAACAGTACTTTGCACCCAGAAAACGAGTGTGGAAACTATGTTGATGGAAGTGATTGGGCGTTTGCTGATTGCCAGCCATCCTTGCTTCCAGAAGTAAGAGGTAGCGATAAGGTTGATGGCGAGCACAATCGAAACGGCTTCAGCTTTGATGGGAGTACGCACTTCTATACGTATAATCCATCTGAAGACCATAGGTCTGGTGCTAACGGCGCTGATAACGACAATGGTGGTGCTGCTAAAGAAACTTGGTATGTAAACGTCATAGATATGATTTCAAAGGGCGGTACCGGCGGTGGATATTCTATTCCTAATAGCTCTGGCGTAACGTCTGAGAGTAGTAATACTGGTCTTTCGCTTACCAACTTCGCTAGGATTGGCGCATGGGGTAGGTCTGGCGCAATCGACAGTAGCTTAATCGGCCATAAGATTCTTAAGAATCCAGATAATGGCTTATCGGTTATTATGACATATGGCGATAGCTGGGTTGGTGATACTCATAAAACGCGAGGTAAAGACGGCGGCTGGAATAACGATGCCAATTACGAATTTGTAATGCCTGTGTATCTGATTCCTGTAGATAACGAGAAGCCAACTGTTGCAGCAACTGGAGGATCGCTTCTAAGTGGTCACACGAGTGCTAATAATCCTTATGTTGTAACAATGGAAGAGAAGGACTACGCTAATCTCACGGTTAAGGGTAATCCTGTGGAATACAAGGACGGAAAAGTTTCGAAGTCGGAAAGCAAGGAGAGTGGAAAGACTCTGTTTGCGGATGTCCACGACGATTACGACAGATTTGGCGATCTCAGCAACCTTAATTTGGTTGCATGCAAAGTCAAGAAGCTTGGCGGCGCAACTGATTTTAATAGCTGCACGTCAATAATGGGCAATGATGGCTCTGTAGATGCTGAGGCGTTCAAGAAGCTAAAAACTGACGGCAGTGGAGTTGAATACGCTTTGTATGGACATGCAAAAGATAAGTCCAGCAATGAGAGCGACGGCTTTGGTGAAAATGGTAGCAGAGGCCACTTAGTCGGATACTTTAGCTTCGGATACTTAGTGCGTCCGGTTGCTCTGCCTTACAGCGGCGGTCAGGCTGCAATATGGTTCAGCTTCTTGTTCGGCGTGCTGTTGGCGCTGTTCTTGGCATCCGGCGCGTTCGGAAGGCGCGGATGGTTGGCATCGGTGCTTAGCGGCAACGGATTCGGCGCGTTAACCGACAGCAAGCATTGCGACGCTTCTGCGGAAGCGCTTCGAAGCGGAAAGCTGTTCAAGTTAAACTTCAAGTTCAAGTGGCTTCGGCTGTGATGAATAGGTGTGCGCGACGACCTGCTTGAGCGCAGCACAGCGCGCGCGAAAGCAACTCGGAGCGGAAACTCGCTTAGGTTGGAAGTCCAGTGGACTTCCAACGCGAGTTTCGTAAGCGAGCGCTTATAGCGCGAGCGTTGCAGTGGGTGTAAGTACACATTTGCGCGCGGCTGCGCAATATAATAAAATTATGACGCTAGTATCAAGCAAACAGCATGCGCAATCGTCCGCGCAGTCAATCGCGCAATCGTCCGCGCAGCCTGCCCAGCATGCGCAATCTCATACGCAGCAATCAAATCCAATCATCCCGCGCGTTTTAAGCGTGGCCGGCACAGACCCAACAGGCGGAGCCGGAATACAGGCGGATCTTAAATCAATCATGGCTGCGGGCGGCTACGGCATGTGCATACCAACTAATTTGGTTGCACAAAACACGTGCGAAGTGCGCGAAGTGTTTACGCCGCCGGTCAGCTTTTTCCGCACTCAACTTTCGTGCGTGTACGACGACGTTACGGTTGACGCGCTAAAAATCGGTATGCTTGGCTGCGCTGAATATATTGAGGCTATGAGCGATTGGATGCGTGATAATCCGGTTCCTGTAAGCGTGCTAGATCCTGTGATGATATCGACTTCCGGTAAGCGTTTGCTTGAGGCGAGTGCCGAAAATGCGATGCGCAAGTTTATAAGCTGCGTTGATGTTGTGACGCCAAACGTGCCGGAATTGGCGGCTTTGTGTAAGTTGCCAGTTGCGGAAAATTTTGAGGAAGCTTGCGATCAGGCGCGTAAGTTGGCTGCAAAAAATAGCGTTGTTGTGATTGTAAAAGGTGGTCACTTAACTGGCGAAGACGTTGGGAATACTGCGGTTTTTCCGGATGGATACGCGCAACACGTACCAAGCGAGCGCGTTGAAACAAGCACAACTCACGGAACTGGCTGCTCGCTTTCTTCCGCACTTGCTACGAAAATTGGGCTTGCTTTGCGTGAGGGAAAGAATTTGAGCGATCACGATACTGTGATGCGCGCGCTTGAATGGTCAACTGCGTGGCTTCGAGAGGCGATTGCGGCTGGAAGTGTGTTGCATGTTGGTCGCGGAAGTGAGGGCGGCGGCGAGCGCGGGGGTGTGCGTGGGCATGGGTGCGGCCACGGGCCGGTAAACCACTCCGTGCGAATCTTGCAGCAAACTGCGTGAATGTGGGCTGCGTGAATGCGGGCTGTGTGAATGCGGGCTGTGCCTGTGAAAGCGCGCGATTCTTTCGCAATAATGCAAACCTTAAAGAAACCTGAGAAAAGTATTAAAAAGTTCTGGTTACGGCGTGTCTTGTAACTTTTACACAAAATCCATATTAAAACCGTAAATATTTCGCCTTTTTAACACAAAAACAGAAAATATATCAAAAATTCGCTGCATTTGGGGGTATAAAAGTTGAACACAGGTGTTGAGTTTTCTGAGAGTATGCTGTAAGTTATAACTCAGCTACCGGTGAAATCCCTAGTTCCACCGGTGCGCGCGGGAAACCGCAAATGGCAAATTTTTCTTCGTGTACCTAGCACGAAGGAGAAGAAGAAAGGAAAATATTATGTTGAATAAGAAGGCTATCGCCGCATTCGCTGCTGGCGCCACACTTCTTTCCGGTATGGCATTCGCCGCTCCAGCTTTCGCTGATGAGCCTGCTAAGAAGCCAACTGCTGAACAGTGCAAGAAAGCTCAGGACGATGTTAATGATGCCAAGGCTGCTTTGCAGGATGCAAAGGATGATCTTGTTACCGCTAATGCTGCTAAGCGTCGTGCTCATGCTAAGCTTGACAAGGCTACAGCTCTTGTGAATGCTTATAAGACTGCTCTTAAGGCTTATAATGATGCTAAAGCCGCTGAAAATGGTAAGGCTGATGCAGAATTAGCTGATGCTCAGGCCAAGACGGCACATGCAAAGGTTGATTTCGATAAGGCTGCTAAGGCTGCAGAAGCTAATGATGATTTGAAGCTTGGTGCTACTAAGGAAGTTACTGCTGCAACTGCTGATGATTACAAGGATAAGCTCACTGCTCTTGATACCAAGAATGCTGATGAAGAAGCTCAGAAGAAAGAGGATGCAGTATCTGCAGCCCAGGATAAGCTCGATCTTGCTAAGATTCATTTGACGAATCTTGGTTGCGAGGCTAAGTCAGAGGATCCAAAGGATCCAAAGGATCCAAAGGATCCAAAGGATCCAAAGGAGCCAAAGGGCAAGGATGTTCAGCACACTCTCATCGACAAGGTTCGTTTTGCTAAGATGATGCTTGACGACGCTGATGATGCTTTGGCTCACGCAAAGGCAACTCTTAAGGATAAGACCGCTGCTCTTGCTGCTGCTACTGCAGAGCTTAAGGCTCGTGTCAACGATCTTGACAACGCTAAGTTGCGTCTTAACGAATTCTTGGCTTCTGGTGTAAACGATTCTGCTACCGAGACTCGTTTGCGTGACGCTGTGGCTCGCGCCGAAGCTCACGTAACTCGTGCAACCGCTGCTTTTGCTAAGGCTAATGCTGAGTATAATGATGCTTTGACCAAGGCTCTTGCTGCAGTTGACGCTTACAACAAGGCTTTGCTTGACTACAAGGCTGTTTACAACGAGGCTGTTGCCAACGGTGTAAACCCAGCTTTGCTTCCACCAGTTGTAACTTCTGACCCATTGTCCAAGAACTTCCCACAGGTTCCAGGTGCTAAGGCTCTCTACGACTCCGCTTTGAGCGGCAAGTTCGGCCAGGAAGTCAAGAAGATTCTTGAGGAAGCTTCTTCTAAGAAGAACGATGCTAAGAAGGCTGATGCTAAGAAGTCTGCTGCTCCATTGGCTAAGACCGGTGCTGCTGTAGCTTTGGCTGCTGTTGCTGCTTCCGTGCTTGCTGGTATGGGTGCTGCTCTTCGCAAGATCCGCCACTAAGCTGAGGCTGGTTCTGCACTGAATTAGTTGATTCGGCGTTGAACTAACTTAAGTAAACTTGCTGGAGGATAACTTCCTTCGGCAAGTATGCTAAGCTTTCGGGGACTGATTCGTCAGTCCCCGTTTTTTTTTTCTTTGCTCCAAACGTGGGGAATTTGTCTCGCATTTGGAGGGTTGTGGCTGGTTTGGCGCTCCAAACGCGCGCAACTTTTCTCGCGTTGGCGCGACGACTGCTTGAGCGCTGCACAGTGCGGCGCTCCAAACGTGGGGAATTTGTCTCGCGTTTGGAGTGTTCGAGCTACTTTATCGCTCCAAACGTGGGGAATTTATCTCGCGTTTGGAGTGTTTGAGCTACTTTAGCGCTCCAAACGCGCGCAACTTTTCCGGCGTTTGTGGTCGTTTTTGCATTGGCTGACCACATTTGCCGTGTTTTTTATTGTATAACCTATATAAATAATGCCGGGAGAAGTACTCTCTGCATTCTTTGTATACAAGTATTGTATGTATTCTCAATTTATGAGTTCTAAGCAAAAATAAAAACGTGCGGCGCAAAACCAACGATTTCACACCACACGTCAAAGTATGTTATTAAACGGCGCAAATTAGAACAACTTACACCTTTTAACTTTTCAATTATTCATTAGTTACGCATTAATGGCGGAACTTGCGAAGGGCAACACCCAAGCCTGCAATAGCAGAAGCAGCAACAGCAACCAAAGCTACTGCAGCACCGGTCTTAGGAAGCCTCTTGGTCTTAGTGTACTTAGGAGCTGGAGTGGCTGGAGTATCGAACTTGCCAGACAAAGCTTCGTCGTAAAGTGGGGTAGTTCCTGGCTCGTAAACTACAGTGCCCAAATGATTCGTGTATGTGCGAGTCTTTGGATTTGCAACTAAAGCAGCTGGAGCATCAGGCTGCTGAGCTGGAGCAGGAGCAGGAGCTGGAGCTGGAGCTGGAGCTGCAAAAGCTTCAGAACTTGTAGCAGAATCGTAGCTCAATGGATCAGCAGTATTCAATGGCGAAGTAGCATCAGCCATTGCTGGGGTTGCAAAAGCAAAACCAGAAATTAAAGTGACGCCAGCAGCGAATGCGGCAATGGTCTTTTTAGTCAACATTTGTAGACCTTCAATCTCTTTTATCTGATTCCCACGCAAAAGTTAGGGCTAACGCGTAGAAGACAGATACCAATATTTAGAACCTAAAACTGGAATAGGACGGTCAAAAATTTAACCGAAGTAAACCTATTTCAGGCTACAAAAACTTAGCCTACACCAATTCTTTGCAAATCAAAAGTTTTTCTAGAAAAAATCACTAAATAAAAGATGTTTTGTGGCAATAAGACACTACCGACAGTGTGGGTAGGACTTGACTCTAAGAATGGCATAAACTACTCGCGCGCGCTTGCGCGACGACCTGCTTGAGCGCAGCACAGCGCGGCTCTCCAAACGTGAGAGTTTCGTCTCGCGTTTGGAGAGTTTGAGCTACTTTAGCGCTCCAAACGCGCGCAACTTTTCTCGCATTTGGAGTGTTTGAGCTACTTTAGCGCTCCAAACGCGCGCAACTTTTCCGGCGTTTGTGGTCGGTTTTGCCTCGGCTTATGCCTGCGCGCCCAAGTCCACAATCCACGTGCCGCACGCGCCAGCCGCACGCAAAGCCGCGCCTACCTGCTCGGCCGCAGCCTCAGTATCCGCTAGCGCAATCACGCATCCGCCGCCGCCTCCGCCAGTAAGCTTGGCGCCCAACGCACCGTGATCTAGCGCAGCTCGCACCAACTTATCAAGCTGAGGCGTGCTTACGCCCAAATCCGCCAAAATCCGGTGCGCTCGCGTCATCCTCGCACCCATATCTGCAGCGCGCCCCAACGCCAAATCGTACGCCGCCTGATTCGCAATCGCCCCCAACTCATCCAGCTTATTTTTAACCGCATCCGGCTGCTCATCCATTCGCGCGCGCAAAGCATCAACCGTTACTCGCGTCATACCTTTGCACCCAGAATCCGCCAAAATAAGCCACGCTCGCATGTTGATTTCCATGCGCGAAAACTCACCACTGCTAAAACGCACAGGCCACGAAGCCGAAGTTGCAGTTGCGTCCAGACCAGACGGGCGTCCGTGGGCCACGCGCTCAGCAGATTGCGTCAGCGCAAAAATCTCATTTTCACTTGCGCGAATTTTATAGTAGTCAAGAATTGCGCGGATTACAGCTCCAGCCGAAGCGGCAGACGAGCCAAGGCCGCGCTCAGGCGGAAAATTAGACTCTGTTGCAACATGCAGCGAATCGCCGACGCGCCCCGCAAACTCGAGTGCCGCGTGAATTGCGGTGCTAACGCTGCTAAAACGCGGAGGAACTTCGGAAAGTTTGCCGTTAAAGTCGAGGCAGGAAAGCGTGATGCGCGAATCGGAATTTAGGGGGATTGTAGAGTCGGCAGACTCAGGAATTTCTGCGCAAGTTTCGCTAGTTTCGCAAGTTTCGCAAGTTTCGCAGACAGCATTTTCCTCACCAGCTAAATCGCGCCCAGTCACCGTAGCTCGCATGCGCAAGTTTTTAAGCGGCAGAGCAATCGCAGAATACCCATAAACCACAGAATGCTCGCCGAAAAGAATCACCTTTGCGCAAGTTTCGCCGTAACCCGAGCGCGCACAATTTCCAGACGCGTCAGCATAACTTGACGTCGTCTTAGCGTTGATATTAAGCGCTTTTGACGGTTCGCGTTGCGTTTGCTGCACGGCTTTAAGTCTCCTTTGTATTCTTGCGATTTAATTTGTAATTTTTACGATTTAACAATTGTTCTAATTTAGTCGCGTCGAAGGCAAAAAACTACGGTACGCGCTTTACGCTTACAACACATTCACATTTGCGGAAGATTTTCAGATTTTGCGCGCGTTTTCGTGTGCTTGCGAGTGTTTGCGCGCGTGTATTCGTTTGAGCGCGCTTTTTCGCGCGTGTGAGCTTTTGCGCCGGCAATTGCTAAAATAGATACTTAGTTGTGTCGCTTACCAGCCTCGTCGGCAGCGCCCACCAATTCGCAGCAAAGGAATCGCATGCAAAACGTTGAAATTCAGCCAAAAGTAACGTTTGACTCAAGTCTTGCTCCTAACTTTGCTGTAGCCAAAGCGAATGTGAATATTGCGCTGATTAAGTACTGGGGCAAGCGTGATGAACGGCTGATTTTGCCTTATACTTCCTCGCTTTCGCTCACTCTTTCGGATTTGTACGCAACTACTAGCGTGCATTTTGACGAAAGTCTTACTTCTGATTGCGTCACTTTGGACGAAGTTGAGCTGCCGACGGATGATTCCACGCGTCTTCGCGTAGTTGCTATGCTCGATTTGGTGCGCGAAAAGGCCGGAATTTCAACGAAAGCGAAAGTTGTTTCGCATAATCACGTGCCAATTGCGGCAGGTCTTGCTTCTAGCGCGTCCGGATCTGCTGCTCTTGCAGCTGCCGCATCTTATGCCGCCGGATTGAATTTGACTCCGCGCGAACTTTCTAGACTTGCTCGCCGAGGTTCTGGTTCGGCGTGTCGCTCGATTTTTGGCGGATTCGTGCTTTGGAATAAGGGCGAGGATGACGAAACGTCTTATGCAGAGCCGATTGCGGATTTGCTCGCTGAGACTGCTGATAAGCCGCTTTCCGCTTCTCTTTCCGCTTCTCTTTCCGCTTCTCTTTCTTCTTCTCTTTTCGCCCCAAAAAATTTGAATCCCGCAATGATTGTCGTCACGCTAGACCGCAGTAAAAAGCCGATTTCGAGCCGAACTGCCATGCGACGAACTGTTGAAACTTCGCCCGCGTACATGCCTTGGGTTGAGCAGTCGAAGAAGGATCTTGCGCGCGCTCTTGATGCGATTCGCGTTGGCAGCATTGAGCAGCTGGGCGAGGTTATGGAGCAAAATTCGTTGGGAATGCACGAAACTATGCGCAAAGCCAATCCGCCTGTAAATTATTTGACGGATAAAACTTACGCTGTGCTAGATGCTGTGCGCTCTATGCGTGAGTGCGGTTGGCCGGTTTGGGCAACGATGGATGCGGGGCCGAATGTGAAGGTGCTGACGGATGCGGGTTGCGCGACGCGTGCGGCTGAGGAGTTGCGCGGGCGAGTGGAGGAATCTGCCAAATTTACGATTGCTTTGCCAGGCGACGGCGTAAGCGTAAGTGCGAGTTTGAAACAGGCGGCGAAATTATGACTCAGGTGCAGGCGAGTGCTCCCGGAAAGCTTTATATTGCGGGCGAGTATGCGGTTGTTGATGGTTCGGCGGCGATTGTGGCGGCGGTGAATCGTTATGTAACCGTTATGGTTGATGATGAAAATTTGCCTACATTATCGCCGGAAAGTCGAAAATATTACGGCGTAATCGTATCTGAAAAAGAAAATTATAAGCCTATTTTTTGGACGCGCGCTTCTAACGGAAGTATCGAAATACTAGGCGACGAAAAGTATGCGTATGTGCTCGCCGCAATGCGTGTAATTGACTCTTATGCAAGCGAGTGCTTCGCGCCAAATATGGACCGCAAAAGCTACAATTTGCACATTTCCAGCGAACTCGACGACGCAAAATCCGGACGAAAATACGGTCTTGGATCTTCTGCTGCAATAACTGTTGCAACCGTGCGCGCGCTGTGCAAATGGTACGGATTGAAGCCGGATGTTCCAACGATTTGCAAACTTTCGCTGATTGCCTCTTCGATGGTAAAGAAGTCCGGCAGCGGCGGCGATGTGGCCGCGAGCTCCTGCAGCGGCTGGATTTTGTACCGCGCGTACGATCGAGAGTGGCTTGAGTCGGAGCTTGGTTTGATAAAATCCGGCGAATCTGATTTTAGTAAATTATTGCGTAAAAAGTGGCCGCGACTGGAATTTAAACGAATAAATGTGTCGAAAACGCTAAAACTTTTGGTAGGCTGGACCGGTTCGCCAGCTTCTAGCGCGCAGCTGGTAAGTAGCGTAGAAAGTAGCGTAGAAAGTAACGCTGAAGGCGGCGTAGAAGGCGGCGTAGAAAGTAGCGTAGAAAGCAGTGTTTCTTCCGAAATTGCGCACTCATTTACATACCAAGATTTTTGCGATCAAAGCGAAGTTTGTGTGCAGAAATTGGCGCAATCGCTAGAAAACTTCTCGCTGGAAAAATCTTCGCTAGAAAAATCTTCTCTAAAAGAATCAGAATTAAATAATATTTCCGCTTGTTTTGCACAAAATCGCGAATTATTACAAAAATTAAGCGCGCTTACCGGAACGATAATCGAAACTCCAAAGCTTACGCGTCTTATTGAAGACGCCATTTTTGCCGGGATTCCAGCGAAAACTAGCGGCGCTGGTGGGGGAGATTGCGCAATTGCGCTTACAACAATTTACGAAAAGAATCGGATTGAAAGTATGAAGTCAGCTTGGGAAAATCACGGAATTATGCCTTTAAATATTGAAGTTGCGCAAATTATTGATGACGGCGAAAATTCGGAAGCTTGCGTCGCTAAAGCGTCGGAAAATCAGCCTTCTAAATCAATTCAGAATCGCAAGGACGCGCATCTTGCCCTTGCGGACGCTCAGTATAATCCTCGCGCAAATTCCGGTTTTGACTCCGTGCGTTTTATGCCGAATGCTTTGCCGCAGTTGGCATTGGACGAGGTTGACTCTAGCGTGCGCGTGTTTGCGAAAGAGGCAAGTGGAGCCGACGGCACATCCGCCACTGCTGACGGCACATCCGCCAGCACATCCATCCTCACCCCAGACTTCCTTTGGCGCTCGCCGCTGTATATTAACGCAATGACCGGCGGAAGCTTCAACGCGCAAAAAATAAACGCACAACTCGCGCGCGTTGCGGCAAAAACAGGCGTGGCAATTGCAAGCGGATCTTTAAGCGCAGCCCTTCAAAATAACGCGCTATCCGCCACTTTTAGCGTGATTCGAAGCGAAAATCCGCGCGGTTTTGTAATGGCGAACGTAAGCGCTGGCACGAGTGCAAGCGATGCTATGCGAGCCGTTGAAATGCTGCAAGCAAACGCGCTGCAGGTGCATTTGAACGCGGCTCAGGAGCTTGTGATGACGGAAGGCGACCGCGATTTTCGAAATTGGCTTAAAAATATTGAGCAGATTGTGCGCTCGTGCGAGGCTCAGCATGTGCCGGTTGTTGTGAAGGAAACTGGCTGCGGTATGACGGCTCGAGATGTTTTGCGTTTGCGCAATATTGGTGTGCGCGCGGTTGATGTTTCTGGGCGCGGCGGCACGAATTTTGTGGCGATTGAGAATGCTCGTCGCTCGCACGGCGGATACGATTATTTGGCTGATTGGGGTCTTACAACCGTTGAGTCGCTTATTGATATTCAAAAGTGCGATGCGCTTAAAGCTAATCCTGTGGAAATTTTTGCTAGCGGCGGAGTTAGAACACCGCTTGATGTTGTGCGCGCTCTTGCGTTAGGGGCTTCTGCTGTGGGGGTTGCCGGCGAGTTTTTGCACACGCTTATGCACGAGGGCGAGGACGCACTTACGCAACAAATTTCAGATTGGCAGGAGCAGATTCGCGTTATTATGGCTCTTCTTGGGTGCAAGAGTGTTGCGGACTTGCGAGATAAGACGGAGTTTGTGCATTCGGATTGTCTTGGTAAGTGATATACTTGTGTAGTTGTGCGTTCGGCGTGCTTATTTGTTTGTGCTGTTTGCGTAGGCTATTTGAATACGTAATTTGCGCGGGCAGTGGCATGGTTGAATGACGCAAGACTTGCAAGTCAAAGAAAATAGGGAGTCCATTATGGCAGCTCGTTGCGCAGTATGTGGCAAGGGACCGCAGACCGGTTTCAGTGTTTCACATTCGCATATCCGCAATAAGCGCACCTTCCGCCCGAATCTTCAGCCGGTTCGCACTACTATTGATGGCGAAAATGTTCGTCTTCGCGTGTGCGTGAAATGCATTAAGGCTGGCAAGGTTCAGCGCGTTGAGGCGTGAATCGCGTATTGATTGCGTTTAAATTGTAAGGCCCTGAGCAGCGCTCGGGGCTTTTTTGTATTTGCATTTTCCCCGCGTTTGGAGGGTTTGGTCTGGTGTATCGCTCCAAATGTGAGCAACTTTCCTCGTGTTTGGAGGGTTTTGTCTGGTGTATCGCTCCAAATGTGAGCAACTTTCCTCGTGTTTGGAGGGTTTTGTCTGGTGTATCGCTCCAAATGCGAGTTAAGTTTCTCGCGTTTGGAGCGCGCTTAAGTAAATGCTTTGCGGATGATTTATAATCGAAATATGCTAAATATGCCCACGAACTCAGCCAAAACGCACGCTGCACTTTCCTCAATAATCAGCAACAAGCGCCGCGTTTCTGCTCTGAAGTCACTTGGCATCATCACAATCGAAGACGCTCTAACTTACTACCCGTTCAGGGTTACAAATCCGCTAAAAATTGCGCGTTTGCGTGATGTTCAAATTGGCGAAGAGATTGCGTTTTATGCTCAGATTCAGTCGATTAACCTTGTGCCAATGAACGCGCGCCGCGGGTTTAGGCTTGAAGTCAACGTTTTGCAAGATCAGCAATCAGCTGCGCAACTTATTTATTTTTCTAAAAATCGCGCTTACGCTAATTGGCTTTCGTCTAGGATGAGAGTTGGTGAAAACGTTGTGATTGGCGGCGTGTCGAGCGCTTTTAATGGCCGACTTCAGTTTGCGCATCCGCAGATTTTAATAGTAGATTCACAAAATCACGATAGTTTTAATAAGTCTGCCGATACTGTTGGAAGCGTTGAGGAAGGTTTGGCTAGACTTTGCGCCCCGCAGCCGGTTTATCACGCAAATTCTAGGATTTCCAGCGAGCATATTCACGAAACTGTGCTTTCTGTGATTTCTGCACTTTCCGCATCTAATCAACCTGCTCAGCCCGCGCAACCGGCTCAACCCACACTTTCCGCCCAAATCCCCAATATTCTTCCGGAATCCGTGCTAAAAAAGCGCAATCTTTTGCCTCGCGCGGAAGCAATTTGCGCTATTCACAATCCTCAATCAACCGACGAATTTTACAAAGCTCTTGCCACGTTGCGTTACGAAGAAGCTTTTGTTTCGCAAGTGGCTGTGCTGCAATCTCGCGAAAATTCTAAAAATAATCAGGCAAAATCCTGTAATAATTCTCGTCTTCGCTGCAAATTTACGGAAAGTTTACCGTTTTTGCTTACGAGCGGCCAGCAAGAGGTTATTGACGAAATTATTGGCGATATGCATGAGCGCCGCCCAATGCGTCGACTTTTGCAAGGCGAGGTTGGTTCCGGAAAAACGGTTGTGGCTGTGAGTGCAATGTTGGAAGCGGTCGGATCTGGGTATCAGGCGGTTTTGGTTGCTCCAACTCAGGTTCTGGCGTCGCAACACGCCGAAAATTTGCGGCAGATGATTAAGCGGGCGAAGCTAAATGTTCCTGTTATTTTGGTTACTGGCGGCATGAAGCTTGCCGAGCGTCGCCGCGCGCTCGCGAATGTTGCAAGCGGTGAGCCGGCGCTGATTGTGGCCACGCACGCAGCTTTTTCTGCGACTTTTAAGCCGACTAATTTGGCGCTGGTTATAATTGACGAGCAGCATCGTTTTGGGGTTGCGCAGCGAGATGTGCTAATGCGCAAAATGAGCGAAGATTCGCCTGCTGAAGTTTCGCGTGCTGAAGATTCACATTCTGAAGTTTCGCGTGCTGAAGGTTCTTCAATCACCCCGCATCTTTTGGTAATGACAGCAACTCCTATTCCGCGCTCTGCCGCAATGACTTGGTTTGGCGATTTGGATGCTTCGTATTTGACTGAACTTCCGGGCGGCAGAAAGCCGATTCGCACTTTTGTGGTGCAGGAAGCAGATGCTGCTACTATGGCGCGCATGTTTGCCCATATTCGCTCGCGAATTGACGCGGGGGAGCGTGCTTACGTGGTTTGCGCGCATATTGAGGACGATGATTTAGAAAGCGACGATGATTTATCGCAGGGCGATTCCGACTTATCTCGCGCCGCTTCCGACGATTCAGCAAACTTAACTCCTGCCCGTAAATTGCACACGGTTACCGGCATTTTAAGGCGACTTTCCGCACTTCCGCAGTTCAAAGGTATTAAGTTTGCTCAGCTTACCGGCCGCGACGATGACGCAACAAAGCGCGAAACTATGGAGCGTTTTGCGCGCGGAGACGTGCAGGTTTTGGTTGCAACTACTGTGATTGAGGTGGGCGTTGACGTGCCTCAGGCAAGCTGCATTGTGATTTTTGATGCGGATCGATTTGGTCTTGCGCAATTGCACCAGTTGCGTGGTCGAGTTGGGCGCGGTGGCACGAATTCTTGGGCGTTTTTGGTTGCGCAAACCGATGGTGACACGGTTGCTCAGGAGCGTTTGCAGGTTGTTGAAAATTCCCTTGATGGAGCGGTTATTGCGCAAAAAGATTTGGAATTGCGCAATGTTGGCGACGTTTTGGGCGATTCGCAGTCTGGTGGAAGCTCGAGTTTGAAGCTTTTGCGCGTTGTTCAAGATGCGAAGATTATTGCGCAGGCGCGAGATGACGCTGCTGAAATTTTGCGCGACGACGTGCATCTTACAACTTTTACGAATCTTGCTGGCGCTGTTTTAGACTTTACTAGAGGCGGACGCGCGCAAATCGTAAGCAACTAAACTTGCGTAGTCAAGTCTAATTAAGTCTAATTAAATCTAATAAAATCTAATCAAATCTAATAAATAAAACTCCTAAAATTGTAGTTCCTAGCACAAAAATAAACAAAAATACATAAAATTTTATAAATTTACGTGCATATTATGAGATTTGTGAATATCCTAGAAAGTAAGCAAAGGTAAGGATCATTTGTAATAGCAATAGAGATGAGGCCTACAATGACAGAACGTGAACAGCAAATCTTGGCTTGGATTCAACAAAATCCAATGATTAGTCAACAGGAACTTGCAAATCTTGCAGGCATTACTCGTTCTGGTATTGCGGCTCACATCTCTAATCTCATTCGCAAAGGCTACTTGCGCGGCAAGGGCTATATTGTTACGCCTCCAAGCTACGTAACCGTTGTTGGCGGCATTAGCATGGACGTGCTGGGAATTGCTTGCGGCGATTTGATGGATTACACGTCTAACGCTTCGCGCGTTCGTTACATGCTCGGTGGAGTTGGGCGAAATATTGCAGTTGCTTTGGAGCGACTTAATGTGCGCACAAGCATGGTTTCTGTGTATGGCGGCGACCACAATGGCGAATTGTTCCGCATTGATGCTGCTGCAAACGGATTAGATATTGGTTACGCAAAACAGCTTCCGGATTCTATGACCGCTTCTTACATGTATGTTGGCGACGCTTCCGGCCAGCGTTTGCTCGCTTTGGATGACATGAGTATTTACGACCACATGACTCCTGATTTTCTGCGCGAACGCATGTCGATTATTGAAAACGCAGATATTTTGGTGCTTGATACTAATATTCCACAGAAGTCGTTTGAGTGGTTGTGTGATAGGTATCGTCGTCCGATTATTGTGCGCGCGATTACGGATGCGAAGGCTCCGCGCGTGCTGTCTAGATTGTCTAGAATTGATACTCTTGTGCTAGATACTGCCGAGTCGCAGGCGCTTACTGGCATTAATGCGATTGACGAGCGTTCCGCGACGCGTTGCGCGGGTGCGTTGCTTAAGCGCGGCGTGAAGAATGTGTTTGTGAATGCTGGTCGCGCGGGTGTGGCTTATGGTGTGGCAGATGAGGGAGTGGCGTTTTACCCTGTGCCTGTAAAGCGTGTGCAGCGAATGATGCTTGCGCACGGTAATGGGAACATTGGCGTTGAAGCTGTTGGAAACGATAATGGTTCTAGCGATGCTGCGACGGCGGCGTTGATTTATGCGCGATATAACGAGTTTGATTCAGCTAAGACTGGTCGTTTTGCGGTTGCTGCGGCGGCTCTTAATACTGAGTCGATGCAGCCTGTGCACGAGTCGCTCAATCCGGAGCTGATTGCTAATCGCATGGTTGATATTCACGAGCGCGCGTAATCGCGACGACCTAAACTGCTCGTGTTTGGAGGGTTTGGTGTGGCGTATCGCTCCAAACGCGGGGAGATTTTCTCGCGTTTGGAGGGTTGTGGGTTGTGTATCGCTCCAAACGTGCGCAACTTTTCTCGTGTTTGGAGAGTTTAGGAGGGCTTGGCGCTCCAAACGCGGGGAACTTATCTCGCGTTTGGAGGGTTTTGGGTTGTGTATCGCTCCAAACGTGCGCAACTTTTCCGGCGTTTGAGTCGTTTTGGCCGGATTTTCCGCTTCTGTCTTTCACTTTTATCTCTTAACTATGTCGTCGCGAGCGCGGGGTAGAATAGCCAAGTTATGTGCGGTTTTAACGCTGCAAGCTGCCTAATTAGCGACTTCTGAGTTAAAGACTAGCGAAATCAGCAAAACGCCGCGCATATTTGCAAACACACTCCTGCTGTGGAAAGTCCATAGCCGATAGTCCGAAGGAGGTGGGTGATGTCTGCACATAAGTATGAACTGATGTTCATTGCAAATCCTGAGCTGGATGAGCACGGTCTTAAGAAGTTGACCGAGCAGTATCTTGAGCTCGTCACCAACGAGGGCGGTTCTGTTGACGGTACCGATTACTGGGGTCGTCGCAAGTTCGCTTACGAAATTGACGGCAAGACCGAAGGTAACTACGTTGTGGTTAACTACACTGCTGAGCCAGCCGTAAGCGACGAACTTGACCGTGTTTTGAACCTTAACGAGTCTGTAATCCGCACGAAGATTCTTCGCAAGGACGCTAAGTAAATAAGGTAATAAAGTAAATAATTGCAAGATTTAGTAAGATTTAGCTATATTTAGCAAGAATTTAGCAAGAATTTAGTTAGATTTAGCAAGAATTTAGTTGGATCTTAAAATCAAGCAAAAGCGAGAAAGAAAAGGCAAACTATGGCAGGCGAAACAATTATCACTGTTGTGGGAAATCTCACGGCAGATCCTGAATTAAGGTCGCTTTCTAATGGTGCTTCTGTTGCAAGCTTTACCATTGCGTCTACGCCTCGTACGTTCAATCGTAATACGAATCAGTTCGAGGATGGTCCTGCATTGTTTATGCGCTGCTCAGCTTGGCGAGACCTGGCAGAGCATTGCGCTAATAGTCTTTCTAAAGGTATGCGCGTTATTGCGCAGGGCCGATTGTCGCAGCGCTCGTATCAGGCGCAAGATGGTTCAAATCGCACGGTAGTAGAGCTTACTATCGATGAGATTGGTCCTTCTTTGCGTTACGCAACTGCTCAGGTTAATCGACAGACTTCCGCAGCTGGTTTTGCTGGCGGATCTCGTGCAGCTGGAGCTGGTAACGGTGCGAACGGTGCAAGTAATCCTAACTTCGCTCAGGGCGGTTATGCTGGCGGCGCGAATTACGCTGCAAGTCAAGCTGCTTCCAATGCGAATGCTGGAGCAGATCCGTGGAGTTCTGCACCAACGAACGACGGATTTACTACTTTCGGTGCCGGCGCTGATTTCGGCGGCGACGAGCAAGAGCCGGAATTTTAGGCTGTTTACTTAATATTGCTTAATATTATTTGCTTAATACTAATAATTTCATCATCAGTTAAATGTTATGCGAATAAATAGCATAACGGATTTGAGAGAGGACATCTTATGTCACGCAAGAGGCCGCAACCACCGGTCAAGCCTTTCAAGAAGAAGCCAAATCCTCTGAAGGCTGCCAAAATTACTGAAATTGATTATAAAGACGTTGCTTTGCTGCGCAAGTTCGTTTCTGACCGCGGCAAGATTCGTTCCCGTCGTATTACCGGCGTAACCGTGCAGGAACAGCGCAAGATCGCGAAGGCCGTGAAGAACGCTCGCGAAATGGCTTTGCTCCCATACGCCACTACCGGTCGCTGATTGAGAGGTTGTAACAATGGCTGAAACTAAGGTTATTCTTACCAAGACTGTTGCCAACCTCGGTCACTCTGGTGACGTTGTTGAAGTTAAGGCTGGCTATGCTCGTAACTACCTTATTCCACAAGGTTTAGCTTTTGCTTGGAATAAGGGTGCTGCTTCCCAGATTGAGGCAATGCGTCGCGCTCGTTTGGCTAAGGCTGTTGCTACTCGTGAAGAGGCTGTTGCAGCTAAGGCTCAGATTGAAGGCACCGTTGTTGAGCTCGCTGCTAAGGTTTCCGAGTCCGGCAAGCTCTTCGGTGGCATTTCTGCCGAGAAGATTGCTGCTGCTTTGGCTCCAAAGGCCGCTGTGGAAGCTCGCGCAATCAAGGTTGCTGCTATTAAGACCACTGGTGAGTTCCCAGCAACCGTAGCGTTGCATCCGGAAATCACCGCTTCCTTCACCGTGAAGGTTGTGGCTGAGTAGTAGATAGCTCTCGTTAGCAGTTTTGTAAATTTTACGAAATTGCTAGATTGTGAAATTTTACGAGATTTTACGAGATTTTACGAAACGTGTGTGGCAGGCAGATTGTTGTTTAGCTGTTTGCTTGTTTACTTGCGTTGATTGAACTTAAGCATTGGCTCTGCGCTGTGTTACTTGGGTTTTAAGACTCACGTAACACCGGCGCAGAGCTTTATTATTTGTTTTATCGTTTATCTATTAGAATTGATGATGGTTATGCGATTTAGCTTATGATTTGCTGCATGATAGAAGGTTTCGTATGTTTTGCATTAATTGTGGTAATCCTATCAATGGTACAGTCAAGTTCTGCACAAAATGCGGTGCAAGAGTAGAAGATGCAGCTTCTCAGCAGCCGCAGGATCAGCAATCACAACAATCGCAGCAGTTGCAACAATCGCAGCAGCCGCAACAGACTTACGCGCCTCAGCAGACTCAGCAATACCAGCAATACCAGCCGTCTAATCAATACCAGTCGTCTCAGCAATACCAGCAGACTCAGCAATATCAGCCGTCTCAGCAATACCAGCAATCGCAACCGTCGGCTTATACACAGCAGCTTAATCCAGTCAAACCGAAGTTTTCCAAGTTCTTTGCAGCGCTAAGTCAACCTAAGAATCTTATTATTGCCGTAATTTCCGCTGTTGTTGTAATTGTGCTAGTTGTATGCACTTGCGTATGGTATTTCCGCTCGAATAATAATTCTTCATCAACTCGCGGCGCAAATTCTAATCTGAATGCTGCAGGTAACAGTTTTAATAACGCAAGCGCACCTAAAGCTTTAACTCAAGACGATATTATCTCAAATGCCGGTAAAGCTTACAAAAATTTGATTGATAGCGGATCTTATACTTCTACTAATTTCCCTCAGCATTACAGCTATTACTACGCATTGTGGGATATTGATGGCGACAATATTCCGGAAATGGTTGTTACTGCGTCTGAAGATTTCAATATTGGTGAAGATCAATATATTCACGTATTCTCGTACAAAAATGGAAAGATTGTTTCGTATCCGGACATTATAGATAAGCATGATATTTATGAAGAGCGTGGCACTATCTTCTTCGGTGGCAATCATGACGGTATTGTTGTTGCAAGATCGTATCAAACTCCTGAAAATGATGGTGTTGATGGTCTTCCTTGGCATGTGTATACATACAAAATTAATGGTAAGAGTTTTGATAAATCTACGGTTGACGTTGATAAACCTATAGAATTTAAGACCAAATTTACTACAGGCTCGTTGGCTGGTTTGCAAAATTTTGTGTATCCAAAATTTGTGTCTGTTAACGACTTAACTGATATAAACAATCTGATTGATACCCCGAATTTAACTCCTGAGCAGAAGAAGATGAATAAAACTATTAATGAGTGGCTCGAAAAAGGGTATCAAGTTTTTTCTGGAACTGTTAAGAGGTTGAGTGCTGAAGAAGCGTACGATTATCCTGGCACTACTCCAAATGATCCAAATGCTAAGGATGAAGTTATGAAATCTCTGAACGAAGGAAACGAAGGAAACGGTACTTTTGACATTATTGCATTAGATCAGAAGCGTTCGGGTAACGGTTTTCGCACTGGAATGTATGGTGGGTTTATGCCAAGTCACATGATATTTGATCTTGTTTCTGTTCGATTTGATAATTCGGATAAAGATCAGGCTGCGTTTGTTGAAAAGTATGCGGGCAAAAAGATTATGGTTGCGGCTCACCCAGGTGGCTATGACGGTGGAAATTGGATGGAATTGCCGGCTCGTCAGCCTACTGTGGGTGAGATTCATTTGATAAAGGATTATAGCGAGTAGTTTATGCCGCGCACTTTGTGCCTCGCTTTAGTTCGAGCTATAGTGGCGCTCTTGCGATGTGATGCCTTCGAGGAAGAAGTGTGCGCGCTCGCGGTGAGACGTATCGCTTACGAAATCTTCCGGAGCGTAAGGCGCAACGCTAGAAAACATCTCCTCGTAATCTGCAACGCTTAATCGCACGCGCGAATCGAGCATATCCGCGTGCTCTCGAACAAACAGCGCGTCTTTAAATCCTGGAACAAGAGTTGCGCTAAAGAACTCGCCAACAGCGCCGGATCCGTAAGAAAATAGGCCGATTTTATCGCCGCTTTTAAGTGGAGGAAGCTCGCTATTTTCGTGAGAGCATCCGTCTAACTCAAGTCCGTCTAACTCAAGTCCGTCTAACTCAAGTAAAGACAGCAATCCCAAATACAGGGAACCCGTATAAATATTGCCTACGCGACGACTGTACTTTGTGCTTGTTTCGTAGCGCGAAAGTAATCGATTGCGTGACGACTCGCTTAGGTTGCTATTATCGCAAGAATCAGCGCAAGTAGTATCGCAAGTATCCATCGCCGCTTTAAGCGCTTTCAAACCCATTTTCGTATACGGCAAATGGAAGCAAAGTCCTGCAAAATCGTTGAAATTACAATCGTTTTGCGCACAATACTTTTGCCACACGTCGCAGAAAAATTCTATATACTGCTCAGTCGAAAACTTGCCGCGAGCAAGCGCAGTATCCTGGTAAACTGGTCGCCAAAAGTCCTGAATATCCGCGGATTTCACAACGCTATCGTCGTTAATTTTAAGCACGTGCGGATTCGCGCTCACAAGCATTGCCACAGCACCAGCACCTTGCGTTACTTCGCCAGGGGTAGCAAGCCCGTAACGCGCAATATCGGACGCAATTACCAGCACTTGCGGATCTTTTTCGGCGTGCGCGCGCACGTAGTCGCATGCCATCATCAAAGCTGCAGTGCCGCCGTAGCAAGCTTCTTTTACTTCAACGACACGCACCCACGGAGTGAGTTTTAGCAGATTTTGAACGTATAGTGCGCTTGATTTGCTTGCGTCGACGCCGCTTTCTGTGCCGACGATTAGCATTTTGAGGCGATTGCTATCGATGTGGGGTAACAGTGGGAGAGCGGCTTGGGCGGCGAGGGTGACGATGTCTTGGTGATTTGGTGGCACGGATTGCTCGCTTTGGCCGATTCCGATTGTGAATTTATTAGGGTCGATTCCGCGCGCGTTTGCAAGATCTGTGAGATTTAAGTAGTAGTGCGGGGTAGCGAAGGAGATGCGGTCGATGCCGACGGCAAGTGGAGTTGTGGTATTGGTTGTGGTTTTGGTATCTCGTGTGTTCATTTTCCCTAAATCCCTAAATTTTCCTCAATTTTTACTTGGTTCGCGAAATGTTTTAAGTAATTGCGCAACTTTTTCCGTAGTTCTTTCTGCAGGACTAAGTTGCAGAAGATTTTTTGCGATTTTCTCGATTTCTTCGCCTTTAGCGCCGGCTGCGATTGCAAGATTTGAGGCATGCAACAACATGTGACCGGCCTGAATGCCGGGGCCTGCCAACGCGCGCAGTGCCGCAAGATTTTGCACTAAACCGAGGGCTGCAAGCGTGTTTCTAAAGTCGTTTGCGTTTTTGTATTTGCCGATTTTAAGAGCGAGTTTTGCCATTGGAAGAGATGAGATTGAGCCGCCAACAATGCCGATCTGTAGCGGAATTTCAATACGGCCATGGAGTATGGTTTGGTTGTTTAAGCTTTCGGTGTTCCACGTTGACAGTGGTAGGTAGCGACCGGAGCGCGCCGCCCACGCGTGTGCTGCCGCTTCTAGCGCTCGCGTATCATTTCCGGACGCGAGCGCGGCTCCTGCAATGCCGTTCAGGATTCCTTTGTTGTGCGTGGCGGCGCGTTCAGGGTCGCTGGCGGCTAGCGCGCTTAATGCCGCGATTCGGCGTGCGAGGCGCTTTCCTTCGCCTTCGCGTTCGCATTCTTCAAGCCGCCTGGATGCGAGCGCTTCAACCGGTATGTGCACTTCTGCTGTGGTGGCAACGCGGCTTGTGTTGGTAAGAATCGCCACAAGCGCCTCAACGCCGAGCCAGCTTTCCAGCTGGGCTTTGACGGCTTCGCCCATAGTGTTCACTGTGTTTGCGCCCATTGCGTCGCATGTGTCTACGTCAATCTCGAGTTTGGCGAAGCCGTGCAAAGCTGAAGCGCGGCATTTTCGCGCGCCGCCACCCCTTTTACTCATTGATGGGTGTGACTCGTTTGCAACGCGCAGCAAATCCTCAACCTTTGCACAATCCTCAACAATCTCGCGCAAACGCGCCGCCACGCTCCCGTCCGCGTCTTCAAAAGCAATTTGCGCGGTGGTTACGTATTGTGGGGAGTGCGCAATAATTCCGCATTCATCATCAGCAACAGCCGCAACACCTGCCGCATCACAAGCCGCCGCCGCAATCCTCGCCCCATTGCACGCGGCCGCAATCACGGACGGCTCCTCTGTTGCAACCAGCACATCCCGAGCCTCGCCGTTCACAATCAGCCCGCGCACAACGCCAACCGGCAGCGTGTACTTTCCAATCTGATGCTCAATCATATGATTTGCAACATCCGCGGGAATCGTAGTATCAGAACTTTCCGAAAGCTGCTTAAGTAAAAAAGTTGCTTCAGACTCGTTTATCGCGCCATCATTTTTTAAGGTTTTGATGCGATTTTCCACGCTTAATTCACGAAAAGCAGTCATCGAAATCACCTCATGATTTTACCGACTACGAATGCTACTGATTGCTTCGCATTCTAGCTTGATTGTTTCGCATTCTAACTTAATTGTTTCGCATTCTAATCTGCATCGCAACGCCAATTCCGCCGCCAACGCAAAGAGCAGCCACTCCGTTTTTCTTATTGCTGTCTCGCAAAGCGTACATAAGCGTAGTCAAAATTCTCGCTCCGCTAGCACCCAGCGGATGACCGAGTGCAATCGCACCGCCCCTCACATTTAGCTTCGACTCGTCAATATGAAGTTGCTCCGAAACTGCAATGCTCTGAGCAGCAAAAGCCTCATTAATCTCAAACAAATCAATGCTTTCAACGCTGCTTCCGGTTGCGCGTAGCATGCGTTCCATCACGTGTTTTGGAGCGTATCCCATTAAATCTGGGTCAATTCCGCCTTCTGCAAATCCCACAATTTGCGCAAGATATTCAATTCCGCGCGCTTGCGCGTAATCTTTGCTCATAAGTACGAGGGCTGCGGCTCCGTCGTTGATTCCGCTTGCGTTTCCGGCAGTTACGGTAGATTCGCGCTCGCTAACTTCGCGCTCCGCGCCTGAATTTTCGTCCGACGCCTTAAACAGCGTGCGCAATTTCGACAACTGCTCTAAAGACGTATCTTCGCGAGGATGTTCGTCGCGTGTTACAACAGTTCCGTCTGCAAGAGTTACTGGCACAATCTCAGAGTCAAAATCGCCTCGTTTAATAGCGGCAACAGCTTTTTGGTGAGATTTAAGCGCAAAAATATCTTGTGCTTCGCGAGTAATACCAAATTTTGCGGCAACATTTTCTGCAGTAACGCCCATTGCGTCGCCTGTAAAAGCGTCGTTTAAGCCGTCGCGCTGCAGGCCGTCAATAAGCGAAAAGTTTCCGTATTTGTGTCCGCTAAATCGCGAGTTAGTTGCATAAAATGGCACGTTGCTCATACTTTCGGTGCCGCCTGCAACAACGACTTGCGCGTCTCCCATTGCGATTGCAGATTGTGCTAATCGCACTGCTTTTAAGCCGGATCCGCACACTTCGTTAATAGTCATTGCGCAGCTGGAAGTGTCGAGTCCTGCGCGCAATGCGATTTGGCGAGCTACGTTCTGACCGCTGCCTGCTTGCAAAACGTTGCCAAAAATGGCCTGATCTACGTCGTGAGCATTAAGACCTGCGCGTTCGATTGCGGCTTTTGCGGCAATCGTTCCTAAATCAACTGAGGAAAGCGAAGATAAGCTGCCGCCGAATTTGCCAATGGGCGTGCGTACAGCGCTCGCAATCACCACTTCAGTCATATGTTTAGCCACCTAATCAATTGTTTGTTGCATTTGAATTGCAACATACCAACCGGACTACTTTATCGTATTCCTGAGCAAAATCGAGAGTCTCAAAAAATTCTTCTCGGTTTTTTCACAATTAGACTTACTTCAGTGAGTTTATGTATTCTGTGAAAAGTGATTACTTGTTGATTAGCGAACACTAACATCTGTGCTTCCGCTAACACCACACCGGGCACACATACCACACATCAAACCGCAGCTTAATTTCGTGACTTTAGTTGCACTTAGTAAGCCACGCACTTTCGTAACTAACTTAACGAGTCTATGAGTTTTGTGTTGCGGTTTAATGTGTTGAGAGGCTGGAAAAATTGTGTTCAGCACTAAAAGAGGACTGAGAAGCTACATTCTTTAAAGATAGGCGAACGCAATAAGTGCCTTTAGCAGCCAGAGCGCCCGAAGGACGGGACGTGCGCAAACACAAATTTTCCAGCCTCGTCAAAACAAAAGAACAAGAACGTCAGTCAAAACTCATAGACGATACTCAAGAACATCGAAAAGAAAGTAGCACACTCGCTACTTACGGAACGAAATTGAGCCATCAACAGGATCCATCGCATCCACAATCGCCAGCGAATCCAAGTCGTATCCGGCTTCACGAAGCGAGTCGCCACCGCCTTGGAATCCTTTTTCAATCGCAATACCAATTCCGGCAACTGTAGCTCCAGCGTGATCGCAAATATCAATTAAACCTTGCAAAGCCTTGCCGTTAGCCAAAAAATCATCCAAAATAAGCACGCGATCTTCCGCACTCAAGTACTTACGCGACACAATTACCGGAAACTCGCGCTGCTTTGTAAAAGAGAATACGGTAGATACGTATTGGTCGCCATCGAGATTAATTGACTGCGCTTTTTTCGCAAAAACCACTGGAATATTGCCAAAATGGCGTGCAGCAACGCAAGCGATTCCAATTCCGGAAGCTTCAATCGTAAGAATCTTATTGATGCCAGCATTGCGGAAATGTTCAGCCCAAGCGGCTCCCATGTGGTCAAACAGCTCAACATCGCACTGATGGTTCAAAAAAGCGTCTACTTTCAAAACGTTTCCAGGTTTTACAATACCGTCTTCTAGGATGCGTTCTTCCAGTTCTTGCACGATGTTCCCCTTCTTGCGTAACTTACATTGCAAATACATTGCAATTACAGCAGATTACATTTGCAGATTGCACTTGCTTATTAAATTGCAGTACGCTCAAGCATACCCAAACGTGTGACACAAATCACGCAAAAACGACTGCAGTATGTGGTAAACCTGATTAAATATGTGCGTAATTAAAAAATCTTTACTCGAAGGCTTAAATCCGCAGCAATCTAAAGCCGTGCAGTACGACGGCCCGGCTCTTCTTATTGGCGCAGGCGCGGGTAGCGGCAAAACGCGAGTTCTTACGCGCAGAATCGCCTGGATTTTAAGCCAAAAAGGCGCGTGGCCTAGCCAAATTTTAGCGATCACTTTTACCAACAAAGCCGCCGCCGAAATGCGCGAACGTTTAAGCAGTCTTATTGGCAGCGAAGCAAATACAATGTGGGTTTCGACTTTCCATTCCGCATGCGTGAAAATACTTCGCAGGTCGGGTCAAAGTATTGGCTTAAAACCGGGATTTTCTATTTACGATACTGCTGATTGCGAGCGTTTAGTAAAAATGATTGCAACCGAGCTTAACGTTGATATTAAGCGATTTACTCCGCGAAATATTTTGGCGAAGATTTCGGATTGCAAGAATAGTTTGATTGGTTGGCGAGAGCAGCTAGACATGTATGCCAACGATTACAAGCCGGGCGTTTTGGGCCAGCAGATTGCGCACGCTGGGAATGCTGAGGCCGTGTATGCTTCGATTTATGCGGAATATCAGCATCGTTTGGCTCAGGCTAATGCTGTTGATTTTGACGATTTGATTATGCGAACCGTGCAGCTTATGCGAGAAGCTCCGGAAGTTGCTAAATACTACCGTCACAAGTTCCGCTATATTTTGGTTGACGAGTATCAGGATACTAATCACGCGCAGTATGAGCTTGTTCGAGAGCTTGCGGGCGTGGATGTAAAGCAATCTCGCGCAAACGCAACACAATCTAACGCAAATGCGGCACAAAGCGGCGCAGATGCAGCACAGCAGGCGCAGCAGCAACCAGCTGATCCTCCTGCATCAATCACCGTCGTCGGCGACTCCGACCAATCAATTTACGCTTTCCGCGGCGCAGATATTCGCAATATTCAAGACTTTGAAAAAGATTTCCCGAACGCAACGACTATCATGCTTGAGCAAAACTATCGCTCTACGCAAACAATTTTGGACGCTGCAAACGCTGTTATTTCGCATAATCAGGGCCGTAAGCCTAAAAAATTGTGGACTGCACTAGGCCAGGGCGCTCCAATTTGCGGCTACGCTGCAGACAGCGCTCAGCAGGAAGCGGCTTGGATTGCTGGGGAAATAGCGCGCTTAGCTGGCGAGGAAGGCGTTTCTTACTCGGATATTGCAATTATGTACCGCGCAAATGCGCAGTCGCGTTCGCTGGAAGACGCGCTTGTTAAGGCGGGTTTGCCGTATCAGCTGGTTGGCGGAACTAAGTTTTATGAGCGTCGCGAAGTAAAGGATGCGCTCGCGTATTTGCAGTCCATGGCGAATCCGGACGACGACGTTAATATGCGTCGAATTTTGAACGTTCCAAAGCGCGGACTCGGGCCTCGCGCAGAATCTTTACTTACCTTGTATGCGCAAACTCAGGGAGTAAGCTTCTGGCAAGCTTTGGAGCATTTGGAGTCGATTGAAGGCATGCCAACTCGCACTGAAGCAAAGCTTAAAGAGTTTCGAGATCTTATGCACAATTTGATGACGTGCATGCAAGATAACGATTCGAAGCCTTCAAAAGTTATTGACAGCATTTTAAAAGACAGTGGTTTGCTGGAAGATTTGCAGCGTTCGGAAGATCCGCAGGATGCTTCGCGCGTGGATAATTTGTCGCAATTGCAGTCGGTTGCGGCCGAATATGAGCAGAATACGCCGGATGCCAGCGTGGCTGGTTTCCTTGAAACGACGGCTCTTGTGGCAGATTCGGATCAGTTGCCGGATGAAAACGAAGACACTGGCAAAGTTACGTTGATGACGCTTCACACGGCTAAGGGCTTGGAGTATCCGGTTGTGTTCTTAACTGGCATGGAGCAGGGTACTTTTCCGCATGCGCGTGCTTTGGAAGACGATGGCGAGCTTTGCGAGGAGCGCCGTCTTGCTTACGTTGGTATTACGCGTGCTAAGCAGCGTTTGTATGTGACGCGCGCTGCTGTGCGTGCGCAGTGGGGTCAGGCTCAAGATATGCTTCCAAGCCAGTTTTTGGATGAGATTCCAGATGATTTGATTGATTGGAAGCGCAAAGAGGCTGATGTTACTCGTTGGGGTTCGTCGCGTGCGCGCGGAGGCAGTTTTGGCAGCGATTTCGATGCTGACTTCGACAGTGATTTTGGCGGCTGGGATGACGATTACAGCGATGCTTTTGGTGAAAAAACAACTTACGGCGGAAGCTCTTACGGATCTAAATCTTATGGATCTAAATCTTATGGATCTAAATCTTACGGATCTAGGTCTTACGGCTCCAGCAAATCTTACGGATCTTCCTACGGTTCTGGAAAGTCTTACGGCTCTTCCTACGGATCCGGCTCTTCTTACGGTTCTAAATCCTACGGTTCTAAATCGAATTGGTCTAAGTCAAGCGCTGTAAAAACGCGCAAAATCACCGCAAAATCCGCGTCGTCAACAAGTGCTACAAAACTTGGCTCATCTTCCTCAGTAGTAGACAAAGACAACAATCTCAATATTCAAGATTTTCAAGTTGGAGACAAAATTACGCACGACACTTACGGTTTAGGAACTGTTCTTGCAACTCAAGATAAGGGCAGAAACTCAATCATTACAGTCGATTTTGGCTCTGATGGCGTAAAGCGCTTAATGCTTCGAGTCGCTCCAATCGAAAAATTGTAAAATTTCGTTTTATGCGGTTCAAGGTAAGATATTTTTTAGCAGGGACGTGGCGCTTGAAGGTGTGGGCGCCGAGAAGCGTGTTGCATTAAGGAAAATGCAGCACTAAAAGATAAATAATATACATTTAATGAGGTATCAATTATGAAAAACAAATTATTCGCATCAATTCCATCTATTATTTTGGGCATATTGATTGCTATTGCTCCGCTAACTTTCGCAAAAGTTTGCCAAACTGAAGGCGGAATGCATATGGCATGCTACTACACTGGTCGCGCTGCCCTTGGAATTGGCTTAGTTATTGCAGTTCTTGGAATTGTTGCGCTTTTTGTTAAAGAAAATGTTCGCATCGGTTTGAGCATTGCTGTAATCGTGAATTCTTTGCTTATGATTGCTGTTCCAACATTCCTTATTGGCGTTTGCAAGAGCCCAATGATGCATTGCGCATCGGTTACGCGCCCAACGCTGATTGTTCTTTCCGTGCTCGCATTGGTGTTCGCAGCTATTTCCGTGTATTTGGATAGCAAAGAAGACTAATAGCTAATAGCATAGCTTGTAAAACGGCTTAATAAAGCAAAAATTATGCGCACTATTACGCTAAAGCGTTTGCCGCTGGAAAATCTTAAACGAAAGCCGCTTAGAACTGCCGCATTGCTGGTAGCTGCAGCGTGCTTATCTGCCATATTTTTCGGCGGCTCGCTTATTTCTATGAATCTTGCGCAAGGCTTGAACAGTATGCGCGCACGCATGGGAGCCGACATTATGGTTATTCCAAACGGCACGCATACTAAAGCTGAGGCGCTACTTACTAACGGCGGATCAAGTACTTTTTACTTCACCAATAATATTGAGGATTTAGTTAGACGTTCGCCTGGCGTTCAAAAGGCGAGCGCTCAAACGTACATTTCCTCACTTTCTGCAGGATGCTGCGCGGAAAAGCTGCAGATTATTGGTTTTGATCCGGATTCCGATTTTGTTATAGGCCCTTGGATTTATTCGCAGCATAAAAAGACTTTGCACAAAGGCGAAATGATTGCTGGAGCAAACGTACTAGTTTCCTACAAGAATACGGTTCGGCTTTTTGGTCACCAGTGGCCGGTTGTAGCTCAGCTTGCAAAAACTGGCACAAGCATTGATAATTCAGTATTTGTGCGCCGCGAAAGCGTGCCACAAGTAGTTGAGTATTCTACAAAAGTGCATCATACCGCCATTCCAAAAGAGTACGCAAAAAAAGCAATTTCTGCAGTTTTAGTGAAGGTACGCAAAGGTTATAGTGCCAAACAAGTTGCGCAAAATATTAAAAAAACAACTGGGCTTTCTAGCATTGGCATAGTTTTCCCAGGAGGAATTACCGCAACAACTCAGGCTAATCTTGGCGTTTTTACGCGCTCGCTTACTTTTATAATTTCCGCATGTTGGATTGTTGGATTGCTTGTGCTGATTGTTGTTTTTGCAACTTCGCTAAATGAGCGCAAAAAAGAGTTTGCTTCTCTTCGCATACTTGGGTTTACGCGAAAAATGCTTTTGGGTGTGGCTACTCGCGAATCTGCAATACTTGGTTTTGCGGGGGGAGTTATTGGAGTTGCGTCTGCAAGTCTTATAATCTTCCCTTATAGTTCGCTTATTTCTTCCCAATTGCAGCTTCCGTATTTGGAAGTTACGGCACTTCCTGTAATAGCTTTGATGGCTGTGAGCGTAGTTCTTTCTCTGCTTGCAGTTGTTGCGGCTTCGGCGCTTACAACGTGGCGTATTGCAATGCGTGAAACATATTTGACTCTTCGAGCAGGGGAGTGATTAGATGTGCGAAAAAACGGTATTAAATAGCGAAAAATCGTCTGTTTCTGTGCTGAATCTTAATCGCGTAACTAGAGAGTTTATGCGACGAAAGCACAGATTCTCTGCGGTAAATAACGTAAGTTTTTCGCTAAATAGTGGCGATTTTGTTGCAATTGTTGGAAAATCAGGCAACGGAAAATCTACTTTATTAAATTTGATTGCCGGATTGCTTAAGCCAACTCACGGAAGTGTAACGGTTTTAGGCAAGGAGATTTCCGCGCCTGAATTTAGCGATTGGGAAGTATCTAGATTGCGCGCGCAAAATATAGGTTTTGTTACGCAATCGCAAACTCTTTTGCCAAATCTTACTGTGTATGACAATATTCTTTTGCCCGTGCAGATTGCTAAAAGCGGCGGTCAAAAAAGTAGTGATCAAAAAAGTAGTGATCAAAAAAGCAAAAGTACAGACGTTGAAGACTACTACTCAAATCGCGCTATTGATTTTTGCAAACGCTTGCATATTGAAGATTTGCTGTGGTGCTATCCAAAGGAGCTTTCCGGCGGCGAGATGCGTCGCGTAATGATTGTGCGCGCGCTAATAAACAATCCGAAGCTGCTGCTTTTGGACGAGCCTACTGGAGATTTAGATCCAGAGCATACTCTAATAGTGGTGGAAATGTTGCGCGAGGCTGCAAATAGTGGTGCTGCGGTTCTTATGGTAACGCATGATTCTGAAGCTGCTCGAAGCGCGGATTGCACCTACACAATGGATGCTGGCTCCCTTCACTAAATTTTTTCCCGCGTTTGGAGGGTTTGGACTGGCGTATCGCTCCAAACGTGCGCAATTTTTCCCGCGTTTGGAGTGTTTTCGGGCTTTGAATGCTCCAAACGTGAGGAATTAAAATATCAACAATTATTCTTACGGGTGTGTAGAATCAGAAACGATGCCTATTTTGTGTAAGCATCATCTGGAGCCTTAGCCCATCAGTGGGTCGGCGCGCGGTAGTTATGGCGTTATTTCAACGTTTTAATACTTACGCGTTCGTGTGTTAGCACGAAGAAGCACTGGAGAGGCCGGCTCAGCGTGAGTAATTTTTAGGAGATTTTACGATTGACTAAAAGTTTGGCTCGCGTTCCGTTCAGATAACGACAGAATTAAAGGATTAGTTATGACTAATATTCAGCGTTCTCGCCGTCAGGTGCGTCTTTCCCGCGCCCTCGGCATCGCTTTGACCCCAAAGGCTCAGCGTATCTTCGAGAAGCGCCCATATGCTCCAGGTGAGCACGGCCGCACTCGTCGTCGCACCGAGTCCGATTACGCAGTACGTCTTCGCGAGAAGCAGCGTCTTCGCGCTCAGTACGGCATCTCCGAAAAGCAGCTTCGCGCTGCTTACGAGAAGGGTACGCACACTGCAGGCCAGACCGGTGACGCAATGCTCACCGATTTGGAAACTCGTCTTGATGCTTTGGTTTTGCGCGCAGGCTTTGCTCGCACCACTGCCCAGGCTCGTCAGTTTGTTGTACATCGTCATATTTTGGTTGATGGCAATCTTGTTGATCGCCCATCTTACCGTGTCAAGCCAGGCCAGACCATTCAGGTTCGTGCCAAGAGCCAGACCATGGTTCCATTCCAGATGGCTGCAGAAGGCGTTCATCGCGACGTTTTGCCAGCAGTTCCTGGTTATCTCGATGTGAATCTTGCCTCTTTGAAGGCTACTTTGACTCGTAAGCCGGAAGTCGATCAGATTCCAGTTGAAGTCAACATTCAGTACGTCGTCGAATACTACGCTCGTTAATTCGCCGATTTAATTCTTAAGGACATACCGCTTGACCCCTGTTGCGCATTCGCGTGGCAGGGGTCAATGCGTTTTATGGAACATTTGCCGTGTTTTTCTCCGGCGTTTGGAGGGTTTGGAGTTGTTTGGCGCTCCAAACGCGGGGAATCAATCTCGCGTTTGGAGGGTTTGGGGTTGTTTGGCGCTCCAAACGTGGGGAAATTCTCCGGCATTTGTTGTCGCGCAACTTTTGACGCTTATGTACATCGTAGTGTAATAATGGAGCTATGTTGCTGCATCTTTATTTAGTGCGTCACGGTCAGACGCTATTTAATCGTTACAATCGTCTGCAAGGCTGGTCAAATTCTCCGCTTACCGAAAAAGGTTTGAAGGATGCGGACAAGGCTGCAAAAAAGCTAGAAAATATTACTTTTGCTGCAGCTTACTGTTCGGATACTACGCGTGCGCAAATCACGGCTCAGCGTATTCTCGATGCAAACGAAGCTGTCGGTAACGCGCGTCCAAAGCTTGTAAGCGATATGCATTTTCGCGAGCAATGCTACGGCTATTTTGAAGGCCAAGATATGCAAATGGCTTGGTGGGCTGCGGGAGCGCCGAACGGAGCGCACACCTACAACGAAATCGTTGAAAAGTTTGGGCTTGCAGCCACGCGCGACATGCTTAAAGAGGCTGATCCTTTCCACGATGCAGAGTCGGATATTGAGTATTGGACTCGCGTAGAAGACGGTTTTAAGCTTATCGCCTCAAATTCTTCGCTTAAAGATGGCGATAACGTGTTGCAGATTTCGCACGGAAATACGCTTTTAAGTCTTATGCACCGTTTTGCACCTGCTGGTTACGATTTAAGCGAG
Organism: Gardnerella sp. DNF00753; assembly: GCF_049244275.1. Taxonomy (NCBI): domain Bacteria; kingdom Bacillati; phylum Actinomycetota; class Actinomycetes; order Bifidobacteriales; family Bifidobacteriaceae; genus Gardnerella; species Gardnerella sp. DNF00753. The sequence continues at coordinate 349,211 of NZ_CP058393.1, forward strand.
CGTCCGGAAAATGGAAGCGTAACCAGGCTCGATTTTGACACTACTAAACCTATTGATAACGCTATTACTATTCAAGGCTACAACGAGTAGATTTTTGCTGCAGCTTTCTTAACGTATGCGTCGTTACCGTTCGTTAGTCTTAAGTCATTGCGAATGGTTTTAACTGTAGTCTGATTTGCTGTTGTATTAGCTTTCAGCGCGGTGAAGTCTTAAGCAAAAATGGTACAGAAAGAGGTTACGATGAGCGTTGGAGACATAGCTGCTCTTATTGCCGCGATTGCGTTTACTGTGCTTTCGGGTTTTTTGATTTATCCGCTAATTAGATTGGGCAAGTTGTTCGATCAGATTGCGAAAACTGTCAAAGAGTCGGGTGAGCATGCGATGCCTGCAATTGATGAGTCTGTTACGACGATTAAGCAAGTTAATAAGACTCTTGACGATGTGAACGCTGTTTCAGGTGCTACGCGCACAACTGTTACAAATATTGGTGCTCTTACTGATTTGTATGGTGCTTTCCTTGGAAAACCTATTGTTAAGGTTGCGGCTGCCGGCTACGCGCTAAAAGACACGGTTGCTTCTTTCTTTAATAAGCCTACTGTTCCGACCGATTCTCATTCTACTGGCCGTCACGCTGCAAAAGAATCTTCTAACAGCTCTGCAAGCAACAGCGCTGCAAGCAAGGGGGAGTAATGTTCAAGCGCCTATTTTGGATGTGTGTTGGCATTGTAATTGGTGTGCTTGCTGTAACAAAAGCGCGTGCCTACTTAAAAGCAAAAATGCCTGATTCTGCTCGCAAATTTGTGTTTAGTAAAGAGCCGGAAAATATTACTTTAAGCACAATATTGGGATTGTTTAAAGATTTTAATGAAAGTCGTAAAAAGCATGAGGATGAGCTTAATTCTCGTTATGCTCACAGTCGTCATGAGGATTTTTAACTAATCTTTTGCTGCTTAGACTTGCGTTTTTACTAAAATGCTAGTTGAAAAAGTTTGTTTAAGTTAAGTGTTGAAGTACTATATTGAATGTTTGCATGACAAGATCTTGCTAAAAATTACACAAGGAGTTCGTACGTATGCGCACAGCAGAAATTGCAAAGCGTTATCTTGACTATTTTGCTAAAAATGGTCATATGGTCGTTCCTTCGGCATCCCTAATTTCGCCGAACCCAACGACGCTTTTTACTATTGCCGGCATGGTGCCGTTTATTCCTTATTTGCTTGGTGAGCAGACGCCTCCTTCTCGACGTATGGCTTCGAACCAAAAGTGCGTGCGCACTCTTGATATTGACGAAGTTGGTAAGACTACTCGTCACGGAACCTTCTTCCAAATGGTTGGTAACTTCTCCTTCGGTGATTATTTTAAGGAAGAAGCAATCCACTACGCTTGGGAGCTTTTAACTAGTCCGCAAGATAAGGGCGGCTACGGTTTCGATCCTGAAAAGCTTTGGGTTACTACTTACACTGATGACGACGAGGCTCGCGCAATTTGGAAGAACGAGGGCTTTGATCCAGAACACATGCAAGTTTTCGGCATGGAAGATAACTTCTGGACTACCGGCGGCCCTGGTCCTGGCGGCCCATGCTCCGAAATTTACGTTGATCGTGGCCCTGAATATGGTCGTGACGGCGGTCCTGCTGCCGACGAATCTCGTTTTATTGAGATTTGGGATTTAGTTTTTGAAAACTACCAGGTTGATAACGTCAAATCTAAAACTGATTTGCATATTGCTGGCGAGCTCGATCAGAAGAATATTGATACCGGCGCTGGTTTGGAGCGCTTGGCTTACCTTATGCAAGGTAAGGAAAATATTTACGAAACTGACGAAGTTTACCCAGTTATTGAAGCTGCAGAAAAGCTTAGTGGCGTAAAGTACGGCGATAATAACGATGCTGACGTGCGTTTCCGCGTTGTAGCAGATCATGTGCGTTCCGCTTTGATGATTATGAGCGACGGCGTGCGCCCAAGTAACGTTGGCCGCGGCTACGTTCTTCGTCGTCTTCTTCGTAGAACTGTTCGCGCAATGCGTATGCTTGGCGTGCATGATCCAGTTTTGCCAACTCTTTTCCCAGTTTCTAAGGGAGCTATGGAGCCAAGCTATCCGGAGCTTAACGATACTTTCCACGAGGTTAGCGAAGCTGCCTACGGTGAGGAAGATGCTTTCCGTCGCACTCTTGAAAAGGGCACAACTATTCTCGACTTGGCTGTTGAAAAAGCTAAGAAAGAGAAAAAGGACGACCCTATGGTTGGCGGCTCAGACGCGTTTACTTTGCACGATACTTACGGCTTCCCAATTGAGCTTACTCTTGAGATGGCAGCCGAGCAGGGCGTTAAGGTTGACGAGGCTAAGTTCCGCGAGCTTATGAGCGAGCAGAAAGGTCGCGCTCGCGCTGACGCTTTGAAGAAGCGTCACAACGTGGACGTTAGCGTTTACGACGATATTAAGAAGGCTCTTGAAAAGCCAATCGACTTCCTCGGTTACACAGACTTCTCAAGCCGTTCTAACGTTTTGGCAATTGTTGAAGCAGGCAAGGGCTCTGTTAAAAGCGTTACTGCTCCTGCAAACGTTGAGATTATTCTCGACCGCACGCCATTCTATGCTGAGCGCGGCGGCCAGATTGCTGATCAGGGCGAGATTATTTCCGACGACGGCGCAATTTTGGAAGTTGACGACGTTCAGCGTCCAATCAAGGATTTGATTGTTCACAGCTGCCGTTTGACTGAAGGAACGCTTAGCGTTGGTGCTCCTGTAAACACGAATATTGACCAGGTTCGCAGGGCTGCTTTGGCACGTTCTCACACTGCTACCCACACTCTTCACAAGGCTTTGCGAGAAGAGCTTGGTCCTCAGGCAACTCAGCGCGGTTCTGTGGTTGATCCAGATCGTTTGCGCTTCGACTTCCAGTGGCCAAAGGCTGTTGAAAAGGATGCGCTTTCCCGCGTTGAAGCTCGCGTAAACGAGCGTATTCGCGACGATTTGCAGGTTGTTCCTAAGGAAATGCCAATCGACGACGCTTTTAAGCTTGGAGCAATGCACTTGTTCGGCGAAAAGTACGGCGATGTTGTGCGCGTGGTTGAAATCGGCGACGGTTGGAGCCGCGAGCTTTGCGGTGGTACTCACGCTAAGAGCACCGGAAAGATTGGTATGGTTACAATCCTTTCCGAGTCTTCTATTGGCTCTGGCGTACGCCGTATTGACGCTCTTTGCGGCGAGGCAGCGTACGAGTATGGCGCTCGCGAGCACACTTTGGTGGCTCAACTTGCAGAAATGGTTAACGCTCGCCCAGACGAGTTGGCTGAACGTTTGGAATCTTTGCTTAACAAGATGAAGGATTCTGATCGTAAGCTTGCAGCCGTTTACGAGTCTCAGCTTGCAGATTCTGTTCCAGCTTTGATTGAGTCCGCTAAAGCTAGTGCCGGAAGCGTTAAGTTGGCTGTTAAAAACGTTGGAAACTTCGGATCGTTTGAAACTCTTCGTAAGACGGTTCTCGACGTGCGCTCTCGCCTAGGTGAGGACCTTCCTGCAGTAGTAGTTTTGAGCGGCGTAAACGAGGATGATAAGCCAATGGTTGCAGTTGCAACTAACGAGGCTGCTCGTGGCCTTGGTGCTAAGGCTGGTGACTTGGTTCGAACTGCTTCCAAGGTTCTTGGCGGCGGTGGCGGCGGCAAGCCAGACTTCGCTCAAGGCGGCGGCACAGACGCTTCTAAGATTGACGAAGCGTTGGAAGCTGTAAAAGCGCAAGTGGCTGAGCTCGCCTGAGTCTCGTAGCTTCCTGCTTAAAATTTAAAATCTTTACCGAAAGCAACACGAATCATGGTGTGGTTAGGTATTGATTTAGGTGATGCCAGGGTCGGGCTTGCGCTTTCCGACCCTGAGCTCACTTTTGCGCATCCAATCGGAAACGTGCAAGTTTTTGGAGATTCTTTTAGAGCTATTGACGAAGTCATGAATCTAATAGAAGAAAATCAAGTTAAACGTGTTGTAATTGGCTTGCCTCTTCAATTAGACGGTTCTGAAGGAAAATCTGCGAAAAAAGCGCGTCGGTGGGGAAAAAATTTAGCTAAACGCATTGAATTAGCAAAAAATGTTGGAGATTGGACGCTTTCTTACATACCTGATATTGTTTGGAAGGATGAGCGTTTAACAACAGTTAGTGCTCACCGGCAGTTGCTACAAGCTGATTTTTCTACTCGCAAGCATCGCCCTATGGTAGATCAGCAGTCGGCAGTATTGATTTTGCAGTCTGCGCTTGACGCAAATAATGCAGAGTAGTTTTGAAAATCGTGTAAAAAGTAGAAATAGCGAAGAGGAGCATAGCGTGTCTGACAATTTTGACGAATTTTTTGACAAACATGCAAAGTGGACTGAGCATGATGGCGAGCCGTCGTCAAAATCATCTAATTCTAAAGACGAATCTTCGACTGTTAGCTCCAGAAAACGCGCTAAAGCTCGTCTTGCGGCAAAAAAACGCAGGCGTAGAGCAAAAGTAGTTTTAGCTATTCTGCTCGTATTCGTATTAGCTGTTGTTGGATATTTTGGATACAGCGCAGTTCGCGCGTGGAAATTATCTCAAAATAGCGAGTCGGTTGCAGACTGGCCAGGTCCAGGCTTTGGAACGGTTGAGTTTACTATTGACACCGGCGAGGGTGCTATTAGTGTTGCCAACAAATTAGTTAAAGCAAATGTTGTTAAATCTCAATCAGCTTTTACTTCCGCAGTTGCTGCAAATAATAAAATCTTGTACCCGGGAGTTTACTCGCTTAAAAAGCATATGGCTGCTATTGACGTGGTTAATATTCTTTCCGATCAAACAAAAGCCGGCGGATTCCTTGACGTTCGTGCAGGAGACCACGCTACTGAAGTTTTGCAGCGCGCTTCAAGCTTATCTGGAATAAGCATGGATAAGTTTAAAGCAGCTTTAGCAGATGGGGGAGCTGGAATTTTGCCTCCAGAAGCTAAAGGAAGCATCGAAGGCTGGTTAGAGCCTGGAGTTTATAACGTAAGATCTATGAAAAGCGCGGAAGATATTCTTTCCGCAATGGTAAAAAAACGTATTGCTAAGCTCGACTCTCTTGGTATTCCTAAAGGCGAAGATCGCGAAAAAGCTTTAATTATGGCCTCAATTGCCGAAGCTGAAGTGAATAATCGCGAATATTACGGCAAAGTTGTGCGCGTAATACTAAACCGTTTGGCAAAAGATATGCCTCTTGGAATGGACTCTACAATTGGGTACGGAGCGGGAGTAAAGCCTATAAAGCTTACGCAATCAATGCTAGATAATCCAAATAATCCTTACAATACTCGCATTCACAAGGGCTTGACTCCTACGCCTATTGGTATTGCTGGAGACAACGCTCTTATTGCCACTATTAAGCCTCAAGATGGTCCGTGGCTTTACTTCGTCACCACGAATTTGAAGACTGGTGAGACGAAGTTTGCGGATAACAAAGACGACTTTTTGAAATTCCGCGACGAGTACAAGCGCAACAATCCTGAAGGCAACTAAAAATATAGCTTTTAACCACATGGATGCGTTTAGGTTGCAAAAGTTTTATAAGTTTTCGTAATTTGCTTTAATGAGGCAATTAATTATTACGATAATATCGGCGCTACCAACGCTTGTGTGCTTAATTTCAGTTTGCGTAACGGATATAAGAAGTCGCATAGTGCCAAGACTTTGGGTTGTTGTTGCGCTAATTTTTCAATCTTTTGCGAATCTTATATATTCGATTATTTTGTTTGGAAATATTAGCGTGCTTATTTTAGGCTGTATTTCTTGCGTATTTGTTTTTGTGATTTATTGGATTATGCGAAAACTCGCTCCAACAAATTCCGTTGGCTTCGGAGATGTTACTAGTGCGTCAATGATCGCACAAGCATTGGTATTATTCGGTTTTGACTCTTTAATTTACTGGTTTGCTTTAGTTGGAGCAGTTGGCTTAGTTTGGCTTTTTCTATGGAAAATTTACTGCAAAATCCGCATGCCAACCAACGCATCAATACCATTCGTGCCAGTAGAAGCAATATCAGCCATAATCGCAGCATTGCTGTCAATAACAACCCACTCAATACTTGGTGGTTAGTAGAGTAAGTATTTAGACACGTAAATTAGTTGAGAATGGAGAATGGCATGCTTAGATGGCAAACTGCAGGGGAATCGCATGGTGAAGCATTAGTTGCCATGATTGAAGGTTTGCCGGCGGGCGTGCGCATTGCTAGCAGCGATGTGGTTGCGGCTCTTGCGCGCCGTCGTCTTGGATACGGCCGTGGCGCTCGCATGAAGTTCGAGCAAGACAAAGTGCGTATTTTAACCGGCGTTCGCCACGGAGTAACGCTTGGCTCTCCGATTGCTGTAGAAATCGCGAATACAGAGTGGCCGAAGTGGACGGAAGTAATGAGCGCAAATCCTTTGGATCATGAGATTGAGAAAGTTGGTCGAAACGCGCCACTTTCTAGGCCGCGACCGGGGCATGCGGATTTAACTGGCATGCGCAAATACGGTTTTAATGATGCTCGCGAAGTTCTGGAGCGCTCTAGCGCTAGGGAAACAGCTTCGCGCGTTGCTTTGGGTGCTATTGCTGATGCGTTTTTGCAGCAGGCGTTGGGTGTGCGCACTGTTGCGCACGTTGTTGGAATCGGTGGCGTTTACACTAACAAAAGTTTAGCTTTACCAACACCTGACGATGTTGCGGCTTTGGATGCTTCTCCAGTTCGCACTCTAGATAAAGACGCCGAAGCTAAAATGATGGCTCGCATCGACGAAGCAAAAGCAAATGCAGATACTTTAGGTGGAGTAGTAGAAGTGCTTGCTTACGGCATGCCTGCTGGAGTTGGAACATACGTGGAGTCAGATCGCCGCTTGGACGCGGCTTTAGCAAGCGCTCTTATGGGAATCCAGGCTATTAAAGGCGTGGAAATTGGAGACGGTTTTGAAGAAGCAGATCGCCCAGGCTCGGCCGCGCACGACGAAATCGTAACAGGCGAAAACGGTAAAATTACCCGACTAACTAATCGCGCTGGCGGCATTGAAGGTGGTATGTCAAACGGCGAAATTATCCGCGTGCGTGCCGCAATGAAGCCGATTCCTTCTATTCCGCGCGCTTTGCGCACAGTAGATGTGCTTACTGGCGAAGCTGCTCAAGCTATTAATCAGCGCTCCGATTTTACTGCTGTTCCAGCGGCTTCCGTAGTAGCAGAAGCAATGGTAAGACTTACTTTGGCAAAGTATGCTTTGGAAAAGTTTGGTGGAGATTCTTTGCAAGAAACGCGCCGGAATATAGAGTCTTACCTAGCTTCCTGGCCGGAGAATATGAAATGAGCAATACTAAAATTCCGCTAGTTGTTATTATCGGCATGCCTGCCGCCGGAAAAACGCGCGTTGGTCGCGAAGTTGCGCATCTTATGAATCTGCCTTTTTGCGATACGGACGACATGATTGAGCGCGAAATTAATATGCCAATTACTCAATATTTTGAGCAGTTTGGTCAGGAATCCTTCCGAGATATAGAAGCAAGAATAGTTAGAAACGTAATTTTAGAAAATCAGGCTGATTCCGGCATTATTTCTCTTGGCGGCGGCGCTCCTGTTCGCAAAGAAACGCAGGAAGTGCTAAAAGAATACGTGAATCTTGGCGGTCGCGTAGTGTATTTGCAAACCAGCGCAGACGATGCTATTGAGCGCGCAGGCTGGAGCAATAATCGCCCTATGCTAATCGGCCAAGACGCTAAAAAGCGTTGGATGGAATTATTTGAGCAGCGAGACCCAATTTTTAGGGCAGTATCAAATATTCACATGCCAACAAAAGGTTCAAATCCGTATATGGCTGCAGAAAAGTTAAGGAGCATGATTATGCAACGCATAGTGCATGTTACAGGTGAAGCGATTGAGCCGTACGATGTGCGAATTGGCGACGGAGCCATGCAACTTTTGCCGCAAATGCTTGGAACTAAGCCGGTTAAAGTGGCGTTAGTTCACACGCAGCCGGTTCAGCGCCACAGTGACAGAGCTCGCGCAATTTTGCGCCAAGCAGGCTATGAAGTTTTAGACATACTTGTGCCGGATGCTGAAGCTGGAAAAACTATTCAAGTTGCGAGCGGAATTTGGGCGCGCTTAGGTGAAGCTGGTTTTACGCGTTCCGACGCGATTGTTGGCTTAGGAGGCGGCGCTGCTACGGATGTTGCCGGCTTTGTTGCTGCAACTTGGATGCGTGGAATTCGTTACGTAAACTGCCCAACTTCACTTCTTGCAATGGTTGACGCTTCAACAGGCGGAAAAACTGGTATAAATACGGATGCTGGCAAGAATCTGGTTGGAAGTTTTTACACTCCAGCTGGCGTTTTGGCAGATACTTCTACGCTTTCAACTCTTCCAAACGATATTCTTATTGAAGGCCTGGGTGAGGTTGCAAAATCTGGTTTTATTCTAGACGGCGAAATTTTGAAGATTCTTAGCGACTCGAATAATGCTAAGCTTTTGCGCGAATTTAATGGGAATCAAATTGAAAATAATAGCGAACTTCACGAGCTTATTGTGAATCTTATTGAACGCACTGTTAGAGTAAAAGCGTATCACGTTTCGAGTGATTTAAAAGAGCAGGGTTTGCGCGAGTTTTTGAACTACGGGCATACTTTAGGCCATGCGATTGAGCAGATTGAACACTTCCGTTGGCGTCACGGAAACGCTGTTGCTGTTGGCATGGTTTTTGCGGCCGAGCTTGCGCAAATTTTAGGATATTTGGATGCTGAAGATGTTTCCTACCATCGTTCGCTTTTAGATTCGCTTGGATTACCAACTTCGTGGCAGAGTAGAGAAGATTCTGACGCTGCGTTTGAGCGCGTGCTTAATCTTATGCATCGTGACAAAAAAGCGCGCGGCAACATGCTACGTTTCGTAATTTTGGATGGTATTTCGAATCCTATTCATTTAGACAATCCGCCTATTGAAGCAGTTAAAGAAGCTTTTAAGCGCGTGTATAAAAAATAATTAACTTTGCGAGGCAATAATGGAAAATCAGCAACCAAAAAAAGTTCTTGTTGTAAACGGTCCGAACTTAGGCCGTCTCGGCGTTCGTCAGCCAGACGTTTATGGCAGTCAAGATTTTGAAACTCTGTGCGCGCTTTGCGAAAAGTGGGGAGCGGAGCTTGGCTTAAAAGTAGAAGTGTGTCAAAGTGATGATGAAGCGCAAATGGTTCATTGGATGCACGAAGCTGCCGACACGCATACTCCTGTTGTTATGAATCCTGCTGCTTTCACGCACTACAGTTATGCGCTGGCGGATGCGGCTCACATGGTTTTGGACGCTGGAGTGCCGCTAATGGAAGTGCATATTTCTAATCCTTCCGCACGCGATTCTTTCCGCAAAATAAGCGTGATTAGTCCTGTTGCAACCGGCACTATTACTGGCATGGGATTGTACGGTTACAAGCTTGCGCTCGAGGCTGTTGCGCACTTAATATAACTTTTTAAGTCGCTTTTAATACAACACCCGAGTCGAGGCTCGAAGATACTATGGAGTTCCATGGTTAGAAGAAAACATGGTAACTCTCAGGAGCATATTACAAAGCATATTTTTGTCACTGGTGGCGTTGTTTCGTCCCTCGGAAAAGGCCTTACTGCATCGTCTTTAGGACGACTTTTGCGAAGCCGCGGCCTTCACGTTTTGCAACAAAAACTCGATCCTTATATCAATGTTGACCCGGGTACAATGAACCCATTCCAGCATGGTGAAGTCTATGTTACGGAAGATGGCGCAGAAACAGATCTTGATATTGGTCATTACGAGCGATTCCTTGATGTTTTCTTAAGTCAAAAAGCGAATGTAACTACGGGCCAGATTTATCAGTCTGTGCTTCGTAAGGAGCGCGCTGGTGAATATTTGGGTCAGTGCGTGCAGGTTATTCCGCATATTACTGGCGAAATTAAGTCGCGTATGCGCGCGCAGGCTTCCGACGATGTAGACGTTATTATTACGGAAATCGGCGGCACAGTTGGAGATATTGAATCCCAGCCATTCTTGGAAGCCGCTCGCGAAGTTCGCCGCGATTTAGGTCCAGAAAACTGCATGTTTGTGCACGTTTCTTTGGTTCCTTATATTGCAGCCGCGCACGAGTTGAAAACTAAGCCAACTCAGCATTCTGTAATGATGCTTCGCCAGCTTGGTATTTCTCCAGACGCGCTTGTTTTGCGTTCGGATCGTCCACTTAATCAGGCTATTAAAGACAAGATTTCGCTTATGTGCGACGTCGATGCTGAAGGCGTTGTGAACTGCGTTGATGCTCCAAGCATTTACGATGTTCCAAAGATTTTGTTCAACGAAGGCTTGGACGCTTACGTTGTTCGTGAGCTTGAGCTTCCATTCCACGATGTTGATTGGAACGAGTGGGAAGATTTGCTTGAGCGCGTGCATCATCCAAAGCATGAGCTAAACATTGCAATCGTTGGCAAGTACATTGATTTGCCAGATGCGTACCTTTCTGTTACGGAGGCTATTAAGGCTGGCGGTTTTGCAAACTGGGCTAAGGTAAACGTGCGCTGGGTTGCTGCCGACAAGTGCGAAACTCAAGAAGGTGCTGCTGCAGCTCTTGACCAAATGGACGGAATGGTTATTCCAGGCGGTTTCGGCATTCGCGGTATTGAAGGTAAGATTGGCGCGCTCCGTTACGCTCGCGAACACGGTTTGCCAACGCTTGGCCTTTGCCTTGGCTTGCAATCTATGGTTATTGAGTACGCTCGTCACGTTCTAGGTCTTGAGGATGCTAATTCCACAGAGTTCGAGAAGGATTGTGGAGATCCAGTAATCGCAACTATGGAAGAGCAGAAAGATATTGTGGATGGTAAGGGAGATATGGGTCACACAATGCGACTCGGCTCTTACCCTGCAACGCTTGAAGAAGGCTCTATTGTTGCCGAGCTTTACGGCTCTACGCATGTTACCGAGCGTCACCGTCACCGTTACGAGGTGAACGTTGCGTATAAGGATCGCTTGCGCGAAGCCGGTTTGCGCATTAGCGGCCAAAGCCCAGACGGTAATTTGACTGAGTTTGTGGAGCTTCCAAAAGATGTTCACCCATTCTACGTAGCAACTCAAGCTCACCCAGAGTTTAAGTCTCGCCCAACTAAGCCTCATCCACTGTTTGCTGGATTAGTTGCGGCTGCTCTTGAACATCAGTCGTCTGCACAAAATAGCAAGGCAGATAAGTAGTCTTAAGCCAAGTAAAAACAAGCGGTAAAACTTAGGATTCTTAAGTTTTGCCGCTTTTTGTTTTATTAGATTGTGATAAACATTACGTTTTGTTTGTAACACAGCTATACCAAGAAATCGCATTACGCGGTAACCTTGAATAGGTAAGAAATAGACTAGACAGAATGCAAAAGTAACGTTGGGGAATAGCTTTTGCGATTGCGCTCTAAGGTAAGAGCGTAGCAATGCGTTATGCATGGAGGTGCTATAAGCGTATGAGCGATACTAGCAATATTAGTCATACAAGCGTTGCAGCAAATGATGCTAATAATCCAGCAAAAAATAAAGCTGCAGACGTTGAAATGAGCCAGTATGTGGCAGATCGCGCTCGCGTAAACGAAGAGAAAATCCGCCAAGACGAGCAAATTGTCGCTGAATTTGGCGATTACAATTACGGCTGGCACGATTCGGATGCTGCAGGCGAGGCTGCAAAAAAAGGTATTGACGAGTCGGTTGTGCGCGCAATTTCCGCAGACAAACACGAGCCGGAGTGGATGTTAAATCTTCGCTTGCAAGGCTACCGCGCGTTTTTGCAAAAGCCTATGCCGGATTGGGGCGTTGACTTAAGCGGCTTTGATGCGGATGATTTCAAGTATTACGTGCGTCCGGTTCACGATCAAGCAAAAACTTGGGATGATTTGCCGGAAGATATTCGCAAAACTTACGATAGACTCGGCATTCCGGAAGCGGAGAAAAAGCGCTTAGTTTCAGGCGTTGCAGCACAGTACGAGTCGGAAGTTATTTACAATTCGATTCGCGAAGACTTGGCTGCTCAAGGCGTGATTTTTGTTGATACGGATACAGCAGTGCAAAAGTATCCTGAGCTTGTAAAAAAGTATTTTGCAACCGTGATTCCGGTTGACGACAATAAGTTTGCGGCTCTTAACACTGCGGCTTGGAGTGGTGGTTCGTTCGTTTACGTTCCAAAAGGCGTGCACGTGGATATTCCGCTTCAGGCTTACTTCCGCATTAACACGCCGAACATGGGTCAGTTTGAGCGCACGCTGATTATTGCGGATGAAGGCTCGTACGTGCATTATGTTGAAGGTTGCACAGCTCCAATTTATTCCACGGATTCGCTCCACGCTGCAAATGTTGAAATTGTTGTAGAGAAGCATGCGCGCGTGCGCTACACAACCGTGCAAAACTGGTCGAATAACGTGTACAACTTGGTAACTCAGCGAGCTTATGTGCGCGAAGGCGGCACAATGGAGTGGGTTGATGGAAATATTGGCTCCAAGGCAACTATGAAGTATCCTGCTTGCATTCTTGCTGAGCCGTATGCAAAAGCAGAAACCATGTCTTTGAGCTTTGCCGGCCGCGGACAGTACCAGGATACTGGTGCGAAAATGATTCATTTGGCTCCGCACACGAGTTCTACGATTGTTGCTAAGTCTATTTCGCGCGGCGGCGGACGCTCTGCTTACCGCGGTCTTGTGAAGATCATTAAAGGCGCAAAGGGCTCTAGTTCGTCTGTTGTGTGCGATGCTTTGCTTGTTGACGATTTTTCCAGGTCCGATACTTATCCGCATGTTGACGTGCGCGAAGACGACGTTTCGATGGCTCACGAGGCCACTGTTTCCAAGGTTTCTGAGGATCAGCTTTTCTACTTGATGAGCCGCGGTCTTGAAGAAAAAGAGGCTATGGGCATGATTGTGCGAGGCTTCGTGGAGCCGATTAGCCGCGAGCTGCCGATGGAGTATGCGCTTGAGCTTAATCGCTTAGTTGAGTTGCAAATGGAAGGATCCGTGGGCTGATGAGCGAAGATTTAAAAGAGAATTTAGGCAATAAAATGACGGAAAAAGAAATTGCTATTCCTGTAGCAGATCCTAATGATCCTTACGCGGTTCCTGCAGCAATGCCTTCTAGTGCAGACAAATCTGTGCGCTCTTTTAACGTGGAAGATTTTGCGATTCCAACGCGTAAGCAGGAAGATTGGCGATACACTCCAGTTGAGCGAATTTCCGAGTTTTTCGAGCGTTTCGAGCCTTCTAATAGTATCCAAGTAACACTTGAAGGCGTTGGCGGAGCCGCTTTGGATGATTCTTACGTTGGAAGCGACGGTTCCGTAAGTTTGCAAGTAAAGCCGCAAAACGAGGCTCCTCACACCGACATGAAGCCTTCTGATCGCGCGGCTGCAGTCGCATGGAATGCGGCGAAGCACGCGCACGTACTTCACGTATCTGGCGAAATCAAAAAGCCAATCGTGCTAAAAATTCAGGGTAATCTCGCGAATAGCGCAAATGAAAACGCTGTGCAATCACTTGACGCATTGCACTTAGTAATCGAAGCAGATTCTCGCACAAACGCAGATATTATTATCGAACACACCGGCTGCGCAAAACTTGCTGAAGGCGTGGAAATCATACTCGGAAAGCACGCGCACGTTTCTACTACCTTTATTCAAGAGTGGGATTCAGGCAGCAAACACGTTGGAAACCAGCGTATTCACGTGGGTGAGGGAGCTTCGCTTCGTCATACGATGGTCACTCTTGGCGGAGATGTTGTGCGCATTCGCATGGATCAGGATTTTGGCGGCGAGCAGGGTGATTTGAACATGCTCGGCATGTATTTTGTGGATCCGGGCGAGCACGTGGAGCACCGCACGATGGTTGTGCATAATCATCCGGAATGCAAGTCCAGAGTAGTGTACAAGGGCGCTTTGGAAGGAAAGGACGCGCATTCAACTTGGGTTGGAAACGCGCTTATTAAGCCGGAAGCTCCTGGCACGGATTCGTACGAGTTGAACCGTAATCTAGTGCTCACTCCTGGCGCAATCGCCGATTCTGAGCCGAATTTGGAAATTGAAAACGGAAACATTATTGGTGCCGGTCACGCAAGTTCAGTCGGACGATTTGACGACGAAGAGCTTTTCTACTTGCAGTCTCGCGGAATTAGTGAGATTGAGGCAAGAAAGCTTGTTGTGCGCGGATTCTTTAACGAGCTGATTGAAGAAATTGGCGTTCCGGAAATTGTTGATCACTTAATGAAGGCGATTGAGCGCCGTCTTGCAAGAACGGAAGAATAGGAGAAAATCATGTCAACTTTGGAAATTAAAGATTTGTACGCTTCTGTAGAAACAAAAGAAGGTCGCAAGCAAATCTTAAAAGGCGTAAATCTTACGGTTAATTCTGGCGAAACGCACGCAATTATGGGTCCTAACGGATCTGGAAAGTCTACTCTTGCCTACACTTTGGCAGGTCATCCAAAGTACGAAGTTGATTCTGGCCAGGTGCTTCTCGACGGCGAAGATATTTTGAAAATGACTCCTGACGAGCGCGCAAAAGCCGGACTGTTCCTTGCAATGCAATACCCAGTAGAAGTACCAGGCGTATCTATGACGAACTTCCTTCGCACCGCAAAAACCGAAGTTGAAGGCAAAGCTCCATCTTTAAGAAGCTGGGTGAAAGAACTTAGCGAGGCTATGAAAAAGCTTCGAATGGATCCAAAATTTGCGTCTCGTTCAGTAAACGAAGGCTTCTCCGGCGGCGAAAAGAAGCGCGCGGAAGTTTTGCAACTAGAGCTTTTAAAGCCAAAGTTTGCGATTTTGGACGAAACTGATTCCGGACTCGACGTTGACGCGCTTCGAATCGTGTCGGAAGGCGTGAATCGCGCCAAAGAAAACACCGGTTTGGGCATTATGATGGTTACGCATTACACGCGAATCCTCAAGTATATTAAGCCGGATATTGTGCACGTTTTTGCGCAAGGTCACTTTGTAAAGACTGCAGGCCCGGAGCTTGCAGACGAGCTGGAAGAAGAAGGCTACGACAAGTATTTGCCGGAAGGCGCAACCGAGTCGGCACTGGCGTAAGCGCAGCTTAGGTGATAGCTTAATCTGTTTATGTATTCGTAAAAAATTACGTAAAAGCGTAAAAATAGCGGTTTAATATGACTGAAGAAAATATTATGCGAGAATTTAGCGATTTGCGCGAACAATTTCCGATTTTGAGACGCACAGTTCACGGCACTTCGCTTTACGATACTGTGCACGGAAAACCCTTGATTTACTTGGATTCTGCAGCAACTTCACAAAAGCCGCAGCTTGTAATCGACACCGAAAAAGAGTTTTACGAAACAATTAACGCAGGAGTCCACAGGGGAGCGCACGAGTTGGCGGCTCTTTCCACGGTTGCGTTTGAACAAGCGCGTGCGAAAGTTGCGCGTCTTGTTGGAGCGTGTGCGGATGCTGGCAGCGAGGAAATTGTTGTTACTCCGGGTGCTACAGGCGCACTTAATCTTCTCGCAACTGCTATTGGTAACGCTAGTGCAAAAGCTAATGTAAGTGCAAACGCAACTACAAACTCAACCGCAACCTCAACCGACTTCCATCGCAATTTCGTCCTGCACAAAGGCGACGTAATCGTAGTTTCCAGAGCCGACCACCACTCTGTGCTGCTTCCATTCCAAGAGCTGGCTCTTCGCACTGGAGCGGAGCTTCGCTGGATTGATGTAACAGAGGACGGCCGCGTGCGCACTGATGCTGAATATTTGCGCACGATTATTGACGAGCGCACGAAAATCGTTGCAGTTACGCATATTAGCAACGTTACTGGCGCTATTACGGATGTTTCGTCGATTTGCAAGCGCGCTCACGAAGTCGGCGCGATTTTTGTGCTCGACGCA
Organism: Gardnerella sp. DNF00753; assembly: GCF_049244275.1. Taxonomy (NCBI): domain Bacteria; kingdom Bacillati; phylum Actinomycetota; class Actinomycetes; order Bifidobacteriales; family Bifidobacteriaceae; genus Gardnerella; species Gardnerella sp. DNF00753. The sequence goes on from NZ_CP058393.1 coordinate 365,074, forward strand.
TGCCAGTCAGTTCCGCATATTCCGGTTGATTTCCACGCGTTAAACGTTGATTTTGCAGCCTTTAGTGCGCATAAAATGTACGGTCCTACGGGAGTTGGATTCCTGTATGGTCGCCGTGAGCTTTTGGATGCGCTTCCGCCTGCCAATTTCGGCGGCTCAATGGTGGAGCTTGCGTGGCTTAACAAGCCGGCTCAATACATGGATGCGCCTTACCGTTTTGAGGCTGGAACTCAGCCTGTTGCGCAAATGGTTGCAGCCGGAGTTGCTGCGGATTGGTTGCGCGCGGTTGGCATGAATAAAGTAGCAGAGCATGAGCAGGAAATTGCTGCAGAATTGCTAAAATTGCAGGATGTTCCTGGCGTTCGCATTTTGGGGCCGACTGATTTAGAGAATCGAATTGGCACGGTTGCTTTTGAAGTTGAAGGCGTGCATCCGCATGATGTTGGACAGTTTTTGGACGCGCAGGGTATTGCGATTCGTGTTGGGCATCATTGCGCTCAGCCGATCCATCGTCATTTTGGCGTGTACGCTTCAAATCGTGCGTCTGTTGGAGTCTACAACACGATTGACGAAGCTCGCGCGCTTGTTGAAGCAGTTTCCCATGTTCGCGCCTACTTTGGTGCATAATGTTGTTAGCAAGCTAGTTAGTGTTTTAGCGAGTTAGAGTAGGTAAGGAGAGCGTATGTTTGATATGAGTTTTGGCGCAGGTGCAGGTGCAGGTTTTGGGGATACGTCTGGTGACGGCTTGGAAAGCATGTATCAAGAGGTGATTTTAGATGCTGCTAGAAATCCGCACGGAAAAACTCATTTCGAAAGCACGGATGCGCTCGCAAAAGCAGAACTAAATGAAGAAACTCAAGAATCTGCAGAAAATAAAGAATCTGCCGAATCTGCCAAAAATAAAGAATCTGCCAACTCTTCTGAAAATAAAAAATCTGCTGAAACCACCCTAAACAATACTCACGAAAGTTGCGCTGTTACATCTGGCGAAAACTCAGCTTTAGGCCAATCGCACCAATTCAACCCAACTTGCGGCGACGAAGTAACAATGCGCGTGGAGATTTCAAATAGCGCGGACCTAAAAAACCCAATAATTTCAAGCGTTAAGTGGGATGGTCACGGCTGCTCAATCTCGCAAGCAAGCCTTTCGATGATGGTTGATTTAGTCGAAGGAAAATCGGTTGACGAAGCTTTGCGATTAGACGCGCTTTTCCACAAACTTATGGAATCTCGCGGCGAAGGTTTTGAAAACGAAGAGGACGAAGATGCGCTGGAAGATGCAATGGTTTTGCAAGGCGTATCGCGCTACCCAATGCGAATTAAGTGCGCGCTTTTGGCGTGGGAAGGCTTAAAAGACAGCATTGCAAAAGCTTCGCAAAACTTGAATCCGCAAATTCTTGGCAGCTTGTAAAATCGAAATCTAGTACAAGCAAAGCAAGGAATATTATGGCAGAAAATGAATCGGCAATCGATGCGCAATCGGCAGTTGAGGTGGCGGCGTCGGCACCTTTAAGTGCGAACGATATTGGAAGGGTTACCGAAGAAGATATTAAGGAAGCGCTTCACGATGTTGTCGATCCGGAATTGGGCATTGATGTTGTTGATTTAGGTCTTGTTTACGGCATTGAGATTGACGAGCTAGGTCGCGCGATTATTACAATGACGCTTACAACTCCGGCTTGCCCACTTACGGATTTGATTGAGGACGAGTGTGCGAATGCGCTCGCAGGCTTGGTGGAAGAGTTTCGCATCGATTGGACGTGGAAGCCGCGCTGGAGCGTTGAAAACATTAATGAGGACGGCCGCGCGCAGCTTGAGGCGCTTGGCTACAATCTCAACAGTTTACAGGCGAACTTTGCAGCTGGAATGTATGGTTCTGGGGTAGTTGGTGGCGCTGGTTTGATGGGCGCTGATGATATGGGCGCTGGCATTCCGCCAACCGCGTGACTTGAATCATATTAACGGTTGTTTTAGTGTTCTTCTTAATATCGGCATAAACAAGTGGGAATTATGTGCGCTGAAATAAAAGCAGTTAGTGCAAGCGGAATTTGTGATATTTGCGGTATAAATAATATGCGCGAAAATAGTATCCGCGAGTATGCTTCGCGCGGAATTTCCGACGTTGTTTTTGACTTGAATTTGCTGGTAGATTGGGATGCGCGCCGCACTCTGGCTGCAGATTATCCGGATTTTATTGGGGAAGTGCTTTTTAGTTTCGAGCCGGAATGGGGATTTGAGTTTCACGAGTCTTTGCGCGAGGCTGGGTGGAGTATTGAGCGCGTGCTTGAATCGTTTAGCGAGCATCACGGGCCTGCGGTTACGTGGCTGTATCGCTTGTATTTTGAGCGTTTCGAGCGCGGTTTTGCCGGCGAGCGTGTGGATGCTTGCGGTCAGGCGCGCGAGTTGATTGCGAACGGCGTGCGCGTGTGGGCGCTTGGTAACGCTCCTTGCGATTGGCTAGACTTCGCGCGCAAAACTTGCCCAATACTCGGCGAGCTTAACGGTGTTTGCGCATCTTATGAATCGCATTTGCGCAAACCAGACGTAATGCTTTACCGCGAGTTTTTGCAACAAACTGGTCTTTCCGCTGCTTCCACGCTTTTTCTCGAAGGTGACTCTCGCGCCGCTTCTGCAGCGTCGCTGCTCTATTCTTAAGCTGCATTCTTAATTGGCATTCTAATCTGCGCGCGCTCGGCTGAATCAAAGTTATCGCTATGAGTCTATAGTTAACTTTTACTTGTATTCGTGCGTTATTTATATAATAATAAAGCACAAAAGCAAGTTTTTAATAAGCTTTTGTTATTCGTAAAATGGTTCGAGCAGGTTGGTATGTGATGGTAAAAGTAACAGCAAATCAAAAGATAACAAATATTAGTGCGATTAAAGAAATTGTTAAGAAAAATAACGGTATCATCACAGCAAAAGAAGTTTCTTCCGCAGGAATTGACTCTTGGTATCTAACTAGCATGGTCAAAAATAATGATTTGGAAAGAGTTGCGCGCGGTGTGTATTTTGATAGCAATTCAAATAATTACGATGAACTTTATTTTTTCCAACTTCGCAATAAAGCTTGCATATACTCTTACCAAACTGCTTTGTATTTGCATAATCTTACAGATCGCATGCCGTTTATAAACGAAGTTACGGTATGTCAGGGTTATAACACATGGCGTATAAAAAATGATGTTGAAGTGCATCAAATTAGGAAAGAATGGTATAAAATTGGCGTTACAAGGGTGCGTACAATTATTGGTAATTATGTGATGTCTTGTGATATGGAGCGCACTATCTGCGATTTGGTTAGGAATCGTAGGCGTCAGGATTCAGAGATATTTGGTAAGGCTTTGCGTGCGTATGTGAGGAATCCTAATAAAAACGTACATAGATTGCGCGAATATGCCAAACAATTTGGTATTCTTCTGCAAGTTGACGATATTTTGGAGATTCTCGATGAATAACAGTAGTAATAAAAGTACTGCAATTAGAGATAGTGTTACGCAGCGTTTGCGTAACGCATGAAAGCATTGTTCGTGAGCGTAAAACCAGCATGAAAGTGTGCGATAACCCGATTAAAACTGCGAAAGCTATTTTAAATTCATAAATTCATAATCTACAATTCATGTACATTTTGTATAGTTTAATTTATGTTTGCTTATATAGATGATTCTGGTGACTCTGGGTTTAAATACGACAGAGGTTCAACGAGATATGTCGTGATAGCAGCATGTATTTTCGATACTATTGAAGACATTACTCATGCTTGGAAGTTGATGGAAACAGCAAGGTGTGAGGAACAAAATGGTGAATTCTTTCATAAGTATGATCGAGAATTTAAATATAATAAAACGCATCCTAAGCTTAAAGATGTGTTTTTTGATTGCATGAAATTAGCCAATTATCACGTACGAGTAATTATTGCAGACAAAACTAAAATTCGTAGTAAAAATTTATTAAGTAATCCTAGGCTACTAAAAAGTTATATGATACGTCAGCTTTTTACGCACACATTTGGGGCGGTCAGGGAATGTGTTTTGTATATTGATGGGCAGGATACTCGCGCTTTTTCTATTCCTGATGCAGATTATCTAATGAATATAGTTAATAAAGTATGTCCAGGAACATTAAGTAAGGTTGATTTTGTTGATTCAAAAACCAATCCAATGATTCAATTGGCGGATATGACCGCTGGAGCTGTTCACGCAAAATTAGAAACTGGTAACCAAAAAGCATTAGCGCATTTTAATACTTTTGCTTATAGGACTAATAAGCCGTTAGGAACGTATTGGGTGTTTACAGATGACAAATAAAATTTTGCTAATCTGCAAAATTTTTTGCCGCAAATAACAGATAACTTCTGTACTGATTTCGAGAATAACAGATAAAAAATTACAGTCCCTCTATTCATTACGTTATGTAAAGAAACGCGCACCAGCGGGTGACTATTCGAGGGACTATTTGAAATTTTATCAGATTAGAATAATGTTAGCAACATACGTAGTGCTTGTCGCTTGTAATCTGCGTTAGAGTCTGAAAACGCTCGCGGTTTATTGCGCGCTCTCAGCAGCTTCGAGCGAATCGTAGCCATACATGCGCACAGTATTCGCAATTATTATTTGCGTAAGATTTATATTTTCCGCGCGCAAGTTATTCACAAAACGCTGGTATTTTGCGAAAGTTGCGTCAGAATACGTGCTTAATTCGCCTCGCAAATACGTTTCAAAAGACGTATTTTCTGCCGTATCCTCGCTAGTTTTAAGCGCGCGCATTGCAAGACCCAAATGCGGGTATCGATTGCGAAAATCCGCAGCCCACTCAACTTGCGTTAAAATAATCTGCTCCTGCGAACTTTTTCTAGGCTCTAAAATCGGCTTAATATAAGGCTTAATCGTGCGCTCAAAAATTTCCGTCGCAGTCGACTCCATCATTCGCGCATACTTTTCCGTAATCAAATTGCGGCCGTCGCTATTCGCGCGCTCAAGATCCTGCTTATAAGACTCTTGCAAATCCAGCGGCCACGCCAAAAATTGACTCATGCGCATAATGCGGAAAGTTGGCCAGTTTCCTTGACAATTCGCGCGTCCGCCCTCGTTTTGCGTAAGCTGGAACTGATCCCACTCGAGTTTTGTAATTTCTTCCGCAAGCTTTTCTGATTTTTGATTTTGCACTTCTGGATTTTGCGCTTCCAAATTTTGCGCTTCTGGATTTTGCGTTTCCGTATTTGCTGATAAATCGCACATCATAAGCTCCTTAAGCACGAAGCGCGCGAATTAATATGCGCTTCAACGTACGGCCGCTGCCATTCCAAAAAAGTTTCGCCGCAATCGCTTAAGCCCTCGTATTGCAACTCGCGCACAATATCCTCGCAAATACTGTCAATTATTTGCGTAACTTGCTTTTGCGCAATTCCCGCTCCTTTGCCACCTTCTCCAAAACCGTCGCCGCCGGAGCCGTCGCCACCAAAGCAAGCAGCGGAAGAAAGTCGCATTACTGACTCAAGTTTTCCACACACTTCCGGAAGCCTAGAAGCCATGCGATTGCTTAGCTTTCGCAATGTCGCAAACTGCCACTTGTAGTACGGCAAGTAGCCTGCATTTACGGGATTGTTGAGCAGAAAAACAATGGAAGCGGTTGCTCGCACGAATTCGTTTATAGAAAGCCACGCGGCGGATGCATCTTTGCGCGCAATCATGCGTGGGAAATTGTATTGGCCGGCTTGCGAAATCATGCCAAGTCTTCTGGAGATTAGTGAGATTCGCACGTCGTCCGGCATGAGTTTGAAACTTTGGCGCGTTTTTGAGAACTCGCCAAGAGGATCCGCGAAAATTTTGCCGTTCGTCGCTGCGGCAAGAGTTGACTCGCTTAGTGATAGCCATAAGTGCGGCTCGTTTGCGGTTGGGGCAGTGGGGAAGCCGGTTAGATTTTCGAAAAATTCGCTTATGCTGAACACTCCGACGCGCTTGCTACTTTCGCGTGACTTGGCGCGCGGCGTTTCGTTGCGAGAGTCAAAACCGGCGTATTTTCGCGGAAGTGCGTCGTAAGCGTCTTGCAAATCCGCGCCAATTTCCGCGTAATCTTCGTCGGTGAGCCACAAGCAGAAGCCGGGACCAAAATCGTGGTCGCGCGAAATCTCGTCGTCAAAACCGTAACATTCCGAACCGTGACCAACTAATCCTGCAGCTATGCGGTTCTTGTATTTCGCGAATTTTGGCTGATCGAGTAACGGCTTTCCGTAAGTTTGCCAGTATGATTGCGATAGTTGCATGCCGGTTTTTATTTTTGGATTATTTTCTGTTTTTACAGTTTTGATTGATTTTATGGTTTTATTTGACTCTGGCTGTTGCTCATCGGTTGCTTGCGACTTTTCAGAATCGTATTGAATCACATTCGCCGCGCCAGTCGCCGTAACTTTTTCTGCTAACTTGCGTGTCTGCTGCAAATTTTCCGCTGTAATCGCGTAAGATTCGCTATCTTTTCCGTAACATTTCGCAATCAAATCAAGCGCTTTACTGTAACTTTCCGACGCCTGAGCGTACTCGCCGCGCGCACACTGAACTTGCGCAAAACCTGCCAAAGCAGAAGCGTAGTGCGGTTGATTTTCGTTATTTCCAGTGACGTACATGCGAACGCTGGTCGAAGCGTGCTTAAAAGCGGATTCAAGAATATTGCTAACATGAACCGCGTTAGTATTTGCATCTGACTTTTGTGTGCGTTCTTGCGTTCGTTCTTGCGTTCGTTCTTGTGAGCACTTCTGCAACATAGCAAGCGCAATATTCGTGTGCGTGGCGGCAATATCGATGTCGTGATCAGGATCCGTGCTCGTATTTTGCAAAATCTCAAGCGCCTGATTAAGCTCCTCAATTGCCTCACTCGTGCGACCGGTTTCGCTATAAAGCATCGAAAGATTGTTGTGAAGGGCAGCGAGTTTTCTATCGTTTGGTTTTAGTGTTTTCGATGATTCTTTAATAGCTTGAGAATATATTTCTTCTGCGCGATTGTAGCTGCCTGCCGCGCGAAGGCTTGTGGCGGCGTTAATTAGCGTGGTTGTGCCAGCTTCGGTGCCAGCTAGGTGCATGGAATCGGCCAGATTTAAAGCGTGATTTATTATCGGCTGATTTTTTGTGTGCTCTCCGCGCGAACGGTAAAATCCCATGAGTTCGTTGAGAATTGAAAGCTGCAGGGGATTGGCTTCTTCGTTTGCCGCGGATGTTTCGGCTGCTGCCTGCGCTTCGGCAAGTTTTCGCAAAAGGTACGATTCAATCGCGTCAGCGCCCACGTGATTCGCGAACATTTCGTCAAGCTCGCTATAAAACTGCGCAGCGTTCTGCATCAAAGCCCCCTTGCTATTGCGCTCGTTCAATCAATCGACTTTAACTTTACAGCCATGTAAAGAAACTGCCGCTTTACAGCCGAGACCCGACCAAAACTGCTCGTCTGTTAGTGGTTTATGTCGCGCTCGCTTCTGCGCTAGTGTCCGAAAACTAATGAAATGAGACACTGGTGCAGTATGCAATCTGCGCGCGCTAACTTATTTTTGCGCTGCTCTTCCGTTTTTTTTTTTACTGGCTAGCATAGATATTGAGAGTGTGTATTTTGCTGATTGAACAGGAAGATAAATGAGCAATAAGAGCGTGAAGAATAAAAGCGGGATTTATAAAATTGTGGCCATCTGCGCGTCTGTGATTGCGTCAGTAACAATGACGTTGCCAACAATCACAAGCGCAGTCGGTATGATTGGCACATCGCGCACTTCTTCCGCGATTTCCGGCGCGTCTGCTACCAAAGCCTCAAAAAGTGCCGCTCGTTCGGCTGGTGCGGGTTCGGGTAGGGCTTCGGCTTCAAGTACTTCTAGTAGTTCAACTCGGTCTGCTGATGATGCAGATGACAAAGAATGGATTAAACTACCTGGTCGTAATCTTAAGTGGCTTATTATTGCTGGTACGTGGGATACGATACATCTGAAACCTATTGATCCAAAGAAGCCTGTTTATGGTGGGAATACTGGATATGGTACGGGTTCGGGTAAGTTCGATAGTATTTTCGGAACTTCGGATGGAAATTATAGTGGACCTGGCTTTGATGCTCTTAAGGATCAAATAAAGACTATTATCATAGATGAAGATATGACATTAGATTGCGCAGAAAGTATGTTCCAAGGATACGCTGGTCTCCAAAAAGTAGTTGGTTTGGATCATATAAAATTTGCGGATGATATCAAAGACAACTCATTACAATCAATGTTCGCAGAATGCACAAACCTTGAAACTGTTGATGGAATTACGAATTGGGATATGAGCAGCATTACTAATACCAGTTTTATGTTTGCGAATGATAAAAAACTTAAAAACATTGATTTAAGTGGTTGGCAAAACGTTAAGATTAAAAATGCTTGGGCGATGTTCTATGAGTGCAATAGTTTAACTAGTGCCAAGTTGTTTAAAGCAAATTCTGGTACTTTAGCAGATATCAGTCAATTATTCCAAAACGATATTAACCTCACTAGTGTAACAGGTTTAGATAACTGGGATACTAAAAGCGTTAGAGATATGTCTTTAGTGTTTGCAAACAATCAAAGTTTGGAAGCTGTTGCGGGTGTTGAAAAATGGAATACTAGCAGCGTTAAGACTATGTACGGCATGTTTTACAATACTCAAAGTTTGAAAACTATTGCGGGCATTGACAACTGGAACACAAGTAGCGTTATAGATATGTCTGCAATGTTTTTGAGAAGCGGAGTTAAGTCTTTAGATTTAAGTAAGTGGAAGTTCCCACAAGGGTCAGTTAAACATGGAAAGGAAGATCCTTGTTCTGCAACTTCCGACATGTTTAAAAATTCTGGACTAAGAGATCTTACGTTGCCTACGGATGCTAATAATAAAAATACTTCCATTTTTCCTGATGGCATATGGCGTAAATCCAAGGGTAAATCTGCTGTTAAACCTGGGGAAAATATTGATTTGGTAGCTAATGATTATACGTCGAATACTGGCTATATTCGTTGGGTTCGCGATTATATTAAAGTTACGTTTGACAGCAAAGTTGGGAACGCTGAAAATCCTAATAACACAATTACCTGTATTACTGACGCATTGCAAGGTCAAAATCATACGTTAGGTAGGAATTATACGTTAGATAAGAATACAGAGTTTGTGAATTGCATGCATAAATACACTCCTGGTAAAGATCTTCAATTAAGCGGTAACCCTGCTAACAAAGATGCTGATAAAGAAAAACTAGCCTTGCAGGCGGAAGATCTTGGTTTAACTTACACTGCTAAACTTATTCGTGAATCTAAGAATAGTAAGATTGATGCGTTGAAAAATCTTCTTAAAGAAGCTGATAATTCTCGCTATAAATCAGTCATGACTTTTGATGAGATTAAGAAATCTCTTGGCATTGTTGATGGGGACACTGTTAAGTGGCAACAACTCTTAACGCCAATATTTGACGATGTTAATTTTGTAAATAAAAAACGAATTTTCATTAAGAATGCAGGATTTAATGGAAATGTAAAGGTAAACGTAAGTAATGATGTGCTTAAAGGTCGTGCAAATCCTTCGAGTATCCAAGATAAAGATATTAAAGATGCGGTTATACATTCGCTTTTTGACATCACTTTTACGGCTGATGTGAAGCACAAGCCAAAGCCAAAGCCACCTGTTCCACCAACGCCGCCAACGCCGCCAACGCCGGAGCCACAGCCGCAGCCTCAGCCGCAGCCGCAGCCGCAGCCTGGCCCGCAGCCTTCTCCAACCCCGACGCCGAATCCAGATTTGAATATTAATCCGGATTTTACTCCGGATTCGAACCCGGATTCAAATCCGTTTAATCCGCTTGATAATGAGCCTGATAATGCGCCACAGAATCCGCTTCAATCAATTCAAAACGATGATTCAGAAAATAACGCGCTTCGTCGTGGGGTAGCCAAGCGTAATCGCAATAATCTCGCTAATGACGCCAATTCCGGCGCGCAAAAGCAGTTAAATGGCAACGACGGAACTTGCAAATGTGTGTGCCCAACTTCGCCATCTGACGCAAATTCGCGCAATTCCGCCGGCTCGGCAAAAAAGTCGGAAAATAACGCTGCGTCTTATCAAAACGGCAACAAGTATTCGTGGTTGGAAACCGGCGGCTTAGTTGCGGGATTGATTATTTCGTGGCTGATTATGCTGCTTATCGGCTTCGTTTTGGGATATAAGATGAGGAAGAAGCGCGACGAGAAGCAGATTGTCGACGAGAATCAGATTGTTGAAGAGTAGCAGATTGTCGGCGAGAAGCAGATGAGCAGCTCGCTTAGAGTGCGTCTACGCGCGCGATTACTACCAAAATGACTCAGTCGCGAGTAGTTTATGTCGCCTATGCGCGCTCCTGCGTGCTAGCTTTACGTATTTTTCACACGTTGTAAACAGTCTTCCATGTCTTATGACTAATTGCGTTAATGCTTGCAGATTAATCAGTATGCAAAATTTGCATACTGTCTGATACGATAAGAAATGAAGGGTAATAAGAAAAAAGAGGATGATTACAATGACTAGAGCGATAGATGTAGCCAAGTATATACTTGAGCACCGCGAAGCACGTAATCATATGACGACGACTTTCGCGCTGCAAAAGCTTTTATATTATGTTCAAGCATGGATGCTTGTAGCTCAAGATAGACCACTTTTTGATGACCCAATTATAGCTTGGAAGCATGGGCCAGTAGTAAAAGATATTTTTACAACATATTGCAAGGGACGCCGCTATATTTTCCCTAGGGAAATACCTGATGGCGAAAGTAGAAAAGTGTCTCGAGAAGATCGTTCTGTTATTGATCGCGTTCTCAGCTTGTATGACAATAAAGATGATGAGCATTTAGGTGACATGCTTGAGCAGATGAGCCATGAAGAAGAACCATGGTCAAAAGCTAACTTGAACGATACTATTACCACTGATAGTATGCTTGAGTTTTACTCGATGGTTCAAGCAAATGAAATTAAGTCTGCAGCGCCTGTGCCTAATCTTGCAGATGTGTCAAAGCGAACATTTATCAGTAGCGAAGATGCAAAATTCCTCGAGAATCTGATTGCAGGAAAATAATGCCAGTGAAACTGTGGACTCATATAATCAATCTTGACTATTCGATAGATTTAGATTCGTTTCATTGTGACGAACCTGAACTCGACATGTGGGTGCATCGTGACGCGCTTGAACAGCAAGAAGAAAGTAGCTGCGCTGTGCATGTTGCATTAGACGATAATGATACAATAATCGGCATTTTTACTTTATCGTCGTACTATTTACAGCATCGTGTAATACCTCAGCAAACAAAGAATGATACTAACTTATCTGGCAATATCCCATGCGTGCTTTTGGGAAGATTAGCAGTAAATAAGGAATATCAAGGACAAGCACAAGGAAGTTTGCTTGTTAAAGAGGCAATACAAAGAGCGCGCGAGCATTCTGTTAACATTGGTTGCAGGTTTTTGTATACGCAAGCGCTAAATGATGATCTTATAGAATGGTATAAAAAACTTGGTTTTGTATCTTTGCCTAAAAATCCAAGAAATATGCTTTTTGATTTGAAATATCAGAAGTAATTTACTCATAAGTAGAATAGAATTTTTGAATTGAACTATAGACTAAATATTCGCATTCTTTCGGAATATTGGTCATAGGCCCCTATATTTGCCTGCAAATTTCCGGCTAATTTCCGGCAGATGTTTCAAAAATCAAAAGTCGGGCTGGCGGGATTTGAACCCGCGGCCTCTTCGTCCCGAACGAAGCGCGCTACCAAACTGCGCTACAGCCCGATGTCGATTGTGCTGATTAAGAAACAGCTTTGCGATTACTTACGTTGCGCACGTTACGCACTTCGCACGTCTCGCAACACTTCGACAACTTGGTTATACTAGCGTAAACTTTCTACAAATCAGCAATGTGTGTCGCTTCCACGCATCTCTCTCAGTTTTTCGAAAAATTTTATAAAAAATTTTTATAAAAATTCGCTTGTGTCATTTTGCGGCTGCATTCACTCTGCATTCACTCCGCATTCACTCCGCGCGCACTTCGCCCACACCGCAATATTTGCAAAATTATCCTACTTTTCGTAAATAATTTTGTATATCTTAATAAAATAATAAAAATTTTTACTAAAAAAGCATTTTTCTTTCGAAAACAGAAAAATATAAATATTTCTACAAAAACGCTCGTTTTCTGCAAAAATGGTCGCCCGAATCAAGCTAATAGCGCAATAAAACCTACTCAAAACGCTTACATCTGTATTACCTACTGGCTACAATAAGCGTTTATGACTGACACCAATACTGCAATGTCTGCCGCGCAAAATGCCGCAGAATCTGCCGCGCAAAATGCTGCAGAAAACGAAGCAACAGCTACTACCAACGAAATCGACACTGTTGAACATGCCGAAATGTTACTCGCGCAGGACGAGGCAATCGCTAAGCGCGTAAACGAAGGCGCAACTCTGGACGAAGCAATCGACCCAAGCAATAAAGAGTTTGGTCCGCTTGCGCACCCGGAGCAGGTACAGATGCGCGTTGCTAAGCGCGCGATGCTTCTTAAGGAAGGCGTGCAGCCTTACCCGGTGCATCTTAACGTTACTGACACAATTGAAAAAGTTCGTGCTGATTTTGACGGCAAGCTTGAAGCCGGCGAAGAAACCGATACCGAGGTTGGTATTGCAGGACGCGTGCTTTTCTTGCGTAATGCTGGCGGCTTGTGCTTCGTTAAGCTTTCTGCCGGTGACGGCACTACGATTCAGGCCATGGTTTCCAAGAAGGAAATCGGCGAAGAATCCATTAAAAGCTTTAAGCAGATGGTTGATTTGGGCGATCACCTTTACGTGCGTGGTCGCGTGATTTCTTCCAAGACCGGCGAGCTTTCCGTTTTTGCAACAGAGTGGTCGATTGCAGCTAAGGCTTTGCAGCCGCTTCCAGCTTTGCACAAGGAATTAAGCGACGATACTCGTACGCGAAAGCCTTATATTGGCATGATTGCGGACGAGAAGATTCGCGATATGGTTCGCAGGCGTTCTCACGCTGTGGCTTCTCTTCGTCGCACTTTCGACAGTCACGACTTCTTGGAAGTCGAAACCCCAATGTTGCAAACGGTTCACGGCGGCGCTGCTGCTCGTCCGTTCACAACTCACATGAACGCTTTCGACATTGATCTTTATTTGCGTATTGCTCCGGAGCTTTTCTTGAAGCGCTGCTTGGTTGGTGGCATTGACCGCGTGTTTGAAATCAACCGCGATTTTAGAAACGAAGGTGTGGATGCAACTCACGCTCCAGAGTTTACAATGCTCGAGGCTTACCAGGCTTACGGTACTTACGATACGATTGGCGCTCTTACTAAGGAGCTGATTCAGAAGGCTGCTATCGACGCTTTCGGCTCTACCAAGGTGACTTTGCTTAATGGCGAAGAGTACGATTTTGGTGGCGAGTGGAAGCAGATTACAATGTACGGCTCGCTTAGCGAGGCTTTGGGTGAGGAGATTACGCCGGAAACTTCCGTTGAGCATTTGGGTGCGATTGCAGACAAGCTTGGCGTTGAGCGCGACGACGTGGAGAATCACGGCAAGTTGGTTGAGCACTTGTGGGAGCACTTCTACGAGGATAAGCTTTACGAGCCAACGTTTGTGCGCGACTTCCCAGTGGAGACCAGCCCGCTTGTTAAGGGTCACCGCACGAAGCCTGGAATGGTTGAGAAGTGGGATTTGTACGTGCGCGGCTTTGAGCTTGCAACCGGCTACTCCGAGCTTAACGATCCTGTTGTGCAGCGCGAGCGCTTTGTGGCTCAGGCTAAGGATGCTTTGGCTGGCGACGTTGAGGCAATGGATATTGACGAGGACTTCATTGAGGCTCTCGGCGTTGGCATGCCTCCTGCCGGCGGTATGGGCATGGGTATTGATCGCTTGCTGATTGCTCTTACGGGCGCTACTATTCGCGAGACGATTACGTTCCCACTTGTGAAGCCTCTTCGCTAGTTGATAATTTTTAGTAGATAAAGCCGTTGAATGCTATTTAGTGTTCAGCGGCTTTTTGTATGCGATGAGTTTGTTGCGCAGCACTCCAAACGTGGGAGCATTGTCTCGTGTTTGGAGGGTTTGGTGTGGTTATTTGCTCCAAATGTGAGGTAAGTTCCTCGCGTTTGGAGGGTTTGGTGTGGTTATTTGCTCCAAATGTGAGGTAAGTTCCTCGCGTTTGGAGGGTTTGGTGTGGTTATTTGCTCCAAACGTGAGAGCATTGTCTCGCTTTTGGAGCGCTGTGTGACTGTCGTCGTAAGGCGTGAATAAACTAGGCAATTATGACATACAAATTAGTATTGCTCCGACATGGTCAGAGCGCATGGAATAAGACCAATCAGTTCACTGGTTGGGTTGATGTACCGCTGACTGAGCAGGGTGTTGAGGAAGCTAAGCATGGTGGCGAGCTTCTTAAAGAGAAGAACGTTCTTCCAGACATCGTGTTCACTTCTTTGCTTCGTCGCGCTATCAACACCGCGAATTACGCGCTTGATGCAGCCGACCGCTTGTGGATTCCAGTTCGTCGCAGCTGGCGTTTAAACGAGCGCCATTATGGTGCTTTGCAAGGTAAGAACAAGTCTGAGATTCGTCAGGAATATGGCGATGAGAAGTTCATGATTTGGCGTCGTTCTTACGCAACTCCGCCTCCTGAGATTGATCCAAACGACGAGTATTCTCAGACTAACGATCCTCGTTACGCAGGCGATCCAGTTCCAGAAACTGAAGCTTTGGCAAATGTTGTGACTCGCGTAACGCCTTACTGGGAGTCCGATATTATTCCAGAGCTTAAGTCTGGCAAGACCGTGATGATTGCAGCTCATGGCAACAGCTTGCGCGCAATCGTAAAGATGCTTGACGGTTTGAGTGAGGAAGAGATTTCCAAGGTGAATATTCCTACCGCTATTCCGCTGCTTTACGAGTTGGATGAGAACTTCAAGCCAATCAAGCCTCGCGGTGAGTATTTGGATCCAGAAGCTGCTGCTGCCGGCGCTGCCGCTGTTGCAGCTCAAGGCCAGAAGTGAGCTTAAGTCGAGCTTATTTAAGGCTTATTTAAGGCTTAGCTAATACTTAGCGAAAAATTAAAAAGAAAATTTAAGAAAATATTATAAAAGTACTTGCGTAATATTAACTAGCATCGTATACTTATAAATATCTTCTTTCTAATTTCTCTATCGGGTGAATTTGTTGCGTATTGCAAATTCACCCGTTTCTTTTTATTTGCGATTGAACGTATCTGCGATATTTCAAGAATTCTTATACCCCCCCCCTAATGAGTATTGAATGAATAATAATTTAGTTTTTAGATGTGGGGGATTGGGAGCGCTACTAAATATAGTGGTATAGCATTGTATAAATATTAATCTTGAATAACAAATATGCACTGTTTATGTGCCGCTTATACGCTGCTTAATATATGTCACTCAACGAACTAAAATCAACGCGCGCTCAGCTCACCAAAATCAGCGCTACGCAATCACAGTGTCTTTATCTGGCTCAGGCTTCTTTGTTGGATCAAATCCCGAAACAATAAACACAATCTGCCTTGCAACAGCAACGCTGTGGTCGCCAATGCGCTCAATAAAGCGGCTCAGCAGCACAATGTCAATCAGCTGCCTGCGCGTGCCGTGCCAATTTTCACCTTCAACAAGCGCAAAAATCTCCTCATGCAGCTTGTCTAGCGCGTCATCTCCAGCAATAATGGTTTCCGCTATTTTTATGTCGCGATTAGCAACCATGGTAGTTAATTGCCCTGAAAGCTCGTGAAGGAAGTCAATCATCGCAACAATTGTTTCGCGCGCTTCTTGCACAATAGCGGACTCTGGCCAAGTTCGCCTAGTGATTTGCGCAATATGACTAGTTAAATCGCCCATACGTTCGAAAGTTGCCGCCAAACGCATAGTGGCAACAACTTCGCGCAAGTCCGTTGCAACCGGGTTTTGGCGCGCGAGAAGAGTTAAGCACTGATCAATAGTGCTGGCTTCCAAAGCATCCAAATCTGCGTCTTTGTCAATAACGGTTTGCGCAGATTCCAAATCCGCGTTCACAAGTGCGTTTCCCGCGTCGTTCATAGCTTTCGACACAAGTTCCGCCATGCGATCGAGGTTTGCAGATACGGCCTTCATTTCTTCGTTGAAAATCACTCGCATGGTGCATCCTTTCATTGTTGCAATAAGCTTTATGTGCGCACCCTTTCTAATTATAGACGACGCTAGTAACGAAGCGGCCGAAACTGCTCAGCTGCGAGTAGTCTATGCCGCTTTTTATTTGCAGAGTTACCAAAGTGAGCAAAATATGAGATTATAATAGTATGCCTGATTCTTCAGCCGTAGTATTTATTGCGTTTGGCGTGCTCTCGCTTTGCGTTGTGCTTGCGTTATGCGTTTTTGCGTCGGATTGGTTTTCGCCGTTGTGGCGTTTTTTGCTGCGCGCGTTTAAAAGAGTTAATATTTCATGCGGCTTAACTTCTAATCATGCTTACGATTCTTACAATTCTTACGATTCAGATCTCAACTCAGGCCGCGAATCCGAAAATCTTGCCGATTTAGACGACCTAAGTTCGGATGCGTCTCAAGTTTTGGCAATGCTCGACATGCCGATTGTTGTAATCGACTCCGAAAATGACGTAATTCGTGCAAGCTCCGAAGCTTATTTGCTGGGCGTTGTTATTGACGATTCGCTGTGTCAGCCGCGCGTTCTTCAAGCTGTTAATTCCGTTCGCAATTCCGGGGGATTTGAGCGTCTTTCTTTGGTGACTTCAACTCCAGAGCGTTATAAAATTGCGGATGATTCCGAAGAATCGACTACGATTTCGCGCCCAAATTGGCTGAATATTACAGCAGGTAGCGTTGGTGGCGGTATGGTTGTGCTGATTATTGAGGACACGAGTGCGGCTCACCGTTTTGCGCAAACTCGAGACGACTTTATTGCAAACGTTTCTGATCAGCTAATAAATTCCACGCGCAGCTTAACTCAGCTTACTAAAGTTTTGCAGGAAGCTAACGTTTCTACGCAAAAAGTTAAGGAAATAGCGAAAATCGCAAATAAATCTTCCACAAAACTTGAGCATATGCTTGAAGATTTACTGTGGCTTGTTCGTGCGCAAAATCCTATTGACGTAAATGCGTCTAAATTGTTGTCGGTTACAGATTTGCTTGAGTCGGTTAAAAATCGGACTGACTCTTTTGCTCAAAATTGCGGCGTTTTGCTTAAGATAAAAGCTGATTCTTCTTTACGCGTGCGTGGTGACGGTGATCAGATTAAAGCCGCGATTCGTAAGTTAATTGAAAACGCTATTACGTATTCGCCTCAAAATGCGACCGTTTCAATATCTGCCGCGTCTTCTTCGGACGGTCGTTACGCTGTAATTCGCGTGGTTGACAGGGGTGTTGGTATTGATTTAGAAGATCAGTCGCGCATTTTTGAGCGTTTTTACCGCGCGCACAATCAGAATAATAAAAGTCAGGATGGTGTTGGCTTGGGTCTTGCAATTGCTAAGCATGTGGCACTTACGCATCACGGAAGTATTACATTGTGGAGCAGGCCAGGTCAGGGGACTACAGTTAGTTTTGCTGTGCCGATTGCGAATAATTAAGTTTCGTAAATAATTAAGTTCCGCGAATAATTAAGTTTCGCGAATATAAGTTATTTTCCGAGCCGGCGATAATCCCAGCGGTCAAAGTGCTCCCAAATTAAAAGCAGAACGCCAATAATCATGCCGCTTGCGCAAACTAGCGCGGGAAACCAAGTAGTAATATGCAAAAACGCAATAATAACCGTAACTACTGTTGCAATAAGCCAAGCTATTGTACCTATCGAAAAAACCTTACGCAAATCTACGCGCAGTGGCTTTGGTGTAGACTTTCGTGCATCTGGATTAACTATAGGTGCTAATTTCATACTCTAACCATACAACTGAGTCGAGTCTAAAAATTACGCACGAGATCATGCAGGGCGATTATGCACGTTATTTCGCACGTTATTATGCACGTTATTGCGCACTCGATTTCGTATGTTATTGCGCACGTTATTGCGCACAGGATTACGCAGCGCGATTCCAATAAGTGTTTCCTACATCCGCGCCACGTTGTAACCTTAAATAGATGTGTCTGTGGAAGGCGTGCGTTGGGTGTCGCTAAATCCACAATGTTCACAGCATTTACAAGCAAAGTTTACGTAAGAAAGTGATTCGTATGAAGCGTGCTGCACATGGTGCTCCGAAGGCAAAAGGGCGTAGTTATTCGCCGCTTTCGCTTTTTGTAGCACAGCATGGTGAGCATGGTGCTCACGGTTCGCACAGTGAGCGTACTTCTCACGTTTTGAATACTTCTTCGCATAGCTCTCGCACTTCGCGCGTGGATCACGGCCTTCATGGCGCGCGTTCTTACCAAACTAATCGCAATAGTGAGCGTTTAACTGCACTTTCAGCAAGCAATGGTGCTGTTGTTGAGGTTTCGGATGCTGTTGCCGAGCGTTTGCAAGAGATTATGCCGCAAAGCCGTCGCGAAATCAGGTTGTCTAGGCTTGCTAATGAGCGTCGTCGTCGCCTGCTTGTTTCAACTTCTATGATTGCTATGATTGGCGCTGTTGCGGCAACAATGTCGCTTACAAAAATTAATACTTTTGATTCTCGCGCAGCAGAGCTTGAGTCTGGCATAACTAGCGTTGACGATTCTTCGGCTTTGAATGTATCTCGCTCTAGCCAGCGCACTTCGCTTGATTCGCCAGATTCTATGGATGCAATCAATAACGCTGTTGATTCTATTGAAAACGCTAGTGGCTCAGACTCCGGCGATGCTTCACATGCAGCTCATGCCGCTCATGCTGCACACGCTGCACGCGCTGATTATGATGCAAATACTAATAATTCCGGTGCTTATGCTTCTTCGGGAATTTCCGGCCTTTTGGGTATTTCGACTGCAAGAAGCGCTGCAAGTTCGCGTCCTGGAACCGCTTCTGTAACGTCTTCTAAGTCGGATTCTTGGAATCTGGGTGCAGATTCTGGCTTTAATATTGCGGAAATGTCGCGTTCTGCTGCAGATAATCCTAAAGTCGCTTTGCTTATGGATAAAGACTTTGACGTATTGCCAAAGGGCTTTAATCCAAATCATGCAACTGGTGATACCGGTAACGCGTATGAGTTCAGCCAGTGCACTTGGTGGGTGTATGTGCGTAGGTCTCAGCTTGGTTTGCCTGTTGGTTCGCATTTTGGCAACGGAAACATGTGGGCTGATTCTGCGCGCGGACTCGGATATTGGGTTGATCGCACTCCTCGTCACGTTGGAGATATTATGGTTTTCCGCGCTGGTCAGGCTGGTTCGGATCCGTTCTACGGACATGTTGCAATTGTTGAGAAGATTAATCCAGACGGTTCGATTGAAACTTCGGAATCTGGCGCTTCTTTGCACGGAAAAACATTCTCTCGTAAGTTTGATGCAAAGCAGCTTTCTCAGTATCAATTCATTCACTACTAAAGTATTACTAAGCTGTTGATTAGCTTATTATCTATCTTTATTATCTATCTTTATTACCAATCGCTTATCAAAAGCGCGAAATTGTGCGCCAAACGCGCATGTAATAGCATAGTGTTAAACTTCTAAAAGTATGTTAAATCACAGTAAGATTTTTTCAGTTATTGCATCAGCAGTCACTGCGGCTTCAATGCTTGCTGTTATGGCTCCAATTGCCATGGCAGATTCTTCGCATGCGTCAGAGCAGGCGGCTGTTACTTCAACGCGCTCATTCCCAAAGATGTCGAGTGTGCGTCGAGATCTTTTGACTGAATCTACCTCTACTGATGTAGATTCCAACTCCCATTGGGGTGGAATTGAAAGCTTAAACGTTCCTCAAACTAAAACTCCTAGCGAACTTGCTGCTGCTGCCGCGCGAAACGCTTATGAAGCTGCAGCAAGCCGTTCTGAGTACCGTGGTGGCGTTCAGCCTGTTCAGCAGGCTAATATTGTGCCGCCAAACGGTAAGTCTGTTGAGGCTTTGCTTAATTTCGCTACGCAATTCTTAGGTAAGGTTCCGTATCGCAGTGGCGGTACAACTCCTGCTGGCTGGGATTGCTCCGGCTTCGTGCAGTACGTTTTTGCGGCTGTTGGTGTTTCTTTGCCTCGTACTTCTGGCGCGCAGGCAACTGTTGGAACTCCAATCCCAAGCCTTGATCAAGCACAGCCGGGCGATATTATTGCCAACGGTCAGCATGCTTCTATTTATGTTGGTAACGGCATGGTAATTAATTCCCAGCTTGCCGGCACTAAGTACGATCCAATCCGCTACGTTTTCACTGGTGGATATTCTATTCGTCGCGTCTTGTAGTTATATATCGCAAAACTTGCGAGCAATCAATCTAAAATTACGCTACAATAGTAAATACGTTTGCGCACAAGTGACGCTGCTGCCACAAGTGCCCGTATGAGGAGGTTGGCGATGATTCCCGAAAAAGCTGTTTTAGTTGGAGTTGATGGCTCTCACGCGAGTTATAAGGCAGTTTGGTGGGCTGCAAATTACGCAAAACATGCAGGCTTACAGTTGCAAATTGTTTGCGCGTATTCTTTGCCGAGTTATGCGGCGGTTTCGTTTGATGCTACTTATACTGCGATTGGTGACGATAACGCGGCTCATCACGATGCGCAAGAAATTCTTTCAAAAGCTAAGGCTGTGGCGCTTGAGCAGGGCGTTGACGCAACTACTCTGATTGTTACAGGCGACCCTTCGTCGGTTTTCGTGGAGCTTTCGCGCAATTATCAGCTTATTGTGATCGGTAACCGTGGTAAAGGCGGCTTGGCGGAGCGTTTGCTTGGAACAACTAGCTCTTCGTTGCCGGCATACGCGTATTGCCCAATCGTGGTTGTGCCTTACACAGACGACGATGGTCAGCGAATACACTTAAATAACACGATTTCGCGCGTGGCTGTGGGTTCGGACGAATCTAAGTGGGGTCTTAAAGCGTTGGAAATTGCTGCTAATTTGGCAGATAGCTGGAATGCGGAGCTGGATGTTATTTCCGCAGTTCCAAGCGTGCAGGGCGCTGAGGGAGACACTGCAGTTATGGGATCTTATATGGAAGATCTTGAGGAGCGCGTGAAGCCGATTTTGCAACGTTTGCCGGATTTGAAGATTCACCGAACTGTTGTGCCTGGCTCTGCTGTTGATGCGCTGACTCAGGCTAGCTTGAATCATGATCTTGTGGTTGTTGGCTCGCGAGGCCGCGGCGGTTTTACTGGTCTTTTGCTTGGTTCGATTAGTCAGGGCTTGCTGCAGCATTCTTCGAGGCCTGTGTACGTTGTTCCAAGAAAGTATGTGGAATTTAGTGCGGCTCAGGTTGCGGCTGCTCAAAAGCAAAGCGAGAATGCGTCTATTGACGATATTTCTGGCGTGCATGAAGTTGATGTTCCAAAGGCTGGGGCAGAAGCGGCCAAGGAGATTGAGCAGACAATCGATCCTCTGCGTTAATGCTTAACCCGCGGGAGATAACGGTTTATTTGTGTCGTATTGCTCCAAACGTGCGCAACTTGTACCGCGTTTGGAGCGTTATTGCCTTCGTATCGCTCCAAACGTGAGAGAATCATCTCGCATTTGGAGGGTTTTGGGTTGTGAATCGCTCCAAACGTGGGTAATTTATCTCGCATTTGGAGGGTTTTGGGTTGTGTATAGCTCCAAATGCGGGGTACTTGTCTCGTGTTTGGAGGGTTTGACGTGGTTTTGCGCTCCAAACGTGAGAGAATCATCTCGCATTTGGAGGGTTTTGGGTTGTGTATCGCTCCAAACGTGGGTAATTTATCTCGCATTTGGAGGGTTTTGGGTTGTGTATCGCTCCAAACGTGAGGTATTTATCTCGTGTTTGGAGCGTGTGAGCGTCTAGTCTTGCGTCTCTTGCGACTCTTTAGACTCCGCCTCAGTATCCTCGCGCTTTTTTAGCATAAAACGCGCACGCCTTGCATCTCGCTTCGCCTTCTTTTCGGCGAGATCTTTCTTATTCATCTCAATTGCGCGCTCATAAATTTTAAGCAACTCAAGCGCTTGACTCTTAAAATCGTTATTCTTCGAATACTCAAGCACATTCGACTTAAGCTGAGCCTGCTCAGCCTCGCTCATATTCAAAACCTTGCTAAAAACCGCCTTAAAATCTTCGCGAGTATCCCACTGATACCCGTTTTGGCCGCTAATAATCTGGTTTTCGTTCGGCACATCGTGCTTCACAAGCGCAAACAGTCCGGAAGCCATTGCTTCGAGCATAGAAAGCGAGTGCATTTCGGAAAGCGAGGCGGTTGTGTAGTAGTCCATCGCGTGCAAATACTTAGGAATTTCCGTGTGTGAAATAGGTCCGAGCAGGCAGATTCTATCGTCAAAACCGTTAGAAGCTACGCGCTCGCGCAACGATTCTAAATCTGGGCCGCCGCCAATCACAAATAATCGTGCTTTTTCGCGAGGAAAATCGCAATACATAAAGTTGTCAATAAGCTCAGAAATATTTTTCTCTGCACCAATTCTTCCTACGAAAACGAAAAGCTTAGTCGAATCCGAAACGCCGTATTTTTCGCGGAAAGATTTACGGAAGGCAAGTCGTTCAGGCGTTGGCAAAAACTTCTTGTATTCCACGGCATTGTTGAGCACAACAACTTTTTTATCTACCTTCTGACGGTCAATATAAGCCTGTGCTTTAGCCGACATACTCGTAATAATTGTGGCATTTTTCGAGAATCGCATAAAATATTTCGCCGAAAGGTTGCGCGAAAACTCAGTAAAATGCTTCAAACCAATGTAAAACAGGAATTTATCGTATTCTGTGTGAAGAGTGTAAATAACAGGAATATGCTCTTTTTTCGCAACTTCCAAGCCGATTTCGCCAATTCCGAATTCGTTTTGAATATGAATAACATCCGGCTTGAATTTAAGCGGCAGCTGCTTTCGCATGTGGCCAATCGGAAGCGCCACGCGATACTTGTAAAGCTTTTTAAGTAAGATTCCAGGCACATAGACGACGCCGTCTTCAAGCTTGGTTTTGCGCTGTTTTTCGGAGCCTACCGTGACCACAAGCACCTCGTGACCAAGCTCTTCATACATTTTTTTGAGCATGTAGGACTGTGTTGCTACGCCATTTATGTACGGTGGATACGTTTCGGTAAAAATAGCGATTTTCAAAGTTTCCTCCGGTTGCATACATGCATGCGTAGCGTCAATATTGCGCAAGTATCTTGTGTACTCAATTCGTGTACTCAATTGGTGTATTCAATTGTGCCACATGTGGTGAATTTTAGGGTGATTTTGGGGTGATTTTTCGCCTTTTCAGCGAGATTTTAGTGCAACTTTAGCGAGATTTTCGTACGATTTTTGGCTTATTCTAGCGGCGAACCGTAACGTTTACGCTTACTTTCGCCCCATTTTCGAGCGTATGCTTAACCGTGCAACCCCTGGAAATATGACGTTCCATGCGCTCTTTAAGCGCGGCCGCATCTTCCTCGCTTAGCGCAGGTTTTGAAGAAGTCGCGTCTAGCGTAACGTCTTCTTGAAAACGCAAGTACGTGCCTTCTTCCGCGTCATACGTGCCATTTACCACAACGCGCGCGCCAGCACCCTCGCCAACCGCCTGCTCAGCCGCGTACTGGCTGCTAAGCGCGGTGCAGCCGGCTAAAGCAATCTGCATCAGCTCAACTGGATTGAACATTCCTTCGCCGCGGCCAAACTTAAGGCTTGCACCGTCGTCGCTGTGTGCTTCCCAAGTGCCGTCTTCTGTGCGCTCAACCCATAATCTTCTAGACATTTTTGCTCCTTTGCTACTGTTTGTTCTAACTATTTTACGCTAGATTGTTACCGCCACGACAGCACGATTCTTACCGTGCAATTGTTACCATTGAATCATGGCTTTAACAGAAGAAGAACTCGCCGCAATTCGCGCGCGCATCCCGCAAAAACCGCTTTCCAGCATCCCAACTCCTTATGAGGATTTAGTGCGAAAAATCCTTACGGAAGGCACTCTAAAATCAGATCGCACCGGCACTGGCACAATCTCACTTTTTGGCCAGCAAATCCGCTTCGATATTAGTAAATACTTCCCGCTTATCACCACAAAAACTGTGTTTTTCAAAGGACTTGCGTACGAGTTGCTTTGGTTCCTTAAAGGTTCGAGTAACGTGCGTTGGTTGCAAGAAAACGGCGTTCACATTTGGGACGAGTGGGCGGATGAAAATGGCGATTTAGGCCCTGTTTACGGCGTGCAGTGGAGGAGTTGGCCGGCTCCTACGGCGGAAAATCCGAATCGCACAATTGACCAAATCGCAAACGTTCTGGATCTTATGAAGAATCACCCAGATTCTCGCCGAATGATTGTTAGCGCTTGGAATCCTGCGGAAGTTGAGCATATGGCGTTGCCGCCTTGCCACTCGCTTTTCCAGTTCTACGTTGCCGACGGCAAGCTTTCGTGCCAGCTTTACCAGCGTTCGTGCGACATGTTCCTCGGCGTGCCGTTTAACATTGCGTCCTACTCGCTTTTGACGATGATGATGGCTCAGCAGGCAGGTTTGGAGCCGGGCGAGTTCGTGTGGACGGGCGGCGACTGCCATATTTACGACAATCACGTTGAGCAGGTGCTTGAGCAGCTTTCGCGCGAGCCATACCCGTATCCGCAGCTTGAAATTCGTAAGGCGGATTCGATTTTTGACTACGATTACAACGATTTTAAGGTTGTTGATTACAAGCATCATCCGACGATTAAAGCGCCGGTTGCGGTGTGATAATTGCGAATTATTTTGCTTGATTTTTGGCTTTGATTTAGCTTTTAGGGGGCGAAAATGGAAAGTAGCGTAAGTGCGCTGAATAATTTTCCGGTGCGACTGATTTGGGGCGAGGCTTTCGGTTTAGACGGAAAGCCCGGCGCGATGGGCGTGAACGGCGGCATGCCGTGGCGACTTTCCCCAGATTTGCGCTATTTTAAGGCGATGACAATCGGCTGCCCTGTGATTATGGGCCGCGGTACGTGGGATGCAACGCCGCCGAAATTCCGTCCGCTGCCGGGTCGCGAAAATATTGTGGTGACTCATAAGCCGGATTTTGTGGCAGATGGCGCTCGGAGTTTTACTAGCATTGATGCGGCTTTGGATTACGCGCGCGAATGGCTGGAAAATAAGGAAGCGCTGGAAAATAAGGAAAGCGCATCTCTAGACGCATCTCAAGATTCTCCTCAAGATTTGCCTCAAGACGGCTCCGCAATCTGGGTTATTGGCGGCGCTGCGATTTTGCGCGAAATGCTCGCGAATTATCACGCGGACGCGGCTTACGTTACGCAAATCGAAGCTAAAGTTGCAGCGGACACGTTTGCTCCGAATGTTCATGAGCTAGTTGATGCAGGAAAATGGCGTGTTGCGCGCGAAGGCGAGTTTGAGGAAGCGCCGCTTAAAGTTGGAAGCGAAAGCAATCCTGCGCGATACCGGTTTATGGTATATGAGCCTGTGCAGTAAACGAAATCGCAAAATAAAAAATCGCAAAATAAACGAAATTGCAAAATAAACGAGACAGCAAAATAAACGAGGAAGCATGACTGAAGAATCAAGCAAAATCAAGGTAGATGCGCGTCACCCATACACTGTTATGACGGTTTGCACCGGAAATATTTGCCGCTCGCCAATGGCGGAAATCGTGTTGCGCAACGAGTTTCAGTTGAGGGGATTGGGCGACGTAGTTGCCGTGCAATCTTGCGGAGTTAGCGACGAAGAATACGGAAATCCGATTGACCGACGCGCGCAAAGGGAATTAACTAAACGCGGATACCGCCTTCCGGCGTCGCATTTTGCGCATCGAATTGATGCGGATGAGATTGCGGAAACGAACCTGTTTTTGCCTATGACGGCTTCGCATATGCACTCACTTTTGCGGCTGATTCCTGCGCAAAAGCGCGAGTTGGTGCATATGTATCGCACGTTTGATCCGTCGCTTCCGAAGCCGCAGCCAGGTCGCGAGATGATGCTCGATTTGGCAGATCCGTGGTACGGCGGCCCGCACGAGTTTGAAGTTGCGATGGATCAGGTTGAACAGTGCGCGCCTTACATAGTCGATTGGGTTGAAAGTAGAATCGCGCGCGCTTAGCACATGATTTGCGAATATAGTTTGGGTATAATTTAGATATAGTTTTGTAAGTATAAATTACTGCTCTGCTACTTTTACTTGGGAGGATTTATGGCAGGTTTGGCTGTTGAAGACGTGCGCGCTCGCGTGCAAGACGCTTGGAATGATGTAGTTTCCGTGTTGAATAAGAAGATTTCGCTTGCTGCGGTTTCGGCTAAGGGTATTGCCGGCGAGCATATGCAAAAGTCCGCGCAATACGTGGCTGGGGTATTGCGTGAGGTTGGTATTGACGCGCGCGTTGAGCAGTCCACGAATCCGGACGGCACTCCGGGGGCTTTCGAAGTGGTCGGCTCTCGCATCGTAAACCCAAGCGCGCCAACGGTTTTGCTGTACGCGCATCACGATGTGCAGCCTGTTCCGGATCCATCCGAGTGGAACACAAACCCATTTGAAGGCACAGAGCGCGACGGTCGTCTTTACGGCCGCGGATCTGCCGACGACGGCGGCGGAATCGCAATCCACTACGGAGCTTTGCGCGCGCTAAGCGACGATTTGCGCGTAAATATTAAGGTTTTCATCGAAGGCGAAGAAGAAATGGGCTCGCCAAGCTTCATTCCTTTCATCGAGTCTCATAAAGCCGAATTTGAATCAGACGTAATCATCGTGGCTGACTCCGGCAACTGGTCCGCCGAAATCCCAAGCCTCACAACGAGTTTGCGCGGAAATACCGACGTGGACGTAAAGGTTAAAGTTCTTGGCCATCAAGTGCATTCCGGCCAGTTTGGCGGCCCAATTTTG
Source organism: Gardnerella sp. DNF00753 (assembly GCF_049244275.1). Classification (NCBI taxonomy): domain Bacteria; kingdom Bacillati; phylum Actinomycetota; class Actinomycetes; order Bifidobacteriales; family Bifidobacteriaceae; genus Gardnerella; species Gardnerella sp. DNF00753. The sequence goes on from NZ_CP058393.1 coordinate 391,955, forward strand.
GACGCTTACACTCTCGCTTCCATGCTTGTTGCTTCGCTTTATAACAAGGATGGCGACTTGGCAGTGCCTGGAATTAAAGCAGAGGAGCCGGTCGGCGGTTTGCAGCGCGATTTAGACGAGTCGCAAGTGCGTGCCGACGCTTCCGTAGTTGATTCTTATAAGCTTGCCGGCACCGGTTCTCTCGCCGCACGCATGTGGACTAAGCCGAGCCTGACGGTAATCGGCATGGACGCGCACCCAGTTGAGGGCAGTTTTAATGTGATTGCGCACGAAACTAAGTTGCGTCTTTCTCTTCGTACCGCGCCTTCGCAGCGTCCTGAAGAAGCACAAAAAGCTTTGTGTGACTTTTTGGTTGCAAACGCTCCTTTTGGTGCGGAAGTTACTGTAGAGCCGATTGATAACGGCATGGGTTGGGCAATGGATCCGGATGCTGTGGCAACAAAGGATGCGCTCGCTTCTATGCGCGATGCTTTTGGTGTGGAGCCTGTAAATAAGGGCGAGGGCGGATCGATTCCGTTTATTCCGGAACTTCAGCGCATATTCCCGAAAGCGCAAGTGCTTGTGACTGGTCCGGAAGACCCTAAGTCTAATGCGCACAGCCCTAACGAGTCGATTTCGCTTTCTGGATTGCGCGGAAATATTGTGACGGAAGCGCTGCTTTTGGATCGATTGGCTGAGTGATTTCGTTTCTACGTTGCGCTTATGCGTCTAGTCTGTTGAGTAATCTGCAAACATGACATGGAATCCATTTGCAAAGAAAACAGCTGCTAACGAAGCTAGCGTCGGCGCGTCTGCTCAGCAGAAAACAGACGAAAAATCAGACGAAAAATCAGCCGTGAAATCCCGCGAAAAAAACGCGCCAACTCCTAAGCGCAACGCGGCTCAAGCGCAAAATCTTCGTCCGCTTGTTCCAGCCGATCGCAAGGCCAGTGCAAAGCAGGCTCGCGCTAGAATCAGGCAGCGCGAAAATATTCAGTACGAAGCAATGCGTACGGGTGATTTGGCGCATATGCCAAAGGTTGAGCAGCTTCCGTGGCGCGTATATATTCGCGATTACGTGGACGCGCGCTTTAACATCGGCGAGTTTTTCGTGCCGTTTGCAATTGTGATTATGATATGCCTGTTTGCACTTTCGCGGTTTGTGATTGTGTACATTGCGCTCGCTGTGCTGCTGTACACGTATCTTTTTGCTTCCGTGATCGACATGTTTATTATGTGGCGAAAGTTGCGTAAGGAGCTTGTGCGTCGTTATGGCGATGTTGCGGTGTCGAAGCAGTCGCGTTCCGGCATGTATGCTTGGAGCCGTGCGATGCAGATGCGTCGCTGGCGTTTGCCGAAACCAAGTTCGCCAAAGCGCGGAAATTGGCCGAAGTAAGCTGAAGTCAAGCGAAAGTTAAGCAATAGTTAAGCGAAAGTAAGCAATATAGTAATCGCAAATTTATTAATATTTGCACAACCTACTATTATTATTTTGAATACTCAAAATAACGCGAATATCATGGGGTAGACGCATGGCACAAGGTAAATCACAAGACAAATCGCATAGCACGAATCAGTCAGGAAATAAATCCGCAAATAAGTCCGGAAATAAGATGGGCATGCAGGGCATGTTTTCGCAGATTATCCGCATTTATAAGTACACGCATCCTGATGATAAGCAGCTTCCGCTGTGGCTGTCTGTGGCGTTTGCAGCGCCAATAGTTGTGGCTATTGTGCTTGGTTTGCTGCTGCGCTGGTCGATTTTTGCGTGGATTATGATGATTGTTACAGCGGTAATGGTTGGTTTGCTGCTGTTTACGGTTGTACTTACGAAGCGCGCGGATAAGGTTGGTTACGCGAAGTTGGAAGGTCGCCCGGGTGCGGCGGCTGGCATCGTTTCGGCTATTAACAAGGGCGGATTTACCTTCCCGCAGCAGCCGGTGTGGGTTGATCCTCGCACGAAGGACGCGATTTGGCGCGGCACCGGTTTTAACGGAATCTTCCTAGTTGGCGAGGGCAATTACGAGCGCTTGATGCACGCGATGGATCGCCAGGAGCACGCTATTAGAAGCGTTACGGCGGGATCTAATATACCTGTATACCGTATTGCTGTTGGCAATGGCGAAAACCAGGTGAAGCTTAAGGAATTGCGTGGAAAAGTGTTGCGCGCCAAGACTTTGCAGCCGTCGAATCACAAGTTTGCGTTGCTTAATAAGATTCATCCAAACCGCCGATTCTTCCTTACTAAGACGGAGCTGGCGATTTTGAACGAGCGCTTGCGCACTCTGCAAAGCAAGAGCGGATTTGGAATTCCGAAGGGAATTGATCCGACGCGTCCGCAGCGCATAAGCCGTCGTGCGATGCGCGGTAAGTAAATTTTGATGTTTTAACATCTTGTTGTGGCGTGCGTCTACGCGCTGCCGTACAATCGTCAATCGACACGGGTGCTTTGTGTTGGTGCGTTACTGCGCGCAGCAGAGCTGAGAGAAAACCGCTTGAACGTGAATCCGGGTAATACCGGCGCACGGAGGTCAGTTTTTCCCGTGCCTGATAGTTGTTGCAATGTTTCGTTGTAACGCAAAATATTGCATTGCGCACAATTTAACGCATTGCAACGCAGAATAAGAAAGGCACATTTTTATGTCAGAAGAAAATTATCAGTCCAACATGCAGTGGCGTGTTGCAGACATCGCAGTTGCTTCCGTAATTGGCGTTGTTTCTGCTTTTATTTATTGGGTTGTTGCCATTTTTAGTGAGGTTCCATGGACTGCGCTAAACAGCATTCTTCCAGGTTTTGCAGGTCTTATTAACGGTCTTTGGCTCTTCGCTGCTCCTTTGGCCGCAGTAATCGTGCGTAAGCCGGGTGCTGCTATTTACGCTGAAGTCGTAGCTGGTGTGCTCGAAGCTTTGATGGGCAATCAGTGGGGCGGTGCTGAAACCTTCGCTATTGCAGTGGTTCAGGGTCTGTTTGCTGAAATTGCGTTCATTATTTTCGCTTACAAGAAGTGGAATTTGAACACAATGATTCTTTCCGGCGCATTGACTGGCATTGGTTGCTGGGGTTACACCTTCCTCGGTAAGTTGCAGGCTGTTAGCGTATTCGGCAAGTATGGTCTTCCATACTTCGTCAGCACCGTGGTTTCCGGCATTGTGATTGCAGGCATTTTGATGTGGTTCTTGTATGTGGGAATCGCTAAGACCGGCGCGTTGGATCAGTTTGCTTCCGGTCGCGAAATCCGCGAAAAATAGCGAATAACGTATTCGCAAAAATTAAAAATCTATCATTGCCATAAAGGATTTACTATGCCTGATGCTGTTAAATCGCAAGAATCTGAAACTTTCCTTCCATCAGCTTCAAGCGATTGCAATAGTGACAGCAGCGCTAATAACGCTAGTAACGCTAGCAAAGCTAATAACGCTGAGCTTCGTTTTGAGCATTGGGGTTATCGTCATGCTTCTCGTCGCGCTTTTGCTGTGCGCGGGTTGGACCTCACGATTAAGGCGGGTCAGCGTGTGTTGCTGCTGGGTGCGTCAGGCATTGGTAAATCCACGATTTTAAGCGGTGCGGCAGGTCTTATTGGCAATGATTTTGTGGCGAAAAGTAGCGCGAAAGATAGCGCGAAAGATAGCGCGAAAGATAGCGCTACTAAATCTTCCGCAAATACTTATAAATCTTCCGCAAATACTTCTGATACTTCCGCAAAATCCCATCAAACCACTCTCGTCGAAGATGCCGATGGTGGCGTGAGTGAGGGTTGCGTTTTGGTTGACGGCGTGCCGGTTCGCCGCGCGCGAGGCAAGGTTGGGCTTGTTTTGCAAGATCCGGATGCGCAGGCGATTTTCCAGCGTTTGGGAGATAACGTTGCGTTCGGTCCGGAAAATATGAACGTTCCGCGCGAAGAGATTTGGGATCGTGTGCGCGAAAGTCTTAAAAAAGTTGGGTTGGATGGCTTGCAGTTGCACCGTTCAACTTCGCATTTAAGCGGCGGTCAGATGCAGCGTTTGGCTCTTGCGGGCGCTCTTGCGATGCAGCCGAGTGTGCTGCTTTTGGACGAGCCAACTGCGAATTTGGATCCGGACGGCACGCAGCAGATTGTGGGCGCTGTGCGCGCGGTTTTGGATTCGACGCATGCCACGATGGTGCTTGTTGAGCATCATGCTGAGCCGTGGATTGACATGATTGATCGCGTGGTTGTGCTTGGGCTTGAGAATGATGAAACTTCTCGCGATGAGACTGCTCAACGTGAGACTTCTACTGAAACCGTTCACGACGAAACCGTTCACGACGACGATATTGCGCGCGCGGCTTCATCTCGCACGGTTATTGTGGCGGATGGCACGCCGGATGAGGTGTTTAATCGCACCGATTTGGACTTTGAAGATCTGGGTATTTGGCTTCCGGAGCGCTACAAGAAAAACGTAAAATCTTCTGCAAATGAATCTTCCGTAAGTAAATCTTCCGAAAGTAAATCTTCTTCAAAATCTTCCTCAAACTGCAATCCAGCAGAAGGCTACGGAGAAGTCCTGCTTTCTACGAAGGATCTCGCAATCAGCCATAGCAGCGAGCCGATTGCGAGTCACATCAATCTTGAGTTTAGAGCCGGGCAGATTACGGCTTTGGTCGGCGCGAACGGCACTGGAAAATCAACGCTTTCGCTAACTTTGGCGGGTCTTTTGCCGGCTGTAAGTGGCGAGGTTGTGGCGAGCGATGCTCTTGCTAAAGGCGCGAACGGCGCGAATCCAATGAAGTGGAAGTCGCCGGATTTGGCGAAGCGAATTTCGTACGTTTTCCAAAATCCGGAGCATCAGTTTGCGTGCGGTTCGGTGCTGGACGAGGTTATGCTGGGCCCGCTTCGCACAGGTGTGCCGGAGGATGAGGCGCGTGCGAAGGCTCAGGAGCTGTTGAAGCGATTCCGTTTGGCGCGCTATGCGAAGGCGAATCCGTACACGCTTTCTGGCGGCGAAAAGCGTAGATTGACTGTGGCGGCTTCGCTTGCTGCGGCTCCGCGCGTGCTGATTTTGGACGAGCCAACTTTTGGTCAGGATCGCAAAACTTGGCTGCAAATTATTCGCTTGATTGCAAGCCTTCGCAGTGAGGGCGTGAGCATTATTGTTGTGACGCATGATCGTGAGCTGGTTGAGGCGCTGGGCGCGCGCTTGGTGGAGCTCGTGCCGGATGCGAAAACTGAAGCTTCTGAAGCTCTTTCCGCCACCACCGGCGCAACCGACATTTCGCGAATCAAAGTGAGTGCCGTCAACAATCGCAGCGAAAAGCCGAAACTTTCAAGCCGTTCGCCGCTTATTGCGTCGATGAATCCGGTATTTCGTATTTTTGGAGCGTTCGCGGCTTCGATTCCGCTGATTTTTACGCTTGATTGCGTGTCGGCTTCGGTGGCGCTGGTGCTGGAATTTGCGATTTTCGCGTGCATCAAACTTACTCCGTGGCGTGTGATTCGCCTTTCGTGGCCTGTGTGGGTGGGTGCGCCGACTTCCGCGCTCACCGTGCTGCTATACGGCAAAAGTGGCGGAAATACTTGGTTCCAGTGGTGGCTTATGCATGCTACGGACCGATCGGCGATGCTGGCCGTTGCAACCTCGCTTAGGATTTTGGCGATTGGTATTCCGTCGATTGTGATGGTGATTGGCATGGACGCAACCGATTTGGCGGATGCTTTTAGCCAGGTGATGCATTTGCCGGACCGATTCGTATACGGCGGTTTGGCGGGAATTAGGCTTTTTGGCGTGCTGCAGGATGATTGGGCGGCGCTGACGGCGTCGAGGCGTTCGCGTGGACTTGGCGATGAGCATCGCGTGAGGGCGTTCTTCCCGCAGTCGTTTGCGCTGCTTGTGCTTTCGATTCGTCGTTCGACTACGCTCGCCACGGCTATGGAAGCGCGCGGTTTTGGGGGAGTTGGGGCGCGTTCGCACGCTCGCGTGAGCAGTGTGCATGCGCGCGATTGGTGGATCTTGGTTGTTTGCGCGATTGTGCCGCTGGTTTCGGTGGCGTCGGCGCTTTACTTCGGCACCTTCGCCTTCCTTGGCGGTGCGTGAGTTTTTGCTCCAAACGCGCGCAACTTTTCTCGCGTTGGCGCGACGACATGCTTGAGCGCTGCGATTTAGCGCGCGAAAGCAATTCGGAGCGGAAACTCGCTTGGGTTGGAAGTCCGGTGGACTTCCAACGCGAGTTTCGTAAGCGAGCGCTTATAGTGCGAGCTTTGGTCTGGCATATTGCTCCAAACGTGCGCAACTTTTCCCGTGTTTGGAGGGTTGTGGCTGGTTTGGCGCTCCAAATGTGGGTAACTTGTCTCGCGTTTGGAGGGTTATGCAAGTTTTCCCGCTTAGCATCCCGACTAGCGTGTATACTTTCTCGAGTTGCGGGCTTGTAGCTCAGTGGATAGAGCGTCTGCCTCCGGAGCAGAAGGTCGTGGGTTCGAACCCCATTAAGCCCACTTTTGATTTTCTACTTATCGTCGTTTTGGTTGCGCCTGCCTATTCCCGGCTCTTTCTGTAGTGTTGTAGAATAGTTGCATATGCGCTGGTGCGTTTAAAGAGTCATCGAATGCTATTGGGGTAGTATTCGCAAAAATAAACGATATTTATCCATAGTTTGGAAAAGGGGAAGGCATAGTATGGATAATCAATGCGATTCGGATATAAAGAAAACATGTGCAATTAATAAATTGCCCGTGAAGCTTTCGTCAATAGATCAGATAAAACATCTTAAGAAGCAAGGTATAACTTTTAACAAACAATCTGAAGATTTTGCAATTTCCTACCTTTCAATCTTCTCATACTATTTTGAGACTTGTTCATATAAAAAATTGTTTAACAAGAGAGTTGGTGAATCTAGAAATGGTCAGTATATTGACTTGGATTTTGATCAATTATGCAAAATAGAGCAGCTTAATAGGATGTTTCAAATACTTTTGCTTCTAATAACTTTAACTATAGAGCATGAGGCAAAAGTTAAGTTAATGAAAATGTTTACTGAAAATCCTAAAGAAGATGGATATTCAATTGTTGAAGATTACATGTCTAGTCTTTATAACGATGACCGCAAAATACTAATTGCTGAATTAGAACGACTTAAAGATGGGAAATATGGCAGAGAATCGGCGGCAAAGTATACAGGTGGAATGCCAATTTGGGTATTTGTTGAAGGTATTACATTTGGAACATTGTTAAGATTTTATCGTTTTTGTGCAAGAAGATGGAATAGCAGAGATATGCAGAAGGAACATCACTTATTGTGCAGGGTAAAATCCGTGCGTAATGCTTGTGCTCATTCTAATTCAATATTGGATGGAATTACTGAAAAAAGTTTTGACAACGTGCTTTTGCTTGAAGAAGTAAGTAAAGCTATTGAAACTGTAGGGTTTAATAAGCGTGCGAGGCGATCAAATATGTGTAATGCGAAGATGAAAGAAATAGTGATAACTGCATATATGTATAAGAAATTTCTGCATAGGAATTATCAGTGTGATGAGTGCGTTAATGATCAAAAAAGCATTATTCGATACATTGCATGTGATTTTATAAAAAAGGCATCTGAGTACACAAAAGAGTATGATAAAGCGAGTAAATTTAACTCATTGCTTGCTTTTATGTGTACTGTTATTGACAGTTGGATATGTGAAAGATAGAATTGAAAATGCTTGAAAACCTTAGGGTTTTGGGGGGCGGAAGTGCGAGAGCGCATCTGCCCCGATTTTTTTGCGCGACGACATGCTTGAGCGCTGCGATTTAGCGCGAAAAGGCAATTCGGAGCGGGAATTCGCTTAGGTTGGAAGTCCAGTGGACTTCCAACGCGAGTTTCGTAAGCGAGCGCTTATAGTGCGAGCTTTTGGGTTGTGTATCGCTCCAAACGTGCGCAACTTTTCCGTCGTTTGGAGGGTTTGGGGTTGTGTATTGCTCCAAACGTGGGTAATTTTTCCGGCGTTTGGAGGGTTGTTGCTGGTTTGGCGCTCCAAACGCGCGCAACTTTTCCGGCGTTTGTGGTCAGTTTGGTCGGATTTGCGCCCACCCGCTCCACCACAGCATATAGCACCAAATCGCGCGCGGCATACCCACATGTAGTATCTTGCACGGGGAAGCGGCCGGCTTTAGACACGCCGAAGACGCAATTTCGTCGTTTTTGCGCCGGAAATTATTCATTCTAAATGCGTTTTTCAGTAGATTTTTTAGCGATATTAGTAGATTGTAGGAATTTTTCCATATGTGAGATTATATGCCATATTATATGCCCTTTTTGCTTGAAATCCTTCATGGGGGGGGGGTATAACTACTAGAGGCTTTTCAATAGAAATGCTTGCATATAGGGTATACGTGTATGGTATACTGAACTACCTGTGGTTGGCTCTGTTGGGTGGTATTTGCAGTAGTGAGTGCACAAGGTTTTTGTGTGCCGAGCACTGGCATTGTATGCAGGTTGAGTGTTTGAAGTTTAACACTTAGAGAGTTGGAATTTGGGTATACTGCTGCTTTTGCGGCAGCGAAGGATTAGGAAGGCGAGAGAATGTTACCAGCAAAGTTCCGTGGATTCGCATCACGAGTGGGTCGTCTTGCGTCGCGCGCTTTGGCTTGGCATAAGACCAGCGAGCGCGATGGCGCAGCTAGCACTTCCGGTACCGGTACCGCCTCCAGTGCCGCCCGAACTTCTCACACTCTTCGCCGCGCGATCTTCGCAATGCTCGTAGCCGTCGCCACCATAGTAACAATGCTCATCGTTCCGCCAGTGAATAAGGCGAAGGGTGCGGGTAAGGCTAATGTTTTTTGGGATTATATAGGTACAGGCTATATTTCTCCTTCTTCTGTTAATAATCATGACATATGGCGTGATATTGATTTTCAAAATCCGGTTATTAAAACAGAAAACGTCAATGGACGTAAAAAAACTACTATTACTTGGGAAGTCTTATACAATAAAGAGGCTTGCAGAATTAAAGCAATGGAAAATCCACTTCTGAAGTGTGATCCTAAGGATGGTTCACACTCTTATGATGGTCAACCTGAATTTTATGCTGTTCTTCCTTCAGGCGTTAAAGATGAAACTGTTAGAATTACACGTTATAGAACTGAAAGTGATGGGGTTAAACCTTATAAAGGTAAGTTCGTAAAATTTTATAGTTGGCATCTTAGAGGTAATCAAAATGAAGAGCCAGGAAAGTTTAACTCGGGCACTAATGTGACTAGAGTTCCAGGTGATTCTGAGTATGATGAGCTATGGAATCAACATATTGCAACATGTGGCATATTTTCAAATGAAGCATGCGAAGCTTGGAATTGGAAAAAACAAGGTAAATTCGGTAGATTATTTAAAACATGGGAACAGAACAATAGCGTAAGTGGTATTCGTTGGATTATCTCCGCTGAAGTTAAAGATAATCAAGATCCTTACAACTTGCCTTTCATGGCAGGATTTGTTTCTTACAGAAATGGATCAGATAAGAATAAGTTTATTATTTGGGGTCCGTATGATCATGATGGTGATGGCATACCTGATTCTAAAGAATGGCATTATGGTTTTAATCCAACGAGCAATGATGATGTTCAATTTCCAAAAAAATCTAAAAAAGATGCCGTATATGGTGAAATTACTGATGTAGATCCATATTTTAAAACTGGCCATTGGGATGGCACGGCTGAACAGGGTAAATGGATATACGATAATACAGAGAAACCATTTGAACAAACTGATACCGGTATAACATTTTCTTTCAAAAAGAGTGGAGGGAAAGAGGTATTACCAAGTGGTGTTACAAAGGCTAATAGTCCTAACAACATGCAGCCTGGTCAAGCCTATATTGACCCTATAACAGGTAAACTTAAGTATAATCCAAAGAAAACCGATAGGGGTCATACTATACATTTTGACGTTCAAATCACTTACCCTAATCCAAGTGATAATAGTTGTAAACATAAGCAACAGGTTGAGCAAGTCAAAGGCGTTGATATACGCATTGTTTCGCAAGCATCCATCTACAACCCGCATTACGACGAAACCACTGTTAACTACGATACGAATAATAATAGGTTTAATCCTACTGATAGCAAAGAACCTAAGAGCGTAAAAGACAGCAAAAAGCCGTGGGTTAGGGAAGGCGCGTTGCCTAGTGGTTCTACCTTTAAGTTAGAGAAGTACACTCAATACACTTCTCCTGTGCTTGATTGGTCTAAGATTGATTCAAAAAATACAGGTAACGGCAAAGTGACGTTTAGCCCGTCTAAAACAGAAGCTGGTACAAGTGATAAGACCCCTGTACTTGTTACGTATCCGGATGGTTCTACGTCTAAAGATAGTGACGCAGGTAATTATGACAAGGTTGTATATGCTCCTGTTAAAGTGCAAGAGTTGCCTGTTACAGACGGCGATTTGCATCTTAACCTTTACGACGGTACGCAAATAAATAACGGTCAGTTTGGTGGCTGGAGCTTTGGAGATGCAAATAAGCCTAAAGAGCTTTCTAAGGGCACGAAAATAGGTGCGCCAAAAGGCAACAAGAATAACGGCATTGTGCTTGATTCGTGGGCTAATAACGCCAAAGGTCCTATTACCTTCCGCGCAGTGTGCCATAAGAAGAATGACACTAAGTATAAGCTGCTTAAGCCTGCTGAGGGCAATAGTAAGGCTAGCGGGGACATTAATGGTTTGCAGTTTGAAGAATTCCGCCAGTGGAAGAGGGGTAATGATAAGAATTGCAAGGATAAGAATACTTGTGATTTAAATACATACCTTCACAATAGCGAATACAACAAAGACACTATGGAGCGTTCGCGCGCGCTGATTGGCGGCAAGCCTAAGGAAGGCGGCGAGTACGAGTGTAAGGTGTTCGCGTTCCATCAGGCTCACGATGGTAAAGGTACGCAGCATAACGGTGCGCTCACAAAGTTTGATAAGTTAGCTAAAGACAACGGCGCAGGTTTTGTCTTTGCTTTTGATACTGGTGCTTTTGCATCCAGTAAGGGCAAAGAGTGGGTTTCTGGCAACTTCTACTTTAAGATAAAGCTCAAAGACAGCCAAAAGTATAACCCGACCTATGTGAAGATTCCATCAATTCAGGCTGGTACGTTTGCTAATAAGGAGATTAATAGCTCCGGTCAGCCAAAGAGCCACACGAAGATTATGGTGGACGGCCAGAAGGTAAACGCTAACGGTGTTCCAGATGAAGACTTGGGCGGCGTTGAAGATGGCAAAGCTCTTCCACCAGGCACGTGGTTTGAGATTAAGAAGCTTGTTAAGAAGGTTGATAAAACGCAACCTGACAAGTTCCCATCCGAGAAGGAACTTTGGTCTAACTTCGAAGGCGACGAAGACAACGTTAAGCGCGATGAGCACGGCAAGCCTGTTATGGAAAAAGGCAAAGTCGTTCCTTTAAATGAAACTGGTCGCGAATACGGCTCCGTCACATTCCGTCCAGATAAGTGGAAAGACGCTGGGCAATACTGGGCCGAGGTTGTTGTGCACTACCCAGACGGCTCTGCTTCAAGCGATGACGACTCTATTAACTACAAGCACCCTGTGTATGCAAAGGTGAATGTTACGCGCGACGACAAGGATAATCAACTTCATCTTAACTTGTATAAGCATTACTACGATAAGGGCATGGACAACGGTTACGACCTTAAAGTAGGCAAGTCGCTACCTAACGACGCAACATTCGACTCGTGGATGACTAAGTCTGTTGGTAAGTTGCATCAGCACGTAATCTGCTCCAAGAAGGGCAAGGATGGCAATTATAGCGATTATACTTACAACACTCTGCCTGGTCATGTTAATAACACGAAGTCTAAGGATGAGAACGAAAAAGACGGCTTGAGGTTTAAGAGCCAGAAAATCTGGAATCATGCGAGCTTTGAGCAGCAGAAGCAGTGCCGTCTTGATAAGAGATGCGATAAAGACAACTATCTATACGACATTGACGGCGCTTCCGAGCAGACGCGCGGATATTTTGGCGGAAAGGCTCAAAAGACTGGCGACTACAAGTGCAAGGTCTACGTTATAAGTGGCAAAGATAAGTCTGAGGCGTTTGCGAATGCTGTTAAGACTAATATAAAGAAGAGCACTTCCAAAGACCCAGCTGCTGGTTTGTTTGATAAGACTAAGGACAATAAGTATCCATACGGTGAAGACAGCAAAGGCTATAAGATTGGCTCTTTCGATATTCGTATTCATAACGACAACCACTTCTACAACCCGAAGTACTTGGATGTGAGCGTTACGGCTGGTCAAAAGGTTGAGAATGCTGTGCCGCAAAGCGTTAAGAGTGCTAACGGTGCAGATAAATCCCAGGATGCTGTGAAGGCTGGTGCGCTTCCGGATGGAACTTGGTTTGAGTTTAAGGATGCTACTCACGGCTTTGAGGTAAATGCTGACGGAACTAAGGGAAAGCAGGTTTCTCTAGACTGGTCGTATTGGGCCGGTAACGCCGCAGATAAGGCAGGTGATCAGAGCAATAAGCCTGACAATCCTAAAGATCCTAATAATCACAATGGCAAGCACAGTGCCAATGGTGACGGCACTCGTTACGGAAAGGTGACCTTCCACCCAGATCAATCTGTTGCTCCTAAAGCGTACTTTAAAGAGATTGTCATCCATTATCCGGATGGCTCCACTTCGGACGACCCGGATTCTGGAAACAACGGTAAGCCTGTGTATGCGAAAGTTATAGTTGGAGGCTTAGGTGGAGCCGACAAGGATCTTAAGATGACATTGCTCAGGTCTAAAGACGCTGATCCTGTTCATGACACGCTTGATGGTGGTAATTCTCTTACCGTTATGAGCGGCACGAGCCTTACTAAGAACCCGTATGTGCTTGCGTGGAGCTTGAAAGATCGTAGCAATATTTCATTGCGCATGATGTGCACTAAGCAAGGCGAGCAAAAGTGGAGCCGCGGGCTTGACGATACGCTCAATATGCACTTGAACCAGAATTATGGTGAAGGTGTGCAGCCTTGGAAGTTTGCAACTGCTGATCAGCGAAAGTCTTGCAGTCAAGACAGTAAGAATTGCAATGCTAACTTGCTATATGGTTTCACGAAGAATAAAGATCCGAACAGCATAGAAAGCGCTGTGTCTCGCAGTGAAGACGATATTGCTGGTGTACCTCAAAAAGCTGGAAAATACACGTGCGCTGTGTTTGCGTTGAAGTCTAATGCTCTGACGGTGTTTAATAACACTGTTAATGGAAGTCTTATTGAGGGTAACAAGTATTCGTCTACGGATATGAAAAAGGTTCAGCTTGCAGGCTTAAAGTCTGCTGTTGATTGGAACAGAATTTCCTTCGATGTGAACGTGATTGATCCGCCTAAATTCGCGCTGCCAAAGACCGGCGGCGAGGGGATGAGCATGGCGCTGCTGGTAGTGGCGATGATCGGCATGTGCGTTATGTGCGGCGCGTTCTTCGTTGATCAGACGAAGTGGGGTCACGCGATGCTCGTCGGCGCGGTTGGTGCGGTTGTTGGCGCGGCTGCTGGCATGATGGGTGGTTTGCGATTCGCTACGCAAAATAGCAACAGCAACAGTAACAGTAAGATTTCCGAAATTTGGCGCAGTTTAGTCAAAAAAGTCAAGAATATTAGGCGATTTGACGAATATTCTGCGTCCGCAAAAGATTTTGTCCGCAAAGTCACCGGATGGTTGCGCGCCGCATTTAGGCGCGTCAGAAGGTGGGCTACCGAAAGGTGGCGATGCTGATGAAAACATTTGCACGCAAACCTGCGCGCCGGCTGGTCTAAAGACGCAACTGGCTCACAAGCTTGCATGCGATTCGCGCTAAAACTTGTTGCGCACCAAAAGAGCCCGCGAAACGTGGCTTGATCACGAACGAGGCTTGACCACAACCGTGGATCGTACGCACATCGTGGCTCGCTCACAAATTGTGACTCGCTAAGCGCAACACAAAATTAAAAACAATCGTATTTTCCTCAAAACCTGCCCGAAAGGGCACTGAACAAAGGAGAAGAAAGTGAATAAATTCACTAAACAATGCGTGGCCGCGGTGGCCTCGCTCGCAATGGCTGGCACGCTGTGCGTCGCCGGCGCCGTGGTGGCTGGCAGCTCTGCTTGGGCTACGCCAAGTGTTGATACCAGTGGAACTAAAGGTACTACTGGTGTAGATAATCCTTCTGCTACTGCTGATTACAAAGTAGCTCCATGGAATACTGGTGCTCCATCGACCGGCTCCATCACCATCTACAAGTGGAAGGATGAAGTAGCAGAAGGCAAGCAGAAGAAGGAAACTCCTGTTAAAGGCGCTGGCTTCACCATCAAGAAGGTTAAGTCAATTGGCTCAACTACGCTCGATTTGACCAAATACTCTGATTGGTCAGAAATTGCTAAGAATGTTAAGCAGCTCAACAATGGTGAAATTACCACTGGCACTGAGGCGAATAAGCTTAAGGTAGCGTTTGATGAGTCGTTTGGTACTAGCGGATCCCTTTCCGGCGACACAAACGCTGACGGTGTTGTGAAGTTCAAGGATCTTCCACTCGGCTTGTACCAGGTTCAGGAAACCAAAGTTCCTGCAGGTTACTCTGCTGCGGACGGCGGCAAGGCATTCTACATGACTTTGCCAATGATTGAGAAAGTGACTCAGCCAGGCGGAACCACGACCGAAACGAAGTACAACTACGCTCCATTCGTTGATCCTAAGAACGTTGATTTGAATGGTACTGTTACTAAGACGCAAGACCTCGCTCATACGGTTGGTGCTGGCGATACAATCGAGTACACCATCAAGGCAAAGCTCGATAAGTCAAAGGCCGATACAAAGTCCGAGAATGTTAAGGCAGATGAGTTCAAGGGCTACACGATCTTCGATCTTGCGCCAAGCGATTACTTTACTGCGTATGACCAATCAGTAATTGCTGGAATGACTGTTGGTGATACGGAAAATCAAGGTAAAGTTACAGCTGGTACGCCTCTTAACTACAATGCTACTGAAGCTCAGAGTGACTACACTGTAGATAGCAATGAAACTATTGCTGCAGTTACAACCTCAGGTAAAGAAGACGTTGCTCGTAAGAAGATTAAGATCGAGTTCACTGCTTCTGGCCGCACAAAGCTTGCTGATGAGGTTAATAAGGATGCTAACGCCGGTAAGGCTGTGTATGTGACTGTTCACTTTAAGTTCACGCTTAAAGATTCTGCAACACTTAAGACTAACAAGGTTACAAACAAGGCTAGCGTAATTCCTTCCCACGTGCCTGGAACGACTGTTCCAGATGAGATTCCTTCTGATAATCCTCCAAGCACCGATTTTGCTACCTTCAAGATTAAGAAGGTTTCATCTCAGGATGAGAATAAAGCCTTGGGCGGTGCAAAGTTTAGGTTGTTTGCGGTTGAGGCCGACGCTACAGCTTGCACCAATGCGATTAAGGCAGATAAGAAAGGTAAAGATCTTTCGGACGCTTGTGTAACTCCGTCTTCCGCTGGCTTTGGTGAGAAAGAAACTGCTACTACTGCAGATGGTGGCAAGACTATTGGTGAAACCGATGCTTACTCTGTTAAGCGCGGTACAGCATTCTACGTTGTGGAGACTGTTGCGCCAGCTGGTTACATTCGTAACCCTGATGTTACTAATGTGACAGTTGAAACAACTGAGACAACCAAGACTATCACCGTAAAGAACATTCCTGACAGTGGCAACGGTGGTAAGGGCTGGCTCTTCAACCTTCCAAAGACCGGTGCTGCTGGCGTTGTGATCTTCGCATTGGCTGGCGTGTGCTTAGTGTGCTTCGGCATCTTCGTCTTCATGCGTAACCGCAAGAAGGATGAAGAGCAGCAGGCTGCATGATTCTTTGCAATTCTTCAGGATTGCAATCCGCTGGGCGATTAAAGCTGTAAACGCGCTGCGCGCGAGATTTTAATCGCCTGGCTATAATTAAATACTCAGCAGGCTGCGCTGTGTTCGCGCTTTGCGCGAGCATCCCTCTTCTTCGCACAGCGCAGTCTGCTGTCTTATTTTTCTTTTTTGAAAACATGGCTTTTTGACCACAAACTTCGTAAATTCTCCGGCGTTTGTGGCCGTAACGGCTAAAGCCGACAACAAATGCCAGGTTATTTTCCCGTATTTGTTTCTGAAGCTTTGCACCAATGCTCTGCAGACGCTGATTCCTGTTGATCAGCGAACACTAACATTCTCGCTGCTGCACACTCCACGCCAGGCACTACTCCTACCACACCACAAAACACTAGCGGTTTTACTAATAGTGAGAGATAGGAATTGCTTGTCGAGCAATATAAAAGCGAGCGATAGTAATATCTTTTTGATAAATAAATATTTTTGAAAGAAAGTAACTAAAAAACTAAACTTAACTATGCAACCTTTAAGTCTAAATAAGGTATAAGAGCGTAGCGCTGCGAGACAAGTAATTCCTATCTCTCACAGCACTTCAGAAAACACGCCAGCCAAAAATCAGTCAAAACTCATAGACGATACTCAAAAATCAGTAAATCAAAGATAAGAAAAACACGAAACGGAGGAAGCATGAAATTAAACAGCGCCGTTACGAAAGTATATGTTTTCCTCAACAAAATCTCCCAAAATAAGCTTTTCAAAAACCAAACTAACCAAACTAATCAAACTAACCAACCTAACCAAACTAACTTAACCGCATCACCTGCAACCGAATCAGACGCAACTCAAATTATCCCTACCCAAATCACCCTTAATCAAACTAACGAAACCAATCAAACCGACGCACCAAATCAACCAAAGCCTCACGCCGCCCACAAATCCCAGCAAAAATCTATGCTTCGTAAAATCATCGAGCCAATAGCATTCGTGCTGGCGGGCCTTTTGTGTTTTGCATATCCGGTGTGTTCTACGCTTTGGAATAATCGCGTTTCTAAGGAAATTTCTTCTGAGTACGATAAGTATAATCATGATCAGGCTGGTGATGTGCGTCGTGCTCATTTGCGTGCGGCTCGTCGTTATAATGCGCGTCATAAGGCGATTATTAGCTCTGATCCTTACGATGGTACGACGGATTACATGAATAAGCCGGAGTATAAGGAGTATGCGAAGCAGCTTGATGAGCCTATGGGCATTATGGGTATTGTGAAGATTCCGAAGATTGGTGTGAAGTTGCCGATTTACCATGGTAGTTCGCAGGAGGTTTTGGCGCATGGCGCGGGCCACTTGTATGGTACGGATTTGCCGGTGGGTGGTAAGAATCGTCACGCGGTGGTGACGGCGCATACGGGTTTGCCGGATGCGACTATGTTTGATGATTTGGTGAATTTGAAGAAGGGTGACTATTTTTACTTTGATGTGCAGGGGGAGACGCTGCGATACAAGGTGTTTCGTATTAGCGTGGTTGATCCGCACGATATTAGTTTGCTGCAGCGTGAGAAGGGGCGTGACCTTGCGACGCTGCTTACGTGTACCCCGTATGGTGTTAACTCGCATAGGTTGCTTGTGACTGGATACCGCGTGCTGCCGGATCCGGTGAAGGCGCCGGAGGATCGCGTGCAGTGGCCGCTTTGGATGACGCTGTTTGTGCTCGCTATGATTTTGACGTTTGCGGTGTTGGCGACGATGGTTGCGACTTTGTGGCGTAAGAAGCGCGATGAGATTTATGTGCGCGGACGGCATTTGCTGGCGGTGTCGCGCAATGTGCTGAGTAAGTTGCGTCGCGGTGGTGTGTGATGCGGTGTGATGCGTTGTGATGCGTTACTCGCGCAGTAGCTAATCTGCGCTAGTAACTAATGTTGGCTGTTTATCGTTACTCGCGCAGCGCGAACGATTTGCCTGAGCGCAGCATTGCGCGCGTTTGGAGCGACAAAGTAGTGTCAACGCTCCAAACGCCGTAAACTTTCCCCGCGCTTGGAGCGCTACGCAGCCTCAAACCCTCCAAACGCGAGATGATTCTCTCACGTTTGGAGCGCCGCACAACCTCAAACCCTCCAAACGCCGTAAACTTTCCTTGCGTTTGGAGGGTTTTGGGTTGTGTTTTGCTACAAATGTGGGGTAACGCTCTCACCGTGTAAAGTTTCTGCCGTTTGCATCTATCGTCGGTTGGCTGAAAAATTTACGGTTTATATTGCGCAACGCACTAACATTTGTTGGTAATTAGCTCTAAATTTCTTAAAAAATAGTAACATTATGTATTTTTTCTCAAGTTTCATGTAAATTATATGTTAATACAGAATTTTTTCTATGTTGACATCGCAGAAAATATTTGTGTAAAAAGGGCTAAATTAAGCCATTTTTTATATAAAATGTGATTTTCTTCATATTTTTGTTTGTGAAAACGCAATTTATTTGGAATTGTTTCTGTCTCAAACAGTGCTAGAGTTTGTGAAAAATATTTTTGTTGCACCTGCTGAAAAGTGGCATTATTTGTTGATTTATATGGGTGGGGGGTATATCTCCCATTTGATATTTAGCGGAAATGCTTTAAATGAGCGTAACAAAAATATTTACACCGATATATGAAATTGTGCTGGAAATTTTGCATATATTGCACAAAGTTTCCAAGGAAATTTCACTTGCAGAATTTGGGATTAGTACCAACATTTTCTTGTGAATTATCTATAAGCACTTTTCATTGGGTAGTTAACCACTATTTTGAAGGAGAGTATGTTTATGAAGTTCAAACGAACGTCATATCTGACTCGTTTAGCAGCATTAGGCGTTGCTGCGGCGACGCTTATGGTGCCGCTTGCTGATGTTTCTCCAGCGTTTGCGAAAGAAACATCAGGCACAGAATTCATTGCAGCGTCTGCCAAAACGCGTAAAAACACGAATTTCACCCCAGAACAGCTGCGTCACATTAATCCAACTCTTGCTAAAGCTTTTGAGAATTACGGTAAAAAAGATCAATTTAATAAAAATTCAAATGCTCAAGTGACTGTTGTTGTCACGTTGAAAAATAATCATCCGCAGCTCACTGATTATGATGAAAAAGCCAACATTCATGAGCAGGATGTTTTAATTAACCGCGTAAAGTCAAAGTACAATATGACGGTTCGTCGCAAAGTTGGTTATTTAATGAGTGCTTTTGAAGCTACTCTTCCTGAAAATCATATTCAAGCTTTGCGAAAGGAGCCAGGTGTAGTTTCTGTTGCAAAAGAACGCTTGTATTATCCAATGGAAAATTATGCTCGCGATTTACAAGGCGTGCAGACGGTGTTTAAAAAGCATCATCTTGATGGAACTGGAATGCTGGTTTCCATCATCGATACCGGCATAGATCCAACTCACCAAGATATGAAGCTTGATGCTTCAGCTAAGCAACATCTTCGATTACAACCAACAGGTAAAGGCGACACTACTGACAAAGTTCCTGCAGGTTTCAATTATGCCGATGAAAACGACAACTTCACAGACTCTGGTGCAGAACAGCACGGTATGCATGTGGCTGGTATTGTTGCTGCAAATGGTGATGAACAGGATTCTCCTGCTTCAGAACATCATCGCGTTGATGGTGTAGCTCCAAACGCTCAGCTGCTTGCTATGAAAGTGTTCTCAAATAATCCTGAGGCACATGGCGCTCGCGATGTTGATATTGTTGCTGCAATCGAAGATTCCGTAAAACTTGGCGCCGATATTATCAACATGTCTCTCGGTTCAACTAATGGTTTTGCTGGAACTTCTAATGCCACTTCAATTGCACTTAAAAAGGCTCGCGAAGCTGGTTCACTACCAGTGATTTCTGCTGGAAACTCTGGCTTGAACTTTTCTCCTTCCGGTGGTGAGGATGATGCGCTTGGCAAGTGGGATGATGCTACTCTCGGCTCTCCATCTTCTTATCCTTCCGCTTTCAGCGTTGCTTCTGTAGAAAATTCCAACATTACGCAGCAAGCAGCAAACTGGACAGGGAAAGATGGCAAATCTCACGCAGTGCCATACAATCTTGCCATTGGTTCTTTAATAGACGCAGTATCTCAGCATGAACTTGTGGATGCTAAAAAAGCTACTGAAACTGATGTTAAAGATCTTGATCTTAAAGATAAGTATGCTCTTGTAGAACGTGGTGGCATTACTTTTACGGAAAAGTTTAAGAATGCTATTGCTAAAGGTGCTAAAGGTGTGATTGTTTATAATCACGACAAAGATTCATCCATGTTTATTGGAATGGGCGGATTGGAGAAAATCAAGGATTGCTTTGGTGCGTCCATACCTCGTTCTTATGCATTGCAAATTCTTACTGCTTTACATAAAGGCGAGAAAGTGAAGATAGCTTTCACGAACCAATTCACTACTATTGTTAATCCAGATAACGGTAAGCCTTCAACCTTCACTTCTTGGGGACCAACGCCAGAACTTGATTTCAAACCTCATATTGCTGGCATTGGTGGCAACGTGTGGTCTACGCAGAATGGCAATAAATACACGAGCATGTCCGGTACTTCTATGGCTGCTCCAAACGTTTCCGGTCTTTCGGCGTTAGTGATGGAAAGCTATAAGAATCGTTTCCCTAAGCTTAAAAAGTCTGAAATGGCTACCCGTGTAAGCCAAGCATTAATGAATACAGCAAGTATTATTGGACGTAAAGATTCTGCAGATAGTAAGCAGATTCCGTATGCTCCTCGTCAAATTGGCGCTGGCTTAGCTCAGGTCGATAAAGCTGTTGCTACTAACGTGATTGCAACAGTCGATGGCAATTCGTACGTGGCTCTTAGAAACGTGAATGCTGATCGCAACTTTACGGTTACTTTACATAATTATGGTAAGAATCCAGTAAAATTTGCTGTCCCAGATCAGGATGTTGTCAATGAGTCTAATGAGGCCAATAAAGATACAGTAACCTCTATTAGTGATACTGAAACGTTGCAATCAAAAACGCGTGAAGTTACAGTAAAGCCTGGGAAAACCGCTGGTGTGAAGTTTACGTTAAGCCCAGATCGTTCTAAAGGCAATCATTATATTGAAGGTTGGGTGCGTTTTGAATCGCTGAGCGATACTCAGCCAGATGTTGCTGTGCCATACCTCGGTTTCGTAGGCGATTGGAATGCTGAACCAATTATGGTAAAGCCGGGAGAAAGCTATGGTGCAAATCATAGTGATCTTACGACTTCTTTACTTTCTGTAGCAGGCAGTATGGGCAAACTTCCAGTCAATAATGAAACTAAGCCGTATGTACTTGGTGAATTTTCACCTGCAAATCAAGATGGGTGGATGGATTACGTTGTGCCATCTATGTCTATGTTCCGAGGTGCGTCTGACATAAAGTATTCTGTGTTGGATTCTCATCATAAAACTAAGATTGTTCTTGGAACAGAACACAATGTAAATCGTTCTACTATCTCTGATGCTAGTGCAACCGACGGTTTAGCTGGAAATTTCGACGGGTCTGTGTGGAATCCAAAAACAAGTAGGTTTGACATTCTTCCTGATGGATGGTATACGTATCGCATTCAGGCTCGCTTAGGAGATAAGTTTGATTGGCAAACTTATGACATGGAGGTAGCGATCGATAATCATGGACCTAAAGTCACAGTATCTGATCGTGATGCTAACGGCAATGTGAAGATTGTTATTAGTGATGAATTGAGTCCTGATCCTGGCGTACCAACTATTCATCTTCCTGGTGTAAAAGATGCTTTGAACTATGGTGATGAAGATACTCAATGCCCGTTGAATGAAGCAACTCGTACGCGAGTGTGCAAGCCTATCCACATTGGTACTGACGCAGCATATATAGATGTGCTTGCTCGAGACAATGCTATGAACCCAACTGAGGTTAAGAAGGTGTTCAATAAGCATACTCGAAAAAATGCAAGTGGTAAGGAAGAAGAAATACCGACTAGGAACATTATCATTCCGAATGAAAAAGTTCTTACTTCTCACCAAATTAAAGCTAATGCTCTAGAAGAAAGTAAAACTAACCCGAATATTAATGGCAAGTTCTACATCGAAGGATACCTTACCGATAACGTCGCATCTATACAAGCTTACGTAACTCCTAATGGTGGTACAAAGCAGAAAGTTACGAATGTTGCAAAACGCAAGGATGAGAATACTTTCTACGCGTTTGTGCCGCTGAAAAATGGCGAAAATACTGTGATGTTTAAGGCGTACGATGCAAAAGGTGATCGTCTTGGTAATAAGAAACTTAAGCTAACGTTCAACGCGCAAGCTCCAAACATTACCATGAATGGTCTTGACAACAAGGGTAATTTGCCTGTAGCTGCAGATGGTAAAGTAACTGTTGCTGGTAAAGTAACGGACACTCCTGGAGATACTGTAAAACTAACGTTGAAGTATCAGAAAGCTGCTGACAATATTACTTCAGCTAATGTTGTTGCTGGTTCGGGTGCCACTCATACTACTGCATCTTCTTCGCAAGCTGTTTCTGGAGCTAATACAACTTCAAAAGCGAGTATTAATGCAAATGTAAAGCAAGCAGAGGCGGCTGCAGCTGGTAAGGAAACTGAAGAAGTGGTAACTGTTGGCAAAGACGGTAGCTTTAAAACAGTGATTACTCCTGCTGCTAAAGCTGTGACAGTAACGCTCGTAGCTACAGATTCCGCAGAAAATAGCACTACTATGGGTCTAGCGCTTGCTGGTCGTGCAACTGCTACACCTGAAGCTCCACAGACAAAAGATTTCGTGCTTACTAATGCCGGTTCTATGGGTTCTTATGCGTGGTTAGTGCATAAGAAAGCTTATGGATCAGATGTTATTGGCAAAAATTATTTTGTTGCTCAAGGCGAAGTGGGTGCTAATGTAACGAGTGTACTGTTCACTCCAGCTACGCGAATTGATGCCAAAACCAAGAAGTTCGTAACTCCAAACCCATTGCGCGCGAATATTAAGAATGGCAAGTTTAGCATAAAGTTGCCGATGCATCCAGGAATCAACGATTTCCGCTTGCAAGTAAATACAAAAGCAACTGACGAAGATGCTGATGAAGACGATGAAACGAATGTAATCGATACTCCTGCAGCTTTCTACTTCGACATTACGCCTCCAACAGCACGTTTTGACACGCCAAAGTTGTACGGACATACGTTATTTACAAATCGCGATACCGTTACCTTTAGTGGCAATGTGTCGGATGATGCTTTCGGTCAAACTTTGCGAATTAATAATGATTCTGTAGGTGATTTCTACACTTTGGATACGAATGGTACTGAAGTAACTCGTCGCCAATTCTCAACTGATATTCCAGTAAACGATGGTGACAAGTTGCTGCTGCACTTAAGTGATCAGGTTGAATCTCATTTACTCGGTGTGATTCCTGTTGTGCTTGATGAAACGGATCCAAAAGTTGAAGCTGGTTTGGTTGAAGGTGAAGAGATTGCTGATGGTCATGAAATCACTGTTCGAGCAACAGATGATCATTTGAAGTCTTTGCGTGTTATGGTTGATGGTCGTCCAGTAGCGTATACGGAAAATTATCTTCCAGTAAATACTGTTGAAAGCACCTTAGTTGATGTGAAGAACATCAACGATAATCCAACTCCAGATAAGCCAGATTCTACAACATTAACGTTGAAGATTCCGACTGAAAAATTGGCTGATGGTAATCACACCCTTACTATTGAGGCGACTGATTTTGCTGGCAATACTGCTAGCGACACCAGTGATAATAGTGCTGATGCTACTGCGTACACATTTATTGTGAAGCGTAGTAAGAAACATGCTGATGGTGAGAAGCCGGGTAAGCCAGGTAAGCCAGGTGATCACAAGGGTGAGAAGCCAGGTAAGCCAGGTAAGCCAAGCAAGCCAAGCAAACCGGGTAAGCCAGGTAAGCCAAGCAAGCCAAGCAAGCCAGGCAAGCCAAGCAAACCGGGTAAGCCAAACAAACCAGGCAAGAAGCCAGCTCCTGCTCCAAAGCCAACTCCAAAAAAGCCGGAAACTAAGGATGAATCAACTCAAACAGATTCAGCTCCGCTGCCTCCTGTTTCTACAGCAAAATTCACAAAGAATCTGATTGCTTTAGATACTAAGGAAATTGTTGCTGGCAAGGAACAGAGTGTGTATGTTTCTGGAAAACCTGCAGCTTTGAATAATGCTAAGAAAGATGCTCGCATGTATGCGTTCATCTACTCTACGCCTCAGCAGCTTAAGGGTGAAGATGGTCATGATTATGTAACAGTGCGTGCTGATGAGAACGGCAAGTACTACTTCAAAGCTATGATTCCAGCTGGTTTAACTGGCAAACATACCATTTTGCTTATGGATGCTGATGGTAGTCAGCTTGCTTCTGGTGAAGTGACTGTGTCTGCTGCACACGTTGCTGATGCCGATACTCAGTCTGACAATATGTCAGCTCCGAAGAAGCCGGCTGAATCTAAGCCAGCTCCGAAGAAGCCGGCTGAGAAGAAGCCTGAATCTAAGCCTGTTGAGAAAAAGCTAGAACATACTGGTCAGAGTCATTCAGATCGTGTGTATAATAGCCATTCTGCTAATCGTTCCTTTACTAAGAAAGGAAAGAATGCTAGTGGTTCTGTTCGTGCTTCTGCAGAGTCGAAGTCAGGTGCTGCAGAAGGTGGTGAGAATCATGAGAGTGCTAATGCCGCCACTGCAAATAAGTCCGACAGTGTTCAGTCTGAATCTAATGGCGCTACTGATAATAACAGTGCTAACAATTCTGCTGGTGCTGATGCTTGTAACTCAAGTAAGGAACAGACTGCTGAACGTGCAGCTGCAAAGGAACTGACTTCAAAGTTAGCTGCTACTGGCAGTGGTGTTGTTGCTGCAGTTGTGACCTTCTTGGTACTGATAGTAAGTGGTGCAATAACATTCACCACGCGTCGCCATGGAGTGCATGCTGGTTCTAACGCTGCTGTCCGCAAATAAAACAATATAACTAAAAATAAAACTCGTGATTAGTTAAAAAGCTAAGAATGAGTGAATAAATGAAAAATGACTGAATTTAGTATTGGATTTTTGCATATTGAACGATTTCAGTATTGAGTTTTGATTTGCTAATCAATCTAAGTTTAGTTGTTGCTAACGGCTGGTAAAAGTGTCCACTGCTCTTATGAGTGTGTGGGCACTTTTTACTAATGGTGATAAGAATAAATATTCACACAGGTCGAACTCTGTTGAAATTGCAAGAGTTGTAAATCTTCTTCGCTAGATTACTATGAAAGAAGCACGACGATTTGCTTGAGCGTTGCGGTTTAGCGCGCGCGTTTGGAGCGCCGCACAACCCCAAACCCTCCAAACGCCGTAAACTTTCCCCGCGTTTGGAGCGACAAAGTAGTGTCAAAACTCCAAACGCCGTAAACTTTCCTCGCAAATGGAGCGCTACTATTAAGCAAAAAGCGAGTCAATTGATTTGTGTCTTATTGGATTGCTGGTAGTCAGATTGTGCTTTCTTAAGAATATAAAGAAAGCACAATCGTTTGCGCTCCGACACTGAAAGCACACTGTGCTTTCAGCATTGAGTCGTCGCTACCGCATTGAGCTTGCTTGAAGCGCGCAATGCAGCTTCAAGCAAGGGCAATGCGACACGCCCACTTGCGTGCAAGCTCATTTTGAGTATAGTAGTTACTCGGTTCGCAAAGCGGGCCAAGATAACCAACGCCCCTTTAGCTCAGTTGGTTAGAGCAGCTGACTCTTAATCAGCGTGTCCAGGGTTCGAATCCCTGAGGGGGCACAAGCAAAACCCAAGCTTCGCGCTTGGGTTTTTTCGTATCAATCTCCACACGCAACGAAGCCCTCTTTGTCCCTCTTTGCAGTCAATCTTGAAGTATGACCTCGTCAAATATGATGCCGCAATTATTCCAGGATGATGCGCAGCCTGAGCAGCCGCCACAAAATCTTGCGCCGCTTGCTCAACCGCTTACTCAACCACTTACTCCGCATCAGCAGCAGCCGCGCCAGCTCCCTCTAAAAGCCGCAGACACAACCGCCGAAAATCCGTGGCCTGTTGCCGTTTTAAGCCAAAAGTTCCACAGTGCCGTCGAACGCTGGCCATCCGCGTGGATTGAGGGTCAAATAGTCGAAATCAACATGCGCCGCGCTTCTTCCGGCTACATCACCCTTCGCGACAGCAACGAGGAAGTGTCGATTTCCGTAATGGGCTTTAGCAATTTCGTGCAGCAGGCGCGCGAACTTCGCCAAGGCGACCGCGTAGTTGTTCACGGCAAGGCTGATATTTGGGTAAAAGCCACGCGTTTAAGCTTCGTTGCGGACGAAATCAGGCGCGTCGGCGCCGGCGACTTAAAAGCGCAAATTGACGAGTTGCGTAAAAAACTTAAGGGCGAGGGCCTGTTTGACGCTGAAAATAAGGTTCCGCTGCCGGAATTTCCTAAGTGCATCGGCCTCGTGTGTGCTCCTCAAGCGCGTGCAGAGGGCGATGTTATTACGAACGTGAATTTGCGCTGGCCTGTTACGCGCTTCAAGGTTGTTCACGCGCACGTGCAGGGCGTGCAGTGCCCGGCGGATATGATTGCCGCAATTAAGCAGCTTGATGCAGATCCAGAGGTTGACGTTATTATTGTTGCGCGCGGCGGCGGCAGTTTTGAGGATTTGATTGGTTTTTCGGACGAGGGTGTGGTTCGTGCTACGGCTGCGTGCGTGACTCCGATTGTGTCTGCAATCGGCCACGAGGACGATTGGACGCTTATCGATTTGGCGGCGGATTTGCGCGCTTCTACTCCTACAGATGCTGCAAAGCGCGTGGTTCCGGACGTTCGCGAGCAGTGGCAGCTTATTGATAACGCTCTGCAAACTATGCGCATGCGAATTTCTGCGCGCGTTGACAATGAGATTCGTCTCGTTGAGGGTTACGCGAATCGCCCGAGTCTTACGCGCCCGAGCACTATGCTTGAGCCGCACGAGTTGTTTGTTAATCAGGCTGTTGAGAGAATGCGTCACGGTTTGGTGCGACTTCTTGACGACGCGAGCTTGACTGTTGAAAAGGCGCACGCGAGCTTGACTGCGTTAAGTCCGCAATCGACGTTGAACCGCGGGTATGCTGTAGTGCAGCTTAGCGGTGGGCGAGTGCTTGACGACGCGGCTTTAGCGAAAGTTGGCGACGATATGACTGTTACGCTTAAAAGCGGCGTTGTTCTTGGCAAGGTGACTGGCACTAAGTCTGCTGCCGTAAAGTCGGCTGCCGTAAATCCGTCTGCCGTAAAGTCAAGTAAGTAATTTTTTAGATATTTTAGATATTTTATATATTTTAGATATAGCGAAAGGTTAGATATGAGCGAGAAAGCAACGAAAAAGGCTGAAGAATCAGCAGAAAGCACAGAATTCGCAAGCACTCTTACGAAAGAAGAGCGCGCTGCGATTGAGGCGATGCCGTATGAAGAGGCTCGCGAAAAGCTGGTTCAGGCGGTTCAAGCGTTGGAAGCTGGCGGTTTGACGCTCGACCAGTCCATGCGTCAGTGGGAGATTGGTGAGGCGTTGGCAAAGCGCGCTCAGGGTTTGCTTGCCACGGTTCGAGCCAAGTTGGACGCGGCACAGGCGGAGCAGTCGGCAACGGCGGCGACGGCTGGCACGCAGTCGAATCTTGAGGATTAGCGCGCGCCGCAGTGACACGCCATAGTGTATAATTGCCATTTGTTGCCTCGGTAGCTCAGTGGATAGAGCACCACTCTCCTAAAGTGGGTGTCGTCAGTTCGATTCTGATCCGGGGCACTTTTATTACTTATTTACTTTGTTCGTATTATTCGCGAGTCGCGAAATACTTCCCAATGTTAGGGGATAGTGTTAGATTATTTCTAACTTAAGCGATGATCCGTTATCGGCGGGGAGTTTTCGGAAGAACGGCGAGGATTCGTAAGATTCTCGCTTATTAGAACCGACGGGGTTGGCCCGTACAGCCAAACACGAGAGGCTATAAGAATAGTTCGATTACGTTTCGTATTTGCGCTACGCACTTGCGTTACGCACGTAACTTGCGTAACTTGCGTTGCGTAAATCTTATAGCAAGCGAGGTGGTACCGCGGCAGTAACTGTCGTCCTCGCAGGGAAATATTCACCCTGTTGAGCGAGGAGAGCACAGTGAGCGAATCCACTAATCCAGCCGAAAAGTCGTGCGCAAATAACGTATATCCAAAGGTAAATGTTTCTGCATCTGCGCAAGAAACTGCCGGCGCGCAAGTTGCACCAAATCCTTCTTTCCCAAAGCTTGAAGAGTCAGTTCTTCAATACTGGGATGCAAACAATACTTTCCGCAAGTCAATCGAATACCGCCCGTCCGGCAAGGGTAGCCAAAACGAGTTCGTGTTCTTCGACGGCCCTCCATTCGCAAACGGTCTTCCTCACTACGGCCACCTGCTCACAGGCTACGCAAAAGACGTGGTTCCGCGCTATCAGACTATGCGCGGCCGCAAAGTAAACCGCGTTTTTGGTTGGGATACTCACGGTCTGCCTGCAGAGTTGGAAGCGCAGAAGGAGCTCGGCATCGAGTCGGTTGAGCAAATCGAAAAAATGGGCATCGCAAAGTTCAATGATGCTTGCCGTGCCAGCGTTTTGAAGTACACGAACGAGTGGCAAAACTACGTGCATCGTCAGGCTCGCTGGGTTGATTTTGAGCGCGGCTACAAGACGCTGAACATTCCATACATGGAATCCGTAATGTGGGCTTTTAAGCAGCTTTACGATAAGGGCTTGGCTTACAAGGGTTACCGCGTGCTTCCGTACTGCCCAAAGGATCAGACTCCGCTTTCCGCCCACGAGCTTCGCATGGATGCGGATGTTTACCAGAATCGTCAAGATACTACCGTTTCCGTGGCTGTTAAGCTTCGCGACGAAGCCGACGCTTACGCAGTCTTCTGGACCACTACTCCTTGGACTGTGCCAACCAACTTCGCAATCGTAGTCGGCGCAGACATCGACTACGTGGAAGTTCGTCCAACCGAAGGCAAGTTCGCTGGCAAAAAGTTCTACATTGGTAAGCCTTTGCTCGGCTCTTACACTAAGGAACTTGGCGAAAACTACGAGGTTGTGCGCGAACTTAAGGGCGTTGAGATGGCTGGCTGGCGCTACTACCCAGTGTTCCCATACTTTGCAAGCGATTCTGCGCTCGCTGAGGGTGGCACTCCTGGTCCTAACGCTTTTACGATTTTCACTGCAGATTATGTTGACACCGCTGAAGGTACTGGACTCGTTCACCAGGCTCCTTACGGCGAGGACGATATGAACACGCTTAACGCGCACGAAATTCGCAGCGTTGACGTGCTCGACGCAGGATGCAAGTTTACAAGCGACTGCCCAGATTACGAAGGCTTGTATGTTTTCGACGCCAACTTGCCAATTTTGCGCAACTTGCGTGCAGGAGACGGCCCGCTTGCTCAAATGCCGGAAGATCAGCGCGCGCTGCTGTTCCAAGAAAAAAGCTACGTGCACAGCTATCCTCATTGCTGGCGTTGCGCAACTCCGCTTATTTATAAGCCTGTTTCTAGCTGGTTTGTGTCTGTTACGAAGATTAAGAAGCGTTTGCTTGAGCTTAATCAGGAGATTAATTGGATTCCTGGAAACGTTAAGGATGGCCAGTTTGGTAAGTGGCTTTCTAACGCTCGCGATTGGTCGATTAGCCGTAACCGCTTCTGGGGTTCGCCAATTCCAGTGTGGGTGAGTGACGATCCAAAGTATCCTCGCGTAGACGTGTACGGTTCGTTGGAAGAACTTAAGGCTGATTTTGGCGATTATCCGCGCGATGATGACGGTAATGTGAATATGCACCGCCCGTATATCGATCGCCTTACTCGTCCAAATCCGGATGATCCTACCGGAAAGTCGCAAATGCACCGTATTACGGATGTTCTCGACTGCTGGTTTGAGTCTGGTTCTATGCCTTTCGCGCAGTTCCATTATCCGTTTGAAAATAAGGAATTCTTCGAAGAGCACTTCCCATGCGATTACATCGTTGAGTATATTGGTCAGACTCGCGGCTGGTTCTACACGCTTCACATTATGGCTACGGCTCTATTCGACCGTCCGGCTTATAAGAACGTGATTTGCCACGGCATTGTGCTCGGTTCCGACGGTCAGAAGATGAGTAAGCATTTGCGCAATTACCCGGATGTGAACGGCGTTTTCAACGAGTACGGTTCTGACGCTATGCGCTGGTTCCTCATGTCTTCGCCAATTTTGCGCGGTGGCAATTTGATTGTGACTGCAGACGGCATTAGGGATACGGTTCGCCAGGTTATGCTTCCAGTTTGGAGCTCTTACTACTTCTTTACGCTGTATGCGAACGCTGCAAACGGTGGCAAGGGTTATGATGCTCGTCGCCTTCGCGCGGACGAGGTTGCGGGTCTTTGCAATATGGATCGTTACTTGCTTGCGCGCACGCGTTTGCTTGTTGAGCGTGTTGAAAAGTGCTTGAACGAGTTTGCGATTAGCGATGCTTGCGCGGCTGTTAGCGATTTTATTGACGTGCTTACTAACTGGTATATTCGTGGCAGCCGTGACCGCTTCTGGAATGAGGATGAAGCCGCTTTCAACACGCTTTACACTGTTCTGGAAGTGTTCATGCGCACGATTGCTCCTCTTGCTCCTATGGAAGCGGAGGCTGTGTGGCGTGGCCTTACTGGCGGCGAATCCGTGCATTTGGCTGATTGGCCTTATTTGGTTGAGTCTGAGACTCTTTCGGATGGCGAGAAGAACCCTAAGGCTGGCGAAGTCACCGAGCTTGGTGCTGTTCTTGCGCACGACGATGCTTTGGTTGCTGCTATGGATAAGGTTCGCGAGGTTGTGTCTTCTACGCTTTCGTTGCGTAAGGCGGAACAGTTGCGCGTGCGTCAGCCGTTGGCAAACTTGACTGTTGTTGCAGAAAATACTGCTGCTGTTGAGCCTTACGAGCAGGTGCTTGAGCGCGAGCTTAACGTGAAGAATGTTACATTCTGCACTTTGCAGGACGCAAGCGACCACGGTTTGAAGATTGTTCACGAGCTTAAGGTGAATGCTCGCGCGGCTGGCCCTCGTTTGGGTAAGCAAGTGCAGTTTGCTATTAAGTCTTCTAAGAGTGGCGATTGGCATGTTGACGAGTCTGGCGCTCCTGTTGTTCAGACTCCAAACGGCGAAGTTGCGCTTGTTGAGGGCGAGTATGAGCTTGTGAATCGCGTTGAATCTTCGGATGCTAAATCTGCTCAAAATACAGCTTCTGCAGCAATGCCAACTGGCGGCTTCGTTATGCTCGACACTGCTTTGACAGACGATTTGCTTGCTGAAGGTTATGCTCGTGACGCTATTCGCGCTGTTCAGGATGCGCGCAAGGAGAACGGTTTGGATGTTACTGACCGAATCGCTTTGACTTTGAGCGTTCCAGCTTCTGACGTTGCTAAAGTTAATCAGTTCCGTGATTTGATTGCGGAGGAGACTTTGGCTACGAGCTTAGAGGTTGTTGAGGCTGATTCTAGCGCAACTGAGCTTAGCGTAAGCCTTAAGCGTGCGTAGCTTAAGCATTACGTAAATCTTAGCTAACTAATAACTAAACAAAAACGTGCCGGTGTATTATTCATACTCGGCACGTTTTGTTGGTCTTCGGATTTCGCCTAAATGTAGGCGAAATTGGGGTCGCGCTTGCGTGTAAAGCCCACTGTGCTTTCAGCATTGAGTCGTCGCTACCGCATTGGATCGCTTTTCGCGCTACGCTTAAGCGAAAAGCGAGTCAATTGTATTCGTGTCTTATTGGGTTATTGGTCGTCAGATTGTGCTTTCTTAAGAATATAAAGAAAGCACAATCGTTTGCGCTCCGACACTGAAAGCACACTGTGCTTTCAGCATTGAGTCGTCGCTACCGCATTGGGTCGATTTTCGCGCTACGCTTAAGCGAAAAGCGAGTCAATGCGACACCCCGTTTTCTATGGGTCCCTATAGTGTCGATAAGACAACAATACAAATTTTTACTCGATTTGTATTTTGCGTTAATTTATATTGCATGATATTCAAAAAGAAAGTGCAGGTGACGAAATGAGTAAAGATGAGAAGGGTCGGTGTATTTCGTTCACGCTATAAGCGTGATTCATCTGGCGTCACCGTTCTTGCAAGAACTAATACCGGCATTGTTGCTGGAACTGTAATTATTGCTATTTTTGCGATTTTGGCTATTTTTGCCGACGTTTTTACAACAATTACTGGCAATAATCCTTACTCTGAGCATCCGGAAATATTAGATTCCAACTCAGTTCCAGTAGGCCAGGGGGGTATTAGTTTCCAACATTGGTTCGGTGTAACTCCGCTTCGTGGTCTTGATATTTTCGCGATTATTTCGCATGGAGCACGCGTTTCTCTTGGGATTGGCATTGCTTCTACTGTAATTTCGCTATTTCTTGGCATTCTAATCGGCATGATTGCAGGGTACTTCGGTGGTTTCGCAGACACTTTGCTTTCGCGCACGATGGATGTGTTCTTCGGTTTTCCATTCCTGATTTTTGCGATTGCGCTGTCTGCAGTTGTGCCGCAAAATTTCCCGCGGCCGATTCTGCTAACGCTTGTTTTAGGCTTTTTTGGCTGGCCAAGCATCGCTCGTTTGGTTAGAGCGCAAACGCTTTCGTTAAAATCTCGCAATTTCACTGTGGCTTCTTACGTAATGGGTGCGAACACATGGCATATTTTGCGTGAGCAGATAATGCCGAATATGTTGCCTCTTCTTTTGGTGAATGTGACTTTTCTTATTCCTGGTCGCATTGGAGCGGAGGCTGCGTTGTCGTTCCTTGGTGTGGGCATGAATCCGCCTTCGCCTTCGTGGGGACGCGCTATTGCGGATGCAGTTCAGTGGGTTTTGGTTGATCCTTGGTATCTTCTTTTCCCTGGAGTTGCGCTGTTCTTGCTTACTTTCGGCTTTAATCTTGTTGGCGACGGTTTGGCTAGTGCTCTTCAGCCGCGAGCTTCCAAAAAGGCGGTGACGGAATGAGTAACAAGCAAAATACTCAAAATACTCAAAATACGCAGAATGCGCAAAGTGCGCAACAAAATATAATCAATACACCGAAAATCAGCATTAATAAATCTGCTGCTAATTCGCGAATAATCGGCAATATTTCCGATTTTCTTGTTTTTATTGGCAAGCGCGCAGCAAGCGCAATACTTGTTTTAACGCTGATTGCAGTAGTGCTATTCCTTATTTTCTTTATGCTTCCTGCCAATCCTGCGCAACTTGCTTGCGGAAAGCCGTGCACTCCTGAACGTTTGGCACGAGTTTCCGCATTTATGGGCACGGACGCGCCATGGTATGAGCAACTTGGCAGTTATATTCGTGGCATATTCTTCGGGCGCAAGTTCACAGATAGTTCTGGAGCTACTATCGTGTGCGCTGGTCCATGCTTAGGATGGTCGTTTACGCTAAACGAGCCTGTAACTAATCTTATTATGAGTCGTTTCGTGGTAACTGCTTCGTTGGCAACTGGTGCTGCGGTTCTTTGGCTTACTGTGGGCGTTGCAACTGGAGTTATTTCTGCTGCAAAAGAAGGATCTTTTATTGACCGCGCGCTTCGAGCGCTTTCGTCTGTAGGGATTTCATCTCCAGCGTATTTAATTGGAATGCTTGCAATACTTGCTTTTGCAGTTTATTTGCCGATTTTTCCTACGGGTGGTTACGTAAGTTTTGCGGAAAGTCCTTTAGATTGGCTTCAGCATTTGCTTCTTCCGTGGCTTGTTTTGGCGCTTCTTAACGCGGCATACTATACGCGACTTACTCGCGCTCACATGCTTGACGAGTTGCAGCAGGATTATATGCGTACTGCTTTAGCTAAGGGCATGCCGCGTTCGAAAGCTATAACGCGTCACGCGATGCCTAATGCGATGCTTCCTGTGCTGACTATGTTTGGCTTGGATTTGGGCGGTTTGCTTGGTGGTGCTGTAATAACTGAGAGCGTTTTCTCTATGCAAGGTTTGGGTTCGCTGCTTCTTGATTCGGTGAAAAATCTTGATTTGCAAGTGCTGGTTGGTGTGACGCTGTTTGCGGCTGCGCTTGTGATTGTTGCGAATCTTGTGGTTGACGTCTGTTATCGTTTCGTCGATCCTCGTGCCGCAGTCTGTTAGTGGATTCGCGTGCTCATAAATTAACATAACTCTTCAAAAGCTTCATAAGCGACATTTTCTTTACTGCTGTGTAAAGAAAATAACGAAATCTCGCTAAAAAACGATTTTTTCTGTACATGCACGTAAAGAAAAAATCGGGATTAAGTCGATAGTTGACATTTTGAAGAGTCAAATTACAAATTCAAAAAAATACTAATAAATATAAGGGGATTATTATGTTCACTTTTAAAACTACAACTAAAACTACAAATAAAAATACAAACAAAGATTCAGGCATAACTTCAGTCGTAACTTCAAGCGTGACTGCAATTTCGAAGAAGTTTGTTGCGGCGCTTGCAGCTTTTTCGTTGCTTCCGATTTCGCTACTCTCGTTACTTTCACTTTCTGCTTGCGGAAGTGCCAGCTCTACAAAATCTAGCGTTACCAACGCTTCCGTGCTAAATTCCAATCCGCAAAAAGGTGGAAGTCTTACGGTATTTACGTCGAATACCAATATGAATTTCGATCCAGCTCGCAGCCAAGGTTTGCCGATTACGTCGAATAATTTCATATTCCGCGCGCTTACAACTTGGAAAGTGAGTCCAAATTCAGTCGACAAAACGCGCGTTGTTCCAGATTTAGCAACGGATACCGGCACCACAAGTGACGGCGGCAAAACTTGGAAGTACACGCTTAAGAAGGGTGTCAAGTACGAAGATGGAAGTGAGATTACTTCGCGCGATATTAAATTCGGCATTGAGCGCTCTTTTGCTGATTCTTTAAGCGGCGGTTTTAGCTACCATAAGACTCTTCTTGTTGGTGGAGAAAATTATGACGGTCCTTTTAGTGGAAAGTCGCTTGATTCCATTGAAACTCCAGACGATCAAACTATTATTTTCCACTTAAAAGCTCCGTTTGCAGATTGGCCTTGGGTTGCGTCTTTGGCAGCATTTGTGCCAGTTCCAGCGAATTCTGGCGACGCGCAAACGTATTCAAAGCATCCTAAAGCTTCCGGACCATACCGAATTGTGCAAAACGAAGTCGGCAAAAAAGTTGTTATGCAGCGTAATAAGTATTGGGATTCAAAGCTTGACAGCATTCGCACAGCCGGTCCTAATGAGATTGTTTGGAAGCTTGGTTCGGATGCTACTGTTGCGGCTCAGTCGATGATTCAAGGAAATTCGGATACAAAATCCGCATTTTTGGCTGATTTCGTGCCGCCTGCTCAGCTTGCGCAGGCTCAAGCAAACCCTAAGTCACGAAGCTTGCTCATTACAAGTAGTGACGGTGCTCTTGAATATTTGGCTATGAATACGCGCAGAATAACGGACATCAATGTTCGAAAAGCGATTCAGTATGCTGTTGATAAGCAGTCGTACCGCACGGCGAAGGGCGGCGAAATTGCTGGAGGTTTTGCAACAACGCTTATTACGCCTGGTATTTCTGGTCGAAAGCAGTTTAATTTGTATGCTACAGATCCACGCGGAGACGTTGAGAAAGCTAAACAACTGTTGAAAAAATCAGGTAAAACTGATATTAAATTGATTCTGATTGCTCGTCCGGATCAAACGCAAGTGGCATCTTCTGTGCAATCAAGTTTAAAGCGAGCTGGTATTAAAGTGACGATTAAAACTGTTGACGCAGTAAACTTTACGGATGCAATTACGTCAAATTCCGGAGATTACGATTTGGCTTTGGCTTCGTGGCAGCCTGATTTTCCTTCTGCTTTTGCGAATTTGGGACCGCTTTTTGATTCTTCGCAAATTGGTGGCGGTAACTGGAATATTTCTCGCTACGAAAATCCTAAAGTAGATGCCCTGCTTAGAAAAGCAATACAAACTGTTGACTCGCACGAAGCGGAAAAATTGTGGCAGCAAGCAGACCGCACTATTATGGCTGATTCGCCGGTTGTGCCGCTTATTTACTCGCATAATACGTTTATTCACGGAAGTGGCGTGGAGAATTTCTACATCGGAAGTTTCCCTGCGTACCCAAATTATGCCGCTGTATCTTTGAAGAGGTGATTAGGTGTGACTGGTGCGAAAGAAGAAGTTGTTATAAGTGTCGACGGAATGTCGATTTCGATTGGCGGCCGTCAAATTACGCGAGATATATCGTTACGTATGAGTGCGGGCGAAGTTTCGGCTTTAGTGGGTGAGTCCGGCTCCGGAAAGTCGCTTACTGCGCTGGCTCTTATGGGTTTGCTTTCAGACTCTGCGAAAGTTGAAGGAAGCGCGCTTCTTAACGCTACTTATGCCAACGAATCTGCCATAGATTTACTAAGCGAAAATGCGCCTTACGATCTGATTCGCGGTGGAATGATTGGCATGATTTTTCAGGAGCCGTCTAGCGCGTTTAATCCTGTTAAAACAATTGGTAAGCAGATAGAAGAAGCGCTAATATATCATCCCGAAAAAGCAGGAAAACTTAGCCAAAGAGAGTGTAAGAAGCGTGTGATTTCGCAGCTTTTAGAGGTTGAGTTGAGTGATGCTGAGCGCGTGTATCGTTCGTACGCGCATGAGCTTTCTGGCGGCCAACTCCAGCGTGCGATGATTGCTATGGCTTTAATAAATCGTCCACAAGTTTTGATTGCGGACGAGCCTACAACAGCACTCGACATCACTACGCAACGAGATATTTTACGTCTTATACGTAATTTGTCGGAGAAATTACATCTTGCTGTGTTAATTATTACGCATGATATGAGTGTTGTGCGCGCGCTCGCGGATGAAATGTATGTAATGCAAGGCGGGAATATTGTTGAATCTGGCGAAGTTCAGCATATTTTTGCGAATCCTAAGCACGAATATACGCGCACTTTGCTGGAATCGGTTCCTAAATTTGATATGCAATATGCTTCAAGTGGTGATTCTTATGAAAGTATAGAAGAAGTAGCAAAAGCGATTGCTAAGAATATTGCTAAAAATATTTCTGAATCTCCAGGATCTGAATCTCCAGTAGTTGAAGTTCAAGGCGTAAGTGTGAAGTATTCGCATGCTCGTTTTGGCAAAGATTCAAATAAGCTTGCTCTCGCTAACGCAAACTTGCGCATTAACTCTGGTTCTACACTAGCTTTAGTCGGGGAGTCTGGAGCTGGAAAAACCACTATTGCAAAGCTTATTTCTGGGCAAATCAAACCAAATTCAGGATTAGTGCTACTTAATGGCGAAAACTTAAACAGATTAAACAGTAAAGCTCGCCGCCAAGCATTATCGCGAATTGGATACGTTTTTCAAGATTCAGGTTCCGCACTAAATCCGCGTAAAACCATTGGCTGGAGTATTGCAGAACCGTTACTTTTACACACGAATCTTGATGCCAATGAGCGTTTAGAGCGCGTTGAAGAAATGCTTAATCAAGTACAAGTGCCAGTTGAATTCGCAAGCCGTTTCCCTCACGAGCTTTCCGGAGGTCAACGACAGCGCGTAGGTATTGCGCGAGCGTTGATTTTACAGCCTTCTCTGCTTATTGCGGATGAGCCGACTTCTGCGCTTGACGTAACAGTGCAACGTTGTGTACTTAACTTATTACATGATTTGCAACAAAAATACCGTTACGCATGCTTGTTTATTACTCATGATATTGGCGTTGTGCAAGAAGTTGCTAGCGAAGTTGCCATAATTAGAAATGGCAGCATTCAATATATTTCGTAGTATGTTTTCCTAGTATGTTGAGGCTCGCCATTAGAATCGTAAGCGTTTTTAGGAGGTAGTCTATGGCATCGTCGGCAGCAATTGGCGTTTTTGATTCGGGGCTTGGAGGCATTTCCGTAGCTCGTCAGTTGCATGCTGCTCTTCCGCATGAGCGAATCATCTATTTTGGCGACTCTGCCAACGCTCCATACGGCATTAAAACTCCCGAGGAAGTTAAAAAGCTAAGCTTTGCAATCGTTGAGAGATTCGTTAGCTTAAATGTAAAAGCCATCGTAATTGCTTGCAACACCGCCACTTCCGCAGCTGTGAACGATTTGCGCGCGAACTACAGCATACCGATCATAGGTATGGAGCCGGCGCTTAAATTAGCTTGCGATTTAGGGAAAGGCGAGTCTCAGCGCGTAATTGTGGCCGCAACTGAGCTTACTTTGCGCGAGCATAAGTTTGCGGATTTGCTGCAGCGTTTTTCTAAAAATCATACGATTTTTTCTCAAGCTTGCCCCGATTTAGTGCGTATTGTTGAGCGTGGGGAGCTTAATAATCGCAATACGGTTTTTGCAGCTCTTCACAAGTATTTCGACGAGTATGATTTAGAAAGTATTGATTCGGTTGTGCTTGGCTGCACTCATTTTGTGTTCTACCGCGATTATTTCCGCGAATTTTTGCCTGTGCGCACGAATATTGTTGACGGTAACGAAGGAACTATCAATCATTTGCGCAAAATATTGGAACTTAATAATGAGCTTGCAAGCGATTCTCAGGAAGGCTCAATTACGCTTACTAATTCGGATACTAGCGAGCGCATGCAGCAACTTGCAAAAAGCTTGTGTAAGTAGTCTTATATTTGAGCTTTAGTATTTTACTAAAAAATTACTTTTGCATACTGGCTTAAAATCAGCGTAACTAACGCCGCAATCCATAGCACG
This sequence comes from Gardnerella sp. DNF00753, assembly GCF_049244275.1. Taxonomy (NCBI): domain Bacteria; kingdom Bacillati; phylum Actinomycetota; class Actinomycetes; order Bifidobacteriales; family Bifidobacteriaceae; genus Gardnerella; species Gardnerella sp. DNF00753. The sequence goes on from NZ_CP058393.1 coordinate 430,394, forward strand.
TCAACTAGTAGGTCGTATCGCAAACGGTAATAGCTTTCAACCCACGTAAAACGCTTAACAAGTAGTTTTTGCGAGCTTACGCTTGCGTGTGTCAACGACATAAATTGCATTGTTGTGGAGAACATGAGCACAATGCACCACGGGCATAACGCGTGAATCACGAACATAGATTGTGAGAACAGCCAGTAAGAGTAGGCGAGCGCGCATAATCCGCCAATCCAAATGCAGATTGCGAACCAGCGCGGCACGCAAACGCGAATCATTCCAATAACAGCAAGTGTTACGAACACGCTTTCTGCAGCAATTCCAAAGAATGCGTTTGGGAAGCTTAATTCGCCGAATTTCACAATTTCTGCCTGCCAAGCTTGTGAAACGCGAGAGCAGGAGACAACGGTGTTAAAGTCGCAGCTAAGTAATTTTTTCGGTGCGCGCGCCAAAGCAAGCGTTTCTGCGGAAAGAATAAGCGATGTTATAAGCGCCACTGCGGAAAAGAACAGCATTATGCCGTAAGTCCACAAAGAGGAGTGTCTCCATCCGCGCAGTGTTGTTTCGTATTCTTCTTGCGCCGTGCTGGTCTGCTCCATTTACGCTCCTAAAATTTACCGATAACGAATTATTAACAATGGGAATAATAGCAAATAATAGCGAATGATTATGAGTGCGTATTTATTTCTCTTTACATAGCACAGTTTACGATGATTATATGACCGAAAATAGCAACGAACAATGCGACGCATTTGATTATGCGAATGCTAGTAGCACGCATCTTACGCTGGCTGCGCACGAACGCTGGGATTTGCACTGTCACACCGTTTATTCTGACGGCACTGCCGTTCCAGAAGATTTGATTATGCAAGCTAAGCTTGCTGGTTTGCATGGAGTTGCTATTACCGATCATGACACTACTGCAGGTTGGGATGATTTTCGCGCCGCGGCTAAGGTTTCGAATATGCCCGTGCTTTTTGGTTCGGAAATTACTGCTCAAGATGCTGGAGTTTATGTGCACATGCTCGCATACCAGTACAATCCGCAAAATAGCATGATTGTGAGCATGTTTGAGCTTACTCGTAAGCATCGTTTTGAGCGCACAAAGCACATGGTTGAGCGCATTTCTAACGATTTTCCAATTACTTGGGATGATGTTTTAGCTCAAGCTAAGCTTGGTGATTTGACCACAATCGGCAGACCGCATATTGCGGATGCTTTGGTTAAAGCCGGCGTTTTTCGCACGCGCTCCGAGGCTTTTGCCGGCCCTGTTTCTCCGCAAAGCAAATACTATATTCCAACGCCTTCGCCGAATGTGCGTGAGGTTATTGATGCGGTTAAGAACGCTGGGGGAGTTGTTGTGATTGCGCATCCGGCGGATCCTGCGCGTAATCGTGTGCTTCTTTCAGACGATCAGATTATATCGTTTGCAAAAGCTGGTCTTGACGGTTTGGAAGTGTATCATCGCGGAAATTCTAAAGATCAGCGTCAGCGTTTGCTTGATTTGGCACAAAAGTGCGATTTGCTTGTAACAGGCGGCTCGGATTGGCATGGATCAGGCAAACCAAACCGCCTGGGTGAAGAAACAACTAGCCGCGAAGTGGTGTCGGAAATACTTTCCCGCGGCTATAAGCTCTAAATCTTTTAGTTGAGGGCGCTGAAGCCTACTGAATGCTTTGGAGTGTCGCCGATTAGCGCGTAAGACAATGACGATGCTGAAATTATAATCGTACGACCGTTTACATCAGTAAACTCAAGCATATCTTTTGCGTCGCTAATAATTGTGCGCACTTCGTCCGCGCTCTGGTTTGTTTCAAAATCAATTGAATCGGAAACGTTTTTTAATCCCAGCACTACTCGCATGCCGTCCTCCTATAAGTACTATAAACTACTTTCTTCTTCAGCGTCGCGCTTTGCTCGCTCTTCGCGCTCGCGAAGAGGAATAATAACCGTTTCTGGCTTATCGTCTTCTTCTTGTGCGGAAGTTTTTTCAGCGTTCGCATCTGTTTCAGCGTCTGCATCTTCTTCAGTGTTCGTATCTGACTCAGCAACTGTCTCTGACTCAGCGTCTGCTGCTTCAACATTTGCAACGTCATCTTCTAATTCTGATTCTGCTTCAGTTTCTGCAGCGTCAGCATTATCACTTGAAGACTTAGCTTCAACATGCGTAATTACTTGAGTTGCCGTATCGTCCGCAATATGCGCAGCTTTTTCAGCTTCCTCGTTGCTAGAAGAATTAGTTACAGCGTACTGAACTGTGCGCTCGTGAGTATCGTCGTTTTCGGCAGCTTCGTGCGCGACTTTTGTGTTCTGATCGCTATCTTTAGAAACATTTCCTTCAACCGTAATATCGCGCTCATTGGTTTCGTCTCCATTTGAGGCATTTGAGGCATTTGCGGTATTTGCAGCATTTTCAGAAGAATTATTTTGCAAAATTTGGCGACTTTTTGTGTTGTCGTTTTCAAGAAGCGTGCCAACAGTGATAGTAGAAGCAGGGCTTCCAGCAGAGTGAGTTTTAGCGGCTTGAGCATTGCTAATACGGCTAAGCTCGTGCGCTAAACGCTCCACCTGCGCCTTAAAACGCATAATACTTGTTGTGTCTGCTTGCTGCAAAGCCTGAATAAAATCTCCAACTTGTTCCATTTGCAGCCACAAATTCGCGCGAAGCATAATCAAACTATCGAGACGAGATCCCATCATCCTGCCGTATGCAGAAAGTACTGCGTTTCTGCGCTGTTCGTTGAGTTTTGCAAAAATCCAAGCCAAATCTCGAGCAGGATCGTTAATTTGCATTCCCTGCCAATTTGTTACGGCAGTAATAGTAGATCCTGAAAACAGAATATCTCCGTCAACAAAACCGCCGTGTACTGGGCATGTTTCAAATGACCACAATCCTTCAGTTTCCAACACTCTGGACCAGCTGTCCGTAATTTCTGTTGGAATGTGACCTGCTTGACGAAGCCTTTTAATCCAACCGGTTAACTGTGCTCGAATTTGGCCAGTAGTAAAAGCAGGATATTTTCCGCGAGTTACGAAGCTAGGTCGAAGTCTGTGAATTGCGCCGATTGCAGTTCCAACATTTGCGCAATCATCCGTTGTAAGAAGACGCAAGTCGCGCGCGCTTCCTTCAAGATGCTCGCAAATAAGCACAGTGTCATCGTTGTTTTCGTCGGAAATAATGCTAGACATTTGCATAGTCTGCTTAAGATTTGCGCTATCTGCATTATTTGCAGCATTCGCGGTTGCAGTATTGTTTTCTTCGCCTTCGCGTTTTCCTGGAATAAACGTAAGCATAGTGTCGTACGCAAATCCCAAAGCTGCTAAATCTTTGCTGTGCTCAAGCGTCCATGCTGCACGAGCTCGGTCGCGCAAGCGCTTGCGACCCTTGTTGTCTGCACTAATAAAAATGTCATAAAGCTTACCTGAAACATCTTGCACAACGGCGTGAGAAATTCCAGCCGCGGTATCAGTGGCATTAACTTGCTCACTTTGGCGCGTTCCTGCAAACTGTACTTCGGGCATGGCTGCAGATGCCAGTGCTGCCAACTTGAATCTACTGAGTTGTGTCACACTCCCACAGTAATACAAAGCACCGAAATTTTGCCAATTTTTCGTAAGTTATACACATGTTTTTATTCAGCTTGCACAAGCGTCGTTATTGCTGCCACAATAGTAGGTATGAATTATTCGCCAGAAACCTCGCAAGTGACCTCGCAAGTGACTTCTTCTAAACTTTCGCAAGTGCCTTCTCCAGAAGCTCTTTTAGATGGTTTGGATGATTCGCAGCGTTTAGCTGCAACGGCAGTAGAAGGTCCGGTGCGCATTATTGCTTGCGCTGGAGCTGGTAAGACGCGCACTATTACGCGTCGAATTGCGTATGCTTGCGCTAGCGGTAAGTGGGATGCTGAAAGAGTTTTGGCAGTTACTTTTTCTGTAAAAGCTGCTGCGGAAATGCGCTCTAGAATCGAGGCTCTTGGCGTTAAAAATATTGGTTGCGTTGCAACTTTTCACTCGGCTGCATTGCAGCAGATTCGTAGCGTGTGGAGTGAAGTTTGTTCAGCGCCTTTTCCGTCTATTATGGAAGATCCTAAGCAAATAATATCTGCAGCTCTTAAGCGTTACCCAGATTTTGATGGCTTAACTTTGCTGCAAGCTCGAGATATTTTGGCGGAAATCAACTGGTCTAAAGTTTCGCTTATTGCGCCGGATGATTATATTCGCGCTTGTGCTGCAACTCATCGCCTGCCTCCTGCAGGATTAGAACCGCAGCAATTCGTTGACGTTTACGAAGCTTACGAAACAGAAAAAAATTCGCATAATTGTATTGATTTTAACGATATTCTTTTGCTTGCATGTCATATTTTGCGAAATTTTCCGGAATCTTCTAGGCATATTCGTCAATCAATTGGTTGGATTACAGTCGACGAATATCAGGATGTGTCTCCTTTACAGCATGAATTGTTGCGATTGTGGATGGGGCAGAATCGTGATATTTGCGTAGTTGGCGACCCTGCTCAAACTATCTACTCGTTTGCCGGCGCAAGTAGCTACGATTTGTTAGCTTTTCCGCAAGAATTTGCTCCAATAAGTGCCGATATTAGTTTGAATACGGATTATCGTTCAACAGAGCGCATAGTTGGTATTGCTAATCGCGTGCTTGCTTCTTCGCCGTATAAACGTGACTACGTAAAAGTTAAGTCTCTTACTAAAGGCGGTACTCGTGTTTCGCAGCAGGTTTTTGCGACTGATGTTGATGAAGCTTTAGGTGTGGTCAATCAAATTGCAAAGCTTGTAAAAAGCGGCGTTGCTAATCCTGGAGATTGCGCAATACTAACGCGCACTAACGCTCAGCAGCAGGTTATTTGCAAAGCTTTGAAATTTGCCAAAATGCCGTATCGAGTGAGAAGAGACGTTGGCTGGCAGCGAAATGTTCTGGAAGATGTGCAAACCCCGGCTTCTTTAGATGCGGGTGATGCTTCTAAAACGCTTGATATTTCAACAGTTACGGTTTCTACTATTCACGCAGTTAAGGGTTTGGAGTTTGCGCACGTTTATGTGGTTGGTTGCTCGGAAGGCTTAATACCATTCGGTTCGGCTTCTACAGATGAAGATATAGAAGAGGAGCGCAGACTTATGTATGTTGCTGTGACTCGTGCTGAAAAAACGCTTCACCTGTCTTACGCTTGCCGAAAAGAGGGAAGTGCGGGAATGAATCGCGCTCCTAGCCGCTTCTTGGCTTGATCTTGCGACATAAACTACTCACGCGTGCGCTGTTTTGGTCGGATTTGCGCGCGTAGGCGACATAAACTACTCACGGTTGATTAGTTTTCGTCGTCGTGCTTCTTTTTGCGCTCTTCTTCCTCAAGTAGCTTGCTAAAGTCAGCATCCCAATTTTCGCTACTGCTAGTACCTAAGCTAGTATCTAAGACTTCGCTGCTATTTGCATCCACGCTTTTGCTACTATTTTCATGATTAGATTCGCTACCATCTTCCTTCGCGTTTTCGCTAGTTTCCTGCAAAGTTGGTAGCAAATCCGGGTGACTCCACAAACTATCTCGCTTATCAATTCCGCGCTCTTGCGTAATCTTTTCCCACAATTTAGTTGCTTCTCTCATTCGGCGAGGTCTAAGTTTCAATCCCAAAAGCGATTCGAAAGTCACTTCTGCCGGGCCTCCTGCAGCGCGCTCGCGACGCATCATTTCGCGCAACTGTTCAATATGCACAATATGAGCCATTCCAGCCTGCCAAGTAACGCAATCAACCCATCCTTCAACAAGCGCAAGCAGTGTTTCTAAACTGTGCAATGCTTGACGCTGCTCCTCAGAATCGTTGCTACCAATATTCTGCAAATTTACAGCACCCGAAATTGCTTCCGGATTCATAGTTTCCACGTCGCGAAGTTGTTCTTCCATCGCCTCTAAATCAATGTTTATTCCGTTTGCGTACTTAATAATCAGCGACTCAAATCGCGGCATAAGCCATGGCACGGATGCGAATAGTCTTGCGTGAGCTGCTTCTCGCAAAGCCAAATAATTCATGACTTCTGTAATATCTAACTCCCACACTTTTGCGTATTCAATGCAGTTGTATGGAATTAAGCCTCCAGCAGGATTTTGCAATAACGCAAGTCCTTGATCAAAACTTCCGTGTACTTCGTGCGAAAGTGCGCCTGCAGCTTGACCTAATTGCATAGCAAAGGAAGTGTTTCCGAGTAGTTTCATTAGTTGCGACGGATTATTCATTCCTTCAGGCAGCGGAATTGGCACAACTCCTGCAAAAAGTCCTTTTACTTCAGCATCGTCCACATCGCGCAATCTCTCCTCAATAACAGAAGTAAGCGCTTCGTTCACGGATTTTGCAACAGGATTTGCGAATTTTACCCATGATCCGAGTGTTCCTTCAACCCAATCTGCTCTTGAAAGTACCGCTGGTGTTCCTGGAGCAGGGTTGAAATTGCACGTAATATCTAGCCACAAATTTGCTTGGCTTAGCGCACGCCTAGCTGAGTCAGCAACTTCTGCATTTACGTTGCCTTGATCTCCGGTTGCTCGTTGTAATGCAATTGATTGCGCAAGTTTTTGGTTAATTGGCCCTTCTTCAAGTGTTGCTTCCATTTCATTAGGATTATTTAGTCCTCCCGCGCTGAAAGCTTGCATCATGCTACGAACTTCGTCCGGTTTAGGAAGCTTATCTGGATTCTGATTTAAGAGTTGTTCGCGCAACTCAAAAGGAAGTTGTTCAAGTTGTTTCCATGCTTCTTCGCCTTGTATTGGCCCAAAGCATTCAATAAGCCACTGGTGAATTGCATCATCGTTCATGAGTTCATCCTTTTGCTGCGGTTTCAAGCAAATATGTTTTATATATTACGTTTTATGCATTATATTTTGCTTTATTTGCATTATAAGTCAAATACAAAATTAAATTAATCTATATAGGGCTTGTGTAATGATACAAACATGCTTGGCTTTTCTAAACGTTTGCGCATATTTAGTAGGTTATCAGGTAGATTGCTAACATTTGCGAAGCAGTTAATTTTGTATATTGATTCACATTCTTTGCGCTATTTTGCGGGATTTTTCGCCGTAGTAGTTGCGTTAATTGCGCTGATGCTACCAAGTGCGTATGTTGTAGAAGAGCCGGGGCCTACTCAGGATGTGCTTGGTGTTTCTGGAAATTCAAAGCTTCCTGTAATTCAAATACTTTCAAATCATGCAAAGCATAAAGATAGCGGAAAATTATTAATGCTCACTGTTAATACTTCTGGAGTTCCAGGGTATGAAGTTTCAACATTTTACGCGCTTATTTCGTGGCTGAATCCTCAAAAAGAGATAATTCCTCGCGAAGCAATTGTTCCTGTTGGCCAGAATGCAGATGATTACGATAAAGAATCCGAACACGAAATGGACAATTCGCAGGATGTTGCGCAAAACGTTGCTTTACAATACGCCTCTAAGCATCTTGGAATTAATACTAAGGGTGTGAAGTTGCGTTTGCATATTGAAGATGTTGGTGGTCCTTCTGCAGGAATGATGTATACGCTTGGAATTTTAGATAAGCTTACGCCTGAAAGCGAAACTGGCGGTAAAATTATAGCCGGCACTGGAACTATTGAAAAATCGAAGAAAATTGGAGCTATTGGCGGTATTCGTCTAAAAATGATTGCGGCTAAGCGAGATGGTGCTACCTGGTTTTTAGCTCCCAAAGATAATTGCGACGAAGTAGTTGGTCATGTTCCACAAGGCTTGCGAGTTGTTCGAGTTAGTACGATTGATGAAGCTTATAAAGCGTTGAAATCTATAGGTTCTGGCCGTGGCGCAGATAAATTGCCAAGCTGTAGCGCAAAAGATGTAAATACAAAATAAATACAAAATAAGAGAATCTAAATAAAAAAATCTAAATAATAGAATCAAATCGAACAGAAAGTGGGCGATGAGGGACTCGAACCCCCGACATCCACCGTGTAAAGGTGGCGCTCTAGCCAGCTGAGCTAATCGCCCGTTTGCAACAAAGTAAAAACATACATGAAGGTATGTACGAATGCAACGTGTGGCGCGCGTCTCAACAATCGCGTAGAGTATACTCAATGGAAACATGTGCTCAGGAGGTCGATAGTAGATGACTCATAAACCTGATACCGCTCGTAATGCTTCAGGAATGGAGCGTGTGGGTAAGCGTAAGTTAGGATATAACGTCGCACAGGTAGATGCTTTTCTGGAGCGTGCGCACACTTTGTATGAAAGCGATGAGGCTCGACTTACTCAGCAAGACATTCAAGAAGTTTCTTTTGATTTAGAGCGCAATGGTTATGTTATTGGGCAGGTTGATGCTGCACTGTCTCGCTTAGAGCGCGCAGTTGTTGACAAATGCACAGAGCAGGAGATTTCCGAGTGCGGTAGGGTAGCTTGGAAAGCTCGTGCCGAAGAGTTGTATCGTAAGCTTTTGAAGCATGCTCAGCGTGATTATCGTGAACGTTTTGATAACGGTGCTTCTCGTCGACCATCTTATGCTCGTAAGCAAGTAGATATTATGGTTGATCAAGCTTTAGATAAGATTGCGCTTATGCTTGGTCACGAGCTTGAGTGGGAAACCGACGAAAATACTTTGAACGACATCAACTCCACATATGTTTCTAATGTTATTTTCACTCAAAAAACTGGCAAACATGGTTATGATGAGCGTCAGGTTGATTACTACTTGAATGCTTGCGTGCGTTTGTTAAGTAGCTTGGAATCTCTTAAGCGTTTAGACAAGTACGTTGATTCTGATTATTCAGGACATACTCTTGTTGAGGCTATTGCTGCTGCTTCTGCTGCTGAAGATAAGCGTGCTTCTGCTGCGGCTGCTTCTTCTGCTTCCAACGCTCCATCTTTTGCTCCTGCAGCAAAGGTGTCTAGTGCTTCTTCTGTAGCTTCTTCTGTAGCTTCTTCTGCAGAAAAGGGCGAAGCTTCAAACGTTTTGCCAAAGATTACTCGTTCTCAATTGGTTCCTAATGTTCCTGATCACGAAAAGCAAAGCATTTTTGCTCCGGTTGATTACAATAATCAATCTTCTAGTGATTCGTTTGAAGCGCTAAATAAGTCTGAGCGTGCAATCTTTACGGCTCATTCTGCAGAAAGCAAGTCTGCAAATCTTGAAGATGAAGATAGTAACGATGAGCTTTTGCAAAGTGCCACAGTAATGCATAATTCCTCTGCTTCTAATACTTTGCCTCCAACGTTGCCGCCAGCTGTGAAACCAGTTGCAAAGCCTGCTGCGAATACTTCTATGCCGCCGAGCGTGCCTCCTGCTTTCCCTCCGGTTTCGCATCGTACGCACGAAGCTGCTGAATCTGCACCTGCACCTGCGCCTGCACCTGCGTCTTCTATACCATCTTTCCCGCCTGCAGCTCCTGCAAAGCGTGCATCTGATTCTATGCAAATCCCAGTTACGCATTTAGAGCCTAGCAAGCCATTAAGTTTGGATATTCCGGATCTTTCATTCCCAATAATCGGTCATATTGATGAATCAACTTCTTTCAATAATGATTCAGATAATGACGATACTAATGACGATACTAGCGACGGCTTAGCGTAAACGCTTTTATTTGCTAAGATTTGCAATAATTTTAGACTGTCAGTTTGATTTATGCCGTTGTATCGCGATGAAGCTGTTGTGCTTCGTGCTTTTCCTTTGGGTGAAGCAGATAGGATTGTAGTTTTGCTCACAAAGCAGCATGGAAAAGTTCGTGCTGTTGCAAAAGGAGTTCGTCGTCTTAAATCGCGCTTTGGTGGCCGACTTGAGCCTCTTATGCGCGTTGATGTGCTTTTGGCGCAAGGAAAGTCTTTGGATGTTGTATCTCAGGCTGTTTCTATATCTGCCTACGCTGGCTCGATTTGTGCCGATTATACGTCCTATGAGTATGCAAGCGTTATGCTGGAAGTTGCAGATGCTCTAGTTTCCAACGAGTATACGGATGAGTATATGCGTGAATATCAAGATACTTCCGGGCAGTATCGTCTACTTACTGCTGCTTTGTCGTCGCTATCTAACAGAAAGCATGCGCCGAATGCTATTGGAATTTCATACCTTTTGCGCGCAATGTCTTTGGCTGGTTGGTCTCCGCGTTTAAAAACTTGCGTTGTTTGCGGAAAAGAAGAAAATTTGTGCTACTTTTCTCCTTCTGCCGGTGGCGTTATGTGTGCTGGCGATCATACGCCCGAATCTATTATTTGTTCTGACGAAACGCGTCTTCAACTATTCGCACTTTTGCAAGGCGATTGGCATTCTATTGACGGCGTGCCAATCGATTCTTCTACTCTTTCTTGCGCAAAACTTTGGGCGGAGTATTATCTTGAGCGCCCAATTCGTTCAATAGGACTAATTTCTGATTAGTTAGCTTGTAATTTTTCGTTAGATTTTAGTATTTTCAATATTTTTGCGCTCCAATCGCGGTTAACTTATCTCGCATTTGGAGCGTTTATGGCTGTTTTGCGCTCCAAACGTGCGCGACGACCTGTTTGAGTGCAGCACGGCGCGCGCGAAAGCAACTCGGAGCGGAAACTCGCTTAGGTTGGAAGTCCAGTGGACTTCCAACGCGAGTTTCGCAAGCGAGCGCTTATAGCGCGAGCGTTATATCGCATTTGGAGAGCGTGCGAGTATTCACGTGAATGAATGACGAAGCAATTAATGTGTAAAATAAACTATACTTTTTATTCCTGTAGTAGAATAAGCGTTAAGTGTTTGTTTTACGAGAGCTAGAGAGTCAAAATGGACGTTAATAACAATTCTGACGCTGTGAATAATCAGACTAATAGCGAGAACAGTAATTCTTATAATGCTGAAAATTCTTCTCAAAACGCGCAATCTTATGTAAATCAGCAATCTGATGTGTACAATCAGCCGCAATATGATCAATCTCAGTATCAGCAGAATCAGTACCAGCAGGATCAGTACCAACAGAATCAATATCAGCCGACGCAGCCGCAGCAGTATGCGCAGCCACAGTATGCTCAACAACAGTATGCTCAACAACAGTATGCTCAGCCGCAACAAACTTACGTTCAGCAGTCGCAGTATTCTCAAACTCAGTACGGCCAGCCACAGTATGCTCAGCCGCAGCAGCAGTATGCTCAGCCGCAGTATGGCTCACAGTATGGTGCTCCGCAGTATGGCAGCCCACAAGGCTACGCACAGATGCAAAATGGAAATCCACAAGGCTACGCCCAGTCTCAGTACGGTGTAAACCAGTACGGTGGTCCGCAATACGGTGGTCCGCAGTACGGTGGGCCTGGTATGCCGCAATACGGTGCGCCTAGAGGTTACGCTCAATCTAGCTTATATAATCGTTTTAATGAGCGCGAAAAGCTTCTTAATAGTTTTTGCTCACAATGGAACGAAAAAGAAATAGGTTCAGTAATTATTTTATCTATTGCTGTTGCAATTGGTACATATCTTATTCTTGATCATCCAATTCAAACTTTTGGTTATGGTTATTCCTTGAGCACTGCATGGCTTTATTTTGCATATAATTTAATTCCACTTGCGGTAGTATTGGGTTTTGCACAAGTTGCTCGTAAAAATAATTTTGTTATTATATCTTCTATTGTTTGGTTTATTGTTCAAGCTATTTACCACATTTGGAATCATAATTATTTCGATATAAAGTATTTTATTTTTTACATGATTTCAATATTGGTTTTTATCATTCTTTTAGAGGTTTTCCAAAGACAGTTTGTTGTTCGCAAACGTTCTAATATAGGCGGGTCTATTCTTGGCGTATTAATTTCTACTTTTGCTTATGTAATAATTATGCTTATTTTTGATATTATTAGTGGTTCAAGCATCTCTTACTTCTATCTTGAAGAATTTGCGTATACATTTATAACTCTTTCAATTTTGCCAATTATTTTAGCCGCAATTTTAAGAGAATTTGGTTTGGCAAAGTTCCTTAACCCTAAGCGAGAAGAAATGAATATGTAGATGATTGCGTATTTTATAAATACGCTGTTTTAGATGTGTGTCTTATTCGTTCAATGGGGTTGTTACATTCGTAAGTATGGCTTTTGAAAACGTGGATTATACGTCGCTTAATATTCCGGCGGCTCCTTTTAGCGACCCTTCTCGCATACCAGATTTTCCTAAGGGTAAGGTTCCTCGCCATGTTGGCGTGATTATGGACGGCAATGGTCGCTGGGCAAAAGAGCGCGGAATGATTCGAACAGAAGGCCACAAGGCCGCAGAGCCTGTTGTTTTTGACACTATTGCAGGCGCTATTGAAGCGGGAGTGCGTTATTTAAGTTTGTATACTTTTTCCACGGAAAATTGGAAGCGCTCGCCGCAAGAAGTGCGCTTTTTAATGGGATTTTCTAGGGATATTATTCACCGCAGAGTTGCGCAAATGAACGAGTGGGGAGTGCGCGTTCGTTGGGCAGGAAGGCGCCCTAGATTATGGAAGTCTGTTATTGACGAGTTGGAAAAAGCGCAGGAAATTACCAAGAACAACAAAACTATTGACGTTGTTTTTTGCATAAATTACGGCGGTCGTGCAGAAATTGCGGATGCTTGTGCGCAAATTGCGAAAGAAATTCAAAATGGCAAAATTAAGGGCGATCGTGTCGCTGAAAAAATGATTGCTGAGCACTTGTATAATCCAGATATTCCAGATTGTGATTTGGTTATTCGCACTTCCGGCGAGCAGCGCACTAGCAACTTTTTGCCTTGGCAAGCATCCTACGCGGAGCTTGATTTTGTGCCAGAACTCTTCCCGGATTACGGCCGCGAAGCGCTGTGGAGGTCGATCGACCGTTATGCGCATCGCGACCGCAGATTTGGCGGCGTAAAAAATGCCTAGTATCCCACTAAGATTTGTTACTTTTCGCTAGCGAGCCAAGCGCAAGCTGCTACGACTGCAGCTTCTAATCCGCGATTAAGAGTGGGCTGCAAATCTGGGGCGAATGCCGGATTGTGATTTCCAGGAGCATTCTGCATATCCGCAAAACCACCTAAGCCCCAGTAAGCGTAAGGAGTTTTAAAAGCGTTCGCGACTATAGAAAAATCTTCCGAAGCAGAAGCGCGCGAAATATCTACAGAATCTTCTCCAAAGTATTCATCAAAAGCTTTACGCACGCGCAAAGATGCATTCTGATCATTATTCGTAAGCGGATAGTGATCAGAATACGTAAACTCTGGTTCTTTAGGACATCTTGCAAGCTCGCACTCTCCACGCACAATTCGTTCAATAGCATTGTGCACAAATTCTTGAGTATCTTCGCTATAAGTTCTTGTGTTAATTAAAAGCTCGGCGTCATCAGGAATAATATTCGACTTACTTCCTGCATTAAGCGCGCCAACTGTAACAATTGCGTAATCTTTAGCTGCAAGTTCGCGAGAAACAATCGTCTGCAATTTAAGCACAATTGATGAAGCAACAACCACCGGGTCAACGCTCAACTCGGGCATAGAACCATGCGAACCTTTACCAAAAATGTGCACGCGAATCGAAGCTGCAGTAGTTAAGAACGCGCCCGGACGAATACCGACTGTTCCTGCAGGAATAGCACCCAACACATGCTGACCAAGGTAAACGTCGGGCTTTGCAATCATGCTCGTAATGCCATTTTCCACCAAGTCTTTTGCGCCTTGAGCTGTTTCTTCTCCAGGCTGAAAAACGCCAATGTACGTTCCTCTCCAAGCATCTTTATGTTCATTAAAAGCCTTCAAGGCACCAAGTAGGCTGGAAATATGAAAATCGTGACCGCAAGCGTGTGAAACTCCAACCGTTTTGCCATTTTCGTCTTGCGTGCTAACTGTTGAAGTGTAATCTTTTCCTGAATTTTCTTTAATTGGAAGCGCATCGATATCCGCTCTCATAGCAACAACAGGACCTTCGCCGTTTTTAATCTCTGCCACAACGCCTGTTTTTCCAACTCGTTTTGTTTCAATCCCAGCTTTGCTAAGAATATCAATAATTGTTTGAGCTGTATGATCTTCTTTCATTGACAGTTCAGGATGTTGATGAAAGTATTTGTATTGTTTTTCTCGTTCTGCTTGGGTTTCATCTAAATCGGATAATATTTTCTGAACTGCCGTAAGTTGCAGCATAAATTCCTGCTTTCCTTTGTTGTATTATAACTTTTTTGAGTTTTGAGATTATTTGAGATTATTTGATTTCAGTTTTTATTCTTCTTTATTCCGTTCGTCGAGAATTTTATCTACAAGAGCAGCTTTTGCGTCAATTTGATTGCTAAAACCAGGGCGAATGTCTAGCTTTAGAATTACGCCAGTTCGGTATCCTTTATTAACTAGCGTCATAGTTGCGTCACGAACAACGTGCATAACGTCATCAAATTCGCCCTCAATATTCGTGAACATTGCGTTAGTTTCGTTTTTTAATCCAGAATCGCGAATAACTTTCACAGCATCCGCAACGTACTCGCTTAACTCGTCACCAACTCCGCTTGGAGCAATGCACAACGCCGCAACAGTGTTAGTTTTGTGAGCGTTTGCATTGTCTTTTGTATTCTCGCTATTATTTTCGCTCATAGTAATTCCTTTAAACTCGCGCAACAGCAAACGAACTGCAATATTTATGTTATTTTGATAATTCTACAAGCGTCACAGGGTTTTTCTATAATTAACACCGTTTCACCCGAATTTTCTAGTTTTACGAAAAGGTGTATTGTGGCTGTTTCAAAGCTTGATGAAGTCGTGTCCTTGGCTAAGCGTCGAGGTTTTGTGTTCCCAGCTGGCGAAATTTACGGTGGCACGCGCTCCGCGTGGGATTATGGTCCGTTGGGCGTTGCGTTAAAGGATAATATCAAGCGCGAATGGTGGCGCTACATGGTAACCACGCGCGGCGATGTTGTTGGCGTGGATACTTCCGTTATTCTGCCTTCGCAAGTTTGGGTTGCTTCCGGTCACGTTTCCGTGTTTAACGATCCTTTGATTGAGTGCTTGAACTGCCATAAGCGTCATCGTGCAGACAAGTTGGAAGAGTCTTATGCCGAAAAGCATGGCGATAAAATGCCAGAAAACGGCTTAAAAGATATTGCTTGCCCAGATTGCGGAACTCGCGGAAACTGGACTGAGCCACGTGACTTCAACATGATGCTTCGCACGCATTTAGGCCCTGTTGAAGACGAAAACAGCTTGCACTATTTGCGTCCAGAAACAGCTCAGGGTATTTTCGTTGATTTTAAGAACGTCATGACTTCTACTCGTCAAAAGCCGCCTTTTGGTATTGCAAATATTGGTAAGTCTTTCCGTAACGAGATTACGCCTGGAAACTTTATTTTCCGCACTCGTGAGTTCGAGCAGATGGAAATGGAGTTCTTCGTAGAGCCTGGAACGGACGAAGCTTGGCATCAGTATTGGATTGACACTCGCGTTCGCTGGTATGTGGATTTGGGTGTGAAGCCAGAAAACTTGCGCATGTATGAGCATCCTAAGGAGAAGCTCAGCCACTATTCCAAGCGCACTGTCGATATTGAATACAAATTCGGCTTCCAAGGTTCGGACTGGGGAGAGCTTGAAGGTATTGCAAACCGTACTGACTACGATTTGTCTGCTCATGCCAAGCATTCTGGTGAGGATTTGAGCTACTTTAACCAGGCTACTGGCGAAAAGTACGTTCCTTACGTTATTGAGCCTGCGGCTGGTCTTACGCGCTCGCTTATGGCGTTCTTGGTTGATGCTTACGATGTTGATGAAGCTCCAAACACTAAGGGCGGCGTTGACAAGCGTACTGTTCTTAGACTTGACCCTCGTTTGGCTCCTGTTAAGGCTGCAGTGTTGCCTTTGAGTAAGAAGCCAGAATTGCAGTCTGTTGCTCAAGATTTGGCTGCGGATCTTCGCCAGCATGATTGGGTTATTGATTATGACGAAGCAGGCGCTATTGGCCGCCGCTATCGTCGTGAGGACGAAATCGGTACTCCTTTGTGCGTAACAGTTGACTTCGATACTTTGGAAGATCATGCTGTTACTATCCGCGAGCGCGACACTATGCAGCAAGAGCGCGTTTCTTTGGACAAGGTTGCAGATTACGTTGCTAGCCGCATTAACGAGAAGCGCGTTAAATATCCGCAAGGACCTGTTGAGATTGTTGGCACTCGTTCGGCTGACGGCGCTACGGATGTTGCTAAAGAAGCAGGCGAAGACGAGTCTAAGCCTGTTAAAATCGCGACTGCTGGCGGCTTGTACTAAATCGCGCTTAAGTATCGTTTAAGTGTAGCTTAAGCATTAAAGCAAAAATATTATTAAAGTGAATGGAGTTAAAGCAATATGAATTTTTCTATAAAACCAGTGGATTTAGGGAAAGTTCATATTGCTACTCCTGTTGTTTTGTCTCCAATGGCTGGAATTACCAACTGGCCATTTCGCGTAATCTGCCGAGAATTTGGTCCGGATGGGCTTTATGTAGCAGAAATGATTACGGCTAGAGCATTAGTTGCACGAAATCCAAAAGCTCTTAGACTTTGCCGTTTTGCGCCTAGCGAAAAAGTGCGCTCGCTGCAACTTTATGGTGTTAATCCTTCTATTGTAGAGCAGGCTGCTCGAATTGTTGTTGACGAAAACATGGCTGACCATGTTGACTTAAACTTCGGCTGCCCAGTTCCTAAAGTTACAAGACGCGGCGGCGGTTCTGCTCTTCCTTGGAAAACTGATTTGTTGCAAGAAATTTTGCATCGCGTTGTTTCTGTTTGCGAACCTGCAGGAATCCCTGTTACGGCAAAATTCCGTGTTGGTATTGACGAGAGTCATGAAACTTTTATTCAAGCGGGTCATATTACGCAAGAAGAAGGATGTGCTGCTGTAACTTTGCATGCTCGCACAACTTCAGAATATTATGGCGGTCATTCAGACTGGCAGCGTATTGGGGAGCTTGTTGAGGCGCTTGATATTCCCGTTTTTGGCAACGGTGATATTTGGGGTGCGCAAGATGCGATTGCAATGTTTAAAGAAACTGGTTGTGCTGGCGTTGCTATCGGTCGAGGATGCCAGGGTAGGCCTTGGATTTTTGCAGATATTCGTAACGCTTGTGCGGGCAGTAGTGAGCGCGTTAATCCAACTTTGGCGGAAGTTGGCTCAGTGATTTTGCGCCACTTAAATCTTTTGGTTGAGTTTTATGATGGCGACGAGCGTATGGCTGTTCACGATTTGCGTAAGCATATTGCTTGGTATTTAAAGGGCTTTCCGGTTGGGGGAGGAACTCGCAAAAACTTTATGGAATGCGAGTCTATTGAGGATGTTAATCGCAATCTCAACATGCTCGATGGCTCTCTTCGTCTGCCGGAACAAGTGTTAGACACGCCGCGCGGGCGCGTGCGTTTTGCTAAAAAAGTTCATTTGCCATACGGTTGGTTGGATTCTCGTACTACAAGTCACGAGGAGCGCGAAGCCTTGTTTGGCGACGACCCAATGGATGCTAGTTACTAGAGTTTTCTAGGCTTTTGGCCATTTTTATATGCTGATTATTTTGCGATTATCTTGTGATTATTCAAAGAAAATTACCGGCTATGTATATTTGCATATAGCCCGGTGTATTATCAAATCAGTGACATTTTTTCAGTTTATTGTTAAAACGTCGTCAGTATCGAGCGTTTTGCGCTAAAATATTGTGTAAACGTGCGTGAGTGACAGGAGAAAACGGTGAGCGAGATTGCCCAGACTGACAATTTCAACGACAAAACCATCATCAAGGTAGTCGGCGTCGGTGGTGCCGGCGGTAACGCCGTCAATCGGATGATCAGCGAGGGTCTACAGAATGTAGAATTTGTAGCCATTAATACTGACGCTAAAGATTTACTGCGTTCTGATGCTGATGTAAAGATTTCATTATCGGACGCTTCAAGCCGAGGTCTTGGTGCTGGTGCTGATCCTGAGAAGGGTGCAAAAGCTGCACAGGATCATCAATCAGATATTGAAGAAGCACTTAAGGGCGCTGATATGGTGTTCGTTACCTGCGGCGAAGGCGGCGGTACAGGCACTGGTGCTAGCCCAATAGTTGCTCGTGCTGCGCATCAGCAGGGTGCTTTAACTATTGCAGTTGTTACGCGTCCATTCGGTTTTGAAGGCCCGCAGCGTGCTGCATCTGCAAAACTTGGTATCGAAAATCTTCGCAAAGAAGTTGATGCGTTAATCGTAATTCCAAACGATCGTCTTTTGGAAATTTCGGATCGCACAATCGGTATTATTGAAGCATTTAAGACGGCAGATACCGCATTGCTTGCTGGCGTTCAAGGTATTACGGATTTGATTACCACAAATTCGTACATTCATGTGGACTTCTCCGATGTTACCGCTATTTTGCGCGGCGCAGGTACAGCACTCTTCGGCATCGGTTCTGCAAAGGGCGAAGATCGTGCAACTCAGGCTGCCGAAATCGCTATCAGCTCGCCTCTTCTTGAGGAAAGCATTGAAGGTGCTCACGGTGCTTTGATTAACATCGCAGGCCCAAGCGATTTGAAGCTTCAAGAAGCGTCTGCTGCAACTGAGCTTGTTCGTAAGGCTATTCATCCAGAAGCACAAATTATTTGGGGTCTTTCCTTGGATGATTCCTACGGTGACGAAGTGCGTGTGACTGTTATTGCTGCAGGTTTCGACGCTCACTCTAAGTCGGAAGAATCTTCAGCAACAGCCGGCCAGTTTGTTGATATGCAGGCAGATGTAAAGTCTGTTGCTCCAGCAAAGTCTACTTCTGCTATGAGGGAAGAATCTGCTGCTACACAAGCAGAGCAGCCTGCTTCTGTGCCTTCTATGTTTGATACTGCAGCAAATCAGCAGTATGCATCTAATCCAGAACCTGCTCAGCCGCAGTCTTCTGAACCTGATGAACTAGATATTCCTGATTTTTTGCGTTAGGTGTAACGAGAGGAGGGTGGCTTCATGGCTAGCTTTATGAAGAACGTAATGTCGTACGTTGGTATGGCAGATGTTCAAGAAGATGATGATTATGTTGAAGCTGATGTTCCAGAAACTTCCTTTGACAACGATCGATCGGTAACACCTGTTGCGTCGCAGCACGGAGACGATTCTCGCTCTAGTGGCACTTCTGCTCGCGCAAGTCTTAATCGCATGAGTCGTATTACTACCATTCACCCAAAGTCTTATGACGATGCGCAAATGGTTGGTCGCGCTTTAAGAGATGGCGTTCCAGTAGTGCTTAATTTAACTGGTGTAACTGAGTCTGTGGCGTATCGAATTGTTGATTTCTCTGCTGGCGTAGTATTCGGCGTGCGCGGTTCTATTGAGCGTGTAACTCCTCGCGTGTTCTTGCTCAGTCCTGCACAAGTGAATATTAAAGTAGAGGATGCTCCAAACGGCAATACTGCTCGAGACTTGTTCTCTTAAAGCGTATTACGCAATAAAAATCTTAATTAAGCAGCGTTTGTTTAACACTTTCGCTGCTTTTTATTTATTGCGCAAGATAAGTGAAGTCGTGAATCGTGCGACCAGCATCCAAACCTTTACGCTCAAAATTAGTAAGAACTCGACCAGCAAAGCGCTCAGATTCGTTAAAATCTGCGTGTGGAAGAGCTGCTGCAGTATCGGCAGTACCTTTTCCAACATGCTCAATTGGAAGGCTTACGCTTAATTCGCCAATGTTCGCGAAATCTTCGCGAGAATCCATAACCTCATGCACGTGCAAAGCATAGTCCTCAATATCTGTAGCAATGCGCCAAACGCCCTCTTTACGCAACGCCTGGTGGATTGTAGAGGCAAGCTCTGGTTGCACAATACGACGCTTATGGTGACGCATCTTAGGCCATGGATCCGGGAAGAAAGTCCAAACTTCTTCTAAAACTCCGCGGTCACAAGCTGCGAAGAAATCAGGAGCGTTAATTTGCGCAATACGAAGATTAGTTAAACCTTGTTTTCCAGCTAAAAGCATTGTATGAGCAACGCCTGGATCATAAACTTCAAGCGCCAAAAAGTTAGTTTCCGGCAAACGTTCTGCTGCAGCAACAACGTTTTCGCCCTGACCGGAACCGATTTCAACAATAAGCGGATTATTATTGCCCCACTTATCTTTAATCCAATCATGCGTAATGTGCAAATTTTCGCGCAATCTAAAAGAGCCAGGAGCTTCAGTAACATCTAGTAAGTACTGACTTGCATAACGCTCCTGAGCGTGCTGTAAACGCGCATCTAAGCGTCCAGAACGACGCACAAACGACAATACAGTGCGTTGCTTGGCTTGCATAGTGTTTTCGTTTTCATTTTCACTGCTCATTAGATTACTTTCGTTATTCGGCTATACGCTTTTAGTTAAATTCACATGACTTTAGTCATGCTCGAACTCTTGTTTTATGCTACCAAAAAGTATACATCACTGCTCTGCTGATGCTGATTTCTGTTGATTAGCGAACATTAGCATTAGCGCTGCCGCACACACCACACCAAGCACTCTTCCTGCCACACCAAAAAACAACGGTGGGTGAATTTACGAGTGAGGGGTGGGTGTTGCTTGGTCGAGCAATATAAAAGCGGAGCGATAGTAATATCTTTTTGATAAATAAATATTTTTGAAAGAAAGTAAGTAAAAAACTAAACTTAACTATGCAACCACTAAGTCCAAATAAGGTATAAGAGCGTAGCGCTGCGAGACAAGCAACACCCATCACTCACAGCCACATCTCATAACCACCGTAAACACACACGCAATTAAGACGTACTTAATCTCAACACGCCGTAAGTTGCGCGACTCTTTTCTGAGTGTTAGTATCATATGGTTTGGTTCGAAGCCCCCTTCGTCTAACGGTTAGGACACCAGACTTTCAATCTGACAACAAGAGTTCGACTCTCTTAGGGGGTACAAATTAGAGCACCGCTGAAATCTCAGCGGTGTTTTTTGTTTTTGATTGCATCTTGCTAAAGTTTGGCCTATAACCCCTATAATCCTAGATTTCTGCGGTTTTATATTGCGTTATAACTTACTTTGATAACGCAAATTTGTTATAGCATGTGTTTCTTTTGTTTAAGGTGATAGACTTACTCGTTGGTGCTTCTGCCCGGGTTGCGTAGGTCAGGAAGTGCTCAGTTAAGTATTTACAATGCGCAGCATTTTAAGATAAAGGATTTCTTATGAGCAATATTTTTAACACGAATATTGATAATAGTATTGATAGTGATGAAGCGAAATCATCTACTTCTGTAGATTCTGCAACTTCTGCAACTACTGTAACGGATAGTGCGAATGCTAAAGCTAATCCGGAGCCTTCAATTGTTGCTAATTTGCGTTGGCGTGTGGCAGATATTGCTTTGGGAGCTGCTTTATCTGCTGTTTTTGGCGTTATTTTGTGCGGATACGGCTTGGTGTTTATTCCAATAATTCGTACTCTTAATGCAGCGGTTCTTCCTGGTTTCGCAAGTATTACGCACGGCGTGTGGTATTTGTCTGGCACTCTTGCGCTTCTTTTAATTCGTAAGCCTGGTTCTGCAGTGTATGTGAATGTTGTTGCAGCTTTTGTGCAGGTTTTGCTTGGTTCTCCTTTTAATATTAGGGATACTGTTATTTCTGCTTTGCTGCAGGGTGTTTTTGCGGAAATTCCATTCTTGATTGCTAAGTATCGAAAGTTTAATTTGACTTTGAGTGCTCTTTCTGGTTTGCTTGTGGCTTTTGAGTATGGTGTGTTCTTAAGCTTCACTAAGTATCAGGCTAAATCTCCTACTTATATTACGATTCATATGATTACAGAGCTTATAAGCGGATTGCTGCTTTCCGGCGTGCTTGTGTGGTTTGTTTACTTGGCTTTGCGCGCAACTGGTGCTCTTGATAACTTTGCTTCCGGACGAACTGAGCGCGTGTGATGCTTTTTATTTGAGTTCGACTCACTTAGGTTGGCGACGTTTATGGGTATGTGCTAATCTAGTCGTTGCTAACTTTGTTAGCGTGGGGCTTTAGCTCAGTCGGTTAGAGCAACGGACTCATAATCCGTCGGTCCAGGGTTCAAGCCCCTGAGGCCCCACGAACTAAATAACGCCACTTCATAGGTTATGAAGTGGCGTTATTGATTTTATGAGTTAAATTTTATTTTTTATTTTTATTTTCCGGCTTTTGCTAAATAATCCGGTATTTGTTTAGGATACTTTGGCCATGCGCCTTCCTGAGTGCATACGAATGCAGCGGTATTAACGGCTGCTCGATGCGCTTCTTCGAGACTTTCGCCTTTAAGAATATGTGCTGCGAATGTTCCTGAGAACGAGTCCCCAGCACCAACTGTGTCAAGAACATCAACGTGTGGCGTTGGAATAGTAGAGCTTTCTCCGGTGCTAGTAGTAATCGTACTAAAAGTAGAGCCGCCTGTAAGAATCACATAATCTAGTGCGTAACGAGCTTGGAACCACTTGCAAGCTTCCTCGTCTGAAGTGTCGCGAATATTGAACATGTCTCTAAGTAGGAACAGTTCAGAATCGTTAAGCTTAAAAACGGTGGCTTGCTGAAGAAGAGTATCAATAAGTTCCTTAGAATAGTGGTCGCTTCGAATATTTATGTCGAAGAACTTCATTGCTCCAGGCTTAGTATGCTTTAACAATTGTAAAATTGTGTCGTGAGTTTCTTGAGAACGTAAGCTTAGAGTGCCAAAGCATACCGCATCTGCTCGTTCTACTAAATCAATGAGCTCTCGAGTGTAAAGAATATGATCCCATGCTATATTTCGCAGAATAGTGTACTCTGGTATTCCCTTTTTTAGCGTTACTTCCACAGTGCTTGTTGGCCACGCGTTGCGTTGAATAATTGATGTGATTCCGGCTTTGTTCACTTTGTCAATCAGCTCGTCGCCGAGTTGGTCTTGACCAACAGCACTAATCATGCAACTTTGCGCTCCGTGGCACTGTGCATGATATGCAAAATTTGCTGGCGCTCCGCCAACACGTTTTCCGTGTGGAAGTAAATCCCATAAAAGTTCGCCGAGTGAAAGAACAATTGGCTTAGTCATAATATTCCTTTCGCGCGCGTCAGTGCAGCAAGTTTGTAGAGCTATACTTTTATAAATATCTTCTCGCTTCTTCAAAAGCATTTTGGTGCAAATTTTGCTTGTAAAAATGCTACATAAACAATTATGGTGTGCCCTTGCGATAAGTAACATGCGCAATGCATGTTACGTTTCTATAGAGCGCACCATAAGTGCCATATTGTGTACGTTTAACTTAACTTATGCTGGCGTACTATATTTATTATTATTTCGTTTTATTATATTTTTTATTATTTTAATTTATTGATTAATGCTGAAAAATATCACTTTTGTGAGCTTGCTCGGCCATCCATGCTTCTACGTCATCGATTTGCTTTGGAATGTCAATAGAAAGCCATTCTGGACCGTTTTCAGTCATCAGAACATCGTCTTCAATACGAATTCCAATTCCGCGCATTTCTTCCGGTAGCATCAAATCGTTAGACGCAAAGTATAATCCTGGCTCAATTGTAAAGATCATGCCTGGAGTAATTTTTGCGCCTTGATAAGACTCGTAGCGTGCTTGAGCACAGTCGTGCACGTCCAAACCAAGATGATGAGCAACGCCGCACGCATGCCAGCGTCGATGCTGTTGGCCTTCTGGAGACAGTGATTCTTCAACGCTTACCTTCAAAATTCCCCATTCGTGCAAGTGTTCTGCAAGCACGCGCATGCAGGCGTGGTGAATATCTGAGTAGGTTGCGCCCGGCTTAGCAGCCTCAAAACCAGCTTGCTGAGCGTCAAGAACGCACTGGTAAAGCTTCTTTTGCAAGTCGGTAAACTTGCCGTTTGTTGGGAAAGTGCGTGTAATGTCAGCAGTGTAGAGGCTGTTAACTTCAACGCCGGCATCAATAAGTAGCAATTCTCCGCTGGAAACAACGCCAGTATTGCGCATCCAGTGCAAAATTGGCGCGTGCTTGCCGGAAGCAACAATAGTGTCGTAGCCTACTTCGTTTCCTTCCTCGCGAGCAACGGAATTAAAAGCACCCTCAATCATGCGCTCGGAATGCTCATGACCTAAAGCATTAGGCAAACGCGTAAGCATGCGGTCAAAACCAAGTTTTGTGGCTGCAATAGCTTTGCGCATTTCTCGAATTTCGTAATCGTCTTTAAGCATGCGTGCCTCTGCAGCAAATTCGTGCAGTTTGTCGTCAGCGGAACTATTAGCGTCTTCGTCTGTAAATCCGCTTGCTTCGCGCATTGTTTCAACTTTTGCGGTAAGCTCCGGGTCGGTTTCTCGAATAATTCGAACGCGAACGCCTTCGCCATTTGCGTCGTCGCTTACGTTCTTGGAAATAGCGTCGTCAAGTTCAGCAATATCGCGCGTTTCAATACCGGTCATGGCTTTAAGTTCTTTTAAGCCTGCGCGTGGGCCAACCCAGTATTCTCCGTAGTGTGGATCCCTATAAAATGCTGAGGTGCTGTTATCTGCGCGTGGGGCTACAAAAAGCTCTGGAATATGATTTTTGCAGGCTTTAGCTTCCTTGCTGTCTTCGTCTACCGGTTCCATAACAAGTACGGCTCCAGCCTCGTAATCTTGACCCAAGCCAGTATAGTAGGCAAAAGTCGTGTCTGGGCGGAAAGCGTAATCGCAATCGTTATTGCGTACCTTTGGCTGTCCTGCAGGAATAATTAAGCGTTCTCCTGGGAAGCGCTTTGAAAGTGCGTCTAAACGTGCTGTAATATACTTGCTGGATTCAAGAGGCTTAACTTCTGGCTCCTGATTATCCCAGCTGCTTGTCATAAAATCTTTAAAAGAATCGCTATTTGGTCGAAGAGAACGATTGTTAACGCGGTCTTCCGCCTTTTGTGTACCGTCAGATTTTAATTCTTCACCGTGCTCTGTTGGCGTATTTTCTGCCATTATGCGACTCCTTAACACTTCTTTTTGTGTGTAAATAAAAATAAACTAGGAATTAAACTAGACAATAACTAACATAGTCTTATTTACTGTTTTGCGCGAGTTTTTTGGATTAAAAAGATCAGATTTTATATGTAATTTACAAAGTGTGTTGATGAAAGTTTTGTTATGTGAATATTGTCACAATATTTCATTGGGTTTCTGTTGTTGGCATAAACTAATCTATATATTTGGAAAATGAGTAAGTGAGCACAAAATTAGGGGAGTGCAGTTATGTCTATGGAACATCCAAATTGCAATAATGAGCGAATTGTTGATATTGAGCGCAATATTATGAGCCGCGCTCCTGAGCATAATAAAACTAATCTTGATTTAGACAGAATGCGCTTAATTCTCGATATTCTTGGGCATCCAGAAAAGTCTATGCACGTTATTCATATTACTGGCACGAATGGCAAGGGTTCTACTGCTCGCATGGCTGAGTCGTTGTGCCGAGCATACGGTTTGCGCACTGGTCTTTACACTTCTCCACATCTAGAGCGCATAAACGAGCGCATTATGATTGATGGTCAAGAAATCAGCGACGACGATTTTATTGATGTTTGGGATCAAATGAAAGATATTATCGACATGGTTGATGCTCGTATGGAGGCTGACGGTAAGCCAAAAATGAGCTTTTTTGAAGTGCTTACAGCCATGGCAATTTGGGCTTTTGCGGATGCTCCTGTTGATGTTGCTGTAATGGAAGTTGGCATGGGTGGCGAATGGGATGCTACGAATGTTATGGACGCGGATGCTGCAATTATTGGCCCTGTGGATATGGATCACATGCAGTGGCTTGGAAACACTGTTGAAGAGATTGCGCGCACAAAAGCTGGCATTATTAAGCCAAATTGCACTGTAATTTTAGGTCCTCAGCCGCATGAGGATAAGGTTTTGCCAATTATTAAGGAAGTTGCTGAGAGTAATAATGCTAAATTATTGCGCGATTCTTCTTATGGTGACGGCGAGCTTGAAGTTGTTTCTCGTACTCCTGCAGTTGGCGGCCAGCTTGTTACCTTGCGCACGCCTCTTGGCACTTATGAGGATGTTCCAATAGATAAGTTTGGTAAGCATCAGGCGCATAATGCTTTGGCGGCGCTCGCTGCGGCTGAAGTTGTGCTACCGGTAAATGGAGCTTTAGATGGCGATTTGGTTGCTGAAGCTTTAAGCCAGGTTAAGGTTCCGGGTCGTATTGAGCAGGTTCGTACTTCGCCGACGATTATTGTTGACGGTGGTCATAATGTGAATGCTGCTGAGTCTCTTCGTGAAACTATTGAAGAAAACTATCATTTTGAGCAGCTTATTGGTGTTGTTGCAATGATGGCAGATAAGCAGGTTGAAGAATACTTGGGTGTTCTTGAGCCTATTTTGACGAAGATTATTGTGACTCGTAATTCTTGGCGCGACCGCGTAATGGATCCGGAAGAGCTCGAAAAGATTGCTGTAGGCGTGTTTGGCAGGGATCGCGTGATTCGTGTTGACGAGCTTCCGGATGCTATTCAAACGGCTGTGAATCTTGTTGATGAAGACGATGAGCTTGGCGTTGGCTACGGTCACGGCGTGCTTATTTGCGGAAGCTTTGTTACGGCAGGGGATGCTCGCACAATGCTTGTTGAGCATGTGAATCCGGACTTAAAAAAGCCAAAAGATCAGCGCGTTGCAATTCACCCGAATATTGACGAGTCTTGAGAATCAAGCTTCTTATTTAGCTGCTTAATTTGCTAATTTCGCAAAGCTTTAGCTTTTTCTACAGTATCTTTTACGAGTACTGCTTGAGCGTCAACTAAAGGAATTTGCGGAAGAGGGAAAGCTTCATTTAGCACGCTAAGCTCTGTGCATCCTAAAATAAGTGCGTCGCAACGGCATGCTCCAGAAGGGTCTAGCATATCGCTTAAAACGGATTCGTAACGGTGAAAATCAAGGTCTCCTGTGCCTTTTACGTCATCGTAAATAAGCGAAGTAATACGTTTCTGCAAGTCGTCGTCTGGAGCTACAAACGTGTATCCCGCTTCTTCAATAGCGCGCTGATACACTCCTGCTTTACGAGATCCTGCAGTGCCTAAAAATCCAATGCGCTTGCAACGAGCAGTAGGGTAGCGTCGAGCAATTTCGGCCACGGCGCCTCGAGGCATATGCATAATAGGCACTTTTGTAAGAGCTTGGAACTTATCGTAAAAATAATGTGCCGTATTGCATGTTAATACAATAAAAGAAGCTCCCATTTGCGTTGCTTTGTTAATGTCGTCCGCAAGAACAGGGAATGGGTTTTCTTCGGAATTGCCAACAATATAAGCCGTTCTATCTGGCACAGAAGCGTCGTTAAACACCACATAATCCAAAAACTCTTGATCATTATGAGCATGTGTTTCTTTATTCAGTAAACGAATATAGCTTTCTGTTGCAAGAGTACCCATTCCGCCAAGTACAGCAAAAAACGGCCGTTTCATCGTGTAATTTTCCTTTCGGAACCCATATTGTGCCGGAGTATTTCACGCCTTATTGCGGAAAAATTCAGCATAGCGCTTCTTGTAAATTGAAAACATATGACGAATCATAAGCCAGCGTAGTAGGTTCATATCCTTCTTATATTCTAGCGTAGTGCCCCAATCGCCGCGACTAATCATACTAGTACCACGCTTCTTTTCTTCGCCTTCTGCTACATAATTTAAGAAAATAGAGCGTGGAATTTCCATCCACAATTTTTCTCCACGGCCAAATACAGTATTTCCGTCAAAAGGCTTATGGTCAATTAAATCTTCAACAAAATATTTCGCAATATTAAAGCCGTTTAAAGTCACAAAGTAGCTTGAGCGGCCTTGACGTAAGTTTATTTCAAAAAGTTTATACTCTCCGTCGCGCTCATCGTATTTCATATCAAAATTAGCTACGCCAACGTATTTAATATCTTCTAGGAACGCTTTAATGTTGCGGAAAACTTCCTCATTGTAGTCAGGAATAATAGCAGCGTAATTGCCGACCGCTTCTGGAGTTGGGTCTTCAAGAAGCGGGTGTCCAAGGAACATCATTCGCACATTGTGCTCGCTGTCTACGTATGCGTTTAGAACGCGCATACGGCTATCGTCGCCCGGAATAAAGTCTTGCAAAATCATTTCGCCATCGTAACCGGCTTTATAAGAACGTTGAATAAGAGTATCAAGATCCTCAGGCGTGTTGATAATAAAAGCCTTCTTACGCCCATCAAAATCGACTTTAAGCCATTTGGCGCTATCTGCAGGCTTCATAGCAATCGGGAAATCGAATGGAAGATCTTTGTACGCGCAAGAAGCTACTTCCTCAGCGTTTACTACCTTAGTTTTTGGATGTGCAAGATTGTACTTTTCGCAAGTTTTATAGAACGAGCTTTTAAGGCTAAGCTGTCGGTTTAATTCATTTGGCAAAGTGTGGAAAGCAAAATAGTCGCGCAATTTTTCTCCACACTGGCTTAACAAATTTGCGTAAACATCTCCGCAAGGAATAAGTAGAAGCTTAGTATTTGGATTCTCTTTCTTCCATGATTCTCCAAACGAAAGCATTGTGCTTAAAAATGTTTTAAGCTCGCCAAAATTTGGGACGATTCTCACATCAATAATCTTGCTAAATTTTGTAGGAGAAAGTTGGAAATATGCAAAAGCTATAGAAGTAATACCGTATGCTTCATGGAATGCTCTAGCCATTCCGTAAGCGTTAATATCGCTGCCGAGCAGCACTGGTTGGAATTTTTGATTAGTCATTAATATCTTCTTTATGGTTTATTCGTTCGTTTATTTGTAGCATGTATTCGTAGCGTTTACTTCTACGTTTTTGCAATACTTAATGTTAAAGCGTAAAAAGACGTTTTATGATTTCTGAATCACCCTCGTAAGGCACATGCTTGTTTTCGTGTTTAATCCAACGCTCATCGCCTTTGCCAATCAAAAGAATAACGTTGAATTTTTCTTCGCGATTAAAGCTTTTTCGAGCGTCGTCAACACTGTATTCCACTGCATCTGGACGGTCTATAATAATATGCGACTTAACGTTTTCGTTAGTTATGTAGCCTCGCATATCTTTGCAAATATCCATTTCGTCTTCTGTATTTGTGTCTTCAGTTGTAAAAATAAACTGGTAAATACGATTTTGAGCAGCTTGAACGATTTCCTTACGACGATCGTAAGCTTTATTACCTGCAGATCCTGTTACTAGTGTAATTCTAGGGTTTTCCTTACCGTAACGTTCATCAACAAAATCAAGAAGTGCTTTAGTGGAAATATAATTATGCGCGTAATCAACAACAGCAATTGTGTTAGACTGTGCGTCTTTGAATACTTCCATGCGTCCAGGAATCTTAATATTTTCAATAGATTTCAGTGCTGCTAAATCAGTATCCTGATTAATTGAAAGTTCTCCAGCAATAGCAATTGCTGCTAAAGCGTTTTCGTAATTAAAATCTCCCGCAATTGCAAGCGAAAAGTCGTCAACAGTAGAGTAGTGTACGTCTTCATCGCCGTTATCTTCGTCCGTATCTCTAATAGAAATGCAATGCGACTCACTGTTTCCTGTAGGCATTGCAATGTAGTCAGGCGTAAGTAGCTCGGCATAGTCGTCGTCGTTAACAGATGCGCAATAATCTATGTGATTATCTTCTAAATCGTCACTATTCATAGCTTCGCAAGAACTATTGTCTATTTCATCTTTTTGGATTCTTGCAAAAGTTGTTACAGGCACATTGTTACGTTCTGCATCTTGCAACAAAAGATCTGCGTGATCAGCATCCGCATTTAATACCAATCGCTTAGTATTTGCAATAATTTGACGTTTGCAATACAAGTAATCTTCAAAAGTTGGGTGCTCAATAGGACTAATATGATCCGGACTAATATTTAAGAAAGCTGCAACGTCAAACTTAAGCCCGTACACGCGATTTACCTTATAAGCTTGGGAAGAAACTTCCATAACAAGGTATTTCATGCCGTTATCTACAGCTTCGCGCATCATTTTAAAAGCGTCGAAACTCTCGGGAGTTGTTAAATCTGACTCAACGTAATTAACACCGTCTAAGCAGTTATCTACGGAGGAGAACAACGCTGCTTTTGAGCCAGAATGTGCGTTTAGAATAGCGTGAGTAAAGTATGCGGTAGTTGTTTTACCTTTAGTTCCAGTAATTCCAACAACTGTGAGTTTTTCTTGAGGATTTCCAAAGAATGCTGCAGAAAGTATGCTCATTGCTTTGCGCACGTCTGTAACAATTAAGCCAACAGCATTTGTGTACTCGGCGTAACTCTGCTCAGCAACGTATGCGCTAAGACCTTTGCTGTCTGCGTCTAAAAGATATTCAGGTTTAAAATTGCCCTTAATAAAAAGCAAAGTTCCAGGCTTAATATCGCGAGTATCGTAAGTTGCGTGGGCAAAACACTCATCCGCATCAAAATTGGCAAAATAATACGGGTTTAAAGACCATATTTCATTACGGGAATGCGTAGAGTCTGTAGCTTTTTCGCTATTGGAAACTGAATCTTGTGACTCGTGATGCTGAATCATTTCGCGCAACAAGCCATATTGTTGCAAAAGCTTACTTGCGCTTGTTAGTGACAACGTGTTGTGCATAGTCATATTTTTCTTTTCGCTAAACATAAGTAAATATTTTTAAGCAATAATGCAATTGGATTATAAATTGTTTATTTTAAACAAGTTTAAAGCCAAGTCCCACGAATTGGCTCACGGCCATGAGATTCAAGCCACTTGTTAAAACTATCTCTCCAACGAATATATGCTTCTCTCTGCCAACTCATTAGCTTGCTTAATGTCATGCTTCCAATTTGCTCATACGCATTGCAAATAGGAGCAACTAAATCAAGAGCTGCCACAGTATCTGCAGTAGCATCGTGGAAGTCACCAATTGGTTCAACGCCATAGAATCGGGAAGTAAGAGTTAAAGTGCGTTTCCCAGGTCTTATAGAAACAGCGCGATCAATAACTAGCGGATCTACCGTAAGAACATCGTTTTCTGTAAGAGTGCTTATGCTGCAAGCTGGTCGTTGATTTAAAGATTTGAGTTGCCAACGGTTCAAATCATGACGAAGCATAGCAACATCAAACGGTGCGTTATAAGCCAGCAATGGAATATTTTTTGCTTGAGCCAAGCTAACTGCTTGTGCCAGGGTTTCAAGTTCTTCTACAGGTTCTCCGCCGTGTTCTTGAAGGTATTCGTCTGTGAAACCATTTACTTCGCTTGCTTTAGGATTCATAGGCTGATGAGGGTTAATTAGCCATGTAGAAACAGTATCGCCTTCGTGTCCTAAAGAAGGATTTCTTAAAACCAAGGTTGCGGAAGCTATTGCGTCTTTACCAATATTTGCTCCGGTCGTCTCAGTATCGAAACCAAGCAGCCACGATTTTGAAAGTGGAGTGTTTTCCTCTTGAAATGGAGCTGCATTTAAAGCATCTAACAATTCTTTAATATTTGTTGGCATAGTCACAATATTACCGCAATGGCGGGTTTTGGCGCGCGGGCAATCTACAAAGCGATTCGTCGAGATATTTGCAAATCTATGTGCAAAGTAAAAAGTATTATTAAGTTATGACTAAGTCTAATAAGTGCGCGCTTGTTAAGCGTAAATATGAGCAATTTGAGCAGCTTATTACTCCATGTGTTGATTCTTTATACACTCAAGCTATGCGATTAACCAATAATGCTCAGGATGCTCAAGATTTAGTACAAGATACTTTTGAGCGTGCGCTAAAATCTTTCTCAACTTTTCATCCTGGCACAAATTTTTCAGCTTGGATTAACAGGATTGAGCGCAATTTGTATTTTAATCAATACGCAAAAGAAAAGCGTGCGCCTAAGCGAGCGAATGATAAAACTGGCGATTATAACGATTGGGATATTTACGAAGCTTCTAATCATTCTCCAAGTGGACTGGTTTCTGCGGAACAAGAGTATTTTGAAGGATTCGCTCCTAAGGAGATTATTGCAGCTTTAGGAACTCTTCCTCCTGATCGCAGAAAAGTTTTTGTTGAGGCTGCTATCAATGGGAAATCTTATAAGCAGATTGCCAAAGAAGAAGGCATAAAAATTGGTACTGTTATGAGCAGGCTTAATCGTGCTAGAACTCAGTTAAAGCACGAGCTTGCAGATTTATGCAGATAATCAAAACAAAAAGCCCGCGTAGAAGCGGGCTTTATAGTATTTATAAGCAAAAATTACAGCTTAAGCATTTGGCCTTTTGCCGTGATTTGCTGCTTTTTTACGACGCGCCTTGCGCTTGCGGCCACGCATACCCATAATGGTACTCCTTAACGATTAATTAACAACCTTAGGGATTATCGCACGTTGCCAAGACGTTATACTAGCTCACGCCTAGCTTATGCTAAATCTCGTTGCAGAAAACTTATGCTGCAATATCTGCAACGGTTGCATTTAACAATGTTACGATGTCTTGAGGATTAAGCACCACGTCAAGTCCGCGCTTTCCTCCAGAAACAAGAATCTCATCAAACTGCATTACGCTAGTGTCAAGAACTGTTTCATGATGTGTTTTCTGACCAAACGGCGAAATTCCGCCAACCACGTATCCGCTTTCACGTTGCGCAACTTCTGGGCTTGTCATACTAGCTTTCTTTGCGCCAACAGCTGCAGCAATTGCTTTCATATTTAGTCGTCCATTTACTGGAACAATTCCAACTACTCGCTTTTCGCCAGTATCAACCATAAGTGTTTTACAAACTTGGGCGGCACTTACTCCAAGTTTTTCAGCAGCTTCAATCCCATAGCCGTCATCCATATGATCTGCATCATGCTCATATTGAGCAATTCTAAAATTGATTCCTGCTTTTTCTAATTGAGCAATAGCAGGAGTTGCTTTTCCTGTTTCTGCATGTTTTTTACTCATTGCGTTTCCCCTTATATTGCGTGGCTTAGTAGCAATTTTGTGTTACATGATATGCTATACCAACTTTTGACTTAATGTGAATCTAAAAAATAAACCCCTTGTGAGCTTAGAAAGCAGCACAAGGGGTTTTATAAACCTTACAAAATCAGATTATTCTGATTTTTACTTGAGCGAAATCACTCGGAGATTTCAGCGAAGTAAAGAAGGGTGCGAATCATGTTAGCGGTGAAGCCGCACTCGTTATCGTAGAAGGTAACGGTACGAGCCAAAGTTACGCCGTCAACGGTGTTCACATCGGTCTGAGTTGGGTCGAAAACGCCACCGTGGGTGTCGCCAATAATGTCGGAAGACACGATGCTGTCGGCATTGTAGCCGAAGTACTCGCAGTTCTCAAAAGCCTTCTTGAAGGCTTCGTTGATTTCTTCAGTGGTTGCTGGCTTCTCAAGAACGGTGGTCAACTCGGTAACGGAACCATCTGGAACCTGAATACGCTGTGCGTGACCCTGGAGCTTGCCGTTAACTTCTGGCACAACCTTGCCGATTGCCTTAGCAGCGCCGGTGGAGTGCTCAATGGTGTTGCAAGCTGCAGAACGGTTGTTACGTGGCTTGGAGCCGCGTGGGCCGTCAAGAATCATCTGAGTTCCGGTGTAAGCGTGGATTGTGGTCATGAAGCCGGACTTAATTCCCCAGTTATCTTGCAAGAGCTTAACCATGGCAGCCATGGAGTTGGTGGTGCAAGAACCAGCGGAAACAATGTTGTCGGAGGCCTTCAAAATCTGATGGTTTACGCCGAATACGACTGTTGGGGTGGTTTCATCCTTAGCAGGAGCGGAGATAAGAACCTTCTTAGCGCCAGCGTTCAAGTGAGCCTGGGACTTTTCTGCAGAAGTATAGAAACCGGTGCATTCAAGCACAAATTCAACGCCATCATTCTTAACCCATGGAATGTTATTGGCGTCCTTCTCGGCGTATACCTTATAAGTCTTACCGTCTACGACGATTGCGTCTTCGGTAGAAGTCACCTCAACTGGGGTGCCGTCATCGTGGCGGAATGTGCCGTGGGTGCTGTCGTACTTAAGCAAGTAGGCGAGCATAGAAGGAGTGGTCAGATCGTTGATGGCTGCGACTTCGATATCACCGGCTTGACCGCCGCGAGCTTGAAGCTCAAAAATACGACGGAATGCAAGACGACCGATGCGACCGAAACCGTTAATACCAATCTTGACTGTCATGTGGTTCTCCCTTGAGTGAGACCTCGTGCGCAACGTTTAAGTCGCGCTATTTTCGCGATGAAAACTCACGCATTGTGGTCATCGTTATTTGAATTAACGGTGTTTATTTTAGTGTGCGGTCTGTACGAAAAGTTGCAGAACAGTGCACGTAATGTGTAAAGAGTTAAAGGTCTATTCGTTGTAAGTCATAGACTCTGCAGCTGCAGTAGTTGAGTCAGTTGGAGTTGCTTCACTTTCCAGAGGAACAGCTAATGCTTCAGAAATAGAAGTGTCAATTTTACCTAAATCTCCAACAGGCCTCTTGAACCAGCTAACTTGCGGCAAAGGAGCGTTAATTGGGAATGTTACAATAAGCGTTCCTTCATGAACATCAATATGAGCCGGTGTGTTGTTTAATAATTCGTTGCTTAAACCTTGAACAGCGTCGCCGTGCATAACAGCATGCTCAAGCTGATATTTTAGACCAGTCTCGTTTACATCATTTGAAACAGGAGTGTGCGAAAACACTGAAACTATGCGAGATTCGCTTCCGTTTGATGCTGGAAAATCAAGTGAACCATCGTGAATAGCGGTAACGATTTGACCGTCGCCATATAAGAAGCCAATTCCGCCGCGACGAGCTAAGCGAACCATAAGTTGAATATTGGAAATTGTATGGTCAACGCGTCCACCTAAGCCGCCAAAAATATGGAATTCTCTAGCTCCTTTAGACCATCCAACTTTTAATGCGGAAAGTAAATCTGGATCGTCCTTTTCAGATGGCAAACGTGTAATAATGGCGTCGGTAGGAAGCTTAAGGCGAACAGAATCAAAATCTCCAATAAGAGCATCTACATGCAAACCTAATTCGCATGCATGATCCCATCCACCATCTGCAGCAATAGTTAGTGCGCGATCCGGCACATGCTCACGTGTATTGTCGTAATAATCTCCTGCTGCTAGTACTACGCAGCGTTGCAAAGGTTCCATATCATCATAATAACGCGCTATTAGTATCTATTTAATGCTTTCAAACAATAGTTTACAAACGCTGTATTGAGTAGTATTTTGTTATGTTTTTGCTTGATATTCTTCAATAACATAAAGCGCTTGATGTAACATTGCATATCAGACTAGATTTTCTAAGACATTATAGATTTTCTGCATAAGTAGCAGGAAAATAATTTGTTGGAAAATAATATGACTTGTGTTGTGCACCTTACGAGGAGAAATAAATGTGCGGAATTGCTGGGTTCATTAATGACACCCCAATTAACGTCAAAAAACAAATTGTTAAAGATATGACGGATGTAATTGCTCACCGTGGGCCTGACGAGTATGGCACAATGATTGATGATCATGCAGCATTGGGATTTCGTCGTTTAAGCATTATTGATCTTCACGGCGGTTCTCAGCCAATGTATAACGAAGACGGAAATCTTGCAGTTACATTCAACGGTGAAATTTATAACTACAAGCCACTTCGCGAAGAACTTATTAAAGCTGGTCACATTTTCCACACTGATTGCGATACAGAAGTATTAGTGCACGGTTATGAACAGTGGGGTAAGGATTTACTTAAACGTTTGCGCGGAATGTTTGCGTTTGTTATTTGGAATAAGCAAACTCAAGAATTGTTCGGCGCTCGCGACCATTTTGGTATTAAGCCTTTCTATTATGCGCAAATGAACGGTACTTTTATGTATGGTTCCGAAATTAAATCTCTTCTTCGTCACCCGGATTTTAAGAAGGAACTAAACGAGAACGCGCTTAAGCCTTTTATGACTTTCCAATATCCTGCAATTAGTGAGACTTTCTTTAAGGGCGTGTTTAAGCTTCCTGAAGGACATTGCTTCACTTATAAAAATGGTGAGATGAAAATCGAACAGTATTACGATCCTAATTTCCGTGAAAGCAAGCAGCATTTGAACGAGCTTGTGGATTTGATTGATAAAACTGTTTGCGATTCTGTTAAAGCTCATCAGATTGCAGATGTTGAAGTTGGTTCCTTCCTTTCTTCAGGCGTAGATTCTAGCTATGTTGCCGCTGTTGCTCGCCCAGAGCACACGTATTCAATTGGTTTTGCTGGTGGACGTTATAACGAGTCCAAGCAGGCTGGAGAATTGGCGAAAATTATTGGCTTGAATAATAAATCTGAAATTATTGATGCTGAAGACGCATTCCGTTATTTCCCGCAGATTCAATGGTATTTAGATGAGCCTGATTCTAACTTCTCTTGCGTCCCATTGTTCTTCCTAGCGAAGCTAGCTTCTCAGGATTTGCGCGTTGTGTTAAGCGGCGAAGGCGCAGATGAATTATTTGCAGGATACATTGATTATGGTGTTCACACGCGTTCCAAGCTTATTAAAGTTGTGACGCGTATGCTCGCAAAGTTGCCGAAAAAGTTGCGTTATGCAATTGGTAGAGCAGCAAAAGGAAAGCATTTCCATGGAGCATGGCATTTGTACGCTAATTTGGCTCCAGCTGAGGAGCATTTTATTGGACAGTCAAAGGTTTTCAATGAGGAAGATGCTGTAAAACTTTTGAAGCCTGAATACCGTAAAGGTCCGCATGTTATGGATATTGTTGGTGCTATTTACAACAGAATTTTAGGTAAGGGTCTTTCGGAAGTTAAGAAGAAGCAGTATCTCGATATGCATCAGTGGATGCCGGGAGATATTTTGCTTAAGGCAGATAAAATGACAATGGCTCACTCTTTGGAGCTTCGTGTGCCTTTACTTGACCGTATGCTTATGGATGTTGCAGAGCAGGTTCCTACTAAGTATTTGATTACTGATGAAAATACGAAGTTTGCTTTCCGTCAAGCGGCTGCACGTCATTTGCCTAAAGCTTGGTATGACCGCGAAAAGCTCGGTTTCCCAGTGCCAGTTAAGGATTGGTTGCGCGAAGAACGTTTTTATAAGATTGTGCGCAAAACTTTTGAAAGTGACGATGCGGCAAAGTTCTTCGATCGTGACGCTTTACTTCAAATGATAGATAACAACTATGCTAAGCGTACTGACGATCGTCGCAAGATTTGGACAGTTTACACTTTCTTGACCTGGTATGACGTGTACTTTAATCACGACGGATTGAAGCCTGATCCTGTGCAGGTTGCGTAAGCAAGTCTATTAACAATTTGCGCAATGGTTATTTGTCAAGGCATGTAGTATACTAAACATTTGGCTTGAGTAATCAAGAAAGTGGGATGTCCCCACCTGGAAGCCTACTGTGGTTTCGGGTTCATTACTTCGCTCATGCGAGTTGGCTTTGTTTTAAGCTGCTTGCCGCGTGTAATTTTGCGCGTTTTATTGATATGAAGTGTTGAATCCTTAAACTCTTGGACTTCTTGGTGTATTGCATTCTACCAGTATTTAGAAGGATTGGAGTCATCATTAGCGACGAACCACGCATTAACGAGGAGATTCGAGTCCCTCAGGTGCGCCTTATTGGTCCAAAAGGCGAGCAGGTGGGAGTTATCGCAACCTCTGTCGCGTTAAACCTTGCAAGGGAAGCTAACCTCGATCTCGTCGAGGTAGCGCCTACTGCTAAGCCTCCAGTAGCCAAGCTTATTGACTACGGTAAGTACAAGTACAACGAAAAGATGAAGGCTCGTGAAGCACGCCGTAATCAGACCACTGCTGAGGTTAAGGAAATTCGTTTCCGCCTCAAGATTGATGATCATGATTTTGACGTTAAAAAGGGTCATGTACTTCGTTTCTTGAACGGTGGAGATAAGGTAAAGGTCACTATTATGTTGCGTGGCCGCGAACAGTCTCGTCCAATTGGCGGCGTTGAACTGTTACGCCGACTTGCGGATGAGGTCTCTGAAAGTGGCACCGTTGAGTTTGCGCCGAAGCAAGAGGGTCGCAATATTATTATGACTCTCGCTCCAAAGGGCAAGAAGATTCATACACAGTCTGAGCAGCGTCGTAGAGGCGCTGAATCTCGTGCAGAGCGTCAAGCTCGCCAGGCTGCACGTCTTGCGGCAAAGCAGGAAGTGCAGGCACAGGCTGCAGATGCAGTAAATGCTATGCAATCCGATCAACATCACAAGGAGGGCAGCAATGCCGAAGATGAAAACTAATTCCGCAGCGTCCAAGCGCGTTCGTCTTACCGGTACCGGTAAGGTGATGCACGATGGTAGCGCCATGCGCCACAACTTGGAGCACAAGTCGGCTCGTAAACGTCGTGCTCTTTCCGAAGATAAAGTATTGGCTACTGCGCAGAGCAAGAAGCTTAAGGGCTTGCTCGTTAAGTAAGTAACAAGTAAGAATTGCTTGTAAACGAATACGCAATCATAAATTTTTAAGAAAGCTGAGGAATACTTATGGCACGAGTAAAGCGCGCAGTAAACGCTCACAAGAAGCGTCGCGTTGTTCTTGAGAGGGCTTCTGGCTACCGCGGTCAGCGCTCCCGTCTTTACCGCAAGGCAAAGGAACAGCTGCTCCACTCATTTACTTATAACTTCCGCGATCGCAAGGCTCGCAAGGGTGATTTCCGCAAGTTGTGGATTCAGCGCATCAACGCTGCAGTTCGCGCTGAAGGCATTACCTACAATCGCTTCATTCAGGGCTTGCATTTGGCAGGCATCGAATTGGATCGTCGCGCTCTTGCTGAGCTCGCTGTTTCCGATATTGAAGCATTCAAGGCTGTTGTCGAAGCTGCTAAGGCTGCATTGCCAGCTGACGTAAACGCTCCAGTTGAAGCCTGATTTCGCTTTAATAGAGTTTGATTTTAAGCCCGTCTATTTTAAGGCGGGCTTTTTCTTTTAAAACAACAAATTTACTTATTAGCTATAATTATTTTTATGCGCTCAAATCTTGATTCTGACAATAGAAAAAATAATATTCCTGAAGAATTTGCATCTTATATTCAACGTTTTATTGCGCATATTGATATTGAGCGTGGTCTTTCTAAAAAAACTGTATCGGCATACGCTTCAGATTTGCAAGATTACGCATCTTGGCTTTACGGTGAGCGAAAAATTAAAGATGTTACCGCTATTTCGCAGTTAGATATTGAATCATATATTAGAACTTTGCATAAATTAGGTTTGGGATCTCGCACTGTTGCTAGAAGACTTGCAAGTATTCACGAATGGCATCGTTTTATGCTCGCTCATGGAGATATTAGCGCTGACGCTTCAGCGTTTGTAAAAGCGCCAAAACAGGCAGATTACTTGCCGGATGTGCTAAGCATTGATGAAGTAAATCGTGTTATTGAAGCTGCTGGAAATTTTGGTAGCGAGGACGCTATTTCGATTAGAGATGCAGCTTTGCTAGAATTTTTGTACGCTACAGGAGCGCGAATTTCGGAAGCAGTTGGCGTAAAATTCGAAGATATTGATTTAGACGACTCCGTTGTAAAACTTACTGGCAAAGGCGCAAAGCAGCGTCTAGTTCCAATTGGTGGTTGCGCGATTAGGGCTATTCGTAAGTATATTGAAAAATCTCGCCCAATATTATCTTCAAAAGGCAAGAAGGAATTGCACACTATTTTCTTAAATAAACGTGGCAATGCTTTATCTCGCCAGTCAGCATGGTTTGTGGTTGTTGATGCAGGTAGTCGCGCAAAACTTGGACGCCCCTTGCATCCGCATACGCTACGGCATTCTCTTGCCACGCATCTTATTGCAGGAGGTGCAGATGTTCGCACAGTTCAAGAGCTTCTTGGTCACGCTTCTGTAACAACTACGCAAATTTACACGCACATTAGCCCAGATGCTTTATTCGAAGCGTATGTAATGAGTCATCCTCGTGCTAGATAATTTCATTCTCAGAGTTTCGTGAGTATACCTGTTGATAAAGTGGGGAACATGCCTACTGATTTACTTGGACGCGAATACGAGACTTTTCATGCGCCGGAGCTGCTTACTTCTCACGGTCCTGCGCGAATTATTGCTATGTGCAATCAAAAAGGTGGAGTCGGTAAAACAACCAGCTCTATTAACATTGCTGGAGCTTTAAGCCAGTATGGTCGTCGCGTTTTAATTGTTGATTTCGATCCGCAAGGTGCTGCAACTGTTGGTCTTGGCATTAACGCTAACGCGCTTGACAACACGGTTTATACAGCATTATTCGATTCGTCAGTAGATGTTCACGACGTAATTCGTCATACTGAAACCGAAAATATTGATATTATGCCAGCGAATATTGATTTATCTGCTGCAGAAGTTCAGTTGGTTACAGAAGTTGGCCGTGAACAGATTCTCGCAGGCGTATTGCGTAAAGTTAGAGACGAGTATGACGTTATTATCGTAGACTGCCAGCCTTCTCTAGGTTTGCTTACTGTAAACGCGCTAACAGCAGCAGATGGCGTAATTATTCCGCTTGCTGCAGAGTTCTTTGCACTTCGAGGTGTTGCTCTTCTTATGCAATCTATTGAAAAAGTGCAGTCGCGAATTAATCCAAATCTTAAAGTATTTGGCGTTCTGGTTACTATGTATACACGCACTTTGCATAGCGAAGAAGTCTTACAGCGCATTTACGAAGCTTTCCAAGACCGAGTTTTGCATTCCGTGATTTCCCGCTCTATTAAATTGCCGGATTCTACTGTTGCTGCAGTTCCTATTACTATTTTTGCTCCTGAGCACAAGACTGCAAAAGAGTATCGTGAGGTTGCGCGCGAGCTTATTGCTAAAGGTGTTGTTGCTTAAGTTTTTTACTGCTTGATTTGCGCGAGTTGTTTTTACTTCTCGCACTTTTTTGTAAGGCTGTCTTAGCTCGCGAGTAAAATCGGCGAGGTTTGGCAGTTTGCCGATTTTGGTTTTGCCAATAACGTATTGCGGCTATTTGATTGGCTTCAGCTTTAAAATAGTTGCTTGTAAATAGTTACTTAAACGCGAAGAATGGAAGAGGTTTGTGATGACTGTTCGCGGTGATATTCGAAATGTGGCAATTGTGGCGCACGTCGACCACGGTAAGACCACTCTGGTAAACGCCATGCTTCAACAGTCGCACGTATTCTCTGAGCGTGAAGAAGTTCCAGATCGCGTTATGGATTCCAATGATTTGGAACGCGAAAAGGGCATTACTATTCTTGCTAAGAACACGGCTGTGCAGTACACCGGTCCGTTGGCTGAAAAATATGGTCACCCAGAAGGCATTACTATTAACGTGATCGATACCCCTGGCCACGCTGACTTTGGTGGCGAGGTTGAGCGCGGTATTTCCATGGTTGACGGCGTTGTTCTTCTTGTTGACGCTTCTGAAGGTCCACTTCCGCAGACTCGTTTTGTGCTTCGTAAAGCTTTGGAAGCTAAGCTTCCGGTTATTTTGTGCGTGAATAAGGTTGATCGTCCAGATGCTCGTATTGAAGAAGTTGTTGGCGAATCTACAGATTTGCTTCTTGGCTTGGCTCAGGATGTTGTTGAGGAAGGTATTGATCTTGATCTCGATGCTTTGCTTGATTTGCCAGTAATTTATTGCGCTGCTAAAGCCGGTTATGCTTCTCAAAATCAGCCAGAAAATGGCGGTTTGCCAGATAACGACAATTTGGAACCACTGTTTGATTCTATTATTTCAAATATTCCAGCTCCGCAATACGAGGAAGGCGCTCCTCTTCAAGCTCATGTTGCAAACATTGATTCCTCCGACTTCCTTGGACGCTTGGGCTTAGTTCGTATTTATAACGGCATTTTGGAAAAGGGTAAAACTTACGGTCTTTCCCGCGTCGACGGCTCTATTGAAAACTTCCGTGTTTCTGAGCTTCTTCGCACTCAAGGCTTGGAGCGTACTCCTGTAGCTTCTGCAGGTCCTGGCGATATTGTGGCTGTTGCTGGCGTCAACGATATTATGATTGGCGAAACGATTGTTGATCAGAACGATCCAAAGCCTCTTCCGTTAATTCATGTTGACGATCCTGCAATTTCTATGACTTTCGGCGTAAACGATTCTCCTCTTGCTGGAACTGAAGGCAAAGATCATAAGCTTACTGCTCGTATGATTAAGGATCGTTTGGACCGCGAGCTTATTGGTAACGTTTCTATTAAGGTTATTCCAACTGAGCGTCCAGATGCTTGGGAAGTTCAGGGTCGTGGCGAGCTTGCGTTGGCTGTGTTGGCTGAGCAGATGCGTCGCGAAGGCTACGAGCTTACGGTTGGACGTCCTCAGGTTGTTACTAAGACTATTGATGGTCAAATTAACGAGCCTATGGAAAGTACAACTATTGACGTTCCAGAAGAGTACATGGGTACTGTTACCCAGCTTATGGCTGATCGTAAAGGCCGCATGGATTCTATGAGCAACCACGGTTCTGGTTGGGTTCGTTTGCAGTTTACTGTTCCTTCTCGTGGTCTTATTGGTTTCCGCACGGCTCTTCTTTCTGCTACTCGCGGAACTGGTATTGCAAGCTCTATTTCTGCAGGCTACGCTCCTTGGGCTGGTCAGATTGTTACTCGCCAGAACGGTTCCATGGTTTGCGATCGCAAGGGTGTTGCAACTCCTTACGCTATGCAGCGTTTGCAGGCTCGTGGTATCTTCTTTGTGGATCCGCAAAGCCCAGTTTACGAAGGCCAAATCGTTGGTATTAACAACAAGCCAGACGAGTTGGATGTAAACATTACGCTTGCTAAGCACATGACTAACATGCGTTCTTCGACTGCTGATGTGCTTGAGACTTTGACTCCGCCAATTAAGATGAGTTTGGAAGAGTCTCTTGATTTTGCTAACGAAGACGAGTGTGTGGAAGTTACACCTGAAGCAATTCGTGTTCGCAAGATTATTTTGAGCCGTGACGAATGGTATAAGTGGCGTGCTAAGCAGCGTCGTCAAAACAATAATGCTGCGTGATGTATTCTCGAAAATACTATTTGTAAATTGAGGCGCTGATTTACTATGACAGCAAAACCGTGGTCGCATCGCTTACCTTTATGGGGTAGGTATGCGACCACGTGTGTTTCTTCTGCAATATGCGCACTAATTGGAACTTTTGTGCATCGCGCTGGAGCAATGAATAATTTGCCATATGGTTTTGTTATTGCCGTAATATTGCTCGCACTTTCTGCTTGGTGTTCCAGAGCTCGTAGTGGATGGTGGGGATTATTTATTCACGCAGTAGTTTTTTCTGCTGTTGTATGGATTCTAGCGCTTGGTTTTATTGGTAACGCAATTCTTATTCCTGTAGGCTTTACTATTCCTATGCCTTGGTGTGTGAAATACGTTGGGTATTTTTGGCTTTATGGCATTCTTATTGCTCACGCAATTTTGCTTTGTATGCCTCAGCGTTGGTTTGTTGTTGAATAGTGTTAAATAAGTAAAGAATTTACAGTAGTCTTTACAATAGTTTTGACAGTATTTTTTACAGTGGTCTTTAAGGGAATAGCCATGGATAGTAATAAGAACAGTAATAGTGCTCGTAAATTATGTTATTTAGGGCCGGAAGGTTCTTTTACTCATCAAGCTGCTTTAAAAGTTCAACAGCAGTTACAATCATTTGATAATTTGCCACTTATTCCAGCTGCTTGCGAGAATGTTCTTAGCATTGCTAGTGAAATTGAGAAGCATAACAATTGGGGTGTTATTGCGTGGGAAAACAATATTGAAGGCGTTGTAATACCTAATTTAGATTTACTAATCGATGCAAAAAATATGGTTGGCATTGCTCGCGTAGGCGTCGATATTAGTTTTGATGCTGTTATTTGCAAGTCAGATTCAATTGATAACTGTTCTGCTATTGTTGCTCATCCGCACGCGTTGGCACAATGCCGTAAGTTT
This sequence comes from Gardnerella sp. DNF00753, assembly GCF_049244275.1. NCBI lineage: Bacteria > Bacillati > Actinomycetota > Actinomycetes > Bifidobacteriales > Bifidobacteriaceae > Gardnerella > Gardnerella sp. DNF00753. Next base: position 474,011 of record NZ_CP058393.1, read on the forward strand.
GCTCAAAAGCGCGGTTTGAAAGAAAAAACTGCGTCTTCAAACGCTGCTGCTTGTAGGGATTTAGTTCCTGGCGAAGTTGCTTTATGCCCTAGAATTTGTGCCGATTTATACAATAGGCAGATTGTGAGCGAAGGTGTTGAAGATTTTTCTGGCGCTCGCACTGAGTTTTTAGTATTAGCTCCTCGAGATGAGGTTTTAGATTTTGTTAATATTCAGCGCGAAAACTTTTCATCATTTTCATCAATTATTGCTTTTATTCCGCGTTGCACGGGCGCTGGCGTGCTAGCAAATTTGCTTGACGTTGTGCGCGATCATGGTCTTAATATGACTTCTTTTATGTCTAGGCCAATTAAAGGGCAGGATGGTTTATACAGTTTTATTGCAACTGTTGATTCTGCTCCTTGGGATTCTATGTGTAAAGATATGATTCAAGAGGTTGTTGAGCATGGAGATTGGGTTCGAGTTTTAGCAGTGTATCCTTCCGAAAAGCGCAATAATCCTGTGATGAACGATTGGATGCTGCCTAATGGCGGAGTGTGTGTTGAACCTTCGGTTGATTCTTTGCGCAATTTGAACGTAATGCAGGCAGAAAGAGAATTATTATGGTAGAAAACGCTGAATTTTCGCAAAATTTTTCTGTTGGTATTGTAGGTCTTGGTCTTATTGGTGGATCTCTTGCAAAAAGACTTGCAAAATTGCCTGAATGTAGCGTTTATGCGTGGAATCGTCATCATAATCCATACGAAGAAGCTGAAAATTTAGGAATTACTTGCGTGGACAATGTGCAAGATTTAGCTAAGCTTCGCCCAAACGTTCTGATTTTGTGCAATTCTCTAGCTTCTATGCCAAGTATTTTGCAGGAAATCGCACCTTATGTTGACAAATCTCGCACAACTATTAGCGATGTTGGTAGTGTAAAAACTTTAGTTCGCCAGCAAGTTGCTGCAGCAGGTTTGCAGGATTGCTACGTTGGTTCGCATCCTATGGCGGGTAGTGAATTTACTGGTTGGAAAGCTTCTAGTGCTGAGCTTTTAAATGGTGCTTTGTGGGCTTTAACCGTTGATAGCAACACGGAATTTTGGCGAGTTAGCAATGTTTTACGAATGATTGTTTCGCTATGCAAGAATCGCGCAATAGTTTTAGACGACGAAACGCACGATAATTCTGTGGCACTTATTTCTCACATGCCTCACGTTGTTGCGACTTCTCTTGCAAATGTATTATGCGATCAGCCTAATCGTGCTATTGCTTTGCAATTATCTGCAGGCTCTTGGCGAGATATGACGCGCGTTGCTCTTACAGATCCTCAACGCACGCGCGCAATGGTAAGCGAAAATCGGCATAATACTGCGAAATTATTGCGTTCTGTAATTTCTGAACTAACTTTTGCTGCGGATATGCTGGATCAAGATGTAGAAGTTGCTGACGATAATGAGCAAGAGTTTTTTGCTAAAGCTCAATCGTGGAGAGAATATAAATACCAGCAGCGCAACTCGTGTAAAACGAATACGCAACAAAGTGATGCTGCAAATCAAAGCGATGCTGCTAATAGCAGATTGTGGAAGTATGATTCCAGAATCAATTGGCAGCAGGAATTACTAGAATCCGCGCGCTTAGGTGAATCTATTGTTGAAATCTGCGGATTTAATACCAACGAATCTTCGCAACTGCTATTGTGCGCAGATAATTCTCTAAGCAACGTCTAATGCGAGTTTGTGCTTAGTGTGGCGCGAGTTTTAATGTCTATATTTTAAGCGGCTTTTGGAATTTGCGTTCCGGCATTGGCCTTAAGCGTGCAATTGTGCTGGCATCAATGAACATTTCTTCGGCAGCTCTAGTGCCGTTTGCTGCAGGATCTCGAAGTAAGTGAAGCGTTTCTCCATCCCACTCAAGTACGTGCCCAATCGCATCATGATACTCGATTTTTTGCTTTCCATCGTTATTTTCTTCTATAATTTTGTATGTTCTTACTACTATGCGCGTGCCTGCAGGTATTCGCTGTGGTAGTGTAGTCAAGTTTTTTATACGTGTTTCCATAACATGCTCCTTGTTGTATTATGCATGTGACTGGCGCGTATGGCAAACGTTTATAAAGTTACGCAAGGGTGATTAAGCATGGAAAATAAGCGAGTGGCTTCCAATAGTTTCGTAAATTTTCCTGCCCAATATGCGAGTTTAGTAGATGATTACATTACGTATGTAAGCGCGAATAAGGGCTTGGGGGAGCGCACGAATCGAGCTTACACAAGTGATATTAAACAGTGTTTAGCATGGTGTAATCGTCACGGTTTTAAAAATATTTCAGATCTTACTACGGATGATTTGCGTTCTTGGATGGCAGACGCTTCTAGAAATCATGCTCGTTCAAGCTTGGCAAGAAAAGTTGTTGCTGTGCGCGGATTTTTCGCATGGTGCCAGCATGTTGGGTTTATAAATGGTGACCCTGCAGAAATTTTGATGACTCCAAAAATTAAGAATGTTCTTCCATCTGTTTTAGATGAGTCTCAGGCAGAAGCGCTAATGAATAATATTGATTCTAAAGCTAATGATTCATCTTCGTGTAATAAAAATCAGAAAGCTGTTGAACTTCGCAATGCTGCAATTATTGAGCTTTTATATGCAACTGGCATTCGCGTTGGTGAGCTTACTGGATTAAATATTCAAGATATTAATTTTTCATCGCATACTATAAAAGTTACAGGTAAGGGAAATAAGCAGCGCGTTGTTCCTTTTGGGATTCCGGCCGCAAAAGCTTTGTCTGAATGGCTTTCAGATAGCGGGCGAAAAATTTTATTGAAAGATTCTGCACAAACTGCAATATTTCTTGGCGCTCGCGGAAAGCGCATTGATCAGCGATTAGTAAGACAAGTAGTTCATGATGCGGCTAAAAGTGCGCATGTTCCGGATATTTCTCCGCACTCTTTGCGTCACAGTGCGGCTACGCATATGCTTAACGGTGGGGCAGATTTGAGAGAAGTGCAAGAATTGTTGGGTCATTCTTCGCTTAATACTACTCAACGCTATACGCATGTATCTATAGAAGCGTTGAAACAGCGGTATTTACAAGCTTTTCCGCGTGCTTAATTATCTGCATATTAGATGCATAATTTCTCTGTAATTAACAAAGCCTTTACATAAAAGATTACATAATTTACATATATGTAATATATTTAAATCAGTAAAAAACAGTAAAAATTATTGGTAAAATAGTAAGTTTTTTAGTTTTTATGCGAAAAGATGGTGTTTTAATCAGTAATTTTTAGATATAAACAGTAAATTTTACAATTTACTTATACTCTTGCAATGTTTGCAAAAATACGTATCATTGAATTTTAATCAACGAAGAGGCCTTGTCATTGGCTAAAAGAATCCATCTGGCAATAAAAACTAGATGGATTTTATTTTATTCATGACTTGGCTTTTTGTATTGATATAGCATCCTGCCTACCAGACGTTAGGAGAATAAATATGAAGAATAAGGCTTTAGCTTTTGCCGCTGCGGCCTGCTCGTTGGCCATGTTGCTTGGTGGCTGCGGCTCATCTGCTTCGAAGACTGCGCAGACAAACGGTGGAAAAGTTATTATTACCGTAAATAACACTGAGCCACAGAACGAATTGGTGCCTGGCAACATTAACGAAAACGCTGGTGCACGTCCTGCTATGTTGGTCAACTCAACGTTGGTCACTTTTGACGAAAAGGGCAACCCAGTAAATGAGGATGCTGAAAGCGTTACTCCAAACGCAGACGCAACTCAGTACACTGTTAAGCTTAAAGAAGGCAAGAAGTTCAGCGATGGTACTCCTGTTACCGCTGAAAGCTTCACCAAGGCTTGGAGCTTTGTTGCCAACGCTAAGAATGCACAGAAGTGCGCTTCCTTCTTCCAGACCATTAAGGGTTATGACGAATTGCAGAAGGATGGTTTGAAGGGCGACGAACAGCTTTCCGGTTTGAAGGTTGTAGATAAGAACACCTTCACCGTTGATTTGAAGCAGCCAGATTCCGTGTTCCCAATTAAGGTTGGCTACTTGGCATTCGCTCCACTTCCAGAATCCTTCTACAAGGATCCAAAGGCTTATGGTGAAAAGCCTGTTTCCTCCGGTCCATACTTGTTCAAGTCTTGGGATCACAACAGGCAGATTGAAGTTGTGAAGAACCCGGCTTACGAAGGCCCTCGCAAGGCTCAGAATGATGGCGTTACCTTTAAGATTTACACCGATGGTAATGCTGCTTACCGTGACGTACAGTCCGGCAACCTCGATATGACCGATAACATTCCAGATACTGAAACCAGCAACTTCCAGAGCGATAGCACAATCACTGCTTACAACAAGCCTGGTTCTGTAATTCTTCAGTTCACTATTGCTTCCAGCCTCCCACACTTCGATGTTAAGACTGAGGAAGGCCGCTTGCGTCGTCAAGCAGTTTCCATGTCTATCGATCGTAAGGCAATTGCTGAAAAGGTGCTGAACAAGACTGCTGCTCCTGCTAACGACTTCACTTCTCCAAAGACCCCAGGCTACGATCCTAATTTGAAGGGTAGCGAGCATTTGAAGTTCGATGCAAAGAAGGCTAAGGAATTGTGGGCTAAGGCAGAAGCCATTTCCAAGTATGATGGTCCTCTTACCTTCACCTACAATGCTGATAACGCTGTTGCTAAGTCCGTGTTCGATGCAGTTGTGAACTATGTGAAGAACAATTTGGGTGTTAAGGCAGAAACTACGCCAATCCCAACCTTCCAGGAGTTCCGCGATGCATGCACCAAGCGTAAGGTTAAGGGCGCATGGCGTGCAGGCTGGATGCCAGATTATCCAAGCCCAGAAAACTACTTGACTCAGCAGTTCGCTTCTGTCGCAGCTGATGGCAATGGTTCTAATGATGGCGATTACAAGAATCCAAAGTTTGATGAATTGCTTACCAAGGCTACTGCATCTTCCGATGCAAGCGAAGCAACTAAGCTTTATCATGAAGCTGGCGAAACTCTTCTTGAGGATCTTCCATCTGTACCACTGCTTTACATGAATGCTAAGGCTGTTATGAATCACAATTTGAAGGGATTCGTAATGGATTGGCAGAACATGCCACTGTACTACCAGCTTCGTAAGTAAGATTTAAATCTTCATATGGAGTTTATATAAATTAATTTCATGATATTCAGAAAAATACTTAATTCTGATATCACCTCTCAATAATTTAATATCGCGTATAGCGAAATTGCTACTCCAGTTGAAGGAACGAAGGAATTAATCCAAAAAATTTTTTTCAACTGGAGTGGCACTTTGTTGTTTTTGCGAGTAATTGTTAACAATTCAAGGAGAAGCCGATGGGTAAGTACATTCTGCGTCGAATTTTGCAGATGATTCCTGTTGTTCTCGGCACAACGTTATTGGTTTATGCTTTAGTATTTGCTTTGCCGGGTGATCCGGTAAATGCAATGTTTGGCGATAAACCAGTTAATCCTGCTGTCGCAGCACAAATTCGAGCTAATTATAATTTAGATAAACCATTTATTATTCAATATTTACTGTTCTTAAAGAATGCGCTTACTCTTGACTTTGGCCAAACCTTTGCGGGTCAGCCTGTTATTGATGAGATTGGTCGTGCATTCCCTGTAACCATTCAGCTTGCTGTTATGGCGTTTGCATTTGAAGCTCTGTTTGGTGTAACTTTCGGTATTATTTCTGGTCTTAAAAAAGGCAAATGGTACGATAGCGTAATTCTTATTGTTTCTCTGCTTCTTATTTCCGTACCAACCTTCGTAACTGGTTATGCTATGCAGTATTTGCTTGGTATTAAGTGGCATATTCTTCCTCCTAATGTAAGTAATGATCCTGGATTCTTAGATATGCTCACTCCTGCAATGGTTCTTGGATCTGTATCTATGGCATATGTAATTCGACTTACAAGGTCTGAAGTTTCGTCAAATATTGCGCTCGACTATGTTCGTACAGCTCGTGCGAAGGGTTTAAAAGAAAGCTCGGTAATTATTCGTCATATTTTGCGCAATTCGCTTATTCCTGTAGTTACTTTCTTGGGCCAGGATTTGGGTGCATTGATGGGCGGCGCTATGATTACAGAAACAATATTTAATATTCATGGTATTGGCTTCCTTACTTATCAAGGTATTTTGAAGGGTGAAAGCAACCTGGTAGTTTCTGTAGTTACCTTGCTTATGCTGATTTTCGTAGTCAGTAATTTACTTGTTGATATCTTGTACGCGGCTCTTGATCCGCGAATTCGTTACGCGTAAGGAGAAGCATAATTATGCAAGAAAAAGTTGAGGAAAATTTGACTGCTGCAGATATTGCTCTTCCAGGACAGGAACGTTATGTTGCTTCCTTGGATGAAACTCCGTTACAAGAAGTTGATTCCGTTGACGAGTCTGCTCCTGCTACGAGCATGTGGGCTGATGCATGGCGTACTTTGAGACGAAATCCTTTGTTTATTATTTCCGCAATATTGATTATTGCAATTTTATTTATTGCATTATTCCCAGGATTGCTCGTTAAGCAAGATCCAATGTATTGCGTACTTAATAACTCTTTGATGCCAAGTTCTTCTGGTCATCCTCTTGGATTCGATAAGCAGGGATGCGATATTTACGCTCGTGTAGTATACGGAACTCGCACTTCTGTAACAATCGGCATAATTGCTACAGCTTTGGTTGTTTTAGTTGGTTCTTTAATTGGTGCTATTGCAGGCTTCTTCGGAGGTTGGGTTGATGCTGTTCTTAGCCGCATTACCGACATCTTCTTGGCTTTGCCTATGCTTCTTGGCGCTATAGTTGTTCTCCAAATGTTTAGAACCACAAAATCAATGTGGAAGATAATTCTAGTTATGGTTCTATTCGGTTGGGTTAGTGTTGCTCGAATAGCTAGAAGTGCTGTTATGGAATCAAAGAATCTAGAATTTAACACAGCTTCTACAGCTTTAGGATCTAGGCCTATACGAAATCTCTTTAGGCATATTATTCCAAACTCTTTGGCTCCAATCATTGTTGTTGGCACAACTTCTCTAGGCTCCTACATCGTGTTGGAAGCAACACTTAGCTTCCTAGGTATTGGTTTGCCAACTACTACCGTGAGCTGGGGTGGAGATATTGCTACTTACAGCAGGTACTTCAATAATAGTCCAGAAGTATTGTTCTATCCGTCATTTGCGCTTGCTATTACAGTTCTTGCCTTCATTATGATGGGTGACGCTGTAAAGGATGCGTTGGATCCAAAGAGCCGTAAGGCGTGAAGTTAGCGTGGAGGAATAAAACTTATGAGCATTTCAACGCATAAAAATGTAGACGCTCTCGCTATGCAGCGTGAGCAAGGTCCATTGCTTGAAGTGAAAAATCTTCAGGTTGATTTCACTACTGATTCTAAGCAAGCTGTTCACGCTGTTCGAGATGCAAGCTTTAGCGTATATCCCGGCCAGTGGGTTGCAATCGTAGGTGAGTCTGGTTCTGGAAAGTCCACTTCTGCAATGGCAGTTTTGGGTTTGCTTCCAGGAACAGGTCATGTTACGGGTGGTTCTATTAAGCTTAATGGCCAAGAAATTAGCAAATTAAAACCAAAAGAGTTTGCTTCTTTGCGCGGCACTGCAATGGGCTTGGTACCTCAGGATCCTATGAGTAACTTGAACCCTGTTTGGCGTATTGGTACACAGGTTAAGGAAGCTCTTCTTGCAAATGGTGTTGACGTAAGCCATGAGAAGCGTTCTGCTCTTGCGGAAGCTCTTGCAGGTGATGCTGTAGAAGTTAAAAGCAATGAGGACGAAACATTCCTTGGTTCTAAAGAATTACCAGAATTGATGGAAGTTGCACGCAAGTCTTTGGCAGAAATCGGACTTGATGAATTCAAGATGAATGAAGCCATGGGCTACTACAAAAAAGAGTGGGTTCCAGGTTCTGAAACTCGTTGGCGCGTTGCAGACGATTTAATCAAGTACGGTGTGAACGACGACAAAGCTTGGGAAATTGCCAAAAAGTATGTTGTTGGCGCTAATGTTGACGACCGTATTGCAGGTTTACTTGATGAGGCTGGTTTGCCTGATGCTGCAACTCGAGCACGTCAGTTCCCGCACGAGTTTTCTGGTGGCATGCGTCAGCGTGCGTTAATTGCCATTGGCTTGGCTTGCCGTCCAGATTTGCTGATTGCAGATGAGCCAACTTCCGCACTCGACGTTACCGTGCAAAAGCGCATTCTTGACCATTTGCATACGCTTACTGATTCGCTCGGAACTTCCGTTCTGTTCATTACTCACGATTTAGGTTTAGCTGCGGCTCGCGCACAGCACGTTGTTGTTATGTATAAGGGTCGCGTTGTTGAATCTGGTCCATCTTTGGATGTTTTGCAGCATCCACAGCATCCGTATACTAAGCGACTTGTTGCTGCGGCTCCAAGCCTTGCTTCTCAGCGAATCATTTCTGTTAAGGAGCATGGTGGTAATGCGGATAATTTGCTTGAGCATCACGTAGTGGGTGAGCAAACTCTTGAAAAGAGCGAGCACATTATTACAGTCGACCACTTAACTCGCGAGTTTAAGCTTCCTCGAAAGAAGGAGCTTTTCAAGGCCGTTGACGACGTTTCGTTCTCTATTAAGCGCGGAACAACGTTGGCAATTGTGGGTGAATCCGGTTCTGGTAAGTCTACTGTTGCAAACATGGTTTTGCGACTTCTTAAGCCTACAAGCGGAACTGTTACTTACGAAGGAAAGAATATTGCTGACTTAAAGGGCGCGGATTTGCTTGATTTCCGTCGTCATGTTCAGCCAGTATTCCAAAATCCTTACGGTTCGCTAGACCCAATGTATTCGATTTATCGTTCTATTGAAGAGCCTTTGCGAATTCATAAGATTGGCGATAAAAAGAGCCGTCAGAATCGCGTGCGCGAGCTTTTGGACATGGTTCGTATGCCTGCTTCTGTTATGACTCGATTCCCGAACGAGCTTTCAGGCGGCCAGCGTCAGCGCATTGCAATCGCGCGCGCAATGGCTTTGGATCCGGATGTTATCGTTTGTGACGAAGCTGTTTCTGCTTTGGATGTGCTTGTGCAAGATCAGGTTTTGCACTTGCTTAATGATTTGCAGGCAGAGCGCGGATTAAGCTACTTGTTCATCACTCACGATTTGGCTGTTGTTCGACAGATTGCGGACGAGGTTGTTGTTATGCAGCACGGAAAGCTTGTTGAGCATGCTACAACCGATGAGGTGTTTGATCATCCGCAAAAGGAGTACACTCGCGATCTTCTTGACGCAATTCCTGGTGGAAACTTGGAACTTGGCTTGGATTAATTTAATCTAAATATTTAATCTAATCTAATAAAATAAAAATAAAGGTGCAGGGTTTATAACTTGGTTAATAACTGGGTTTATAAATTTCTGCACCTTAATTTTTGCTTTGTGCAGCGCGCATATTTGTGTAATGCGCATATTAGAGTTAGATTTATGATTACAATTACTACTTCAAACTTAAATGGTATTCGTGCGGCCGAGCGTAAGGGGATGCTTGACTGGTCCGATGCTCACACTCCTGACGTATGGTGCATGCAAGAAGTGCGCGCTCCGCAGGACGCAATCGACCCAATTATGACAAAAATTGAAATGGGGTATCGCGCATCTGAAAATATTGCAAATCCTGTAGAAAATGATAATTTTACTTATGCAAACGAAGTCTGCCGCGTAAAGGGTAGAGCTGGGGTAGCGCTAGTTACATCACTTCCTGTAGTAGCAAAGCGCTACGGTTTGCCAGGTTTAAGTGAAGACGTTGATTCTGGGCGATGGGTTGAAACCGATGTGCGTACGCCTCAAGGTTATGAAATTACTGTTGCTTCAGTGTATGTTCACGCTGGAAATGTGGATGATTCACAAAAAATGCAGCAAAAATTCCGCTTTTTAGACACAATGCTTACTCGCTTGGGTGAGCTTCGAGATGCAGCGGCAAGTGGTGGGAATCAGGCGATTTTATGCGGTGATTTTAATATTGCGCATACGTCGTTAGATATTAAAAACGCTAAAGCGAATGAAAAAAGTGCAGGATTCTTGCCGGAGGAACGCGCGTATATTGACCGTTGGATTAACGAGTATGAATTTGTGGATGTTATGCGCATGCTTGCAGGAGATATTCAAGGGCCATACACTTGGTGGAGTCAGCGCGGCAAAGCTTTCGACAATAACGTTGGTTGGAGATTAGACTACCAGTTTGCAACGCCAGAAATTGCAGAAAGCGCTTGTGGTTTTGTGATTGATCGCGCTGAAAGTTATGAGGCAAGATGGTCGGATCACGCGCCTTTAACCATAAAATATGGTGTGTGATTATTAACCTACATTAAATGAAACTTAAGTAATAGTATTTGTTTATATGCATATTTTCAGTGCTTTGCTTGTGGTAATCTGGTGAAGTTGAGCAATTTACGATGATTGGCATTATGCTTATTGTTGTGCTTGTTGTTTTAAGAAACGAGGAATAATGGGCTGGTTATTTGGCCGAAATAAAGAAGTAAAATCTTCAAAAGATGTAGATGAAGTTGTAAAGTTAAAAACTGGTCCATGGGATTTCAACGATGAAGATGCTCCTGATTTCAGTGATTATCTTGATTTTGGCTCAATTTATATTCCATATTTCCAAGGTATAGAATTACGCGTAAAAAAGCAGCGCGAAAATGGTCAAGTAATTGGAGCAACAGTAACTTACGGATCGTCAAGTGTTGAAGTTGAAGCTTTTGCTGCTCCGAAATCTACTGGTATTTGGAATGAAGTATGCAAAGACTTACTTGACGGAAATAGCCAAGCTTGCACCGCACAAGGCGAATTTGGAACTGAACTTTTGCTTCCTGTAAAAGTTGGAGAAAAGAGTATTACAACTCGTATCGTTGGAGTTGATGGTCCTCGCTGGATGCTTCGTGGAGTATTTTCCGGGCCTGCAGCAACAGAGTTGGCAGAAAACAATAATGAAACTAAGCAATTAGACGAATGGTTTAAGGGGATTGTTGTAAATCGTGGTGAAGAACCATTAGCTCCTCGCGATCTTATTCCTATGCACGAGCCATTAACTCGTGAAGAAAAAGAATCAGCACAGAGATTAGAAGAAAATAATGATGAAAGCAATAGTTCATCTGAAGAAAATGCTGATGACGCTTTAAAAAAAGAAGATAAGCCTTTAGGATACGATCAGCAAGTTGATGTAAAAACTACGCTTTCTCGCGGACCAATGTTTTCTGAGGTTAGATAGCAGTAAGTTAAGTAGCATAAGGATATCGTCTTGAAAAATAACACTTGTGGTAAAAAAAGTTCTGGGCTTGCTTCCCTTGCCTCTATAGGTTCTGATGGAAGAAACTTTTCTGTAATTGATTCCATAGGTGGCGTTCGAGGCGTAATCGAATCCATGCTGCCAGGCTTGCTGTTTGTTATTTGCTTTGTTGTAACACGAAATGTGCAAACAACAGTTATTGTGGCAGCTGTGATTGCTGTTTTGCAAGTTGTGGTTCGTCTTATTCAAAAGCAATCTCTTATGGGAGCAATTAGTGGACTTGTTTCCATTGCAATTTGCCTTATTTGGGTGTGGACGAGTCATCAAGCGCGCGACTACTATATGATGGGCTTTATTACAAACGCTGTTTATGGTGTGCTTCTTGCGATTTCGCTGATTGTTCGCGTGCCTGCTTTAGGGCTTGTGATTGAGTCAATTCGTAAAATGCCTACTGAAAATTTTGGCGCGTGGCTTCACGAATGGCTTGATTACAGGCCGCTTAAGCGTGCGTATATGTATGTGACAGGATTGTGGATTGTCGTTTTTGCGCTGAGACTGGTTTTGCAAGTGCCATTATATTTGACAAATCACGTTGTGTGGCTTGGCACGGTGCGTTTGATTATGGGTTTGCCGTTTTGGGCGCTCGCGATTTGGGTTTCTTACTTGATTATTGCAACGCCGTTTATGCGTCTTCATCATAAAAATCGAGAGGCAAAGCAGGGTGATGAAGATCAAAACGATGTAAATTCAAGTGAAGTAAAATCAGCTTAACAAAATCAGCTTAACAAAAATCAGCGTTAGAAAATCGGCTTAACAAAACGCAAAACTAAGGGGTAGTTTATGCAAGTGACGATGCGAATCGAGCGATATGCGGATCAAGGAAGATGCGTAGGTCATCTTGACGGACGCGTTGTATTCGTGCGATTTGCGCTGCCTGGTGAGCTGGTTGTTGTGCGCATGGATGAGCCGATGCGTGCAAAAGCGCACTTTTTTACTGGCGAAGTTGTGGAAGTTTTGGAGCCTAGCGCGTATCGTGTGGAGCCGCAATGGAAGCTCGCGGGTCCTTTAGCACAGGGCGGCGGAGTTGGAGGAGCGGATTTAATTCACGTTTCTTTGCCTGGTCAGATTCGTTGGAAGGCAGCCGTGATTGCTAATCAATTCCAGCGTTTAGCGCACATGGATGTTTCGGAAAGCGATGTTAGCGTTGAGCGCATTCCGGGGGATGAGGAGCTTAACGGATTTAATTGGCGTACGCGCATGGAGTTGGTTGCGGATGATGAAGGGCGATTGTCTATGCGAAAGCGCGAGTCGCATGATCGCATTGCGATTGATACTATGCCACTTGCGTCGCGCGCGGTTTTAGCAGTTGCGGATTCTTTGGACTTGTGGAATCGTACTTTCTCGCCAAATTCGCAAATTCGTCTTGCTGTTCCAGAGCCTAGGGTTGAAGGTTTGGATTTTAATGACAAGGCTGCGCTTCTTGATGCGATCGGCGAAAATTATGCGCTTATAGTAAATGATGAGTTGGTTGCAGGCTCGGCTTTGCTGCGAGAGCGCGTGCGCGTTGCGGTTGATGGTGATTCATCGCGTATGCGTACTTTTGACTACGATGTTGACGCGCGTGGTTTTTGGCAGATTCATCGCGCAGCTCCAGAGCATTTGGTGAACTATGTTTTGGGATTAGTTCGTTCTGCGCTTGGTGGGCGTAGTAAGAATACGGTTTTGTGGGATTTGTATTCTGGTTCGGGTTTGTTTACGATTCCGCTTGCGACTTTGGCTAATGTTGGCGGAGATTCTTATGGTGCTGCGGGTGCTGCTGGCGCTTTTGGTTCTGCAGAACCAGCTCGCGTGCTTAGCATTGAGGGTGCGCCGATTGCTGTAAAGAATGCAAGGCGAAACATTGGGCGCGCAGGTCTTAGCAGGGATGTTGTTGAAGCGCTTGAAGGCGATGTTGCGCAAACGCTTGAATCGCAGGTGTTTAAGGCGAGTAAGTCGTCTAAGATTGTTCGCCGATTTGCGCATCCTGATGTTGTTGTGCTAGATCCTCCGCGCGCTGGTGCTAAAGCTCAAGTTTGTAAGCAGATTGCGAAGTCTGGAGCAAGAACTGTTGTGTATGTTGCTTGCGATCCGACTAGTCTTGCTCGCGATGTTGGCACGTTTAAAGAACTTGGCTACAGCGTTCAGTCTTTGCGTGCGTTCGACATATATCCCAACACCCATCACGTTGAGAGTGTCGTATTGATGTCTAGGGCTAATTAGGTGGGTGCAAGTTTGCCCTTGTATAGCAGGTGTTTGCGAGGGCTATCGTTAAAAGGTTTAATGAGTGGCTGCTTTAGGCTGGCTTGGCGTGGTTTTTGAGCGTGTTTTGGCTGTATGAGGGAAGATGTCTACGCTCTAGGGTCGAGTGCACAGGATGTTAACGTTAAAAAGTGCACCCACCCTGCACCCACCTTGTGAAGGTTGGTTCTAGTTTCTTAACTCTTGGATACAATGAAACTTTTCCTTCTGAACTCTGAAACTGTTGCTTTCTGTGTGTAGAGTTGTTGCCTTAATTTCGCCTTTTTACCATTTTCTGTAATGCCTGTTATTTTTTGTGGGTTTATATCACCGGTATGCGTGTGCGAGTGGTCTTCTTGTTTTGTACTTGTTTCTAGCATGATGTGGTGTATCGATAGGTTTTTTAGAGTTCGAGTACATTGTTAAATATATGCTGAAAAGTGTTGGTGCTACTATGAGTATGACTGGTAGTATTCCGCCTTTGAACGCGCATGAGAGAGTGATAAGAACTATTGAGAATATTATTTCTTGAATGTTCATTCGTAATGATTCAGCTAATGTAATATGTTGCGTTGTTTTTGGTGTGACAACAAATATGGCTTTTCTTCCTGTAAGTGCTAGGAATGATGATTTCATTGACACGTAAAGCATTGAACCGTACAAGCAGAAAGTAAAAAGCATGTAGAGTAGTAAATGTTTGAGCGATACTTTACCAAGCCAGAAGAATACGTCGTTTAGCATTGGTGCCATGAAGAATATTACGGTTGGTACAAGTAGCCATGCTGGATAGTGTAAATCGTAGTGCAGCGCTGGGAAGAATATGATATTCATTGCTACATAGCATGTGAAAAGTGATGTTAATGGCAGGTTGTAGGTGAACAGGAAAATATCTAGTTTTTCAAACCATCGCATTTTAGATGTGAAAATGCGTTTAGTGTAGCATTTCATGAACTCGAAATTACCTTGAGTCCATTTACTATGTCGTTTCTTAAAAGCTAGATAGTCAATCGGATATTGTTCCTCGCATGTTATGTTCGGTGCGAAAGCAACATAGTATCCTTTACTGCGTGCTTCAATTGATAAGCATAAGTCTTCAGCAACAACTTCTGGTAATCCATCTACTGCTTCGTAGCATTCGCGGCTTACCATTGCACCATGTCCTAATAGAGACATGAAACCATAGTGATGTTTCATTGTTTGGTACACAGGCCAGTGGCTGTTCACTCCAATGTGTAGTAGGTGCATAAAGCGGTTAATGTTACGTGTTGCTACGTGATTGCATTGTACGATTCCAGCGTTTTTAAAGTATTGGAAGTATTGTAAGCATCGAATAATAAAATCTGAAGGAATGATTTCATCACTGTCGAGAATAACAAAGTAATCGTAGTCAGTTCGTCCGTGTAAATAGTTGTTGAGATTTCCTGCTTTGAATCCTTTTCTATTTTCGCGGCGTACTACTTCTACATTATGTTCTTTAGCATATTCGTCTACCTTATTTTTGTAATTAGGGTCACTAGAATCATCAAGGATGACTGTTTTGACTGATCCGGCGTACTTTTGTTTTAAGCATTGAGTGAGTGAGTCACCTTCGAAATCGTTGCAAGTACAGTAGAGCATTACGATACGCTTGTTTGCTGGTATTGGCATGCAAGAGACTTTTTGAACGTATTGTGTAATGGATTTCTTATGTAGGTAGAACCATAGTACGTAGATGATATCTTTAGTGCCGTTTAGCCAGAAGTAGATTATGAAGATTGCGTTTAATGCTATGAGAATATCTAGCGTAGTGTTTCTTGTTCCAGGAAAAACGTATTCTCTAATAGCGAATGGTGTAAAGATCAAGAATAGTAGTAACCATGTTATGAGAATAGTTACGTATAGTGATGCTTTCTTTAACATGGGGAAAAGTCTAGGGGGGGGGGGGGACGTTTTCCCAGACGTTTTTATGCGAGTGCTAAAAAATAGGTTTTGCTTGCAAAATTCTGATAGATATAAATACAGGTAGAGTGGCTGACAATAAAACTTGATATTATCTGGAATTAGAGCGTATATAGACATACCAATAAAGGAGGAAGCCGTATATGCTCTATGTAAAATTTGATGATTTCGAAGATGTTAGTGTCATGGGAAATGAGAAAGACCATGGAATGTTTATTCCGATTAAGGATGGGAATGTGTATGCTGAGTGTGAACGGTGCGGTGTAGTTGAAAGGATTACCTCACCGTGCGAATTCATTGCTAGCACATTTAGGTCAAGAGTGAACTTCAATGAAGGTTATGAACTTTGCGAGAAGTGCTTGCAAGAGGTTGAGTTTGTTACTGTCGCTTTGAGAACTGGAAAATTGCCTAATCGAGAATTGAAATAACTGAAAAAGCAAAGCAGTGATAAGCGTAGTAATACAGGAAAAACTAAACGTTAAAAGGTGCACACACTTTGCACCCGGGCGGTAAATGATAATTTAGGGAGGCGTTTTATGTCAGTAATTAAAATTGAAAACCTCACTTTCTCATATTATGGATATGTAAAACCCATATTTAAAAATGTATCGTTTTCCTTTGATACAAACTGGAAAACGGGATTGATAGGAAGAAATGGAATTGGTAAATCAACTCTATTTAAGTTACTTTTAAATCAAGAAACTTATCAAGGCAAAATAAGCAAGGATGTTGAATTTATTAAATTTCCACCAAATATAAGCGATACTTCAAAATTAGGAATTGAGTTATATAAAGAACTAATATCAGATGATGAAGAATGGAAATTATTTAGAGAACTCAGTTTACTAAATGTAGATGAGAACCTTGTTTATAGGGAATTTGAAACGCTTTCTAAAGGAGAACAAACAAAAATCCTTTTAGCTATTTTGTTTACAAGAGAAGATGGCTTTTTACTTATTGATGAACCAACAAACCATTTAGATATGGACGGAAGAAAAATTGTAAGTGAATATCTGAAAAGTAAAAAAGGATTTTTGCTTATATCTCATGATAGAGATTTTTTAGATGGTTGTATCAATCATGTTATTTCTATTAACAGGAATTCTATTGATGTCCAATCGGGAAATTTTACATCATGGTATGAAAACAAAGTGATGAAAGACCAATTTGAAATTAGTCAAAATGAGAGATTAAGAAAAGATATTAAACGATTAAAAGAGTCTGCAAGACAAAGTCAAATTTGGTCTGATAAAATTGAGAATACTAAAAATGGTGTGAAAGTATCAGGTGTAAAACCAGACAAAGGACATATAGGTCATCAATCAGCCAAGATGATGAAAAAATCTAAGAATTTGGAGAATAGACAAAACAAGGCAATAGAAGAAAAACAGAGTTTACTAAAAGATATCGAAATAAAGGAAAGCCTATTACTGCATCCGTTACATCATCATAAAAATCCTCTAATATCGGTTAGCAATTTATCATCATGCTATGGAGAGAGACAGATATTAAGCAATGTAAGTTTCGAGATAAAGCAAGGCGACATAGTGGCTATATATGGGGGTAATGGTAGCGGAAAATCAACCTTGATTAAAATTTTATTAGGTATAAATCACGAGTATACAGGTGAGATAAAATTAGCAGGTAATTTAAAAATCTCGTATATTCCTCAAGACACATCTAATTTAACAGGTAGCCTAAATGAATATATTCACAAGCAAGATGTTGATGAAACATTGTGTAAAACAATTTTAAGAAAATTAGATTTTTCAAGAGAATTATTTGAAATGGATATGAAGAATTATAGTGATGGACAAAAAAAGAAAGTTTTAATTGCTGTAAGTTTCTCAAAGCCAGCTCATATATTTGTTTGGGACGAACCACTGAATTATATAGATGTAATATCAAGAATACAGATTGAGGAAATTATAAAAGAAGCAAAGCCTACACTCATATTTGTGGAACACGATAAGCGATTTGTAGAAGATATCGCTAATAAAATAATACAATTTTAAGTAAAATCCAAATCCCAGTTTGTAGTGCCTTAGACTTTTATCATCATACGACATTCCCCTTGCCAGTTTCTCTCCTGCAATGAACGTTAAGGCTCTTTTATTGATGCATGGTTATCATAAGGGTAGTCTTGATACACGTGAGACTGTCGTATTGATGTCAAAGGCTTAATAGGTGGGTGCAAATTTGCCCTTGTGTAGCAAGGCTTAGCGAGGGCTATCGTTAAAAGGTTTAATGCGAAGCGGCTTTAGGCTGGGTTCTCGCGGTTTTTGAGTGTGTTTTGGCTGTTTGAGGGAAGATATCAACGCTCTAGGGTCGAGTGCACAGGATGTTAATGTACTTCGCTTGCGTTGAAAGCACACTGTGCTTTCAACTTTGAGCAAGCTCAGCGAATCGAAGTGCATTCGCGAATTATGTTTTAATCGCTCATGCAAGTCGATTCGCCACTTTGCACCAAGGGTGGTTTATGCAAAAGTAACCATAAAAGTAGTTACAATAGAAGTCTAAAAAAGTCCTAGTTTTTGCTGCAAGAATTCCCGTGAAAGGGACAGCATATGGATGTTACTAATTAATTCTATATACTAGGAGAGAATAAAACACTGAGTATGTGAAAACTATATTTCATCAGTAATCACATACTCATATGCTATTTATAGTTTTATTCGTATTTAAATAGTTTGCGAGATAAAAAGAAACTGATTGCACCAATTATGAAAAGAATTCCCACCGTGGTATATAAGTTATAAAGGTTCATAGTGCCGTACAACAAAGATTGTCTCAAGGCTTTAATAATCCGCTTACCTGATTATGACGGCGTTTCTATCAATCAAGTATTATACTGTTGACTTGTGAGCATAACAACGTGAGTCACTCACCACATGTTTGGCCAACATGCTGTTTACTGGAATACGCTTACTCACTAATTGATAAGGCCAATATTAGAGAGGTCATCTTATGATGAAGAAAGTTAGTTCATTGTTAATAGCTGCAGCATCATTACTTGGAAGTATGGTGTTTGCAACTCCATCTTTTGCAGTTCAATCAACATCACAATATGGGAATTTTAAGTCTGAAATGAGAGGATTGCGTTCTCCAGATGGTCGACGTTCAATTGTTCCAGTATCTGGACAAGGATTGAATGTGCATACGCTAGCTGGTGATACTATCGTAGTAAAGAATAATATAGCTACTTGGAGAGATGCAACAAATCATACTATAGCAACTATCAATTTAACAGTTCATGACGGGCAGCATGTTGATTTTGGTTATAGCAAAGTTCTTCATAGGATTGCTCCTACTGTTTCCTTAGAGACAGCTTTAGAACGTGGTGGAAAGAAACATCATTGTATTCCTAAATGGATTGGTGTGGGATGGAATGTTTTATGGGATGCAACAGTTTGTACTCCATTATCACTTGGTATTTCTGGATTGGCGACACCACTTGCTGGTGTTTCGGCTGATATAGCTTGTAGCGCTGCAGGTGGCACTTTGACAGCAGCATTGGGGTGTTAATATGGATGATGCAACTATTTCGAAGAAGCATGCCACAACAGGGCATCGGTCATGGCTTGCTTCGTTTGCTACCATTTGGCTGACGAGTGTTGTTTTCTCGTGCATCAATCATTTACCTTGGTATGCCAATGCTATTTCAGGGGTAATCTTGCTGATCGCAGCGTTTGTATGCCATGCATTGTTGCAGCATCACCATGTGAAGCCTATGGATTACGTGGTGTTTGCTGCTGCCGTGGCAGTTATACTCGTAGTGGTACTCGTATTGGCGTATATCGTCTAAATTGGGGTAAGCGGCAAAAAGCGTGTCTAAAAACCCGAGTTTTCGTTGAAATACCAAAGAAAGCTCTCTGTTGTTAAGCTAAAAAAGCTCAACATTTAGTATTACTTGACATTGAAAACAAAAGGGGCTTAGGACAATTTTAGACATTTTGTGCAATCATAGCACGATGTTCCATAATTGTCTTTTAAGCCCCATTTTAATTCTGTGGTTGTTGTAAAAATCAATATAAGTATGAATAGCTTGACGTAATTCTTCTGTACTATCCCAGTTAAGTGGATAATACATTTCTGTTTTCATTCGTCCAAAAAATCCTTCACAGGCAGCATTATCTCCACTATTTCCTTTTCTTGACATGGAGCGTGTAATACCAAGACCTTCTAATCTCTCAATCCACCTACCGCCTCTATAGTGACCTCCTCTATCGGTATGAATAGCTAAGCTTTTACATTCTGTAATCTTAAGGGTAGTTAAAGCCCCTTCTAACATTTCATCTACAAGACACTGATCTGGGTGGTTTGAAAGAGCGTAAGAGACCACTTTACTATCAAAACAGTCAATCATAGGGCTTAAATAGAGTTTTGACTCTTTTACTGAAAACTCAGTAATGTCTGTAAGCCAAATCTTATTAGGTGAATCTGCATGAAAATTATTATTAACGATGTTACTACATGCGGGAGTAATTTCTCCTATGTAACTTGAATAGCGTCTTTTACGCCTGGCATATCTAACCTCAATTAACTCTTCTTTCATGAGTCGTCTTACTGCTTTTTCAGATACTTTAATACCTTTAGTTCTCAACACTAACCATATTCTAGGAGAGTCATAAGTAAAGAAGTTTTCTTCTGCAATCTCGTGTATACGACCCCGTATATGTGCGTATTTGTCAGGTTTTTTGAAGAGACTTTTTAGCATAGTAATAACTTGAACGTTTTATCTGAAGTGTTTTAATCAGAAGCTCTAACGGTAATACTAAAAGTAGTTAGGCCTATAACACTTTTTGCGGAGTGAGGATTTCTGATATTAATACGGTTGGGATTATATTAGATTTGTTGGGATTGTATTAAATACAGTTGGGACTTTATTAGCCACGGTTGGGACTCTATTAGAGCGTGGCTAATGCTCGTTTTGTTTTCTAAAACGAGTGTTGTTTAACGAGAAGGGGGGTGAAAACATTGTTAACGCTTAAACCTCAAAGCACGTAGCTTTCAAGGCAAGTGTGGTTTTTACATGTCAAACTGTTATAAAAACGAGATTATTCCACTCTTTTTTACACTCATGATACGGGTTTTAAGAAAGAGCGGGTAAATGTTATAAGAATTTTTGGAACAATTAACAAGATTGTGGTTAATGATTAATCAATAAGACACTACTAATAAACAGTTAAAGCCTGATTAGCTATAGGGCGATGAGATACGTCAATAGGATCCTCATGGTTTTTTCATGACTCCTATGAAGTACCTCTATTCTACTATGGCTGTTTTTCAGGTATTAGAGTCGGTGCTTCATAAAGTATCGGCTCTTTTTTGTATGTGTCTTCACCCTACCGCTGCAGGCGGGAAGGGTGAGCATGAGGACTCGCAAAACTAATAGCAATGATCGAGCAACATATAAGTATACAAGTTGTGTTCGTAATGAAGATGGTAGTTATAGTGAAGAAACTATCGAAATCAAGCCAGGCGAGAATGGTGTAACCGTTGCGGATATTAAGATGCTTCACTCAATGGATGACAGTGAGGTTTACTACAACAATAAGAACCTGCGTCCTACTAGAAATGATGAAGAAAAAGCTGAAATTGAAGCGTGGAAAGAAGAATATATCCGGCGTTTTAATCTTAAGCATGGTTATGAGCCTAACAAGGATGACGTGGAGTATGCTGCTAACGAGCATTTTCCGCGTAACTATAATCTTTCACTTGACTTTGATGCAGATGGTGAGCTTGGGGTAGATAAAAGTTATATTGCTGAAGCTCTTAGTACTACTGATGATTATGGTTTTAGTGCTGATGATTATGGTTTTGAAATGTCAGAGAGAACAGAATCCATGCTTTCAGTGCTGACAGATAAGCAGAGTCAAGTAGTAAAACTGATGTTTTTTGGAGGATACACTCAGTCAGAGATTGCAAGCATGCTTGGTATCTCGTCTGCTGGTGTGAAAAAGCATCTGGATAAGGCTCTCGAAAAGCTTAGAAAAACGCGTTAAAAAATTCTAGAAATTTTATTTGGAGGAGGTTAAAAACTCCTCCTTTTTCTTTGCCTGTGATGTGTAAGGAAGAAACCCCTTACAGAAAGGAGGCAAAACTCGTGAAACACAAGATCGTTATTAACGTCACCGGTGAAAACGGTGAGAAGAAACAGGTTCTACGTGGAGCTGTGATGCGATTACCTCAACGGTTTATCCGCTGGCTGTTTGGTGATTACTCGCAAGTCTACCTATTAGATCCCGGGAAAAGTGTTCAGTCAGTTGATGTCAAAGAAGTTTAAGGAGGAAAACCGTGAACAAGGAAATATTGAGAGAAGTCATCAAAGACTTGGAAAACTTAACAGCTCATCTTAAAGCACTGTTTGATGAGCCTAGCGTTAGTAAGGAAAAACCATCTAAACCGGTAGAGGAAGCAAAGCAGAATACTGTCAGTCTTGAGCAGGTTCGGGCGGTTTTAGCAAAACTTAGCCAGCTGGGAAAGACAGCTGAGGTGAAGAAACTCATCGTAAAGCACGGTGCGCAAAAGCTTTCAGATATTCCTGAAAGCGAGTATGCGAGCCTATTGCATGAAGCGGAGGGAATTAAAGGTGACTAAGCATGCTTTACTTTCCCCATCTTCTGCTCACAGGTGGATTAAATGTACTCCGAGTGCTGTTTTAGAAGAAAAGTTTGAAAACACTACTTCTACAGCGGCTGAGGAAGGAACAGCGGCACACGCGTGGTGTGAGTACAAGCTGAATAAGCTTCTTAACCGTCCGTGTGAAAAACCGTCAACCGAGTATGACTCAAACGAGATGCAGGAATGCTCGGATGCTTACGTGGATTTCGTAATGGAAAAATACGAGCAGGCAAAACTCAACTGTCAAGATCCTATCCTTCTCATCGAACAGAAGGTTGATTTTTCAGCTTACGTGCCTGAAGGGTTTGGTACAGCGGACTGCATTATTGTAGGCGAAAAAACGCTGCAGGTTATCGACTTTAAGTACGGTCAAGGCGTGCTGGTTGATGCTTACGAGAATCCTCAGATGAAATGCTACGCGCTTGGAGCTTTAACGCTTTTCGACAGCTTGTACGAGATACAAACTGTTGAGATGAGTATTTTTCAGCCACGTCGTGACAACGTATCAACTTTCACACTACCTGTCACGGAGCTTATCTGTTGGGCTGAAAGCGTGCTTAAACCAAAAGCAGAGCTTGCTATTAAAGGCGAAGGCGAATTTGAAGCTGGAGACTGGTGCAGGTTTTGCAGGGCAAAAGCAGTATGCAGAAAGCGTGCCGAGGAAAATCTAAAGCTTGCAGAATTTGAGTTCAAACCGCCTTCTGTTTTAACGGATAGTGAGATTGAAGAAGTACTCACGCTTATCCCACGGTTAACTAAGTGGGCTGATGATGTTTTAGCGTACGCCACAGATTCCGCTATTAACCACGGGAAACAGTGGCATGGTTTCAAACTCGTAGAAGGCAGATCAGTTCGCAAGTTTAAGGATGAGACAGCTGTTATTGAGAAAGCAAAAGCTCATGGCTTTACCGACATTTTCAAAACTAGTCTTATCGGTTTAACGGAAATGCAAAAGCTGATGGGCAAGAAAAAATTTGAGGATATTCTGGGCGACCTCGTTATAAAACCGTCCGGAAAACTTACGCTCGTACCAGACTCGGATAAGCGGGCAAAAGTTAACGTTTCAAACGCAAATAACGAATTCAAAAAGGAGAATTAGTACTATGTCTAAATTAAATAACACGAAGGTTATCACTGGTAAGAACACGCGTCTTTCCTATTTCAACGGTTGGGAGCCAAAGTCTATTAACGGCGGTCCTGAAAAATATAGTGTTTCACTGCTTATCCCTAAAAGTGATGTTGAAACAGTAAACGCTATTGAGAAAGCTATTGATGCTGCTATTGAGGAAGGTGTCGGCAAGTTTGGTGGTAAGAAACCAAACAAGGCTGCTCTTAAAACACCACTCAGGGACGGGGATATTGAGCGTGATGATGAAGCGTATAAAGGACACTACTTCATTAACGCGAACTCAACCACGGCTCCGCAGATTGTAGACAAGCAGGTAAAACCAATCATGGATCGCAGTGAAGTGTATTCAGGCTGCTATGCGAGGGTTTCCATCAACTTCTACGCGTTTAACTCTAACGGTAATAAGGGTATCGCTTGCGGTCTTGGCAATATTCAAAAAATTCGAGACGGTGAGCCGCTCGGCGGACGTAGCCTCGCAACCGATGATTTTACGACTTTAGAAGATGATGATTTTCTAGCATAAGGAGCGTGAGTTAATTATGGAAATTGTTATAGCGGTTTTTATTTCAGTGTTTATAGGAGTATTACTTCTTGATTTCACGGTAAAGAAACTCGTGAGTCTTTACGTTGATATTAAACACATTCTAAATAGGAATTAGAAGATTCCTGAAAAACAGGATTTAGAAGATTCTATAAGTGGGGTGGCAGGTTTTCTGTCACCTCTTTTATTAACTTGGAGGTGATGTAATTTGGAAAATTTGAGTGTGGATTTAGAGACGTTTTCGAGTGTAAATCTTGGTAAATGTGGTGTTTACAAGTACGCAGAATCAGAGGATTTTGAGATACTGCTCTTTGGCTACAGTGTGGACGGTAGTGAAGTTCAGGTCGTTGACTTAGCACAAGGTGAAACCATACCCGAGGTTGTGCTTTCCGCCTTAACAGATGAAACAGTAACCAAGTGGGCGTTTAACGCTCAGTTTGAAAGAGTCTGCCTATCACGCTATTTGCGAGATAAAGGCATCAATGTTAACCCTGGTCAGACAGGAAAAAGTGAAGGCTTGTTTTTAAATCCCTGCTCGTGGCATTGCACAATGATCTGGTCAGCCACCCTGGGGCTTCCCATGTCGCTTGAAAACGTGGGAATAGTACTGGGCCTTGATAAGCAGAAGCTCACTGAGGGTAAGAATCTTATTAAATACTTCTGCTTACCGTGTAATCCTACGAAAGTAAACGGTGGAAGAACAAGAAACAAGTATTTTCACGATAAGGAAAAGTGGGAGCAGTTTAAATCGTATAACAAGCGTGATGTGGAAGTTGAGATGAGTATTCAAGAAAAGCTCTCACGCTTTCCCGTGCCGGACTTTTTATGGCAGGAGTTTTATCTCGACCAACAGATAAACGACCGTGGGATAGGAATAGATTCTCTTTTCGTTGAATCAGCCATAAAACTCGACCAGGAGGTGAAAACGCATCTCATGAGTGAGCTTAAGCATATTACAGGTTTAGAAAACCCGAACTCAGTGTTACAAATGCGCTCTTGGCTTAAAAAGCATGGGCTTGAAATGGAGTCGCTTGGTAAAAAAGAAGTCGCTAAACAACTTAAAACAGTGGGTAAAGAGTTGGCGGAAGTGTTGCGGCTTCGTCAGCAGCTTGCTAAATCATCGGTGAAAAAGTATACGGCGATGAAAAACGCTGCATGCATGGATTATCGGGAGCGTGGCATGTTTCGCTTCTATGGTGCAAACCGTACAGGAAGATTTGCGGGAAGGCTCGTGCAATTACAAAACCTACCACAAAACCATTTGCCTGATCTAGCTGAGGCTAGAAGTCTTGTTAAACAGGGAAATGTTGAAGCGTTGGAAATGCTTTATGAGGATATTCCGGATACCTTATCCCAGCTTATTCGCACTGCTTTTATTCCACGCACGGGATTGAAGTTTATTGTCGCAGACTTTTCAGCAATCGAAGCTAGAGTCCTTGCCTGGCTTGCAGGTGAAAAATGGCGTATGCGAGTATTCGCGGAAGGTAAAGACATCTACTGCTCGTCAGCCTCTCAAATGTTTGGCGTACCTGTTGAAAAACACGGAGTAAACGGGCACCTGCGGCAGAAAGGTAAGATAGCGGAACTCGCTTGTATTGCTGAAGGTGAACTTGTACTCACAGATGAAGGGCTTGTTCCAATTGAAGAAGTCACTACAAAACAAAAAGTGTGGGACGGAGAAAACTGGGTCAACCATAACGGAGTTGTTTTTAAGGGTGTAAAGGAGGTAATCGAGTATGAAGGACTTAGAGCAACACCGGACCATCTCGTCTGGGTTAAAGGGAAACCGAAGCCAATACGGTTTATTGAATCCGCCATCTGCAAAACACATCTCATACAAACCGGAGATGGTCGGAGAACAATACGGCTGGGTGAAAATCATAAGTGCAGAGAAACACTGGAATCAAAAGCAAAACCACTGTTATGTATTGACACAATGCGTAGGGTGTGGAAGCGTCCAATGGCAGGACTTAAACAGTCTAAAGTCGGGCAAATCAAAAGGGTGTCAAGCTTGCTCGCAGCCGAAACAAATACCAATATGGCTAGAAAAGAGGCTAAGTGCTGCGAAACAGCGATGCATCAATCCAAGAGATCCAAATTACAAAAACTATGGTGCAAGAGGGATAAAGTGGTGCTTCCATTCTGTTTTAGAAGCAGGTCTTTGGATTTTACAAGAGGTAGACAATGTGCGAAAAGACTGGGAATTAGATCGGATAAATACAAACGGCAACTACGAAAAAGGAAATATTCGCTTTGTTCCAAGAATAGTCAATCAAAACAACAAGCAGAACGCTATCCTAACACGGTGGGAGCAACAATATTGGCCATACGCAAGATTGGTAGTTATAAGAATGCTATCGAAAGGAATAGGCAGAGAAGAAATCATATCAAGAGCAAATACAGCTGTAGTGCAACACAGGAAAAACTGGCGTTTAATCGAAGCAAGGCTCGAGTTTATGACATACAAAATGCCGGACCAAATCATCGTTTTACCGTATCGGGAAAGCTCGTGCATAACTGTGGCTACGGTGGTGCAGTAGGAGCATTAAAGGCAATGGGCGCTCTTGATATGGGTTTACATGAAGATGATTTGCAACAGTTGGTTAATGATTGGAGATCTGCTAATCCACATATTGTTTCATTGTGGTGGGATGTGGACAGAGCGGTAAAACAGTGTGTACACGAGCGTAGCAGTGTTCGAACACACAATATAGTGTTCACTTACAAGAGTGGGTTTCTTATCATCGAACTGCCGTCTAAAAGATGCCTTTACTATGTGAAACCACGTGTGGAAGAAAACAAGTATGGTGGCGAATCAGTCACCTATGAGGGTGTGGGAACGGCGAAAAAATGGGAGCGGCTGGAAAGCTACGGGCCTAAATTCGTGGAAAACATTACGCAAGCTATAGCTCGTGACATTCTACTTTACGCCATGCAAACACTGAAAGAATATCGCATCGTCGCGCACGTGCATGATGAAGCCATTATCGAAACCGATAAGAATGTGAGTGTTCAAAGCGTGTGTGAGCTAATGGGAAGAACACCACCTTGGGCAGAAGGTTTACTTCTTAGAGCTGACGGCTACGAGTGCGAGTTTTACAAAAAAGATTAAAAAAATTTTAGGAGCAGGGTTAAAAACCTGCTCTTTTTCTTTGCCTGTGATTTAGAAGGTAATACCGCCTTCAGAAAAAATCATAGGAGGTAATTTTATGAATGAATTACAAGTATTTAAGAATGTAGAGCTTGGCTCTGTTCGCACAACAGTAGTAGATGGTATCCCATATTTCGTGGGCAAGGACGTGGCTGAGATTCTTGGTTATCGTGATACATCTGATGCACTGAAAAGGCATGTAGATGAAGATGATAAGCTGACTCGGTGTTTCACCGACTCAGGTCAGAACCGAGAAATGTATGTTATTAACGAGTCTGGTTTATACAGTCTTATTCTTAGAAGTCAGCTCCCTAAAGCGTGTCAGTTTAAACACTGGGTTACATCACAGGTTCTTCCAAGTATCCGTAAGCACGGCATGTATGCGACAGATGAGCTTATCAACAATCCTGATATGGCTATCGCTGTTTTTAACGCATTGAAAGAAGAGCGTTCTAAAAGAGAAGCGTTAGAGCTTACGACTGCTGTGCAAAAACAGCAGATAGCTGAGCTTAAGCCAAAAGCCAGCTATTACGATGTTGTGCTTAAATGCAAAGACATAATCTCTATGCGTGTGATTGCAAAAGATTATGGCAAGTCAGCACAGTGGATGAATAACTTTTTGCATGAACTCGGTGTGCAGTATAAGCAGTCTGATATTTGGCTTTTATATCAAAAGCATGCCAATCAGGAATATACGAAATCTCGCACAAATACATACGAGGATTCTAATGGTGTTACACATTCAAAAATGCATACTTATTGGACTCAGAAAGGCAGGCTTTTCATCTATCACCTCATGACACAACACGGTATCTACCCCTTGATTGAACAGGAGGCTAAAAGTGAGTAAGTCTTATAAAAAACATTTAGAAACGACACCGAATTTTAAGCCTATCGTCTACATTTGTGCTCCCTACCGTGGAGATAAAGAAAGAAACGTGCAACACGCTATCCGGTGTGCGGCTTACGCGTATTCACGCGGAGCAATCCCAATCACTCCACACCTGCTTTTCCCGTTCATGGATGATGAGAATCAAAAGCATAGAGGGGATGCGATGTTTATGGACATTATCCTCTTAGGCAAGTGCAACGAACTATGGGTGTTTGGAGAAAAAATCACAGGCGGCATGCAAGTAGAAATCAATCTGGCAGAAAAACGCAGGCAGCCGATTAAATATTTTACGGATAAGGATTTAGGGGGTGAATATTGATGCTTGAATGCAAAATTTATACAGCTTCCTGTGTTGGAAACAGTAGTAACTGCTTGTATCCTGACGAAATAAAAGTCTGTGATCGAGATAGTTTTAATAAGGCTATCTCTTTTGACCATGTCACAGCACAATTTACTAACGGTTATAGGTCTAAAGATAATTTCATTTCGTCTACCTGTATTCCGATGGACTGTGATAACGACCATTCTGATGTTGGTAAAGACTGGGTGACGCCTTTTGATGTTGCTTTAGCGTTTCCGAACGTGTGCTTTTACGCGTCTTATAGTAGAAACCACATGAAAGACAAGCATGGGAAGTGTGCAAGACCACGTTTTCACGTGTATTTTCCAATTGAAGAAGTAAGCGATGCTAAAGCTTATGTGGAGCTTAAAACAAGGATTCAATCAGTATTCCCGTATTTTGACAGTAATGCTCTTGATGCGGCACGTTTTCTCTACGGTGTTAAAACTCCGCAGGTAGAACTTTACGAGGGTGAAAAAACAGTCACTGATTTTCTCTCGGAAGAAGCTTTTGGTGAATTTGATGCAGAAACAGAAGAAATACCATCAGGGCAGAGAAACTCTAGGCTTAGTCATATCGCAGGAAAACTCATCAAACGTTATGGTGCGACAGATGAAGCACATGAGAAGTTTTTGAGTGAAGCTGAGCGGTGTAATCCTCCTTTGCCTGACGCAGAATTATCTAAAATCTGGTATTCGGCTAAAAAGTTCGGGCTTAAAGTAGCAAGTCAAGAAGGTTATATTCCGCCTAGCGAGTATGGCAAAAGCTATGAGGAGTATAAGCCTGATGATTTAACGGATATTGCGATGGCTGAGGTTTTTGCCAAACATAACAAGAATAAGGCTGTTTATACGATGTCTGCCGGCTGGCTTTACTGGACGGGCAAGAAGTGGGAAGCGTCTGAGCTTAAAGTTATGAAACTTTACATGCTTATTGCTAAAAAGGTTTTGAAAAATGCTGGTATCGAGTTTAAGACAGCTTACGAAGAGTTCGTTCAAGCTGAATCATCGGGTGATAAAGAGCAGGCGGATAAAGCTAAGAGTGAAGTGAATCGGGCAAAGCAGTATCTTTCGTTTGCTAAGAAGATGAATGATCACAGTAAAGTGTCCGGGATATTAAAGCTTGCTAAATCCATGCTGGAAGTTGCAAACGAAGAACTGGATCGTGATGCTTTCATTCTAAACACGCCTTGTGGAATCGTGGATTTAAAGACTGGAGAGCTAAAAGCACATGATCCGTGTTTGTACTGTACGAAAATGACCGCTGTTTGTCCTTCACGGGACAACGTGGGATTGTGGCAGACAACGCTTGATATGGTTACCGCAGGCGATAAAGAGTTTCAAACATTTCTTCAAAGCCATGCGGGTAGTACGCTTATAGGTCAAGTGTTTGAAGAATCGCTTTTGCTAGTGTACGGGTCAGGCGGTAACGGTAAGTCGACCGTGTTTAACGCGGAAGCACATGTGCTTGGAGATTATGCGGGGAAAATACCTGCAGAGTCTTTAACCACTCGGGCTAAAAACGTGAAAGTGGATTTAGCGGAGCTTTGCGGTAAAAGGTTTATTCTTGCCTCTGAAACTGAGGAAGGACAAAGGCTTTCTATTTCCATGCTGAAACAGATAGCAAGTGTGGATGATATTTCAGCTGAGAGGAAATATTATGCTCCTTTTACGTTTACACCAAGCCACTCAACTATTCTCTACACGAACCATCTGCCGAAGGTCGGTTCGAACGATAAGGGAACGTGGCGGAGGATCTTTGTCGCACCGTTTACGAAAGAAATCAAGAATCCGAAAACAGACTATGTTGATGAACTTTTGCGAAAAGCAGGTGGGGCAATACTTCAATGGATGATTGAAGGAGCCAAGCTTTATATCCAAAACAGTTATAAATTCCCTATTTGTAAGGTGGTAGAGCAGGCTAAGGACGCTTATCGGGCTGAAAACGACTGGATAGGCCATTTCATCACTGATTATTGCATTAAGGGCGTGAATGAAACGGAGATGAGTAGGAGTCTTTACTTGTCTTACCGCCAGTGGGCAAATCTTAACGGTGAATATGTTAGAAACGATAGGGATTTTTCTAAGGCTTTACTGTTAGCGGGTTATAGCAAAAAACGGACGGGTAAAGGCTATCAGTGGTGTGGGCTTTCCATTAATCCTAATTTGCAGGCACAGGAGGATTTTCTTTGATGGAAAGCACTGTAAAACTGAAAGATGCTTCCTGAAAAATGTATTGGCGTGTAGGCAAAT
Organism: Gardnerella sp. DNF00753; assembly: GCF_049244275.1. NCBI lineage: Bacteria > Bacillati > Actinomycetota > Actinomycetes > Bifidobacteriales > Bifidobacteriaceae > Gardnerella > Gardnerella sp. DNF00753. The sequence goes on from NZ_CP058393.1 coordinate 504,389, forward strand.
GTTTCGTATGGTAAAAACTGGGTTCAGAGAAAAATGTTCTATAGGATTTTTCATACACGAAAATAGTCTTTGCCTACACGCTACCATGCACGTTTTCAAGAAAGAAAAGCCTGATAAATAGGGGTTTTGTATTATAGTGTACCCTTTTTCTTTACTTTTTATATAAGAGAAAAAAAATAAAAGAAATATAAGTATATATAGAGAAAAGTAAAAGATGGGTCTAAAGCATACATGGCTACACAAATAACATTCGCCTGATGTAAACGGGGCAAAAACAACGAATGAAACAACTCTATTCAATAAATGAAAAATAAGATTTGAGAAAGGTGGAATAAACCATGATTAACAAAAATGAGAGAACAGTAGAAACCTACAAGCAAGCAGGAGCAGCAATGCGACTGACTAAGAGTCTGATTAGCCAATTAGTGGTCGATATTAGCCCGGTGCTTTTAGCGAAAGATCAAGACAGACTGTTAAAAGCCATGAACATGATTGATGAAGTATCCTCACACGCTGAGGACAACATGTTCAAAGATCACCCACAATTAAGCAATCACTATATTGACGTGTTTTACGGCGATGTTTCTGATGAGCCGAGAAACGAAGTTGATAAGAAAATCATTGAGATGGCAAAAGAGGTGTCTGATGGGCTTTTTACGAGAAAAGGAAACTGAGCGAAAACTCATCCGTGAAGTCAAAGCTGCGGGAGGACTTTGTTTAAAGCTTACGAGTCCTTCTGTCGACGGGCTTCCAGACAGGCTCGTTTTACTGAACGGTGGGAAGATTGGTTTTGTCGAGCTTAAAGCACCAGGTAAAAAGCCTAGAGTCTTACAGGTGAAACGGATGAAGGATTTACAGGCTTTAGGTTTTAAGGTTTTCGTGGTTGATGAGAAGAGTCAGATTGGAGGTGTGATTGATGCGATACGAGCCACATGAGTATCAAAAGTATGCGACTGATTTTATTATCACACACCCGGTTTCAGCGGTTTTGCTTGAAATGGGACTTGGTAAGAGTGTTATAAGTCTTACAGCGATTAACGACCTGATGCTTGACTCGTTCGATGTTTCCAGGACTCTGGTTATCGCTCCTCTTAGGGTTGCAAACACTACATGGCCTTTAGAGTTAGAAAAGTGGGAGCATTTAAAACACCTAACTTATTCTATTGTGACGGGCACTGAGAAGGAGCGGATTCAAGCACTAAAAACGCCTGCTCACGTTTATATTATTAACCGTGAAAACGTGGAGTGGCTGATAATGAAAAGTGGCCTGCCGTTTAATTTTGACATGGTTGTGATAGATGAGCTTTCAAGTTTTAAATCGTATCAGGCGAAACGTTTTAAAGCATTATTGAAGGCTAGGCCGAAAGTTAAAAGGATTGTTGGTCTTACAGGAACTCCTTCTTCTAACGGGCTTATGGATTTGTGGGCTGAGTTTAGGCTGCTTGATATGGGTGAAAGGCTTGGCCGCTATATTACGTATTATCGGCAGAACTTTTTTAATCCTGATAAGCGTAACCAGCACATGATTTTTTCTTATAAGCCTAAAGATGGTGCTGAGAGTTTAATCTATAAGCAGATAGCTGATATTACGATTTCGATGAAGTCAAAAGACTATTTGAGAATGCCAGCGTGTGTGATAAACGAGGTGAAAGTAGAGTTATCCGGTAATGAGCGAAAACTCTATGATGAGCTTAAAACAGATATGGTGGTGTCGTTGGAGGGTAAAGAGATTGATGCGATTAACGCAGCGTCTCTTTCAAATAAGCTTCTTCAAATGGCAGGCGGCGCGGTTTATAACGAGAAAAAAGAAAGCGTTCATATTCACGATCGTAAGCTGGACGCGTTAGAGGATTTAATCGAGGCTGCTAATGGTAAACCGGTGCTTGTAGCTTACTGGTTTAAGCATGATCTTGAGCGGATTAAGAAACGTTTTAACGTGCGTGAGATTAAAACGAGTGCTGATATTGCTGACTGGAATGCCGGCATGATTCCTGTAGCACTGATTCACCCGGCTTCTGCAGGTCATGGTCTTAACCTACAGGCTGGCGGTTCAACTCTTATCTGGTTTTCCCTGACTTGGAGTTTAGAACTTTACCAGCAGGCGAACGCTAGACTTAACCGTCAGGGTCAAACCGATACGGTTGTAATCCATCACATCATCACTAAGAACACGATTGATGAGGATGTGATGAGGGCTTTAAGCATGAAGGCTAAAGTACAAGATGCTTTAATCGAGTCGGTTAAAGCAAGACTATCAATTAATGAAGTGAGGGAAAGGGGTTCTAGAGAGAACTTACCTCAAAATGGAGGTAAGAATGAACAAAAAAGAATACTTACGGCAAGCCTATCTTCTTGATAAGCGGATTAAGGCTGACATGGACGAGGTAGTAAGACTGCGTGAGCTTGCTACAAGTGTTTCTTCATTAAGATACGACCGAGAGTATGTGCAGACGACTCGAAGCGTGGAAGCTCCGTTTGTGAAAGCTCTTATAAGGGTTATGGATTTAGAAGCCAAGATTAACACGGAGATCACGCTGCTTATCAGTTTGAAAGAGCAGATTTTGGACGTGATTTCTAAACTTGAAAGCGTGGATGAGCAGATGATTTTACGCTACCGTTACATGAGTAACATGACGTGGGAGGATATTGGTAAAGAACTCCATGCTAGCAGAATGACGATTATAAGATGGCATGGTAAAGCATTAGAGCACATGGTTTTACCAGATAATCTAATCCAAATCTAAAAAATGGTACGGTTTGGTACGCTCTGATACGAGATGACACTGCCTTCTATATGGTATTATAAACTTAGCAAAAATTATAAATACTAAGCCTTGGAAGAGTAATCTTTCAGGGCTTTTTTCATGCCCGAAGGGAGGATGAGTCTTGCCAAGAAAACCTAAAAGACCGTGTTCTTATCAAGGCTGTCCGAACCTAACTGACGGCAGGTTTTGTGAGGAACACTTAAAACAAGAGAACCGGCGCTACGAAAAATACGAGCGTCCTTATGATTCTCACAAGCGTTACGGCAGAGCGTGGCAGAAAGTCAGGGACTCTTATGTGAGAGAGCATCCTTTCTGTGAGCTTTGCTTTAAGAATCGTGTGCTTGTTCCTGTTGAGCAGGTTCATCATATTAAACCGATTGCTGAAGGCGGAACGCATGAGAGGAATAATCTTATTTCTCTATGCAAATCCTGTCATTCTAAAATTCACGCTAAGCGTGGAGATCGCTGGCATAACAAATAACCCACCCCCTAGGGGGGGTTTAAATCTCTATGAGCCTACCCCATGGGGAACGGGCGCAGGGTATTTTGCGTAAAAACAGCGTATTCAAAAGGGTAATAGGCAAAATCAGACACAAAAATTTTTTAATAGTTAAAACTTGCGTGGGAAGGAGGCGGAAAGTTTGCCTACAAAATCAAATAATATCGGCGGTCGTGGCGGCAGACGCGTGGGTGCCGGGCGTAAAAAGAAAGCGGTTGTTGAAAAAGCGAGTGAAGGAAACCCTGGTGGCAGGCCTTTAAGTGTGCTTGATATTCCGGAGCTTGAAGGTGCTGAAATGCCTCAGCCTCACGAGTTTTTATCCGCCACGCAAAAAGACGGTACTCAGCTTCAGGCTAAAGAAATTTTTGAAGAAACGTGGAAGTGGCTAAAAGACATTGGTGTTAGCAGTAAAGTCCCATCTCCTCTTATTGAACGGTATGCGATGAGCTGTGCTCGTTGGATTCAATGCGAGGAAGTAACCAGTAAACTCGGGTTTCTTTCCAAGCATCCGACTACGGGTAAACCGATACCTTCGCCTTTTATCAATATTGGTATTAACTACATGAATCAGGCGGTCAGGCTTTGGAATGAGATTTTCCAGATTGTGAAAGAAAACTGTTCGACTGAGTTTGATGGTGTTTCACCTCAAAACGATTTAATGGAACGCCTGCTTATTACACGTAAAAACATTTAGGAGAAAAATTATGATAGAAAAAGTAAACCCGTCGCATGTCGACAAGATTGCGGATCGTATTGCTGGAGCAATTGTTGATCTGGCTTACAAGCTGGATGAGAATCCGAAGATTGCTGTTGAAGTGATGCTCGGGCATGGTAAGTGTGCCGTGTGTATTGAAAGCACGGTGATGTTTAAGTTTAAGGATATTAAAAATATTATCCACCGTTTAAGCCCTGGGAAAGTAAAGATTGATATTACGGTTGTGCCGCAGGATAAGCATTTAAGCCGAAACCAGGATGGTATGGTTCGTTGCGCTGATAACGGGATTTTTAAAGGCGTACCATTAACAGGCGAGCAGAAGAAACTCTCGGCTATTGCTCGAAAGGTTTATGAAAAGTATCCGTATGACGGCAAGTATGTTCTTGATGGTGAAAAGCTTATCATCTGCCAGTCTCACGCTAAACGAGAAGACTTATTGAAAGACTATCCGAATGCGTTTGTTAATCCTTTAGGCGACTGGACGGGCGGTATCAGCGTGGATACGGGAGCGGTTAACCGAAAACTCGGGTCAGACATGGCTGATGCTGTTACGGGCGGCGGCCTTCATGGTAAGGATCTTACGAAAGCTGACGTGTCGGTTAATATTTACGCGTTTTTGAAAGCGCAGGAAACCGGTCGGGTGGTTGAGTTTTCTTGTGCTATCGGGGATGAAATGGTTGATGGTAAACCGTATGCGCAGATTGTGAAAATTGCGAAAGATTATATTGACTCGGTGGGTGGTTTTGAAAAGCTGGCTTGCTGGGGTCTTTTCTAACGGGAGGAAAGCTTATGGAAAAAGAAATGCAGTATTATTTGGCTGACGTAAGTGAGCTTATCCCGTATGTGAGAAACGCTCGCACGCACTCTGAGGCGCAGGTAGCTCAGATAGCGGCAAGTATTCGCGAGTTTGGTTTTCTATCCCCAATTCTAGTGGCGGAGGATAATACGATTCTCGCAGGCCACGGCAGGCTTGCCGCGGCATTAAAACTGGGTCTTAAAAAAGTTCCGTGCGTGAAAGAAAATCATTTAACTGAAACACAAAAGCGTGCTTATATTATTGCGGATAATAAGCTTTCACTTAACGCAGGCTGGGACAATGAGCTTTTAGCAGTCGAGTTGTCGGAGCTCGAAGGAGCTGATTTTAATCTTGATCTTCTCGGGTTTGACGAGGCGGAGCTTTCCAGTATTTTCGATGCTGATAAAGACGTGATTGATGATGATTTTGATGTTGAAAAAGAGCTGGAAGAACCGTGTTTTTCTAAAACAGGTGACATGTGGACGCTTGGAAGGCATCGTATTATTTGCGGTGATGCTACTAAGTTAGAAACATATAAGACGCTTCTTGAGAATACTAAAGTGAATCTGGTGGTTACTGATCCGCCTTATAACGTGAACTATGAGGGTGCTGCTGGGAAAATTAAAAACGATAATATGGAGAATGACAAGTTTTACCAGTTTCTTTTCAACTCGTTCGTGAACATGGAGCAGGCGATGGCAGATGATGCATCTATCTACGTGTTTCATGCTGACACGGAGGGTTTGAATTTTAGAAAAGCATTCCAGGACGCGGGGTTTTATCTTTCAGGTTGTTGTATTTGGAAGAAACCGTCGCTGGTGTTGGGTAGAAGCCCTTACCAGTGGCAGCATGAGCCGTGTTTGTATGGGTGGAAGAAAAAAGGTAAACACAAGTGGTACGCGGGTAGGAAAGAAACTTCAGTTTGGGAGTTTGAAAAGTCTAAGAAAAACGCTGATCATCCAACCATGAAACCAATAGCTCTTTTAGCGTATCCGATTAAAAACTCGAGTATGACGAACTCGCTTGTGTTAGATCCGTTTGCTGGAAGTGGTAGCACGCTTATAGCCTGCGAGCAGACTGGTAGAATCTGCTACGCTATCGAGCTTGACGAGAAATATTGTGACGTGATTGTGAAACGTTATATTGAGCAGGTTGGAAATGATAAGAGTGTGAAAGTTTTAAGAGGCGGTAAAGAATACTCGTTTACTGAAGTATGTACTAACGAGTAAGACTCGTATTTTATATGAAAAATAGTTTGCGACCGCTTGCTATAAACCTTCTTTAGAGTGATTTATATATGTACCCGAAAAAATCTAAAGGAGGAAAAATGGAATTAAAATACGGGTTAAAAGGAAAAGATAGGCAGCCGCTTATTAAAGCTATAGAGGATTCTACGGGAGTAAAGGCTGTTTACTTAAAAACTCCGAGTATGTCTTACAGGATAGGTGTTTTCAACATTAGTAAAGATGGTACGGTCACGTGTAGTAGTGAAGAGAACTTAGATGATTTGAAAAACATGTTAGACGTTGATTATGGTATAAGTCTTCCAGTCTGCGCGTGTGATGGTACGCAATGTTTTAGTGTTGAGTTTCCTAAAGATAAGGCTGATGTGGTAAAGCTTAGGAAAATTCTTGATAATAAGGGTGATCTTATTAAAAAAGCGTTAGGAGTGAACAGTCTTAATATTAAGGAAGAAGATGATAAGCTTATTTTTCCTTGGTTTGAGCAGGCTAACCAACCAGGCTTGGCATCCTATGCGAAGTTTATAAACAGTCTTTGTAAAATGAGCGTGGAAATTAAACGCGTAAATAATAGTAAGCGTGAGACGGTTAACGATAAGTATGCTTTCAGATGTTTTCTTCTTAGACTCGGGTTTATAGGAGACGAGTTTAAACAAGACAGGAAAATTATGCTTTCCCGTTTAGAAGGGTCCTGTGCTTTTAGAAACGGGGGTGAGCGTAATGCTGTATGCGAGTGAAGACCAGGCGTACGAGTTGAGTGAAGACTGTCCTACAGGTTCTTTGGTTGAAGAAATTTTTGCGAATTTAGAGCAAGAGAACGAGGTTTTTGTAAAAGCATGTTTGACTGTAGTAGATGATTTTTTGGTGATGATTATTTCCGCATGATTTTAGAAACATTTTAACGGTTTTTAAGAGTAAAAAAATTAGCGAAAACTGGTGGGGAAAAAACGTGTAAATACCCGGTGTTTCTTGGCTTAAAAGCTTGCTATTGCGCGCTTTTAGAGTGATATATAGTACTAGCAAAAAGCACAGAAACAAAGGAGAAACCTATGAAAAAAGAAATTTTACAAAACCTCGCAAACGAAGTTAAAACATGCAGACGCTACGCACTAAACGCAATCAAAAAAGCTGAAGAAGGGAAAATTAGTTCGGCTATCAGCATGCTCGACATTGCACAAACATCAAAAACCTGCGCCAGTAAAGCTCACGAGGAGCTTTGGAAGGCAAGCGAAGGAAAACTAAACGATACGGAGTTTCAACTGTTTGCGGATGCTGAAACCTTGGACAAGGATATTCAAAAAGCTTATCAAGCGATTCAACAAGCAAGAAGCTAAAAGAAAGGGGGATAGTCAGCCATAGGGTTGGAAGGCTGGAGAAAAATCGTGGAATTATCCGCGATTTTTTCTCGTTTACGGCTTGCTATTCTGCTCTTTTAGAGTGATATATAGTATCAGCAAAAAACACAGAAACAAAGGAGCAAAACCATGTGGGAACAAGATACGCTTAAAGTAGAAAATCAGGTTGTAAACTACAGTATGAAGGTTTTTGAAGAGCCAAGCGAATACGGGATTAACCAGGGAAGAATTTCCAAGCTTACTTTGAAAAACAATAACAAGGTTATCGCAAACTATGATAGAGGCTGGGATATGATGCCAACAAGCAAGCTTGCGAACGAGGCTTTAGAAATGATCCTAGACGCTAGAAACTAAAAACTGAAATTTTATTAAAAGCAGCAGGGCTTTTAAGGCCCTGTTTCTCGTAAAAAGAAAGAAATGATGTGGACGCTGAAGGCGTCTTTTTTTATGCCTAAAGAAAGGAGGAGCTTAAGTTGGAAAAATACGAGGTTACTAAGTTTAAAAAAGAAGATTCAACGTATAGTAAGGATTTAGCGGATTATGCTGTAAGTTTTATCGAATGTTTAACACACACGAAGGGAACGTGGGCGGGTAAGCCTTTTAAGCTCCTTGACTGGCAGGAGCAGATTATTAGGGACTTGTTTGGCGTGGTGAAACCTAATGGTTACCGCCAGTTTAATACTGCTTATATTGAGATACCTAAGAAGATGGGTAAAAGTGAGTTGGCTGCGGCAGTGGCACTGCTTTTGTGCTGTGGGGATAATGAGGAGCGTGCCGAGGTTTATGGTTGTGCGGCGGACCGTCAGCAGGCAACGATCGTGTTTGATGTGGCGGCGGACATGGTTAGAATGTGTCCGGCTCTTAACCGTAGGGTTAAAATTTTAGCTTCGCAAAAACGTATTATTTTCCTACCAACTAACAGTTTCTACCAAGTATTGTCGGCTGAAGCGTACTCTAAACACGGGTTTAACATTCACGGTGTTGTGTTTGATGAGCTTCACACGCAGCCTAACCGTAAACTTTTTGACGTGATGACTAAAGGCTCCGGGGATGCTCGCATGCAGCCACTGTATTTTCTGATTACCACAGCCGGTACGGATACGCATTCAATCTGCTATGAGACGCATCAGAAAGCAGTGGATATTCTCGAGGGTAGGAAAATTGATCCAACTTTCTACCCCGTGATTTATGGTGCAAAAGATTCGGATGATTGGACGGATCCTAAGGTGTGGAAGAAAGCTAATCCTTCTCTTGGGGTTACGGTTCAAATGGAGAAAGTTAAAGCTGCTTTCGAGTCAGCTCGGCAAAATCCTGGTGAAGAGAATGCTTTCCGTCAGCTTCGTCTTAACCAGTGGGTGAAACAGTCTATTCGTTGGATGCCGATGGAAAAATGGGATGCTTGCGGTTTTCAGGTGAACGAGGAAGAACTCGAGGGCAGGGTCTGCTACGGGGGTCTTGACCTTTCAAGCACCACCGACCTTACGGCTTTTTCGCTTGTGTTTCCGCCTTTAGATGAGTCGGATAAGTTTCGTATCCTACCATATTTTTGGGTGCCTGAAGAAACCTTGAGTTTACGCGTGAAACGAGATCATGTGCCTTATGACGTGTGGGAAAAACAAGGGTTTATTAAAACTACGGAAGGAAACGTTGTTCACTATGGGTTTATTGAAAAATTCATCGAAACTTTAGGCGAACGTTTCAATATTCGTGAGATTGCTTTCGACCGTTGGGGCGCGGTACAAATGGTGCAAAACCTTGAAAACATGGGGTTTACCGTGGTCCCGTTCGGACAGGGATTCAAGGATATGAGTCCGCCTACCAAGGAGCTTATGAAGCTTACACTCGAGCAGAAAATCGCACACTCTGGGCATCCGGTGCTTCGCTGGAACATGGACAACATATTTATTAGGACAGATCCTGCAGGAAACATTAAGGCAGATAAGGAAAAATCAACCGAGAAAATTGATGGTGCTATCGCAACCATCATGGCACTTGACCGTGCCATCAGATGCGGTAACGCGAACACGAAGAGCGTGTATGACGCTCGAGGAATCCTATTCATGTAAGGAGGTGGGTCATGAATATTTTTAGTAAAATTTTTAAGAGTAGAGATAAGCCTGAGAATCGTTTTAACTTGAATGCTCAAAGGTTTATTAGTGGCATGTCTTCTTCGGGTAAGAGGGTGAATGAGCGTTCGGCGATGCAGATGACGGCTGTCTACTCGTGTGTGCGTATTTTGTCTGAAGCGGTGGCGAGTCTGCCGCTTCACGTGTATGAGCGGACGAGTACGGGTACGGCTAAAGCTGTTAAACATCCTTTATATAAGGTGCTTCATGATGAGCCGAATCTTGAAATGACAAGCTTCGTGTTTAGAGAAACCTTGATGACGCATCTACTGTTATGGGGTAATGCTTACGCGCAGATTATTCGAAACGGTAAAGGCGAAATATTAGGGCTTTATCCTTTGATGCCTGATCGTATGAGAGTTGACCGGGATGAGAGTGGTCAAATTTTTTACGAGTATACGTTAAATGATAGTGATGTTTTAGCGGGTAAAGAAACGAGTGTGAAACTTAAACCCTTTGATGTGCTTCATATTCCCGGTCTTGGTTTTGACGGGCTTGTTGGCTATTCGCCTATTGCGATGGCAAAAAACGCTATCGGTATGGCGATAGCTACGGAAGAGTATGGTGCATCGTTTTTCGCTAACGGTGCTACACCAAGCGGCATCTTGGAATACCCCGGTACAGTGAAAGATCCGTCTGGTATGAGGGATAGTTGGAATAAGGGGTTCTCGGGTTCTAACTCGCATAAGATAGCGATTTTAGAGGAAGGCATGAAGTATACGCCTATTTCTATTTCGCCTAACGAAGCACAGTTTCTTGAAACTCGTAAGTTTCAGATTAACGAGATTGCTCGTATTTTTAGAGTCCCACCACACATGGTTGGTGATTTAGAAAAGTCGAGTTTTTCTAATATTGAGCAGCAGTCGTTGGAGTTTGTGAAATACACGCTTGATCCTTGGGTGGCGCGTTTTGAACAGTCTATTACGAGGCGGCTTTTTACTGATAAGGAGAAAGAAACTTATTATGTGAAGTTTAACGTGGATGGTCTTCTTCGAGGAGACTATCAGAGTCGTATGAATGGTTATGCTACCGCTCGTCAAAACGGTTGGATGAGCGCGAACGATATTAGACAGTTAGAAAACTTGGATAAGATTCCCGCCTGTGAGGGTGGTGACTTGTATTTGATTAACGGTAACATGCTCCCGCTTAACCGTGCTGGAGCGTTCACTGTAATTGGTAGAAATAAGTTAGGTGATTAAGATGAATTTGTGTCTTGATAATATTAATATAACATGTTATATTAATATTGTTATAGTATAACTGTTTATACAGTGGATGAATCATTTAGGCAACGAAGACATAACGAATTATCTTAACGTTAAGCGAAAAATAGAATTTAATCTCTATGGATACTTAACTAAGATAATATCCTACACTATGAGAGTATACAACAAATTAATAATAGCAGAAAGGATGGAATAATTTATGTGACATTATAAAAAAATCATAAAATGTACAAGAATAGTGATCATTCGAGATAAAAGCTGATTAATCTCAATCTTAGTTAAAGATGTTGTTTTTAAGGAGGTGCTTACAAATGATTAGAAAAAGAAAGATGTTATCAGCAATAACCACTTATGTAATGGTTGTTGGAATGTTGTTTTTCACATCCAATTCTGTTGCTTATGCGTATACTTTATCTCAACCAAAATCGTTTTATGATAGTATTTCATGGACATGGTTTTATAGCGATAAGGCTACGCCAGCATATAATTGTCTAGGATTTGCAACTGGTAGTATGACGTACGAATGGCCTAGTGACTTTGGTGATGATGCTGCTACTAAAGCGCAATTGGATAATTATCTGGCAAAGAAAGGTTATAGACCTTATAAATATGATCCATTTATTCTAGCGTATGGTCATTCTCCTGATAAAATTGTTCATTTTGCAAAAGTTACTGGTCTTAAGTGGTGCCGTGCTAAATGGGGACAATTGGAGCTGTTTAACCATGGTAGTCATGATCCTTATTACCCTAATTCTGTTTATGGTTCTTTGCAACACAAATACACTGCGAATTAGAATTCTAGGAGGTGTAATACTATGTCTAAGAAAAAAATGTATATTTCGCTAGGAACTTTACTTTTATTGGTTCTATTTGTATTTACTGGAATTTTTATTATTGGAAATAATCCAGCATCAAAGAATAGTGGGAATATAGCTAATAAATTGATGCCAGTAAACGTAGCTTATGCTGAAACGTTAGATGATATAAAGGGATCCATGAATAAGTTGATGGTGGAATTAGAAACTGAGACGAAGACTAATCCACAAGTGGCTATGCAGGCACATCCAGGAAAGTTTATTAGGAATTCTAAAAACTATCAAAGAATATTGAAACTGGGACTGAAGGCAATTAAACCTCTTTACGATGCTATTTATGATAGTAGAGATGCTGGATGCTATGAATATATTCTAGCTATGGCTATTGAAGACATAACTGGCGAAAAGTTTGTTTACAATTCTGACTATGGTTGGAAAAATTCGTTAGAGTTTAGGATGGCTTATGACGAAAAAGTAAACAATACAAGGTTTAATGTTGAAAGAATCAGTAATAATGAAACTTTGAATGATCATGACCGAACTCAGAAATTTAAGGAATTAGGGATTTTTGCAGTTTCTGATTTAATTAAAGAGTATAGGAAAAGTGATTCCAAAGTTTCTAAACCATCGATATTAGAAGCTGTTAAGGGAATTACTAGTAAGTATAAAGAACTTGCAATAACGGAAAGAACTCCAACTGAGAGTATTCTAGATGAAACACAATTATTTGATTCTCTAGTTTCCTTAAATGGAAGAGCATACAAGTAAGGTGGATTATCTAACTGTAAAGCTAGTTCTTTAGGTATTATATGAGTGTTATACGAACATGAAGCGACCAAGAAAATCTTGGTCGCTTCTTTATATAAGAGAGGAGGAAAAAGGTAATGAGGAAGTTTTGGCAGTGGAAAAACCAAAAGGAAAACAATGAGACTAATGAGAATAATGAGATTTTTGAGAGGACACTGTTTCTTAACGGTACGATTGCTGAAGAATCATGGTTTGATGATGATATTACACCACAACTTTTTAAAGACGAGTTAAACGCTGGTAGTGGGAATATTACCGTGTGGATTAACTCGCCTGGCGGCGATTGTGTGGCTGCGGCACAAATCTATAACATGCTCATGGATTACAAGGGTTGTGTGACGGTCAAGATTGATGGTATTGCGGCGTCTGCTGCATCGGTTATTGCGATGGCTGGCACAAAGGTTTATATGAGCCCGGTGTCAATGCTTATGATTCATAATCCTATGACTGTTGCTTTTGGCAACAGAAACGAAATGGAAAAAGCAATATCAATGCTTGATGAGGTCAAAGAGTCCATTATTAACGCTTACGAGATTAAAACAGGGCTTAACCGTGTGAAACTGTCGCATTTAATGGATTCGGAAACGTGGATGGACGCTAACAAGGCGGTAGAACTCGGGTTCGCGGACGGTGTTTTAACTAGAGGTGAAACCACTGATATTGGCATACCACAAGTTTCAACATTGTATTCGAAAGCAAGCGTGCAAAACACGTTATTGGAAAAAATATCTAAAGCCTGCCGGATAAGCGGTAAGGAAACAAACAATATTAGTGCAGACGATCTTATGGATCGTCTTTTTTTAATCAAAAATTGGAGGTAAACATGATGAACACTATTTCAAACATGGTTGAGAAACGTAACAAGGCTTGGCAGGGTGCGAAAGCTTTCCTTGAGTCTAAACGTGACAAGGACGGGCTTATTTCAGAAGAAGACGCGAAAACCTATGATGAGATGGAAGCGAAAGTGAAAGCTTACAGTATGGAAATTGATCGCTTGGAGCAGATGGAAGTGATGGATAAGGAGCTTTCAAAACCAACATCTGAGGCGATTGTTGCAAAACCTATGAAAACAGGCGTGAAATTTGAAAAACAAGGTCGTGCGCGTGACGAGTATAAGCAGGCAATGCTTACAGCTCTTAGAAGTAATTTTAAACGAGTCGATAACGTGTTGCAGGAAGGCGTGGACGCTGACGGTGGGTATCTTGTGCCGGAAGAATACGATAATCGTCTGATTGAAACGTTGAAAGAAGAAAACATTATTCGCTCTCTTGCTACCACGATTACTACTAGTGGCGAGCGTAAGATTAATGTTGCGATGAGTGATCCTGCGGCGGCTTGGATTGAAGAAGGCGCAAGCCTTAACTTTGGGGATTCCAAGTTTGCTCAAATCCTGCTTGACGCTCATAAGCTTCACGTTGCGGTAAAAGTTACTGAAGAACTCTTGTATGATAATGCGTTTAACCTCGAGAATCATCTTCTCACATCCTTCGGCATGGCGCTGGCTAACGCTGAGGAAGACGCTTTTCTTAACGGGGATGGCGTGGGAAAACCGACTGGTATTTTCAACAAGAAAGACGGTGGCACGTTCCTTAAAGAAACTACCAGTATTAAAACTGATGATCTGATTGATCTTGTTCACGCTTTGAGGCGACCATACCGTAAAAACGCGAGTTTTATTATGAACGATAAAACAGTCGCGAGCATACGAAAACTTAAAGACAATAATGGCGCGTACGTTTGGCAGCCTTCATACCAGGATGATGAGCCGAACAGGATTCTCGGATACCCGGTATACACGTCTGCTTACGCGCCTGAAAACATGGTGGCTTTTGGAGACTACTCGTACTACAACATTGGTGACCGTGGTTCACGCTCGTTTAAAGAGCTTACCGAGCTTTTCGCTGGAAACGGCATGATAGGTTTCGTTGCTAAAGAGCGTGTAGACGGCAAACTCGTGCTTAAAGAAGCAGTGCAGATTCTGCCTGTTAAAACAAGCGTAGCAGCTTAAAAAAGATGGTTTAAGGAGGGGTGTTGATGATAGTTACAGTTGAGGAAGCAAAAAACTATCTTAGGGTGGATAGTAGAGAAGATGATGAGCTTATCAACACCCTTATTCATTCTGCTGAAAAACTCTGCCAGGGAGTGGCTCGTAAAAACGATACTAGTTTGATTAGTGAAAACTTTGACGAGTATCGGCTTGCAGTCTTATACGCTACAGGCTACTTGTATGAGCATCGGGAAGAAGCTGACCATCACGCGCTAACTCTCACTTTACGTTCGATGCTTTTTACTGTTAGAAAAACGGGGTTTTAAATGAGAATAGGCTTATTAAACGAGCGTATTGTGCTGCTTAAAAACAGTGTTGAAATTGATGAGGTTGGTAACCATAAGATTAAGTGGAGTAAATATTACGAGTGTTACGCGACGGTAAGTGCTGAAAGCCCAATGGAGCAGACTTCGGCAGGAAACGTGTGGGATGAGTCAAAAATAGATTTTACTATCCGCTATTCGAAAGAAACAGCCGTAGTCTCATCTATTGGTTACAGGATTATTTTCCGTGATACGGTTTATGAGATTTTAGGTGTTGACCACATGAATTATAAGAAGAAAAGCCTGAAACTTCACTGTAAGAGGTGTAAAAAGTGAGCAAAGTAAGTATTGGCAGCCTCTCTAAAGAAGTTATTAGAGAGCTTAAAACTTACGCGAAAGTTACAACCGGGAAAGTAAAAGAAGCAGTAAAAAACGCTGGTAAAACAGCAAAAGAAGAAATTAACATGACAGCTCCTAAACGAACTGGAGCGTATGCGAAAAGTTGGGCTGTTAAAACATTAAACGAAACAGGCAGCAGACTAGTTCTCGTAGTGCATTCTAGAAACAAGTATCAGCTTACACACTTGTTAGAGTACGGTCATGCTAAACGAGGCGGAGGACGCGTGGAAGCTAGAGCACACATTGCTAAGGCTGAAAGTAAAGCAGTACGAAGTTTTGAAAAAGAAATAGAGGAGGCGGTTAAAAATGGGTAATCTTTTAAACATTATGAGGGAGATAGGTTTTCCTTTCGCCTATCACCATTTTGCTGAAGGAGAATCACCTAATCCACCTTTTCTCCTGTTTCTTACGCCTGCGAGCAGTAATTTCGCGGCAGACGGGAAAACGTATTTTAAAGCAAACGAAATTCATATTGAACTATACGCAGACTATAAGAACCCCGTACTGGAAGAACAAGTTGAGGCCGTGCTTGATAGGCACGGCATTTTTTATAACAAAACAGAAGCGTTCATAGAGTCGGAACAGCTTTATGAAACACTCTACATTTTTGAAATGGAGGTAACAATAAATGGGAAACAAGGTTAAATACAATCTGAAAAACGTGTACGCGGCAAAACTTAAAAAAGATTCGAGTGGTTTCTCCTACGATGAGCCTAAGCCGATTCCGGGGGCGGTGAGTATAAGCCTTGAGGCTGAGGGTGAATCCTCACCGTTTTACGCTGACGGGATTGTTTACTTCAGGTCGACTGCTAACAACGGTTACAGTGGCGACTTGGAAATTGCTCTTATACCTGAATGGTTTAGGACGCAAATACTACGAGAAGAACTAGATAAAAACGGTGTGCTGGTTGAAAACGCGAAGATTAGTGAAACAGAAAAATTCGCGCTCCTGTTTGAGTTTGATGGTGACGTGAACGCGATCAGACACGTTTTATATAACTGTTCAGCAACACGACCGTCTATCGAGTCAGAAACTAAGGAAGACACTATAGAACCGGGTACGGAAACTTTATCGCTTACGGCTGATCCTAGAGAAGATGGTTTGGTGAAATCTAGGAGTGGTGACACTACTTCAAAAGAAACCTATGAGAAATGGTATAAGAGCGTGTACGTTCCGCAAGTTAACACGGAAAACAAATAAGTTTTAAAGGAGTAAACGTGTTAGAAAAAACAGTAAAAGTAAATGGTAAAGACGTGAAGTTTCGTTCTTCAGCCACTATTCCAAGACTGTATCGTATTAAATTCAAGCGTGATATTTTCAAAGACCTGTCAAAATTAGAGCAGTCTTTCAAAATCAACGAGGGTGTTTTTGAAATAGCAGATCTTGAAATTTTTGAAAACGTAGCCTATATCATGGCTTATCACGCGGATAATAGTATTCCAGCAAGTATTGATGAGTGGCTTGACGAGTTTGAAATGTTTTCTATCTACGAGATTCTTCCTGAAATTCTAGAACTTTGGGGAGCAAACTTGGAAACTGAAGTAAAATCTAAAAAAAATTTAAAACAACAACACGGCAAATGACAACCGCGTTGTTTCTTCTTAGATGCACAGAAATCGGGATTAGTATTTGCGAACTGGATCTTTTAACCATCGGCATGGTTTTAGACATGTGGACGGAGAAAGCAAACGATAGTGTGAAATACGATAAGCTCGCAAGCCAAACAGAATTTGATAGGTTCTAAACGAGAACCAAACGTTCTTATACCTGACGTTAAAATATCTATTTTTTCACGCGTAAATTAAGAGAAAAAGGGAGGTGAAGTTATGGCAAACAGGATTAAAGGTATTACAGTTGAAATTGGTGGGGATACTACAGGCTTAGATAAGTCTTTACAACAGGTGAATTCGACTATTCGCTCAACCGAGCAGTCGCTTCGTGATGTTAATAGGCTTTTGAAACTTGATCCGACAAGCACGCAGCTTTTAAGCCAAAAGCAGGCTTTTTTGCAGAAAGAAATCCAAGAAACGTCTAATAAGCTTAACGTTTTGAAACAGGCGGATAAGCAGGCTAAAGTACAGTTGGAAAACGGGGAGCTTGGTAAAGACAAGTATGATGCGTTGCAGCGTGAGATTGTTGAAACAGAAAATAATCTTGATAGTTTAAAAGAAAAATTAAAACAGGTAGGTAGTGTTAGTTTAACCAAGCTTAGTAGCCAGTTTGATAGTACGAGCAAAAAGATAAAGAAACTAGGAGATGGTATGTCATCTCTTGGTCAAAGTTTAAGCACGAAAGTTACGCTGCCGATTGCTGCTATTGGTACTGCTGGTTTTACTGCTGCAGCAGACTTACAGGATGCTATGGGGGCTACAGAGCAGATTTACGGTAAGTCTGCTAACAAGATGCTTAAATGGTCAGGAAGTTTGAAATCCTATTATGGTATTGCTCAAGGTCAAGCTTTAGAGTATGCGAATACTATGGGCGCGATGTTGAAAAATATTGGTGGGAAAAGTGATGCTGAAGCAGCCGAGATGAGTCAGAAGCTGGTTGCTCTTGCAGGCGACTTGTCCGCTATGTTTGGTGGAACAACCGAGTCTGCTGTTCTTGCTTTAACAGGCGCGCTTAAAGGTAATAATGCGATGCTTGACAATTATGGTATGGGTGTTAACGAGGCGACTATTAAAGCTAAAGCTCTTGCCATGGGTTTGCATGATGGTAGAGGCGCGATGAGCTTGCAAGCGAAACAGGCTGCTACTTTGGCTCTTATTATGGAGCAGACTGCTGACGCTCAAGGGCAGGCTGGGCGTGAAGCTGCGGGCGCTTCGGGTTCTATGAAGATTCTAAAAACAGAGTTGCAGAATATTGCTGCGACTATTGGTAATGTTTTACTTCCCGTCATAACACCATTAATGCAGAAAATATCAGCATGGCTTTCTAAATTTAAACAGCTTTCTCCAGAAAGCCAAAAACTTATAGTTACACTTGGGCTGATTGCTGCGGCAGTCGGCCCTTTTTTAGTAGTTCTTGGAACGTGTATTTCTAAAATAGGTGTTGCTATACAAGGGTTTTCTAAACTAGCTTTGTTTATAGGTAAAATGTTCGCAAGTTTTACTTCCGGCTCTAGTATTCTTGAAGGGTTAGGCGCTGTTTTAGGTGGAGTATCTGCGCCAATACTCGCGGTTGTTGCGGTTATTGGTGTTCTGGTAGCAGCTTTTGTAACCTTATGGAACACTAACGAAGAGTTTAGAAACAGTGTTATTGCTGTTTGGGAGAAAATCAAGGAAACTTTCACCGGTTTTGTTAATGGTGTTAAAGAAAAACTGTCAAGACTTGGTATTGATTTTACGAGTATTGTTGAAGGGCTTAAAACAGTGTGGAATGGTTTGTGTGCTATTCTAGCTCCACTGTTTGAAGGCGCTTTAAATTTAAGTTTTACTAGTTTCAAAACCGTTCTTGATTTAATCACAGGCGTTTTAGACGTTTTTATAGGATTGTTTACCGGTAACTGGTCTCAGCTTTGCAATGGTGTAAAAGAAATTTTTACTGCTGTTTGGAACGCGGTTAAAAACACGTTCATAACAGTATTGAACACGTTAAAAAACGTTTTTAACGTGTTTTTGTCTTTCTTTGGCACTAGTTGGAACAAACTGTGGTCGAGTGTGAAAAACTTTTTCATGAACGTTTGGAATAGTATCGTATCGTTTTTCACTAACGTTTTAAACGGTATTAAAAACACTGCAACAAGTGTTTGGAATGGTATTAAAACCGCGATCATGAGCGTGGTAAACGGTATTAAAACAAGCATTTCAACAGTGTTTAATTCAGTAGCAAACATGGTTAAGTCTGTGTTTAACGGTATTAAAAACACGGTTGTGTCAATTTGGAATGGTATTAAAAACGCGATCATTACTCCGATAGAAGCGGCGAAAAACAAGGTTAAAGCAGTAATCGACGCTATAACAGGGTTTTTCTCCGGCATAAAACTTAGTCTTCCTCATATTAAACTGCCTCATTTTAGTATTAAAGGACAATTCTCTCTTACGCCACCGTCTGTACCGTATCTTGCTATCGACTGGTATAAGAAAGCAATGAACAAGCCAATGCTGTTAAACGGGGCGACTATTTTCGGTGAGAAAAACGGGCGTATGCTTGGCGGCGGAGAGAAAGGACCGGAAGTGATTATGGGGCTTGATACTTTGCAGAATATGAGCGCGGGAGCGAACACGCAAATGCTTAATGTTATGAACCAGATTCTAACGATTATGGACGCGTATTTCCCACAGTTTTCCAACCAGAGTATTGTGCTCGACACTGGCGAACTAGTGGGTGGTATCGCGCACAGGATGGACAGTGAGCTTTTTAAGCTTCAAACAAGAAAAACAAGGGGGTGGTAAAAGTGTATGGGATGCTAATAAACGGGTTGCATAGTTTTAACGATCTAGGGCTTGTTGCTACAAGCCGTCCACGCATTCAACTTCCAGAACCTAAATTAGAGTATTTGCAAATACCAGGCAGGCAGGAAAGTATTGATATTAGTGAAAGTCTTGCCGGTGAAGTGTTATACGAGATGCGTGAAGGCTGTTTCGAATTCATTGTTGCAAACAAAAACAAGTGGAGTGAAACATGCCATAGGGTTAAAACGTTAATCCACGGCAAGAGTGTGAAACTGTCTCTTGATGATGAACCATTGTTCTACTATCAGGGTCGAATGTGGGTTAGTGATTTTAAATCGGATAAAAACTATTCAACTCTCACACTCAACTATAAGCTGCAACCATATAAGTATAGTGTAGATGATTCGGATGGGGTTCACACAATATGGGGTATGCAAGTAGATGATAAGCGTGAAATAACACTCGCTCACGATTTTGACATGACACTGATTCCAGAATTTAACAACCTGTCGTCTAACAGTATGCTACTGGATTCTAATGGTAAAAACTATGAGATTAAAACAGGTTTTAACCGTTTCCCACAGCTTCGTTCAAAAATAAACATGAGTTTAACATTCGTTGGAAACGGGATGGTAAATATTTCCTATAAAAGGGGGTGGTTGTGAGTGTACAGGATCATGCTTGATAATAATACGATTTACTATCCAAATGATGACAAAGCGGTACTTGATGATATTACGTTAAACTTGGAGCTTAACACTGCAGGAACGTTAACGTTTACTTGCCCGAGTCAAAACCCTTGCTATGAGCTTATTAAAAACCGGAAATCAATAGTAAGCGTGTGGCGTGACGATGAGGAGATTTTCTTCGGCGAGGTTAGAGAACAAGTAAAAGACTTGTATGGTAGTAAGAAAGTAACTTGCGTAGGGTTGTTAACTTACTTAGCGGATAGTATTCAACCTCAGAAAGAATATCATGATCAGAGTTCCTACCAGCTTTTAGAAAAACTTTTACAAGCTCATAACAGTCAGGTAGATGATTATAAGAAAATAAGAATTGGTTTCGTCACAGTATCTGACTCGAATGATTCACTCTACAGGTTTACTAATTTTGAAACCACGCTTGAAGCGATTATGGGAAAAATGGTTGAAAAGCTTGGCGGATATTTGCGTCTTAGAAAAGAAGACGGGAAACTTTACTTAGACTACCTACGTTTAGAAGAAATAGGTAAAGCTACAAGCCAGCATATTAGTTTCGGCTTGAACCTGCTTGAATACGCGGAAAACCTTTCAGCAGAGGATGTTACTACAGCGGTTATTCCTCTCGGCAAAGAGTTGGAAAACGAGAATAGTGAAAACGAGGTTCTTAAAAAGCATGTTGATATTACTTCAATAAACAATGGGAAAAACTATATAGTATCTCGTGAAGCGCAAAAAACATTCGGCTGGGTTTGTAAAGTTGTTAATTTCAATAATGTGACAGTTCCAACTAATCTTATGCGCAAAGCTACTAAATGGTTACAGGATAACCAGTTTGAGCATGTAGAAATAAGCCTTAGCGCGGTTGACTTATCCGAGTTAGGTTTACATTATGCGACGATTAAGTGTGGGGATAGGGTTCGTTGTCTCGCTCCACAATTTGGCATGGACCGAGTGTTTCCTGTAGTAAAACAGACTATACCGATTCAAAAACCAGGCGAAATGAGAATCGTGCTTGCGAGCAGGATTTCTAAAGGGTATGTGCAAAACGTGTCGCATGCTGTTCAAACGTTAAAAGAAGAAACGGTTGAAGCTAGAAAAATTGATAACGAGCGTGTTAAAGCTGCGATCGATAATATTAAAGCGCAAATGGGTAATTCTCAAAGCGGCTATAAGATAAGCGAATACGATAGTAAAGGCATGTGGGTTCGTGACCTTTACATGGATACGCCTGATAAAAACACTGCTACGAAAGTGTTACAGGTTAACATGAATGGTATTGCTGGAAGCCATAACGGTTTTTCAGGGCCTTACAATACTGCGATGACTCTTGACGGCATGGTGTATGGTGACAGGATTATCGGGCATTCGATTGACGCGGAAAAACTTTCAGTTTCTTACACTTCCCAGGTAGAAAAGCAGATTAGTAAAGCAAAAAACGAGGCTATAAAAGACACTGGTAGGAGGCTTGAAAACTATTACACGATAAGTGAAATCAACACGAAACTGAATGTTACAGACGGTAAGATTGAGGCTGGTGTTGAAAGCGTTAACCATAGTCTTAAACAGAAAAACGGTAACTATTACGGCTCGTATACTCCAAGCCAGTTTAACGCTCCTATGAGCTTGTGGCTGACTGATAGTGAAAAAATGCAGCATGTTGGTGATTTTTTCTACGACACGTCAACCGGATACGCTTACAGGCTTATTGTTAAGCAGGAAAGTTTAGCCGTAAAATTTAATGAGAAGTCGCATACGGAATCAGCTTTTGACGATTTTGTAGACATTTTTTACAAGTATGAGGATAAAATTTACGCTATACCGGGTTTAACTGGTGAAAAAATTTCTGGCGCAACAGTGTTTATTCCATCAAGTGAGTTTTGGCTACATTTTAGAACTAACTGGTCTCCGTTTGACAATTATGGTTTTAAGATTGATAGCATTAAAAAAGAGTATTCAGGAGAAATTTCAGGATACGTGTCTAAACTGCCTGAAGATATTAACATTATTGAGGTTGAAGGTGAAAATTATCCTGAGTCTGAACACCCGTATAAAGGTGGAACAAGCAAACTATGGCATTACGTTTCCGCTGACAGTATAAGTAGTTTTAGAACGTTCGCTTGGATCAGAGTTAAAGATAAAGACATTGAGGCTGCTAAATCCACGGCTGATAAGGCTATTTCTAAACTAACCATAGTAGAAGATTCCATATCTTCAATGGTTAAAAAAGGTGATTTTGGTAGTTTCATGCAGCAAAACTATAACAGTTTCCTTCTCGGGTTTAACCATTCGAGTAAATACGTGCAAATAACACCCGGGCAGATAGAACTTTACGATGGTGAAGTTGATGAGGATCATAAAAGAGCTGTTTTTGATAAAAATGGGAACAACTTCTACCGTAACGGCGTGTATATTGGCTATGTTGGAACCGGCGAGTGGGAAGAAGATAATTCTCACAAGGGTCTAGTTTTTCATCTTACTAGCGACGGAAAGTATATGGCTTTCGCGCAGCGTAAATCAGCTGATGAAGAAACATACGCTACTATGCTGTGTTTTTCACGTTCGCAAAGCATTTATAAAGAGTATGGTATTCACGCTGGATGCAACTTTTACATGCATGGTAACAAGATTATAGATCCTGTTTGGGAAGACGGTGCAGGAGTAGACGCGGATATTAACTATGTGCAGATTATTGAAATGAACCAGGATGGGAAAGCTTCAAAATGGGGTTCTAACGCTCACATGGTGTTTAAAAACGGGATACTCATGAAAGTTAAATACTATTAAAAAGCGCGGGTGGAAGCGTTAAGTGAAAGTAGAGGAGAATTTGTTATGGAGAAACTAATTATTCACACAAACAAAATAGTGGCTAATAAAGGCACGCGCTTAAAAGACGTGACAGAAAGTATTACGACACCTGTAGTTGATAATACGAAAATTTTATGCGAAATCAGCCACAAGCTGGATATTATTCTAAAAAAGATTGGAGGAGAGTAGTGGTGAAACCGACGATTAGCTACGCGGTAGCTGTGCAAAAATATAAGGCTGAGTTAAACGAAAAAATAGTCGAGTTGAATAAGCAAATACCAATACCTACTTACATGATAGAAGGCATTGTTGCAAGCGTATTATCTGATATGCGTTCGGCAGTGATTGCGGAAAACTCGATGGAATATGAAGTGTATGTGAAACAGTTAGAAGACTATTTTAATTCTAGAGAACGCGAACTTAACGACGAGATTTTGAAAATAAAAGCCGAAAAAACTGAAAAAGATGAAACGGCTGGGAAAGTGTAAAAGGTGGAATGGTTGAGGAAGGTGAAAAAGATGGTAAGGAGTAGTCATGTGTTGAAAAATAATATCAGTTGAAATACTGAAATGCTGAAATGCTGGGCAGGTGTGGGTTAAACCATGCCTGCCATTTTTATTACTTTTTACTTTTTGTTTTTATAAGAGTACTGGCAAATGTTAGGAAAACTTGTAAGGAGAATTATGAGAGGATTTTGGAATATTGCTCAACTGGCTTTCACACTGGTAGGCGGCTGGCTGGGATACTTTTTAGGCGGGTGCGACGGGCTGATCCTCGCGCTCGTTTTATTTGTGGTAACGGATTATATTACAGGCGTGATGTGTGCGGTCACGGATAAGAAACTGTCTAGCAGCATTGGTTTTAAGGGCATTTTTAGAAAGGTGCTCATTTTTATGCTTGTTGGTATAGCAAACATTATAGATTTTCATGTTTTGAAGCAAGGAAGCGTGATTAGAACCGCGGTAATTTTCTTCTACCTATCTAACGAAGGATTATCTTTAACCGAAAACGCGGCTCACCTGGGGCTTCCCGTGCCTGAGAAATTAAAAAACGTTTTAGAACAATTACACGACAAGAACAGGAAGGACAATACTCATGAGTAAAAAAGGAATAGACGTATCAGAGTGGCAGGGTGACATTGATTTCAACGCGGTGAAAGCATCCGGTGTTGAGTTTGTGATCATTCGAGCAGGATACGGTATCGGATGCAAAGACAAGTGGTTTGAACAGAACTATCGTAAAGCAAAAACATGCGGTCTTGATGTTGGAGCCTACTGGTATTCGTACGCAAACTCTGGTTTTGAGGCGGCTGAGGAGGCTCAAAGCTGTGTGAACATGCTTTCAGGTAAGAGTTTTGAGTATCCTGTTTACTTTGATTTGGAAGAGAAAAGCCAGCTTAACCGTGGGCGAGTTTTCTGCGATTCGCTGATTACCGGTTTTTGCAGCAAACTGGAAGCTTGCGGGTATTATGCAGGCTTTTACACTTCGCTTTCAACCGCTAATAATCTTGTGTCATCTCATGTTAGAGACCGTTACGCTTTGTGGATCGCACAGTGGAACACGCACTGCAGTTATCAAGGCTCGTATGGTCTTTGGCAATACTCGTCAAGTGGCAGTGTGCCTGGAGTAGCCGGCAGAGTTGACATGGATTATGCTTACGTGGATTATCCGAGCATTATTAAAAACGTTGGATTAAACGGGTGTAAAAACGGCGGCTCTCATCAAGCTGCGCGCACCTCGAGTATTGATGATGTGGTGCGAGAAGTTATTAACGGCGCTTGGGGTAACGGCAGCACGCGTAAACAGCGTTTAACTTCTGCCGGATACGATTATGCGAGTGTGCAAAATAAGGTTAATGAGCTGCTTGGTGTTAAAGCCTGTAGAAAGTCGGTTGATGAGCTTGCGCGTGAAGTAATCCGAGGTGCGTGGGGTAACGGTAGCACGCGTAAACAGCGTTTAACTTCTGCTGGATACGATTATGATACGGTACAAAAACGAGTAAACGAACTCTTGTAAAACAGTTTGAAACATGTAAAGCCCGAGGCTTGTTCCTACATTGGAGCAATCCTCGGGCTTTTTTTATTTTTTTTTTAAGGTTAAATTGTCAAGTCAAGAGGTTAAAAAACACTGTTTTTTCTTTGCCTGTGATGTAAGGAGGCACAGGCAAATGAATGTGGAAGAAAAAAGTAAGATTGGAAAACTAAGAAACATGGGGTTTGGCTATACGAAAATAGCTAAACAGTTAAATCTTTCAGTTGATACGGTTAAAAGCTACTGTAAGCGCAACAATCTTGGCGGCGTAAATGTTGGCAATAGTGTTCAATTATGTGATTTATGCGCTAAGCCTGTTAAACAGAATGCTGGTCGTAAAGTTAAACGTTTCTGCTCTGACGCGTGTAGAAACACGTGGTGGAGTAAGCATACACAGTTGGTAAAAAGACAGGCAAACTATGAGTGTGCTTGTCTTAACTGCAAAAATTCTTTTATCTCTTACGGTAATAAAACTCGAAAATACTGCTGCCACGCCTGCTATATAGAGCATCGTTTTGGAGGTGAGCATCATGCAAATAAGTAATGATGCTCACGGGCTAAAGGATGTTAAAGCTAGAGATTGGACGAAAGAGAGTATGCAGGCGGATTTTCGTTTTGAAATAGCCGAAAAACTTACCGCTTCACTCTTTAAAAAAGGGCTTATCAGCGAGCAAGAAAAAGAAAAAATAAGCCGTCTTAACAGGGAAAAATTTCACCCGTTTTACAAGGAATTATTGGGTTAAAAGCTTGATAAATACTGCTTTTAGAGTGATGAATAGTATTAGCTGAAAGTGAGGGGAAATAGTGAAAGAAATAATAAAAATAGACTCTACAATACGAAAAACTGGTTTTGAGAAAAAGACGCGGGTTGCAGCGTATGCGAGAGTTTCTAGTGATAGTGATGAGCAGCTTCTCAGTCTAGAAGTGCAAAAGGAGCATTACGAAAACTATATTAAGTCTAATCCCTGCTGGGAGTATGCGGGGCTTTACTTTGACGAGGGTATTAGCGGCACGAAAATCGGTAAGCGTGAAAGTCTTAAACAACTGCTTAAAGACTGTCAGAGCGGTCAGATAGACAGGATTGTTACAAAGTCTATTAGTAGGCTTGCAAGAAACACGGTTGACTGTCTTGAAATAGTTAGAAAACTTACCGGTCTCGGTATTTATTTGTATTTTGAGAAAGAAAACATTGATACCGAGCATATGAGTTCGGAGCTCATGCTTTCTATCCTGAGTTCCATTGCGCAAAGCGAGTCAAGATCCATCTCGGAAAACAGCATGTGGTCAATTCAAAAAAGGTTCGAAAACGGAAGCTTCGTCATTTCCTGCCCTGCGTATGGGTATAAAAACGAGAATAAGAAAATGATTATAGTTCCCGAGCAAGCCAGGGTAGTAAAAGAAATTTTCAACATGGCTCTTTCCGGCATGGGTGGAGAAGCAATAGCACGAGTATTGACCGATAAAAAGATTCCAACTAAAAAGGGCGGAAGTTGGACTTCAAGTACCGTGAATGCTATTTTGACTAATAAAACATACACAGGTGATGTCATATTTCAGAAAACATACACGGATGATAGTTTTAACCGCCATAAAAACTGTGGCGAGAAAAAACAGTATGTTATTGAAAACCATCATGAGGCTATCATCAGTCATGAAACTTTTAATCTTGTAAAAGAGATTATCGCGTGGAGAAGAAGTGAAAAGAACATAGTATGTGGTAGTGGTAAGTACAATAAGCTTTATGCGTTTTCAGGTAAAATTCGTTGTGGTGAGTGTGGAAGCAAGTGTAAAAGACGAATAATTTATCAACATAATAAGGCGTATGGCATATGGGTTTGTATAACGCATCTTGAAGATATTCATGCTTGTTCACAAAAGTCTGTTATGGAAAGTTATCTTAAAATTTCTTTCCTGCAAATGTTAAACAAGTTAAAAGCAGGATACGTTCAAATGTTGACTCCTCTCGTAGAAAGTTTGAGAGGTGTGAATAATAAAGACGGTTTGAACAAAGTTATCGAACTCGAAGAAAAAATAGCTAAATTGCAAGAACAAGAGCAAGTACTCAGTAAGCTTTTCGCCGGTGGCTACATTGAGATGGATTCCTACTATCTGGAAAGCAATCAGCTTAAAACGGGAATAGATACTTGTCTTAAGGAAAAACTTCAGCTTTCCAACAGCTTAAACGGTAACTTAACGCACTTAAACGAGGCGCAAAAACTTCAACGGTTCGTAAGCGTCACAGAAGTATTTAGCGAGTTTAAGGACGAGGATTTTCTGGATTTTGTAGACGGCATAGTGGTAAAAAGCAGAACAAGATTTCTTTTTATTTTGAAATGCGGATTGGAATTAGAAGAAGAGGTGAAAGAAACATGACACATATCCCATATGGTTACCGAATAGTAGACGGTAAAGCGGTTATAGATGAAGTAAAAGCTCAAGAAGTAAGAGAGTTTTTTCGTTTCTATCTTGAATTTAAAAATATTTCTCAAGCTGCTAAAAAATCAGGTATAAAAAGGGATTGGCCAGTCACGGGCAAAATTCTTAGCAAGAAATTGTATTTAGGAACAGAGTTTTATCCTCAGATTATCGATGAGGATATGTTTAGACAAGTACAACAAATAAGGCATGAGAATGCTATCAGGAATCATCGTTATAAAGAGCCTAAGCCAATAAAGGAAATTCGGCTTATTACAAGCTACCAGTTAGAAAAGGTAGAAAAGAAATACGATGATCCTTATCGTCAAGCAGTATACGCGTACAGTCAAATCAGGGAGGTTTAAAATGAGTGCCAACGTTATAATCATTCCACCAAGAAAAATAGCGGGGAATACGGTAGATAAGCATGAAGATAAGCCGAGGTTAAGAGTAGTAGCGTATTGTCGTGTTAGTACTGACAGTGAAGAACAGGCAACAAGTTATGACACGCAAGTTCAGCATTATACGGATTATATTTCAAGAAATCCTCTCTGGGAGTTTGCTGGCATTTACGCTGATGACGGTATTTCAGGAACTAGCACGAAAAAACGTGTCGGTTTCAACGACATGATCCACGATTGCATGAGTGGCAAAGTAGACATGGTTATCACTAAGTCGATTAGCCGTTTTGCGAGAAACACTATCGACTGTTTAAAGTTTGTTAGACAGTTGAAAGACAAAAACATTCCGATCATTTTTGAAAAAGAAAACATCAACACCATGGAAGCAAGCGGAGAACTATTGCTTACTATCATGGCTTCTTTAGCTCAACAGGAATCCGCGTCGCTTTCTCAGAATGTGAAGCTTGGACTTAAGTTTCGCTACCAGGAAGGCAAAGTGCAAATCAACCATAACTGGTTTTTAGGATACACAAAAGACGATGAAGGGAATCTCGTAATTCTTGAAAAGGAAGCAAAAGTCGTAAGAAGGATTTATAGAGAATATTTAGAAGGAGCAAGCCTTAGAGATATAGTGGAGGGCCTTGAAAAAGACGGCATTAAAAACGGTGCCGGGCATTTAAAATGGAATTTATCTAATATTAAAGGCATCTTGCAAAACGAAAAATATATTGGTGATGCTCTTTTACAAAAAACCATCACGACAGATTTTATCAACCATGTTCGTATAAAAAATGATGGAACAGAACCACAGTATTATGTAAAAGATAGCCACACGCCTATTATTCCAAGAGATATTTTCTTTAAAGTTCAAGAAGAAATGGTAAGACGAGCCAACATGTTTAGCGGTGAGGAGAACAAAAAAAGAAGAGTTTATTCCAGCAAGTACGCTTTATCCAGCCTGTGTGTTTGTTCTAAATGCGGGGATGTTTACAGAAGAATTGCTTGGAACAATCGAGGAGTGCATTCTGTTGTTTGGCGTTGTTGTACCAGATGGGAAAATGGTCCTAGTGCTTGTGACGCTCTGACAGTACAAGAGAACGAACTGCAGTCTGCCATAGTGAAAGCCATAAACAAGGTGTTTAGTATATCGGATGAAGTGTTGGATACGTTGAAGAATAATATTAGAGAAATTATCGCTGGCAATAACTTAAGTGAGCTTGAAACGGTTGATAAAAAAATCGCAGACAAACAAGCGATACTGCTAACCTTGCTTAAAGCTAAAAAAGACTACACGAAAATAGCTGATGAGATTGATGAACTTAAGGTTAAGAAACAGCAGCTTCTTATAGAAAAAGCAGGTCAAGAAGATGCTAAAAGACGAATCAGAGAAATGGAAGATTTTCTGAAAAGTGAGTGTCATGATATTAGTGAGTATGACGAGAAGCTGGTAAGAAAGTACATCAAGAAAATAAAAGTTTACGAGGACAGGTTCAGCGTAACTTTTAAATCAGAGATTAGTGTGAATATTGAAAGGGCATCGTAAAAGCCAAAAGAATGTGAGCATTTGAAATGTTACAAAAGTCAGCCTAGGGGGAATCCTCTCTAGGCTGTTTTTATGCTAAACTCAAGCTATTAAGCAAACGTAAACCTTTTAACGATAGCCTTTTCCTATCGTTAAAAAGTGCACCCACTATCCATAGTGTGCACTCAAAAAAGTGTAGCTATACTTGGAGTTCTCTCAATCCACGTCGAGACTGTCGTATTGATGTCAAAGGCTGATTAGGTGGGTGCAAATTTGCCTTTGTGTAGCAAGGCTTAGCGAGGTCTATCGTTAAAAGGTTTAATGCGTGGCGGCTTTAAGCTGGGTTCTTGTGGTTTTTGAGTGTGATTTTGCTGTATGAGGGAAGATATCGACGCTATGGGGTCGAGTGCACAGGATGTTAACGTTAAAAGGTGCACACACTTTGCACCCACCCTGTGAAGTGGGAAAATATAGCTAAAAAGGTAAAATGAGGCCTGGATTATTAGTATGTGTACGAGGAGGTGCTTAAGGAATGGATAATAAGAAGTTTATCGCAGAGACGAAAGATGTTCGTTTAACGGTGAAACGTGCTGATACTTTTGGCGTGAGCTTTGTTAACTGTGAACAAGATATATTGAGGGTTGAGGAAGCGCAAAATGTTATAAGGCTTATTCAAACTAAAAAAGTCTCAGCTTCGAATTGGTTGAGGTGGTTTACTCAGGGTATGCCTGAAATTGTTGTGAGTTTGCCACATGATGTGGAAGTTTGTGAGGTTGAATCTGATTCTAATCAAGTGCTCATCACGGATATTGAGATTGGTAAGCTTTATGTAGAAGTGGGCAATGGCAAGGTAGAAGTTGTTAATTTGAAGGCGGATGATGTCTTTCTTAAATGTTATAATGGGTTGGCTTCAGCAACAAACGTAGAAGTAACTCATGTTTGTACGCTTGATACGTTAAATGGCATGAGTATTTTAGAAGGAACAATCACCAAGGATGCAATCCTTGAAGTAGATTGTGAGAATGGTGTCACCGAGGTTTCAGATAAGAAGAAGGTAAATTGTAAAAACGATGGATTTGCGCATTACATGGTGCACTGTCTTAATGGGAAAGCTATTGCGAAGTAGCAGACATATAGATCAAAAAAGAAGCAATAAAACTTGATATAAGTTGGAATTAGAGCGTATATAGACATACCGATAAAGGAGGAAGCCGTATATGCTCTATGTAAAATTTGATGATTTCGAAGATGTTAGCGTCATGGGAAATGAGAAAGATCATGGAATGTTTATTCCGATTAAGGATGGGAATGTGTATGCTGAGTGCGAACGGTGCGGTGTAGTTGAAAGGATCACCTCACCATGCGAATTCATTGCTAGCACATTTAGGTCAAGAGTGAACTTCAATGAAGGTTATGAACTTTGCGAGAAGTGCTTGCAAGAGGTTGAGTTTGTTACTGTCGCTTTGAGAACTGGAAAATTACCTAATCGAGAATTGAAATGACTGAAAAGCAAAGCAGTGATAACCGTAGTAATACATGAAAAACTAAACGTTAAAAGGTGCACACACTTTGCACCCGGGCGGTAAATGATAATTTAGGGAGGCGTTTTATGTCAGTAATTAAAATTGAAAACCTCACTTTCTCATATTATGGATATGTAAAACCCATATTTAAAAATGTATCGTTTTCCTTTGATACAAACTGGAAAACGGGATTGATAGGAAGAAATGGAATCGGTAAATCAACTCTATTTAAGTTACTTTTAAATCAAGAAACTTATCAAGGTAAAATAAGCAAGGATGTTGAATTTATTAAATTTCCACCAAATATAAGCGATACTTCAAAATTAGGAATTGAGTTATATAAAGAACTAATATCAGATGATGAAGAATGGAAGTTATTTAGAGAACTCAGTTTGCTAAATGTAGATGAGAACCTTGTTTACAGAGAGTTTGAAACGCTTTCTAAAGGGGAACAAACAAAAATCCTTTTAGCTATTTTGTTTACAAGAGAAGATGGCTTTTTACTTATTGATGAACCAACAAACCATTTAGATATGGACGGAAGAAAAATTGTAAGTGAATATCTGAAAAGTAAAAAAGGATTTTTGCTTATATCTCATGATAGAGATTTTTTAGATGGTTGTATCAATCATGTTATTTCTATTAACAGGAATTCTATTGATGTCCAATCGGGAAATTTTACATCATGGTATGAAAACAAAGTGATGAAAGACCAATTTGAAATTAGTCAAAATGAGAGATTAAGAAAAGATATTAAACGATTAAAAGAGTCTGCAAGACAAAGTCAAATTTGGTCTGATAAAATTGAAAATACTAAAAATGGTGTAAAAGTATCAGGTGTAAAACCAGACAAAGGACATATAGGTCATCAATCAGCCAAGATGATGAAAAAATCTAAGAATTTGGAGAATAGACAAAACAAGGCAATAGAAGAAAAACAGAGTTTACTAAAAGATATCGAAATAAAGGAAAGCCTATTACTGCATCCGTTACATCATCATAAAAATCCTCTAATATCGGTTAGCAATTTATCATCATGCTATGGAGAGAGACAGATATTAAGCAATGTAAGTTTCGAGATAAAGCAAGGCGACATAGTGGCTATATATGGGGGTAATGGTAGCGGAAAATCAACCTTGATTAAAATTTTATTAGGTATAAATCACGAGTATACAGGTGAGATAAAATTAGCAGGTAATTTAAAAATCTCGTATATTCCTCAAGACACATCTAATTTAACAGGTAGCCTAAATGAATATATTCACAAGCAAGATGTTGATGAAACATTGTGTAAAACAATTTTAAGAAAATTAGATTTTTCAAGAGAATTATTTGAAATGGATATGAAGAATTATAGTGATGGACAAAAAAAGAAAGTTTTAATTGCTGTAAGTTTCTCAAAGCCAGCTCATATATTTGTTTGGGACGAACCACTGAATTATATAGATGTAATATCAAGAATACAGATTGAGGAAATTATAAAAGAAGCAAAGCCTACACTCATATTTGTGGAACACGATAAGCGATTTGTAGAAGATATCGCCAATAAAATAATACAATTTTAAGTAAAATCCAAATCCCAGTTTGTAGTGCCTTAGACTTTTATCATCATACGACATTCCCCTTGCCAGCTTCTTTCCTGCAACGAACGTTAAGGCTCTTTTTTGATGCATGGTTATCATCAGGGTAGTCTTGATACATGTGAGATTGTCGTATTGATGTCACGGGCTTAATAGGTGGGTGCAAGTTTGCCCTTGTATAGCAGGGGTTTGCGAGGGCTATTGTTAAAAGGTTTAATGCGAAGCGGCTTTAAGCTTACTTCTCGCGGTTTTTGAGTGCGATTTTTCTGTATGAGGGAAGATATCAACGCTCTGGGGTCGAGTGCACAGGGTGTTAACGTTAAAAAGTGCACACACTTTGCACCCACCATGTGAAGTGAGGATATACAGTATAGTTTGCGTAATTATTTATCACGCAAAAAACATGATAATAAAATTTATACAAGCAAAAAGAGATGTTACTCAAATGGCATAATTGTAAAAAGTTACTTTATAACATTCTCCTATATCGTGGGGCTTAAATCTAAGCCCCACTTTTTATATTAAAAACTATTTTTTCAAATAAATAAAAGTCAAAGACTTTACATATTTAACGCTTATTCTTAGCTAAAATACCTGTTTTTAATATCATTTGTAAGCATACGCTGAACAAAAAAATACAAAACAATATATTGCATATAAAAGGTGAAATACTGCGCGCAATTATTGCGCCTAAGTTTACAGTAAATGTCGCAAAAATACCGATAATAATTCCTTCAGTAAAATGAGTATAATGGTAACGAGCATTAGCAATACTACCACTTATAACTGTAGGAAGCGTGGCAAGCAAAGCAGTTCCTCTTGCCATAAGGTCTCCCATGCCGAGCAAAAGTTGCACGCATGGCACTATAATTCCTCCGCCACCAACGCCTAAAATACCTGAAAAAATACCAGAAACAACGCCTATAAATATAAGACATATAGCTTTTAAAAAACTAACATTAAAATCTACATTTCTTAACGGAATCCAAACTTGACTAGAACATATAACTAGTAATACAAAAAGTGTAAAACACCAAGGAAATATTTTTTTAGGCAAAATATGTGAAAAATATACCCCAATTTGTGATCCGAAAACTGAACCTATTATTAGAAAAAATGCTGATAAAAATGACACTTTGCCGTTTAAACCGTAAACAATGCTTCCACAAAGTGACGTTATAATTATGGCAACAAGAGAAGTAGCAGTAGCATGACGCTGATCAAATTTCATAAAAACAGTTAATGCAGGAACTATCACCATTCCTCCACCTACACCGAACAATCCTGATAAGAAACCTGCTAATAGTCCAATGAAAACGATTAAAACAATATTATGGAAGTTATATTTGATTTTAAAAATATTTCTCAACATATATCTTTTCTTCACAAAATACCTCCTCGTACTTTATTCACTGCTTTTACTATATTATATGAAAAATAGAATATTTCTATACTAGTTCAATTGTAATTTATGTATTTATTTATCTAATTAACGTAAGTAATGGATAATAAGAAGTTTATCGCAGAGACGAAAGATGTTCGTTTAACGGTGAGACGTGCTGATACCTTTGGTGTGAGCTTTGTTAACTGTGAACAAGATATATTGAGGGTTGAGGAAGCGCAAAATGTTATAAGGCTTATTCAAACTAAAAAAGTCTCAGCTTCGAATTGGCTGAGGTGGCTTACTCAGGGTATGCCTGAAATTGTTGTGAGTTTGCCACATGATGTGGAAGTTTGTGAGGTTGAATCTGATTCTAATCAAGTGCTCATCGCAGATATTGAGATTGGTAAGCTTTATGTAGAAGTGAACAATGGCTTTGTATCCACTGGAGAAAGATAAAATTCATATTTAATGAAATTGACAATCAGGCCTTATGGAGGGTTTTATGGCTGAGATTTGGGATGCGTATGATAAAGAATTTAATAAATTAAAGAATATTACATTAGTGAGAGGAGAACCAATTCCTGACGGCATGTATCATTTGGTGGGCGAAGTAATTGTTAAACATATAGATGGTACTTACCTTATTATGCAAAGAGATTTTGAAAAGAAATTCGGTGGAATGTGGGAGTTGACAGCAGGTGGTTCTGCATTGCAATATGAAACACCATTAGAATGTGCAGTAAGAGAATTAAAAGAAGAAACAGGTATTGAAGCTTCAAAAATTATGGAGATCGGAAGATTTGTGCAGGATGTTTACCACTCTCTTTATGTTGAATATCTATGCGTAACCGATTGTAAGAAAAATGCAATTGCTCTTCAAAAAGGAGAAACGGTTAATTATAAGTGGGTAGATAAAAAGAGCCTTTTGGAAATGAGCCAAGACGAGTTAGTATCATCAAGGGCAATCAAACTTATTAAAACAGTAGATATATAAATTCAAGTTTTGCTGTTTGAGGGAAGATATCAACGCTCTAGGGTCGAGTGCACAGGATGTTAACGTACTTCGCTTGCGTTGAAAGCACACTGTGCTTTCAACTTTGAGCAAGCTCAGCGAATCGAAGTGCATTCGCGAATTATGTCTTAATCGCTCATGCAAGTCGATTCGCCATTTTGCACCCACCCTGTGAAGTGGTAAAATATAGCTCAAAAGGTAAAATGAGGCCTGATTATTAGTATGTGCACGAGGAGGTATTTAAGGAATGGACAAGCTCGTTCGTTTTTGCCGTGAAGTAGCGACATTCGGCTTGACGGTTGCCTTAATCGCGATGCTGGTTGCCTTAATATGGGATGGCACACTTGCTATTAGAATTGGTTTCACCTCTTTTGTTATTGGTGTCACAGTGATTTCGCTTAAGACTGTCCTTCGAAAGACTGATTGAATTTTGTTTGGTTCAAGTCAATAGTTGAATATCTCACGTTGGGTGACTATTACTGATTTCTGTCAGTAATAGTCATTTCTTTTTATGAATCTTAAAGTCAGGCTCAATGTCCGTCCTGTTTAGCCGGTGATTAGGGGTAATCGTTAAAAGATTAACAACTGTATCAATGAAAATGCACGGAAATTGCAGAACAAGGATGAGTATGAGAAAAAATATACGAGTCTAGTGAACAGGTTCAATACTGTAGAATCAAGGCTTAAGGGAGTAAAAGCTCGCATTGTTGAAAAGCAAATGAGGCATGATGGAGTTGAATATTTTATCGAGGACTTGAAAAAGCAGGACTTGTTAACGGTTTTCGATGAAAACGTCTGGCTTAGCATGGTTGACCATCTAACTGTGCATCAATATGGAAAGGTTGAGTTTACTTTCCTTGATGGGAGCAAAACGGAACTAAAGTGTTAAGCTTACAGGAAAAGTGTAAGGTAAAATAAAAGTATATCAGCAAGTCGCTGACGTGTTTTTTGCTGTTAAAAGAGTTACGGGTTGAGTATCAATGGAGAGAAGAGGGTGCGTCTGTCTAAAAAATGTCCGCACCCCCTTGTCTAAAAAATTTAACATTTTGAAAGGAGAAATAATGGAAACAAAGGAGTGTTCAGTAAGGGATTAAAAGAAAACCAACTGAAAGCCTTTAAGCGGGAACATAAGAAATAAAACGACCATACAAGAGTAGAGATACTCTGTGTGGCCGTTTTCTTATACTCAGATACCGAAATAGTATTTGAGATTTTTAGAACAAACCTTGTATTTGAGCTTGTATTAACACTGCAGTAACGCTGGCACCTGTATTAATTAAAAAGTCTTTTAGTCCAACCAATGCTGATTTTAAAATATGCGGTTTCTTCTCTTCTTCAATTTTTAATTTGATGTCAGCTAATAATTCTGTTGCGGTTTCTATATCCTCTTTTGATAAATCAGATTCACTAATACTTTTTTCAACGGCATCAACTACATCCTTAACTTTATCATAGGAAAATGTAACTGTATTCTCACTTCCAGACACTATCTGTACATTATCGGATGGCGAATTGATCACACTTGTATTCCCGTAATAATTATTCACGGTTTGCGGCATGTTCACTGCGGATTCTTTTTCAGTCTCAGAGAAAACCATATTTTCCCCTACAATACCTTCCGATTCTAATTTCAATGTCCATTCTAAAATAGTATTTTTGACTTTTTCTTCAATGTCTTTAACTGCAGTTGTAGGTACATGTAATGCATAATCCATTGGAAGTAGCGAATCAGCCATTTTATCAAACAATGCAAGTTGTTCGCCTGAAAAATCTAAAGTTAATACATTTCCTGAGGACTGACATAAAGAAATGATTTCAGAAATTGAATTTACTAACTTTCTTTCACAAATCTTTTTTTCGTATTCATTATCCTGTATTGAGGTTGGAATCCAACCGCGATAAGGATTGAAAGTTTTTAAACTTCCACGAACCTTTCTATACTCAGGGCAAGATTCTGGGTCAGGATAACCATTTAATTCGTGTTGAATCCATTGATCAAAATCAGCAAGCTTTAATTTTGATGCAATCAAATGTGCTTTGCGTAATATATTAACAACATCGCAATTTGATGACACAATTTCATTCTGTAATTCTAAAACAATACTTCCCATGTTATTCACCATCCTTCTTTCTACCATATAGGGCACTATTCTCAGCAAACATCATAGTTCTTCACATAGAAGCAATAAGGAAAAGGAATAATCTAACTTTCTGAAGTTGTTTCAGAATGCTCCTCAAAATTTTCTACCTGCTCCATCACCTTTGTGAACACTTCAGGACTATACTGTGGCGGATAGCCGTTCTTAACCAAACAAATCTTTATCTTCAATTTTAACTGATTACGCACATTCTGATTGTTGAGCCAGTCCACAAATGAAGACTCGGTATCTATTATTTCCTTAACTTTTTTAGCAAGTGTCTTGCATTTATCGTTTATCACAACACCGTTAACTTCTTTGTCAATGCCATATTCAAACTTATACTGGTCACGAAGAGCAATCAAAATATCATAGAATGCCTTTTCTTCAAAGGTTAATCCTATTTTACGGAAACTCTCACGATTTTCGTTCATCTGACGAAGTATCACTAAAGCTTGTTCAGTTGCAGCCTTAATAATATCTTCTGAGGCAGCTTCCTGTGTTGCCCCGGCTTCTTCAGCAGTAAGGTGCTTACGTCTTTCATGGTACTCATCAATAGTCTTTTCAATCATTTCTTGGAAAGATTTCGCTGCTAATTGGTTAACCCTGCCATATTCCTTTATTTGCTTACGGAGCATTTTGATAAGTAATTCTAACTTTGTAGCAGGCATTTCTACATCTGATAATTTTTCAAAGTATTCAGGAGAGAAGATATCTTCTTCCTCGCCACTTTCAAGAACACTTTCTACCTTATTGTATTTTAATGCCTCTTCAACCATCTTTGATACCACAAGATTCATAGTTTCAGCATCAACATCGCTGGTTCCACTCATTTTACGAACGAAGCCTGCTATAGCCATAAAGCACTGTGCAAGCGCAGATTCTTCTTCGCCCAGATTTCCAGAAGGTTGGCAAATATCAAAAGCACTTCTCATTCTCTTAACAGACTTTAAGAAATATGTCTTAAATGAGACCTGATTAGTTTTTCCGTTTCCTTCTGTCTGCAAGACCTGTGCTGATGTAAAGACATACTCAGCCGCTTTGGAAAGTAATTTATATCTTTCAACAGGGTCACATTTCGTATTAAGGAATGGAGCTAAGTCATAATCTGTAAACAGTGCTTTAAGTATTTCAATCTCCTCCCTGAATGCAGAGGTAGCCTGCTCAACGTCATCCGATGTGGGAGCAACTGATGTATCACCACCGTAAACCTTCATGGCCTCACGCATATTATCGCGAATGCCAATATAGTCGATAACCATACCATATTCTTTGCCGGGATATTTTCTGTTTACACGACTGATAGTTTGAATCAGCAAGTGCTTCTTCAAAGGCTTATCGTTATATAAATATGTAAGTGACGGAACATCAAATCCCGTAATCCACATATCAACTACGATAACAATATGGAAATTAGACTTTTCCTGTTTAAAGGCTGCATCCAGTTCTTCGCAACGTTTATCATTTTTAACTCCACCAAGATAGTTATACATCTCAGCTTCATCATTACTTCCAACACTCGATACCATAGCCATAAATGGCATAGGCTTTAATTCTTTAAGTTCTTCATCTGTTGCAGTAACTCCGTCAGGAGTTTTCTTTTCTTCAAACCATTCCGGATATTTATCCTTGAATTTCAAAAGAAGTGAATATGCAATTTTTCTGCTAGAGCAGACAATCATTGCTTTCTGAATTCTATCTGGGTCACTATCACAAGATGAAATATAATGGTCATGAATATCTATAGCAAGCCTCTCCAAGCGAGAAGGCTCGCCAAGGATAACTTCCATAGAACTCATTGCACGTTTACTGGCTTCAATATCATCATACGTTGCACCATCATCGGCACACTTTTTATAGTAATTTTCAATTTCTTTAGCTTTGGTCTTATCAAGTAACACCTTGGCAATACGAGGATGATACTTAATAGAAACAGTTAGTCCATCTGCGACCGCCTGATCCATAGTGTATCTATCAATTTCCTGACCAAAGGTCTGATATGTTTCGGCAATAGGAGTTCCTGTGAAACCTACAAACGTAGCATGTTGAGGCGGTAAGTTTGCTAGTCAAGGAGTAAAACGACGAAGATTAGCATTTACTTCCGCCCATGCGATAGCTGTCCGTGATTGACAAGTGCTAGCACGCAGACAGAACGGAGATAGCGAACCGCTGAGTGTGTCGCTCTGCTCGTAAAAGCTTAGAAACCTTTGAACGAAAGGGATAATGAAAGCCTTGATTGCAAGGCTTTTTGCTTTATGGTGGGTAAGTATCAGAGTGAGAAAATTTTTGGAATGAGTAGAAGTGATAGCTAGAAATTATCAGTTTCTATTTCCATTTACCCTGTGGGTACGTGTTTGTTTCCATTGACAAGGAGTTTGTGGGAATAGAAATGTACCCACCTTGTTTGAATCAAGTGAAGTGTAGTTGAAGGAAATCTGTTGAAAGCAATACTTCATTTTACCGAATAAGTAATAATTTAGGCAACTTCAAATCGATTAAAAAAAAAACTATTTTAAAGGTTAAGAGTAGACAAAAATTGTCCACTCTTTTTTGCAAACTCAATTTATCAATAAATGAAATGAGGGAATGTAAAATGAAATATTTTGAGGTTGAGTTAGAAAATCCTGATGAATTTTTAAAACTACAAACAGAAGATTTTGTGAAAGCTAATCGCTTGCTACTAAGGAAGATAATCCAGAGCGTTACAGTCTATGAAGAAAACTTCGTCATATCCTTTAAATCTGGCATCGAATTGGAAGTATGAGTCTCATTCCATAACTTTTATATTGAACATATCATCTTGTTGTGTTATACTACAAATTGATATAAACAAAGATGTAGGAGGAACCGAAACTATGACAGCCTCAATGCGTTTAAGATAAGCTGGCAATAAAAAAAGCAGAATCTATACCCGATGATAGGCTTTTTTGTTGTGCTTATTTATACGATATTGAGCATTCATTAGTTACGGTGAGGATATTGGTTATTTAACTATACCTTTATTTAACTATGTCTTTAATATGAATGTTTCCAAATTGTATGTATGCAGACCAAAAGCCACATTGTGGGGTTTGGCCTGCATTTTTTATTGCCTAGAATGCTATTCAAAATAGAAATTCAAGCAAAATAATATGCAGGAGATAATATAAATGGAAAAATACAACAATTGGAAACGAAAATTTTATGCAATATGGGCAGGGCAAGCAGTATCATTAATCACTAGTGCCATCCTGCAAATGGCGATTATTTTTTACCTTACAGAAAAAACAGGATCTGCGATGGTCTTGTCTATGGCTTCATTAGTAGGTTTTTTACCCTATGCGATTTTGGGACCTGCCATTGGTGTGCTAGTGGATCGTCATGATAGGAAGAAGATAATGATTGGTGCCGATTTAATTATCGCAGCAGCTGGTGCAGTGCTTGCTATTGTTGCATTCTGTATGGAGCTACCTGTCTGGATGATTATGATAGTATTGTTTATCCGTAGCATTGGAACAGCTTTTCATACCCCAGCACTCAATGCGGTTACACCACTTTTAGTACCAGAAGAACAGCTAACGAAATGCGCAGGCTATAGTCAGTCTTTGCAGTCTATAAGCTATATTGTTAGTCCGGCAGTTGCAGCACTCTTATACTCCGTTTGGGATTTAAATGCTATTATTGCCATCGACGTATTGGGTGCTGTAATTGCATCTATTACGGTAGCAATTGTACGTATACCTAAGCTGGGTAATCAAGTGCAAAGTTTAGAACCAAATTTCATAAGGGAGATGAAAGAAGGAGTTGTGGTTCTGAGACAAAACAAAGGATTGTTTGCCTTATTACTCTTAGGAACACTATATACTTTTGTTTATATGCCAATCAATGCACTATTTCCTTTAATAAGCATGGAACACTTTAATGGAACGCCTGTGCATATTTCTATTACGGAAATTTCCTTTGCATTTGGGATGCTAGCAGGAGGCTTATTATTAGGAAGATTAGGGGGCTTCGAAAAGCATGTATTACTAATAACAAGTTCATTTTTTATAATGGGGACCAGTTTAGCCGTTTCGGGAATACTTCCTCCAAATGGATTTGTAATATTCGTAGTTTGCTGTGCAATAATGGGGCTTTCGGTGCCATTTTATAGCGGTGTGCAAACAGCTCTTTTTCAGGAGAAAATTAAGCCTGAATATTTAGGACGTGTATTTTCTTTGATCGGAAGTATCATGTCACTTGCTATGCCAATTGGGTTAATTCTTTCTGGATTCTTTGCTGATAAAATCGGTGTAAATCATTGGTTTTTACTATCAGGTATTTTAATTATTGGCATTGCTATAGTTTGCCAAATGATAACTGAGGTTAGAAAATTAGATTTAAAATAAACAATATTGGAGGAATATTTATGTATCTTATTTTCATGTAACTCTTCCTGCTAAAATCGCAGGGTTTTCCCTGCATACAAGCAAATGAAAGCATGCGATTATAGACAGGAGGAAATGTTATGGAATTAATATTAAAAGCAAAAGACATTCGTGTGGAATTCAAAGGACGCGATGTTTTAGATATAAATGAATTAGAAGTATATGATTATGACCGTATTGGTTTAGTAGGAGCAAATGGTGCTGGAAAAAGCACTTTACTCAGGGTACTTTTAGGAGAATTAACTCCCCCAGGATGTAAAATGAATCGTCTGGGTGAACTTGCCTATATTCCCCAGTTGGACGAAGTAACTCTGCAGGAGGAAAAAGATTTTGCACTTGTAGGCAAGCTAGGTGTTGAGCAATTAAATATACAGACTATGAGCGGTGGTGAAGAAACAAGGCTTAAAATAGCACAGGCCTTATCGGCACAGGTTCATGGTATTTTAGCGGATGAACCTACGAGCCATTTAGACCGTGAAGGAATTGATTTTCTAATAGGACAGCTAAAATATTTTACAGGTGCACTGTTAGTTATTAGCCATGACCGCTATTTTCTTGATGAAATAGTAGATAAAATATGGGAACTGAAAGATGGCAAAATCACTGAGTATTGGG
Organism: Gardnerella sp. DNF00753; assembly: GCF_049244275.1. Lineage (NCBI taxonomy): Bacteria > Bacillati > Actinomycetota > Actinomycetes > Bifidobacteriales > Bifidobacteriaceae > Gardnerella > Gardnerella sp. DNF00753. The sequence continues at coordinate 546,371 of NZ_CP058393.1, forward strand.
GAAACTATTCTGATTATCTTCGTCAGAAAGAGGAAGAACGTAAGAGCCAAGCTGCAGAATACGAACAATTTATTGCGGAACGTGCCCGATTGGAAAGGGCTGCGGAGGAAAAGCGAAAACAGGCTCGTAAAATAGAACAGAAGGCAAAAGGTTCTTCAAAGAAAAAAAGTACTGAAGACGGAGGGCGTTTAGCTCATCAAAAATCAATAGGAAGTAAGGAAAAAAAGATGTATAATGCTGCTAAAACCCTAGAGCACAGGATTGCGGCCTTAGGAAAAGTAGAAGCTCCGGAAGGCATTCGCAGAATTCGTTTCAGGCAAAGTAAAGCATTGGAGCTCCATAATCCATACCCTATAGTCGGTGCAGAAATTAATAAAGTATTTGGGGATAAGGCTCTGTTTGAAAATGCATCTTTTCAAATTCCGTTAGGAGCAAAAGTGGCGTTAACTGGTGGTAATGGAATCGGAAAAACAACTTTAATCCAAATGATCTTAAACCATGAAGAAGGAATTTCTATTTCGCCTAAGGCAAAAATAGGTTACTTTGCACAGAATGGTTACAAGTACAACAGTAATCAGAATGTTATGGAGTTTATGCAGAAGGATTGTGACTACAATATATCAGAAATTCGTTCAGTGCTAGCATCTATGGGGTTCAAACAGAACGATATTGGAAAAAGTTTATCTGTTTTAAGCGGTGGAGAAATTATAAAATTGTTGCTTGCTAAAATGCTCATGGGTAGATATAACATCCTAATAATGGATGAACCCAGTAACTTCCTTGACATACCAAGTTTAGAGGCTTTGGAAATACTAATGAAGGAGTACACCGGAACTATCGTGTTTATCACCCACGATAAACGATTACTCGAAAATGTAGCAGATGTAGTTTATGAAATTAGAGATAAGAAAATAAATCTGAAACATTAAATTTAAGGTAGTCGCTGGTCAGTATAGTCTGTTCTGGTTGGCGACTCCATTGTTAAAGAGTATAAAGACTTTAGATTTTATGAATATTAAAAATAGGAACAGTCAATTGAACTGCTCCTATTTTTCTGCTAAATATATTGTAGTTTTCTTATATGTATAATGATAGATTAGCGGATTCTCATCTACGGTACTTACTTCAAATATGAAGAAGTGATCGCGGTTACCTGCATATTTGTTTTCTAACGCTTTTAGTGCGAGTAGGTTATCTCCATGTATGAGCATGTTTTCTGTATTAGGATCATTTTTGCAGTTTGATTTTTCTTTATCCTCAACTAGAATCCTAGGCTCTATTTTGATTTCTTTATCCTTACCAAGCCACGTAAGTTCCAGTTTTTGATTATTAGCCATTACTTTTCATCCTCCGCTATAAATTCCAAAATATCGTTGGGCGTGCAGTGTAAAGCTGTGCAGATACCTTCCACTTTTTCCAGTGATATATATTGCCCAGTGCGTAGTTTCGTAATAATGTTGGCGGAAATATTGCTCATTCTCATTAAGTCCTGATTGGAAATATCTTCTTCAATCATGCGATGTAATAGTTTTTTATAACTAACAGCCATAATTCCCTCCTTATTTTAATAGTTAAATATTATCACGATTCTGTGAGTATATCAACGATATAAAGAGCTAGCCACTCCGGAATATAGCAGATTAAAAAAGTCTCCTTTGCTATTCATTCAAGGCAAATGCCTAATGAATGCTTAGGAGATTTTTATTGTCAAAAATTTTTTCTAAAACCGTCAGATTACACCCTCTTTCATGGCTACCAAGTAGAAGACCAAAAAAACTTTTTAAGACAGGTTAAAAAGTCGGCTTTTTCTTTTGCCTGTGATGTAGAAGGGATAAGCCTTCTAGAAAAGGAGGATCAAATATGGATCTAGAGAAACTGCCAAAAGCACTAAAGAACAAGAATATCTTTTGTTCATGGAAGTACGAGCAGCAAGAAAACGGTAGGCTCACTAAGCCGCCTTATAACCCCATAACGGGAAAGAAAGCAGCTACAGACAACTTAAGCGATTTCACCTCGCTTGATGATGCCATGAAAGTAAAAGACCAATACGACGGAATTGGTATAAAGCTTGTTGATAACCTCTTAGGCATCGATTTAGACCACTGCATCGATAATGGCATCATTAAAGACTGGGCAAAAGAGATTATTGCCCATTTCAAGCACGCTTATATCGAATACAGCCCAAGTAAGCATGGCTTTCATATCTTGCTTCTGTTTAACGGCGCATACGATAAAAAGTCTTATTACATCAAGCATGGGGATATTGAGGTTTACAGCGCTCTAGCTACGAATCGCTATCTAACAGTTACGGGCGACGTGTATCAGGAAGGCGAGCTTTTAGAAGACGATGAAGCCATCATGTGGCTTTTAGACACGTACATGAAGCGAAACATAAACACTCATGAAAAAGAAAATAACGCGTGTACAAGGTCATATTTAAGCGATACATCTGTTATTGAAAAAGCTGGCAACGCCATAAATGGAGCTAAATTTACAGCACTTTGGCATGGTGACATTTCGGCTTACCCTTCTCATAGCGAAGCAGATGCCGCGCTTGTGTCTATTCTTGCCTTTTACTGTGGCGGTAACAAGGAGCAAATAGACCGACTTTTTCGTAAGTCTGCTTTATTCCGTCCTAAGTGGGATGAACACCGTGGCGCGGATACTTATGGCAACACAACCATTCAGAAAGCTGTTTCTAAATGTCATACCTTCTATGAGCCTTTCCATAATGCAAGTGCTGAGGAAGACTTTGATGATCTCTTATCTAAATTACAGGAACTAAAGCCTGATGAAAATATACGATATCGCAACGGTGATTTAGGTAATGGCAGATTGTTTGCTGATATTTTCCAAAACATTCTGCACTATGTACCGGAGCGCAAAATGTGGTTCATCTTCGATGGTGTACGTTGGACTTGCGATATTGGAACGCTTAAAACGATGGAACTATGCAAGGATTTAGCTCTTTCTCTTATACGTTATGCTGGTGTCATTAAAGACGAGAGAACCCGTTCCATGCTTGTTGAGTATTGGAACAAATGGAGCAGCCGTCGTAACCGTGAGATTTATATCAAGGAAGCTCAAAGCGTTTACCCCATTTCGATGGAAGCGTTCGATAAGAACATTTATCTATTTAACTGCCAAAACGGAACTTTAGACCTTCAGCACGGTGTATTTCGCAAGCACTTAGCAACAGATCTTATTACCAAAGTATCACCTGTGTTTTATGACCCGAAGGCAAGAAGTGAACGTTTTCGCCAGTTTGTCGATGAAATTATGAGCGGAGATTGTGAGAAAGCCTTGTATCTTCAAAAGTCATTAGGCTATGCGTTAAGCGGTGATACACGCTATGAGTGCATGTTCTTTCTTTTTGGAGAAAGCACAAGAAACGGTAAAGGCACACTCATGGAAAGCGTTCTGTCTGTGATGGGCGATTACGGAAAAGCGGTACGCGCGGAAACCATTGCTCTAAAGAAGAACCCTAATAGCTCACAGCCGACCGAGGATGTAGCACGCCTTGCCGGTGTTCGCTTTGCCAATATATCTGAGCCGAGCCGAGGACTATTCCTTAATTCAGCCCAAGTTAAATACATGACGGGAAGTGATACCTTAAACGCTCGATTCCTGCATGAGAACAGTTTTGACTTTAAACCACAGTTCAAACTGTACGTGAACACCAATTATCTGCCCGTCATCAGCGATATGACAGTGTTTAGTAGCGACCGCATGCAGATTATTCCCTTTAACAGGCATTTTGAAGCGTGGGAACAGGATAAAACCTTAAAGGCGGAGTTTTCTAAAAAAGAGGTGCAAAGTGCCATTTTAAACTGGCTTCTTGAAGGCTTTACCCACCTCCGAGATGAAGGCTTTAAGCCGCCTAATAGCGTTCTTGATGCCATTTTTAGTTATGCCCACGACAGTGACAAGATGGCACAGTTTGCTGAAGATGTACTCGTTAAAGACCAGAGCTCTGAGATTCGAACGGCAGTTGTATACGACCACTACAAGAAGTGGTGCATTGATAACGGCTGTTTTTCTGAGAACAGCAGAAACTTCAATCAGGAATTAAGAAAATTTGCCGAGGTTGTAAGAAAGCGTCCCAAGACAGGCGGAGAAAAAACCACGCTTCTTAAAGGCTACAGGCTTAAAAGTGAGTTTAGCGATTTTTTAAGTGGCAACTAGTGGCAGTTAATAACCTATATCCCCATATAACCCTATAAGGCAATAACGAAATTTAACTGCCACATCATGCCACGTTTAAGGAGGTGGTGCCTATGATTGCGTAATTCGTATCGCAAACCTGTGTTGAACATGAAGAAGAAATACTATCATGCACAAATCAAAATACTGAAATGATTTCAGCTTTTTGACAACATTGAAGAAAGAAAACCTGCCTAGGTACTGTGCTGTTAGAAATTTATTCGCATACTACTTTCTGAACCTAACCCCCTAGGGGGGGGGTCAAATCTCTAAAGAGTACCCCTTCGGGAACGGGCGCAGGGTCTTGCGTGCAAAAACAGCGAATTCAAAAGGGTAAATGGGCAAAATCAAGCAAATTACTGCAGTAATTGCAGAAAACAGTAATGAAAGGAACTAACAATTATGATTAACAGAGATATTGAAAAAGAAATGAAACTAGCAAGTCAGGACTACCACAACACGTTTTGGAACGTACTGCGCGACGCAAATGGTAATGCGAACAATATTGCAGGAAAACTGCGCCACATTCATACAGGTGCCTATGATTTGCCGACTTCTTCTCTAGCAAAACTCGAAGCAAAACTTGCAAACAAAAGTAATCTTAGAAAACTGTGTACAGTGGTAAAAGCACACTCGCAATCAAGCAAATTGTTCATCTATGAAGGTACACCGTTCACTAAATGGATGAAAGATTATGATGCGAATATCATTACGCATATGCCTATTAAAGATGGCTTTAAGCGTATTGATGTAACGGATTATACCCTAGTTAACCTTATTCGTTTGGGTACGGATTTTACAGCTGATCTTGACTTTGATATCGAAGAGTTCATCACAAGCGAACTGACAAAGCAATTTACATTGAGTGAGTCGGAAGCTTTTATAAATGGCGATGGGATAACTAAGCCGACAGGAATTTTATCAGATACATCAGGTGCTGAGGTTGCTGTGCAAGCAAAAGAGATTTCCGCAGATACCATCAAACATTTATTCTTCTCGCTAGATAGTAAGTATCGAGAAAATGCCACGTGGCTTATGAATGATGAAACTGCTCTTTATCTTCAAACCTTAAAGGACACTACCGGAGCATACATCCTACCTGATTTTGATGGCAACTTAATGGGCAGACCTGTGGTCATTGACAATGCCATGCCTTCTTCGCAAAAGGGAGCAAAAGTTATCGCCTTTGGTGATTTTTCCAACTATTGGATTATCGAACGCCATAACCCAACCATCAAGGTTCTAAACGAAATATTTTCTCTTATAGACCAGATAGGTTACCTCTCTTTTGAGTATTTGGATGGGAAACTGGTACATCCTGAAGCAATTAAAGTATTGCAACTTTCTTAAACAAGGAGGTCAAAATGCATGGATGAACAAATTAAGGATACACCGGTAAAAACCGAAGTGTTAAGAATCGGAAATACTGAATTTACGGTTAACTCTCTTGAAAGCAAGAGTGCTCAGAAAGGTGTCAAAGACCTAATCAAACACCTTATTTTAAGCAATTTAAACCATGTAATAGAAGCTAAATAACTTGATAAATTCTGAGTTATACGGGAATATATACTGACCGCTTGAAGGCTGTCGGAAAGGAGGAAAAACAGATGAATAAACTAAATAGACAGCCTTCTTATACTCTAGATAATGTAGGCAAGATAACGGCACTTTACTGCCGTTTATCCAAAGACGATGAATTACAAGGTGACAGCAATTCCATTATCAATCAAAAGAGCATGCTGAAAAAGTATGCCGAGGATAATCATTTCAACAATCTTATGTTCTTTGTAGACGATGGCTACTCGGGTACTAATTTCCAGCGACCTGATTGGCTTAAATTAACTGCTCTCATTGACGAAGGAAAGATTGGAACCATTATCGTCAAGGACATGTCACGCTTGGGTAGAGATTATCTGCAAGTTGGTATGTATACAGAGATGGTATTCCCTAACGCTGATATTCGCTTTATTGCAATAAATAACGGCGTAGATAGCAATAATCAGTCAGACAACGACATGACACCTTTCATCAACATCTTCAATGAGTTTTATGCTAAAGACACAAGCAGAAAAATAAAAGCTGTGTTTAAAGCAAAAGGACAAAGTGGGAAGCCGCTCTGCATCAATCCTCCTTACGGATATCTTAAGGATCCTGAAGATAAAAATCATTGGATTGTAGATGAAGAAGCTGCCAGTGTAGTGCGTGAAATCTTTAGACTCTGCGTTAATGGGTATGGGCCTAGCCAGATTGCCAATGAGCTAATCAAAAGGAATATTCCAACACCTTCTGAGCATTTTTTCTCTCTTGGTATTAAAATTCCTTCCGCGAAATCGGAGATTAAGGGAGTCTGGAATCAAAAAACTATCTCTAATATGCTTGAAAAGCAAGAATATCTTGGGCATACGGTCAATTTCAAAACAAGAAAGAAATCGTACAAGTGCAAGAAAACATTATTGAATCCCAAAGAAGACTGGCTAATTTTCAAAAACACACACGAAGCAATTATTGACCAGGAAACTTTTGATATTGTTCAACGTATAAGAGATGGTAGACGAGTGCGTACCAATCTTGGAGAGATGCCGGTGTTATCGGGAATGCTATTTTGTGCGGATTGTGGTAACAAGCTTTATCAGGTTCGAGGAAAAGGTTGGAGCCATGATAAAGAATACTTTGTCTGTGCTACATATCGTAAGCAAAAAGGCAAATGCTCATCACATCAAATTAGAAATATTCAGATCGAAGCAATACTGCTTCACGAGCTACGAATGATTACTTCATTTGCCAAACAGCACGAAGAAGAGTTCGTGGGACTTGTGATGAAGAAAAGCGAGAAAGAACTAACCCAAAAGTTAAAGTCCTCTAATAGGGAACTCGAGCAAGCAAAAGCAAGAATTAGCAAACTTGACACAATTGTTCAGCATCTCTATGAAGACAACTTAGACGGTAAAATTTCTGATGAACGATTTAAGAGCATGTCTGAGTCCTACGACAAGGAACAAGCTGAACTGAAAAGCAAGATTGAATCCCTTGAAGCCTTTATTTCTAAAGCGCAAGAGGAATGTCTCAACGTGGATTCTTTCTTGAAATTAGTACGACAATACACAGATATACAAGAACTTAATGCAGAGATCATTCGAACCTTTGTAGATAAGATTTATGTTGAAAAATCTGAAAAGGTAGCAGGTACAAGAACCAAGAAACAAACCATATGGATACAGTGGAATTACATAGGTGCAGTTGATATTCCACTCCATAAGTAAAATCGGCGTAGCCGGTAGTAATACCGATTACGCCGATAATTTTTTAGGAATTAAATCCCTAAGTGAATGCCCCTAATAGTATCCGCTTTATTAGTTTTTGTTTCTACATCCATTGACTACTTAGTTGTTTTGACTATTTTATTCGCTAGTCAAGGAAAGAAAGGTTTGAAATCAATTTATTTAGGGCAGTATTTAGGTACAGGACTGCTTGTACTGGCTAGTCTTATTGCCGCTTACTTTTTAAATTTTATTCCACAAGATTGGATTATCGGACTCCTTGGTCTAATTCCGCTAGGTCTTGGTATAAGAGCAATTTTTGTGGATGAAGATATTGATGAAGAAGATATCGAGGGGAAAATTACCGGAAATGGATCAAAAATCTTAGCATTTACAAGTTTAACAGTGGCAATGGGTGGAGATAATTTAGGAATTTATATCCCTTATTTTACAGGAAAGAGTTTGATTGAGATTAGTATAAGTTTAGTAATATTTGCCTTAGGGATTTTGATTCTATGCAAATTATCTCAAAATCTCGCCTCAATTTCTGCTATCGGAGAGACTGTGGAAAAGTACGAAAAAGTAATTGTACCTGTCGTGTTTATTGGACTCGGTCTCTATATATTGATTGAAAATGGAACTATTAATTATTTCATAGGTCAAGTCCTAAAAGTGGTGTAAATTCATTTCCTTCCCTTTATCTGCTATTTTTATGTTCAAACTCAAACGAGAAAAATAAGTGGTGCTTCCCACCGTCACGGCGCTTCACCGTGCTATAAGATGCAGGAGGCTGATTAGCCGGGTGCATTTTAGTCCTTGTATAGCAGGGGTTTGCGATGGCTATCGTTAAAAGGTTTAATGCGAAGTGGCTTTAAGCTGGGTTTTCGCGATTTTTGAATGCGATTTTGCTGTCGAGTAGTTGTGCGCTCTAGTTGCTTATGTTTTGGGGAACAAAATGGTATAAAAATTGTAAAAAAGTTCCCTACATTATTTGATTTCTCACGGTAACGGTTTGCTGGTTATTCCAGGAAATAAGGTTTCTGAGTTTAAGAAGTTGCTTGTTGGGTATTACGAAGGTGAAGATTTGCAGGCTGTGACTGATGTGTTTGCTTGCGTTAGTGAGGATGATTGGAAAGCACGGTGTGTAAAATACATGTCATCAAATCATAAAGGGCAAAATATTTAGTGTACGGAGCAATTCTTTTGCTGCGTGTTTTTTACTCGTAAAAGATAAGTTGACCATTTTGGGCGTAATTTTAAAGTTGAACTTGAAATTTACGCCCAAAATGTATACCCTATTATGAAAAGGGAGTCTTTTATGATAAAAAGAAAAGTTGCTGAAAAGTTGGTGCAAGTTTCCAAGCAAGTGCCTGTAGTTACTGTAATCGGGCCGAGACAATCTGGTAAAACTACCCTAGTAAAGGAGTGTTTTCCAGAATACAATTACGTCAATTTAGAAGATCCTTTTACTAGAGCGTTAGCTACAGAAGATTACCGAGGATTTTTTGCAAGCTACAAAGAACCTCTTATTATAGATGAAGTTCAGCGAGTGCCTGAGCTTCTTTCAGCAGTGCAAGTTATGGTTGACGAGGACAGAGAGAGAAATGGACGATTTATACTAACTGGAAGTCATCAATCAACCCTGCAAAAAGAAATTTCTCAATCTTTAGCAGGTAGAACGAGCATAGTAACGCTTCTCCCATTAAGCATGGATGAACTTGCCGAAGATGGACGTCTAGGTAAATTATCTGCCGATAAGTTATTAATTCAGGGTTTTATGCCTGAATTATATAGGGAAAATTCAAGAGAAAGCAGTGTGTATTATCGCGATTACTTGAATACCTATGTGGAAAAAGATTTACGCGAAATGTTGGAAGTTAAGAATTTGGATAAGTTTCTACGATTCTTAACCTTGCTTGCAGGCAGAGTTGGGCAAGTTGTAAATTTGTCTTCTATGTCTGGAGATGTTGGCGTTTCATCTGCAACTTTGTCGCAATGGCTGTCAGTACTTGAGGCATCTTATATAGTGTATAAGTTACAGCCATATTTTTCTAACATTTCAAAGCGGCATACCAAATCGCCAAAAATCTATTTTACAGAAATTGGATTGGCTTCATACTTATTGGGAATTGAAACAGAAAATCAAGCGAATAGAGATCCGTTACGTGGAAATCTTTTTGAAAATCTAATCGTTTCGGAAGTCCTAAAATCTCGATTGAATGAGAATAAAACTCCTCAGCTGTTTTACATGAGAACAGAAAAAGGTATAGAGGTGGATTTGATTATAAAGAAAGAAAATGCTTTATATCCGATCGAAATAAAAACATCAATGACACCTAATAGATCGTTTTCTAAGAATTTGCTATCTTTTGTAGATGCGGAAGAAAATGCAAAGAATCCTAAAATTATTTATACAGGACAGTCATACCCACAATTTAATGGCGTTGAGTATGTTAACTTCAAGGACATGAAAAATTACCAGATGTTCTAGATGACGCTGGTATAAATGCTTATGCATTGTCAAGCGAAATAAACAGACGGTCGTTACTATGGGATTGAAATCTCTACGAACTGAGTCATCTGTGCTGTGTGGCTTTACTGGTGTATTAGTAGGACGCTTGGCGGATTTTAGTTCCGATGTTTGGCGGCGTTCGTTAAGATGATTGGAAAGCGCTGTGCAAAAATGAGAGAAAACAAATTGGCGGTCGGTTGCGCTCATTTGTCGGCAGAAATTGCGCTTTCAACGGAAATTGCCAATCGCACTTGCTACTACGCAACTGCTGTTTCATCTATAATTTCACCATAATCATGATGAATTCGAGTTTGAAATGGAGATGTTTTTATGATTTTAGCAGATAAAATATTGGAACTGCGTAAACAAAACGGTTGGCCGTTGGCTGCATTGACTTACGGAGTAATAGAAGTAGTGCTCAAAGTGTGGAGGCTTGGAAAGAAATAAGTGACTTTCAGCGTCGATTTTGTGGCGAATAACAGGTGTTATCCAGACGAAATATGGTATGCTTGCGCTTATATTACCCCCCCCCAAGGAGTGAAAGTATGATTAAAAATGTCGTACATATAGGCTTTAACGTCGTGGGTGTGGACATTTTTTAGACAGCCACACCCAGCCTTCTTCTGTTCTCGATAAGATTTATTCCTCCAAGTTATCAAGTCTCTTATTTGATGGCTGGTGAAGAGACTCGTAGTAGGGAATTTGGTGTTTATCGATTGGTTAAGGATAATTATCCTAAATATGTTTTATTGATGGATACAATGAATTTTTCGCAAGAAGGTATTATACACAAATATTTACCAGATTTTCTAAAGGAGTAAACTATGGAACATAATTGCGGATTTATTAACGATAAAAAAGCATTTAGATATAGAGCAGCAGCCATCATAGTCGAAGAAGGTTGTGTGCTATTTGCAAGAAATGATGAGGACGACTATTACTACTCAGTTGGCGGAGCGGTTCACATGGGCGAGACATCAGAAGAAGCCGTCAAGAGAGAAGTATTTGAAGAGACAGGTCTTAATTATGAAGTAGATCACCTTGCCGTCATACACGAGAACTTCTTCATCGGCAGCTCTGGCTTAAAAGGAGTAGACTTCCATGAGCTGACATTCTACTACATGATGAAACCCATGGGCAAAAGAGATTTTACGAGCCAAAGCACTACAGAGTCAGGTGCTAAAGAGACAATGCATTGGTTACCTATAGATGAGCTTGATAAGTGCAAGGCTTACCCGACATTTATGAAAGAATATCTTAAATCGGAGCATAGTGGAATAGAGCATATAATTTCAGATGAAAGATATTAATGAATCCAGCTATTATGGCAAGAGATCGTTACATAAACATTATTTCTTAGAAGATTATGACAATAATAATGTGTTTGATATTGAAGAATATATAAAGAGAAAAGGCAAGGTTAAGCTTAATAGAAGGTCAAACACTCACTTTGGTGTGAATTCATTTCCTTCCCTTTGTCTGCTATTTTTATGTTCAAACTCAAACGAGAAAATAAGCGGGGCTTCTCACCATCACGGCGCTTCACCGTGCTATAAGATGCAGGAGGCTGATTAGGTGGGTGCATTTTAGTCCTTGTGTAGCAGGGGTTTGCGAGGGCTATCGTTAAAAGGTTTAATGCGAAGCGGTTTTAAGCTGGGTTTTCGCGGTTTTTGAGCGCGGCTTACTATTTTCAGTCGAGTGATTATTAATTTGATTGCTTGTGTTTTTGGGGAACAAATCGGTGTAGAAATTGTAAAAAAGTTCCCTACATTATTTGATTTCTCACGGTAATGGCTTGTTGCTTATTTCAGAAAATAAGGTTCCTGAGTTTAAGAAGTTGCTTGTTGAATATTATAAAGGTGAATATTTGCAGGTAATTGCTTCGTTTATGAGGGAATATCGTTGGAAGTATTAAACGTGCATGACGATATTAATTCTTCTGGTTCTTCTGTTTCGTGAATCTTACTGTTTATGAAAAGTATAGTTTGCTAGTAAATGAAGAGATTAGTGTCGATAATCTAGACAAATTAATACGAAAAAGTAATATATTTATTAAGATTATTACAGTAATCAGAGTGAATTGTAGATCTTGTTTGCTTAATAATCTGTTTTATAATCATTTAATCCAAAGTTGTGTTAATGAAAAGGAAGGTAATGGTGTTATGAGAAGTAAAACTATTTTTTGTAAAAACATTTTTCAAAGTTGTCTTGTTATGCTTCTGCTGCTAGGTTCTCTCTTTTCTCTTGCGGGATGTGCCGACGATGATGAGAAGGCGGCGCTTGCGTCGTATCATTGGGAAACAGTGGCGGTGTCTCAAGAAGAGTTTCGTATACCAGAAAACTATATGAATAAGGATGAGTTGTATCTCTTTGTGTCACGAGATATTCTGGATTCTCATTATGATTTGTCTAAAGTCACTCTTGGAGATAAGCCCGTCAAATTAGTTGACTCACAGTTTAATTTGCCTAGTTCAGGACTTAAAGCTTTATTTTTAGTTGGGAAATTTGATTTAAAAGACAAGTCAAGTTCTGATGTTCTTAAAGTACCAGGGATTAATAAAACAGGTAATGTTGCTATAGGCTATAAGAAGAAATAGTAGTATTTTGCACTAAATTATTAGTGAGAATGTTGAAAGCGTATATATCAGTCGAGACATCCTATTCATGTAAATTGTATTGCAATATGCGATACAGTATTTATGGTGTGTTTATGGAGATTGGTTGATATGGCAGTTACTAAAACAGCGAATGTGAATGTGAGAATACAAGAAAATATTAAGCAGCAGGCGGAGCAGATTCTGGAAACTATTGGAATTACTAGGGCTACTGCTATTGACATGTTTTATCGTCAAATCATTCTTAATAACGGTATTCCGTTTTCGCTTACTATTCCAAAGTCGCTTCCAGCACAAGATGATATGGATGAGAAAACGTTTAACGCGTTGATGGATAAAGGCTATGATCAGGCGGTTCAAGGTGATAGTTATTCGATAGATGATGTTTTTGAAGAGCTTGAACGATGATAGGAACAGAAAAATGTCAGATTCATCGATGAAAGAGAAGGAAAAGCAGGAACATACTCCCAGAGAGGAGAAAAATCCACTATATTGTGAATCACATGAGCAAATATGTGAGAACCTTAACAGTGCAAATAAGGAATTGCCAAAGTATAAGGTTTTGCGGCTGAGTGCGGAAATCTTTTCCATCTTAATGATTATTGGAACTGCTTTTATGGCGTCCAATAAGCTACAGCTTTTTGGATGGATCACTTATTGTTTTGCAATTCTGTTTCTTGTTGGAGTTTCTATTATTTGGGTTATTTGTGTTATTTGGCAGCGCAATATACACAGTCGTTTTCGGAGTGCGAATGTAGAGCGTAACAAATCTTTTCTTAGCTATGGTAAGCAACAGGGGAAGAGTAGAATCTCACTGGTTCTTTATTACTTTTTTGTGTTAAGTGGTATTCTAACTGCATTCTTTGGAATAACTGCGGTACGTCTTCCAAATCAGTGGCTTTTGCAGACTTGGGCGTATGTTATATGCGCGGCAATGCCAGTTGTTTGGATTATTACGATTGCTCTTGTATGTGTCTTCTATAATCTCTATCTTATTTCGCGTGTACGGAAGATAGGTATAAGAATTGTACTTCGTTGTCTACATGTTCTGCTTTGTGTGCTGATTATCTTAGGTCTTGGATTTTTTGACGTTTTGTTTATTGTTGGTAGATATTCTGTGAAACAAAATGATAATGGTACATACACAGAGCACGTGGATGATATGTATGCTCCTTTTGAGTATTATCTTTATAAGTCTGAAGGCCCATTTTTCCTTAAGTATCTTCGACCAATGAAAGATTCAAGTGATACTGATCCAAAAATAAGTGAATCTGAGTGGTATAGCAGAATCGATCGCAATAACAGGAAAGATACAAGATTAAAAGATACAAGATTAAAGGCTGAAGAGCCAGAGAAAAATTCCGATTTGCATGATGACACTGAGCGTGATTTAGAATCAAAGAGGGAAAGAAATGCAGCGCTTAAGATATTTGATAAGTATTTTGCGGCGAAAGGATTTACGTTTAAGGAGAGTTATACTGCGAAGGGGGATATGTATTTTGTTCTGAGTGAAAGCCGTTCGGACATTACTTATCTGCAGTATAACAGGGACTCTCAGGATGGAAAATGTGGTCTTTATATTCTGTTTAAGGCTTCAAAATCTTCAAATGGAAGCTGGTCGCCGAGTGATGCTCATATGCAGAACACTTATACTTATGAATATAGCACTGGACTAATTGCAAAGAGCAGTAGGGCATATTGGTAGTAGGGCAGAGTGGTAGTAGGCAGAATTGTTGGATGCCAGAATCGAAGAGTATCTGAAGATTGCCAGATAGTGATTGTCAGATAGTGATTGTCAGATAGTAGAATCCATATTTGCGTGCTCTAGTTGCTTATGTTTTAGGGAACAAATCGGTGTAAAAATTTTAAAAAAGTCCCCTACATTATTTGATTTCTTATGCTGTTACAGTTGGTAACTATAGTGTTTCACCTTGTTTCTTTTTCCGCTGTAAATTATTTGTTAGTTTGTAATTAGGCGGTATCTAAATCAAATATTTCAATACTAATTTGGTTTCCGTCAAGTAATTTCATGATGTGTAATAACTGATTTGAAAGGAGTTGTGTTATGAGTAGTGTTATATCTTTGGGAGAAAAAATTAGAAAGGCTCGTCTGGAAGCTGGGTTGACGCAGGAGGAGCTTTCGGAATTATTGATGGTATCTCGTGCTGCTGTAGCAAAATGGGAAACGAATCGGGGTTTGCCAGATATAGAGAATCTGAAATTTATTGCATCTGCTCTAAGCGTGAGTGTTGATTATCTTTTGGATGAGAACAATAGCGTTGATTTTTCTATTACTAAGAAACCTATTAATCTCAATAAATATGGTTTCGACGGTAGGTTGAGCGGTTTTAAGAAGCTGAAAATTAAAGAGCAGATTGTATTAGATGAATATCATGACTCAGAAATCAATATGCTAACTGTTGTTAAGACTTATAACAGTTCATCTGAGAAAATGGTGGATAATTTTGTTGGATGGTTTTCTACTCTCCTTGGAGGATTGCCATTGTTTGGCATATATGATTTCAGTAAAGCTGTTTCTACTCTTGGGGCTGATCAGTATTATTTGGTGGATAAAAAAGATAAGCAGTATTTCGTGCTTATAACTGATGAGTATATTATTAGCAGAATTATGGGGGTGGCGTTTAATAGTAAAAAGTTCCGTATTGGAGATAAAGAATTTATGAAAGTTGGTTTGCTTCGTAATAAGTAGTAAATGGGTGGAAAGAAAAATTTTATGTATTCAAAAAGCCTGCACTTATTGGAAAAATAAAAAAATTTTTCTTTAATAAAGCTTGTATGTGTGGTTTTTTTTTTAATAGTAATACTATTAAAGCTAAACAGCCTGGTATGGATTCTAATTTTAATAGAATTGTATTCTTATTAGAATTGCATATTAAAAATAAGGAGAACTTATGAAATTAATTAGACCAGATAGTAAATATATTCAAGGTTATATAGAAGCAAATGAAGAAGATGAAATTTTTAGGCCGAATGCAGAAAGACGTTTTATACACCCTGAGACAATTATAGAGAGTTCTTATAACTATGAACATGGTATAAATTTACCTGAAAATTATGTTAAAGCTACTACATTTTGGCTGATAGATAATGAAAAATTTATTGGTGAAATTAATATTAGGCATGAATTAAATTCTTTTTTAATTAACTATGGTGGTCACATAGGGTACGAGATTAGACAGTCTGAATGTATGAAGGGCTATGGAACGAAAATGCTTTCTATGGCACTTACATATTGTAAAGAGACTTTGAATCTACATAAAATTTTGATTACATGCGATGATGACAATATTGGCTCGATACGAGTTATAGAAAATAATGGTGGAATTTTAGAAAACAAAGTGAAAAATAGCTTATCAAGAGGAAATGTTACGACAAGAAGGTATTGGATTAATATATAGGAGAAGATGATGAGTGAGATGAAGGTAAGGCCAGTGCTTTTTAAGCATGCTTTTTGGGGTCATGTGATTACAGAAACTGTTGCTGGCGTTTGCACTCTTATTATTGCGTTGCTTGTACAGCAGTTCGTAGGCCACCGCGTACTAGGTTGGGAAACTGTGGTCATACTCGCGTTGAGTGTTGTGGTGTTTTCGCTGCTAAGTGCAGCGTATCTTCAGTGGAATAGGCATCGTAGACCAGATGACGGGTCTGGTGATTTGCTTATTGGAATCATCGATTTTGTGCTCAGGCTTCTGGTGACTTCTGGTATTGCTTTATTGCTTGTTTCCGATATCACGCTGCTAAGCATTATTATTGGTGCAGCGATTACTAGTGTGTTGCTGTTTGTTTTTGAAAAGCCTTGGCAACGCGGGATGACGGATGCGCAATTACAGGAAGCTTCACAGAAAGCTGTTGAGCTTGGCGTTCAAATGCTTGAAGAAGAGCGCGTAAAGCGCGCGAGGTGAGCAACATGATTGCATTACAGCATGCGAGCACAGGTAAAACAGGCGTTCCTAGAGGTGTGTCTCTAACATTCTCCTCGTTAATCGTTGCGAATATGCTGATGGAAGCAGTATACGATGTCGTCATATTTGTGCTTGCATTGATGTTGCAATGGTGGATGCTTTGTACTATCGCTGGCTGGTGCACGCTACTCGTCATGTTCTTGGGCAATATGCTATTTTCTTGCGCGGCAGCTGCGGTTATGGTTCTGATGGGCGCATTGAAGACTGATCAACAGAAATGCCCAACAAAAAGTTGGTCTTTTTTGACTATTTCTGTATTGCTTAGACTGCTTATCTTCGGTGTTCTCGCTTGGCTTCTTACACCGAGTTTGGCATGGGTGAGCGTAGTCGTTGGTATTGTGCTTACCGATATTATTTTCGTTATCAAGCAGCACACTAAAAGGTGAATTTTTAATTTGTTTCGTTTATAATAGAAACAAATGTAAAAATGATAAATTTATCGACTATAATCGAAAAAGACTTGCAGCTGAGAATTTGGTGTTTATCTATGCACCCAAGGTGGTTTATGTAAAAGTAACCATAAAAGTAATTACAATAGAAGTCCAAAAAAGTCCTAGTTTTTGCTGCAAGAATCCCCGTGAAAGGGATAGCATAACCCTATTTCTATTTGTTACAAGTAAAACTTAGAACACCTTATACATTTTATGTGTTATCAAAAATAACAACAACAATTGTATGGCAAAAAATTATTGGATAGAATGAGTATTAAACCTATTTGGTGTGCGACTCCGTGGAGTGAGTGAGGAGGATATTCTTATGTACAAGGTTCTTATGTTCGTGCTGAAGTTGGTTATGTTTACAGCTGTGAATTTTATGTTCCTTTACTTGTCGATGGTGGTATACGGCCATGATTTTGGTGTGATGTTCAAAACGTATGGAAATGCGCTCGGTCCGCTTATGTTTATGCTTGCTTTGATGACAACGATGTCGTTGCCTAATGAAGGAACTATTTTTGAGGGTAAGCGGCAAAAAAGTGTGTCTAAAAACCCGAGTTATCGTTGAAATACCAAGGAAAACTCGCTGTAGTTAAGCTGAAAAAGCTTAACATTTAGTATTACTTGACATTGAAAACAAAAGGGGCTTAGGACAATTTTTAGACATTTTGTGCAACCATAGCACGATGTTCCATAATTGTCTTTTAAGCCCCATTTTAATTCTGTGATTGTTGTAAAAATCAATATAAGTATGAATAGCTTGACGTAATTCTTCTGTACTATCCCAGCTGCTGCGACTTAGATAACAAATTGCGAGAAAGTTATGCAATGAGAACGTTATTTGCAATTTTTATATTGCGAGCATGCTGTTAGCGATTAAGCCCTCACTTTGGTGTAAATTCATTTCCTTCCCTTTATCCGATATTTTTACGTTCAAACTCAAACGAGAAAAATAAGTGGTGCTTCCCACCATCACGGCGCTTGATCGTACTATATGATGCAGTAATGCGAACATAAAAATCGTGTATGACAGTCAAAAAATCCCATTCATGTAAATTGTGTTGCAATATGCGATACAGTATTTTATGGTATGTGTATGGATGTTGATTGATATGGCATTCGTGAACTTAACGTTGTACATCAGTCTTGCAACAACGCTTTCTTAAGGTCTTCCATAGAGGAATACGATGGTACGTTAGGGTCTCTGGAAATTCTTCTAGCTTCTTGCATGGCCGCTAATGTTTCGGTATTAAACTTTGGGATTTCTACTTTAAAAGGAAGTCCTCCATGCAAAACGCATTGGCGTAAGAAGATGTTTACGGCACTTGACATATCGATGCCGAGTTTGCTAAACAGTTCATTTGCTTCTGTTTTGACATTACTATCAATACGAATTTGAGTAGGACTTGTTGTCATAGTATTAGCTCATTTTAAGACGATTATGATACGATTGGTATACGTTGTCAAGCGATAAATAGGCAATCACAAGCGTCGAGACTATAGTATTGATGTCAAGGGCAGATTAGGTGGGTGCATTTTTTAGGCTTTGTGCTTTTTGTTTCTTCTTCGTAAAAACTCTTTAACAATGATTGGAATTATAGTTGGGATACATTCAAGAGTAATAAAAAATGTAATGTACGTGCAAGTCCAGCTACTACCCAATTGCCGAGGAGACTCTTGTAATATCAATAAATCAATAGCAGGGGCGATAAGCGCGATAGCGATGGTTTTACAAACTCCTAAGTTTTCGAGTGTTTTTTGATTGACAACAATCGAGTAAAGAAGAATTTTTGTTAAACCAAGTGCATGAGCTATAACAATGAGTAAAAAGGGTGAGTCATAAACAATTTCCCAATCGAGTGATTTAAGAGAATTGATAATAAGTCCTAAAAGAGGGAGTAATAATGAAAAAAGGAATAATCGTATAGCTTGATATACAGATTTCTTCATAACTAACCTCCTTAAATTTATATAGTCAAGTGGATGCCTACTGTCATAGACAGACTATTTTTCACTCATTTTACGTTAATTTATCTTACTTAGAAAGTTGGGATAATCATATCCGATTAAAATCTAGCGGTCATGGGCAGACAGGACTTAAAGAACTGGATAAATACGGCATTGATTATCATATCGTGAAAACATATCCCAATGGGGTGAGGGTTGGATATGTGCCGAATTATAAGGCATCGAAAAAGAAGAATGGTGTTAATCAAGCGTGGTTTTCGGCTAGCTGGACAAGTAAGGGCATGGTCTTTTTGTTACAGCATCTAGGTTTTCGCAGAAAGCTAAGGATTATGCTGACAATCATCATATTATTTGGTTGATGGTGTGAAGCTTGCAAATCTTATGATTAAGCATAATTTTTGTGTTTCAACAAGAAAAACGTTTGAAATTAAAACGATTGATACTGATGCTTTGCTTGAATATCAAAATGAGTAGTGTTTTGTGTAAATTTTGTGACTTGATTTTATTATGTTTTAAGTTTATTAGCTGGTTTCTTACGGTTTTTGAATGCGATTTGGCTTTTAATATTACGGATAAGTGTAATTTTCTAATGCTAATGTTAATGCAGTGACATTGCAATGCCAATGCAATGTTGTATAATCATTGTAAGAAATAAGGGGTTATTATATGGCGAAAACAGCTAACTTGTATACTCGTATTGATCCGGAGTTAAAAGAGCAGGCAGAGTATATATTGAATTCTTTGGGTCTTCCCCCTTCGAGTGCTATTACCATGTTTTATAAGCAGGTTGTTTTACAGCAGGGGCTTCCTTTTGATGTGAAATTGGGTTATAGAGAGCCGCGTGATGTGAGTTCTATGACTCAAGGTGAGTTGAATGATGAGTTGGAAAAGGGGTATGAGTCGGTTTTATCTGGTGATGTGAAGCCTGCGGATAAGGTTTTTGCGTCCTTGCATAGGGCATAGGGTTCGTGTCGTGTGATAATTTTCTTATTTTTTATTTTGTTTTTGAAGAAAAGCATGAAGTTGTGGTTTCTCGTGTGCTTTATTGGAAAAGAGATATTGAGAAAGTTATAAATGGCAATTAAACCTTTTAACGATAGCCCTTCCTATCGTTAAAGCGTGAACTCACTTTGCCACACATCTGTTTATGTATGGAATAAAATCCTGTAGATTATCGGATGATTTTTAGTTACAATTATTTTGTAGATTGCATATATGCATTCTTTGCCCATAATTTACATCCCGTCAGTTTTATTAAACTCAAAGATGATTTGTGCTACGAGATGAATAAATATTAGGCAGATGATGGTGAAGAACAGGGTAAAGATTGAACATGAGAATCGTAGCTGCAATTAGGTAAAGATTAAGTTGTAGAGGAGGTATAAATGAAGCATATCAAGCATTATGCTTTTTTGACTGTGTTAGTTTGCCTTATGTCACTTATTTCAGGTTGTAAGAATCAAAATAGTTTTAGCGATAATAATAGAGAGCAAAAAACAGAAAATCAAAAGTCTGCAAGGAATGAAAAGCACTCAGAAAATAATGAAGATGTTGACTGGAAAGAGGTAACTGAAAATGGTGTTGATGAAACTTTGCTTATAAAAAACATAGATAAAAAGGTTCTCACGTATGTGGCTAAACAATTACAAAACCTATGCGACGAAATTGGTGAAAAGGGGCGCAAAGTTAAATACTATTGGCTGACAGGGCAATGGTATAACGATGTAATATATTCTAAACAATATAATGGTGTCTTGTTGTTAGGCAAAAAAGCAATGAAACCATTGTTCCTAATAATATATAAAAGCAAACAGGCTGGAATGTATGAATGGGTTTGTAGTAAAGCGTTAGATAAAATATCTGGTTTTGATTTCTCGGGATTAAATAATGGTGCAGGATGGAGTAATTCTAGAGAATTTTTAAAGGCATTTACAGATAAAATTATTGAACAAAAAATTAGCAAACAAAAAAATTAGCAACTCTCTGTTTACAATTGTCTTGGATGCTTACTAGGCAAGGTGAAACTGAGTATTATCAAGTCTATTATTTGTGATTGTTACTGGAGAAACTCGTAGTAGTTTTAGGATAGTTTCTCACGGTTTTAGATGCAATTTTTGCTTTTTTTTTAAACAAGAGTATTGTGTTATTAAATTTGTCAAATAAGCTATTGGATTTGTGTAGTTTGTAGTGAATTATTTAAGTTTGGTAGCAATTTGAGAGTAGTTATGTAAGTTTGCATGTAAGTATTCATGTGAGTTTGCATTATTTTGAAAGAGTTTTAGGGGAGAGCTGGTTGCTGTGAAGTCAATTTTTAGCAAGAATAATATTTTTATTCGTATGAGATCTATTAGTCCAGCATTGCGCTGGGCGCTTGTTGGCTTCTGTTTTTCTATGCTTGGCAATCAGGCGTATGAAGGCTCGGTTTTGCCTTCGATTATTATTGTGGGCTTGCCGGCTTGGGTGATTGGTTTTCGTAAGACTTTTATGACGGTTGCCGATTTTCTTTCGCCATGCTCTGGTTGGATTGTTGATAAGCTTGGCGGTTTTCGCGCTCTTGCTATGACTGAAGGCGTAGAAGGTGTGCTCAGTTTGCTGCCGCTTCTTATGTTTGGCTCTTCTGCGTGGAAGTGGTCGCTTGTGGCTCTTTCTTGCGCATTGTTGATTACTGGTCAAGTGATTGATATTGCTAGCGAAGTTTTTGAGGTTGATGCTGCCGGCGGCGATGACGGCATGATTGTAAACTACAGTGGCATTGTGAGCGTTTTGGCGAGTGTTACAGGAACCTTGCTCGGCTCTCCGCTTGGATCTTGGATTGCAAGCTGGTCGATTCCTGCGGTTTTGGTTTTCTCATCCGTGACTTCTTTTGCGGCTTGCGCTACGCGATTTATTATGAAACAAGACATTGCGCAAGCGTCTTGCGAAGTAGAGGAAGCGTCGCAAGATGTAGAGAATGAATCGCAAGCGATTAGTGAAGAAGGAGAAGTATCGCAAGTATCGCAAGAAAATGACGTTGATTCCAAATCTACATCCAATAAATCTGCAGCTAAGCAATCTGCGAATCCATTAATCAAGAGTAAAATCATGCTTCTTGCTGGATCTCTTTTGGTTGCTTTTATTCCTGCATGCTCTGTTTCCTATATTCTTCTCGGTCTTGGTAAGCAATATGGTTCTAACTCTTTAACAGTATTGTATATTTTCACTGGTGTAGGAAGCGTGCTCGCGTCCGTTTTGTATGCGCATTCGTCTCAAAAACTCGGTTTAAGAAAAGTTGCGATTTTAGGTATTGCTGTGAGCTTAGCTGCTTATTGCTTTATGTTTATTAATCTTTTGCCAATGATGTGCTTCGCATTCTTACTTGAAGCGATTGGCGGAATGCTACTAGTAGAGCCGATTATTGTTGCGCGTCAGATTCTGTTTAAAGGAAGTGCGCTCGCTAAGTTTTCTGGTTGGGCGCGTCTCGCGTTTGCGATTGGTGCTACTACTGGATCTTGGATTGGATTTGCATTCTCGTCTACGTTCCAATGGCAGCTTTTGCCTATACTCGCGCTGATTTTCACAGCAGGATTGCTTGTTGTTTTGCCGCAGTTGCCAAACACGAGCTACGCAGATTAGACGATTTGCATATATATGCACACTTATGTATAATCTGTAAAAAATAAAAAATAAAAAATCTTGCGAGTATGAATACAAATAAAAGAGTATAAAATATTCTGCACAAACCAAATTACAGGAGACTCTCATGCACAAGATTATTCAAAAGTGGAATAGCATTGACCTTATTCTGCGTATTGTTATTGGTCTTTTTCTAGGCGCTGCACTTGGTCTTTTTGTGCCAGCTCACGTTTATGTGCTAGATCTTATGGGAAAGCTGTTTGTAAGCGCACTTAAATCTGTTGCTCCGATTTTGGTATTCTGCCTGGTGATTGGTGCGCTTGCAAAAGCAAAAAGTGTTGGAAACATGAAGCTTGTAATCGTGTTGTATGCACTTTCTACGTTTATTGCAAGCCTTATAGCTGTATGTGCAGCCATGATTTTCCCTGTTGACTTCACTTTTGCTCATGTTGCAGCAGCGTCTTCGCCATCTCCTCAAGGAATCGGCGAAGTTCTTAATTCTCTTGTGCTAAATATTGTTGTAAACCCTGTAGATGCTCTTGCTAAGGGAAACTTTATTGGTATTTTATTCTGGGCAATCGCGTTTGGTGTAGCACTTCGCTTGGCTGAGCCTTCCACTAAAGCATTCTTTGACAACGTTTCGTCTGCTATTGGAAAAATTGTTCACTGGATTATTAACGCAGCACCTTTTGGCATTATGGGTCTTGTTTATACAACAGTGGCAAGCAATGGTCTTCGTATTTTTAGTGAATACGGTTCCGTTATTGCCTTGTTAGTATGCACTATGGCTGTTGTTGCTTTGATTGTAAATCCTATTTTGGTTTTTGTGCTTACTGGAAAGAATCCGTATCCTCTTGTATTGAGAACATTGCGCGATTCTGGAGTTACAGCGTTCTTTATGCGTTCTTCTGCTGCAAATATTCCTGTAAACATGAATTTGTGCGAAAAACTCGGTTTTAATAAAGACAATTACTCGGTTTCTATACCACTTGGATCAACCATTAACATGAGTGGTGCTGCTATAACGATTTCGATTATGGCTTTGTGCGCTGCTCACACGCTCGGGATTTACGTTGATATTCCAACAGCTGTGATTTTGTCTGCGCTCTCTGCAGTTAGCGCTGCAGGCGCATCTGGAGTGGCTGGTGGCTCGCTTTTGCTTATACCTCTTGCGTGCTCGTCGTTTGGTATTTCAAACGATATTGCTATGCAAGTAGTTGCTATTGGCCTTATTATTGGCGTGATTCAAGATTCGTGCGAAACTGCGCTTAACTCTTCAACAGATGTTCTCTTTACGGCAGTTGGCGAATATCGCATGTGGCAGCGTGCAGGTCTTAAGTTTAAGATGGGCAAGGATCACGAGCCAGTGCAACTTAAAAAGTAGCTGTTGTAGCTGTTGTAGCGGTTGCATCTGTTATTAAGTATTATTATTAGTGCGCGTTCTTACGTTCTTACGTTTTAAATCGCGCACTTTTGCTATGTTTTGCGAGGTGTTATTGTAAATGAATCTAGCAGATGTTCAAATAAAAGAGTACGAAAAATATAATAGCAAAGATATTTTAAGACTATATGATTCTGTTGGTTGGTCTTCGTATACAGATGATTTAGTTGCTTTAGAAAATGGTTTTAACAATTCACTCAAGGTTTTAGCTGCGTATAAAAATGACGAGCTGGTTGGAATTGTTAGAGCTGTTGGTGATGGATATACGGTTGTTCTTATTCAGGATATTCTTGTTTTGCCAGAGTATCAAAGGCAGGGGATAGGGTCTGCTTTGTTAAAGGCGATTGTGGATTGTTATCCTAATGTTCGTCAAATTCAATTAACCACGGATTGTACTGAAAAAACTATTGCTTTTTATAAATCTGCTGGTTTTATTGAGTTATCAGAAATCGAGTGCTGCGGTTTTATAAAAGACAGAGCATTATAGTGTATTAGGCTTTAGGGAAGTGGTAGGTTGTGTTTGCAGGAATGCTGCGGTTAATCCAAGCATTTGCTGCGATTATACTTCCGCTTCCTATTGTGGTTTCTCCGCCTAAGATTGTTGCGTTTGCGTAAATTACAACATTATTTCCAATATTTGGATGCCGCTTTCCGCCTTTTACAGGATTCCCATCCTCATCTAGCGCAAAACTTTTTGCACCCAGCGTTACGCCTTGGTAAAGCTTAACATGCTCGCCGATTACAGTTGTTTCGCCGATTACAATGCCAGTTCCGTGATCAATGCAAAAATATGCGCCAATTTTTGCTCCTGGATGAATGTCAATTCCAGTTTTTCTGTGCGCGTATTCGCTCATAAGTCTAGGAATTAGCGGTACGTTAAGTTCGTAGAGTGCGTGAGCTGTGCGGTGAATAAGCATTGCATAAAAACCAGGGTATGCGAGCGTTACTTCTACTTTGCTTGTGCAAGCAGGATCGCCTTCATACATGGCTTTAATATCTGTTAAAAGTAACTTTTTAATTGTAGGAAGAGTATTTATAAATTGATTGCAAGTTTCTCGAATTTCAGCTGCGTTGCTTGTGTAGGCTTGAAGTTCGTGGAATATAATGCGTTCTATAGTGTCTAATGCGTTTGAGGTAACGGTATTCAAACTAGTATTGAGTTGCGTAGTATCGTTGCTTAAATTGCGCACATGCAACTCAGGCAAAAGTAGAGCCTGAGTCGCATGTATTAGCGCAATAATATTTCGGTAATTAGGTATGAATGTAGCTTGCCTTATGTCTGAATCGTTAATTGAGTTGAGTTTGCTTATAAGGTCAAGGTGATCATTCATACATTTCTCCTATTATTCTCTTGCTTGTTTTATTCGAGTGTTCGAAAGTGCGCTTGTAAATCTACTAAAAACGCACTTTCAAAACATCATTTATTATTATCATTATTGCATAGCATTATTCTGCAAACAAAGGCGTTGACAAGTAGCGATCTCCGGAATCTGGAAGTATTGCAACAATGGTTTTGCCAGAGTTTTCTTCTCTTTTTGCTTCTTGAATTGCTGTCCAAACTGCTGCTCCGGAAGAAATACCTACGAGCACACCTTCTTTTTTGCTTATAAGCTTGCCGTTTTCGATTGCGTCTTCATTCGTTACGTGAACAATGCGATCATAAATATTCTGGTTGAGGACGTCCGGCACGAATCCTGCGCCGATTCCTTGAATCTTGTGTGCTCCTGGCTTGCCGCCTGCGAGCACAGGGGAGTCTGCTGGTTCTACTGCGATTACTTCAAGCTGAGGATTTTTCTCTTTTAAGTATGTGCCAGTACCGGTGATTGTGCCGCCTGTTCCAACGCCAGCAATGAGAATATCCACGTTTCCGTCAGTATCTTGCCAAATTTCTGGACCGGTTGTTTTGTAGTGCGCGTGCACATTTGCTTGATTAGTAAACTGTCCTGGAATCCACGCGTTTGGCGTGTTTTCAACGATTTCCTTTGCTTTGGCAATTGCGCCTTTCATTCCATCTTTAGCTGGGGTGAGCACGAGTTCGGAGCCGTATGCTTTCATAAGTTTTCGGCGTTCAATAGACATGCTTTCTGGCATAACTATAATGCTTTTGTATCCTTTTGTTTGAGCAATCATTGAAAGACCGATGCCAGTATTTCCAGAGGTTGGCTCAACGATTACTGAGCCTGGTTTAAGCTTGCCTGCGTTTTCTGCTTCTTCGATCATCTGCTTTGCAATGCGGTCTTTTACGGAGCCTGCTGGGTTGAAGTATTCGAGTTTTACAAGGATTTTTGCTGCTAGATTGTACTCTTTTTCAATGTGAGTAAGCTCCAGAAGTGGAGTGTGGCCTACGAGTTCTTGCACGGACTTGTAGATGTTAGACATAATATTTCCCCTTACTTGTTTGTTTTGTTTTATTTGTTTTGTTTTTGTTTTGTTTAATTTGATTTGTTTTTAATTGTTAAAAACAATTTTTATTAGTAAAGCGACTACCGTTTTATTAGTTGTTTCTAGAGATGCCATTTATCTGTTTAATATTTAATCCGTATTAGATTGTTATCTTTTTAAGATTTTATATTCGAATTTTGGCATAAAAAAAAAGAAACAGCGCGCTGTTTCTTGAATCGTAATTTGCTGTGTTTTAACGTAAATGCTTTTAACACAGGCTAGATGTTATGCATACTTAGTGCTTGCAAACATCATTTCGATTAAGAAATGCGCAACAGCATACGTTACAACAACAATTTGTCATCATATTTGTATGATACATGTGCACTCCTTTACTCGTCGAAATGGTGATAAGTGAAGACTATAGCGAATGGATTTGTGTTTGTCAAACTTTGATTTGTACTACTTTTTCTGCGTGAGTGTCTCTGCTTGGCACTAGTGGCCATTAGGTGCAAAATTGCAGAGATTGGCTACTTTGAGGCGGTAAAGAAAATTGCCGTAAATGGCAAAATCTTCACTGGTATTTATTGGATGCGTATCTCGATAGTAGGTATATACCAAAATAACAGGCTAGTATTCCAACAACTTTAATTACAGTATGTCAACCCAGTTTTGTCTAGCATGAAGTATTCTATGCACCATAACTGTTTTATTTTCTTCGCAAATTTTATAGAAGATTACATATTTTTTAACGAAACATCTTCTAAAGTTTTTGCTACTTAAGTAATCATCGTTCACCAGTCTGTATCGATAAGGCATTGTTGATAGGCTCGAAACAGTGGATTCTACATTATCGAGGAATTCGGATGCTGTAATTGGCGAGTCTAAGTTGTGCGCAATGTAATGAACTATGTTTTGCAAATCTTTGTGATAACTTTGCGAAACGATTATTGTGTATTTTTGGTTATTTTGCGCCATTGTTGAGTTCTTCTCTTAAGTTTTGCATTGATTCTTCAAAAGATAATGTGCGATTATTGTTAAAATCAGACTCGCTTTGATCAAGTAAGCTGTATAGTTCATATTTGCTCATGAACTTGTTGAATAAGTCAATGCTCATTACTGCTAAGTCTCCGCGACCGTTTTTTGTAATGAAAACTGGCTCTTTTGTTTCGTGGCAGAATGTTGATATCTCGTTGTAGTTATTGCGTAAATCTGTGCTTGACTTAATAGTTGGCATCGTGCGAGTCCTTTGAGATGATTGTTATTTTATTACTTTGGCGTTTGGCTATTTTATTATTTTTTTTTGAATTCACTTATCTAGTTTTGCTCTATGTACATAAATAAATTATTAAATTAGTTTAATGTACTCTAAAGATATTATATTATTATTTCTTTAGATTATTGACTTTATAGTTTCGATTTTCATGATTTTAGTAGCCATTAAGTGCGAATTTGCAGTGATTGGCTACTTTCTCAGCGATACGATCTGCTTTTGTCGTGCTGCATTTTAAGAAATTTCTCTGTTACTTGCAGTGCTTTTTATTTTAAAATTTAGCAAAATAAATTTTATGCATAATCTGTTTTTATTTAATGATTTTGTATAATTTAGATTGTATAGAGTTAGAGAAAAGGCATGTATGGAACAGTTTAATCAGTATGACTCGAATGACCAGAGTAACTATGATTCAAGTAATCAAAATAACTATTACTCTAGTAGTCAGAATCACTCAACCCAAAACAACACTAATGTAAATTCAAATGGTGCAGGAGCATATTCCGACAATCATGTAAAACAGTACGCTCCATATAATGCAATGAACGCGAACAGTTACAATTTTGTACACAGCAATCCGCAAAACAAGAAGCAATTGCAAAAGCGGCAGGAATTGATTAATGGCTTGATTATTCTTGGCATTGTTTGTGTTGTGGCGGTAGTTGGATTTACTAAGTTTAAGGGGCCGTGCGAGTTTATCGGTGGTGTTGTGACCAGAGTTAGTTGGTTGTTCCAAGGACGCGATAAAGACGGTGTTTTGGGAGATTATGCCGTATGGTCGCGCAAAGAGCTAGAAGGTAATGGGTTGCATGCTTACAATCCTGTAACCGATAAAGATAAGTTCGATAAGAATGGCTTTGAACGTAATCTTAATATGTCGGAAGACTATCTGAGTGCCAGTCAAATTGTAGTAGAAACCAGTGCTGAGAAGGGTCAACTCGGTCCAATCTTAAAGAATGATGTGGTTAATAATGACTTTGACGAAGCTATCATGGATAAGTTATATAAAAGCTATTGTAAAGTAGTTGATCCTGACTTGAGCTACGATAGAGGGGAAAACTTTTTTGACGATAGTAAAAATAAATCAGCTTCTACTGATCAACTAATGTTTCTAAAGCGTGTCCAGGACTATATTCCTATGGGCTACTATGCTTTGTGTGATGATGAAGAGAATCCAAGAAATTCAGGATTAGTGTTAATTGGTACTCGCCAGAATGTACTGCGACAGGATGGCAGTTCAGTTTATGTTGATAAAGATGGTAATCCGGTGACTTTGAGCGAATCGGCACATCGCGATAGTTTAATCAGTGTTGCGTGGTACATGCTGTATAAGCAAGGATTTGCTAGAGTTCAAGTTACTCCGGGCGGTGTGGTTGGTATAGGCGCCGGTTTGCATAGCACTGAACTGCAAGATTATGATACATTTACCGAGGTAGTTGTGCCGTCGAAGACCGACCCCAATAAGTTTGATTTATACATAGACGCTATCTATATGCCAAATGGCAAGAAATATCTTGGTGATGATGGAGATTTTAATGAGGAAAAGGGCAATAGGATGATAGGTGAATTGCCAATTGAGCAAGTTAATATTTTGCGTAATAAAAACAAACATTTGATGCCATTCAGAATTGTAGCGCACAATGTTGAACGCCCGCTTGCTGTTGCGAAAGGCCAGGATAGTAGCGAGATAGACGAAATAGTCAAGAACTTTAAAATTAAGTAGTACCTTCTGTCTAGAGAATTATCGCTTGTGTGTGATTTCTGTTGCATTCCTAAGCGTTGTTTTTTGTGCTTTTAACGCGAGCGAGGTATGCCTTCGTTTCTACTAGCGAATGCAGTGCTGACTGTTGGGTTTGTGTATTTGTGTCGGTGAAGAAAATTGCTGTAAATGGCAAAAATCTTCATTTTGATTGGCTACTTTGGGATTTTTGTGCGATAATGCGCATACTGGTATATAGGATTGAATGGCTTGTAGAATTAGTTGATTGTATGACGGAGCTGATTGTATGGCAGAATATGATTTACCGATTTTAGAGTATGATTCCGATAAAAGCGCAGTTTTAATGCCAAATCACGATAATATTTCTGTTCAGCTTCCATCTAAAGCGGTTTTTGCTTTCTTAGGCGATGAAATCGATCAGTATGCTTTAAGTAGAAAAGCTACGATTGTAGCAAATTTTGAATCTGCAACTAAAAAATATCCGATATATGTTTTGGAAGAAAAAGTAGGAGATGTAGTAAGAGAAAATACAAACAGTGAAGTAGAAGAAGAAACGCAAAAAATCTGTTTAGTACAGGCTCCAGTTGGCGCTCCTGCCGCTGTTCAGATATTGGATTGGTTGATTTCTTACGGTGTTAGGGAAGTTGTTAGTGCTGGTTCTTGCGGATCGCTAGTTGATTATGCGGAAAACGTTTTTTTGGTTCCGTATAAAGCTTTAAGGGATGAGGGGACTTCTTATCATTATTTGCCTCCAAGTCGTTATGTTGACGTTTCAGAGCGCTCGAGACGTGCTATTTTGCAAACTTTGCAGGCGCATAATTTGCCTTATCATGAAGTTAAAACGTGGACTACGGATGGGTTTTTCCGTGAAACTAAGACGAAAGTTGCAAGTCGTAAGCAGGAGGGGTGCGCGGTTGTGGAGATGGAGTGTTCTGCTTTAGCGGCTTGTGCGCAGATGCGCGAGATT
Source organism: Gardnerella sp. DNF00753 (assembly GCF_049244275.1). Classification (NCBI taxonomy): domain Bacteria; kingdom Bacillati; phylum Actinomycetota; class Actinomycetes; order Bifidobacteriales; family Bifidobacteriaceae; genus Gardnerella; species Gardnerella sp. DNF00753. Next base: position 576,738 of record NZ_CP058393.1, read on the forward strand.
GTTTGGGGTGAGATTCTTTATACTGCAGATACTTTGCACGATGTTGAAAATTATGATGAGCGAAATTGGGGTGGAGATTCTAAAGCGTATGCTCTTGAGCTTTGTATTGAAGCAGTGTTGCGCATTTGACACGTTTACACTGATATTACATATGAAATCAATGTTTTAATTTGATTTTTTTTTTTAACTCTATGCTTATTATTTCTAGCAAGCATTACGTATAAGTGTGTTTAAGCATTTATATGTGTTGTCAAGTAGATAAGCATGACCAATCAGGATAAGTATGCTAGTGTAGCTTTCAATGCTTTGTAGAGAGCGAATCGGTAATTTGGGAACGAAAATGCTAGCTGCGAAAATGCTATTAGATAAAGGAATAATAGAAATACTACGAATAGTATAGATAGCAGTGATAGTAGAAATACTAGAAATAGAAGAGATATATAAAGGAAGTGAGAGGTAGCGAGAATGAGTAAAACTTACAACGCGGCAAATCAGCAATCATCCAAACTACATCCCGACGTAAAAAATTACGTAAAACTATTTTTCAAAGAAAACAAACTTGTAGCTTTTCTTTCGATGATAGTTTTTATTGCCTTGTCTATGATTTTCACTGCTATTTCTTGGATTTTGCAAATTATTTTCGACTATATGTCTGGCAAAGGAGACTTCTCTTTAACTACTATTTTGCTGCTTGTCGTTTCCTTTATGCTGGCAATCTCTTTAATTTTCGCGTTGAAGCGCAGCGCGTACCCTCGCTTTCTTGAAAAAGCAATGAATCAGTATAAAGAGTCTGTTATCAAAAAGCTTTTAAAGAAGAGTTATAGTGATTTCTCGCTTGCGAATTCCGGCACGTATCTTTCTGTACTTACTAATGATTGCGAGCGTATTCAAGAAAAGTATTTGAAGAAGATTTTTGATTTTGTTCAAGACGTTCTTATGCTTGTAAGCTCTCTAGCTCTTATGATTTACTACAGTCCGCTGCTCACTGTTATTGCTCTTATTATTTCCCTGCTTCCAATGGCTTGTTCTATTCTTACAGCTAACGGAATTGCCACTCGCGAAGAGCAGGTTTCTAAGTCGAATGAATCTTATACAGCTTTGACGAAGGATGTTTTGAACGGAGTTTCGGTTATTAAGAGTTTTAAGGCGGAGCAGGAGGTTATTGATCGCTACAAAAATCAGTCTATGGAGCTTGAGCATACTAAGAATCTTCGAGAGAAAACAATGACTACTGTTTCTGCTCTTGGAACAATTTCAAGTCTTGGAACTCAGCTTGGCGTGATGCTTGTTGGCGCTTGGATGGTTAACGCTCACGTTGGTGTTATTACTGCTGGAATGGTTTTAGCTTTCACTAATTTGATGAATGGAGTGCTTCAGCCTATTGCAAGTCTTCCGCAAATGCTTGGCGAGATGAAGGGTGCTAAGAAGCTTATTAGCAAGATGGCTGATTATATGAGTAATGCTAAGGAAGATTCTGGCGAAATTATTGACGATTCTATTAAAAACGTTGTTTTGCGCGATGTTTCGTACGCTTATGACGCGGATCATAAAGTCTTGAAAAACGTAAATCTAACTTTGCAGGCTGGAAAATCTTACGCGATAGTAGGACCTTCTGGTGCTGGTAAGAGTAGTTTGATTAATCTGCTTATGGGTTACTACAAGGATTATGAAGGTAGCGTGCATCTGAATAATCACGAGCTTAGTAAGGTTAGCAAGAGTTCGCTTTACGATAAGACTACTCTTATGCAGCAGTCTGTGTTTATGTTTGATGCTTCGATTTTAGATAATATTACGCTTTTTAAGCCATTCCAGAGCGCGGAGGTAGATCGCGTGATTCACTTGGCTGGTTTGGATGATTTGATTGCTGCTAAAGGCAAGGATTATCAGTGCGGTGAGAATGGTAGTCATCTTTCTGGCGGCGAAAAGCAGCGTATTGCTATTGCGCGAAGCTTACTTAAAAAGTCCGAGATTCTGCTGGTTGATGAGGCAACGAGCGCACTAGATAACGAGACGAGCGCGAACGTAACGCAGTCTATTTTGGATTTGCAAGGAATTCTTCGACTTGTTGTAACTCACCGCTTGGATGCTAATTCACTTAAACAATATGATGAGATTCTTGTGATGAAAAGCGGCGAGCTTATTGAGCGCGGAAGCTTTGAGGAACTTATGGATCAGAAGGCTTACTTCTACTCGCTTTACACTGTGTCTATGTGAGGATGTTGATCTGGCTTGGGCTTGGCTTTCGCTTGGTTTGCGCTGAGCAATTTAGCGCAATAGATCCTGAGCCAGTGCTAGTAGCCATTAAGTGCAAATTTGCAGCAATTGGCTACTTTTTCATCAATGCAACCTGCTTTCGCGTTACATTTTAAGGAATTACTCTGTTACTTGTAGTGCTTTTTATTTTAAAATTTTGCAGAATAAATTTTATTCAGAATCTGTTTTTATTTAATGATTTTGTGTAATTTAGATTGTATAGAGTTAGAGAAAAGGCATGTATGGAACAGTTTAATCAGTATGACTCGAATGAACAGAGTAACTATGATTCAAATAATCAAAATAACTATTACTCTAGTAGTCAGAATCAGCCAATCCCAAACAGCTATACTGTAAATTCAAATCCTACAACGTTGTACATAGTGATTCGCAAAATATGTCAAAAATGACGGGTGATTTATAAAAGGGAGATGACATGAATGTAAAATATGGTAGCGTATTTACAAATCCAGAAGTTTTAGACAAACTAGCGCGAATAGAACAATCTCCCCAAATACAAGGAAAATTAAATGAGTTAAAAGAAGGCATAAAAAATAATTCTTTTGATCCAATTCGTTTAATTCCATTCATACCGGTAGTAATGGTTTTAGGCGTTTTGTATAACTACTTTCCAAATATTGATTACTCTCGTTACAAATATTATTTGCTAATAGTAGGTGTTTTTGTTGTTTGCTTTGCAGGTAAGTTTTTTGTAAATAATAAAGTTGATGTAGATTCTTTATATTCGGATAATGTTCTAATGCCGATTTTGAATGCGATTCTGCCAGGAACGGTATTAGAAAATTCTGAAGGAATTGATAGCAGCATTTTTAATAATCTTTTGCCAATATCTAGTAAGTATTATTCAAGTAAACACATAATTTTTGGCGATGAATTCAGAACAGAATTTTCAAATATGCAAGCAATACACTTTTCTAGAAGTGAAAGTGGAAAAAGTGTTAAAAAAACGGATTTTGTTGGGCAAGTCTTATTAATAAACACAAAAACCAATATAAATGGTCATATTAGAATCGTTCCAGTTACTGGAAAGAACTTTATGGGGAAAAAATTAAATGGATACTATGGTAGAAAAACAAAAGAGGAGAGCGAAGTCCAAACAGAATCCATTGAATTTAACAACTCGTATTCAATCTTTTCCACAGACGATTTTTATACAAAGCTTGTATTAGATCCAAGTTTTATAGAAGCATTGAATAATTTGCAAAAAAGAATGAGAGTTTGCATATATCTAGATAGCGAGCATATTATTGCAGCTTTTGATTCTGGTAGGTATATATTAGGAAATCCTGGAAAATCTGGAATAGAAAACCTATCTTTAACAAGAGAATATGCAAGATTTAGAGATGTTTTGGCTGAATATTACGAAATAATCAGCGTAATTAGAGAAAAATTGAAAAAGTAGAAATTGCAATACTAGTGAATTGCAAAATTAGAAAATACTAGAACTAAAGGAGACGTTATGAGTGACGTTATGGATAAGAACACTGTGCTAATTTGTGTTGCAATAGTGCTTATAGCGCTTATTGCTTGGTTTATTGGCACGTTAAATAGGCTAAGAAAATATAGGGTGATTATAGAAGAGTCGCGGAAAAACGTTGATATTGCGCTCGCTAAAAGATACGATACGATTTGCCAAATGCTTAAAGTTGCGCAGTCGTTTGCAAAGTACGAAAAAACAACCTTAGTGGATTTAGTGAGTTTAAGAGAAGGATTGGGATCAGCGGATTCTAGTTCGGTAATCAAAAATCAGAATCATGCAATAGGGAAGATTTTTGCTTTGGCGGAAGCTTATCCGGAATTAAAGTCTTCTGAGCAGTTTTTGAATTTGCAAGAGGAAATAAACGATGAAAATGAGCAGCTGGCGGCGGCAAAAAGAATCGTAAATAGTAACATTAGTACTCTTAATCAAAATATCGTTACCTTCCCAGTGTCGCTTATTGCAAGCTTAAGTGGAATAAAGCAGATGGCTTTTCTTGACGAAGATGATCTAATCAATAAGAAGAATATTGATAGCATACTGAGCTAGTTAAAATGTTTAGCTAGTGAAAATGTTTAGCTAGACGGTATATCTAATGTAGCCAATCGCCCGCGAATTTGCAGTGATTGGCCGCTTTTCTTCAATGAGACCTGCTTTTGCGTTACATTTTAAGGAATTGCGTTGTTGCTTGCAGTGTTTTCTTTGCTTTAAAATTTTGCAGAATAAATCTTAGAAAAATCTATATTTATTTAATGATTTTGTGTAGTCTAGATTGTATAGAGTTAGAGAAAAGGCATGTATGGAACAGTTTAATCAGTATGATTCGAATTACCAGAGTAACTATGATTCGAGTAATCAGAATCAGCCAATCTCGCACAATGATAATGGCTTATCTAATCAAGGTAAATCGTTTGCTGTAAATAATAGTGCGAATAATAACGTTAATAGTAGCAATGCCAATGACCGGTATCAGCAGAATCAGCCATCTCAGAATCAGCAGTATCAGCAGAACCAGTATCCGCAATATCAGTATGCTCAGAATCAAAACTGGTATGGGCAATATCCTAATCAATATCAAAATTCACAATATTATAATAATCAAGAATATGTGAATAATCAGTATGATCAAAATACCAATAATCTTGCTGCCCAATATCAAGACAACGATACTATAAATTCGAATGCTGAAGGTGCATATTCTGACGATTATGTAAAGCAGTCTGCTCCATATAATGCAATGAACGCGGACAGTTCATATTCATCGGATTCGACTTCAGTTAAAGCAAATTCTTCGAATTTTAATCTTAAAAGTTTATTAACTAAACGAAACAAAATTATTGTAGCAGTAGTTTGTGTAGCAATATTATTGTGCGTAGTAGTGGCTTTATGTGTTCCTAAAAAACATGATAATGGTAAGCAATCTGCTACTGCCAGTTCGCAGTCCGACTCTCATAAGCGTTCAAGTACTGATGCTAAGTCGAAGCCAGAAGAGCATCAAGCGAGCCCCGAAGCGGTCGACGCCGGCGGACCAGCTGATTACTCCGCCTTGCCACTTGACCAGATCTACGACCAGAACTGGTACAAGACGGGCAGTGAGTTGGTTGGTGATCCGGGGCATACTGCTGCTGCTGGTAAGCAAAATGATGTTGGAATGGACGCAAGTGCTCCAGTCAATGACCACGATAGATTTTATAACTTCAATAATGCGCGTTACCAAATCGATTCGGCTGCCAAGAAGGGCCAAATTGGCAAGGTGATTCGCGGTGAAGTTTCTAATAGTGCGACCGACGATGAAAATATGTTGACCTACTACCGTATAACGCGCCAAAAAAATCCCAGCGTCGATCCACCTAAATTAACCGCCGCGCAGCAGCAGTATTTTGACCGGTTGAAGTCTGTTGTTGGCGATTTTAAGACGCACACACATAACGCCTTATATGCTTACCGCATTAGTTATAATGTGAATACTGGTGTTTCTTTTTACAACTCGTATAATTACCGTCATCCGGGCTCTGTGGGGTATGCTGATATGTACCAAAGCAACGCACCGGAACTCAATGTGCCGTATGTAGACGAAAACGGCAACAGCATCGATCTTGATAAATCTGCTCACCACGATAGCTTACTGAGTGTGGCGCGGTGGATGCTATACGATCAGGGGTTTTACGATGTCACCGTAAGCCCAGCTGGTGTTTGGGGTACTTGTCGCTTGGATGATCGTGGTTATACGGAGGCCGTGCAAATTGTCTTGCCGTCGCAAGACGACCCGGATAAGTTTGATGTGTTTGTTGGCGTGTTGGATGACATCTATTTCAATCGAGTATTGACAAGTGACTCAACTTATACTGTGGCGGACTTTAGTGGCACGAATGATTACGCGCTTTACGCCTCAGTGCTCCGCCAAAGCAACAAGGAGACCGGCATTCTGCCGTTCCGCGCTATTTTGCACAATGTCGACCGCCCGTTGCGCGCCAAGGATAATGAGCTAACGCGTGTCGTGCATAAGTTTGGTATTGACGACTATAGGATTAGTAAAATTGTTGGCACCAGCTTTAGTCTTATGGTAAGCAGCAACATGTTCGTTGACAATGAAATCAAGGGCGTGGGATATGGCCCATTTATACACCGTGGTGATGTGAGAATGTTGCCACACTACGATCAATACGTGGGAAGTGGAAGCTTGCCGGTTTATCTTAACGGTATTACTGCTCACGGAGAAAAAAACGGTGACGACGTGGCGCGGTATCGAGCATTTATGCTAAAGGCAGCGCCGACTAGTCGTAAGTGGTATTCTGACCCGAATAAAGGTATTTATTACAATAAAGGAATGTCTAATTACGACGAGTTTGTAAAATTAGACCGTGCAGCGTTTGGTAACTAGCAAAGTGGTTTCAATTGAATACGTGTCGATGTGAAATTCCAATAATTTCAGACTAAGTCAAATCGTGCAAATGCAATTCGTAGCGTGAGCTTGCTTAGAGTTGAAGGTCCAGTGTGCTTTCAACGCGAGCGAGGTATGCTTTCGTTTCGATTGACAAATGTCCGGTAGATTTGCGTGTTTCTGCGTTAGGGTCTCTGTTTGGCTATTTTGGGACATTGGTGCAGTATGGTTTCTGCGCGAGTATCTGATTTTGCCTATTTTGGGGCACTTATGCAGATTGCATACTGCGTGAGTGTCTATGTGTGGCTCAAGTGGCCAATCGTTGTAGATTTGCATTGATTGGCTACTTTGTGATCTTTGCGTACTAATGCGTGTATTTGTATATAGGATTGAGTTGCTTGTAGGATGGAGCTGATCGTATGAAGGAGCTGATTGTATGGCAGAATATGATTTGCCAATTTTAGAGTATGATTCCGATAAAAGTGCGGTTATTATGCCAAATCACGATAATATTTCTGTTCAGCTTCCATCTAAAGCGGTTTTTGCTTTCTTGGGCGATGAAATCGATCAGTATGCTTTAAGTAGAAAAGCTACGATTGTAGCAAATTTTGAGTCTGCGACTAAAAAATATCCGATATATGTTTTGGAAGAAAAAGTAGGAAATGCAGTAAGAGAAAATACAGGCAGCGAAGTAGAAGAAAAAACGCAAAAAATCTGCTTAGTGCAGGCTCCAGTTGGCGCTCCTGCCGCTGTTCAGATCTTAGACTGGCTGATTTCTTACGGTGTTAGAGAAGTTGTTAGTGCTGGTTCTTGCGGATCGCTAGTTGATTATGCGGAAAATGTTTTCCTGGTTCCGTATAAAGCTTTAAGGGATGAGGGGACTTCTTATCATTATTTGCCTCCAAGTCGTTATGTTGACGTTTCAGAGCGCTCGAGACGTGCTATTTTGCAAACTTTGCAGGCGCATAATTTGCCTTATCATGAAGTTAAAACGTGGACTACGGATGGATTTTTCCGTGAAACTAAGACGAAAGTTGCTAATCGTAAGCAGGAGGGATGCGCGGTTGTGGAGATGGAGTGTTCTGCTTTAGCAGCTTGTGCGCAAATGCGTGGGATTGTTTGGGGTGAGATTCTTTATACTGCAGATACTTTGCACGATGTTGAAAATTATGATGAGCGAAATTGGGGTGGAGATTCTAAAGCGTATGCTCTTGAGCTTTGTATTGAAGCAGTGTTGCGCATTTGATACGTTTGTGCTGATATTACATATGAAATCAGCGTAAACGTGTCATTAAGTAGGTGTGTGGCAATCGCAGAATCCTATTAGCGTAAATAGTGATAGTAATCGTGATAGTGAAATTTATATAATTCATCCAATCGTGCTAATATAAATTACAATATATGCACGAAAGGACGGTGAGTGTTATCGCTACAATATTAAACGCTAATGGAAGCAATATGCTTACTTTAAAAGAAGCAAAATCTTGCGGACTGTCAAAATATAAGTTTTATAAATTTGTTAAAGATAATGAACTAGAACAGTTAAGCGGTGGAATATACGCTTCTAAAGACTCGTGGGTAGACGAGTTGCTTCTTATTCATAAGCGTTCGCCATCCGCTGTTTTTTCTCACGACGAAGCTTTCTTTTATCATGGATTAGTTGATATGGAGCCAATTACTCACACTATTACTGTTTATAGTGGTTTTAATGCTCACCGGTTGAAAGCATCGTGCAATGTGAAAGTTTATAGCGTAAAAAAGGAATTGCTTGAAGTTGGAAAGATTTTAGTTACGGATAATCTCGGCAATAAAGTGCCAATGTATGATCTTGAAAGAAGTGTCTGTGATGCGTTTAGAAGCAGAAATTTAATTGAGATTCAGGAATTTAATACAATCTTGAAATCCTATATTGCTAGACCAGACAAAGATCTCAATTTGTTAATGGAATATGCGAAACTTTTTAGAGTAAACAATGTTGTTCGCAAGTATTTTGAGGTGTTACTATAAGTGAATTTAACTGATGCGCAAATAAGGGGTAGAATTAAAAACCTCGCCGAACAAAATAACGCAGATCCTCGTGTGTTAATGCGTCTTTACATGATGGAACGCTACTTAGAGCGTGTGTCAGTTTCAAAATATCACAACAATTTCATTGTAAAAGGCGGTGTTCTAGTAACATCTTTGCTTGGTATTTCTATGCGATCCACTATGGATATAGATACGACTATTCAAAATTATGATTTGTCTCTTGAGAATACGAAAAAAATGATTGAGGATATATCTAGCATAGATATAGACGATGGAGTTGATTTTACTATTAAAAGCGTAATGAAAATTATGGATGATATGGAATATCCAGGTATTCGTTTTGCGCTTGACTCGCGTATTGGAAGAATGGTAACACCAATAAAAATTGATGTTTCTACTGGAGCTACGATTACACCACGCGCAATTGAGTATGACTATAAGTTGATGTTGGAAGATCGTTCTATTTCTATTCTTTCTTACAATATTGAAACAGTGTTTGCGGAAAAGCTACAAACTATTTTATCACGCGGAATTCTTAATACTCGTATGAGAGATTTTTATGATGTTCACGTGCTATTTGTTTCGCATAAAAGAGATGTAAATAGAGAGATTCTTAAGCGTGCTTTTCATTCAACTTGTGAAAATCGTAAAACTGAAAATATTATAGATAATCTTAAATCTATTTATGAAAGTATTGCTTGTGATGAAAAGCTTTCTTTATTGTGGACGTTGTATCAGCGTAAATATTCTTATGCTAAAGATATTGATTTTGGCAGTGCACTACTGAGTTTGGATGCATTATTGAAATTGCTTGAATAGAATTTTGGATTAAAATCCTTTAGGCGAGTGCTGGCTTTTATAAACCATTGGGGGGGGGGGCATGCATTAGCGGCCAATCGCCCGCGAATTTGCAGCGATTGGCTACTTTGCGATTGGTTGATTGGTGGTTAAAAATAAACGCCAGGGAGTTTATTTCAACTCTACTGGCGTTTATTAGTTATTTGCGTTATTCGCTAGTTGCAATTATTCGCTAGTTGCGTTTTTACTTGCCGTGTTTTCGGAAATAATCTGCTAAATAAACTGTGATATTACAATGCCTGCAACCATAAGCGGAATGTTGAAAATAAGGAACGTTGGAACGCAAGTATCCCAAATATGACTGTGTTGTCCGTCCGCATTTAAGCCAGCAGTAGGCCCGAGCGTGGTATCGGAAGCAGGTGAGCCTGCATCTCCAAGAGCTGCAGCGGAAGACATAAGAAGAATCGTTGCAGGAGTGCTAAAACCAATGCTCTGGCAAAGAGGTACGAACAAAACCGCAAGAATAGGAACCGTACCAAACGAAGTACCAATGCCCATAGTTACCAGCAAGCCAATAATCGTAATCACGAACGCAGCAATAATTTTGTTTTGTCCCATAGCTGCAACACCCAAGTGCACAAGCTCATCAACTCCGCCTGTTGCTTGAATAACGTTAGCGTAGCCGCCAGCAATAAGCATAACGAAAGCAATAAGGCCCATAAGCTTAACGCCGCCCATAAGCTGCTTGTCGATGTCGTTCCACTTTATTGCACCAAAAATAATCATGGTTGCAAGACCTGCAAGAGAAGAAAGCGAAAGATCCTTACTAATAACTTGCACTACTACAACAACAATAATTGCAAGAATGGTTACGTAGTGGCGTTTGTTAAGAGGTCCAACAACAGCGTCTGCGGCTTTAGTATCTGCCTCAGTAGTTTCATATTCGCGAGGCTTTCTGTATAGAACAAAAACTGCAAACAGTAGTGCTGCGAGCATTGCAGCGCCCAAATACCAGTTCACTGCGCTAACGTCTGCAACGCTAACTTTCATGCCGTTTTTAGAAAGATTCGTAGCTATAACAGTTTGGAAAATCAAGCCAAATCCAAACGGAATGGCAATGTATGGAACTTCAAGACCAAAAGCTGTGCAGCAGGCGGCCGCTCGACGATCCAACTTGAGCTTATTCATAATCGACAGAATAGGCGGAATAAGAATAGGAATATAAGCAATGTGGACTGGCACAATATTTTGAGACATGCACGCAATTAGAGTTAGTACGGCAAGTAGAGCGTACTTTTTCATGCCAATAATTTTGCTAATTTTTTTAGAAATAATTTGAGCCAAACCGGTTGCTGTAATTGCTTCCGCAAAAGTACCAAGCAAAATGTAGGCGAGCGCAGTTTGCGCATTGGTGGAGAAACCGTCGCAAAGCAACGCCATAATCGTGTGATTTCCATCTCCAAAAAGCGGAAGATGACCGGCAATGCCACCTGCAACGCAAGCTACTATCATTGATAGCAAAACATTAAGTTTTGCAAGACTAAGTGCGCATAGCACTACAACCGACACAATAACCGGATTAAATATAATATTTAAAATTTGCAAACTTAGCATGCCGTTCACCCCTTTAAATGCTTGAATTTAATATATTGCTTGAAGCAACACGTTTTATTTCGTATCGCCTACGTCTGTATTTTTTGCATACGTATTCTTACATATGTATTTCTTACATTTAGTAATTAAAGACAATATAGCATGGAAGTGTTTACAACTTGTTTCTTAAGTGAATATAAAATATAAACAATTAAATAAAAAAATTAGTGTAACTCAACAATTGTTTGCACAAAAGAGTATTCTAAGTGATTAGTGGTGAAGAATTGATAAATCACCAAATGTTCGGTTTTGCACCGTTTTATTGCAGCATTGCAACGTGAGTTTACCGCTGAAAAATAGCGATAAAGCAATGTGAAAATTAAAAATTGTTTTGCTAATTGCGAAAATCCAAAAATAAACAATAAACAAAAAACTGAAAACTAAAAACTGAAAACTGCAAATAAGTTATTTAGAGTATTTAGAGTAAGGAGGAATGCCTGGCGCTCTAAGCAAAAAAGATACTACGCCATATCTTAATTGCAAGCGTCAAACATACAAATTATGAAAGATAGTAAAATGCTTTTAGAAGCTAAAGAATTAGGTTTACAAAGATTTAGAAGAACACCATTTTGGGATGTGTCATTAAAAGTAGAAGCTCATCAAATCGTTGCAATATCAGGCGAACACGGCTCTGGAAAATCAGCTTTGCTACTTGCACTGTCTGGTTATATGAAATTTACGAACGGAACTCTTACTATTGCGGACGCAACTCTTCCTAGCGATTTTAAAGAATCTCGTCAATACGTGGGATTGGGATTATTCAACGGAATTAACGAATTCTACAAAACGCAAACAATAGAAGAAGTTTTGATGAGTGAGCTAAAACTCGCATCATCTTCGCCACTATTTCGCGAACAGTATAAAAATGATGTAAAAAATCGCGAAGCGTTACAGCAGTACGCTTACAACGTGCTAGCGCAGTGGAAAGTATTGTCTCCTCGTAAAACAGCAATAGGAGAGTTGACTCCGTGCGAGCGCATGCGCTTGGCAATTGCGTTGGCTTTGCTAAAAAAGCCGTTGCTGCTATTTGTTGATGGAATTGAAACGGAGCTTACTAGCGAGCAAAGCGAATGCTTACTTTCCGATATTCGCGAATACGTTAGCAAAAACTACTGCTCCTGCCTTGTTGGAGTTTTGCAAAGTGAGTTAGAAAAGCAAGCGGATCAAGTATTAAGACTTATGCCAAATAATGAGAAAACAGAAAATTCTCATACTGATTCTCAGCTTGGTGAACGTAAAGCAAATGGTGGTGAAAATAATGCGCGTTAATACTATTGCTCTTGCATTTCGTGAGCTTAACAACATGATGAAAGGAAAAGCTCGAAAGCTTGTTATTGGAGCCGTAGCTTTGATTCCACTTTTATACGGATCGCTTTACTTATGGGCATTTACAAATCCTTATAAGACTTTGGATACTGTGCCTGTAGCTGTTGTTGTTGAAGACAATGGCGCTATGATTAACGGCAAAATGCGAAACATTGGAAACGAAATCAAAACTCGTTTAAAGAATCAAAAAGACGGTAGTGAAGGTTTCCAATGGAATTTTGTAAATAGTGCCGAAGCGAATAAGGGTCTTAAAAATGGCAACTATTTTATGGTAGCAACTATTCCAGCTTCTTTCAGTAAGTGCATTGCTTCCGCGCAATACGATACTCCTACTAAAGCAAAACTTCACGTAAAGTATGATCAAGCAAGCAATATGCTGGCTTCGCAAATTGGTAAAACTGCTTTCCGCACTATGCGTACTGAGATTAGCGAGGCGATTGCTCAAGAGTATTGGGAGCACATGTTTGCAAAAGTCAACTCGGCTTCGGATTCTCTTGGTGCTGCCGCAAACGGTGCTGGAGCGCTACATGAAGGTTCAAAGTCTTTGCAAGGCGGAATAAATAAGCTTGCAGATGGGTCGAATAAACTTTCGCAATCTTTGCAAAAACTTCAAGGCGGATTAGGGGAGCTTCAAAAAGGCGCGAATACGCTAACTGAAGCCAATGCTCGTAGCAAAGAAGGAGCTCAATATCTTGCACAAAAAACGCAAGATTTAGCAAACGGAGCTCAACAGTTAAGTGAAGGAACGCAAAGGCTATCGGCAGCGACAAGCGAATTCTATGAAGGAGCTCAAAAGCTTGCAGCTTCAAGCAACGAATTAGAAGAACATGTTAAAGCTGGAAACGCTGAAACAAAAGCACAAATTACTGGTCTTCTTATGCAAGCGAAAAACCCAGCAGTAACAAAGGAAGACGTGCTTGCTAATTTGCAAAGTTGGGCAGAAGGATTAGGTGAAAATTCTAATCTTCTAGAAACAAATCTTTCTGCTTTAAGCGCTGGAGCAGACAAGCTTTCTGCAGGAAGCTTGCAAATAAAGGGCGGTGCTGACGCTCTTATGCAAGGCATGGAGAAAGTTAATGTTGGTTCGAATAAGTTAGTTGCTGGCACAAACAAGCTTGCTGACGGTTTGGCTCAAGTAAGTAACGGTAGTGAGAAGCTAAATAGTGGCGTGAATGAAGCTGCACAAGGTTCTGGGAAAATAGTGAACGGTTCTAATCAGCTTAATTCCGGTGTTAAGAAGCTATCTGATAACACTCCAAAGCTTGTTGATGGTGCTAAGAAATTGCATGACGGGCTTAAAGATGCTCAAAAGTCTGGAAAAATCAACAATATTGTTCAAAAAAGTAAAATGATGAGCGCACCAGTTTCCTTGGAGGAGCACGAGTATTCGCACGTTGAAAACTATGGAACTGGTTTTGCTCCTTACTTTATTTCCATCGCCCTTTGGGTTGGTGCTCTTATGGCAACATTCGTTTTGAGAGTTATGGATAGGCGAGCGATACTAAACGGCATGAATCCGCTTAAAAGCGCGCTTATTAGCTTGACGCCGTTTGTGCTTATGGGCGTTGTGCAAGCGATTATTCTTATGGGCGTTGTTCAAGGAGCGTTGAAGTTGCAAATCGATAATGTTTGTGCATTCTACGCGCTGGGGATTATAGCGTCAATAGTCTTTATGGCTATAATGCAAATGATTATGGTGGTGTTCCGCATACCAGGGCGAATAGTTGCGATTGTGCTACTTATGTTGCAAATCACAAGCTCTGCAGGAACGTTCCCAGTACAAATGACGCCGTCATTCTTTAGAGCTGTTCACCCTTACTTGCCAATGACGTACTCGATTATGGGGTTGCGTCAAGCAATGTCTGGAAAGAACAGTGGTGAAATAGTCTCTGGCATTGGAATGCTAGTGCTTTTCGGCGTTATTGCTATTGCTATAACAAGCATTGCCTTCCGCATGAAGCGTACTGTAACAATGTTTGATTTGCATCCTGTAATAACGCTCGAGGCGTAAGCGTCGCTTATCTAATACTAACCTGCGTAAGAGTGAATAGCTTTTGCGCAGGTTTTTTATATTTAAGTAACCTAAATTTATGCAATTTCCAAATATTACAACGTAGTATTAGAATATTTAACTTGCTTGCTTATAATTAGTTAAAGTTTGAGAAGGGGTAGTTATGCCTAATGGAATTGTGTTGAAGCTAAAAAAATTTATTGTGCTAGTACTCTCGCTATTTCTTTTCGTACCATTATGTGCTGGATGCTCGAATCAAAAGGGCGCAAATACAAAAGCTGCTGATAGTGCAAAAAAAGTTAATGTTATTAATGCAAAAGTAGCAGCTTTATATAAAAAAGTTTTAGCAAACGCTGATAAATATGATTTTAATAAATCTGGATATGATTCAGAACTTGATACTAGCCAAAGTAAGTATTCTTACGCGTTAGTCAATATGAGCGATAGGGATATTCCGGAGCTTGTTTTGCGAAAAAATTTTGAATATCTGCCAATGCTGAAGTTTTTTGCTGCGAATAAAGATTACACTGACGTTGTTTCTTCAAATGATTTAATTTGTGATGGAGTGGGATCTGCTGGTTCTAGAGCTTCAGTATCGCAATACGCAGACAGCAATTCATTAAGCTATGTTACTTGGTTGTCCGGAACAGGGTATACTGAAGCCTACAAGGTAACTATGAATATTGAGGATAGCAATCCTGTTAAACAAGAAAAATACTGGTCTGGAATAATCACTGATCTTCCTAAACAAAATACAAAAGATATTAATTTTGTCAGTACAGATGACACTACACTTCTCGATAATTTGGCAAAAACTGAAGATAATACTTATGAGAAGTCTGTAAGCAATAAAGGCGGCGACTCTAATTCAGAAGATAAGGATTCTAAGAAGTCTGGCAAGAAGTCTGGCAAGAAGGCTGACAAGAAGGCTGATAAGAAGTCTAGTAAGAAAGCCGATTCTAAGAAAGCTGCTAGTAGTGAATCTTTAGATAGCAAGATTAAAGCTGAAAAAGCAAGCGGAAGGCAAGTAGTTTCCGGAACTGTGAAGGTTTTGTCGTACAACCAGGTTCTTGAAGCGCAAAATATTCAAGATCCTAATCCGGGATATTCAGATCCTAATCAAACTTTCATGATTCTTATTCTGGATAATAAAACCAGCGTTACTTTGCATCACAGCGGAGATATGGGCAATCCGCCTCATCCTAGCGATGCGACCATGATGGCGATTGAGGATGGCAGTCAAGTCAAACAAATCATGGAGAAGTACATTAATAAGAAAGTTTATGTAAGCTTTACAGTAAACGATGGAGTCTTCCCTTCGGATACTGGATTGCCTTTAGGTGAGCCTCGTTTGAGCAATCTAAAAGTTATTGAATAGCTATTGAATAGTTATTGTTCAATTATAAATAGTTGAAATAGTTGCGATAAATACAATAAATACAACAAATAAAACAAAAGACCCCACAAATAAATGTGGGGTCTTTTGTTATTTTGCTTTTGTTTTATTCTGAAAAACTAGTAAAACGTAATTAAAGTCAACAAATTCCAGAAAGTAAGTTTGCTAGAAATCTGTTTTTAGAAAGTAGATGCGTAAACTTCAGCAATTGCATCTTCGCTCATATGCATGTAGGAATTCTTCAAAAGTCGCTGCTGTTCTTTAACAACGCTTGCAGCCCAGCTTTGAATCATATCCTCGGTCATTCCATACTCGTGAAGCTTATGCTTAGGAAGAATCGTGTTAAGAACTTCGTCAAGCTTGTCTAGTACATCTGCTTTTTGGCATTCAAGAATATTTGCCATGAAGTCAAAAAGCTTAGAAAGCTCAGTGTTTTCAGCGCTAGTGCTGCTTTCAGCATCGTGCTTAGCATAATAGCGCAAAACGCTTGTAAGAAGCGCAGCATTCGTCTCGCCGTGAGCCACGTGGAAAGTACCACCAAGCGGATAAGCCATCGCGTGAACGCAACCGCAACCAGCGTTACCAAACGCAATACCAGCGTAAAGGCTTGCCGAAACCAAGTCGCCCACAACTTGGGCTTTTGCGCTGCTACCTTCCTTCACAACTCGCATATAACTTTGCAAAATAAGACCGCAAGCCTTGTAACTAAACATTTTTGTAAGCTCTGTTGCAATAGGAGAAAGCGCGGACTCAATCGAATGCGTAAGAGCATCAATAGAGCTGGTTGCAAAAACGTAATCCGGAAGGCTCTTCAACAATTCTGGAATAAGAACCGCGTCCGTAGCGTAGCAAGCGTCGTTTGCCAAGCCCTTCTTAGTATTGCGCTTAGTAAGCGAGAATACGGCAACGTTTGTAACTTCGGAACCGGTTCCGCAAGTAGTTGGAACAAGAATAAGATCCGCGCCTTTTTGCGCAGGAATCTTGCCGTCAACCAAATCTTCGAGAGGACTTGTTTGTTTCAATGCGCAAACCTTGGAAATGTCCAAAACAGTGCCGCCGCCAATGCCAATCACGAGATTTGGAGTTGTGTGAATGTCACTAACAATCGCATCAACCATTGCGTCGCTCGGCTCGCCTTTGCCGTACTTTTCTTGGAAAATCACGTCGCAATCAAGATTCAAATCGCCAAAATAAGGCTCCCAAATGTACTGGTTTGTAATAACTAAATCGCCTTTTCCAAGATTAAATTCTTGCGCAAAATCGCGAGCGTTTTCGAACTTGTGAATAGTTGGTTTAATAGAAAGCTGCTTCATCCCAGACTCCTTTGTTTTAATCTGCATGTCTTACGCTAATATGCGCGTTGTGTGCGCTTTTTTGTGCGCGGATGATTAAAAAACCAAGCAACTGCTCCATTATAGAACAAATTGCTTGGTTTAATAAACGCGATTTAAGCTAATAAGAAGCTAATCGCAGAAGCTAATAGTAGAAGCTAATCAGCCCTTAAGTAAAGCCGTGTAAGCAGCCATAGTAATGTAGTTGTACGGCTGGTTGAAGTGAGGCATGAAGAAGATGTCGCACAAAGCAAGCTCCTTAATCGTGACTTTCTTTTGAATAGCCAGCGAGAACAGGTGAATTGCGGCAGACATATCGTAGTTAGAAGCCAACTGGCAGCCAACAATAACCTTCGTATCCTTCTTGTAAACGATGCGAATCTTCACCTTTGGATTCTCAACTTCCATAAACGCAGGCTTTTGAGTATCCTCAAAATCAACGTAGTCAACGTCCATGCCCTCTTTTTGAGCGGCAGACAAGCTCAAGCCGGTGCAAACAAGCTTGTAGTCGTAAATCATCATTGCGCTAGAACCTTGTACGCCCTCAGTTTCTACAGGAGTTCCGCAAACGTTGTGACCTGCAATCAAGCCGCTTCGAACGGCGTTAGTGGCGAGCGCAATGTAGTTTACGCGGTCTCGAGCATTGTCGTAGATTGTAGCGCAGTCGCCGATTGCGTACACGTCTGGATCGGAAGTTTGCTGCTTCTTGTCAACGAGGAAAGCGCCGTTAGCATACTGCTTTAAATGATCCTTGCCAAGCGCAACGTTTGGGTGGAAGCCAATAGCGCAAATCACCATGTCTGCATCGTAAGTGCCTTTGCTTGTTTTAACAGCCTTAACTTCAGTGTCTCCAACAATCTCCTCAACCGCTTGACCAAGCTCAAACTTAATGCCCTTATCTTCCATAATTTTCTTCAAATTGTTAGAAAACTCTGGGTCAAAGTAGCCGTTAAGAATATGGTCTTCCATGTCAATAAGGGTCACGTTCTTGCCAAGACGCTCGAATGCTTCAGCAAGTTCGACGCCAATGTAGCCTCCGCCAAGAACCACAACATTATGGAAATCGCGTTCTTGCAGTTTAGCAATAACAGTTTGCGCATTCTGGAAAAGCTTTACCATTTGCACGTTTTCCAAGTCAATGCCTTTAATGCGAGGCTTGTTTGGAAGGCTGCCGGTAGCGAGAACCAGCTTGTCGTAAGAATCGTGAATAACAGTGCCGTCTTTAAGCTCTACTGTTACTTCTTTCTTTGCGTAATCAATGTCGAGAACTTTACTTTCAAGATTTACTTTAGCGCCTTTTTTAACGAAATCTTCTGGCTTCTGGTAGAACAGTCCGTCGCTGCTTTGAATTTGCTTGCCAATCCACAAAGCCATGCCGCAACCAAGGAAGGAAATATTGCTATTCTGATCGTAGATTGTAAGCTCGTTTCCTGGGTAGCTCAAAATGGTGTTAGCGCAGGCAGTGCCGGCGTGGTTTGCGCCAATCTGAATGATCTTCGTCATCGGTAATCTCTTTTCGTCGTTGAATTCTGTTGAAATTATTGTATGTGCTTCAACTGCTTTGTTTAATTCACGCTGCGGCGCGAATGCACATCCAATGCATAATACTATTACACGAATGCGAGTCTTACCAATTTTGATTTTGTGCGTGTTGTGGGGGAGTTGTGTGGTTATTTCACAATCTGACTATAACTAATCTTTTCGCGAGCGTGAATTACGTAGTAGAATCCTGAAGTTTGTATACTGTTTATATACAGTGACATTCACATATGTACAGTTTTTTGTGATGCGTTTTAATGTTTTAATAAAGTGAAATTCGTGTAAAGGGGTATTGTAATGCGTATTTTGATTACTGGTTTTACGCCGTTTAATAATGAGTCTATAAATCCGTCGTGGGAGATTGCACAATCAGTTCATGCGCCTGAAGGTGTGGAACTTGTTCGTTTGCAGATTCCTACGGAATTTAACAAGGGTGCGCGAAAAGTTATTGAGAAAATAGAGGAAGTTCAGCCTAATGCTGTGCTTTCGTTAGGGCAATTTGGTGGTTCTGCTTGTTTTAACGTTGAGTATGTTGGCATTAACTGTAGGGCTGCGCGCATACCAGATAATAGTGGGTATAAGCCTTGGTATGAGCCTGTTGTGCAGGATGGTGACGTGGCGTATAAAGCGACTTTGCCAGTTGTGAATATAGTTGAGGCTTTGAATAAGGTGAAATTGCCGGCGTCTGTGTCTTTTTCTGCGGGCGCGTACGTGTGCAATGACGTACTTTACAGTGTTTGTCATTATTGCCAGACTAAAAAATTGCCGATTAAGAGCGGTTTTATTCACGTTCCGTATTTGCCTGAGCAAGTTCTTGATAAGCCGAGTACGAGTTCTATGAGTTTAGCTGATATGCTTCGAGGTATTGAAGTTGCATTACAAGTAATTGCGGATGATTGCTAATAATTACAAGTAATTACTAATGAATAGTGTGACATTTTGGGGAATAACCCTAAATTTTATTCTCTACGCTCGCTCAAGCACGCGTTCAATAGCGTTATTTTGCGAAAGAAGATACACGCAATACTGGTTCATGCTTATTCCTTCGGCTTGAGATTGCTCAGCCAACTGCCTGTGTAATTCTTTAGGTAGACGCAGTTTGAACTGACCAGAATAGTCATTCAGCTCATGGTAAGACGGCTCTTTTATGTTGATTTTGCTTTCAAGTGCTGCTTCAATCCAAGCATGTTTAGCGTCCTGCGCATTTGCTGCTGCTTCCTGTTCGGAGTCTCCCGAACTCATGCATCCTGGTAAATCAGGGTAGTAGGACACGAATCCGCCTTCATCTGGGTCCTTTACAATCTCCAGCTTATACGGTAGTGACATGTAGTAGCTGAGTGTTTTATTTGTTAGTGTTTTTACCATATCCAATTTCCTACTTTCCTACTTTTACTGTTTTTCTTCTTCGTCTGCTGCTTCTACTACAGCTTTCACCATTTCTACGTATATCTTTTTTATTGGTTCATGTTTTGGAATTGTTATCGGGTTTGCGTGTTCTTTGCGAAAAGTATAATGGCTACTTCCGCTTCGCGGATTGCACATTTCATATCCGTAGGATTCCAATACTTTTCTCAATTCATCAAATCGCATATCTTTGGATAGGCTAAGTATTCTTCTAAGTAATTTGTCCCATTGTGACATTTAACTCCCCAGTAAAATAGTGTATTTGATGTGTTTATAAAAGTATAAGTGGTGTTACATGTGGTGTCAATGGTTGATAAATGAGTGTTTCTTTACTGTAAAAATGCAGTAAAAGTATAGAAAAAGGAGCTGGGTTTGTGACTCAGCTCCTTTTCTTAATTATTTTCAATTATTAGTTTACTTTTGTTTAATTTTGTAGGTGAACTCTTTACTCGCGATTCTTCTTGCGAGAGAAGAATGCTGCTGCAGCTCCAAGTACACCAATCATTGCGCTGATCAATCCTACTCGTTCCACTTCAGCACCAGTCTTTACTAATTGGGACGAATGCTTTGCAGGAACCTTGTTGCCGGACTTAGTAGATTCGTTGGAACCTGAAGCACCAGTGGATGCATCACCAGCTTTGCCGTTGCCAGCATTACCGGTTTCAGCGTTACCGCCATTGTTAGACGTGGAATCGTCACCCGAATCAGATCCAGAACCATTGCTGTTTCCAGTCTCAGATCCAGAACCAGAATCTCCAGAACCGGAATCAGAACCTGTTCCAGAACCGGAATCAGAACCTGTTCCAGAACCAGAATTTCCGTTGTTGTTTCCGGCTTTACCAGTGGTTTCGCTGGAAGTGTTGTCACCCTTCTTATCTACAGCGGTTACGCTACTACCGTCTTTGACTTCCTTTGCTGGAATAGTGACTTTACCAGTGGTTTCATCAACGGTTACGCCTTCTGGAGTGCCGTCACCCTTCTTCCACTTGCCGTTACCGTCTTTCTTGACAGTGATGGTCTTCGTGGTGGTGTCACCTTCTGGCGTATAAGTGATTTCCAAAGTATCAGTACCGTCTACTGGCGTTACGTTAACGGAACCATCATTTTGAGGCTCGACTTTTGGAGCAGCTGGCTTAGCTTCTGGAGTGGTTGGGTTTTTCCCTGCGTTACCAGTGGCTTTGTCGGAAGAGTTGTCACCCTTCTTATCTACAGCGGTTACGCTACTACCGTCTTTGACTTCCTTTGCTGGAATAGTGACTTTACCAGTGGTTTCATCAACGGTTACGCCTTCTGGAGTGCCGTCACCCTTCTTCCACTTGCCGTTACCGTCTTTCTTGACAGTGATGGTCTTCGTGGTGGTGTCACCTTCTGGCGTATAAGTGATTTCCAAAGTATCAGTACCGTCTACTGGCGTTACGTTAACGGAACCATCATTTTGAGGCTCGACTTTTGGAGCAGCTGGCTTAGCTTCTGGAGTGGTTGGGTTTTTCCCTGCGTTACCAGTGGCTTTGTCGGAAGAGTTGTCACCCTTCTTATCTACAGCGGTTACGCTACTACCGTCTTTGACTTCCTTTGCTGGAATAGTGACTTTACCAGTGGTTTCATCAACGGTTACGCCTTCTGGAGTGCCGTCACCCTTCTTCCACTTGCCGTTACCGTCTTTCTTGACAGTGATGGTCTTCGTGGTGGTGTCACCTTCTGGCGTATAAGTGATTTCCAAAGTATCAGTACCGTCTACTGGCGTTACGTTAACGGAACCATCATTTTGAGGCTCGACTTTTGGAGCAGCTGGCTTAGCTTCTGGAGTGGTTGGGTTTTTCCCTGCGTTACCAGTGGCTTTGTCGGAAGAGTTGTCACCCTTCTTATCTACAGCGGTTACGCTACTACCGTCTTTGACTTCCTTTGCTGGAATAGTGACTTTACCAGTGGTTTCATCAACGGTTACGCCTTCTGGAGTGCCGTCACCCTTCTTCCACTTGCCGTTACCGTCTTTCTTGACAGTGATGGTCTTCGTGGTGGTGTCACCTTCTGGCGTATAAGTGATTTCCAAAGTATCAGTACCGTCTACTGGCGTTACGTTAACGGAACCATCATTTTGAGGCTCGACTTTTGGAGCAGCTGGCTTAGCTTCTGGAGTGGTTGGGTTTTTCCCTGCGTTACCAGTGGCTTTGTCGGAAGAGTTGTCACCCTTCTTATCTACAGCGGTTACGCTACTACCGTCTTTGACTTCCTTTGCTGGAATAGTGACTTTACCAGTGGTTTCATCAACGGTTACGCCTTCTGGAGTGCCGTCACCCTTCTTCCACTTGCCGTTACCGTCTTTCTTGACAGTGATGGTCTTCGTGGTGGTGTCACCTTCTGGCGTATAAGTGATTTCCAAAGTATCAGTACCGTCTACTGGCGTTACGTTAACGGAACCATCATTTTGAGGCTCGACTTTTGGAGCAGCTGGCTTAGCTTCTGGAGTGGTTGGGTTTTTCCCTGCGTTACCAGTGGCTTTGTCGGAAGAGTTGTCACCCTTCTTATCTACAGCGGTTACGCTACTACCGTCTTTGACTTCCTTTGCTGGAATAGTGACTTTACCAGTGGTTTCATCAACGGTTACGCCTTCTGGAGTGCCGTCACCCTTCTTCCACTTGCCGTTACCGTCTTTCTTGACAGTGATGGTCTTCGTGGTGGTGTCACCTTCTGGCGTATAAGTGATTTCCAAAGTATCAGTACCGTCTACTGGCGTTACGTTAACGGAACCATCATTTTGAGGCTCGACTTTTGGAGCAGCTGGCTTAGCTTCTGGAGTGGTTGGGTTTTTCCCTGCGTTACCAGTGGCTTTGTCGGAAGAGTTGTCACCCTTCTTATCTACAGCGGTTACGCTACTACCGTCTTTGACTTCCTTTGCTGGAATAGTGACTTTACCAGTGGTTTCATCAACGGTTACGCCTTCTGGAGTGCCGTCACCCTTCTTCCACTTGCCGTTACCGTCTTTCTTGACAGTGATGGTCTTCGTGGTGGTGTCACCTTCTGGCGTATAAGTGATTTCCAAAGTATCAGTACCGTCTACTGGCGTTACGTTAACGGAACCATCATTTTGAGGCTCGACTTTTGGAGCAGCTGGCTTAGCTTCTGGAGTGGTTGGGTTTTTCCCTGCGTTACCAGTGGCTTTGTCGGAAGAGTTGTCACCCTTCTTATCTACAGCGGTTACGCTACTACCGTCTTTGACTTCCTTTGCTGGAATAGTGACTTTACCAGTGGTTTCATCAACGGTTACGCCTTCTGGAGTGCCGTCACCCTTCTTCCACTTGCCGTTACCGTCTTTCTTGACAGTGATGGTCTTCGTGGTGGTGTCACCTTCTGGCGTATAAGTGATTTCCAAAGTATCAGTACCGTCTACTGGCGTTACGTTAACGGAACCATCATTTTGAGGCTCGACTTTTGGAGCAGCTGGCTTAGCTTCTGGAGTGGTTGGGTTTTTCCCTGCGTTACCAGTGGCTTTGTCGGAAGAGTTGTCACCCTTCTTATCTACAGCGGTTACGCTACTACCGTCTTTGACTTCCTTTGCTGGAATAGTGACTTTACCAGTGGTTTCATCAACGGTTACGCCTTCTGGAGTGCCGTCACCCTTCTTCCACTTGCCGTTACCGTCTTTCTTGACAGTGATGGTCTTCGTGGTGGTGTCACCTTCTGGCGTATAAGTGATTTCCAAAGTATCAGTACCGTCTACTGGCGTTACGTTAACGGAACCATCATTTTGAGGCTCGACTTTTGGAGCAGCTGGCTTAGCTTCTGGAGTGGTTGGGTTTTTCCCTGCGTTACCAGTGGCTTTGTCGGAAGAGTTGTCACCCTTCTTATCTACAGCGGTTACGCTACTACCGTCTTTGACTTCCTTTGCTGGAATAGTGACTTTACCAGTGGTTTCATCAACGGTTACGCCTTCTGGAGTGCCGTCACCCTTCTTCCACTTGCCGTTACCGTCTTTCTTGACAGTGATGGTCTTCGTGGTGGTGTCACCTTCTGGCGTATAAGTGATTTCCAAAGTATCAGTACCGTCTGCTGGAGTGATCGTGGCTGAGCCTTGATCTTTTCCGCTTGCTGGGACAGTGACAGTTGGAGCCTTTGGCTTCACGGTTATGGTTAGAGTTACGGTGCTGGTTTTTCCTGCCGAGTCGGTTACCGTGAGGGTTAGAGTATGTGTACCGACTTCCTTCGGCTGCATGTTCTTAACAGTGAGATCCAACACTTGTTCCTGATCAGTGTCAGTGGTTTTTGAAACACTTGCACGACCACTAAGGATATCAGCTTGTTGAAGCAGATTGGCTTTCATTAGCGCCTGTAAAGTGTCGACGTCTTTAACCTTCACATCATCTTTAGCAACAATGTGAATCTTCAAATCTTGCCCAACTGTTACAGGCGATGAAGTAGCAGTAATTGTTGGTTTTTCATTATCCTTAGGCGCAGTAGCTTTTTTTGTATCACTTTTTTCTGAAGTTAGTTCAAATCCTGGAATTGTTGTTTTAGGACCCTTTTTGTCAGGCTTCTTTACAGTCGTTGTTGCATACACGTTGCCTTCAGGAATTCCATTCTCAACTGTAATCTCCGCTTTATCACCGTTAATCGTTGTAGTAGAGCCGATTTCCTTGCCATTTTTATCAAACAGTTTAACTGTTGTAGTAGTGCCTTCAGGAATGCCGCTTCCAACAGATACTGTTACTTTCTGCCCTTTCTTTCCAGCAAGATTAGCCAGATCAGTGTCGATAACTGGCTTCTTTGGTTTAACATTGATGGTTACAACTGGTTTTGTTATACTCGTGGAATTATCGGAGTATGTTCCCTTAATACTATGGGTAAATACGCCAACTGTATCAAATGCACCATCTGCATTAGTTTTTGGAACAGAAGATTTGCCGTTCCACGTTAATGTTGGCTGCTCTTCAAGCTTGTCTCCGTCTTTAATCTTAACAAGTTCTTTCAATTCCGGTAATTTATCACCAACGGTAACATCAATGGTTTTACCGGTAATAGGATGTTCGTCAGCAAGTGTAGTAACTGTAACTTTAACTTTGCGTTTGGTAACGTTGCCAGAGCCATCCTCGGAAGTAATAGTTACTTGCTTTTTGTTCATGTCTTTAGTAACAGTGATTTCGTCTGATGAAAGCGGTTCGCTTTCGCTTCCAGTGCCTTGCTTGGTTATAGAAGGTTTTGTTAAACCAGAAATGCTGAACTTCTCAATATAATCCTTGTTATCGGTGGTGCTGAATTTTAGTTTATCGTTTGTACGAAGATTAATGGTCTGTTTGTCGTCGGTTATTTCCTTGCCATTGTAATAAATTTTTGGCGCTTCTTTGTCATCCTTGTGACGTTTTAAGTTTTTATCTTGGTCAACTTTTGGATCTCGTCCAGAAATCCACACGTAGGACGAGCTTGTTGTGCGTGCATATGATGCAGAATCTGCCCAAGTCCAAGCATTATGTATATTAGCGTACTTTTCATCATACGTTGTGGCTTTTTCGTTAATTGCTGTATCGTTAAGCTTTACTGCGGCATGCATATGGAATGCAAGATTTACTTCTGAAGTTTGAATACCTATTCCATAATTCCAACCACTATATGGGCTCTCTGGGTAAGTTGCTTTAGTAATAGCGTAATCCTGATAATTTCCATGGAATAGATTCTTCAAATCTGTTTCATATTTTTTCTTGCTTACCAGATTCGGTCCTAAACTATAATGGAATCTTGAATGATTTCCTACACCGAAGTTCTTCTGGTCATCGTTAGGGAAGTTTATAGTTGTTGACTGGTTATCTACTTTTTCAAACTTGGCAAAATCGCGCGAAAGAGTAAAGTTCATCTTACGTTTTAATTTGTCATTTTGTGATGCATCTTTAAGTTTGTAAGCGTCAAAATGTAAGTCGCGGATTGTGTCGCTTGCATACGAACCATTGGAATTTAACTTAGCAATTTGGTACGGTACTTGCCATATATACCACTGCCTCTTTGAATTTTTTATCATCGACTGAGCATCATTGTTGAAGAACACGTCGAATACGAGATATTTAGCACCATTTATTGTTTCGATATGTGCATACATATCCGTTTTTTTAATCAGAGTATTGTGCTCATCGCTACCATACTCGTCGGAATTCATTGTCTTTTTATCTTTATTTTCATCATTAGTAGAACGATAACGCTGGAACTCAAGAATACTAGGAGTTTTAAGCCAATCTGGATTGTTAACAACCACATCAGCTTCACGATCTTGATACTTAGCAACCGCGCTATTCGTAAGACTTCTAGCCGTTGCAGTGTACGTTGGTGTAATAATTGTGTTTGCCGTAACAGCCATGGCAGGCTGGCTGCCTAAGCAGGTTGCTGCTGTCAACAAAGCAGCCATTGTTGCTAACGGAAGAGTGTGTACTTTGTGTGAAGAACGCTTTTTAGAAGATTTTGATGATGTATGTTTTGAAGGATTAGCGGTTGTCATAACAATCTCCTTAATTTTCCCTAATCTTTAACGAATTTTTAAACAAATAAATAGAACGAATTATATGACAAATCTCTCCAATGCCAGTAATAAAACTCTCTATTTAAATGGGTCTATCTAAAAATTCTATCATTTTTTGTTATTTTTCATGATATTTTTCAGTTTTAAATTAGTTTAGACTGTAAAATTTCCTACGGGGGGGGGGGTGCTCTAAAAGAAAATTTTTTGCGAAATGTTATAACAACATATATTTTTCGAAAATTTTTTATTATTTTCGTAATCTGTAATACGTCTTATGGTGTGTCGCAGATTTTGATATAGAATTCTTATTTCTCAAATTATGTTACGTCTATTTCGTGATAACGAGTGTTTTTCTACTTCTGCAACTTATCTCTATCTTTTACAATAATTATTTTTTTAGCTTCAGCCACTTATGTTGAAGGTGTGGTATAAAAGTCTTATGTTTTCTAAACGCGCTACTACTATTTTTGCGACTGCTGTTGTAACTGCTTTAGCGCTGGGTGCGTTGAGTGCTTGCGAACCGCAGGGTAAAGCTGTGGGAGCTACTGGTCGCGCTGGGGACATAATTCACGACGGCGTGGATATTAACGATATTCATTTACTTGTAATTGGTTCTAAATTAGCAGTTCTCGATGCTGATATTATGCAGAAGTGCAAAATGGCAAATTTAAGTGCTTCTTACGTTTCTGTGTCAAATATAAATAATGCGAACGATGCAGCTCAACAAGCTATTCGCGCTGCAAGCGAGCAGCCTGTTTCGCTAATACTTATTAACGCGCTCGACGTAACAAGCGTTGACGATACGCATAATGCTAATGATCAACTAAATAAAAAAGAGAACAAACAGCTCAATAAGATTGCGAGCAATAAACAATCTGAAAGCAAAGAATGGATTTCTGCGTTGCAATACGCGCGTTACGCTGGAGTGCCAGTTGCATTAGTAAATCCTGTAAATGCACCAAAAGACGAAACTTTATATGCTGCAATATTTAGAGTTGGGGATATTTCGCATAATTTAGCTCCTGAGCGTTCGTCTTTGCTAAGCATTGTTCGCGCAATAATTGACAATACGCCACACGGTAGGGAAGTGATTATAAATGACAAGTAATAAACAAAACGCAATAGAGTCTGCAGAAAACGCTAATAATAAAGCTATTGCGGCGCTTCCTAAAGTAGAAGTTTCTGGATTGAGCACCGAGGAGGTTGCAGAGGCAGTCTCTCACGGAGATGTAAATATTACTTCTAAGCAGACTTCGCGCTCTTTAATGGATATTGTGCGCGCGAACGTGTTTACATTGTTTAACGCGATTATTTTCACGGCAATGATAGTTGTTCTTGCCACAGGTTCATGGAAAGATGCTGTTTTTGGTGCGGTAATTCTGGTGAATACTGGAATTGGCATCGTGACTGAATTAAAAGCAAAGCGCACTTTGGATAGGCTTTCTATATTGATTGCTGCTCGCGCAATGGTGCGTAGAGGCGGAGAAAATATTGAGATTGCGCACAAAGATATTGTGCTTGGGGATATTTTGTGGCTTAGGGCTGGCGAGCAAGTTCCTGCAGACGTAGAAGTGCTGGAATCGTGGGGCTTGGAAATGGACGAGTCCATGCTTACGGGCGAGTCTGCTACAGTTCGAAAGACAAAAGGTGACGACGTTTATTCTGGATCTACTGCAGTTTCTGGAATGGCTTTAACGCGTGTTACTGCCGTGGGAGAGCACAGTTACGCGGCAAAATTGGCGGCGCAAGCGAAGGTTTATACCAAAACAATTTCCGACTTAAGCCGTGGAATTAACACGATTTTGAAGTATATGACGATGGTTGTGGTGCCTTTGTGCGTGCTGCTTGTGTGGTCGCAAATGCACAAGGTTGGCGGATTTGTTGAAGCTTGGCAGACTGGTGCCTGGAGGGGAGCTGTTGTTTCTGCTGTTGCAGGCGTTGTTGGCATGATTCCAGAAGGGTTGGTGTTACTTACTTCGCTTAATTTTGCGGTGGCTGCTATGCGACTTGCGCGTAAGCAAACGTTAGTTCAGGAGTTGGAATCTGTAGAAACTTTAGCGCGCGTAGACTGCTTGAATCTAGACAAAACTGGCACTATAACTGACGGTGGTATTGAATTCGTTGGCGTGGAAAATATAGACTTACAAACTAACTTACAAACCAATCAGGCTTTATTCGACTTATCAAACGAAGAAAATCCAAACGCAACAGGCGTTGCGATTATGCAAGGGCTTGCCTCTCAAGGAGTCGAAGCTAGCGCGCATGTAAATAATCGTCTTCCATTCTCTTCTGCTAGAAAATGGAGTGCTGTGCAATATGCGCAAAGTAGTGGAGAATATGAAACTTGGTATATGGGTGCTCCGGAAGTATTGCTAAGCGCTATTAATTATGCAAATTCTAATGAAATTTTAGAGAAAGTTAATTCTTATGCGGAGCTTGGTGAGCGCGTGCTGCTTCTTGCAAAAGTAAGTAGCGTTGAAAGTAACGAAGTAAGTAGCGTCACAGAATCAGATAAAACTTTTGGCGATTCTCCTACTATTTGCGAGAGTGCTCAGCCTGTTGCTTTAGTTCGATGCTCTGAGCGTATTCGTGAAGATGCGCGTAAAACGCTTGAATGGTTCCGTGAGCAGGGTGTGCGCTGCCGTGTAATTTCGGGAGATAATCCTACAACTGTTGCGGCTGTTGCTGCAAAAGTTGGATTGACAGGAGAGCGCAAGCCTGTTGCAATGGATGCTAGAAAATTACCGGAAGATATTAACGAATTGGCTAAATTGCTTGAAAATGTGGATGTTCTTGGGCGTGTGCTTCCTCATCAAAAGAAGGCGATTGTTCAAGCGCTTCACGCTCAAGGTCATGTGGTTGCTATGACTGGTGACGGCGTGAATGATACTTTAGCTCTTAAAGAAGCTGATTTGGGCGTTGCTATGGGCAACGCTGCTCCTGCAGCAAAAGCTGTAGCTCAAGTGGTTCTTGTTGATTCACGATTCTCGCATTTGCCGGATGTTGTGGCTCGCGGCAGGCAAGTGATGGCAAATATGGAACGCGTGGCTGGCTTGTTCCTTGTAAAAACTGTTTATTCTGCGCTTATTTCTGCAGGAGTTGTGCTTCTAGCATTGCACTTCCCGTATTTGCCTCGTCATATTACTTATATTGGTTCTTTAACCATTGGTATTCCAGCATTTTTGCTTGCTCTTGCGCCTAATACTCGTCGATATATTCCGGGATTCTTGAAGCGAGTTGTTCGTTTTGCTGTTCCTAGCGGATTTGCTATAGCGGCTTCTGTGCTCGCTACTGCTGTTATAGCTCCGCGAGTTTTGGGATTAAATATTGACGATGTTGTTGCAAATAATTTAATAGCATCTCGTTTTATTGTTTCAAACGCGCAAGCTTTGGCAACTACTCGCAGTATTTGTTCAGTAATCGTATTTGTTCTCGGCATACTCGTGCTTGCAAGCGTTGCCAAGCCGTTGCGCTCGTGGAGAGGAATTATGGTTGCGCTATTTGCTGCAGCTGGAGTTGCTGGAGCTTTTATACCGTTTACTGCAAAGTTCTTTGAACTTCACGTGCCGACTGCGGGAAGTGCGCTTACTGTAATGCTTATAGCTGTTGTTTTAGCAGTAATCTTATGGTTTGCGTGCGTGAGCTTAGCAAACTTGTTATCTAAACAGAGTAAGAAGTGAACAATCTAACATATTTCTAACGCAATTAGTGTGTCGACGTGAGCCTAATGATGCTTACAATAGATACGTGTTTAGTATTTTAGAGATGTTTTCAGTAGGCGTTGGTCCTAGTTCTTCGCATACGGTAGGTCCTATGCGTGCAGCTTATGCGTTTGTTACGTCGCTTAAAAAAAGTGGTAGTCTTGCAAACGTTGCGCATGTAAGTGTGACTCTTTACGGATCATTGTCTTTAACAGGTCTTGGTCACGGAACTGATCGTGCTTGCGTTGCAGGTCTTGAAGGAAATCTTCCAGATAATGTAGACACTGATCACATGCTTACTATTCGTCAGGAATGCAAAAAAACCGGCACTTTAACGCTTGCAGGGGAGCATACTATTTCTTTTGACTACGATAATGATGTTGTTTTTGAAAAGTGGAAACGCATGGTTATTCATCCTAACGGAATGCGTTTTGTTGCAACTGATTCTGACGGAAACAAAATCGATGAGCAAGTATGGTATTCAATTGGCGGCGGATTTGTGCGTCAAGGTCATGCGGACGATGCAATGGTTGGCTTGCATGAGCGTGTTACTGAGCAGGATGAAAATAATGCCAATGAGAATGGTGTAAGCGAAAGTAATAACGAAAGTAATAATGGAAATACAGAAAAAGTTTCAAATCAAACAAAAGATTCCACCGTTCCGTATCCTTTTACTTCTTGCGATGAGCTTATAAATATTTGCCTAGAAAAGCGTATGTCAATAAGCGATGTTGTGTGGCAAAACGAGCTTGCACTGCATGAAGGCGATGCTGACTACGTGCGCAACTATTTGCTGCATGTTTGGAAAGTTATGAGCAAATGCGTGGAAAATGGCTGTAATTCAAAGCAACCGATTTTGCCAGGTGGTCTTGATGTTCCTCGCAGAGCGCCTCGAATGTATGAGCGGTTAGCTGCAAACTCAGACATGCTTCGCAATAATCGTCGTCGTTCGGATGCTGCTTTAGAAAGTTCAGACTCTGCTTGGGTTAATCTTTTTGCGCTCGCTGTTAGCGAAGAAAATGCTGGTGGTGGGCGTATTGTTACTGCTCCAACGAATGGTTCTGCAGGAATAATTCCTGCAGTATTGCAGTATTATTGGCGATTTGTTGATTCTTCTAATGAAGATGGAGTTGTGCGATTTTTGCTTGCTGCCGGTGCGGTTGGTTATTTGTTTAAGCGCAATGCTTCAATTTCTGGTGCTGAAGTTGGTTGCCAGGGCGAGGTTGGTTCTGCCTGTTCAATGGCTGCAGCTGGATTGTGTGAAGTATTGGGAGGAACGCCGGAACAGGTTGAAAATGCTGCAGAAATCGGCATAGAGCATCATTTAGGATTGACTTGCGATCCGGTTGGTGGCTTAGTTCAAATTCCTTGTATTGAGCGCAATGCTATGGCTGCAAATACTGCAATTAATGCTGTTCGAATGGCAATGCTTGGAGATGGTTCGCATATGGTAAGTCTTGATCAGGCGATTAAGACTATGAAAGAAACTGGCCATGACATGATGTCTAAATATAGAGAAACTTCAAAAGGTGGACTAGCTGTAAACGTTGTTGAGTGCTAATCTAGGACAAGTTAATAAGAGTTGGTCTAAATGCGTTTAGTAATTCTATAAGGCTGTAAAACCAGTCTATGCAGATGTTATACTATTGCAGATTATACTAATTAGAGTTTTTAAAAAGGAGGCAATATGGCACAGGATATGCCGGAAGTAACTGCAGAATTTGGTACTACGCCAACGGTGACGTTCCCTGAATCTGAACCGCCAGCTGGTCTTAAAGTTGTTGAATTGGTTGAAGGTAATGGACCAGTTGTTCGCGCTGGTGATACTGTAACTGTGAATTATCATGGTGTTGTTTGGGGCGGTGAAAAGCCGTTTGATTCCAGCTTTGCTCGCCACACTCCAGCCAGCTTCGGTATTGGTGTTGGTCAAGTAATTCAGGGTTGGGATCGCACTGTTCCTGGGCACAATGTTGGATCTCGTTTGCTGATTTCGATTCCACCTGAGTATGGTTATGGTTCTCGCGGTGTTCCACAAGCTGGTATCGACGGTGGAGCAACTTTAGTATTTGTTGTTGATATTATTTCAACTCGTTGAGTTAAAAGTATGTGCGTTGTTTTATTTAAGCGCGCAATGTCTTTAACTCTGTAAGAGATTGTTGGATAGGGAGGTATAAATGGCTGAGGAAAAAACTATTTTGCTTACGCAGGAAGCGTACGACAAATTGAAGGAAGAGTTGGCGCATCGCGAAGGTGAATATCGTGAAGAAATCACTGAACGTATTGCTGCAGCTCGAGCTGAAGGTGACTTGTCGGAAAACGGTGGCTATCAGGCTGCTCGAGAAGAGCAGGGCAAGAATGAGGGTCGTATTAACGAGCTTATTGTAAAGCTTCGTAATGCTAAGATTCTTGAAGCTCCGAAAGCTGGAACTGTTGGAAATGGTTCATTGGTTGTTTTGGAACTTGCTGGTCGCGAAATGACTTATGTTCTTGGATCTCGAGATATTGCTGTAGCTACAGATTACGACGTTATTAGCCCTGAATCTCCTATTGGTGCAGCGATTATGGGTGCTCATGCGGGAGATACTGTCAGCTATGCTGCTCCTAATGGCCGTGAGATTTCTGTGACTGTTAAGGAATCTAATCCTCTTGCATAAGTAGGTTGTTTTAATAAAACAATTCTCCCCATCTGGTTATTTATGTATCAGATGGGGAGATTTTTTTTGGGGGTTTGGGTTTTAGGATTAATTAAATTTTTCTTAGAACTGTAACAACTTTGCCCATAATAGTTGCGTGTGAGCCGTCTATAGGAGAGTATGCAGGATTGTGAGGAATAAGCCAAACGTGGCCATTGTCGTTTCTGAAAGTTTTAACTGTTGCCTCATTGTCAAGTAAAGCGGCAACAATATCTCCATTTACTGCCTCGTGTTGTTCGCGTACAACAACATAGTCTCCGTCGCAAATGGCGGCATCGATCATAGAGTCGCCATGAACTTCAAGCATAAAAAGATTTCCTGTGCCAGTTAATCGTTCTGGTAGGCGCATAACATCTTCAACATGTTGCTCTGCGGTAATTGGTATTCCAGCAGCAATGCGTCCAACTAAAGGTACATCTCTAGAATTAATTACAGAATCTGAATCATAAGCAGCAATATCAACAGATTTTGAATAACTTTTATTGATTATGGTATTTATTTTGCTATCAGATACAGAATCGTCAAGAATTTCAATTGCGCGCCCTTTATTTGCGCTAATTCGCAAAACTCCTTTTTCTTCTAGAGCGCGTAGCTGGTGTTTTACGGAAGATGGGCTTCTAAGTCCAACTGCTTCGCCTATTTCTCTAAAGGAAGGTGGAAAACCATGAATTTTGAGACTGTTTTGAATAGCGTTAACAATTGCACGCTGACGTTCGGTAAGTGATAATTCGTCAACATTGCTGAGGTCAATGCTGTCATTATTGTTGGCGGCATTGCTGTTTGTTTTCTCGTTATTCATGGTGCTCCTTTCGATGTATTAATAATAACTCACTTCTTCAAAAAAATCAAACATCTGTTCGACACGCCGTTGCAACTGTCGAACAAATGTGTCATTATTGATACACCTGTTCGATAGAACAAATGTTCAATTGATTGATGGCGACGGAAAGGATAGTTATGAATACGGCATTGAGGAACAATAATCGCATTAGTGTTCGTTCAAAAAGAATCGCAACTAAGGCTGTTTCAAGTAGTAAACGAGCTTCTGCAATGCGCCTTAGAAGGAATAGGGTGTTAAGAATCATTGTACTTTTTATGGCAATAGCTGTATTCTGTGCTGTGTTCATGCCAAAAACTGCTGTTTCGGCTGTTCCTGAAAAGTTTATTACATATACTGTGCGTCCAGGTGACACATTGTGGAGTTACGCTTCAACAATTACTCCAAAAAACGGCGATATTGCAGATAGTGTAGAACGACTTATTTCCTTAAATCATCTTTCATCTGCCGATTTGGAAGTTGGACAGTCTATTAATGTGCCAATTGTTAGTTCAAATCAGTGATATTAGAAAATAAAGTGAACATTATTATGTCGTGTTTCCTTAATTTCTAGTATGCTGAATATATGCATTGTCCTTTTTGTAAAAATTCAGATACGAAAGTTATTGATACTCGTATTAGCGAAGATGGTTATTCTATTCGCCGTAGGCGTGAATGTCAGGTGTGCGGAAATCGTTTTACAACAGTAGAAACGACGCAATTACTTGTAATGAAGCGTTCAGGATCTGTTGAGCCTTTTGATCGTGCAAAAGTTGTAGCTGGTGCTGGTAAAGCATGCCAGGGCCGTCCTATTAATGCAGAAGAGTTAAAGACATTGGGTATGCGAGTAGAAGCTGATTTGCGTGCACGTGGTTTAGCTCAAGTAACTTCTGAAGAAGTTGGTAAAGCTATTCTTAAGCCATTGCGTGAATTAGATGAGGTTGCGTATCTTCGTTTCGCAAGTGTATATCAGAACTTTACTGGTCTTGAAGATTTTGAGCGTGCGATTGAAGATTTGAAGCGCAGTAAAGAAGAAGAGTAGTACTCTTACTAAGAGCTTAATTAATTAATTAACTACCTAACTGTTCGTCTATTTAGCAAATTATCCTGTTATTAAATTAATAACAGGATAATTTTTTAAGTTTTCTGCGTTTTAGATTTTATTATTCAAAATTTGCATCATTTCTGGTGCGAATAATATGCAATCTTTGAGTTGGTCTCGTCATAGCCACATACAGGTTTGCTGCTGCCGCCAACCTAGAAGCCGCTTCTTGCTCAATTTTAGAAGGCTGTAGAACAATCACAGCATCATATTCAAGACCTTTTACCTCTTCTGCAGTAGAAACACTGCATTGGCGATCGTCGGCACTCTGCTGACTAATGTTATTCCAAATTTTTTCTGGTAAAGCATTCTTTAATGCTCGATTTACTATTTCCTGAGTATGTTCCACCATGTCACAAGGAGCAATAATAGCTATGCGACCGCTACCATCTTCAGATATAAACTTTTTGAACAATTGAACGCATGAATTAGCAAGAGTTGTATCAAGCTCATCATTAGATTCAACAATATCTGACATTAGAGAATCTGGCACGGATCTTACAGCATTAACTGTGGAAATATATAATCCAGAATTGGTTGCAATTTTGCTTGCAGCTTCGGAAACTTCTCGAGGATTACGATAATTAATCGTAAGTTCATAAAGATCCCAATTTGGTTCGCCAAACATTGGATTCATATTTTTTTGCCAACGGTGTGTGCCGCCTAAAGCAGAAGTTTGCGCAACATCTCCAACAATAGTAAATGAGCGCGAAGGGCAGCGTCGTATAAGCATACGCCAGTCCATTGCGGTAAGCTCTTGAGCTTCATCTACAACTATGTGACCATAAGTCCACTCGCGGTCGGATGCGGCTTTACGCGCAAGCATGCCAGCGTCATCTCCCTGCAAATTATCAAGAAGCATATCTGCAGTTACAATGCCATTTCCTATTCCTGCCTGAGCCAAAGTATCTGCAGCAAACTGCTGTTCCTCAAGCTTCTTAGCCTGTAAAGCTGCTCTCTGAGCATCAAGTTTTGGATCTGCTCCAAGCAATTCCATTGCTTCATCCAAAAGTGGAATATCAGATTTAGTAAGAGGGCTGTCTTTTTTACGAGTAAGAGCATTAATATCTTCTTCACTAAGCCAAGGAGCATATTTGCGCAACTGATCAGGTTTTGAAAAAAGCTGATCAATAAGCCATTGCCCGGTCATTGGAAGCCATGCAAGATTTAGCGTAATTCGAAGCTTGTCGTCCAAGCGAAGTTGAGAAGTTATATCGTTTAATTCAGCTTGATCTGGAACATAATCAAGTTTCTCCAAATAACGATTTTTCAATATGCTAAGCACTGTTTTAACAAACGTGGTTCTCGCTTGATTATGCGGTTGATGAGTATGTTGCGCGTCTGCTTGAGCAATCTCAATATCTTCTTTTAGAAGAGGGACGCTTAAGCCTCCAATATGTAATGTTGGAAGATTTTTAGGTACGCGAATACGAGCTGAAATAGCGTTTGCAATAACCGATCGCATACGGTACATGCCTTTTAATTTTGCAGCATACGCAGAATCTTCACAAGTTGCGTGAATTCCAGGAATTAAATCCGCAATAGTGCGGCTTACTACGCCAGTTTCGCCAAGAGATGGAAGAACTTGATCAATATATCGCAAAAATGCGGAGCTTGGTCCAACAATAAGAACTCCAGAACGCTCAAGTTTGCGTCTGTGAGTGTACAACAAGTATGCTGCTCTATGCAAAGCAACAGCTGTTTTTCCTGTACCAGGTCCTCCTTGAACAACAATCGTGCGATCTAGAGGAGCTCGAATAATCCGGTCTTGTTCAGCCTGAATAGTTGCAACAATATCAGTCATTTTTCCGGTTCTGCGAGAACCTAATGAAGCTAGCAGTGCGCCTTCGCCGGTTAAAGTTCCTTGTTCAGAAGCTTTTCCTACTTCCTCAGAATGAATATCGAGAATTTCATCCTCAATTCCAACAACGTCTCTAAAACGAAGGGTAATGTGACGACGCATAACAATGTCGCCGTGATGCGAAGGAGTAGCTTCATAGAATGGTCGTGCTGCTTCAGCTCGCCAATCTGTAAGAATAGGATCGTGGTTTTCGCTGAGCAAACCAATGCGGCCAATGTATCGTCTAATACCTTCTGTGTTATCAAGTCGCCCAAAAACAAGCCTATCTTCAACGGCACGCAACTGTGTTAAGCGATCCTCGTACATGGTTGCGAAAGAATCACGTTCTGTACGTTGAGTAGGAGATCCGTGTGAACCTGCTGCGCGTACAGCATCCAAGCGTGTGCGAATAGTGTTACGCAAATCATCAAGTCGACTATAAGCACTGTCAACAGCCTGCTGTTCTTCGCTAAGTTGTGAGGAATAGGTAGACATACGCTTCCATTCTTCGTAAAATCTGCAACCAAATAAAAGCCAATTTTTAGGCATTTAAGTATACCTCGATGCATATACCATTGATTTATTTCGTGTTGTAATCTAAATTAAAACAGACTAAAAGCTTAGCGAATAATTGCGTTTTATTTTTCTGTAAAAATATAATCTAAACATATGTTTATAAGGGTTGATTTTGAATTATAAAGAGATAGAATTTTTGAGTTGTGAAGCATAAAACGATGAGGTTGACGCCTACTAGTTTGTTGCAACTTAAAAATAAACAGAATGGCTTACTGCATCACTGTTGATGTAGCGAGTTTGTGATCAGAAAGGTAGTTCACATGAAGAAGCTTATTCTTGATTTGGACACTGGTGTTGATGATACCTTAGCAATTTCTTATGCTCTTGGTAGCCCTGAGGTTGAGCTGATTGGTATTACTGGTACGTATGGAAACGTTTTAATGGAGCAGGGCGTTCGTAATGCTCTTGCTATAACAGATTTATTCGGGCATCCAGAAGTTAAAGTGTATCGTGGTTTGCCGCATGCTAGCACGAAAGATTCGTTTGAAGTTCTGCCTATTTCTGCATTTATTCACGGTGATAATGGTATTGGAGATGTTGTTATTCCAGATTCCAAGCGTGAAGCTGAGTCTGAGCCAGCTGTGGATTTCATAATTGATGCGGTTAAGACTTATGGCAAGGATCTTATTTATGTTCCAACTGGTCCTATGACCAACATTGCTGCAGCGTTGAAGAAAGCTCCGGAAATTAAGGATGAAATCGGTAAGATTGTGCTTATGGGCGGCGCCCTTACAATTCATGGCAACGTGAACGCGTGGACTGAGGCAAATATTTCTCAAGATCCAGATGCTGCTAATGAGCTATTCCGTTCTGGTGCACCGGTAACAATGGTTGGTTTGGATGTGACTTTGCAAACATTGCTTACCTACAAAGAAACGCAGCAATGGCGTGATCTTGGCACGAAAGCTGGTAAGTTCCTTGCGGATATGACCGACTTTTACATTAAGGCTTACGAAACTACTGCTCCTCACCTTGGTGGCTGCGGCTTACATGATCCGTTGGCTGTTGCGGTTGCTGTTGACCCAACGCTTGTTACAACGCTGCCAATCAACATGCGATGTGAAGGCCCAACTCGTGGACGCACTATTGGTGATGTAACACGTTTGAATGACCCTGTTAAAACAATGCAAGTAGCTTTGGGTGTAGATGTTAAGCGCTTCTTGAACGAATTCATGACGCGCATTTCTAACTTGGCAAAAATTGCTGGCTGATTAAAAGTTAATAACAAAATTTATACGTAATAAATGATTGGATTATTATGAATGAAAATGCAGCTGCTATTGCAGCAGACCCATATGAGGATCCAAAAACCCGCGATAAAGTGGCAATTTATTCTCTTATTTTGCTGCTTATTACATTTATTCTTGGCACTTTGTGTTTGCAAGGATTCAACTTGGTATTTAACCAGATTGGTAAAGCTGTTGGAGCGCCTGATCAGGCTTCTCTTATTACAAGCTTACCGATTATTGTGCTAGGTATAGTTTGCTTTATTTATGGATCTTTAGGTGACTTTGTGTCGCTTCGTAGGCTTATAACAATCGGTCTCGTAACACTGTTTGTTGGATCTTTATTTGGTTTTATTGCAAACTTCTATTTCACTCCAAACTTGTGGACAGTTATTATTGCACGTATTATGCAAACCGCTGGTGAGCAGGTTGCAGGATCTTCCTTCCTTGTTATTGCAACTAAGTATTTGCGCAATGATTTGAAGGTTATTTTCTTCGGACTCTTTACTGCAGCGTATCAGCTTTCTGCTTCTATCGGTGTGTTTGCAGCAGGTATTTTAAGCTCTATTGCTTGGCAATATTTGTTCCTTATTCCTGCAATAACAATCGTGTTCTTGCCGGTTCTTGTTAAGTGCTTGCCTACAAAGAATGGTATTGGTGGAAAGATTGATAAGCTCGGCTTCACCGTATTCGGTATTGCCGTAACGCTTCTTACGCTGTTCTTCTCCTACAAGGCCTGGGGATTGTTGCTTGGTTCTATTGTGCTTTTCGTTTTGTTCGCTTTCTACATTATGAAGGCAAAGAACCCGTTCGTAACTCCTGCATTCTTTAAGAATAAGCGTTGGCTTTCTGGCATTATTCTTATTTTCATCTTCTACTTCACTAATTACTGCATGCCTCCAATTTATAACGTTATTGGCGGCGCTCTGTACCATATGGACACTAATCAGGTTTCTTCTTACCTTGTTTGGGCTTTCGTATGTGCTGCAGTATTTGGCGTGTTCTCCGGTACGATTATTAGTCATATTGGTCGCAAAGCAGGTATTATTACAGCAGCATTCTTGATGATTGTTGGCTGGGTTGGTGCAGCTTTGCTTATCAACACTGATTTTATGTCGCTTACTATTTGCGCATGCATATACTACGCTGGTTGCGGTTTGATGTATTCTCCAATTGTTTCAACAGTTCTTTCTTCTCTTCCAGTTGAAGAATCCGGCCGTGGTTGCGGTATGAATGATTTGATTATGAACGTTACTGCTTCTATTGGTATTTCTATTTTCAGCGGTTTCTTTGGAGGAGATTTATTCAAAGGATTCTCCTTCAATGGTCTTAGCGGACAGGCGGCAGGTTATTCCAATTTGCTTATGATGGGTGCTGCAGTAGCCATCATTGGTTTAGTGGTTTACTTGGTTCGCAGCTGCTTTATTTCTGAAAAGAAGGAAATTACTGAAGAATAGTCTAAATAGGCTAATAAGTAAGTAAAAATAAGAGTAGGCGGTCGTACAAAATACGTGCGACCGCCTACTTTTTGTTAATTAGTTTATGCGTTCATTTTTCGCATTCGCTGTATGCTAATTGGGTTGGCTGTACCAAGCTCTTGCGCCCAAAGTGACACATAAAACTCTTCGCACATCCAACGCAATCTTTCCGCAATATTTTCCGCTTCATCGTGCGATGGTCCTAAAGGTAAAGATTTTGCTTTATCTTTAGCTTTTTCAACAATCTTGTGCGCTTCTTCAGCTTCCCAAGCCCAACGAACGTCACGGTTTTTATCTGACTTAGCTTTATTAAGACGAATCACATCAGCATGCAAATATTTTTCTATTCTAGGAAGCGAATCCGACGGAGTTTTAGCAATAAAACCTTCATAAACTAGGCTTGCAACATGCTCTCGAATGGACTGCAAAACTGATAGCATCGGCAAATCAGCCTTTCCAGAAACAGCTTTACTAACTTCCGCATCACGCTTTAATATAGCAATCACATCGTGAGCTACATCGTATACCGTATCCTCGTATATTTCGGAAATATTGGCAACAGTTTCGCGTAATAAATTGTCATTAGTAATATTGTCTGTGTTTGGAATAAGTCGTTTTACTGCTGCCATTTGTAAGTCTTCTGCTAAATCTTTAGAAGTTGAGTAAGGTGCGGCTGCAAGAAGTAAAGCTTCTGAACTAAGCCATCTAGAAGTAATACGCTTGTTGTCTAAATGCAACATGTTTAGCGCACCCTGCCATACCATTTGCGAGCGAGAAATATTAGTAGCGCCTGATTTGTGCAATAAATCAGCTCTTTCTACAACGTTTCCAGCTTGAGCTGCTTTACTTGCTTTACGATTTACAACCGCTCGCGCAGATTCTTGAGCTTCTTTTGCAAAGCGTTTTTGCAATGCAATTAATGACTTATCTGTTCCAAGGATTGTAGGTTTTACGCGATTAGCATAGTTGTTTTTTGCAGCAGCTTTATTGCGATTTGCGTTAGTTTTTCTTTCTTCAACGCTAAACGTTACGCGCAAATATGGCGAAAGCCTTCCTATTTGCTCATCGTTAAACACTTCCGGGTGAATCTGCGCGCCAATAACAGCAATAGCAGCTTTGGTAAAAACTTCGCGAAAATCAGGCCAAGAAAGACCATTTGTATCTTTATTAGTTTCTTCAATTCCAGGAAGAGTATCGTAATGCTCGTCAATCCAAGAACGAATTTTTTGCGCAGTATTAGGTGCTGGAACAAATTGCACTCGTAAAGATTTTGGCAAAGACTTAATCATTCCAATAATAAGCTCGTCCAACAAGCCTGGAACATTCCAAGTAAACTCTTCAGACGTTAACCTGGAAAGCGCGTGAAGTGGCACATGTACTGTTACGCCGTCCAAAGGATTGCTCGGATCATAAATATAGCTTAAGCGAAGTCTAAACGGTTGGCCGTCGGTTCCAACAGTATTCCAATGATCAGGATAATCCGCTAAATCGGTGCTTTGTGTAGTTTGCAAACGTTCAACTTCATCAGGATCAAAGTTGAGCATATTAGGATTTTCTTCCCAATTATCCTTCCACCATTTTGCAAGAGTTGCAATAGTGGTAGCTTCTTGAGGAATGCGAGTGTCGTAAAAAGTAAATAAATCTTCGTCGTTTACAGTTTCGCTTATTTGACGAGTGCGATTTGCTTGATTATCTGCATCGTCAAGCACATTGCGATTATTTAAAATAAATTCGTCGTGCTGGAAACGCTGCTGAATATATCCTTCAACTAATCCTTGACGAATCATAATCATACGAGCTTCGTAAGGATTAACTCTAGCCCATTGAACCGTGCGATCTTTAACAATAGGTAATCCGTATAGCAATACTTTAGATTTTGCTACGGCAGCGCCTTTAGAAGCGCTCCAATGAGCGTCAGAATATGTGACTCTCGTAAGATTTTTAGCAAGAGGTTCAGCCCAAGCAGGATCAATTTGTGCGCAATATCTTGCCCAGAGTCTTGAAGTTTCAACTAATTCAGTGCAAATAATCCATGAGGGAGTCGTTTTAGAAACTGCAGAAGCTGGAAAGATTGCAAATCTTGTGCCTCGAGAGCCTTGATAATCGTTTTTAGACATTTTTTGAGCGCGTTTCATAGCTCGAATTTTTGCAGTTCCACTTAATCCCGCAAAATCAGAAGCTTTAGGTTCGCGCACTACTTGCATTCCCATCATAGAAAGCAATCCTGCAAGCATTGACGAGTGTATTCCTTGCGAATCCCAAGAGCAGCACAAGCTGTGAGAAGCCTGCTGATTATTAGGAAGTTGACGAATTTCCAAAGACGGTCTTCTAACTGGGGTAGGATCGCCAACTTTATAATGCAACTCTTTACACAAGTCTTGAAGTTGATTAACTAAATCTTTCCACTGTTTTAAACGCAAAAAGTGGAAAAATTCCGCTTTGCAAATCCTGCGAAGAGCATTATTGCTCATATCTCCATCCGCTTGGAATAAGCGATCCCACATGTTAAGAGCAGTCAAAAAATCACTTGTTTCGTCTGCATAACGATTATGAAGCCTATCTGCTTCCTCGCGCTGTTCTTCAGGACGTTCGCGAGGATCTTGCAGACTTAAGAATGCAACAATTACAAGCACTGCAGCAAGAGTATTTGGAGTAGTTTTTCGCGCTGCTTCAACAATCATTCGTCCTAGTCGAATATCAATAGGCAGCTTAGAAAGCTCACGGCCAACTTTAGTTAAAGTAATTACACCTGATTTTCTGCTTATTGCTCCAAGCTCAGTAAGTTCGTTAAAGCCGTCGCTTACAGCTTTTATGTCTGGAGGATCAATAAAACCAAAATTAGTAATATCTTCTCCAGTTTTAGCAACACCAACTGAAAGCATATGCAAAACTACTGCACCAAGAGAAGTGCGCAAAATTTCAGGATCGGTAAAACGTGGGCGAGTTTCGTAATCTTCGCGCGAGTATAAGCGAATCGCAATACCATCCGCGATTCGTCCGCAACGTCCAGAACGCTGATCTGCGCTCGCTTGAGAAATCGGCTCTATTGGAAGTCTTTGCACTTT
The DNA here is from genome assembly GCF_049244275.1 of Gardnerella sp. DNF00753. Lineage (NCBI taxonomy): Bacteria > Bacillati > Actinomycetota > Actinomycetes > Bifidobacteriales > Bifidobacteriaceae > Gardnerella > Gardnerella sp. DNF00753. The sequence continues at coordinate 619,850 of NZ_CP058393.1, forward strand.
AGCAGACTTAGAATACCTGGAAATCCTAGCAAAACCAGGATCAACAACGTATCGAATACCAGGCACAGTAAGAGAAGTTTCAGCAACATTCGTAGCAATAACAATGCGCTGATGAGAGTGCGATTCAAAAACTCGATGCTGATCTTTTGCAGAAAGACGGGCAAAAAGAGGAACAATTTCAATAGCATCCGCTCGCTTCATATCGCTTGCTCGCGTGCCAAAATATGAACGTAAGCCATCTTCAAACTCTCGAATATCGCGCTCGCCGGAAGCAAAAACCATAATGTCGCGCGCGCCTCGATCGTGACTCGAATGAATTACCAACTGTGCGCATGCGCGAGTTACTGCAGAAGTCATATCTTCATCCGCAATATCATCACGATTACTTTCGCTGGATCGACTTTCTGCAACAGTTTCCTCATCCATTGTTATATCTGCAAAGCCAGGAACATGTTTCATAAGTGAAGGAGCGGAGCCAAGAGGTTCGTAAAGTACTTTCACAGGATATGTGCGTCCTGAAACTTCAATAACAGGAACTTTTATATGTAGAGCTTCTTCAAAATGATTGCGGAATTTAGCTGAATCAATAGTTGCAGACGTAATAATTAGTTTTAAATCTTGACGCTTTGGGAGCAAAGTCGTTAAGTATCCTAAAAGAAAATCAATATTAAGACTGCGTTCGTGAGCTTCATCAATAATAATTGTGTCGTATCTAGTAAGAAGAGGATCTCGCTGAATTTGCGCAAGTAAAATACCGTCAGTAACAATTCGAAGCTTTGTTTTAGTTGAGCTTTCGTCAGTAAAACGCACCTGATAACCGATTTCTTCGCCCAGTTTTACTCCCATTTCGCTGGCAATACGCTCGGCTACCGTGCGTGCAGCTAAACGTCGAGGCTGAGTATGCACGATTTGCTTACCTCTGCCGCCTCTTCCAAGCTCAAGCGCCATTTTTGGGATTTGCGTAGTCTTACCAGAGCCGGTTTGTCCGGAAACAATCACAACTTGCGAAGATTTTATCGCTTCAATAATTTCGTCGTGTGCTGCGCAAATAGGAAGTTCAGTAGGGTAGTCAAATTTCATAATATGCGAGTTCTTTTCTTAAATTTTAATTTCTTTTCACTTCAATAACTCGGTACCCTTTGGAACTTGCATATTTTTCAACGCTGTAGCTTTCGCCAAGATTTTCTGCAAGCCAAGTAATAAGTGAATCTGATCCAAGATTTTTTTGCACAACAAGGTAAGCTTTTCCTCCCACTTTTAAGCGAGGAATCCAAGTAAGCAAAATATCGTGCAATATTTCTTTTCCAACGCGAATTGGCGGATTAGACCATATAATATCAAAATTATTAAATTCTAAAGTATTGTTTTCTTTAGAATTATTTTCTTCTTTTAAAGCGTCATCTACTAAAGAAGTGTGAATATGCTTTAATCCAGCGTTTTTTGCGTTTAATTCAGTAAGTTCTAGCGCGCGCTCGTTAACATCAATTGCAAAAACTTCCGCTTCTGGAGATTCCAATCCAAAAGCGAGGCTAATAGGACCCCATCCGCAACCAATATCGAGGAATTTACCTGATTTCGGCAACTCCGGAGCATGTTTCAGCAGCACAGAAGTTCCTAAATCAAGCCTAGAAGCACTAAATACTCCGTTAGAAACTTGCACGGTTACGTCATTGTCTCGTAAAGTTACGTGTAAAGTGCGACGCTCGTCAATCGATGAAGGCTCGGCTGAAAAGTATTGTTCACCACTAATTTTTTGTTGCTTTTGTTTATTTTGTTGCTTTTGTGTATTTTGTGGCTGTGCTTTTTTAGATTGGTTTGATTCTTGTAACTGCTTTGCTTTTTTCGATTGCTGCTTACTCATAATTCGCTATTTATTTGCTTTCGCATCGTTTTGTATTGTCGGCTCAATTCACCATAATAAAACAAACGTTGTAAAACGTCATTCACAATGGAATACAGGAGGACATAATGGTAGATAGCGAGGGGACTGCTACTCATGATGTGCTTTTGAGTCATTCCGACGTGCTTCTTGACAACACGTCATCAAGAGAACAGCACGATGAGACTTGGCAGGAGCGCGAATCACGAAACGCTTTAAAGCGTGTTGCAGGTCTTGGCGAATTACAAGATGTTACTGAAGTTGAATACAGAAAGCTTCGCCTTGAACGCGTTGTTTTAGTAGGCGTATGGTCGAGTGCAAAAGTAACTCTTGCACAAGCGGAAGAATCTTTGCGAGAGCTTGCAGCATTAGCTCAAACAGCTGGCGCTGTTGTGTGCGACGGAATATTGCAACAGCGTTATAGGCCAGATGCTGCAACTTATGTTGGTTCTGGAAAAGCTCGTGAGATTGCAGCAGTTGTTGCGCAACATGATGCAGATACGATTATTGTTGACGACGATTTACCTCCAAGCCAAAGACGCGCTTTAGAAGATACAACTAAAGTTAAGGTTGTTGATAGAACTGCTGTGATTCTAGACATTTTCGCTCAGCATGCTACGAGCCGCGAAGGTAAAGCTCAAGTGGAGCTTGCACAATTGCAATACATGCTTCCTAGACTTAGAGGCTGGGGTGCTGCTCTTTCTAGGCAGGCTGGCGGACGAGCTGCAGGAGAAGCTGGTATTGGTTCTAGAGGGCCTGGTGAAACAAAAATAGAAATGGATCGTCGAGCTATTCGCAATCGTATTTCTAAACTTCGCCACGATATTGCACATATGGCACCTGCACGTGACGTAAAACGTGAATCTCGCAGACGTAAAGATATTCCAACAGTTGCAGTAGTTGGCTATACGAACGCTGGTAAATCTTCTATTATTAATTGCTTAACTGGTTCGCAAGAATTAGTAGAAAATGCGTTATTCGCAACTCTTGATACAGCAGTTCGTCGAGCGCAAACTCAAGACGGCAGAAACTATACTTTAGTTGACACTGTTGGTTTTGTGCGCAGGCTACCAACTCAACTTGTGGAAGCTTTTAAATCTACTTTGGAAGAAGTTAGCCAAGCTGATGTTATTTTGCACGTAGTTGACGGTTCGCACCCGGATCCTATTTCGCAAATTGATGCAGTAAACGAAGTTCTTTCAAAAATTGATGGCGTAGAAGATATTCCACAAATTATTGCATTTAATAAGTCAGATATGATGAGTGATGCTACGCGAGAACATCTTAACGCTATTTACTCGAATGCAATTATTGTTTCGGCAGCAAGTGGCGAAAATGTGCAAATACTTCGCGATTCTATAGAAGAATTGTTGCCATCTCCACGCGTTCATATAGATGCGATTATTCCGTATAGTGAAGGTTCGCTTCTTTCAAAAATTCGCGAAAATGGCATAGTTGAAAAGGTTGATTACTTAGATACCGGTATTAGTATTACAGCTTTAGTTGGTCCTTCTTTAGCTGCAAAACTAAAGCAAGTCGCATTGTAATAAAAAATTCCGGTGGTGCGATTAGAGTAAAGGTGTTCATACCAATAAGCTCTTAATGTGAGAGCAGCCCTTAATAATGCATAAATTAAGTATTTTTATGCGAGTAGGGTTTAATAGGTTGCCGAAAAGAGGTTTTTGCTCATGGTGAGTTCGCAGGTTAAGCCAACGAAGCTTGCAATTATTGGTGCTGGTGCAGTCGGTTCTACTCTCGCTTTCGCTGCTGCGCAGCGCGGTGTTGCTCGCGAGATTGTGCTTGAAGATATTGCTAAGGAACGTGTTGAAGCTGAAGTTTTGGATATGCAGCATGGTTCTAGCTTCTATCCTGCAGTTTCTATCGCCGGTTCTGATGATGTTGAGATTTGCCGTGACGCTGACATGGTTGTTATTACCGCTGGCGCTCGCCAGAAGCCAGGTCAAACTCGTTTGGAGCTTGCAGGCGCAACTATCAACATTATGAAGTCAATTATTCCAAACGTGGTCAAGGTTGCTCCTAACGCAATCTACATGTTAATCACCAACCCTGTTGATGTTGTAACCCACGTTTCTATGAAGCTTTCTGGTCTTCCAGCAAACCAAATGTTCGGTTCTGGAACCAACCTTGATTCCGCTCGTCTTCGCTTCCTTATTGCTCAGCACACTGGCGTAAACGTTAAGAATGTTCACGCTTATATTGCTGGCGAGCACGGTGATTCTGAAGTTCCACTGTGGGCTTCTGCAACCATCGGTGGTGTTCCAATGTGCGATTGGAACGCTCTTCCAGGTCATGAGCCACTTGATGCCGCAAAGCGTGAAGAGATCCACCAGGAAGTTGTTAACGCTGCTTACAAGATTATCAACGGTAAGGGTGCTACAAACTACGCTATTGCAATGTCTGGCGTAGATATTGTTGAGGCTGTTCTTCGTGACACCAACCGCATTTTGCCAGTTTCTTCTTTGCTTGATGACTTCCACGGCATTTCCGACGTGTGCATGTCCGTGCCAACCTTGCTTAATCGCAATGGTGTAAACTCTCGTCTAAACACTCCAGTTTCTGATCGTGAGTTGGCTGCGTTGAAGCGTTCTGCAGAGACTTTGCGCGAAACAGCTGCTAAGTTTGGCTTCTAGTTTTTAGAATCTTAAAACTAATATTAAAATAAACCGCTTCTTTGCTTAAACTGTGAAGAAGCGGTTTTTGTATTGCTTCTATCAACATACCGAGCAATATTTTCTGTGAGTACGATATATGATTATCTCATGGCTGATTTTTCTCATATTCTCGCTACTCGTCCTGATTTTAACGACAGTGATCGCGAATGGTTACATCATTTAGTTGCTGATTGGCAAGTTATAGCTGACTTAAGTTTTGCTGATTTACTGCTTATTATTCAAAATGGAGACGGAGAATATGTTGTTGCCGAGCAATGCCGCCCTTCAACAGCTATTACATTGCGAACGGATGATTTACTTGGCAAAAAAATGGACGATTCGCTTGTTCCAGAACTTGATGAAGCAATGAAATCAGAAACAAGTTTCCATTCGTCAACATTGCGCTCAATTGGTCGAGCAACAGTATGCTATGTTTATGCTCCTGTTCGTCACCGTGGAAAAACTCTTGGATTAGTTATGCGCGAAACTAATTTAGCAACTAGAGAATCTAATGGCCGCTACGAAATGGAAAGTATTAATGCTGGCAAAACTTTATTCGATATGATTGCGCGCGAACAATTCCCATATCATGAATCTGTTCTAAACCAACGTCATAATGCTCGTGTTTCTGACGGCTTTATTGTTTTAGAGGCCGATGGTGTGGTCCGTTACGCTTCTCCTAATGCTATTAGCTGCTTCCGTAGGCTTGGTGGCTTAGACACAATGCAAGGCGAGTTTTTGAGCGAATTTGGCACGCGTCTGCTGCATACAAACGATAATGTTCCTGAAAGCTTGCCTCTTGTTTTAAGTGGTAAAGCAGATGTTGATTGTGAGCTTGAAGCTAACCGTTCCATAGTTTCTATGCGCTCTTTGCCTTTATTTGGGCCGAATAATCGCGTAGGTGCGGTTGTTTTATGCCGTGATGTTACGGAAGTTTTGCGCCGTGAACAAGAGTTACGTACTAAAAATGCTACTATTTCGGAAATTCATCATCGTGTGAAAAATAATTTGCAGGCTGTTTCTGCTTTGCTTCGTTTGCAAGCTCGTAAAACAAAATCTGCTGAAGTAAGAAAAGAGCTTGAGGAAGCTCAAAGACGAGTTCAAACTATAGCTTTAGTTCATGAAGGTTTAAGTCAGACTGCTGACGAAATTGTTGACTTTGATAAAGTTATTTCAAGTTTGCTAAAGATGTCTATTGAACTTGCATCGCAGAATCAAAATATTGATATTGATTTTGTTGGTAAGTTTGGACGTCTTGCAGCACAGGATGCAACTCCATTGTCTCTTGTGCTTACTGAGCTTGTAACGAATGCTGTTGAACATGGATTTGAAGGTCGTGAAAAGGGTCATATTCGTATTGCTGTTGGCCGCGGAGGAGACAATCTTAATATTGTTGTTGAAGATGATGGTGATGGCATTGATAGTGAGGCATCTCACGGAATGGCGAAACCTTCTGGATCTGGATTGGGAACTCAGCTTATCAATACTTTTGTTACCAATGATTTTGGCGGTACGGTGCGCTGGTCTGCAAGAAGAGAAGGCGGCACTCGCGTAGTCCTGGATATTAAATTGCGCGTATCTGGTATTGAGTAGAAAAAGCTACAACTCTGATTCTTGATGCCTGCGTGCTCTCAAAGCGCGACGTTTTAGCGTTCTGCGCTCATCTTCGCTTAAACCGCCCCAAACGCCGTAATCTTGGTTCGTCTCCAACGCGCATTTTAAGCATTCTGTTGCAACATTGCACGAACGACATACAGCTTTTGCTTCTTCAAGCTGTTGTAATGCCATACCAGCATTGCCAAGAGGGAAGAACAGTTCAGGATCTTTATCACGGCATGCAGCTGCCAAACGCCAATCAAACAAATTGCTCATGACTAATCCTCATTTCTTAACCAAAGCGGTAAGTCTTAGAAGTACCCCTGAATGTAAGGAAATCATGAATAAGAAGTTTTTTCAAGGTATTTTGCGTCTTTATTAAAAATTTTTATTTTTTCTTTTAGTTGGGGAGTGCTATTTGGGTTAAATTTGCGGTTCCTGGAGTAACAAGAACGCATCTTCCGGGAAGCTGATAATCTTCAATGCTAAAGGTTTTAGACAATGCAGAAGGTATGCCAAGCAATGCGTCCGTACCAATATCTCCAGTTGGAAAAATTATTCTAACTGGAGCCTGTTCAGGCAACCGCAAATAGCGTGCGCTTTGAGTGCTTAGAATTACAGGCGCACCCAAGCTGTGCAATCTGTCTTGCAATGAAATAGCAGCTATTTTAGTATTAAGCGGATCCAGTAGTTCGTCTGCATCATCTATTAGCACAGGCTTAGTAGTGTCTCGAATATAATCAGATTCTTTGGCTGTTATTTCGTTTGCTGAATATACTTGCGTCTGTAATTTTTGCGCTATTATGCGTAATATTGTGCTTTTGCCCTGCTGTCTGCCGCCGATAATAGCAATATTTCCAAGGTTCAAAGGTATTTTTGCTTCAAATAGGTTAATACTGTCATCCTGCAATCCAACAACAACTGATTCTTCGCTCGCTGAAGAATCTACATATTCTTTATTAATTTCTTTAGAAAAATATTTATTTTCGTAATTTTCATACTTGTAGTTTTCAAGTTGTTTTGAAGAAAGTACTGGTGGTAGTGGAGCGCTGAATAATGTTTTCGAGTGTTCTAAATAGCAGAATTTACCGGCAAATTGTATTGCTTTAACTAAACGTTTTGCGTTACTGCTTTGCGCACATCGTAAAGCTTCTACTCCTTCTCCAATATTGTAATATGCGCTTCCGGGAGTATTTGGGCTAATTTTTGCAGCGTGAGAAGTTCCTAATAATTCTTGAGATTGAAGCGAGTCTCTAACTCTTAAACAAATATTAATAGAAATATTAGCTTTCATATCTGCGCTTACTTGTCCAAGAGGATTTTGAGTTCCGGCAATAATATGCATCCCAAGAGACCTGCCTACCGATGCTATGCGAATAAGTCGTGGCATGTAGTCTGGAAGCTGATCTTTTAATGCGTGAAATTCGTCAATAACAATAAGTAGTGAAGGTTCAGACGGAGTAACTTGCGAAATATTATGGCATCCTTGCATGGACACAAGACGCTCTCGACGGTCTAATTCCAACTCAAGACCTCGTAAAGCTCTTGTTGCGTGGCGCAAATTTAAGTCACCAACATTTCCCATAGAGTGAGGAAGTTTAGATAGTATGTCGAAAGTTGCTCCTCCTTTGAAATCCAGGAAAACGAAACGTAATTGTTGTGGAGAATATTGAAACGCTAAAGCTAAACACCATGTTGTTAGCAATACGGATTTTCCAGATCCTGTAGTTCCTGCTACTAGAGCATGCGGACCGTTACTTATTAAATCTATGTAGCAGTAACCGTTGTAGCCAACTCCTAATGGAGCAATAAGCTGGTTTTTTGTTGATTTAGCTTGTGTAAGTTTTCGCACATAAGAGTTTGATTTATAATCAAAATTTAATAAATCAGTATCTGAATGTTTTAACCATTCATGCAAAACAGTTTTCCATGGCAGTTGAGCGCTTGAGATATCTGATCTCGTCATAAGAAGCGTTTCCAAACTAACTGGAGTAAGCGTATCTGGCAAGTTTTCTACATATTTTTGCCCGTAAATAACATTACTGTCATGAATGTTCGAAAGTTGTGATTCGCTATTAGATTGTTGAGTATTCTGAATTTTCTGCTCGTATTGTTTCTGATTTATGTATTGCAATATTTGCGGAACTAGGCTTGCAATATACATCATGATGCTAGGTATAATCATCGCTAGCATCATCCAATTATTCTGAATCCAAGCCATTATTAGCAATGCAATATGAGCGAATATTGGTACTATGCTTGCTGCCATTTGCACGTATAGCAGAACTTTACTTGTAGTCATTGATGTGTTAGTTTCGCTAATCATAAAAGTATGATGTCAGCATTTAGTAACAGCTTTCAAGACTTGTTTAATATTGTGGTTAAAAGCTTTGTAATTAAATTATGCAAATTTTACTGCTGTAATTCTGCAAAAGTTCCAACAGCTCCAGGTTTATGCGTGCCTTCTGCCAGCTGATTAAATAATTCAAGATTTTTAGCATCGTCTAGCAGAACGCAAGATCCAACTCCTGGAACTTGATAATCAGGATTAGTCCAATAAACTGTGCCGGTTATGCCTTTTGAACCTGTTGCTTCCTTGAAAGCTTGAGCCATCTGCCATAAGCTACCAGGGTTTGATTTTTCATCGAAAATAACGGATGAAAGACCGGTTTCTGCCAGCTTTTTTACCTTACCAAAATTAGTGATGGTCTTTTTATCTAAAGCTTTTTTCATGATAGCGGCAATAACCATGCGCTGGCGGGCAGCGCGACCAAAATCAGACTCAGGGTCAGCGTATCGCATACGCGAAAAAGCAAGAGCTGTTTTTCCATCAGCATGATGACATCCAGCAGTCCAATTTAATCCGCTAAATCTATCGTTTACAGTTCTGTTGTAGCATAAGTCAATGCCGTCAATAGCATCAACAACATTAGTTAAGCCTCCAAAACGTACTTCGGCAACATGGTCAATACGGTGTCCTGTAATCTTTTCAACAATCGAAGTAAGCGCTTTGTTTCCAGCAAATTGTGCAACGCTATTGATTTTAACTTTTTCTCCATTAACAGACACTAATGAATCTCTAGGAATAGAAATTAGTGAGCTGTTTCCATTAGATGGTTTAGTTAATACAAGAATAGTGTCAGTTCTAAAACCGGTGATTTCTTTGGCTTCTTCGCCTTCTCGCTGATCAGAACCAAGTATAAGCCATGAAGTTCCTTGAGTGCTTGGAGTATTGGTAAGCCAAGTAGTGCGATTTATGTGAGAATCAACCCAATTCCATGAGTATGCTCCTAAACCGACGCAAGATATTGCAATAATCGCAATAAGCGCAATAAACACTTTCAAAAAGATGTGTGGCTTGTGTTCTAGGGCTTTTGCTGCTGCAGAAATATTTTCGTTAACGTTTTGCGCAGAGTCAAATTTTGCACGTTGATATAAAGATTGGCTTATTTTCTGCGGGCGAATTTCGTTTTTAGATTGTGCATATGCTGTTGTTCTGTTTGCTCGCCTAGTTGAAGCTTGTGCTACGCGCTTCCTAGAACCTGCCGGAGTAAAAGATGGTGCAAATGATGGTGCAGATTCTGGGGTAAAAGATGGTGCAAAGGATTGAGCAGATGACTTAGATTTAGATATTGTTGCATCAGGAGATTTTTTTGCTTTTCTTCCTCGTTTTGGTGTAAAACTTGGTGGAATATTCGCATGTGATGAGTCGTTATTGTGCGAAGGGGTGAAGCTAGGCGGATTATCTCCGCTTTCTGAATAATCCCTGTGCAGTTGCGAATCCATGCATCCTCCAAATGCTTTAATCTATTCTATTAAAACCATATTGTGAAGCCAACATGTGCTTTCAGAAATATTTATTTTCTAAAAACTTAACTATTTTCCACGAGGAACAGCACATAAAACGTTATTAACATACTTGTCTGCAATACCAACATACTGTCCAGTTTGAGCATCGTGAATAGTACCATTTTCAGGATTTACTATTCCTCCAGTATTTGGATCTATAAGCTGTCCTTGCTCGTTCTTTACTAATCCAGTCTTTGGATTAATCTTTCCGTAAGGCTTCTTATGTTCAGGAGAGTTATTTAACTTATCGTTTTCGCTTATATCTTCGTTGCTATTAGAATCCTTTGACGAATTCTTAGTATGCTTTTTATCATTTTTTGCATACTGCTGTTTTAGTGTCAAAGGTTTATTCTCGCGCATCTTTTCCCAAATATCATCCGCTTCGTCAGACCACACAACTCTATTCGGGTCGTAAGAATCAGGAACAACAGGAATAGTTCGAGCATAAATATGAGAAGTATCTAATTTACGCATACTTAAAGCAAGCCCAACAAGCGTGCTTGGATTAGCTAATCCTTCGCTAATATTTAATGCACCTAAAGCGGATTTAGCTAGCTGATACAATTCGCCACTTTGAGTTAATAGATTCTTAGATAAAGCTTGATGCATAAGCTGCTTGATTAAATACTGCTGCCTTGTTGTGCGCATAATATCCGAACCGTCGCTTGCAGTATCGTGCCTCATTCGAGCATATTGTGTAGCAAGCCTGCCGTTTAAATGCTGCATACCCTGCTTAAAGTTCACTCCCGTATAAGCGTCACGAGTGTCGCTTGGAATGCACAATGAAACTCCGCCAATAGCGTCAATCATATTACTTAATCCGCTAAAGTCAGCAACAATAAAGTGATGAATATTTAGTCCAGTTAAAGAATTTACTGCTTTTAGCGAGCAGGATGCTGCCGAAGCTAAATCTCCACCCTGCGCGTATCCAATAGCAAAAATAGAGTTGAACATTACGTGCTTGCGTGCAGGAATTTTTCCATTAGTAGTATCGCAAGCGGGAGCGTTTACCATAGAATCGCGCGGAATAGAAACAATATTCATATAAGATCTATCTGCACTAATCTGAACTACCATTGTTGTGTCAGATTGATGATCTCCTGTTTCACCATCGTGCGTAAAACTCTGATTATTCCCATCTCGTGAATCTTGGCCAAGAACTAGGAATGTTACAGGCTTCCCAGCATTTGCGTCAATAACTTGGTGTGCTTGACTATCTTCACTAATGATGTTTATAACTCGATTGCTAACAGTTGAAGAAAAATCTAACCAGGTAGCTGCAAGAATAGTTGAGAAGAAAGTAAGTATAAAAACAATAATCATGCACAGTATTGTGCGAGCGTGGTTTACAACTTTGTAGCCAAGACTATGATGTGGAACTGCGCGATTCCAATCATAGTTGCGCTGGTACCGCATGCCTTCAGGATATCTTGAAGTCACCATGGTACCTTCTTTCACAATAATAAAGCCTTTTATATTACGTAATTTTTAGCTGTGTTCGCTCAGAAATAAAGTGGTACATGAAAGAACACATATAAAATCTAACTATAGTACAAAGCATTGAGATTTAACCTGCATATTGTGTCTATATATTTATGGCGTGTTTTGCTGGATACCTACCCCTTGCGTAAACTGGTAACTATGGATTTACTAACCGCTCATACATGTACATTTGAAGACGAAGTTTTGCGAGTTCTTTCTGCAGCAAAATCATCGCGTCCTACTGATGTAGATTCTTCAATAATGGCGATGATGTGTGTTGAGCGTGACACAAGATTTTATGAAGATACTTTAAAAGCTGTATTAAATCAGTCAGTTCTTCCAGGAACTCTTGTTATTGTTGATTGCGCTAGTAGAGTTAAGCAGGTTATGCAAACAACAATGGAAGTACAAATTGACTCAAACGTGCTTTCAGGAAATGTTCTTCCAACTTCTAATAAATCTAATAGATATTTACTTGATCCTAATAGTAAATTCAAAGCCAATAATAGAGACGCTAAATATAGGGCAAATATTCAACACAATAACGATTTAGAATTAAAAACAGTTCGAGTAGTTATTATTCCTGTTTCCTCTGCCCACTCTTTTGGTGATGCTATTGAGAAATCATTGCGTAAGCTTATGCCATGCAAAGGAATTTCGGCATTGTGGCTTCTTCATGACGATTCTCGCCCGGCTGATTCGCACTGTTTAGAAGCGTTAAGAGAAACTTGGAGAAATAATCCTACTGCTTCTGTATTAGGTGCAAAACAGATTGATTGGCAAGGAAATATTCTTCACAATGTTGGAATGTATGCTTGGCATCACAGCGTTCACACTCTTACCGTTGACGGTGAGCCGGATCAAGAACAGTATGACGGTCGTGGAGATGTATACGCAGTATCTTTAGCTGGAGCTTTAGTTACATTGACAGCGTGGCAGACTTTGCGTGGCACGCAACCATGGATGACAACTTTTGGTGAATCTAGAGATTTTTGCCGTCGAGTATCTTTATCTGGTGGGCGAGTAGTTGTAGTTCCTTCTGCTCGTATTGCTCACAGACGAGCTCGTTTAGAGGGTTTGCGTACTCGCGGCGGCGAGGCTAGGACGGAAGAAAAATCCGGACTTAGACATAGTGTAGCTCCTTCTCTTATTGCCAAGCAGCGTTACAAATACACTGATGTCCGTATGATTTTATGGCCATTTATGTGGATTTTTAGCTTACCGGTGGCGTTAGTCGGTGCTTTACGCTCCTTGCTTGCTAAACATCCTTATGCTGCTTGGGTGCGTCTTATTTTGCCATGGCTTGCTCTTATTCAGTTCCCGCGTGCCATGTTTGCTCGTAGGAGAGTAGCTCGAAACACTCGTGTTCCTCTTAAAAAACTTACACAACTAATCGCAGACCGGCGTCAAGTTGCACGATGGAAAGATCGTAGTGCAGCGTTCAAAGCGCAGCAGCATTGTGTGTTATTAAGTCCTTTAGCAAGACGTCATTTGCATGATCGTGTATTAAGACGTTGGAGTGCTGTTATTCTTGCGTCGCTTTTGCTTTTTGCAGTTATATTGCATTTATATGGTTCTCCTTGGCGTGAGATTCTAGGTGGAGCATCCTGGTATTCTCAGCAATGGCTTCCTACAGGCGCTGATTTTAATCAATTATGGAATGCTGCAATTGGATCATGGGTTCCTGATGATGGCTTTGGTCCTGCTATTCCTCCTTCTCCGTGGCTTAGTATTTGGCTATTCTCTTCAGTATTAGTTGGTGCAAACCCGCTACTTGCTATTACACTAATGTTCTTCTTAGCCGCTCCAGCGATGTGCTTGAGCTTCTGGGCATTAGCAGGCGTGTTTACGCGTTCCGACACTGTGCGTGTTTGTGCTGGAATTTGCTGGACTATGATTGCAATGGCCTTTGGTTTATTTGCTCGCGGCGATCTGCCAATGCTAATGACTATGGTATTTTTGCCTGCAGCATTTGCGTTTGCTTTCCATGCTGTTGGAATGTACGTAACAGAAGATCCTGTTCGCCCTGTGCCTTCTGTTCAATGCGCTGCATTTGCTGCACTAAGCTTTATGATTCCTGTTGCTGCAGAACCTCAACTTGTTTTGCCTCTTGTTGTTATTTTCATTGCGTCATTTATTATGGTGCGCTCGCATAGGATTATGTTTTTACTTATGCCAATTCCGTCGATTATGATACTGCTTCCAACAATAGGCAGTGCTATTCGATACGGAGAATCGGGCATGTGGCGTCAATTGTTCTCTAGCATGTCTGTTCCGTTAAGGAGCGTACAGGGTGCTCCTCGCGCTCAAGGCTATGTTGATGTTCTTCTTCAAGCTTTCAATATGACTTCTGCGCATTTTGCTATTAACACTCCATTGCTTAGCTTGAGAACAATAATTATGCTGATTTTTGCTGTTCTTGCAGTATTTATGGCTGTGGCATCTTTGGTTCTTCCGTTTGCTTTGCGCGTTTCTAGAATGATGTGGGTTGTGATTATTAGCGGAATGGCGTTGGCTCTAGTTGCTGAGCGTATTGCTGTTGCGTCTGATATTAATGGTCCTGTTGCTGCAAGTGTTTTGCCAGGAGTCGCATTATCTACTATTGGTGTTTTGGCATGCATGTGTATGGTTGCTGGCCAAGCTGTTAGACGTTTTGAGCCTTTGCGTGCTTCTAAGAATAAAGATTATAAATCTACTGAAAAATATAAGACTCGTACGGATAGGCGCGCCGCAATGCGTAGATCTGCACAGCGTTTTATACGTCACGTAATTCGTATTGCTCGTGCTGCTCTGGCAAGTGGAATGTTAGCTATGGCTGTTCTTTTGGGTCTTTTTACGGTATTAAGCGGTCCTGCAACATCAATCTCTGCAAGTAGTAATGGCCTACCTATGGTTGTAACTGATTACTTGCGTAAGGATGATACTCATCGCATACTTGCTTTGCGTGCACAAGATAATCATGAGCTATCTATTGCTGTTATGCGCACTTCTAAGGGAGATTCTATTGATCAATCTCCAGCTCTTCGTGTACGACAAGTAATTTTTGGTAATTCTCAAAGCAACAAAGCAATATCTCGTGCTGCGGCTCAACTGTTATCTCATGCAGATAATAGCGCAATTGAAACGCTAAAGCAGTTAGGTATTGGCGGTATTTATATTGTTGGAGATTCTGGTAATCATAAAGTAATTTCAGAATCAAAAATGTCAATACAGCAGTTGCTTCAGCCTTCTTCCAAGCCTCAGCCAAGCAAGGTAAATAAAGAAGCTACGGATAGTCTTATTGCGCATGTAAACGCATCTGAAAGCACGCAATTAGTAGTATCTATGCCTCAAGGAACTTATTGCAGGTTTGATGGCATGCCAGATTCTAAGTCGCTTTCAGAAACATCCCCATATTATCGTTCTAGGCCATTAACTTGGAGAATACCTTGGGTAGTGTCCACTGCAATCGTATTGCTAGTATACTGCTTGGTAGCTGTTCCTCGTTTTGGACGACATAATATGATTGAGCGCTCTGACGATTTGCATGAGGAGGAATTAGATGAGTTGGCGTAAAAATCCTCATGATAGTTCAAAGCATGGTGAAGTGCCTGCACAATCAGAAATTAAGCAGCATAATAAAATGATTGGCGTTGCTGCTCTTGCAACATTTAGCGCAATATTTCTTTTAGTAGTTGCTTGTGTTGTGGCGTTGTGTTGCGCTATGCCTAATTTTGTAGATAATGCTAATGCTCCAACTAGTAGTGTTTCTCACAGTGTTGGTGTTAGCCGCTTGCAATCTGTATGTCCTATTAGATTATCGCTACCTGATTTGGCACAATACGGAGATAGTCAATACAACGAATCAGAAGGAGACTTGCAATCTTTTGCTAGATACTCGACTTTTGGTGACGTGTATCGTGCTAGTGTGCACAATATTCGTGATACTAATGACGAATCGACTTTGTTAAGTAAAAAATTAAATAATGATGGAACTTCATCTCTTACTTATGATGGAGATGTAAATCACGATGCGCAAGTTTTAGAAGGGCGTTTATCTAACATTGCTTCTGGCACAGGAATAGCGGCATCAATGGCATCTTGGGCAACTAAAGGTGATGTTCGCGGATTGTCCGCAACAACTTGCTCTATTCCTACCATGAAACAGACTTTCTTGGTTCCAGAGTCAGGTGAAGGTGTTTCTATTCGTTTAGAGGCTTTTAATCCTGCTTCAAAACCAACAGTAGTGCGTGTGCGAGCTTGGTCTGCTAAGCGTGGAAGTAATCCTATTAATTTATCTACTGGAAGTGCTTTTACTGTTCCAGCTCACTCTCACGCGTATTTTGATCTTTCTGCTGCAGCGCCTAAATCTTCTGGATTGTACGTTCAAGTAGAAAGTGAGCAAACACCTATTGCTGCCTTTGTAAAAGTCGTTCATATGAGCGGACTTACAGTGAAAGGTGTTGATATTATTCGAGCTTTAAGCGCTATGTCTTACGAAACTGTTTTGTCTGGAATTAATGAGTCAGAACAAGCAAAAGCATATGTGTGGCCAGATAAAGACGGTAAAGTGACTATTTCTTGGATGAATGATTCTGGAGCTCAAACAGTAAAAGATTTATCTGTAAAATCTCATAATTTGCAAGTTATTGATCTTGGAAAAGTTCCAGAAAAAGTTCATGCTTTAAGTATTACCGGCTCTGTTAAAACGTCTGCAATGATGTCTGTTTCTCGAGATGGTAAAGATGGCCAATCAGATATTGCTTTTATTAGCGCATCTCGTTCTCAAGGAATTAGCGCAATTGTTTCTCCTGTAAGCGCGGAAGAAACGACTTTATATATTGCTTCAACAAGTGATTCTGATTCTTCAGTATTCTTACAAGCAGTTGGCGCATCTGGAATGAAACGTGTTAGCGTTCCTGCACATTCTGTAGTTACCGTTCCAGCATCAGACATATCTCATAATGCCGTAATGTTTACTGTTAAATCAAGCAAAAATATTTCTCTGTCTGCAAGAATTCGTAAAGATGATTTAGACAAAGCTAATGTTGCTGGTATTGCTTGGCTTGCTTCTCAATCATTGGAGCCGCAACAAGCTCAAGTGCATGTTAATAGCGACAATCACATTGTGCAATAAGCTATAATTATATTCCCCAATCAGGGTCAATTTCTTCCGGCCTGCGCCCATATAATTCAGCTAAACGTTGCACAAGCTCATCTCTAATAGCATATTGAAGCTCTAGTCTGCTTGTTACATGAGTGCATAGGGGAAGACGATACAATACAATACGAGCTTGCATTCCTCTACTTGCAGGGAATGCTTGAGACATAATGCGCCTATTATGTTCCCACAGTATTGGTTGAGATGGTGGAACATCTTCTACAGCAAATTGAACATCTTTTGTAAGAGCCTTCCAAGCTCCATTAAGGCGTCGAATTTGTGCAGCTACCATGGAATCAAACATTGCGCTAGCAGTACGGTATTGTGGAAGCCTAGTGCCAAATATTGGTGCGCGTAAGCCTCGCCCGTGGCGGTTTCTATAGCGACGTTCCTCCCAAATTACACCTGTCATACTTACACTGTAGGTGAAGGCTAGGGCAATCTTAATTATTAATTTGATTTTTACGGTGTGTGCAATATAAGCACAATATGGAATACTGTTATATAGTCTTAAAAGTTAGGAGTAATCTGAATGCTTAAGCCAATAGTGCATGATTGCAATGAGTTAAATCTTGGCTTAAGTATTGCCCAATCTTCGCTTATTGGTTTTGATTTAGATAACACATTGGCTTGTTCTAAGAAACCTATGCTTGCTCCAATGGCAGAAACTTTTAGCAAAATTGTTGATTTAATTCCTGTTGCTATTATTACAGGTGGAAGATTATCTTTAGTTAAAAGTCAAATACTAGACATGCTTACTGAAGGAACTAATCTCGAAAATCTTCATATTATGCCTACTAATGGCACTAGCTATTACAGAATCGACAATAAACAGTCTTTGAAATGTGTTTATGAGCATAAAATTGATCCAAATCAAGCGGAACATGTTATTTCTGTAATACGGGAGTGTGCTGAAAGCATGGGGTTGTGGAAGGCTTCTGGAGATTCAATGCTTTGGGGAGAGCAAATTGAAAATCGTGGTAGTCAAATAACTTTTTCTGCATTGGGTCAGCTTGCTCCAGTCGAATATAAGAAAACGTGGGATCCAGAAGGAAAACTAAAAGCTCAGCTTGCTAAAAGAATTTCTCAATCGCTTCCAAATTTTGCGGTTCGTCAAGGAGGAGATACGAGCGTAGACGTGTATAGGCAAGGCGATGATAAAGCTCAAGCATTACTCACATTAGCTAAATATTGTGATTTTTCTATTAAAAAAATTACATTTATTGGAGATCATATGGAACCAGGCGGTAACGATTATCCAACCGCTTTTACTGGAGCTTTAGCCGTGCGCGTTAAAAATCCTGAAGATACTTTAACTCTTTGCACTAAAGTTCTTAATTACTTAAATGCTTAGGTTTAAATATTTAATAAATAGCTTTTAACCACAATGGCATTTTTTATTTTTATAGTTAACTAATTCTATTTTATGCTTACATTATGGCTGGGAGACGCAATGAAATAAGCCACAATAAGATGCAGGCTAAAAGCGTGGCATGCAATAGGGGAGTTGCATGTCACGCATCTGCATCTTTGTGCAAATATTGCAATAGCACATCTTGCAATAATAATGCTGACGAAAAAAGGTATTCTTCAATTGGCTGGCTAAATTTAATAATTATTTTGTATAATATGATACTTCCAAGAGGCTGTGCTGGTTGCGATACTCCTGATTTAGTATTGTGCGAAAATTGCGTTGACGCTTTTCAACATAACAAGCGTGCTCAATTTAATTCCATGACTTTTGGTTATCGTTATTCTTGCGGAGATTATTCGGGTGTTGTTAGACACGCAATATTGCAGTGGAAAGATCATGCAGATACAGCATGTGACAAAATATTTGGCTTACTTATTGCAAATCTTGTATTAAAAGTTTTTAGAAATAATATTAAAGACAACTCTTCAAAGAATAGTTTTAATAGTAATGGGCCAATATTGGTAGTTCCTATGCCGTCTTCATCTTCGTCTACAAGGCGTCGCGGACGTCGTCACATTATTCCAATTGCTAATATTGTTGCTGAAAAATTGTGTAACGAAGGTATTGAAGCTAAGGTTGCGAATATTGTTCGCATGGATTCAAGTATTAATTCAAAATCAGTTCAAACTAGCGGATCTAGAGGTAGGTCTAAAAGAGCTTCGCATGCCTTTTGTGTTAATTATCGCAAGCTAAAAAAACAATCAAATAATCGCAATTTAAAGCATGAGGCAATTATTATAGACGATATTGTTACAACGGGTTCCACAATGAGCAGCTGCGTTTATGCATTGCAGAAAGCTAAAGTAAGCGTTATATCTGGATTTTCCTTAGCATGCGTTAGTAGCTCTGGGGATGGCACAGAAGACTATAAATAGCTGTTTTCTTTAAATTATTGCGCTTTATTGTAGTTTAGAGGAAGTGTTATTTCGAAATTAGGACCGCGCTTGTCATCTACTACTTTAACAGTGCCATTATGTAGTCCAGCTGCCCAACGAGCAATTGACAAACCTAATCCAGTTCCGCCAGACTCAGTACCAATTCTTTTATTTCCCTTAACAAATCTACGGAAAATATCAGCTCGATCTTCTACAGGAATTTGATTACCAAAATTAACTACGTTGCTTACAACAGTATTCTGCAGATGATTAATATGAGCGCTGATTAGCACACGAGTTCCGTCGTTTGAATGTTTAAGCGCGTTGGAAATAACGTTAGTAAACAATTGTGAAAGACGGTCTTGGTCTCCTGTTAATTCAATACCATTTTCAATCTGAATGCTAATTTCATGATTATGACCAGCGTCGGCTATTTCAAGAGGCTCAATAATTTCATCAATAAAATCCGCAAAATTAAATGACGTAATATTAAGGCTTTCAGCTCCCGCTTCAACCCTAGATAGGTCAAGAAGAAAAGCAATAAGATCCGCTAATCTGTGTGTTTGGTTCAAAATAGCTTCCATATTGGACTCAGTAGGCTCAACAACCCCATCTGCAAGATTTTCAAGCATCGCTTGCAAAGCAGATACTGGAGTGCGCAACTCATGGCTTACGTTTGCTATAAGTTCGCGTCTCATTTGATCAGCATGCTCAAGTTCCTCGGCCATTTCGTTAAAAGCAAGCGTAAGTTTACCAACTTCGTCGCGTCGATTTTCTACAGCAACTCTTACGGAATAATCACCGTCTGCCATTGCTTCTGAAGCGTCTTTCATTTGACGAAGAGGAGCAGTAAGTCCTCTTGAAAAAACGTAAGTGATTCCTAATGCAACAACCAATGTTAATGGCATAGCAATCCAGCCGTTTAATCCTGTTTTTAGCAAAAACCATGCCATTACGAATGCAATAGCAGTTGCGAACACAATAATCGCAGAAAGTTCAATTTTTAGAGATGAAAAAAATCCAACTGGGCGATTTGGGTAACTGTGTTCTTGCTTATTTTGATTCGATATATTGTTAGATTTTTCCTTGTTAGAAGTTTTTTTCTTAAATAAAAGTTTTTTCATAATAGTTAATTAGTTTTAGATTTGCGCTAATGATTTATATATAAAATTACATAATAATTATGTAAAAAGTGGTGTTATATTAAAGTAATTTTTATGAAGCTTGTGATTGAAGTACCTGCTCATAATCATTCATAGGTGGTTCAAAAGCGTAACCTATACCGTGAACTGTGCGAATCCACTCTGAACCAATCTTATGGCGAAGTGACTTAATGTGAGAATCAACAGTTCTTGTGCCGGAAGCGTCTGGCCAATCCCATACTTGTTCTAGTAGCTCTTCGCGCTTAAAAACATTATGTGGATGTCTTGCAAAAGTCGCAAGTAAATCAAATTCAGTAGGAGTAAAATGCACTTCCTCATCGTTTAGCATTACTTGGCGTTGACGAGGTTTAATAACAAGCGCTCCAAAATTAAGGGTTCGCTCATTCTCCATGGTTTTTGCTATTTGAGCAGCTCTTTCTACTCGGCGAAGCAATGCTGCGCAACGAGCAATTAATTCGCGAGGAGAAAAAGGCTTAGTCATATAATCATCAGCGCCAGCGCTTAATCCGACTATTTTATCTGCTTCCGCATCTCTAGCAGTAAGCATAAGAATAGGGACGGGCCTTTTTGCAATAATCCTACGCGTAGCCTCAATGCCATCCATGATTGGAAGCATAATATCCATGATTATAAGATCAGGTTTAAGCTGTTCTGCCGCTCTAACAGCAGATGCTCCATCAGCAGCAACTCTAGCTCTCCAGCCTTGAGCAGTAATGCGTTGTGCAATTGCTGTAGCAAGATCTGGCTCATCTTCAACCACAAGGATGGTACGAAGCGTGTTGCTAACCGATGGAGCATTTAGCATATTTTTTAATAAACCTTTCAGCGTTGTACTGGCTTTAAGAATACCGCACCTAACGCTGGAACGGTAATTCTTGCTGAGTACGGGCGAGAATGATATTCTTCAGCAGCTGCAGTAAATGTGCCATTGTGAATATCAGAACCGCAATACTTTGCGTCATCGGTTGTGAGTATCTCTTCCCATTGGCCACCCTTTGGCAACGCAACCTGGTAGTCTTGCCAAGCTTGACCAGAGAAGTTTACTACTACAACAATTTCTTCGCCGTCATCGCCAATACGAATGTAGCTTAATGTGTTGTGGTCTGAATCATCACTTGTAAGCCACTGGAAACCATCAGGCGTAAAGTCTTGACTCCAGAAAGCTCTAGAGCTCTTATACAAGGCGTTCAAATCTGCAACAAGCTTTTGCACTCCTTGATGGAATGGCCACTGCAATTCATTCCAGTTAAGAGAAGTATTGAAGTTCCATTCGCTGGACTGTCCAATTTCTCCGCCCATAAACAGCAAGTTCTTGCCTGGGTGAGACCACTGGTATGCAAGCAAAGCACGCAAGCCTGCGAACTGTTGCCATTCATCGCCTGGCATCTTTCCAAGCAACGAACCTTTGCCATATACGACTTCATCGTGGCTTAATGGCAACACGTAATGCTCAGAATACGCGTAAACCATAGAGAATGTAATCTCATTGTGATGCCAACGACGGTTAATTGGCTCTTCCTTAAGGTATTGCAAAGTGTCGTGCATCCAGCCCATGTTCCACTTCAAGCCGAAGCCTAAGCCGCCCATATCGGTTGGTGCTGTTACGCCCTGATAAGCAGTAGATTCCTCAGCAATCATCATGATGCCAGGATTATTCTTGTAAGCAGTAGCGTTTGCTTCCTTAATGAAATCAATAGCTTCCAGGTTTTCTCGTCCGCCGTAAATATTTGGTCTCCACTGACCATTTTCGCGGCTGTAATCCAAGTAAAGCATGGAAGACACTGCATCGACGCGCAGTGCGTCAACGTGGTACTCATCCAACCAGAAGCAAGCATTGGCAACAAGGAAGTTACGAACTTCGTGGCGACCAAAGTTGAAGATATAAGTACCCCAATCAGGATGTTCGCCGCGCATAGGATCAGGATCTTCGTAAAGTGCTGTGCCATCGAAGCGTCCAAGAGCAAAGTCATCCTTAGGGAAGTGGGCAGGAACCCAATCCATAATGACACCAATTCCTGCTTTGTGGAGCTTATCTACAAGGTACTTAAAGTCATCAGGGGAGCCGAGTCGAGAATCTACAGCATAGTAGCCTGTAACCTGGTAGCCCCAAGATCCAGAGAATGGGTACTGTGTAAGAGGCATAAACTCAACGTGAGTAAAGCCTTCTTTTTGCACGTAGTCAACCAAGTGGTCAGCAAGCTCGCGATAATTGCCTAAATCACGATTCCAGCTGTTAGCTTGTACTTCGTAAATACTTATTGGACCATTGTGTGCGTCAGTTTTTGCACGCTTATCCATCCAATCGGTATCGTGCCACTTAAATTCAGAATCGACAACAACGGATCCAGTATTTGGTGGAACTTCATGAGAGCGTTCCATTGGATCGGCCTTCATAATCCAGTTGCCAGACTGAGTAAGAATCTCATACTTGTATACTTCGCCAGCAGTTACACCTGGAATGAAAAGTTCCCAAATTCCGGAAGATCCAAGCGAGCGCATTGCGTGACGTCGACCATTCCAGTAATTAAAGTTTCCAACAACTCGAACTGCGCGAGCATTTGGAGCCCACACGGAAAAAGCGGTGCCGGTTACTTTCTTTACCATCTTGCCTGTTTCAGGAGAAACTAGACCCCAAGAGTCGGTAATAGTCTTAATATGCGCGCCTAAGGCTTCCCAAAGACGTTCATGACGACCTTCGCCGAATAGGTACATATCAAGATCGCCAACTTGAGGCAAATAGCGATACGGGTCATCGTCTGTTGATTCAGAGCCGTCAATTTCTACAGTATGAATGCGGTAGCTTGGCACAGACCAAGTTTTACTTTTCGTATGCTTTACTGCAGGAATAACAGCGGTAAAAATGCCATTATATTCATGCTTAGCTTCGTATTCTCCGCTCTTGGTGAGAATTACTACTTTCTTTGCCATTGGGCGTAAAACGCGGACGGTTACAGTGTCAGCACCCTTGTCAGTTCCAAGGTGGCCGCCGAGAACCTCATGTGGATTGTAATACTCTGCATTGCTCACCGCAGCTAATACGTCCTGACGGACTGGGACTGCGACTGCATCTTCATTGATGTTAGTAACTGTACTCATGTTGACTATCATACATGGTTTATTGCTATAAGTCGCGTGTGTTTCGCAGTATTGTGAAAAATTTATGAAAGTTTTTTCAAGTCTTGCCCTTATGGGAAACTGTTATGAGTTTTTCTGTGCGTACGGAGGGTTCTGTTGGAATCAAGTCGGCGATATGGTCGTCTATCCTCGTCACGGTGCAGCTCGTGTTGAAGAAATAAGTGAGCGCACTGTAAAAGGTGTAACTCGTCAATATCTGCGCTTAGTAGTGTTGTCGTCAGATGGTTTGGAAATTAATGTACCAGTAGACAATGTTAAAAAAGTAGGCGTACGTGACATTGTTGGGGCTCAAGAAGTAGCAAAAGTTTTTGAAATTTTGCGCACTCCAATTATTGAAAAAGAAATGAATTGGTCTAGGCGATACAAGCTTAATGTTGAGAAGATTGCAACCGGCGATGTGAACAATATTGCTGAAGTTGTGCGTGATTTATCTCAACGCGATGTAGACGAGCATGGTCTTTCTGCTGGCGAAAAGCGTATGCTTTCACGCGCTCGCAGTATTCTAATTTCTGAAATTGCTTTGTCTGAAAAGATTGATGAATTTGAAGCTGAGCGTCTTCTTGATGTAAATCTTGGCTACAAAGACCCTCAGGAAGGTGATGATAAGCATCATACTTGCGCGCCTGATGAGCCTGCTTCTCAGACTTTATTTCTTTTAGAAGAGCGTAATAAAAAAGCAAAAAAGAAGTAAGTCTAAATTTTTAATTAGTTAATTTAGTTAATTTAATAATGTAACTGTTTTACAAATTAAATTAATTGTTAGATTTCAGCAATAAAAAATCTCTTGCACCGTCTGATGCAAGAGATTTTTATTATAGCTATCGAAGCTTTGTACTATTTACTTGCCTGGATCTTGCTGACCCTGATTTGAATTCTTAGGATCAGTATTCTTGGCTATAGTTGGCTTCTTAGTAATAGGTTTCTTTGGCGAATCTTGATCATCAATATTCTTGCGCATATCTTTTGTTGCGTTAATAGCGTTTTGAAGATCATCGCAAATTTTCAAAATCCACTGATCTAGCTGATTTGCATACTTAGGCATAAGCTCACTTACGCGTACTGTCGACGTGTAGCTTCTACCAGCAATACCATTTAGAAGATTAAGAACATCATTGCCTTGCTGACTATCACTAATAAGAACATCAATCTTACGATCTTCAATGAGCTTTTGGAATTCTTCTACACTTGAACGTTGTGGTTCAGTGTTATTGCTTATAGCGTCAGAATATTCCTTAGGAGCTGCATCCTTTACGTTCATGTCTGCCATAAGCCAGAACAGAATTGGAGAGGTTGAAGCATATTTTGCATCACTATGATTTTTAGCAAAATCACTAATAGAACTTGCTAATTTCTTTTCGCTATTTTGCCATTCAGATAGTCTCTGAGCAAAATCATGCTTCTTAGCCGGAAGAACCTTTGAGAAAGTATCAGCCATTGATGAAGCCATAGCTTCTCTTGCATCGTGAGAGAACCACAAGTACGGATTATCTCCATTTAATGCACCAACTGTTGCAGCTGCACTGATAGTTTCAGCCTTTTTTGGATGCACTTTAGAAGCCCAATCGTCGTATCCTGCGCCGTTTGTAATTAACACTTGTGCATCCTGCATATTTTCCAAGTCTTTTTGTTTAGGCTTAAAAGATGAAATATCAGTATTTGCGCCAGACATTATCGATTCGACTTTAACGTCTTTACCGCCGATTTCTTTAGCCAAGCTGCCCCAAGTATCGACAGTAGATACAACAGTTATTTGTGTTGCTGCTTTAGGTTTTTCTTTTGGCTTTTCTACCTGCTGACCGCATGCCGAAAATCCAAGAAGTACTGCAGATGCAATAAGGCATGTTGAAACGGTTTTGCCAAATTTTTTTGCCGCGCAAATAATGGTACGCATCACTGTGGCTCCTTCTTTGATAATAGTGCGTCGGCGCACATTAGTTTTGCTTGTCGACTAATACACTTCTATACCTCACGATAGCCTATCCTTACGAATTGTGCGAGTTGGGAGGCATATTTATGGTTATTGTTCTTGATGGTAAAGCACTTGCTGGCAAAATTAAGGAAGATTTGTCTGCACGCGTTGCGCTATTGCGTAAAAATGGTATTGAACCGGGATTGGGTACTCTACTTGTTGGGAATGATCCTGGATCATTAAAGTATGTCGCTGGAAAACACAAAGATTGCGAAGAAGTTGGGATTCGTTCAATCAGATGTGATTTGCCAGAAGATGCTAGTGAAGATGACATTCTTAAAGCAGTTGAGCAATTGAACAATGATCCGCTTTGTACAGGTTTTATTGTGCAATTGCCTCTTCCTAAGGGCGTTGATTCTAAAAAAATTATTTCCGCAATCAATCCTAAAAAAGATTGTGATGGAATGCATCCTTATAATCTAGGCGAACTTGTGATGCATATTTCTGGAGATATTACAACGCCTTTGCCGTGTACTCCTCGTGGAATTTTAGCTTTGTTAGACGAGTATGGAATTAATCTTTCTGGTAAAAACGTTTGTGTTCTCGGTCGAGGAATCACGGTTGGTCGAACGATTGGTTTGCTTCTTACGCGCAGGGGAGTAGATGCAACTGTTACGCTATGCCACACTCATACTAAAAATTTGCAGGAAATTATGCGTGAATCTGACGTTATTATTGCTGCAATGGGCTGTGCTGGTTTTGTTAAGCCGGAAGATATTAAACCTGGTGCAGTTCTAGTTGACGTTGGGGTGTCTCGCATATTTGATGAGGAAGCGGGAAGATATCGTATAAAAGGCGATGTGGATGCTGCTTGCCGTGAGATTGCTGGAGCATATTCTCCAAATCCTGGTGGAGTAGGCCCTATGACACGCGCTATGCTTCTTGCGAATGTTGTTGATATGGCTGAAAGAAAGCTTCAAAATTAATATTTCGACACTCCCGGACTAAAACGGCAATTTTGGCTAGGCCTGCCTATAAACTAGCTCTTTGTGTGCGTAGTATCGCGCATAACTATAACTAAATATCGAGTAATATCCACCCCAAGAAGAAACCACTAATAAATAATGGCAGAGAATAATAACGAAGTCGCCAAGGTTGCGATTAATGATATTGGCACCGAAGAAGACTTCATCAAGGCAGTCGATTCAACCATCAAGAATTTTGATGATGGTGATTTAGTTGAAGGTACCGTCGTAAAGATTGATCACGACGAAGTATTGTTGGATATCGGCTACAAGACTGAAGGTGTAATTCCTTCCCGTGAACTTTCCATCAAGAAAGACGTTGATCCAGATGATGTCGTTGAAGTTGGCGACACCATTGAAGCCCTTGTTGTTACTAAGGAAGACAAGGAAGGACGTCTTATTCTCTCCAAGAAGCGTGCACAGTATGAGCGTGCTTGGGGTGACATCGAGAAGATTAAGGATGCAGACGGCATCGTTGAAGGTACAGTTATTGAAGCTGTTAAGGGCGGCTTGATTGTAGACATCGGTTTGCGTGGCTTCTTGCCAGCTTCCTTGGTTGAAATGCGTCGCGTTCGCGATCTTTCCCCATACATTGGCCAGAAGATTAAGGCTAAGATTCTCGAGCTCGATAAGAACCGCAACAACGTTGTGCTTTCTCGTCGTCAGTTCCTTGAGGAAACCCAGTCCGAAGTTCGCGAGACCTTCCTCTCGCAGCTTAAGAAGGGTCAGATTCGCGAAGGCGTTGTGTCTTCTATCGTAAACTTTGGCGCGTTTGTTGACCTCGGCGGCGTTGACGGCCTCATTCACGTGTCTGAGCTTTCTTGGAAGCACATCGATCACCCATCTGAGGTTGTTAAGGTTGGCGATAAGGTTACCGTTGAAGTTCTCGATGTTGATCTTGATCGCGAACGTATTTCCCTTTCCCTTAAGGCAACTCAGGAAGATCCATGGCAGCGCTTTGCTCGCACCCATGTTCCTGGACAGGTTGTTAAGGGCAAGGTTACCAAGATTGTTCAGTTCGGTGTGTTCATTTCCGTTGAAGATGGTATTGAGGGATTGGTTCACATTTCTGAGCTTGCAAACCGTCACGTAGAGAACCCAGAAACTGTTGTTAAGGCTAACGAAGAAGTATTCGTGAAGGTTATCGACGTTGATCTTGATCGTCGTCGTATCTCCCTCTCCTTGAAGCAAGCTACTGAAGCTGTCGATCCAAATTCTGAAGATTTCGATCCAGCTCTCTACGGCATGCCAGCTGAATATGATGCCGAAGGTAACTACAAGTACCCAGAAGGCTTCGATCCAAACACTAATGAGTGGATGGCTGGCTACGAGCAGCAGCGCGAAGAGTGGGAAGCTCAGTATGCTGCAGCTCACGAGCTTTGGGAAGAACACAAGGCATTCGCTGCTAAGGAACTCGCAGCTGCAGCTGAATCTGCTGCCGCTGACGGCCAGAGCGAAGAAGCTGAAAAGAAGCCAGCTAAGGAAGAGAAGAAGGAAGAAGTTGCTTCCAACTATTCTTCTGAGGCTTCTAACGAAGGTGCTTTAGCTGATTCCGACCAGCTCGCAGCTTTGCGCGAACAGCTTTTGAGCGAAAAGAAGTAGTTTCTACTTTCTACTAGAAGCTTATTAACAATTGCCCTGGTGAGTGATCATCGGGGCAATTTTGTTTATGTTTTACTACTATTTTGAGTATGTTTTACGAGTATTTTTGTGACTCAAGTTTTGTAATTAAATATAGGTACAATTAATTTTCTTTTAAGAATCATGATTATATGATGCTTTTAAGCATTAATCATAATTATTAAAAGGATTGGTGAAGATTATGAGCACGTTTGACAACAATCAGAAAAATGCTCAGTCCCCTTCGTACGAGGGGAATAGTGAGGAGAGAGCTAAAGCAACTTTAGTAAGCTCGCGCAATAAAATTGTTGCAGGTTTGCTAGCGATTTTCTTAGGCACATTAGGTATTCACAATTTTTATCTTGGTTTTAAAGGAAGGGCGATTGCACAGCTGCTTATTTCTGTTCTTTCCTTTGGTTTCCTGTTGATCATTACAGCAATATGGGCATTGGTTGAGGGTATTTTGATTCTTTGCTCAAAGCCTGGAACTAAGTGGCATCAAGATGCTGATGGAGCTGAGTTAAAGGATTAGTGTTTTATAATTATTGTTAATAAACAAGATGCCCTGGTGAGTGATCATCAGGGCATCTTTTAATATCTTTAGTAATAACGCTTTTATTTATTAATTTTTTATTATATAGTTTTTAAGAAAATAAATTTCTTACGAGAGAAAGTGTAATTATTGTGAGTGATTTAGATAATCAAACTGGAGATTACTCAGGCTCTGACGGACAGCCACAGTACGGACAGCCACAGTACAATGATCAGTCTCAGCAGTACAACCAGGCTCAGCCACAATATAACGACCAATCCCAGTATGGTGCTCAGCCTCAGTACAATGCTCAGCCACAGTATGGTCAGCCTCAGTATGGCCAGAATTCGTATTCTCAGCCACAATATGGTCAGTACTCTCAGTCTGCTCCTCAGTACAATCAAGCGTCTTCCTACTCTAACTATGGGTCTAATAATTATTCATCAAACACATACAGAAGCTCTCGTAACAAGATTGCTGCAGGCCTGTTAGCGATTTTCTTGGGCGCTTTGGGTGTGCACAATTTCTATCTTGGTTTTAAAGGCAAGGCTATTGCCCAGCTTCTTATTTCTATTCTTTCTTTCGGCTTGCTGGCTTTTGTTTCTGGAATTTGGGCATTTATTGAAGGAATTTGCATTCTTTGCTCTCAGCCTGGTTCTAAGTGGCATAAGGATGCCGATGGTGCTGAACTTCAAGACTAATTTTACAATTACTATTTAGCATATAATGCCCCGGTAATTATTTACTGGGGCATTACTTATAATTTATATATGACAATAATGCGTATTGCGATAACGGGCGGAATTGCGGCTGGAAAATCTACAGTAGTAAACCATTTGCATTCGCTTGGCGCTTTTGTTATAGATTACGATGTTTTAGCGCGTAAAGTTGTGGAACCAGGAAGTGCAGTATTGCAGCGAATCGTAGGAATTTTTGGGGAAAATGCTGTTAAGAATGATGGTTCTTTAAATCGCGCGTTTATTGCAAAGCATGTTTTTGGGTACTCCAACGAGAGTTGTGAAAATCGTAAGAAGCTTGAGTTGCTTATTCATCCTGCTATTTATGATTGCGCAAAGACTTTAGAAAGCGAATATGTTAATAAAATTTCTGAAGAAAATAGTAATGTATTAGGCAGTATGAGTTCGATTATTGTGCACGATATCCCGCTGCTTGCGCAAGTAATAGACAGCATTCCATTTAGTTTTGACCATATTATTACAGTTGAAGCGCCTCAAGAAATTCGCGTTAAGCGAATGATAAGCGAGCGAAATATGACGGAGAGACAAGCTTTAGCGCGCATAAATAGTCAGCTTCCAAGTAAAGCTCGAAAAGCTATGGCAGATTTTGTGGTAGATTCAACGAAACCGATGGAATCTATGCTTAAAAGTGTTGACAATATGCTGAAAACATGGCTGCAAGAAATAAACAATAAACAATCAAAGCGCTGAAATGGCAAAATTGGGGAAGTAAAAGATTATGTCTAATAAAATTCAGCGCACAAACAAGCCGTTTGTTGTAAAAGCACCATACAAACCTTCGGGTGATCAGCCGCAAGCAATCGAAGCGTTGGCGAATCGCATTGAAAACGGCGAAAACGACGTTGTTTTAATGGGTGCTACGGGAACTGGTAAAACTGCTACAACTGCTTGGCTGATTGAGCGTTTGCAGCGTCCTACTCTTATTATTGAGCCGAATAAAACTTTGGCAGCTCAGCTTTGCGCGGAATTTCGTGAGCTTATGCCAGATAATGCCGTGAGCTATTTTGTGTCTTACTACGATTACTATCAGCCAGAAGCGTACATTCCGCAAACAGACACGTATATTGAAAAAGATTCCAATATTAACGACGATGTTGAGCGGCTTCGTCATGCTGCTACAGCGAATTTGCTTACTAGACGCGATTGCGTTGTTGTGGCTACTGTTTCTTGCATTTATGGACTTGGTACTCCAGAGGAGTATGCAGAGAGAATGCTTATGCTAAACGTTGGCCAGCAGCTTGAGCGAGATACGCTTCTTCGCCAGTTTGTGAGCATGCAATACAAGCGCAATGACATTGCCTTTACGCGCGGAACTTTTAGAGTGCGCGGAGACACAGTTGAGATTATTCCAGTGTACGAAGAATTAGCTGTGCGAATTGAGTTCTTTGGTGACGAAATCGACAGAATTACAATGTTGCATCCTCTTACAGGAGAAGTGATTCGCCAGGAGAGTAGCGTTCATATTTTCCCAGCATCTCACTACATTGCAGGGCCAGAGCGCATGGAACGCGCGCTAGAGGCTATTGAAAAAGAGCGTGACGAACGCGTTGCACAACTTAAAAAGCAGAACAAATTGCTGGAAGCTCAGCGTTTAGAAATGCGAACTACATATGATCTGGAGATGCTGCGTCAGGTTGGTGTGTGCCCAGGAGTGGAAAATTATTCTAGGCATTTTGACGGACGCGATGCAGGCACGCCTCCGCATACGCTGCTTGACTTTTTCCCAGACGACTTTTTGTTAGTTTTAGACGAGTCGCATGTAACAGTGCCGCAAATTGGAGCCATGTATGAGGGTGATGCTTCGCGCAAAAGAACGCTTGTGGAGCATGGCTTTAGGTTGCCTTCTGCAATGGATAATCGCCCGTTAAAGTGGAAAGAATTTTTGGATCATGTTGGTCAAACTGTGTATCTTTCTGCAACGCCTGGAGATTACGAGTTGGGGCTTTCTGACGGCGTAGTTGAGCAGATTATTCGCCCAACTGGTTTGCTTGACCCTAAGATTGAGGTTCGACCTGTGGAAGGTCAGGTTGACGATTTGCTTGCGGAAATCAAGGAGCGAGTGGCAAAAGATGAGCGCGTGCTTGTTACTACGCTTACGAAGAAAATGGCGGAAGACTTAACCGAGTACTTTTTGGAGCTTGGAATTAAAGTTGAGTACTTGCATTCAGATGTTGATACTTTGCGCAGAGTGGAGCTTTTGCGCGAGCTTCGCGAAGGCAAAATTGATGTGATTGTTGGCATTAATTTGCTTCGTGAGGGTTTGGATTTGCCAGAAGTTTCGCTTGTTGCGATTTTGGATGCAGATAAGGAAGGATTCTTAAGATCTTACCGATCGCTTATTCAGACTATTGGCCGCGCTGCTCGTAACGTTTCTGGAACTGTGCTTATGTATGCAGATACCGTTACGGATGCTATGAGCAAGGCGATTAGCGAGACGGAGCGCCGCCGCGAAAAGCAAATCGCGTATAACAAGGCTCATGGAATTGATCCTAAGCCTTTGCGAAAAAAGATTAGTGACGTGAACGACATGCTTGCTAAAGAAGATGTTGATACGCAGACTTTGCTAGCAGGCGGTTATAGGAATGCTAATAAGGCTGGCAACTCGCATTATGGAGTGCCAAAAGAGACGAATCTTGGGCAGCAAAGCAAAGAAAAGCGTATGGCAAATGTTTCTGCGTTGCCACAAGACGATATTATGTCGCTGATTAAAAATTTGAGCGAGCAAATGCATGTTGCTGCGCAGCAGTTGCAATTCGAGTTGGCTGCTCGCTTGCGCGACGAAATACGCGATTTAAAGAAAGAGTTGCGGCAAATGGATGAGGCTAATAAGTGATGGTAATAAGCGAGCGCAGCTAGTCGTGGTTAATTGTAATGAATAAATAGGCGCGAGTTTTGCCTATAGGTCACAATTTGCTGGTACACTATTACTCGGAAAGTGGGTATTTTCCCATTTAAAAATAAACAAAGGAAATAGGTAGGCATTATGCGTAAAGCCAAAATTGTTGATACCATTGGTCCAGCTACAGAATCGTTGGAAGGTATTACCAAGCTTGTTGAAGCTGGTATGGATGTTGCTCGTTTGAACCGTTCTCACGGCACTCCTGAAGATCATTTGCGCGTTTACAACAATGTTCGTGCAGCTTCCAAGTCCACTGGCCGCAATGTTGCTGCTCTTGTTGATTTGCAGGGTCCAAAGATTCGCTGTGGTTGGTTCAAGAAGAACGCTGATGGTGAAGATAAGGTTTATTTGGAAGAAGGCCAGGAGTTCATCATTACTACTGATGATGTTGAAGGTGACGAGCATCGCACTTCCACAACC
Source organism: Gardnerella sp. DNF00753 (assembly GCF_049244275.1). Taxonomy (NCBI): domain Bacteria; kingdom Bacillati; phylum Actinomycetota; class Actinomycetes; order Bifidobacteriales; family Bifidobacteriaceae; genus Gardnerella; species Gardnerella sp. DNF00753. The sequence continues at coordinate 652,278 of NZ_CP058393.1, forward strand.
TTCAAGGGCTTGCCAGGAGATTGCCATGCAGGCGACCCAATTCTTATTGATGATGGTAAGGTTCGTCTTGAGGTAACTAAGGTTGAAGGCAACGACGTTCACACTAAGGTTATTGTTGCTGGCCCAGTTTCCAGCCACAAGGGCATTAACCTTCCAGGCGTTGCAGTTTCTCTTCCAGCTTTGACCGAAAAAGATGAGTCTGATCTTCGTTGGGCTATTCGCACTGGCGCTGACATTATTGCTATGTCCTTCGTGCGTTTTGCTACCGATATTGATCGCGCTCACGAAATCATGGACGAAGAAGGTCGTCGTATTCCAATCGTCGCCAAGATTGAAAAGCCACAGGCTGTTGAAAACTTGGAAGAGATTGTTAAGACCTTCGATGGCATTATGGTTGCTCGTGGTGATATGGCTGTGGAAATGCCTCTTGAAGAGGTTCCACTTGTTACCAAGCGCTGCATTGAGCTTTCTCGCCGTTATGCAAAGCCAGTTATCGTTGCTACCGAAGTTCTTGGCACAATGGTTAACTCTCCAGTACCAACTCGTGCAGAAGCTTCCGATTGCGCTAACGCTGTTCTCGATGGTGCTGACGCAACAATGACTTCTAACGAAACTGCTGTTGGTAAGTATCCAGATGTTACCGTAAAGACTATGTCTCGCATTTCTCAGTATGCTACCGAGAATGGCTATGATCGCATTCCTGCAGTTGAGCTTGATATGTCTAGCACCGGCGCAGTTTCTTCTGCAGCTGTTGATTTGGCAGATAAGCTTAACGCTAAGGCTATTGTTGCCTACACTCAGACTGGTCGTACGGTTCATCGTATTTCCCGCGAACGTCCAACTGCTCCAATCTACGGATTGACCAACAATGAGCACACTTATCACTGGTTGGCTTTGAGCTGGGGTACTGAAGGATTCTTGATTAGTGAAGATTATCACGATATGAATCGTCACGATTTGATGATTTTCACCGACAAGGTTCTTCGTGAGGCTGGTAAGGTTTCAGATGGTGACCAGATTGTTATCTTGAGCACTGCTCAGGGTGAGCGTCAGGCTGGTCGTACTGACTCCATCTACGTTCACACAGTTGGTGCTTGCGACTAATATTACGCGGTTTTGCACATGCGTTTAGTATGATTTAATTTTTTAATTATTTACTTGCGCATGTGTAGGACGTATAACGTGTAACGTATAAGTTGTGACTTGTAATGCGCGCTTCCTATCTGTAGGTTGCGCGCATTGCTTGTATTTAATCGCAAATATTCAATATTGCGACACGCGCAAAACGCCTTAACTATTTGCATGCAGCTTAAAGTGTGCTATAGTCAACAAGTCGCAAAAAATTGCGAAAAATTGAAGATGCCCCTGTATCCCAATTGGTAGAGGAAACAGCCTCAAAATCTGTGCAGTGTGAGTTCGAGTCTCACCGGGGGCACGTGCACAACGTCACTTAGCTTGCTGAGTGACGTTTTTTATTTCGTTTTAATATTCAGACATAAACAGTAAAGCGTATAATAATAAAAGCATTTTCGCACAATAAAACAATGAATGTGCTGTACGTGATGTGAAAGGAACAAAGATGATCCGCAGTGCAAAATTGCAAGTAGGTAATCGTAAAAAAAGTAATTATGCTAGCGAATTAATCAATAATTACAAGCATAAATTAATGTTTGTATTTGCGTCATTCGCTGCTGTAGCAACAATATTAATGTGTGTGTTTACCATTGTTCCAAACTCTTCGGCATTTGCTTCAACTAAATCAACAAACGGCCTTCCACAAAAAGGCGTTATTGTTACAGCTTTTCAGCAAAACTGGAGGAGTATTGCCAAGGAGTGCAAAGAAACGTATGGTCCTGAAGGCGTTAAGTACGTTCAGGTGTCTCCTCCAGAGGATCATATTAAAGGAAAAGCGTGGTGGACTTCTTACCAGCCTGTTAGTTACAATCTAAATTCCAAGCTTGGTACTGAAGCTGAGTTTAAGAATATGATTACTACGTGTAAAGCTGCGAAGGTTGGAATTATTGTTGACGCTGTTATTAACCACATGACTGGTGCTGACAATAAAGATACTGTGGGAGTTGGTGGTAGTAAGTATGATGCGGCAAATCAGAGTTATCCTGATGCTGGTTACACGAAAGATGATTTTCATCAAATAGATAAAGATATTTACACGTATAGTGATGCTCAAGTAGTTTGGAATTATCGTTTAGTTGGTTTGCTTGATTTGGATACTTCTAAGCCGCATGTGCAGCAAACTCTTGGTAATTATTTTGCAAAATTGCTAAAAATGGGTGTTGTGGGCTTCCGCGTGGACGCTGTAAAGCATATTGCTCCAAACGAGATGAAAGCTATTAAGAAGGCTGCATCTGATGCTAGTGGTGTTAAGCCTGAAAACATTTGGTGGATGCAGGAAACGATTGGGGATAGCAATGGTGCGAAAGAAAATCAGCCAGATAAATATGTTGGAACTGGTGAAGTAGACGAGTTTGAGTACTCGTACCGTTTGCGAAATTATTTCTCTGGTTCAATAGACAATTTGAAGCATATTACAGATGGTCTTATTCCTAATAAGAGTGCTGCTATTTTTGTTACAAATTGGGATACTGAGCGAGATAATGCCACAAGTGTTCTTACTTATAAAGATGGCAAATTATATGAGCTTGCAAATGCTTTTATGCTTGCTTATCCGTATGGTACGCCAAATATTTACTCTGGATATAAGTTTAGTGCGCGAGATGTTGGTGCGCCTTTTGCAACTGAAACGTCTGTTCCTGATGCAAGTTGTGGAAAGGATTCAAAGTGGCAGTGCACTCAACGCTGGACTTCAATTCGAGGCATGATTGGCTTCTATAATGCTGTTAAAGGTACGAAAGTAACTAAGTGGCAGGATGATGAAAGCAATAATATTGCTTTTAGCCGCGGAAATAAGGGTTTCTTCGCTATTAATAATGACGATAAGCAGAATGATGTTGGTTACAATACTGATTTGCCAGATGGTGAGTATTGCAATGTTTATGCATCAAAGAATTGCGAAAAAACTGTAACTGTTAGCGGTGGGAAAGTTGAAACAACTATTCCTTCTCATTCTGCAGTGGCATTGCATGTTAATGCTGTAAAGCACTTTGGTAGCAATTCTGCAATTAATAAAATACTTCTGGTATTTGTTGCTATTTTTATAGCTTTGGTTGTGGCTAGTGCGTCCTTTATTAAAGTAAAGCGAGATAAGAATATATAAAAGAAGGTATAGAATCAAAAAGTATATTAAGCTTGAGCTAATTATGTAAGTACTTGCATAATGCTGTGAGAAAGAAGAACGTATGTTTTGCATCAACTGTGGAGCTTTAATTAAGGATAATGCACGGTTCTGTTCTCGTTGTGGAGCAGCTGTTAATGCTTCTGCAGAAAATGATCAGCAGAACAATACGCAGAATCAGCAGAGTTCTCAGAGCCAGCAGAGTTCTCAGAATCAGCAGAGTTCTCAGCAGAATCAGCAAAGTATGCGTAACAACATGCCTCAAGCTTACAAAGCTGAGCCGTATAATGCTGCAACATCAGCCACTTATACGGCATCAGCTATTCCTGCATCTTCACGCAGTGGCGGCCTATTTTCTGGATTTGATGTTTTCTCAAACGAGGAATTAAAGGATAAAAGAAATATAATTCTTTCTATTACAATAGTTATATCTTTTATTCTTTCATGTATTTTCGGATGCTTAATTTGGGATTTTATTCATCCGGGTCAAATTCCTTATTCAAAGCTTCGCAGTGAGCTTACTCAATCACACAAGTATGAAGATTATACGCTAAAAATTGTTAATTCCGACGTTTCTCAATATCCGCACGTTAAATTGTACTTTTCTCTTACGGATAGCAGTGGAAAAGCGCTTGAAATTGATTCTCCAACTGCTGCAATTCGCGAAAAAATTGGTGGCGGCAAAGAAGTAGAACGCCTTATTCACAAGGTTGAGAGAATTAAAGACAATCAAGGTGTTAATTACGAGATTCTTCTTGATAAATCTGGCTCAATGGATTCTTCAATCGACACTATGAAGAAAACAATGAGTGATTTTGTGCGCAATCTCAACTACAAGGTTGGAGATAAAGGAGAGCTTATATCTTTCGATAGCTACCTCATGTATATGGCAACATACACAAATGATAAAGATCGACTTCTTACAGGTATCGATAATATGACACCTTACGGAATGACGGCCTTGTATGATGCTCTATACACTGGTGTTACTAATGCTTCAAACCATCCAGGTTTTAACTGTGTTATTGCTTTTACAGATGGTTTGGATAATGAAAGCACTCATACTGCGGATGAGGTTATTGCTCTAGCAAAAGAAAAGGGAATGCCAGTTTATTTGATTGGTACAAGTGATGCTGATTCTAGCGTATTGCAGAATATTGCAAACGAAACAAACGGCTACTTCTGGGATATTAATTCTATTTCAGATATGAAAGATGTAATGAATAGAATTAGAGTTAATCAAGATAATGTTTATTGTCTTGAATACGATTCTGATTCTTCAACAAATCCTTATGTTGATCGTGTAGTTTCTGCTTTGCTTGCAGATTCGAAGAATCATAAGTCTGGTGGCATTGGTGACGATTTAGCATTTAAGCCAGTAAAGAAGAAGACTTATAAGAAGGGTGGTTCTCGTTTTGTTCTTCATAAGGTAGACGTAACTTGGACCGAAGCTAATAGTGCATGCATGCAAGATGGTGGTTACTTAGTAACTCTTACAGACAAGCGTAAGGAAACTAAGGTTATAAATATGGCTAAGAAGGAAGGCGTCAAGTATGTGTGGATTGGCGGTTACACTTCTCAGCGCGAAAACGGTGAAGTGTATGCACACTGGGTTACTGGTGAAAAAGTAAAGTATCAAAACTGGTTGCCTGGTGAGCCAAGTCGAAATGATAAAGATGGTGAACCTGAGTTTTATCTTATGCTTTGGAGATTAAATGACGAATGGTCTTGGAATGATCAGCGCGACAACCTATTTACAAATCCTACATTACGCAAAACGTTTAGCGGTAAGACAGGTTACGTGTGCGAAGTGAATAAATACTAGTAAATAATTTCAATAGTATTTTTATTATTAGTGAATTAGGGGAAAGCTTATGCGTAAGCAACAGCCGCGTAAATTGCAAAGCATACCGCATACTGTAACTGGTCGCACAGTACAGTATAGGGGTGCGTTGCATAATCAGCGAGTAGAAAAAGTTGCGTCGAGGAATCATTTCGCTTCTATTTTTGCGATTATTATTGCGGTTGCTTTAATAGTAGTGTCTATGTGCGCTGCAGTACATGTTATGCGCTCGCAATTCTTTAACCATTCTAATAGAACTGCTATTAAGAGTCCTAAAGAGTTAGCATTAGAAGCAGAAAAGCGCGAGGCTTTAATTAAAGCTCATAAAAAACTGGCTCGTAGGGGAGTTGATCCTAATAGCGCAGAAGTTAGAAGCGTGCTTTCAAAAATGTCTCTTGAAGATAAAGTTGCGCAAATGTTCGTTGTAAAACCTGAGGAATTAGTTGGCATAAACTGGACGGTAACTTCTTCTGGTGCGCAAATGCAGCAGGCTTTTAACTCATTGCCTGTTGGCGGAATAATGTATACGAGAGAAAATATTCAAAGTCCTGAACAGACCAAAAGTATGATTTCTAAATTGCAAGAAATAAGTAATGCTCGTGTATCATTGCCTGCAATTGTCAGCGTTGATGAAGAGGGTGGAACTGTTGCAAGAGTTAGTTCTAATCCTCAAATGGGAGTGAATACTTCGCCTAATATGAGAGATATTGGCGTTACTAAGAAAATGCGTAAAGCTTATAAAGCTGGAGCATATATTGGTAAATATCTTCATGATTTTGGCTTTAATGTTGATTTTGCCCCTGTTGCAGATGTGCTAACTAATCCAGATAATAATCTTATGAAAAAGCGCTCGTTTGGTTCTAGCCCAAAGCTTGTGGCTAGTATGACTGACGCGTTTACGGATGGTTTGCAAGAAAATCATGTTTTTGCTACGTATAAGCATTTTCCTGGTCATGGCTCAACTTTTGAAGATTCTCACAAAGGTACTACTGTTTCGAATCAGACTCCATTTTGGCTAAGAAAAGTAGATTTAGTTCCATTCAAAGATGCGGTAGATACTGGCGTTAAGTTCATTATGGTTAGTCATGTGTCGTATCCGAAGATTACCGGAGATGATACTCCAGCTAGTATGTCGGAAAAGATTGTTACAGGTTTAGCTCGTAAAAAGCTTGGCTATAACGGTATTCTGATTTCTGATTCTTTAGGAATGGGAGCAATATCTTTACGTTATGCTCCTTCAAGCGCTGCAATTACTGGGATTAAAGCAGGTCTTGATATGTTACTTTCTCCTGCAAATTTGCGTCAAGCTTATTATTCTGTTGTTAATGCAGTTCGTAGAGGAGAAATCCCTGAGTCTAGAATTGATGATTCTGTAAAACGAATTATTGCTGTAAAACTGCAGATTGCTAAATATCAAAAACTTTCTAAATAACAAACGAATTACTGATAATTACTAAGAATTACTAATAGTTCTAATAATATTTTTTAATAATATTTTCAGTTTGTGCGCGTGTTGTGTTTGCATTTGTACTTTCATGGTGTTAGCATCATTCTCAACACAAACGAATATCGAATACTTCGGTTGAGGTTTGTGCGTGAACCATAGTCAGCTAATGAGCTTAAGGAGGCAGTTATCATGCGTAACATGAACATGAATGCTGAATCTCACAATGCTCTTAACGCTGCTCGTATGTGGTGGTGGCAGTCTTCTCTTTGGCGTGAGTTTACTCTGAAGTTTTAGAAGCTGCATATAAAAGCTTATAAAAGACCTCCGGGGTAAGCCCGGGGGTCTTTTTGTATATAAGCTTAAATTTTAAAAAATAACCAAATCACAAAATCACAAATCACAACAAAATATTCGATAGCTTTATATGAATAATATAAAGCCCAAACAAGGAGAGAAATCATGGCTCAAGAAATTAACGAAACCGTTAAGGAAGCTTATAACAATGGTGCAAACGCAACTACAGATGCTGCAGCTGCAATGATGCAAAATGTAAAAGTTAAGAATCACGCATTAGATATTACTTCGTTAGTGTTAGTTGCAGTACTTTTTGCGGCAGGATGCATTCTTGACTTTACTGTTGCAAAATCTCTTTCTATTGGAAATATTCAGCCTGAGTTTGTTATTGCTTCATTCTGCTTGTCAATTTTGCTTGTTAGGCCGAAGATTTACCAGGGAGCTATTATTGGTGCTCTTGCTGCAACGTTAATTCAATTTAATACTTCAATTCCATTCCTTGAGTATGCTTGCGATATTCCAGCTGCAATCATTATGACTGCAATATTAATTGGTTATATTCGCTTGTTCCCAAAGGATGCGGCTCGTAAAGTAAGCGTATTCCCATTCATATCTACTTTTATTACGACTGTAATTTCTGGTTGCATTTTTGCTCTTATTGCTGCTTTCTTCATTCTTCACTCTCCAAATATGGTAATGGTGATGCTTCCAATTATTTTGGGTACAGCAGTATTTAATGCGATTGTTGTTGAAGTACTTTACACTCCATTGAAGATTGTATTGCACAAGTAAATCAATTTTTATACGAATTGTTTTGCATAAAATGTGTTTTTATTGCACTTAGTATGCATGAATGATTGCAGTGTATAGAAAAAGGTAAAGGTATAAAAGTGAGTTGATGCCAGTCATATTGCGATTGGCATCAACTTTTATGTTAGTAAATAGTTTGAGTTTGATTGGTGTGTTACAGTTATGGATGGTACGCATCAGCAAAACGAACTTATTGCTGGCAGAAAATTAGTTGAACAAGCCCCACAACGAAACATAAAGAGCCTTATGAAAAAACCTAATGATTCACACTTAGAAGATCCGCTACTTGAATTGAAGAATGTGTCTTTTCAATACGGTACAAATCGTAGTGAAAATACTTCAAGCGTTGATGATAATACGTATGCGCTTAATCGAGTAAATCTTAAAATTTACCCTGGTGAATTTGTTGGAATTATTGGACCTTCTGGCTCTGGTAAAACAACTCTTGCTTCGCTTTTTTCTGGCGCGATTCCTCACCATTATTCTGGCGAACTCTTAGGAAGCGTTAAGATTGCGGGTCAAGACACTAAAAATCTTGCTTTAACTAATATTGCTTGCTTGATTGGATCTGTTATTCAAGATATTGATGCGCAAATGGTTGCTGCAAATGTTGAAGATGAGATTCTTTTTGGATTGGAAAATTTTGGTGTTCCTCACGATGAAATCCCTAATCGTATAGCTAGTTCTTTAGAAACTGTTGGTATTAGCGATTTGCGCAATCGAGATCTAGATACATTGTCTGGTGGGCAGAAGCAGAAAGTTGCTATTGCTGCAATTTTGGCGCTTAAACCTAAAGTTTTAGTGTTGGATGAACCAACATGTGCGTTGGATCCTGTATCTTCTCGCATGATTTTTTCTATTCTTCAAAATCTTAATAAAAAATTTGGTATTACTATTGTTGTTATTGAGCAAAAAGTTGCTTTATTAAGCGAATATTGTAAACGTCTTATAGTGCTTTCTAAAGGTGAGCTTGTTCTTGATGCTCCTGTTTCTTTAGCTCTTAAAGACATTGATTTACTTCGTAAAGTTGGTATTAACTATCCGCGTACTACGCATTTAATTAAGCAGTTGCAAGATGAACAGATTTGTAATCCTGCTGAGCTTACTGTTGGCGTGGAAGAAACTGTAAATACTATTGTTAAAACATTACGTACGGATTATTCTAAACTTTCTAATTCAAATAACTCGAATAATGCAGAATCTGTTTTAGAGTCCAATAAAGAAACTTTCATAAAAGCTAATAATTCAGATAATTCTAACAAGCAATGCCTTTCAATAAATAATGTGAGTTTTGCCTACGCGAATGGTGTTAAAGCTCTAAAAGATGTTTCATTTAATGCAAATAGCGGTGAATTAATTGCGTTAATTGGAAGAAATGGTGCTGGAAAAACAACAATTACAAAGATTATTAATGGTCTATTAAGACCTACAGAAGGTAGTGTTGCAATAGATGGCATCGACACTAAGTCGCTTCGCATTAGTCAAATAGCAAAATATGTATCTACCTTATTCCAAAATCCTGATCGACAATTATGCAAAGAAACGGTACTTGAAGAAGTTACTTTAAGCTGTATTTTAATTGGTCAGAATGAGGACGAAGCTAAAGCTCATGCAATGGAAATTATTGATGAGTTGGAGCTGGATTCTAAAGCTAGCCCGTTTATGCTTTCTAGAGGACAGCGCCAAATGGTTGCTTTAGCTGCAACAGTTGTAACGAATCCTAAGATTCTTCTTCTTGACGAGCCAACTTGTGGCCTTGATTACAAGGAATGCATGAGAATTATGCAAGTTGTAGAGCGTTTAAGAAAAAACGGTTGCTGCGTGATTATGGTTTGTCACGATATGGAAGTTGTGCTTGATTATGCAACTCGACTTATAACAATTAACGATGGAAAGCTTATTATTGATGGTTCAGCGCATGATGTGTTTGAAAAGCCGGAAGTGTGCTCTGCTGCAGCATTGTATCCGCCATTATTGTGTTCCGTTTCTCAAGGCTTGGTTGCGCATGGATTTAATAAGTGTAATGGCTTGTATGTGCGAGAAGAATTAGTAGAAGCGTTGCGTGGCGAAAAAATCGTAAAACAGACTGTACAGAATTAGTAGAAGCAATAGCAAATAAAAGTAGCAAATAAAGTAGTAAAGGCGTCTGATATTTATGAAAACGAGATTGTTAACTTACCAACCAGGTAACACTTTTCTTCATCGCACTAATCCTATTGCAAAACTAATTCTTGCTGCGAGTGTTGTAATAAGCGTGTTTATTGCTAAACAGTATTCCGTGCTTATTGCGATTGCAGCTATTATTTTCATTGGCATGGCTTTTACTCGAGTTGTTAAAACATTATCTGGTCTTATCAAAGCTATGCTTATAATTTCTTGCATAATGTTTTTGCTACAGACTGTTATTGCTCAAAGTGGAAACTATATTTTCTTGTGGTTCACATTGCACGGTATTGATATTGGCGCAAAAGCTGCTTTGAGATTGTTCTGCTTTGCTTTTCCTCTTGTAACAGTTCTAACGGTAACTAAATTAAACGATCTTGCAAATGCTGTAGTGCAATATTTGCATGTTCCATACTGCTACGCTTTTACTATTACAACGGCAGTGCGTTTCGTGCCGATTTTTGCTTACGAAATGTCTCAAATCACAGAAGCTCAAATGGCTCGTGGTGTTGAATATGATACTAAAAATCCGTTTAAAAAAATAAAGCTTATGATGCCGCTTATTGTGCCTCTTTTAGTTTCTTCAGTTCGAAAAGCAGACAGTTCTGCACTTGCTGCTGAAGAGCGCGGTTTTTATTTGCGCACACGCAAATCATCGTATTATAAATATCCATTCGGATGGCGTGGATTCTTATCTGTGATTATTTCTGCGCTTATTATTGCTTTACCAATAGTTACTTCAATCTTTTTGCCTAATCTTGTATGAAGAATTTATGTAATTAACAAATAGTTTAAGAGGCTAATAATGAAAAGTGTAAAAGTTTGGCTTAAAGGTGCAAGAATTTACACGCTGCCAATAGGAATAGTTCCTGTTGTTATGGCATTTGCTATTTCTCTTAGAATGATGCGTCTTTCGCATTTTGAGAAACCAATTATTAGTTTTGTGCAGTGTTTTATACAATTTTTTCTGTGTTGTGCTGTTGCAGTATTTATGCAGATTGCTGTTAATTATGCGAACGATTATTGTGACGGATTGAATGGTTTAGACGAGAATCGTAAGTTTCGCCCTGTGAGTAAAAGTAAAAATTCTAAGCCATTATGTGATGTATCGTGGCGTCTTGCAGATGCTGGTATTGAGTCAAAATCTGTGCTTAAAGCGGTAATAGTTTCTGCTTTGATTTCTTGCATAGCAGGTTTACTTATTGTTTTTAGCACGGGAATATTGTGGTTTATTCCGCTTGGAATTGCCTGCATTGCTGCAGCGTGGTTTTATGCAGGAGGAAAGCATCCTTATGGTTATAAAGGTTTTGGAGAAGTAAGCGCTTTTGTGTTCTTTGGCCCTGTTCCTTTTATTGGATCTTTATGTGCAATAACACATGGCATAGGTGTTCAAGCAAACAATATTTTTATTAATAGTCCATTAATGGTTTTGGCTTGTGTTTTAATGTCATTCATTCCTGGAGCTTATTCTGCATGCTTAATGATGGTGAACAATCTTCGAGATATTGCAAGTGATAAAGAGCATGGAAAAATAACTGCGATGATAATGCTTGGAGAGCAAAGAGGTAGACGTTTATGTGCTGCCATGAGCATTGTTGCGGCGCTTTTGTTGTTAGCGTATTCGATTTCAATTATTGTTTTTCCTTTTGAAGTTCCTTCAATATGGAACTTTTATAATGCTGAAATTTTCTTCAATTTTAGTAATTTAGTACGCAATATTACATTGCACCTATTTTTTGCTATTTTTCAGTGGATTATATTGGTAGCTCTTATAGTAAAAGCGTATAAATTTGCCAAATGTATACTTAAAGGCGACTATAAGAATGCTTTTCCACTTTGTGTTGCTCAAACCATTTTTGCAGCTGTAGTAGTACTGTTGTCTGCTACTGTATAAATAAGCAAAATAGTGCGAATTTGTGCATTCTTTCGCGAGTCTTGTGAATCTTATGGTATCATTGATTGACACAAACACTGGGTGCGTGCGGTTTTAGTGACATGCAAATTGCGTTATGATGCGTGATTCTACTGGTGTTTGTGAACGTGCTGTTGCGTAGTCGTCATGTTAAAGATGCATGGCGGTGTTGCCCTGTTTATGCGGCAATGAAATGAGGTTGTGAGTATGCCAGTTACGAAAAGGAATGAAGGGACAGAGCAAACAATGCCTGAAATACTTACTGATGATGAGCTTCGTAAGGCTGCTGATGCAGAAGCTGTGAAGAACGAGTCTGAAGATAAGAAATCTAACAATATTCGCACTGTTGTTGTTGCAGAAGATGAATCTGTTAATCGCATGGATTTAGTAGCTATGTTGGAAGATAACGGTTATCAGGTTGTAGGTCAGGCAGCTAACGGTCAAGAAGCTATTGAGTTGACTCGTGAGAATCATCCGGATGTTGTGTGCATGGACGTTAAGATGCCTGTTATGGATGGTATTACTGCTGCAGCAACTATTTGTGATGAAAACATTGCGCCAGTTGTTATGCTCACTGCTTTTTCGCAGGCAGATTTAGTAAAACAAGCAACAGGTGCCGGTGCAATGGCATACGTAACTAAGCCGTATGAAGAATCTAAGCTTCTTCCAGCTTTGGAAGTTGCTATGGGTCGTTTTAGTGAGATTAACGATTTATTAGATAGCGTTGAGCGCACAGAAAATAGATTGCACGATACGGAAGATCAGCTAAAAAAGACGGAAGAAAAGCTTAAGAAAGCTGAAGATACCTTAGAAGAGCGAAAGCTGGTAGACCGAGCTAAGGGTCTTCTTATGGATAAGGCCGGATTTTCAGAGCAGGGTGCATTCCGTTGGATTCAAAAAACTTCTATGGATCAGCGTATCCCTAAGAAGCGTCTTGCTTTGGCTATTATTTCAAAGTATAGCGATGATAAAATAGACTCAGATTCTGAGGATTAATAGTATTAATCTTAAAAATCTTAAATTTATTAAATCATAACGCTTGTTGTGCTGAATACTATTAGCATAATTGTTGTAATAATTACGGAACGTGGGTGAGTAGTCAACAGTGGATACCAGCATCGTCGAAGAACATTCTTCTGATTTTAAGAATGAGAAAGGAACGTTGTTGGTCGTTGATGGCCATTCTCTTGCGTTCCGTGCTTTTTTTGCAGTTTCTGCGGATAATTTTTCTACTCGCTATGGGCAGGCCACCAATTCTGTCTGGGGCTTTATTACTATGCTTTCCCAAGTGGTAAGAAAAGAAAATCCTGACCGTTTAGCTATTGCTTTTGATGTTAAAGGTGGCACTTTTAGAAATAAGATGCTTCCTCAGTATAAGGGTACGCGTGAAGCTGCTCCTCAAGAGCTTCTTTCTCAGCTGCCTCTTATTCAGCAGATGCTACGTTCTCTAGATATTACATATATTGAAAAACCCGGTTATGAGGGTGATGACGTTATTGGAACACTTGCAACAATGGGCGCTGATGCTGGGTATAGAACTTTAGTTCTTTCTGGAGATCGCGACGCATTTCAGCTTATTGACGACAATATTACAGTTCTTTATCCGGGGCAGCATTTCAAAGATTTGAAACAAATGAATGCTGCTGCCGTTTTAGAAAAATATAATGTTACTCCTAAGCAATATCCTGATTTAGCGGCTTTAAGAGGCGAAACTGCAGATAATATTCCTGGTGTTCCCGGTGTTGGAGATGGTTATGCTGCCAAATGGATTAACCAGTTCGGCAGCTTGGAAGATATTATTTCTCATGCAGGTGAGATTACAGGTAAAAAGGGTGAAGCTTTAAGAGAAAATATTGATCAGGTTCGTTTGAACCGTCGAGTTAATGCTTTGGTTCGTGACTTAGATCTTGGTATTAGTGTTGATAATTTGCGTTTTGGTGAAGATATTAATGCTAAGAAATTAGGAGAGTTGTTATCTCAACTTGAGTTTGGTGAATTAAAAAAGCGTAAGATTCTTAAAGCTTTTAGTCGTACAAATCAGCAATTGCTTGATGACAATATGCGAATTATGCTTTCTTCAACGTATGAAGGAAATGTCGAAATAGAGCATACCAACCGCGGCGAGCAATCAACTTCTGATGCTGAAAATCTTCAAGACGTATTAAAAAATACTAAAGTAAGTCATATTAAATCTTTAGAAGATTTACGCGAGTGGGAAACTAGCGTATCTACTTTCCTAGAAGAAGACAATAGTAACGAGGAAGAAAATACTGACGTAGAAAAAACGAAAGATTCTTCGCAATCTGATTCCTCTGTAGATGCAGAAAAACTTATTGATAATGAGCAGAAATGTGCAGATTTAATATTAAACAATCGCGAATTAGTTGTTTATGCTCATGAAAGTAGCTGCCAGTCAAAGCATCGTTTTGGTTTAAAAGCAGACTGTTTATTGATGCTTGTTAGGGGTAGAGCAGCACTAATTTATGCTTCAGACTTGCGTGTAGAGACAAACTCCTTACTCGAATCTTTAAGGGAATTTTTGCAAAAATATGCTTCTTCAATAGTTTTGCACGACTATAAAAAGCATTTAGGATTGTTGTCATCTTTGGAATTAGTTGATTCCGATAATCCGAGTATTACTCCTCTTCTTGATACAAGATTGGCTTCATATTTGCTTGAGCCTGATTTTCGTGCTGAAACGCTTGAAAATATGGCAGAACATTATTTAGATATTTCGAGCGATGATGAAGATTTGGATAATCAGGAAGCTAAGCAGGGTGAGCTTGATCTTTTACTTGATGATTCACTAGCTTTAGATGAAGCTAAAGCAAGCGAAGAAGAAACGCAAAAGTTTGAAGATAAAATTTTAAGAACTGCTGTTCTTACACGTCTTTTAGCTATTCAATTTGCGCCAAAATTGGATTCTAGAAAACAAACAGGTTTGATGTCGAACTTGGAAATGCCTATTTCAAGAGTTTTGCGAGGACTAGAAGATGTTGGTGCTGCTGTAGATATGCAGCGTTTAAGTAGCATGTTCCAGCAATTTTCTTCCGATGCTGAATTTGCCCAGAATATGGCTTGGCAGGCTGCGGGAAATCGTGTGAATTTGCAAAGTCCTAAGCAATTGCAGCAAATACTGTTTGATCATTTTGCTCTTAAACCAACTAGGCGTACAAAAAACGGTTCTTACACTACTAATGCTGAAGCATTGCAAGCAATGTATGCGAAACTTGATCCTGAAGAACCTGCAAGCCAATTTTTAGGGGCTCTTCTTAGTCATCGTGAGAAAAATAAGTTAAAGCAAATAGTGCAAAGCTTAATTGATGCTGCTCATTATGATGATAAACGTATTCATACAAGATTTGAGCAGACTATTGCTGCAACAGGCAGATTAAGTTCTGCGGATCCGAATTTGCAAAATATTCCTAATCGTAATGCTGCTGGCCGTGAAATTCGTGCAGCGTTTGTTCCAGGTGAAGATTTCGAATATTTAATGAGCTGTGATTATTCTCAAGTTGAGTTGCGTATTATGGCTCATGCTTCTCATGATGAAACTCTTATTGAAGCGTTCTGCTCTGGTGTAGATTTTCATAAATATGTGGCAAGCCTGGTTTATCAAATACCTGTAAATCAAGTTAGTAGTGACCAGCGTTCTCACGTAAAAGCTATGAGCTACGGTTTGGCATACGGATTGAGTACTTATGGTTTGGCAAAACAACTTTCTATTACACCGTCTGCTGCCGAAGTGTTGAAAAATAAGTATTTTGATACTTTTGGAAAAGTTCATGATTACCTGGAGTCTTTGGTTTTGAAAGCTAAAGAACTTGGGTATACAGAAACAATGTTTGGTAGGCGTAGATATTTCCCACAGTTATCGTCAAATAATCGTGCAGCTCGCGAAGCTGCAGAACGTGGAGCTTTAAATGCTCCAATTCAAGGAACTGCAGCCGATATTATGAAGCTTGCAATGATACGTGTTGATAAAGGATTGCGAAATTCTAAAATGCGCAGCCGCGTAATTTTACAAATTCACGATGAATTAATTTTGGAAATTGCGCACGGAGAAAAAGATAGTGTAGAAAATATTGTGCGAGAAGCTATGGAGCATGCAGTTAATTTAGATGTCCCGCTTAATGTGTCAACTGGCGTTGGTGTTGATTGGCAATTAGCAGCTCATTAGATTTGCATATATTTGAATAAATTTGTATAAATTTTCATCTTTTTTCAAATAAAAGCAACATAGCGTGAAAAGTGCGCAAATATATGAGATACTTATATTATGCATATAAGACCAGGTTCCATGTATCCGCTTGGTGCCAGTTATGACGGCGCCGGCGTTAATTTTGCGCTGTTTTCCGAAGTTGCAAAGCGCGTTGAATTATGCTTGTTTGACGAGAATGATAATGAAACACGTATTGATATGACCGAACAGAACTCATACGTTTGGCACAATTATGTATCAGGTATTCAGCCTGGCCAACGTTATGGGTATCGTGTTCATGGTCCTTACGATCCTTCGCACGGATTGTGGTGCAATCCGCATAAGCTTCTTTTAGATCCGTATGCAAAAGCAATTGAAGGCAATATTGACGGTGATGAAAGCCTGTTTTCTTACTGGTTTGATAATCCGGATGATATTTCTGCAATGAATACTTTGGATTCTGCAGACCATACGATGAAAGCTGCAGTTATTAACCCATACTTTGATTGGGGTAATGATCAGCATCCTATGATTCCGTACCATGATTCTGTTATTTATGAGGCTCATGTTCGCGGTATGACTAATCTTGATAGTCGTGTTCCTGCAGATATTCGCGGAACCTATGCTGGTCTTGCTCACCCAAGCGTTATTTCTTATTTAAAGAAGCTTGGTGTTACTGCAATTGAGCTTATGCCAATTCATCAGTTTGTAAATGATTCATTCTTACAAAATAAGGGATTGAGCAACTATTGGGGTTACAATACCATCGGTTTCTTTGCTCCGCAAAATTCTTACTCAAGTTCTGGTCAGCGCGGTGAGCAGGTTAATGAGTTTAAGTCAATGGTTAAGGCTTATCATGCTGCTGGAATGGAAGTTATTCTTGACGTAGTTTATAACCACACTGCTGAAGGCAATGACCGTGGTCCTACTTTGAGTTTCCGTGGTATTGATAATCGCGCATATTATCGTCTTGTAGACAACGATCAGCGTCATTATTTTGATACTACTGGTACTGGTAATTCTTTGCTTATGCGTTCTCCGAAAGCATTGCGATTGATTACGGATAGCTTGCGTTATTGGGTTACCGAAATGCACGTTGATGGTTTCCGCTTCGACTTAGCTGCAACTCTTGCTCGTCAGTTCCAAGAAGTAGATAAACTTTCTGCATTCTTCGACATTATTGAGCAAGACCCTATTATCTCTAGCGTAAAACTTATTGCAGAGCCTTGGGATATTGGTGTTGGAGGTTACCAGGTTGGCGGATTCCCTCCAAGCTGGTCCGAATGGAATGGCAGGTATAGGGATTGCGTTCGTGATTTTTGGCGTTCGCAGCCTTCTACTTTGCCTGAATTTGCAAGTAGGCTTATGGGAAGCTCTGATTTGTATGAGCAAAATGGACGTAAGCCTGTTGCTTCTGTGAACTTCATTACAGCTCATGACGGCTTTACTATGAACGATTTAGTAAGCTATAACGAAAAACATAATGAGGCGAATAAAGAAGGAAATAACGACGGCGCAAACGACAATCGTTCTTGGAATTGCGGTGTAGAAGGTCCTACAAGTATTCACGATGTAAATGAGCTGCGCGAGAGGCAAATGCGTAACCTGTTCTCAACATTGCTTATGAGTCAGGGTATTCCTATGATTTGCGCAGGCGACGAAGTGATGCGTACACAGCACGGCAATAATAATGCTTACTGCCAAGATAACGCTATTTCTTGGATGAGCTGGGATTATAACGAAACTCAGCGTGATATGTTTGATTTCGTTTCCAAGCTTATTCATCTGCGTCTTCATCACCCTGTTTTGCATCGCCGTCGCTTCTTTACTGGGCGTTCAAACGATGATGACGTTTATGATATTCCACAGGTTGAATGGCTTGATCATAACGGAACTGTTATGGACATGGAAGATTGGTCAAATACTCACGCGCTTTCCGTGATGATTTATTTGAATGGCTCCGACATTCCAGAAACAGACTGGTATGGAACAAGAATGGTTGATAATGACTTTATTCTTATATTTAATGCTCATTATGAACCTATTACTTTTACATTGCCAGACAAGCGTTATGGTGAAAAGTGGAAGCTTATTGTAGACACTTATAATCCAAAAGGCCCTGAGCTTTTATATGAGGCAGGATTTAATATTGTGGCTCAATCTCGCAGCTTCTTGTTGCTTATGAGCGAGCACAAGCCGGAGCATTAATAAGAGTCTAATAAAAAATATTTTAATCGCAAATAATTTTATAATTTCATAAGATTGAAGCAGCGTAGGGAATTTAGTTTCCTGCGCTGCTATTTGCTATAATAGCCTGATTAATTTTTGATTGAAGACGGTCAGTTTGCATAGCTGCAACTTGCCTTGAAAAAACAATAATCCATCCTAGAAATAGTAGGCAAGATAATGCTTCAACATTAGTAAGAGTATTGTGACCGTGCATCCACTGATTTCCTGCCCAAGCTGTAAGAACAACAGCTAAATCAGAAGCTACGTAGAATGTGCGAGAAAGGCGAGGGGCTAACCAAGGCAAGCATACAAGCATTGTGCAAATTAATCCAGTTACGCCTCTAGCACACAGGTCATGAAGAAAAGGATGAGGAGTATATCGGAAAGTTCCTATGCCAATAAAAGCAATACCGCCTAAAATAAGCAAAGTAGCCATAATAGTTGTGCGAGTTTTGAAATGACGCGTACGCTCTTCATTATTGTGCTGCAATATTTCGCGTTGGGTTGCAACAAATTCTGTAACAGCAAAGTAGCTTGTTATGATAATACAAATTCCAGATAGTACAAGCGTTGCATTAAACATGCTGGCTGCAAAAGTGGTTCTGTCGCCAAGCTGGGAAAAATTATTGTTATACCAGTAAGGATCATCCGTGGTAAGACCTGCAGTTGCAGCGCCTGAAATAACGAATAGAGGAAGCAGGGAAGCTACGGTTTTAGCTTCAAGAAGCTCAGCTTGAATAAGTGTTGCGTAACCAACAATTCCAGATAATGCTGAGCATAATACCGGCAAATAATTGTTCATTGCAGATTTGCCAATAATACTGTTGATGATGGAAAGCAAAGCAAAAGACATAAGAAACATTGTCGCGCCATAAATTGTAGAAAGCGCTGTAATTTCAAAAGTATGTTTTACTATGCGAATCAGATGGTGTCCGGTAAATTTTTTATTAGTACGCAAATATCCAATAATAAAAGCGCCAATGCTGCACAAAGCCACAATTCCTGAGGCTGTAAGGAAAAGTCTTTGGCTAATTTGCCAAAATGCTGGCATAAGCAACATGTACATGGACATAATAACCATTGCGAATGATGCGCATACAAGAAATGCTATTAATCCCATTGCTTCAGTTCGCTGGAAACGTCCCATATTTTAGCCCCTTTATCTTGTAACTAATTACATTGTACAGTTTGCACTAAAGTCAAGCACGTGTAAAAATTTTATACACGCCACGTGTGTCGAAAATTTGCATTTGTCGGCAAAGTGCGCTATTGTATTTGATTGTGCTTGGAGCTGGTTAACAGTTCAAAAGCCTCGGGGTGTAGCGCAGTTTGGTAGCGCGCCTGCTTTGGGAGCAGGATGTCGCAGGTTCGAATCCTGTCACCCCGACTTTTTTATATCTAGTGAAATATTTTAGTCTGATTGCAAATTATCAGTTCACATATCAGTACATATTAATAGATAGTATTCATAGTATGAGCGATATTAACGATACTGTGGATTGTGCTACTTGTTGGGAAGCACCGTATTCTAATCATCAATTAAAAGCTTGTGTTGAAGTTCCTGGTAGTAAATCCTTGTCAAATCGTTATTTAATATTGGCTGCAATAGGTACAAAACCTGTAGTTTTACAAGGATTATTGCGCTCTAGAGACACTGAGCTTATGATTAACGCTTTATCTGTATTCGGCGTTAAATGTGAATCACTAAATGAAGAGGGCACAAAACTGCGTGTAATTCCGCCAGAAGACGGAATTTTTAGAGTTGAGGATAATGCTGAAGTATATTGCGGACTAGCGGGAACTGTAATGCGTTTTGTGTCTGCTCTAGCATTGTTTGCAAATAAACCCGTGCGATTTGATGGAGATAAGCAAGCCTATGTTCGCCCTATGAAGCCGGTACTTGATGCTTTAGAACAGCTTGGTGCTCATGTTGAGTATCACGGCGAAACTGGTTTTTTGCCGTACACTATTATCCCTCCTAAATCAGTAGAACTTAAAACTCGAAATGTGGAAAATATTGTTTGCATTGATTCCTCTGCATCATCGCAATTCATTTCAGCATTATTGCTAATTGGTTCTCGCATACATAACGGTTTGTATATTGAACATATTGGTAAAAATTTGCCGAGCATGCCGCATATTTTAATGACAATAGATGATGTGAAAAAGGCTGGTGGCACAGTCCAAATGATAGAGCCTATTAGTTGGGCTGTTTTGGAATCAAAATTAGTTTTGCCAAATACTGTCGTTGTTGAACCAGATTTGTCTAATGCTGCGCCATTTTTAGGGGCTGCTTTAATCTCAGGAGGCATAGTTAGAGTTCCAAACTGGCCTAAGCGCACGACTCAACCTGGCGGATTGTTGCCGGCAATACTTGAACGTATGGGTGCTGTTGTTAATTTTGAAGAGGATGATACAAACACTGGGTCTGGAGTTCTTTGTGTAGAAGGAAATGGTCGTATTCATGCAATTCCTTCTTTAGATTTAAGTAAAGCGGGGGAGATTGCTCCAAGCATTGCAGCTATTCTTGCTTTTGCGGACGGAGTAAGTCAGTTGCATGGTATTGCTCATTTACGTGGCCATGAAACTAATCGTTTAGAAGCTTTAGTTAAAGAATTGAATAGAGTCGGTATTGGTGCTAAAGAGCTTGAAGATGGCATCAGTATTGAGCCAAGTGATTATGTGCATGGGGAAGTTATGGAAACCTATGCAGATCATCGCATGGCAACGTTTGCTGCAATGCTTGGATTGCGCATAGAAAATGTTAGAGTCAAAAACATTGCCACAACTAGAAAAACAATCCCAGATTTTCCAGGAATGTGGCATAAAATGCTTGAATAATAAATAATCCCGAGCCTTTTTGACCCGGGATTATTCGTATCTATTTATTTGTTTGTTCTACGCTGTTAAGCGCCAACGATTTAGTGCTTGAACTTGTTACCGTAGGTATCTTCACCAGCTTCAGCAATAGCTGCAGCCTTGCGTGCAATAGCCAACTCTTCGTTCGTTGGAATTACAGCAATAATCACAGAGCTGTCTGGAGTGGAAATAACGCGTGGCTCCTTAGAGCGAACCAAGTTCTTTTCCTTGTCGAGCTTAACACCGAATGGCTCAAGCTTTTCGCATACGCGAGCGCGCACGATTTCGTCGTTTTCACCAACGCCTGCTGTGAATGTAATGACGTCAACGCCACCCATTTGAGCAGTGTAGTTACCAATGTAGCCAACAATACGGTGTACGTATACGCCGAGAGCAAGCTTAGCGTTTTCGTCGCCTTCTGCGATGAGATTGTGAATATCACGCAAATCGCCGTGGCCAGTCATGCCTGTCATGCCGGAACGCTTGTTGAAGAGAGTATCAAGTTCGTCCACGTTCATGTGAGCGTTACGAATAAGGTGGAAGACTACTGCTGGATCAATATCGCCAGTGCGTCCGCCCATCATCAAGCCTTCGAGTGGGGTTAAGCCCATAGAAGTTTCAACTGGCTTGCCAGAAATCTGGGCAGAAGCAGAAGCACCGTTACCAATGTGCAAAACAATCTGCTTCAAACCTTCTGCAGGCTTACCAACAACGCTTGGAACAACAGAGCCAATGTATTCGTGAGAAGTGCCGTGGGCGCCGTAGCGACGAATATGATAGCGGTCTGCAATTTCCTTATTTAAAGCATAAGTTGCTGCAACCTGTGGAAGATCATGGAAGAAGGAAGAATCGAATACCATAATCTGTGGAACGTCTGGCAAAAGTTCAGTCATGACTTCAGCGCCAACAGCCTCTGGGCCGTTGTGAAGTGGAGCCAAAACTGCCAAATCCTTAACCTTATTGATTGTCTTCTCATTGACTAATGCAGGCTTAGGGAAAGTCAAGCCACCCTGAACAACGCGGTGTCCAACTGCCACAATACCAGACTCGGAAAGCTTTGGACCGTATTCTTCGAAGAAACCGAGTACGCGCTTTAAGCCCTGCTCGTGGTCATGAACTGGCTCATCGAACTCATGCTTTTCGCCATTGAATACGTGCTTGTAGTGGCCGTCAACTGGCTCGCCAATCTTCTCAACGATACCGGAAGCGATGCCTTCACCGCTTTCCAAGTCAACGAGCTGATACTTAATCGAACTGGAACCAGAATTGATAACAAGAACGGTTTTTGCCATGTGGGCATCCTCCATAAAGTATTGATAAGGCTTGTAAATTGCCACGCTCTAGTTTACCGTTAAGTTCCTACAATACGGAGAGTTATTTTGTGTCATAACAATCTAAAATATGTGAAGAACATTAACAGCTTATTTTTTATTTATTTTATAGCTTTCTGCACAAAATTTTATTCTCGCTGAGCTTCAATAGCTGTTAAAGCAACAGTATTAATAATATCTTGTACTAAAGCTCCTCGAGATAAATCGTTTACAGGCCTATTTAGACCTTGTAAAATAGGGCCAACTGCTAGTGCTCCGCTGGAGCGTTGCACTGCTTTATACGCAATATTTCCTGCGCATAAATCAGGGAACACAAATACATTCACGTGACCTGCAATAGGATTATCTTTTGCTTTTGCTGCAGCAACTGTAGGAGACCAAGCTGCATCAAACTGAATAGAACCAACTACGGCTAAATCTGGAGCTTTTTCTTTTACTATTCGCGTTGCTTCTTCTACAGTGTCAACATCTGGGCCCTTACCAGATCCTAACGTTGAATAAGAAAGCATTCCAACTTTAGGATCTAGTCCGAATGCTTCAGAAGTATTCGCAGACTGAATCGCAATATCTGCCAGCTGTTCTGCGTTCGGGTTTGTGTTAATAGCACAATCTGCAAATACAGCTACGTGATCTTTAAAACACATAAGAAATGCGCCAGAAACCAGCTTGGAACCGGGTTTTGTTTTTATTACTTGTAATGCTGGTCGCACAGTATTTGCAGTGGAATTAACAGATCCAGACACAAGACCATCTGCTTGTCCAAGTACAACCAGCATAGTGCCAAAATAGCTTGCGTCGCTAAGTTGTTCTCTCGCTTGTGATTCAGTCATTCCTTTCTTTGCTCTTAATTCGCAAAGTTTTGTAATCATATGGCTAAGCATTGCTTCATCACTCATAGATTGGAAACTTGCTTTGCAAACTGAATTAAGATTTAATTCTTCAGCACGCTTCAATATTGATTCGCGCTCTCCAACAATAATAAGATTCACAATATCTCGTTCAAGCAAGTAATCTGCCGCTTTTAATATGCGATCTTCTTCTCCTTCTGGAAGAACAATTGTTTTCTTCTGTTCTTTTGCTTTTCCTAAAAGACTGTATTGAAAAGCGTATGGGGTAGTTGGAGCATTGAATGGCTGGTGCAGCGCATTAAGAATATCTTTTTCTCTAATGCAGTTTACGAATATTTCTAACGAACTATTTTTGTTTTCTTCGTTTATTTGAGGCAGCACCCATAATGGTGTTTGGCTTACTCGAGTTTCTTTTTCGCTAGAATTTGCGCAATTTCTAGCTGTGTAATCTTTCATTACTTCAGCTCCAAGTTCCTCAGAACAGTCAGTAACAAAAACGCCCAAAATTTGCGTGCAAGCCTTCATAATACAAGCGTTGGCAGTATTAATAGTTTGTAAGATTTGCTCTGAGCTTCGTCCCTTTGCGCAAACGGTTAGAAAAACAGGCGAAGCTAAGTCTGCTGCAACAGTTGCGTCAAAAGCAAATAAATCTGGATCATATACAGGGCTTGCGTCGCTTGAAACAATAACAGAAGCTTGGGCGGATGTTGATTGTAGTACTTCATTGTATTTTGCAACAATATCTCCGCGCACTGTGTCTTTATTTGTTCTGACTATTTCTGGAGTGGATGCAATAACTTGTTCTACTTTCGCTGAAGTATTTGCAATACCCAAAAGTTGTTTAGTGAAAGCGTCATTGGCTTGAGCGCATGGGCGAAAAATAGTAGTGCTGTAGTTGTTAGACAGAATATGTGTTATTCCGAGTGCAACAGCGTTTCTGCCGTACATATCTTCGTTGCCAATAATTGTTACATTAATATGTGACACGATGCGTTCTCCTTTGATACTATTCGTGTTGTGCTGTTAGGTTTCATATTGTAAAAATTAAATTACTTAAGTTTTGCAATATAGCCAAGCTTGTTCTATTGTACGGCTTTTTGTTTTTATACACGCACATAGTAGTAATTCTGCAATATAAATTTTGATTCGTTTTTTTTTATTTAGTTTACATGCAAATTTATTTTTATATACAAAACGGGAGTCAACCTTTCGATTGACTCCCGAAATGTTTTTAGCTAACCAGTTTTAGCTTTATGAGCTTAAAACTACTCGTTATCGCCAGCGGTTGCAGCGGTAGCGGTGACAGCGCCTGGCTTGTCGGTCTTAACGCCTGGCCATACCCAATCGGTGTAATCTGGGTGATCAAGACCCTTGTCGACTGCATACTGGAAGGCTTCGAGGCGGAAGTCCTCGAGCTTCTTGATTTCGTCGGCATACTTGGCGGCGTCAACCATACGCAAAGCTTCAGCGGTAAGCTCGTAACGATCCATGTCGTTCACGCGAACCATGTCGTATGGCGTGGTGGTGGAGCCCTGCTCCTTGTAGCCATGGACGTTGAAGTTGTCGTGGTTTGGACGATCGTAAATCAAGCCGCGAACGTCATGTGCATAGGAGTGATAAGCGAAGAGGACTGGCTTGTCAGCGGTGAAGAGATCGGTGAACTCTTCGTCAGTCAAAGCTTCGTTGTTTTCCTTAGCGGACTGCAACTTGAGCAAGTCAACAACGTTAACAACCTTGAACTTAACGCCAAGCTTGTTCAACTTGTCGGCAGCGGCCATCAATTCCTGCTGTGGAACATCGCCAACACCAGCGAGAACAACCTGAACTTCGTCGTTGTTCTTAGCGTTGGAAGCCCACTTCCACTCTGCAGCGCCCTTCTCGAGCTCTTCGCGAGCTTCATCGAGGGTCAACCAAGTGGCGGCTGGCTGCTTACCAGCGAAGATGGCGTTAATCATGTTGGTGGACTTGTAAGCCTTCTCGGCAACAGCAAGCAACATGTTGGAATCCACTGGGAAGTAGATGCCGATTACGTGATCGTTGTTGAAGGTCTTGTTCAAGAGCACGGAGGTTACGCCTGGATCCTGGTGCGAGAAGCCGTTGTGATCCTGACGCCATACGTGAGAGGATACCAACAAGTTCACGGAGGAGATTGGCTTACGCCATGGAATCTCGCGAACGGTAGCCTCAAGCCACTTTGCGTGCTGGTTCAACATGGAGTCGATAACGTGTACGAAGGACTCGTAAGAGCTCCAGATGCCGTGACGACCGGTGAGCAAGTAACCCTCGAGGAAACCTTCCATCTGGTGCTCGGAAAGCTGCTCGGTGACCTGGCCGGTAACAGCCATGTGCTCATCGACTAAGCCAGAAAGGTAGCCAGCATCCCACTGCTTGTTGGTTACTTCGTAAGCAGCCTGCAAACGGTTGGAAGCGGTCTCATCTGGGCCGAAGATACGGAAGGAATCTGGGTTGTTCTTGATGATGTCACGAGTGTAAACACCAAGGCGACGGGTAGCTTCGAGCTGACCCCAGCCGTGACCGAATTCCTTAACTTCCTTGACTTCGTAATCATCGAGCTTTGGAAGCTTCAAATCTTCACGAATACGACCACCGTTTGCGTTTGGATTTTCGCCAATACGGAGTTCGCCCTTTGGCATGAAGGAAAGAACGTCTTCCTTCACAGCGCCCTTTTCGTCGAAGAGCTCTTCAGGCTTGTAGGACTTCATCCAGTTCTTCAAAACCTCGAAGTGAGCTTCGGTATCGCGAGCGGAAGCCAGTGGAACCTGGTGTGCACGCCAAGAGCCTTCGGTCTTCTTGCCGTCGATGAACTTCGGGCAAGTCCAACCCTTTGGAGTGCGGAAGATAATCATTGGGTAGTAAGGGCGAGTTACGTCGTTAGTCTGAGCCTCAGCCTTAATATCGCAAATCTCGTCGAAGATGGTTTCGAACATATCGGCGAAGCG
Source organism: Gardnerella sp. DNF00753 (assembly GCF_049244275.1). Classification (NCBI taxonomy): domain Bacteria; kingdom Bacillati; phylum Actinomycetota; class Actinomycetes; order Bifidobacteriales; family Bifidobacteriaceae; genus Gardnerella; species Gardnerella sp. DNF00753. The sequence continues at coordinate 678,428 of NZ_CP058393.1, forward strand.
ACGGTGAATGGACATGTGATCCTCATCATCGAAGCCAGCAACGAACTCGTATGGCTCGTAGCCCATGCCGTGGAAGAACTCATGAAGCTCTTCGTCGGAAATGCGGGAAAGAATAGTTGGGTTAGCAATCTTATAACCGTTCAAGTGCAAGATTGGAAGCACGATACCGTCGGTACGTGGGTTCACAAGCTTGTTGGACTGCCAACCGGTGGCCAAAGGACCAGTTTCAGCTTCGCCATCGCCGACGATTGCTGGAACGAACAAGCTTGGGTTGTTCATAACAGCGCCGTAAGCGTGGGAGAGTGCATAACCAAGCTCGCCACCTTCGTGGATGGAGCCTGGGGTTTCAGGAGCGAAGTGAGAAGGAATACCGCCTGGGTAAGAGAACTGGCGGAAGAACTTCTGCAAACCAGCTTCGTCCTTTGTAATCTTTGGATAGTACTCAGTGTAAGTACCGTCGAGGTAGGACTGAGCAGTACCAGCTGGGCCGCCGTGGCCTGGACCCATGATAATCACGGTATTCTGCTGGTGGTCAGCAATGAAACGGTTGATGTGGCCAATAAGGAAGTTAAGACCTGGAGTGGTGCCCCAGTGGCCCACCAGACGATGCTTAACATCTTCGCGAGTGAACGGCTCCTTCATTAGAGGGTTGCTACGAAGATAAATTTGGCCGATTGCAAGGTAGTTGGCAACACGCCAGTACTTGTCTACGCCTTCGATAGCTGCCTCGGAAACTGGAGCGTTGAGCTTCTTCCAAGGTGTGCCAATAACAGGACTCGTCATGTGTACTCCTGTACTCAAGCACTTTTCAGTGCAATTTGATCATTACCATTTGGTTATAGAGTCTGGAAAACAAATGTATTACAGCTCTTTTTCCATCCGTTTCAGTATAGTGCCAGCGTCTGACTTTTGTTCGTTTGGTTACTTCTTCGTGCATTTATGTTGAAAAAATGTGTGATTATGTGCGCAAAAAATTAGCCATTTGTATAGATTATGTTATATTTGATGTTCGTTTTTTGCTTTGTTATTCAGCGTTTCGCACAAAAATTTATCAAAGCTATCTATTGATTTAGAATTATTAATGTAACTTTTATATCTAATTTCGGCGTTTTGTAATTACGCAACGTCTCAAAGCTTCACTATTATGAATTGAATCGTATTAGAACTTATATATAAGGAGAATCATGGCAAAAGGACCAGTGCTTGTCGTTGATTTTGGCGCTCAATACGCTCAGCTTATTGCTCGTCGAGTGCGAGAGGCTAATGTGTATTCAGAGCTTGTTCCGCACTCTATGCCAGTTGACGAAATGTTAGCTAAAGATCCTCAAGCTATTATTCTTTCGGGTGGTCCTGCTTCTGTTTATGAACCGGGTGCTCCAGATATTGATTCAAAGATTTTTGAAGCGGGCGTTCCAGTTCTTGGCATTTGCTATGGCTTCCAAGTAATGGCTCATGAACTTGGTGGAGATGTAGATAAAGCTGCTCTTGGCGAGTATGGTAAAACTTCTGCAACTATTGATGATTCTGAAGGCCTGCTTGCAGATTCTCCTCTTGAGCAAAATACTTGGATGAGTCACGGTGTTGCAGTTAAGCGTGCTCCAGAAGGTTTTAAGGTGTTGGCACACACAGAGGGTGCTCCTGTTGCTGCAATGCAAGATGAAAGTCGCAAACTTTATGGAGTTCAGTGGCATCCAGAAGTAAAGCACACTCCATTGGGTCAGGAACTTATTTCTACATTCTTACATAAGTGTGCAGGGTTAGATAACAATTGGAATCCTTCTAACATTATTGAGGATCAGGTTGCTAAGATTCGCGCAGAAGTTGGGAATGCACAAGTTATTTGTGGTCTTTCTGGTGGAGTTGATTCAGCGGTTGCTGCAGCTTTGGTACATAAAGCAATTGGCGATCAGCTTACTTGCGTTTTTGTTGACCACGGTCTGCTTCGTAAAGGCGAAGTTGAGCAGGTTAAACATGATTTCGTTAAAGCTACTGGCATTAAGCTTATTGCGGTAGATGCAGAAGACGATTTTTTGGATGCACTTAAAGGCGTAAGCGAACCAGAGCGTAAGCGCAAGATTATTGGCGAAAAGTTCATTCGTACTTTTGAAAAAGCTCAACGCCAGGTTATTGAAGAAGCTGGTAAAACTGGAGCGGAAGTTAAGTTCCTTGTTCAGGGAACTCTTTACCCAGATGTTGTGGAATCTGGCGGCGGAGATGGTGCTGCAAACATTAAGTCGCATCACAACGTTGGTGGTTTGCCAAAAGATTTGAAGTTTAAGCTTATTGAGCCTTTGCGCACGCTGTTTAAGGATGAAGTTCGCGCTATTGGTACTGAGCTTGGTTTGCCAGATGAAATCGTGTGGCGTCAGCCTTTCCCTGGTCCAGGCTTAGGTATTCGCATTGTTGGTGAGATTACGCGCGAGCGTTTGGCTGTTCTTCGCGAAGCAGATGCAATTGCTAGAGAAGAGCTTTCCAAAGCTGGTCTTGACCGCGATATTTGGCAATGCCCAGTTGTATTGCTTGCTGACGTTCATTCTGTTGGTGTTCAGGGCGATGAGCGCACATATGGTTCTCCAATTGTTTTGCGCCCTGTGAGCTCTGAGGATGCTATGACAGCTGATTGGTCTCGCGTTCCTTACGATGTGTTGGCAAAGATTTCTACTCGAATCACAAACGAGTGCCGTCAAATCAATCGTGTTGTGCTCGACGTAACTTCTAAGCCGCCTGCCACTATTGAGTGGGAGTGACAGTTTTTGATGAGAATTATCGACTGAAATATAAACATATGCTTATACAGTAAAACATATGTTTATTTTCATTAAAAACTGTAATAATTACTGTTTTTTATAAAGCACTTCGTGAAAATGGAGTGCTTTTTTCTGTATATCGGTGTGTCGAATTTTCTAAAAACAGGTAAATTTTCGAATTTTATCGATATTTAATGAATATTGTAGTAGTAAATACTGTTGTTTCTAATTGTTTATAATGTTTAAACGATATAATGAATTTTACATGAAACAACAGTATGAGCTGTAACAGTAGTTGTTGGCTGGGTGTAAAAGCTACTGCTCGTAGTAGCTCTTACTACTTTGCTTCATTGCGGAACCGTGAATTTTGTAAGTGTAGTTTTACTGTGCTACGAAACTAATCGTGTATCTCGAATAGTTTCGCCTACGGTATCGTTTGCGAAGTTTGTAAGATATTTTGCCGCCAATAATTGCGTAAGCCGCTCAAACTATATCGATTAATATGGTAAGGAGAGTTACGTGGACGGAATTCTGTCAGTACTGCTCGATATTTTCAGACAGCCATCTGTTATAGTTGCGCTTATTTCTTTTATTGGGCTTGCAGTGCAAAGAAAGAGATTCTCGGATATTTTGCAAGGATCAATCCGTACTCTTGTTGGTTTTCTTGTTTTAGCAGCTGGTTCTGGAGTTATTACTGAAGCGTTGAACCCATTTGGCAAAATGTTTCAATACGCATTTCATGTGCAAGGCGTAGTCCCGAATAATGAAGCAATTATTGGAACTGTTTTATTGAAATATGGCTCTGAATCTGCGATTATTTTCTTCTTTGGAATGATTGTTAATATTATTCTTTCTATTACTTCTCGTTTTAAATTTATCTATTTAACGGGTCACGTAGCTTTCTATATGGCAAGTATGCTTGCAGTTATATTTAATGTTGCAGGATTTAGCATGTGGGAAGTTCTTTTATGGGGCTCAATTGCTCAAGGATTGTTTACGACAATTTCTCCAGCACTGGTGCAGCCGTTTATGAAAAAAGCTTCAGGCAAAGATGATGTTGCTTTAGGTCATCCTGCTGGTACTGGTGTTGCTTTAGGTGCGTTAATTGCAAAAATTACTGCTTCAAAAAAGCGTCCTTCTAAGTCAACTGAGGATATTAAATTCCCAGCAGCATTGGGATTCTTGCGTGATACAACAGTTCTTATCACGCTTTCTATGGCTGTTATTTATATAGTAGTGGCACTTTTTGCTGGATCTTCGTATGTCGAAACACATTTATCTAATGGTCAAAACTTCATTGTTTTCGTTATGTTGAAGGCTGCAACTTTTGCTGCAGGTGTTTATATTATTCTTGCAGGCGTGCAGATTGTTCTTGACGAAATTGTTCCAGCTTTTAAGGGAATATCGGAAAAGCTTGTTAAAAATGCTCGTCCTGCTTTAGATGCACCAATGACTTTTGGCTTTGCTCCTAATGCTGTTCTTATTGGTTTCTTAGCTAGTTTCTTTGGCGGTTTGCTTGGAATGACGCTTATGGCGATTTTAGGAACGACAATTATTATTCCTGGAATTGTTGCGCATTTCATGGCTGGTGGTGCTGCAGGAGTATTCGGTAATGGTCAAGGTGGAATACGTGGTTGCTTGACTGCATCATTTATTAATGGTCTTTTTATTACTTTCCTTCCGTTGTTCCTTTTGCCAGTGCTTGGCGATTTGGGAAGCGCAAATTCTACATATTCTGATGCGGATTATGGCGTATTTGGTGTAATACTTGGTCACGTAAATATTGTTGGAGGCCGTACTGCTCTAATTTCTGTAATACTTATTGCGCTAATATTGTTCTACTCTGTCTCAATATTTATGAATAAACGCGATTCTAATAATTTTGAAAAAGTTGAAGAAATAAAATAAGTAAGGAAAATAAAAACACAATTAAATAATTGTGTAGACATATAAAAATTAAAAAATTTTTTACTTATTTTCTTATTTATTTGTACATTTTATTGTATGACTGGTAGGATAACAGAGTTATTAGTTTTGCATGAGCCGTTGTTACTATGCTGTGTTTTACACAAACTAGTATCAACGGCTTTTCATGTTATCGTTTAGCTAGGGGAGAGTGATAATGGTCGAAGGTGTGCCTAAATACATTGCTGTGCGAGATAATCTTCGCGCTCGCATTGATTCTATGGAAGCAAACGAACAATTACCTCCCGAAATTGAATTGTGCAAGCAGTACAACGTTAGTCGCATTACGTTGAGACATGCTGTAGACACACTTATTGCAGAAGGCTTGTTGGTGCGTGAGCAGGGTAGGGGAACATTCCGTGCTTCTGAAATTATCAATAGTCATAATAAAGTGTTTATTTCGGATCGTGCTCAAGGTTTTTACGAGCAAAGGTATTCAAGCGATTCTGTTATTACAATAAAAGTTTTAGAAAATGATGTTGTTCATGATGAAGATGCTGCTGAACGATTAGGCTTAAAGCCAACGGATGAGCTTATTTGCTTAAAGCGTTTGCGATACGTAGACGGAGTATTATCGCGTTACAGCGTGCTGTATTTGTCTGCTTCTCGTTTTCCAAAGGTGTTGACTCATGATTTTCAGAGGAATCTTTAGCTGATTTCTTATTGCATGCTTACGCGGTTCAGCTTGTGGAAAATGAAGTATCTATTTATGTAGAAAACTTATGTGACAGTCTTGCAACAGTAATGAACGTTCCTGTTGGAACTGCAGTAATTGCTGCTCAATCTACTGTAAAAGATAATTTTGGTTCTAAAATTGCGTTTGGTGCAGCAGTGTATACACCAAATTCTGGCGAGATTACTTTCCATTTGCATGCAAATTCGTAAATTTTGCATTGTGTTAGCATGAAGTTTTGTAATTGCCTGTAGAATTTTCTGCGGGCAATTTTCGTATAAGCCATTTGTGTTTGGTTTTGGGCTATAACCCTTGGTTTTCAGTTTTATAGTCTGCCGGTTGTTTTACAAAACAAAAAAGTCTTGCTGATTTCTCAGCAAGACTTATTTCGTGTCCGGAGCGGGACTTGAACCCGCACGCCTGTACAAATAGGCACTAGCACCTCAAGCTAGCGCGTCTACCATTCCGCCACCCGGACAGGTGTTTTAGACAACAGATAAGACTATAACATCTTTTTTGAGTCTTTGCTTCGGCGTGTTGAAAAATTTATGCTTTTTTGTTTTAGTAAAGCATGAATTGCGTTATATCTGCCTTATATTAAGCTATTTTTTGCCGCAAAATTTCCGTCGCTACTTGGTTGAAAATCAACAATATTAATCTGTTTATTTGTTGTATTTCCCTCTAAATCAACGAATGAATGTTGTGGAATAGTGGAAGTGTCATGGTTTGGGTAGTCTTTTCTAAAGAATGATCCGCGTGACTCATGTCTACAAAGCGATGCCTTTAATACTGCTTGTGCAAGCGTTGACATATTGCTTATTTCCCATATTGCTGTAAGTTCTTGATTAAAAATTAAATCTTTACTATGAAGCTTTAAATTTTTTATTTTAGGAAGTAATGAAGCGTGAATTTCTTGTAAAGCTGAGTTAAGTGACTTTTCGTCGCAGGATATTGCAGCAGCTTTTTCCATAATTGTTCCAAGTTCTGAAAATAGTGCATAAGGATTATTTTCTTCGCTTGTATCTGCAGAATTACTTAGGGTATTTATATTATTTTCTGTACCATCTTGCTCAGAATTATCTTCTTTAGTAAGCGTTTTAATCTCAAAAATTTTTTGATCATATAATTTTTCTAGTTCTGTGCATGTTTTGTTGTGTTCACTGTTTTTGTTGCACTCACTGTTTTCGTCGCATTCACATTTGCTACCAGAAATATCGTTAAGTTCTTTTGCCATTGCAATGCCAGCGCGTTTTCCAAAAAGGCAAGCGTCAAGCAAAGAATTTCCTCCCAAGCGATTAGCCCCATGAACTCCAACACAAGAACATTCGCCAGCTGCGTATAATCCTTGAATAATAGTTTGATTATTGTTGTGCCACGTGTAAACTTCGCCATCTAAAGTAATAGGTATTCCGCCCATTGTGTAGTGCGCTGTTGGGCGAATAGGAACTAAATCTTTAGAAGGGTCAATATTAGCGTATTGTTCTATTGTTTCGCTAACTTGTGGCAAAACTTCTTTAATTCGTTCTTTGCCAATATTTGTCATATCTAGCCAAACGCAATCACATTTTGAGTCAGTATTACAATCGCTTGTAGTGTCTTTAACACCGCGGCCTTCTAGAATTTCATTTTCAATAGCTCGAGAAACAATATCTCGAGGGGCTAAATCTTTATGAACTGAATCATAATTTTTCATAAATGATTCACCATTGGAATTTTTTAATACTCCACCTTCTGCTCGAGCTGCTTCAGAAAGTAGCATTCCGGTATGTCCAAGACCAGTAGGGTGGAATTGTATAAACTCGCAATCTTCAATCTGCAAGCCTGCTTTCAAAGCTAATGACATTCCGTCGCCTGTTAAATCCCAAGAATTTGATGTTGTAGAAAATAGTCTTCCAGCTCCGCCTGTGGCAATAAGAACTAACTTTGCACGCATAGAGCGCAATTTGCCTTTGGTAAGATCAAAAGCTACAATGCCTTCAACTTTGTGTGTTTCTTGGTCTATAGCAATATCTGTAACATATAAATCTTCAATAAAAGAGATGTTTTCAGCAACGCATTTTTGCCAAAGACTATACAAAATTTGATGACCAATCCTATCTGCAGCAAAAGCAGCACGCGCAATTGGTTCCTCACCAAAATTGGCAGTATGACCGCCGAAACGACGTTGGTTAATATGGCCATCTTTTGTGCGAGAAAATGCTACGCCATCATGTTCAAGCTGAATAATTGTTTCTGCAGCCTCTTTTGCAAGCAATTTAGCTGCATCCTGGTCGCTTAACCAATCTCCGCCATGAACAGTGTCATAATAATGCCACTGCCAAGTATCGTGTTCAACATTTCCTAGGCTTGCAGCGATTCCGCCTTCTGCTGATCCTGTATGAGATCTTAAAGAAGGTATTTTAGAAATCACTTTTATTGAAGGAGATTTTCCTTGTTCTTTCAATGTTTTGTATTCGCAAGATTGAACCAACCCAAGTGCTGCAGACAGTCCTGCTGCTCCGGCTCCAATAATAATTGCATCGTAGTATTCGCTTGATTGCATACTCTTATTTTCTCATAAGCATAGTCTTGCGGAATGCGTGTTATGCCACTTTTTGCTGCTTTATAACAAAATCTTCATTTTTTCTAAATATAGTTCCTTCCAACTCTAAAAGTGTAATTGCTCCAGAAACTTCTGCAATAGATGGAATGGTGTCTAATTCTTCTTTCTCGTATGAAAGCTTAATAATTTCATAAATGCTATCAATGTTTGAATTTTCACGTTTGCGCTTACATGTAAGAATCGCATTAATAATATGCTTTTGTATTTCAGTATAATTTTCTGATTCACTTGAATTTAATACTTGCTCTTCCTGAACATTGTAGGTTTTATCGCTATTATCAGAGTTGTTAAAAGAGTTGCTTTCTGCTGTTGTTTTACTACTAGCAGTTTTATTCAAAGCTCTCGCTATGTAATGGTGAGATTGTGGGAAAAGAATATCAACATCTTGTTGACCGCACACCATTATTGCTTGTGAATCGTGAATAATTTTATTGCATCCAGCGTTATGAGGTCGATTTATATCTCCTGGAATCGCATACAACTCGCGGTTTAAGTCTGTGGCCCATGTTGCAGTATTCAAAGCGCCTGATTGTAGTCTTGCTTGCGCTACAAGAACTTTTGAAGATAATGCTGCAATAATTCGGTTTCGTAATAGGAATCTGTGCCCGACTGGAGTAGTGTCGGGGCACAATTCGCTTATGCAAGCACCGCCTTTTTCTATAATTTCATCAAAAAGCTGAGAATTGCTTTGTGGACCCATATGGTTCAATCCGCCTGCAAAAACTGCAATTGTTTTTCCGATTGGTTTGTTTTCGCATGCCTCTGTTTGTGCGTCAATTGCGCCCCAGTGGGCTGCTGCATCAATTCCATAAGCGCCGCCAGAAATAATAGTATGCCCTTTTGAAGCGCAGTCGTAAGCAAAACGATACGCTAATTCTCTTCCGTAATCTGTGCAAGATCTAGATCCTACAATTGCAAGCGGATTATGGCATTGAATAAGTGCTTGAGGGTTTCCAATACCCCACAGGCATAATGGTGGAGAAAAGTGGCTTTGAAAAGCCAGATCTTGTAATTGCTTTGGCCAATACTTACTGTGAGGTGCAATAATCCACTGCTTTCCTGAATTAGTGAACCATTTACATAATGCGTTTGGCTCCCAAGTTGGTAGATGTGTTAGTCTAACACACCATTTTGCGAGAGTGTGGTGTAGTGCTTCTAAAGTTTGTGTATTGTTGTTGTCTCTGTATCCCCATGACTTTAATCCCTTATTAAAATAAGATTCTAAAGTTGTTATTGAGTGGTGTTTGCTTATGTGCTTCCACATAGTAGATGTTAGCTGTTGGCTTTTGCTGCGCTTGCCTTTAGACAAGCTAATATTATCCGCGTTTTCTTTAATAGCTTCTTCAATATTTTCTTGGGCTGTTTCATAGCTAGTTTCTTCACTAATAATAGGAAGTTGCATTTGTTGAGCAGAAGATTCTTGCTGTTGGGCTAGGAAACTTTTAACAATAGGATGCAGCAGCTTTACAATATCGTTAGCATGCTGAGTTCCAAGTAAAAGCGTGTACATAATGGCGTCTGCTCCTTCTAAGCAGAACGTTAGTATTGCGCGAGAAAGTGTTTCCTCGTCAATTTCAATAACATTATCAATGCTATTTTCGCAATTTTTATTATTTACATTATTAAGATTGCTCATATTCGTGTCCTTAAACTAATAGCCTGAGCCATGTCTGTCATGTCGGGGGAACTGTGTCCAGAAAGATCTGCTAACGTCCAAGCAAGTCGCAACGCTCTATCTGCTCCTCTTAAACTTAATTGGTGTTTTTCTAATGCTCGATTAATAAGCCCAACAGCCTGTTTAGAAGTGTATTTTCGAAGCCATGTTCCGGAAGCTTGAGCATTGCAATCCCAACCTTGCTTACTGAAACGAGTTCTAGCTACTTGACGTGCTTCTGTTACATTATTGCGCATCATTTCACTTGTAAGAGTTGTGCTCGCTTCTTTATTTGGCCCGTGAACTTGATTGTTTTGGTTTGGTATAACAATTCTTTCCACAGGTGGAACATCCATTTGAATATCAATGCGATCAAGAATAGGTCCAGAAAGTCTAGAAAAGTATCTAGCGCGTTCTCGCTCTTTGCATGTGCATCGCTCTCCGTTTCCGTATGCGTAGCCGCAAGGACAAGGATTTGCTGCAATAACAAGCTGGAATTTAGCAGGATAAAGCGTAGTTCCTTTTGAACGCGAAATAGCAATATGGCCGGATTCCAACGGCTCTCGAAGTGTTTGCAAAACTCTTGGTGAAAATTCTGGAGCCTCGTCCATGAACAGTACTCCGCAGTGTGCGCGAGTTATAATACCAGGTTTTGCAACTCCCGTTCCGCCTCCAATAAGTGAAGCTGCTGAAGCTGTATGATGTGGCGCTTCAAATGGTGGAATGTCACTAATGCCATAGTATGGTAGCGTGCCGCAAAGTGAACGAATAGATGCGACTTCAAGCTGTTCTTGTTCATTAAGAGGACACATAATGCTTGGTATTCGAGATGCGAGCATGGTTTTTCCGGATCCTGGAGGGCCAATCATCATAACGTGATGCCCTCCGGCTGCAGCAACTTGAAGAGCCCACTTTGTGTGTTCTTGCCCAATAACTTCGCACATGTCTCCAATCTCATATTTTGAATTGACTTGTAGTGGTGAAGCGCTTTGATCTTCTAATATTTCAGAGTGCTCACTATTGGTATTGTCTTGCCCATTTCGTTCTAAAACTTGCATGTGCTTATAAACTGGGTCTTCTTCAATAAGTTTTAGGGACTCTTCTTGCAAAGTTCCATGCAATTCGGTTACTAAATCATAAATATGATGTATTCCAATAGTCTCAATACCTTCTACTAATTGCGCTTCCGCAAGATTTTCTTGAGGAATAATCATGCGCTTAAAATGCTTCTTTTTTGCGTAAAGAGCAATAGGAAGCATTCCTTGTATTGGAAGAACTGTGCCGTCAAGATTTAGTTCTCCTAAAATAACGGTATTTTCAAGTTCAGAAAGTGGAATATATTTTTCGGCGCTTAAAATACTTGCTGCAATAGCAAGATCGTATGAAGATCCACTTTTAGGCATTGAAGCAGGAGACAAGTTTACTGTTACTCTACCTTCTGGCCATTTGCAGTGTAAGGCATGATGAGCTGACTTTACTCGTTCTCTAGCTTCGCTTAGAGAAGTGTCTGGAAGTCCTATTATTGAAAAGTTTGGCATATTGCCAGACATAAATGCTTGAAGTTTAATCGTAAAAGCTTTAAGTCCAATAAGTCCAACTGATAATGCGTTTCCAATACTCATTAGAATGCTCCTGGAATATGCGTGAATTGAATATTGCTGTTGTTATCTATTTCTTCTAGCGCTTGAATCATGCATGCAGAATCGCTGTACGTGTATTTGTTTATAACAAGAATTGATACTGCATCAAAACGAATACGGTATCTGGGTATGTCAGTGCCGAATTTTTCTATCCACTGCATGCCTGCTTTACGTAATTTATTACGCTTATCTTGGTTTATTGCTTCAAGCGGTGTGCCGCAACGTACGCTTCTTCGAGTTTTGACTTCCACGAAAACTAATTTTTGTTCCGGCGTAATCATAACTAAATCTAATTCTCCTTGACGCGAATGCCAGTTCCTGTCAATAACATGCCAACCTTGTTGCATTAGGCGCAAAGCGGCGTATGTTTCGCCAAGTTTTCCAAGCTCTTTGCTGTCAACAGAGTCTGATTGAAGATCGTTTGACACTTGTTCAAGTTTTTCTTGCAAAAATACTTGAGCAGTCTCAGCGTCATCAATCTCGTCAAACGAGATAATTTCATCGTCAATAATGTGTTTTTGTGTAATCATGCTGCTATTTTCTGTGCTTATTGAGCAGTAATCCAGATTTTTTGAGCATTGTGGATAAAAGCTATATACGGCGTGTTGTATTAGAAATTCACTATATTTTCTGTATTTTTCTAAAACAAATTTCGCTATTTTTTGCAAATTGTTAATTCGTTATAGGTAATTTTGATAACCGTAGGTATGTACGAATGAACCATAATGGCATACTGTCGTTATCACTTAAATAAAAGTGTAAACAGAAAACAGAAAAGTAAGTGGATGCACAAAGCAAGCTGAAGCAAACTAATCTACTGTTTAAAAAGTTGAAAAACTGGAGGGGTATTATGAGCGCTACTGAAGAATTGCAAGGAAAGTATCATTTTGAAACATTGCAATTGCATGTTGGCCAAGAGCAGGCGGATCCGGCAACTGATTCTCGTGCAGTTCCTATTTATCAAACAACAAGCTACGTATTCCATGATTTTGATCATGCTGCAGCTCGTTTTGATTTGCGTGACGCTGGAAACATTTATGGTCGTTTAACGAATTCTACTCAAGATGTTTTTGAGCGCAGAATTGCGGCTCTCGAAGGTGGAACTGCTGCTTTGGCTGTTGCTTCTGGTGCGGCAGCTGTAGATTATGCTATTCGTAACATCACTCAGCAGGGCGATCACATTGTGTCTTCAAAGAATGTGTATGGTGGAACTTATAACCTTCTTCGTCACACTCTTCCTAGAGATGGTGTAACAACCACTTTTGTGGATCCTAAGAATCCTCAAAACTTCGAGGATGCAATTCAACCAAATACAAAGCTCGTATACTTTGAAACTTTTGGTAATCCTAATGCTGATTTGCCTGATTTTGAAGCTATCTCAGAGATTGCGCATCGACACAACATTCCTGTTTTTGTTGACAATACTTTCGCAACTCCATATCTTTTCCGTCCGCTTGAGCATGGTGCAGATATTGTAGTTGAGTCTGCTACGAAATTTATTGGCGGCCACGGCACAACTCTTGGTGGCATTATTGTTGAAGGCGGCAATTTTGATTGGGCTAAAGTTCCTGGAAAATTCCCAACTCTTACTGAAGCTGACCCTAGCTATCATGGTTTGAACTTCTATGAAGCTTTAGGATCTGTGGCTTTTGTGACTCGTATTCGTGCGATTATTTTGCGCGATACTGGCGCTTGCATTAGCCCGTTTGCTGCGTTCTTGCTTTTGCAAGGCACGGAAACTTTGAGCTTGCGAGTTGAACGTCACGTTGAGAATGCGTTGAAGGTTGTGAAATATTTGCAAACTGTGCCAGAAGTTGAATCTGTAAGTCATCCTTCTATTGAAGGTCGTTCTGATCACGAGCTTTATAAGCGTTACTTCCCGAACGGCGGCGGCTCTATTTTCACGTTTGATATTAAAGGTGGAAGGGATGCAGCTCGCGTATTTATTGACAATTTGCAGCTTTTCTCACTTCTTGCAAATGTTGCGGATGTAAAATCGTTGGTTATTCATCCTGCATCTACTACTCACTCTCAGGAAACTCCTGAAGAGTTGGAAGATCAGGGCATTCATGAGGGAACTATTCGCTTGTCTATTGGAACTGAACATATTGACGATATTCTTGCCGATTTGCAGCGCGGATTTGACGCGGTTTGTAAAGCAGGTCTTGCTTAAAAAGAAAAGAGAAAGTAAAGCAAAAGTTATTAATTAAAAATATTCCTGGAGATCCATTACCGTTTTATTCGGAGCGCATTCGTATTTGTATGCGCTCCGATTTTTTGTGTATATTCTTTAAATTTGCGCATCATACTTTAGGATGAGACGCTAATTTTTTCTAAATAATTTCCGCCTTACGTACGATGGTAATCAGCCGTATTTTCCCGTAAATTTAAGTATTAGCAATAGATAACTATGCGATTACTACTTTTTAAGAAAAGGAGCAGTTATGAACAGTCCGTACGAAGTAAGCTCATACGAGCAAGAAAATGCTTTAGATTTTAGAGCAGATTTTAACCAAAACTTGATTGGTGAGACGGCAGTTGCAGCTTTGCATGTTGTTAAAGATTTTGGTAAGGGCGCGGGCATTGTTCACGCTCTGCGAGATGTAAGCGTAAGTTTTGAACGCGGCAAGTTTACTGCGATTATGGGCCCGTCTGGCTCTGGAAAGTCAACTTTAATGCACTCTTTGGCTGGTCTTGACAGCGTTAATTCTGGAAAAGTTTTGGTAGATGGCCTAGATATTACAGGCATGAGCGATAAGCAGCTTACGCTTATGCGACGAGAAATGGTTGGATTTATTTTCCAAAGTTTTAATCTTCTTCCAATGTTCAGCGCTGAGCAAAATATTCTTATGCCTCTTACTTTGGCGGGCAAAAAGCCAGATAAGCAATGGTTTAATACTTTGGTTAATACTCTTGGCTTGCAAAATCGCTTAAAGCATAGGCCTGCTGAGCTTTCTGGTGGCCAGCGCCAACGCGTTGCAATCGCTCGAGCTTTAATCTCTAAGCCTTCCGTAGTTTTTGCAGACGAGCCTACCGGAAATCTTGACTCTGCTTCCAGCTCAGAAGTTTTGCATTTCTTGAAGAAGTCCGTAACTGAGCTTGGTCAAACTGTGATTATGGTTACGCATGATGCTGTTGCAGCCTCTTACGCGGATCGTGCAATCGTGTTTGCAGATGGTCAAATCGTTGAAGATGTGCAAAATCCTACTGCGGAAGGTATGAGCAAGATGCTTATGGAACGCAGTGAGGCTGGTATTAGTAATCAGTCTGCTCAATTGCAATAAAAGGTGGTGAAGTTAGAATGTGGAAAATCGCGCTAAAACTTATGCGTAAAAGCGTACGCATGCTAATCGCCTCTGGAATTGCAATTCTTATAGGCAGCATGTTTATGAGTGCTACTTTGCTTTTTGTAAATAGTGTTGACGACTTGATGGTTCGCAATGCAACGGAAGAATTTCATAGCGCAAATTATGCAATCTCATCTAAAAGCTCTAACAGTTCTCCGAATAGTGGAATTCATTATAAAGACCTTCATTTAGACGAAATATCGAAGATGCCTGGTGTCAACGGTATTCGTAGTAACGATGCGACTGCGCTTGTAAGAGTAGAAAAAGGTGATAAATCAGTTACGAGCGCTGCTTGGTCTAGTGGTTTGTATGGAAATCTTCCTGTGTATAAATCAACAGAAGGTAGAGATCCGCAAAAAATAGGCGAAATTACGCTTATTAAAAGTATTGCTAAATCCATACATGCAAACATTGGCGATACTATAACTTTGGTTAAAGTAGATGACACTGGCGGAAATAAAGAAAAATCGTACGATGTTCGTGTGGTTGGTCTTGTTGACGATGGAGAACATTCTCAAATACCATTTTCAAATCGCGGCATATATCTTGGCGGCGTAACGAACGATTTTTGTGCAAAACTCAACAATCTTAAGAATTTTGATGATCAAGTTGTGCAAAGCAAAGTGTATATGAGCATCGATGAATCTAAAATAAACGATTTATCTCCTAAGATTAGTGCTTTGCTTCCAGAGCAATTTTCTCTTATGTCTAGGCATGATGTTGGTGTAAGAGCTGTTCGAAATGTGTCCAACGGCACTAATTTTGTAACCATGTTCTTGCTATCTTTTGGTGTTCTAGCGTTGCTTATTTCTTCGCTTGTTATAGCAAACACATTCCAAGTTTTGGTTGCTCAACGCAGACGCACTCTTGCGCTTTTGCGCGTAATTGGCGCACAATCGCACCAGCTTTATGCGGCAGTTTTGCTTGAAGCTGCAATACTTGGAGTTATTTCTGCAGGTGTTGGCGTGCTTTGCGCAATAGGATTTATGGGCGCAATTAGTAACTTGAATATTAATTCTGGACCATTATCTAAGATTCCTTTGATTGTTTCACTTCCGGCGGTTGTGTGGCCAATAGTAATTGGTGCGATTGTAACAGTTCTTGCATCTATGGGTGCTGCTCGATCTGCTACAAAAGTAACGCCTATGGAAGCGTTGCGTCCAATGGATTTGATTAAAGATAAGCGTGCAAGCATTATTCGCGCTGTTTTTGGTGTTCTATTTATTGTTGTAGGTATTTTATTTACGGCCTTAAGTGCTACTTCTTTGGCAAGCATGATTGCTCAGCAGTCGCCTAATGCTGGTGCTGACTCTTGGAGAACTTTGCTTGTGGCAGTTTTTGGATGCGCGCTTGTGTTTATTGGAATTATTATTACAGCAACATTCTGGATGCCGTTTGCTATGAAGGCAACTGGCGCAATCATGGCACTTTGTGGGCCTGCATCTAAAGTTGCCAACGCAAACGTGCAACGAAACCCTAGAAGAGTTGCTGCAACTGGAACGGCTTTGCTTATTGGCGTAACGCTTGTTTCTACAGTAGTAACTGGCGCAATCTGCGGTAAAGCAACTCTTAAAGGTGTTGTTGATGACCGTTACAGTGTTGACATTATTATTCAAGGCAAGAATGTTGATGAGTCTTTAGCTGCCGATATTTCAAAGATTAGTGGAATAAAGCATACTGAGTTGCTTCCTGCAGTTCCTATGACTTTTAAGAACGCTAAGGGCAAAACTGAGTACGCTATGGCAGCTGGAGTTGATAATGTAAATCAGCTTCGAAATGTGATGCACACTGACCTTGATGGCGTCAATATAAACAGGGATTCTGTGCTTTTGCCTAAGTTTAATGATGAAGGTGGAGAGCCTTTTGACCTTAAAAAAGGAAACCTTAATCTGCAAGCTTACGTAGAAAAATACAGTTCTGGTGAAGATAGTGTAGAAAATGTTACTCCATTTACTGGCATGAATACAGACTCTAGTAATAACGATAAGAGCATTACTGTAAAACAAGTTCAGTTTAAGACGTATCGAAATGTTGGTGTGTATTCAAATAATACTGCTTTTGTGAGCAAATCCTACTTCAATAACTACCTTAAGCCTACAACGCATATTCTGCTTATTTCGGTAGATTCTAGCAAAGCTAATCTTGTAGATATTGCTAAAAACATTCAAAATGTTACATCTAGCTATGCGGAGGTTATGTCTACTGGAAGCGTGTTTGAGCGTGCAAAGTGGGAGAGTGCTATCGACGCAATGATGATGGTGCTTGTTGGCTTAATAGCAGTAGCTGTTGTGATTGCTTTAATAGGCGTTGCAAACACATTAAGCTTGTCTGTTATTGAGCGAACCAAAGAATCTGCAACTTTGCGCGCAATAGGCATGACGAGAGGCCAAGTTAGAAGGTCTCTTGCGTTGGAGGCAACGTTGATTTCCTTAACAAGCACTGTTTCCGGTTTGATTGTTGGAACAGCGTTTGGGTGGATTGGATCCTACATGGTGTTTAGCGTAATCGGCAAAGTTCCGTTTGTAGTTGATTGGACTATTTACGCGGTTCTTGCTCTAATCGCTTTGCTTGCAGCGCTTCTTTCCAGCGTGCTTCCAGCTCGTAGAGCAGTGAAGTCTTCGCCAGTAGTTGCGCTCGCGGAGGACTAAATTTCACAAAAACTATATGTGAAAGATAGTCTGTAGAAGTTAAGTTGCAGAAAATAAAGATAATGCCGGTGTGTAAATTTTACGTGCCGGCATTATCTTTTTCTTAAGTGTTTTCGACACGCAGAAAAAATTTGTATTATCGTTATTATTTTTTTATTAAAATGTGTGCATAATTATGCGAAGATTATAATATTATGTATAGAAATGGCATTTTTTATTAAAGATATTCAAAAATAATACGATTATTATTCATAATGACAAGTTTTGCCGGAAATTTTCCGAATAAATAGCGTTGAAAATGTATTTATTTCTTTGTTATGCTCAAAATGACTGCTGACATAAGTTAGACATGAAGGCCGCTACGAGCAAGGAGTAGAAAATATGGTAACGGTCAATAAAAAATCTGCCGCAGCAATTGCAGGAATCTTATTGTTAATGCAAAGCCCAATGCCAGCGTGGGCGCAAGATGCTGCTGATGAAGTACAGAATGTACCAGCTCAAACAGAGGCGACTGTTAAAGCGTCTACTGAAGAAGCAATTGAAAAAGCTGAAGAGCAAGTTCAGCAATTAGAAGATCAAATTGAAGCGTATAAGAAAAAAGTTGTAGAATTTGACGATCTTTTAAGTAAAATCTCTGAAACTGAAAAAATAGCTGAAAACGCTGTGAAAGATAAGGAAAAGGAACTTCTAGAAGCTCAAAATGCACTTAAAATGGATTCCGAAGCTGCAAAAGCAAAGGTTGCGGAATTTGAAAAATCCAAAAGAGAAAAAGAGAGCGATCTTACCGGATTAAAAGAAGCATACGAACTTTTAAAAAAGCAATATGATAATGCAAAATTAGCTCTTGATGGTTTGCAAAATGACGAAGAAGAAAAAAGTCAAACAAAAGAAAGAGCTGCATCTAGCATAAAGCAGTATGAATCGCAGATTTCAAATCTTCACAAAGAAGTAGATTCTCTTAAGGAATCTATTGCAAGTGATTCTGCTCAAGTTAAAGAGTATGAAACAAAAATGACTGATTTAGAATCTGCATTAGATAAAGCTGTTAAAGAAAATAATGGTGATATTGATTCTATAAATAATCAGCTTAAAAAAGTTTCTGATGATCAAGCTTTGCTTTTTAAAAAAATCGAAAAAGATAAGAAATCTGTAGCTGATAAAGAAAAAACTGTGAAAGAATTAGAATCTCTTTTCAAAACAGCGCAGCAAGAATTTGAAAAAGCAGATGAAGAACTTAAAAAGATTAAAGATCAAATTGATAAGTCTAAAAAAGATGTAGCCAATAAGCTCGAAGTTTCTAACAGTAAAGATTCTGAAGTAAAGAAAGCAGAGTCTGAAATAAAGCTTCTTGATAATATTATTGAGAACTATAAGTCAGTTGGTAAAGGTGATGAGCTAAGCCAAAAAATTGAATCACTAAAACGTGTTATTGCTGGTGTTAAAGCATTAAAAAATAATCAGCCTGATGCAAGAGCCAATAACAATAAGCAAAAGAAGCAAGTTGAAGATTCTTTAAGAGCCGCAGAAACGAAGCTTGAGGAAGCTAGAGTTAAAGTTGCTACTCTCAAAGCTCAATTGGAACAGGAAAAAGTTCAAAAGAATCAGCAAAATGGTAGCAGTTCTGCTGGTAATAATGAGGCAAAAGAATCTGAAAAACAGACTGCTCCTAGTGTTCCAGCACCTTCTGATTCTGAATCTAAAGAGCGTGTTTCTCCAGCACCTGCACCTCCAGTAGCAGGTGCTCCGAAAGTAGCTGCTCCTTCTCCTGCAGTACCTGAAGCTAAGATCCCAGCTCCGTCTGTTAAAGCTCCAGCTATGCCATCTGCTCCTGTTACTCCTGCAGCCCCAGTAGTGCCAGCAGTTCAAGTTGAAGATAATTCAGCTCCTGCTGTTTCTGAAGATGCTACAGATAAGCAGTCAAAGCCTGTTGAAAGCAAGACTGAAAGCAAGACTGAAAGCAAGCCTGTTGAAAGCAAGTCTGTTGAATCTGCAAAGCCTTCTGCAAAGCCTTCTGAATCTAATGTGGCTAAGGAAAACGTTAAAACTGCGGAAACCACGGAAACTTCTAAAACTGCAGAAAGTGCGGAAACTTCCGAAAATAATGATGTTCAGGATCGTCCTGCTAACGAAACTGACGAAAAGATTTCGGATACTGAAAGCGAAAAGCCACAAGCTCAAGCTAGTGCTACATCCGAGAACAAGTCTTCTGGCAATATGCTTAGCACTATAATGTTGGGTGTTTTGGGTGCGCTAACCATTTCTGGTGCGGCTGCTGCAGGCGTAACATTTATGCGTCACCGTCGCTTACCGAAAGCATAAATTAAAAAGCTATTAGGTATGTTGATAATTTAAATTTGCGGCTATTTGTGCCTTATGCATAAATAGCCGCATTTTTATATATTCTGGTATGTTTTTACGGCTTAACTAAGCCATTTTCGTAAGCAAAAACTACAGCTTGAACGCGGTCTCTAGCATCGATTTTTCCTAAAATATGCGCAACATGAGTTTTAACTGTTGGCAAGCTAATAAATAGTTTGTCAGCAATTTCCTGATTTGAAAGTCCGTGAGCAATTTCAACAAGAACCTCACGTTCTCTATCAGTAAGCTCTGGAATAACGGAAATTCCGTATGCGCAGCTTTGTGTTCCTTGTGCAGTTGAACTTGCTTGTGCAGCCGAATTTGCTTGTGCAGCGTAACTCGCAACGCTGTTTGCTTTAATATTTGTTGCTACTTTGCCTTGCTGAATCATATTTTCGATCAAACGTTTAGTAGCGGTCGGAGCAATAATTGCGTTTCCTTGATACACAGTTCGTATGGAATTAAGCAAAGTTTCTGGCTCTGTATCTTTAAGCAAAAATCCGGAAGCACCCGCATGAATTGCAGCCATAACATATTCGTCTAAATCAAAAGTTGTTAAGATAATGATTCGAGTATTTGTGTTAGTTTTTTGCTGCAGAATCTTGCGAGTTGCCTCCAAACCGTCCATTACAGGCATGCGAACGTCCATAAGAATAATGTCTAGATTCTGGCTTTTAGAAAGCTCCACAATTTGTGATCCGTTAGAAGCCTGAGATACAACGTGCATATCTTGCTGCGAATTTATTACCATCGCAAATCCTGCTCGCACAAGCTCCTGATCGTCTGCTATTGCAACGCGAATTACTTCATTGTTTTCCATATTTTCCATAGTATCAACTTACTCTTGCTTATTTAATGCGTTGTGTTGAATTTGCTCATCAAGTGGGGCAGCAGGGCGAATAGCAATCTCAGTTACATTCGCAGCATTATTTGCTGAATGAACGCTTGAACCTGTTTCTCGCAAAACTCCAAGCAATTTTCGCATATATTTCAGTGCCGAACGACCTTCATCTCCAATATTTTTGAAAGCTTTACTAATTTCTTCACTTTGTTCCTGTGATTGCTTTGGTTCTGATGACTTTCGATTTTCTGCATTGCTATTTGTTTTTTCGTCATTTTTAAGCATATCAATTCCGCTATTTGCTGCATCGATTACTTTATGCAATGTAATAGCAACTTTTTGCTGAATATTTGAGCTAAGTCGTTGCCTTTCTGCGTTAGCTGCAAGTACTTCTAGCTGTTTTTGCTCTTGCTCTAATTCTGTTCTGCGCGCTTTTAGAATCAGCAAATTATTGTCATCGTTTCTGCGGGAATAAGCAAATGCAATGGCCGCAAAACAAATTAACGCAACTATAAAACCAAAAATTAATCCAACGGACGCCATTTGCATAATGTCATAAAAATTGGTTGTGGCAATATTTGATGTAAAGAATCGTATTGGAGTTTCAGTTTGTGGAATATTTTTTGATGAAATACCAATTTTTACGGCGAAAATAGCAGATTCGGCAAGTACTACTGAGCTAACCCATTGCCATGCGTGTTTTTTACCGTAGAGCACAGCAGCGTAAATAATATTTGGTATGAAAAAATTAGCGAATAAAATATTCGGCAAGAGTATAAGCTGTATTGCAGAAAATACTGCTGCAACAATTGCGCATGCGGTTGGAGCTTTTCTGCGAAACATGAATGGAATCATGGTTGTAAGAGTAAATACTTTATAAAGTATTTGTAATGAAAGCGAGCTTGAATATTGTGAAGTCATTCCAGTTCCAACAGTAAAATCGTAAGTTGGCATAAAAAGCATCATAACAACCCAAGGTGATGCATAAATAATGTCTCCAATAAGCCAATGTTGTTCAAACCATTGAGATACTTTCTCAATCCTATTTTGTGAAGCATTTGCTTCTGGTAAAACGTATGGCAAAACTTTTGATGAGGTTGGAACGTTTACATCTGCTGGTTTCACATTTGCCGGTTTTGTTTGTGCTTCTGCTTGATTATTAACTTTTGCATTCTTATTAGTAACGTTATGAATACTATTTAATACAGAAGCAGTACTGTTTGACTGGTCTGCGCTGTAGGAATATGGAATAAAAGCAACAATACTAAACGTTCCATCATTGAGTTTTCCATAATCAAGCGTTCCATGAAGATTTTCAAGTCGCTCTTTCATGCCGATTAAGCCATAACCGTTTTTATGTTGCGCATTGCTATTTTGCGTTTGGTTAGCTTCGGTTTTGTGTATTTCATTCGTGATTTTTAGTGTTAAGCCTTGGTTATTCCACTGTTCATGAATGTTTATTTTAACGCCATCTCCTGCGTGCTTTCGAATATTAGTAAGAGATTCCTGAACAACGCGGTATGCAACGGTTTGTGCGTCCGTGTTAAGTCTATTTTGAGAATTTATGCCATCAACAGTATGCCAAAAAATATTTTTAGGAGATGCAATTTTTGCTTGTTCAATAAGCGAAGGTATGTGATTGAAATCCAATTGACACGATGGAGCGTCTGTTAAAGCTTCTAGAAGTCGGCGCATGTCGTGAACGGCGCGCTCGGCTTCGTTTTTAATAATATGCATTGTTTTTTTAGCAAGTGCAATATCTTTGGTTGCTGCATAACGACCACCATCTGCTTGAACAATAATAATAGAAAGCGTGTGGGCAACAATATCGTGCATATCTCTTGCAATTCTTGCGCGCTCTGCAGTAACAGCAATGTGTTGAGCTTTTCGGCGGTACGCGCGAATAGCATTATTGTGATCTTGCAAAAGTTGAATAGTATGCACGTGAGTGCGCTGCCAGTAGCCAATAATAACCGTAATAGTAGTAATAATAATCGCAAAAATTATTGAAGGAATTGCAAAATTAAGTATATTTGAAACGCAATTTTTTATGCTACTACTATTTATATTTTGTACACTACAAGTATAACTAGCTTTTGAATGATTGATGCCATATATTGGTCCCATTACAGTATTCCACGATATTACTGCGCAAGATAATACTGTTGTTACGTAAGCTGCAATAACAAAAGCTTTTGAATGTTCTGGATTTCCGCGCGCAATAGCATTAACAAGTAGCACGAAACCAAAGAAATCAGCGAAAAGTTGAGTAGGGCCAAATGCTACTTGCACAATGCAAATAACAATAAAAATAGTAGCCGCTTGTTCAGGCCATAGTTTTCGTAATGAAAGTAGTAATGCAACAACAATATTGATAAGCGTTACTGTAATAAGCGAACCTTGAGTCAAAAAGCCATCAACGTTGCTTATAACGTAGCGATCGCTTGAAAGTATAAAAAGAATAAGTGGAATAATACCCCATAATATGTCGTTTAATGTGAGCTCTTTTCGTAATCGCTGTATAACACTTTGAAACATATTAGGTACTTTCATAATTACTAGGCTAGTGCATAGTACTTTATAGAACAATCAAACTTGAGTATGATTTATAAATAGAGTGTGTAATTGATAGTTGCAATGTAGCACGAATAAAGAAAGGGATGGCAAGATGGCATTACTCACAAGCTATTATGTTCCGGGATTACATGTTGAGGAGCGTGCGATTGATGTTCCACTTGATTGGGAAGGCAACACTCCTGGTGGAGCTATTAAAGGCGAAACGATTCGACTGTTCTGTAGAGTTGTTTGTGCTCCTGAGCATGTGCATGACGATTTGCCGTTGCTTGTGTTTTTACAAGGCGGCCCTGGTGGGCAGTGTCCGCGACCACTTTCGCCTTCTAGTGATGGTTGGATTCAAGAGGCTATTAAGCATTTTCGCGTAGTCTTGCCAGATCAGCGTGGTGTTGGGCGTTCTTCAAGAGTGGATGCTTCAACTATGAAGCGTATGGCAGACGACGGAGTAAGTGTTGAGCGTCAAGCGTGGTATTTGAAGCGTTTCTTAGCTGACTCTATTATTCGCGATTTTGAACATTTGCGTCTTACTGAATTTGACGCAAAACCGTGGGTGTCTTTAGGGCAAAGTTACGGCGGATTCTTAACGCTTACGTATTTGTCGCTTTTCCCGCAAGGATTGATTGCAAGCTTCACAACTGGCGGCATTCCTCATGTTCCTGCAAATGCGCGTGAAGTCTATGAGCATACTTTTCCTCGTATGGCGCGTAAAACTGAGCAATTCTATGAGCGTTATCCTCAGGATGTTGCTCGTGCAGCCGCTATTGCGGATCGTATCGCGCAGGGTGATGTTGTGCTTCCAAATGGCGAGAAGCTTACGGTTGAGCGATTCCAAATGTTGGGTTCTTCCTTTGGTATGAAGCCAAGTTTTGAGCGAGTGCACTGGCTACTTGATTCTGCGTTTGCAGATGGTGATGGTTCTTTGAAAGCGTTTAAGCACGGTGGTGGAGCTTCTGCTGGAAGTTTAAGCGACGAGTTTGTGTACGGTGTAATGGATTCAACGGCTTCGAGCCCGCTTTATTGGCCGCTGCAAGAATTTATTTATGCTGACGGTGAATTAGAGCATCCAATTTTGTGGGCAGCTCAGCAGGTTAGGGAAACAATGTCAGAGTTTTCTGGTTCTGCACGTCCGCTTCTTTTTACGGGCGAAGCTATGTTTCCTTGGATGTTTGATCAAGAAAAAGCTTTGCAGCCATTCTTGCCAGCAGTTGACTGCTTAATGAGCGACAAGCAGTTTGGCAAAATTTACGATCAAGATCAACTTGCTAATAACGAAGTCCCATTACAGTCTGCAGTCTATTTTGACGACATGTATGTTGATTCTGGTCTTCAGTTAGATACGCTTTCTCGTATTGCAAACTCCCATTATTGGACAACAAACGAATTTGAGCATGATGGTTTGCATGGAGATGTAGTATTCCGTCATCTTTTTGATGAGGCTTTAAATCGTGGTGATTTAGAGGGAATTTACAAGCGCTAATAAGCTCTGTAAGTTTTAAATTTTGCGTGTTTGTATCGTTTAATAGAGCACTATTTGATATGCTATACATCTGTTTGAGTAATAATTTGCGTAATAAATAGTGCTTTATTTATGAAATGCACCAAAGGGGATTATGAATGAGTAATGGAACATTCGGTACTGTTGGCTTCATAGGCTACGGCAATATGGCACAAGCAATTGCTAAAGGTGCTGTAAATGCAGGCGTATTGCAAGGTGAAAATATTGTTGCATGTGCTCGTAATTTTGAAAAACTTGAGCGTAACACTTCGCTTATTGGGGCTCGCGCTATGCGTACTGCTAAAGAAGTATGTGAAGCAAGTGACGTCATTATTGTTGCTGTAAAGCCGTATCAGATTTCTGAAGTTCTTAAACCTATTGCTGGTCTTATTGACGAGCGTGGTACAGCTATTATTTCTGTTGCAGCCGGCTGGAGTCTTGAGCGATACAAGGATTTGCTAGGCAATAATGTTCATGTGCAATGCATTATTCCTAATACTCCTATTTCGGTAGGTCAAGGAGTTACTTTAGCTGAGTCGAATAACACTCTAACTGACTCTCAGCTTTCTATGTTTAACGCTTTATTTGAGCCAATTTCTTTAGTAGAGCGAGTGGCTGGTGAAAATATGAATATTGCAATGTGCATTTCTAGCTGTGCTCCAGCTTTTACAGCAATGTACATGGAAGCTTTGGGAGATGCTGGAGTGAAGTACGGTTTGCAAAGAGATTGTGCTTACCGTTTGGCTGCAAAAATGATTGAAGGAGTGGGTGCGTTATATATGAACGAGCGTACTCATCCAGGGATTATGAAAGATGCAGTGTGCTCTCCTGGAGGAACCACTATTCGAGGCGTTGCGCAGTTAGAATCTCGCGGATTTAGGGGAGATGTAATTTCTGCCGTGGATGCCATAGAAAATATAAAGTAAATAAAATCAAGTTGTGTCGGCTTTCCCGGCGCTGGTCTAAACTAGGTTAATATGTCTTTAACTATTGGAATTGTTGGATTGCCAAACGTTGGTAAGTCCACTATGTTTAATGCTTTAACCCGCAACAACGTTTTGGCGGAGAATTATCCGTTTGCAACTATTGAGCCTAATACTGGTATTGTTCCGCTTCCGGATCGTCGACTTCCAGTGCTTGCAAAATTAGTTAATACCGAAAAGATTGTTCCAGCAACAGTTACTTTTGTTGATATTGCAGGCATTGTTAAGGGCGCTTCCGAGGGCGAAGGTTTGGGCAATAAGTTCCTTGCTAATATTCGCGAAGCAGACGCTATTTGCGAAGTTGTGCGCGCTTTCAATGATGACGATATCGTACACGTAAACGGAAAAGTTGATCCTGCTGACGATATTGACACTATTAATACTGAGCTTATTCTTGCCGATATGCAAACTATTGATAATGCTCTTCCAAAGTTGGAAAAGGATTTGCGTGGCAAGAAAGTTACGCAAGAATATGTTGATGCAGTGAATAAAGCTAAGGAAATTCTTGCTTCTGGCAAGACTATTGACCAGGCTCATAACGAAAAGCTTATTGATAAAAACGACGTGTACGATTTGCACTTGCTTACTGCTAAGCCGTTTATTTACGTGTTTAACGTGGATGATTCGGAGTTGGCTGATGAAGATTTGAAGTCTAAACTTTCTGCATCTGTAGCTCCTGCAAAAGCAATCTTCTTGAATGCTCAGTTTGAGTCCGAGCTTACAGAGCTTGACGAAGCTGACGCTCGCGAAATGCTTGAGGATGCTGGTTTGAAGGAATCTGGTTTGGATCAGCTTGCGCGCGTGGGATTCGATATTTTAGGTCTTCAAACTTACTTAACAGCTGGTGTTAAAGAAGTTCACGCTTGGCAGATTCATAAAGGTTGGACTGCTCCTCAAGCTGCAGGCGTTATTCACACTGATTTTGAGCGCGGATTTATTAAAGCAGAAATCGTATCTTACGATGATTTCGTTGAGGCTCAAGGTTCTATGGCAAAAATTAAGGAAGAAGGCAAGCTTCGCCTTGAAGGCCGAGACTACGTTATGCAAGATGGAGATATTGTTGAATTTAAATTCAACGTGTGATATTTCTGTGAATTAAGCGAAATTTTGTTTTTCAAGCGTTGCTACTAGTAGTTTGCTGTTAAACTATTAGTAGCAACTTTTTTATTTTTATAACCGGAGATAGTGATGCAATTTATTCGTGACTTTGTTAGTGATATACGCAAATGTGCGCGATTTTTTGCAAAAATGCGCAGATGGTGGATTCGTAGTTCGAAAACTATGCGCTATATATCTGCGAGCATACTTGCAATATTGATAGTAATTTTCCTGTTATTTGTTGGTTTTGAAACATCAAATGTACTTTCTACTACGTATCAATACGGTGTGCAAGCACGTAAAAATGCGCTTATTGAAAAGATCAAGAATAATTGCGGCGGTAGTGAAAATAGCAGTAAGAGAAAAAATATAAATAATATCTATAAGTATTGCAATAAAGATTCTTCTAAAAAAGCTAATGCTAAATCTGATTTTTGGAAGTATCCTACAGGGGGAGCGTACCCTAATCTTACTGGAATAAATGTTTCTGACTTACATATTGATGTAAATCTTAAAAAGCAGCGCGTATACATTATTGCTAAAGGGAAAACTGTTTATTCAATGATTATGAGTTCTGGAATAAATGACTCTACTCCTCACGGCGATTATCATATTAACGGTATGCGCAACAAGCATTTTTACAATCAGAATGAAAAAGTTGGCGCCGACTATTGGGTAGGTTTTATTGATGCAGAATACTTGTTCCACTCTGTGCCAACTAACCATAAGTTTGGAAATTATATTAGGTCTGAAGGTATGAAGTTAGGAAAGCCTGCATCTCATGGTTGTGTGCGTTTAAGCGTTGCGGATGCAAAATGGTTTTATGAAAATATTCCTGACGGAACGTCTGTTCATATTGGATAATCTTGCAAAAACTGTATAAACGCAATATTTAAGTAGTCTGATTTAAGTAATTGTTTAAATGTTGCAAATAAAAAAGAGGGCCCTCATTTGGAAGGCCCTCATATATTCATTTTTTAGCAAACTATTCTTGAAATATTTATTTAGAAGAATAGTACTGCAGCCAAACAGGCTAATACTACCAAAACAATAGAAGCTAAGAAGCTTGCAAGGAAAGCAGTGCGACCCTGTTTGAAAATAACTCTGAAGTTTACGTTAATTCCAAGAGCTGCCATTGCCATTCCAAGGAAAACGTATCCTGCTTCTACAAGAGTTGATGCATGAGCAGTTATGAAAGGAACGTAAGTTCCAATAACGGATGCTGCAATAAAGCCAAGCATGAACCATGGGAAGCTAATCTTATGCTTTCCGCCATTTTCAACTTTGCTGTGACGAGCATTCCACCAGATTGCAATAAAGATTGATGCTGGAACTAGCATAAGAACTCGTGAAAGCTTCATGATTGTTGCAACATCGATACTATCGAATGCTCCGCCAGCTGCAACAGCATGTGCGATTTCATGAAGTGAGGCACCTGCTGTAATGCCAAGCTGCTGCTTAGTCATGCCGAAGTGAGGAAGAATGAAGATTTCAGCAAGAGCGTAAATAGTGCCCATAATCGCAACTGTTGCAACGGCCATAACTTCGTTCTGCTCTTTTTCGTCTTCCTCTTCTGGAAGAACAGGCATTGATCCAGAAAGACCCATAACTGCTGCAGCGCCACAAATACTTGTGCCTCCTGCAGTAAGCATTGCGAGCTGAGGATTTACCTTCAAAAGTTTAGCAATGTTATAAGTTACGCAAACCATTACTGCAACTAACACGGCTGCAATAGGCAAGCACTTAATGCCCTTGGTAAACAAATCGTGCAAATTCAGCTTAAAGCCGAGGAGAATAATGCCAAGACGAAGAAGCTTGTTTGCAATCAAACCGGCAGCGCTTTTAACACCTGCGCGTCGTGAATCATTATTCTTTTTGTATGCGTGCAATGGCAGCTGCAGAGCCATGCCAACGAGCAACGCAATAATAAGAGCACCCAGAAGTTTTAAGCCTGGGTATTGCTTAAGCCAGCTACCAATAAAGGAAGCTAGAAGCGTCAATACGGCAATAAGAGCCATATCGATGGTGCAGATTTTCTTTTTCCATGTATCAAAGAAATTAACCATTTAGCTCATTATTCTCTCACAATCGGACAAAAGTGAACATTAATTAAAGATTTAGCTAATAATTATTCATTTTGCTGAAAAAATACGCGACACGCCGTACGCAAAAATCACATAATCGAACATAATGCACCGTTAGCTATCTTTAAGAGTGGTGCATTTGATATTGCATTTTGAAAATACAATGCCATTATAGATATGTACGGAAAAGGTGGCAGCTTTGAGTAAATATACGGTAAAGATTAAGCGAATTTATGAAATAGCTGATGAACATGATGGTTTGCGAATCTTAGTGGATAGGCTGTGGCCTAGAGGGGTAAGCAAAGAGCGCGCTCAGGTTGATGAGTGGTTCAAAGATATAGCGCCGAGCACTCAATTGCGAAAATGGTTTAATCACGATCCTGAACGTTTTGAAGAATTTGCGCATCGCTACGCCGAAGAACTTGATGCAAACCGTGAAGCTGTCGATATGCTTACTGCTTTGTTTACTAAATACTCAACAGTGACTTTGTTGTATGCTGCTAAAGATCCAAAAGTGAATCACGCGTTAGTTTTGCAAGAATATCTGCAAAACTAACTTGCGTGATTTTAGTTCTTTCTTAAACATAAGTGAGCAATTATAAACATTCGTTAGTGTTTATTTTGCTCTTTTCGACACACCGATTTTGCTTGATATTTCAACAAAAATAAAAAGTAGTTTTATGATTTTCTACTTATGTTCGACACATATCTTTTTGCGCGTTAGAATTTCTCTTTGGCATATGGGTCGGTGGTGTAATGGAGACCCCCAGAAGCTGCCATCCCAGCGCTCGGCGAGTGCTTGTTTTTTTTTTAACGACACTCGTTTACATACCTCTTGCAGAACTTGTTTTTACGAGGAGAAGAAATGAATTCTTTGTTTACATGGCAGCGTCACGGCGACGGTAAGACTTTGCGTCCTGGCGAAGTAGTTGAGCCAGATGAACGCTTAACTTGGATTCGCACCGCTGGTATTGGTGCTCAGCATGTTATTGCAATGTTTGGCGCCACATTCTTAGTGCCTATTTTAACGCACTTTGATCCGTCGACTACTTTGATGTTCACAGCTCTTTCGACGGCATTGTTCTTATTGATTAACGCAAACAAGCTTCCTAGTTATCTGGGAAGCTCTTTTGGTCTTATAGCACCTGTTATGGCTGTAGCTTCAGCTAATAAAGGCATTGCTGTTGCAAGCTTTGGCATTATGTGCACAGGTATTTTGCTTGCGCTTATTGGTGTGCTTGTTCATTTTGCGGGCGCTAAGTGGATTGACATTATTATGCCGCCTGTTGTAAACGGTGCAATCGTTGCAATTATTGGTTTTAACTTAGGCCCAGCCGTTTGGAGTAACTTCCAAAAGGCTCCAGATACGGCTTTGGTAACTTTGGTTGCAGTTATGCTTATTGCAGTAATCTTCCGCGGTCTTATTGGACGATTGAATATTTTACTTGGCGTTCTTGTTGGCTACGCGTACGCATGCTGGCGCGGACAAGTTGATTTTAGTCAGATTGAGAATGCTTCTTGGATTGGTTTCCCTAAGTTCCACACCCCACAAGTAGATTTCTCCGTTCTGCTTATGTTCTTGCCTGTGGTTCTTGTTTTGATTGCAGAAAATGTTGGTCACGTTAAGTCTGTAGCTCAAATGACTGGTCGAAATTACGATGACAAGATTGGTACAGCTTTATTCGCCGACGGTTTAGGTACTGCAATTGCAGGTTGCTTCGGTGGCTGCGGTACAACTACATATGGTGAAAACATTGGTGTTATGGCTGCAACAAAGGTTTACTCAACAGCAGCTTACTGGTGTGCAGCAGCGTTTGCTTTCATCTTGAGCCTCTGCCCAAAGTTCGGTGCGGTTGTAAACTCCATTCCAGCCGGCGTTTTGGGTGGTGTAACCACTTTGCTTTACGGCATGATTGGCATGATTGGTGTGCGCATTTGGGTTGAAAACAAGGTGAACTTCGACAAGCCAGTTAACATTATGATTGCTGCAATCGTGATGATTATTGGCATTGCTAACTTCCAGTTTGCTGTTTCCGGAATTCAGTTCAACGGTATTGCGATTGGCACTGTTGTGGTGTTGGTTGTATACCATCTGATGAAGGCTATTGGTAAGCTTACCGGAACTATCGCTAAAGATGATCCAGATGTTGCTTAGCTTAAATGCTTACATGATTTAATTTAATCACATCAGGCGCGTTCGCTACTTTTGCGAGCGCGCTTTTTTGTAATTATTTTTGATTACACAACAAACACAACAAGTAGATTAGGAATAATTAGTATAGTACTATTATCCTTATGTTGAAAGTCATCATAGAAATAATCATTGGCATTGCATGGGTTGCTTTTGGCGCGTATATGGCTAAAAAACCTAAAAACACTAAAGTGCATAAGCGTTCCGATTATTCAAGCGATGGAAAGAAAAAGAGCAATCAAAATAATGATTCTCCCTATACTTCTGACGATGCTTCTACGGATGATTCCAGCGATCAAGATGTAGTTATAGAAAGCATTGATGAAGATAATAACAGTGATGATGCTGTTGCTAAAGATGAGTCTAAAGATGAGTCTAATAGTAAAAACAAAGATAAGACTTCTTCAAAGTTTGCGAAAAAAATAAAAGATTTGGCAGACTATTATAGTGACGATGATGACCTCGGTGACCTCTTTAGCGATATATTGGAAGCTAAGAAGAAACTAGAAGACGAAGGCGATTCGCCAAAAAATAGCGAAGATAGCGAAAATAGCGATACTAGTGAAGATAGCGAAAATAGTAAAAGCAATAAAAGCGATGATAAAGGCGCCAAAAATAAGGAGTATAAGCATTTTATGAGATTAGAGTTTAACGTAGGTAAATTTATTGGTGGCTCAAGAAGATGGCGCTGGCTTTTTGCTGCAATAGTAATAGCAATAGCTTTCGTAGTGGCAATAGTTTTTGGTCTTTCAAAGTTTATTACTGATTGCATGTGGTATGCGCAGCTTGGATTTGAAAGCGTAATTTGGATTCAATTGGCTGCAAAAGTAGGAGTTTGGGTACTATACGCTGTACTGATGTCCGCTTTCGGTTACTTGTCTGCAGCTTTAGCGATTAAAGCTCGTCCGACTAATGCAGATGGCTCTTATATTCGCGTGCGTGGAAATGTTATTGACTTAAAGCATGGAATAAGCTCTAAAGTTGCGTTACATGCTGCTGGTATTGTTTCGCTAATTGTTGGCGCAATATTTGGTTTCCAATTCTACAATCACTGGGTGCAAATCTTACTTATGTTCAACGCTCAGCCTTTCGGAATTAAAGATCCACAATTTGGAATCGACAATGGTTTTTACGTGTTTGTGCTTCCAGGACTAAGGTTATTTGTCCGTGCTTTTGTTCTTCTTTTAGTAATATCCCTTATTTTCTCTATTGTTTCGCACTTGCTTATGGGTGGTATTCGCTTTACTATGCCTGTTGCTGGCAATGGAATATTGAATATTACTAACCGTGCTCGCAGGCAAATTGCAATATGGTTTATGCTTGTGATTTTATCTTGGGCAGTTTTGCAAATTTTAGACATGTTCTCTGTAGTAACTCTTGATGGTTCAAGAATTACTGGTGGATCATACACGGATATGAACGCTGTAGTGCCTGGAAGCATAGTAATGGCAGTTGTAACAGTTTTGGTTGGTGCTGTTCTTGCGTTCTGGTTTATGAAATCTCATGCACTTTCTGGTGAAGCTCCAATAGCGCAACGTTTTAAGAGTGCTGTTAAAGCTTGGAAAACTCCAACAATTGCTTTGGCTTCTTTAATTGCTTGCTCAATTGTTATATCTTTTGCTTGGCCTGCACTTTTGCAGCGTTTTAAGGTTGCTCCTAACGCTCAGGAAATGGAAGCGCCTTATATTCAGCGAAATATTGATGCTACAAAGTTTGCTTACGGTTTAAACAATGTAAAGAAAGAATCGTATAACGCAACTTCTCACGGAAAATCTGGAGCATTATCTGCAGAAGCAGAATCTACTGCGCAAATTCGTTTGCTTGATCCTCAAGTTACTTCTCCAACCTTCCGTCAGCTTCAGCAATCAAAGCAATACTATACGTTCGCAGATACTCTTGCAGTAGACAAGTATGATATTGATGGAGTGAGTCAAGATACTGTTATTGCGGCTCGAGAACTAGATTTAGCCGGAAATGACAATCGTAACTGGGTTAATGATCACACTGTTTACACTCACGGCTATGGAATTGTGGCAGCTTATGGAAATAAAGTAACTGCAGACGGTCAGCCGCAATTTATGGAGTATGGTATTCCAACTCAAGGTAAGCTTACGAAGTTGCAAAAATATGAGCCTCGTATCTACTTCTCTCCAAATGCTCCAGAATATTCCATCGTTGGTTCACCAAAGGGCACAGCTCCGTGGGAGTTTGATTATCCAACTGGTTCTCAAGGTGCTTTAACTACTTTTAAAGGAAATGGTGGTCCTCGTCTTGGAAACTTCTTCTCAAAGCTTATGCATGCTATTCGTTTTGAGTCAGATCAGATTCTCTTCTCGGATCGCGTGACTGCAAATTCGCAAATTTTGTACGATCGAGATCCTAAGACGCGTGTGTCTAAAGTTGCACCATACTTGACTTTGGACGGCCGAGTGTATCCTGCTGTTGTAGATGGCCGAGTTAAATGGATTGTTGACGGATACACTACTTCTGACGCTTATCCATACTCTCAAATGACTGATTTTGGCAGTATTACGCAGGATTCAACTACAACAACATCTCGCTCAATTAAAGGCTTAACTAATCAGCGCGCAAATTATATTCGCAATTCAGTAAAAGCCACTGTTGATGCATACGATGGTTCGGTTGATTTGTACGTTTGGGATACCAAAGACCCTGTGATTAAAGCTTGGAAATCAATATTCCCAGGTCATTATCACGATATTTCTAAGATTTCTGGCGATTTGATGAAGCATTTGCGCTATCCGGAAAGCCTGTTTAAGGTTCAGCGTTATTTGCTCGCAAAGTACCATGTAGATACTGCAAGTCAGTTCTTCTCTGGCGAAGATTTTTGGCAGACTCCTGTTGATCCAACTGAATCTCAAAGTCTTCAGCGTGAGGATATTTTGCAACCGCCTTACTATTTGACTTTGCAAACTGGAGATGCAAAGAAGCCAGTATTTTCACTAGTTTCTACATATATTCCTGCAGGTAAGATTACTCGCGAAATTTTAACTGGTTTCTTGTCTGTTGATTCAGATGCCGGGGATACTCCGGGAAAGATTGGACCAAACTATGGTAAGCTTCGCTTGCAAGAATTACCTAAGGTTTCTAACGTTCCAGGCCCTGGTCAAGCTCAAAACAACTTCAACGCTAACGCGAATGTTTCTAAAGAGCTGAATTTGCTTGAATCTGGTTCTACAAAAGTTAAGCGAGGAAACTTGCTTACTTTGCCTCTTGGCGGAGGACTTGTTTACGTAGAACCTGTTTATGTGCAATCAAGTGGTTCTACAAGCTATCCGTTGCTTAAGAAGGTATTAGTTGCTTTCGGTGATCAGGTTGGTTTTGCAGATACATTAGATGAAGCTCTTGATCAAGTATTCGGTGGAGATTCCGGAGCTTTGGCAGGAGATGCGTCTAATAAACCTGGAGAATCTGGCGAAAATGGAGAGAAGACTGGCAAATCTTCTGCAGCTGTTAATCAAAAAGATTCAGGTGCCAATAGCTCAACGAATAAGCCTTCTAATAAGCAAGAAGGTTATACGAATCCTCAAGTAAAGGCTGCTCTTAAGCGAGCAGCTCAAGCGCTGAAAGATTCCGATGCTGCAATGCGTGAAGGTAATTGGGAAGCGTATGGCAAAGCTCAAAAGGAATTAAGCGATGCTATTGGCGAGGCTATGAAAGAAGAATCTGCAAAGTAGTAGAATTGCCGTTACTAATCCGTTATTATCTCAGTTTTGTAGCTGAGATAATAACGGATATTGCTATTTATGCGTTACTTTCTCAGTTTGTTGACTGAGTTAGTAACGGTGTTTTGCTTATTACCGTTATTTTCTCAGTTTGTTGACTGAGTTTTTAACGGTGTTTTGCTTATTACCGTTATTTTCTCAGTTTGTTGACTGAGTTTTTAACGGTGTTTTAAAGCTGGTTGTCTGGATCTTCGTCATCGCTTACAGGGCCAAGAAGCAGACGCTCACTAATATTGACTACTCCCATAAGCAATGCTGTAAAAGCAATAATTACCAAAGTCGCTGAAAAAATGAGGGGAGTGCGGAAAGAATTATATGCAGCTTGCAGCCAAATACCTAATCCTTGACGAGCGCCAAGATATTCTGCAGTAGTAGCTGCGCCAAAAACGTAGGCTGCGCTAATGCGAATACCGCCAAAAATTTGGCGCGCTGCAACTCGTAATTTTACATGCCAAAGCGTCCAAACTCGTCCAGCTCCGCACGTTAAAGCTACATCGCTATAAAAACTTGGCACTGCATCAAGACCTCTAATTGTTTGAACAGCAATAGGGAACATGCTAAAAATAGCTACGATAACAATTTTTCCAGACATTTCGAAACCGAACCATATAAGAAATAGAGGGGCAATCGAAATAAGTGGTAACGTTTGTGCAGCACAAAGAAGGGGGAACAAAGCTGCGTGAACCAGCTTGCATACGTGAAAAAGTACGCCCAGCAAAATGCCGCACACAATGGCAAAACTAAAACCAATAACCGTTTCTTCAATAGTTGCAAGAGTTGCAGGCCATAATTGCGGCCACACTTCACAAGTGGCTTTTGCAATAGTTGTCGGAGTTGGAATAGAATTTTCTGGAATTTTATAAAATTCGCAAGAAAGCTGCCAAAAAATTAGTAACGTAATAATAGAAATTACTGTTGGCAGATAATTATGCAGTAGTGATTTCCAACGCGCGCGCGTCATGGAATATCGTTCCTTTCAATATACAAGCAATAATGCTTGTTGTAGTTGTTTGACTGCTGCCCCAATCAAACAACATAAAATTTTACAAACTTTCTTGTATGAAAATATCACATAGCTAGTATGTAGTTAGCAAACGTGTATTTTATGCGTATTTGTCTTTCGATTAGTGCATAATTTAGTCGTTTCGTGAGTCAATGTGTGGCAAACCGAAAGTTCTAATTTTCGGGGGCATTGAACGGCGCGGGCTAGGCCCTTGATACCGTTTTCTGCCAAGTTCGTGTCACATTCCCAGAAAGCGGATTTTTAAGAAAGTTAGGGAACTCATGATATGTCAATTATGGCGCAATGCGCGAGCTTTTTGTTTTAAATTTAATAAAAATATTATGCGCGCAACAGCAGTTTTTATAAGCTCATGCTGCATTCTGTCTTTGTGCGCGTGCGGATCAAACAACAGTAAGCAGAATAGTAAATCTGGTCTTCAAAACGTTTCGTTTATGCTTTCTTGGATACCAGATACTAATCATATTGGCGTATACGTGGCAAAGCATATGGGCTGGTTTAAGCAAGCTGGTTTACACGTGAATATTTTGGCTGTGTCTCAAACTGGTGCCGAGCATGCTGTTGACTCTGGAGCTGCGGATTTTGCTTTAAGTAATACTACTAATCTTGCAGATTTCAGCACAAAGGGCGCTAAATTGAAGGAAGTTTTGCAAGTTCAGCAAAAGCCTAGCGCAATTTGGTGCTCTCTTTATAAAAACACTAAAATTCATTCTCCTAAAGACTTTGATGGTAGAACTTTTGCAACCTTTGGATCTGCAGAAGGCGATGCTGTTATTCGCAGAATGATTCAGCATGATGGTGGCGAAGGTAAGTTCGATAAGGTTACTGTTGGCACTTCCACGTTCCGCACTCTTGAATCCGGAAAAGCTGATTTTGGTGGTTTTTATGGAACTTGGGAAGGCGTGCAAGCGCAAATGTATGGTCCAAAGTTGCGTTGCTTTAAAGAAGCAGACTATGGCGTGCCAGGCCAGCAGGACACTATTGGCATTATTACTCACGCAAACACGGTTAAGCGCAATCCGAAGCTTGTTCGCGCTTTTGTTAAAGCAGTTAAGCGCGGTTATGAATATGCTTACAATCATCCAGATGAAGCTGCGAATATTTTAGTAAAAGAAGCTCCTGAAGCTAATCTTGATGTGAAATTCGTTAAGCGAAGCATGAAGATGATTGTTGACGGGCAATATTGGGGCAATCGTGCAGACATAAAAAGCGGCAAGTTTGTGTTCGGCACGAATGATGTTAAGGGTGCTCAAGAATACTTCAACTTCCTAAGTAAGGAAGGCGCATATACGGATTCTAAAGGCAAAGTAACATATAAAACTCCTCAAGCAAAAGAATTAACTACAGACGAATTTTTGAAGTAGTTTACGCAATGACTTGAGTCTTGCTAAAATAGATTACAGTATATGAGGGCGTATCGGGTAGTTGGAAATCCAGCTTCAATCGATGCGCCCGTTTTGTTGTTGGCTACCTATGCGAATTGGGGTGGGGATGTATGGCATCTGATTTTTGGCTTATTGCAGGTTTAGGAAATCCTGGAACAAAGTATGAAGGCACGCGTCACAACATGGGTTTTATGGTATCGGATGTGCTTGCAGAGCGCTGGTCGGTGTCTCTTGCAGACCACAAAGGTTTAGCAAAACTTGGCAAAGGTGTGATGAATCTGGATGGGAAAATTGCTAAGTTTTTCCTTGCTAAGCCGCTAACTTTTATGAACAATTCAGGAGCTGCTATTTCATCTATAAGTTCCTACTATCAGATTGAGCCGGATCATATTGTTATAATCCACGACGATATGGATTTAGATTTTGGCAGAATTAAAGTAAAAGCTGGCGGTTCCGCAGGTGGCCATAATGGTATTAAGTCTATTGACAGATCCCTTGGAACTCAACAATATGCTCGCGTTCGCATGGGCGTAGGTCATGCTCAGCGTGGTGCTCATGCGCATGATAATACTGTAAATTGGGTGCTTGGCGGCTTTGGTGGAACTCAAAAATCTGAACTTCCTAACTTCTTAGCTGACGGTGCTGATGCTGCAGAAAGCGTTATTTTCCGAGGGCTTGCAGCAACTCAGGAGCATTTTAATGGCCGCTAATAACAGGTCAATACAAATGGCTGCAAAATTAAAAAATATTGAAACAGAAGAATCATCAATCAATTTGCATGATATTTTGCTAGATTTATGCAGTAAAGATGAAATATTTCGTGCATTATCGAAAAATAATATTGATTCAATTAACAAGTTTCAAAAACCTGCAGAAAGTGGCGAGCTTAATATTGCAGCGCCTCTTGGAGTGCGACCGGCTCTTGCAGCTTCTCTTGCAGAGAATATGCCTGTTGTTGTTATTGTTCCTTCAGCCAAAGATGCGGCAGATTTCACTGAATCTCTTCGTGACTGGTATAGGGGGAATCCGCAAGACATTGCACAACTAGAGGCATGGGAAACTTTGCCTCACGAGCGTCTTTCACCTCGCGCAGATACTGTTGCGAGCAGAATCTCAGTATTTCGTAGGCTTAAGCATCCAGAAGAAGGTAGTTCTTTATTTGGACCAATTCGAGTTCTTGTTCTTCCTGTTCGATCTCTTATTCAGCCAGTAGTTTCAGGACTTGGAGATGTAGATCCGCTAGTTTTTGAGTGTGGAAAAGAACTTTCTATTACAGACGCAACTAAGCGTTTGGTGGAAAATGCTTACACGCGCGTTGATTTGGTTATGGAGCGTGGAGAATTTGCTGTTCGAGGCGGAATTATTGACGTATTTGCGCCAACAATGACGCATCCAGTGCGTATTGAATTTTTTGGTGACGAAATTGACACAATGAAGCAATTCCATGCTTCAGATCAGCGCACATACGGAAATAA
Organism: Gardnerella sp. DNF00753; assembly: GCF_049244275.1. NCBI lineage: Bacteria > Bacillati > Actinomycetota > Actinomycetes > Bifidobacteriales > Bifidobacteriaceae > Gardnerella > Gardnerella sp. DNF00753. The sequence continues at coordinate 716,955 of NZ_CP058393.1, forward strand.
TATTGAAAAACTTTGGGCAACTCCTTGTAGAGAACTGCAACTTACAGAGGAAATTTGTAATCGTGCTCGCTCTCTTATTGGTGTTATTCCCAATGCTGATGACATGCTTGAGTCCATTGCAAATTCTATACCGGTAGAGGGTATGGAATCCTTGCTGCCTGCATTAGTTGACAACATGGAATCAGTGCAAAACATGTTTTCTAAAAATGCTGTAATAATGCTTTCTGACCCGGAAAAATGCAGAAGAGCAGCAGAAGATGTTACGTCCACTGCAAACGAATTTTTGGCAGCCAGCTGGCATGTTGCAGCTTCTGGTCTTGGGGCTGGCGCTCCTATTACTTTTGATCAAGCTAATTTCTTAGATTTTGACGAAACTGTTTCTGCATTAGAATTTTCTAATCATGATGTTTGGAAATTAACATCATTCGGCGTAGACGATACGCTTGCAGGAAATATCTCTTTACCTGTTAAAGCTCCTGAAGAATTTAGGGGAGATTCTTCGAAAGTTTCAGGCGGAATATCATCTCTTATAGATGACGGTTTTGATGTAACTATTACTGCAGCAGCTTCTGGTACTCTTTCTAGATTAAGAAGAGCTGTTAGAACAACAGGAGTTGCAAACTTTACTACAGTACGTTCTTCTTTAAGCGACGGTTTTATTGATTCAAAAGCGCGTATAGCTGTGCTTACAGAGCGCGATTTAACTGGTAAATCTTCTGCTTCAACACAATTAAAAACGCCAAAACGCAGGCGCAAAGCAATCGACTTAATGGAACTAAAGCCTGGAGATTTTGTAGTACACGAGCAGCATGGTATTGGTCGTTTTATTGGCATGAAACAGCGAAATATTGCAGTAACTGGTGGAACTGCAACTCGTGAATATTTAGTAATTGAATACGCGCCAAGTAAACGTAACGCTCCTGCAGATAAATTATTTATTCCAACAGATCAGCTTGATTTAGTTAGCAAATATATTGGTGCCGAAATACCAAAACTTAATAAGCTTGGAGGCTCGGATTGGGCTCAAACTAAGGCAAAAGCTAAAAAGCATGTTCACGAAATTGCGGAAAATCTTATTAAGCTTTACTCCGCGCGTCAGCAGTCTCGCGGTTTTGCGTTTAGTAAAGATACTCCTTGGCAAAAAGAGTTGGAAGACGCATTTCCTTACCAAGAAACTGCCGATCAGCTGACAACTATTGATGAAGTAAAAGCAGATATGGAAAAACCAATGCCGATGGATCGCTTAATTTGCGGCGATGTTGGTTTTGGAAAAACTGAAATTGCGTTGCGTGCAGCTTTTAAAGCTGTTCAGGATTCTAAGCAGGTTGTTGTTCTTGTTCCAACAACATTGCTTGTTCAACAGCATTACGAAACTTTTACGAATCGTTTTGAAGGATTCCCTGTAAAAGTTGCTGCAATGAGTAGATTCCAAACCGCTAAAGAAATTGACGAAACTTTAAGCGGATTGCAAGACGGAAGCGTGGACGTTGTTATTGGAACTCATAAACTTTTGAACCCGAGTATAAAATTCAAAGATTTAGGTTTAGTCATAATAGATGAAGAGCAGCGTTTTGGCGTGGAGCATAAGGAAACGTTAAAAGCTTTGCGTACAAACGTCGACGTATTAAGTCTTTCAGCAACGCCAATTCCTAGAACGCTTGAAATGGCTGTAACTGGTATTCGTGAAATGTCTACACTTGCTACGCCTCCAGAAGACCGTCTTCCAGTTTTGACTTATGTTGGCGCTTATGAAGATTCGCAAGTATCAGCTTGTATTAAGCGAGAATTGTTGCGCGGAGGACAGGTTTTTTATGTTCATAACCGCGTAGAAGATATTAGTTCTGTTGCAAACAAAATTAACGAGCTTGTGCCGGATGCGCGCGTTGCTATTGCGCACGGAAAAATGGGTGAAAAGCAGCTTGATGCTGTAATTCGCGATTTTTGGCATAGAGATATTGACGTGCTCGTGTGCACTACGATTATTGAAACCGGTCTTGATATTTCTAATGCGAATACGCTTATTGTTGATCATGCCGACAGATTTGGTTTAAGCCAATTGCATCAGCTTCGCGGGCGAGTTGGGCGAGGACGTGAGCGTGCATACGCTTACTTCTTGTATGATCCAACTAAGCCAATGACTCAGCAGTCTCACGATCGTCTTGCAACTATTGCTCAGCACACGGCTTTAGGCTCCGGTTTTGATGTTGCTATGAAAGATTTGGAACTTCGAGGAACTGGAAATCTTCTTGGTGATGAACAAAGTGGGCATATTGAGGGAGTTGGTTTTGATCTCTACGTTCGAATGGTTTCAGAAGCTGTTGAGCAGTATAAGGAGCCAGAGCGCGTTCAGCCTGTCTCGGTGACTATTGATTTACCTATTGAAGCTTCGATTCCGGTTGATTATATTGCTTCCGACAAGCTTCGTTTGGAAGTGTACCGTAAGCTTGCTTGCGCAAGTAATGATGACGATTTGAAGGATCTTCACGACGAGTTGTTGGATCGTTTTGGTGAGCCGCCTGAAGCGTTTGGCGCGCTGTGTGATGTTGCTCGCTTGCGTTTTAAGGCTCGAGAGCTTGGTATTACGCAAATTAGTTCTCAAGGAAAATCAGTGCGAGTTGTTGGCATCGATCCAAAAGAGTCGTTGTGGATGCGTTTGCAAAGAATTTACCGCGGAGCAAAGTATCGTCCTCTTACTCATATGCTTATTATTCCAGCGCCTTTTGAATCTTCGCTTGGAACTAGCGCAATGAGCGAGCATGAAATACTTTCATGGGTGCGTCAACTTCTTGAAGATTTAGCTTGGTAAATTTGCTTGTGTTTATTTTATAGATAAAGGCGGCCGCTTATTTTGCAGTCGCCTTTATCATTTTTTCGAGTTTACTTATTGTAACGCTTCTCTAAGCTCGTCTTCTATTTCACTATGATTTAATGGACGATTTTGAGCGTCAAGATTCTCGCGATTAATATGCCATTGCTTATAAATCTCACCATTTTTAATCATAAGAATTCGGTCAGAAAGTCTCACAGCTTCCGCAATATCGTGCGTAACCATAAGCGTGCTCCAGCCGTATTCAGATTGAAGCTTATTAAGCAAATCTTGCATATCGAATCGCGTAAGAGCATCCAAAGCGCCAAAAGGCTCGTCAAGCAACAATAATTCAGGATTTCTAACTAAAGCTCTTGCTAAAGATACGCGCTGCTGCTGGCCGCCAGAAAGCTGAGATGGCCACTTGTTATCGTAGTCTTCAAGCTGCATTTGGCAAAGTGCTAAATGCGCAATATCCTTAAGCTCTTGCTTACTTGCTTCCATACCAAAAACAACATTTTTGCTCACAGAAAGCCAAGGTATTAATCTCGCATCCTGGAAACCAATAGCCTGACGACTTGTGGCGTAAATGCTGCCTTCGGTAGGAGTAAGAAGTCCTGAAATTATTTTCAAAAGCGTCGTTTTTCCGCAACCGGATCTACCAATAAGCGACACAAATTCGCCCTTTTTAATTCTCATCGTAATGTTTTTCAATACGAAAGAAGAATTAGTTGCAGAATTATCTTCTGTATTTTTACTTTCTGAAGATGCGAAAGAAATACCAAGATTCTCCATACTAACGCAGTAATCACTATCGTTAATATTCGATTCGTAAGTAGATTCTTCCGAAACTTCAGCATTGTGACGCTTATGAAAAATGCTCTTAAACATAGTCGTATTTTAGTTAGGTAATAGCGTTTACTTGCTGCAGTCCATTACAGAATCATCCAAATTCTTTGGAGCCTGCTTAATCAAACCGTACTTAACGTATTCCTTGGCTTGAACTTTCATCATTTCCAAGCCTTTAGCGTCGATTGGTCTAATTGTTGGATTATCAAACTTTTCAATCTGCTTAATAATCGTGTCAGACGCACCAAGCTGCTTATAAGCGTTGCCAATAACATTCTTTTCCTTGTGAGACTTCTTTGCTTCGCGCACAAGAGCCTTATACATTTTCTTCACAAGTTCAGGATGTTTCTTAGCAAAGCTTCTAGAAACAATATGAATAGTAACGTTCATATTGCCGTACTTCTTAGCGTTTACAAGCAACTTAGAACCAGGAGTAGTCATAGCTGCTGCAAGATTCTGGTCGAACGAAGAAATTGCGTCAATCTGTCCAGAAGAGAAAGCAGCCTGGAAGTTTTTAGGGCTCATTTCAACTTTGTGAACTTTAGAAACGTCTAAACCGCTTTTATCGAAAGCGCGATGAAGCATGTAGTCGCCGGTGTCGCCATTGTGAATAATAGCAACTTTCTTTCCATACAAGTCTTTTAAGGTTTTTACGCCGCTTTTTGCAGATGCTACAATTCCCTGAGAATCACCATTGTAGTATTCGAGTGCAAAAGCAACCCAAGGCTGACCTTCGGCAATAAGATCAATAAAACGGCCGGTTCCTGTAGTTGTTGCGTCTGCGCTACCGCTCATTACTGCAGTAAGACCATCAACTGGAGTGTAAGGACCAGTGTAAGTGACTTTAGACTTTCCAAACTCTTCCTGCAAGAACTTTTCGTTCTTCAATGTAGTTAAATAGTTTGCTGTAGAAAGATAAGCAACGCGCATAGTGCCAGTATCTTCTTTTGCTGAAGACGCGTTGCTTGAAGATTTCTGAGCGCTTCCGCATGAAGCTAGTGCAACTGCTGTGCAAAGAGCACACAATGCGCAAATAGCACGCTTGCTTGCGCTTTTTAATTTGAAATTAACCATAGTTGGCTCCTTTTTTGTGTTTATTATCTTGTGTTTATTGTTTATTGTGTTTATTTTTAGGAAATTCTTCGTTCTGGCATGAGTAAGTATTCGAAAATATTTGCCGTAATTTCGGATCCAAGACCTGCAATTGCGTACATAATTATGCAAGCCATCATCTGATCCGGCCTAAAGAATTGTTGCGCTCTCGAAAGAATATAGCCGATTCCAATAGAAGAATTAACTGTTTCGCAAGTAACTAGTGCAACCCATGCAACGGAAATAGAAAAACGCAATCCAGTCATAAAATTAGCAAGAGTTCCGCGCATAAAAATAGTGGTGAAAATAGTAGATTTTTTAATATGATAAGCCTTAGCTAGTTCAATAAGGCGAGGGTCAATATTACGAACACCATCGCGAATATTTACATACATAGGGCCAAAAACGCCCACTGCAATAAGCATAATCTTCATAAGCTCATCAACGCCAAGAAAAATAATAAGAAGAGGAGCTAGAGCAGGGAACGGTATTGAACGTATCATGTGGCTAGGCTTGTTTATTATTGTTTCACCTATTGCGCTTCCTCCAGAAAGAATTCCGGCAGGAAGTGCAAACGCAATACCCAAAAGAAGACCTGCAACAACCCTAAAAATGCTTATTGCAAGAGACGGCCACAGTATTCCCTCATTGTGTAAATCTACGAAAGCTTTAATAACTTCGAATGGGGAAGGCAGAGCGCGGTTTTCAACAGGACCGAGCGTAATAATAAACCAGCAAAAAACTATAACTATTGTAGAAAGCCAAGCGCTAAAAGATTTTAACGACTTATTTGCTTTCTTATTCGCTTGCTTGCTGTTTGCAATACATTCAGTTTTGCGCTCGCGAAAGTGGATATTCATCCGACATCCCTTCGATAGTACTAGCTATATCAGGTTCGACGGGTATGTTCTCAGCAATATCCGCAAAATCATATGAATGCGTAAGGTTGCACCCCGTGTCAGTTCGCTATTATGGCGCACAGGCATGGACAAAACGTACAAATTCGCGACACGTGAACGTTCTCGGCATAAACACTTGCAAATACAATATAACGTCCATAAAACGCACTAATCTTAAAAGAGTCATCACAACCCATAGGTATAAAGGAGTAGTTGTGGCAGCTATTGAAAGCGTATATGCACGCGAAATTTTGGATTCTCGTGGAAATCCTACTGTTCAGGTTTATTTGGAGACCGAAGATGGCGCTCAGGGTATTGGTTTAGTGCCTTCTGGTGCTTCTACTGGTGAGGCAGAAGCTTGGGAGCGTCGCGATGGCGACAAGTCCCGTTATCAGGGCAAGGGCACGTTGGAAGCTGTTAAGGCTGTCAACGAAGTAATCGCTCCTAAGGTTATCGGCATGGATGCCACCGATCAGCGCGCTCTTGACGAAACAATGATTGAGCTTGATGGCACGCCAAACAAGGGCAAGCTTGGTGCTAACGCAATTCTCGGCGTTTCCCTCGCTGCTCTCTACGCTGCTGCTGAGTCTGCTCAGCTTCCGTTGTACCGCTACATTGGCGGCACCAATGGTCACATTCTTCCAGTTCCAAACATGAACATCATGAACGGTGGTGCTCACGCTGATTTCGCAACCGATATTCAGGAATACATGATTTCTCCATACGGTTTCGCAACCTACAGCGATGCTTTGCGCGCTGGCGTTGAGGTTTATCACACCTTGAAGAACGTTTTGAAGAAGGAAGGCTTGGCTACTGGTCTTGGCGACGAAGGCGGCTTCGCTCCAAAGATGAAGTCCAATGAGGATTCCTTGAAGTACATCATGGATGCAATCGCAGCCGCAGGCTACGAGCCAGGCAAGCAGATTGGTATTTCTCTTGACGTTGCTTCTTCTGAGTTCTACAACAAGGAAACTGGTAAGTATCGTTTCGATGGCGAAGAGCGCGAATCTGCTTACATGCTTGATTACTACGAGAAGCTCATCAACGAGTATCCAATCGTTTCCATTGAAGATCCATTCCAGGAAGAAGGCTGGGATGATTGGGCAGAAATCACCAAGCGTCTTGGTGATCGTTTGCAGTTCGTTGGCGATGATTTGCTCGTCACCAATCCAAAGCGTTTGGCTAAGGGTATTGAGCTTGGTGCAGCTAACTCCTTGCTCGTGAAGTTGAACCAGATTGGTTCCGTCACCGAAACCCTCGACGCTATTGAACTTGCAACCAAGAATGGCTTCACCTCTATGGTTTCTCACCGTTCTGGCGAAACCCCAGACACCACAATTTCTGATCTTGCTGTTGCTAAGAACACCGGCCAGATTAAGACTGGTGCTCCTGCTCGTGGCGAGCGTATTGCTAAGTACAACCGCTTGCTTGAGATTGAGGAAGAGCTTGGTTCTACCGCTCAGTACGCTGGTTACAGCGCATTCAAGGCTTGCAAGAAGTATATGAAGTAACTTTCTACTTTTAAGTAACTTAAATCTTCTTAAGTCTTTAAGTTTAAACGGTCAGTCGTGTTTTCGGCTGGCCGTTTTTTGTAAATATTTTTGAAAAAATCAAGACACGCAAAAAATTTTTTTGAATTTACTTTCATTCTCAGCATAATGGTGATATTTTTGTGAGAAACTCGAAACAGAAGGAGATGTTTCATTATGCGAAAAGTAGCAGTTATCGGTATGGGAAATGTTGGTGCAGCTGTTGCTCACCAGCTTGTTGTTGGTGGTTACGCCGACGAGTTATACCTGTATGACAAGAATGAAGCTAAGGTTAAGGCTGATGCATTGGATTTTGAGGATTCAATGGATAATTTGCCTTTTAATGTAAACATTACTGTCAATGATTACGATGCTTTGAAAGATGTTGAAGTTATCGTAAGTGCTATGGGCAATATTAGACTTTTAGACGTTCCAAATCCTGATCGTTTCGCAGAACTTAAACATAATCGTGTTCAAGTTGAAGAAGTTGGCGCAAAGATTAAAGCTTCTGGCTTCCATGGTGTTTTAGTTGATATTACGAATCCTTGCGACGCTATTTGCCAGCTTTATAAAGAAACAACTGGTCTTCCTTATGAAAAAGTTATTGGCACTGGAACTTTGCTTGATTCTGCAAGACTTCATCGCGCTGTTGGTAAATTCTTCGGAGTGCATCCAAAAGCAGTGAAGGGCTATAGCTTGGGTGAGCATGGCGATTCACAGTTTGTTGCATGGTCAACAGTTAAGGTTCTTGAACAGCCAATTGCTGAGCTCGCAAAAGAAAAGAATATTGATTTGAACGCTGTTGATGAGGAAACTCGCCAAGGTGGCTTTACGGTGTTCTATGGCAAGAAGTACACGAATTACGGTATTGCTGCCGCTGCAGTTCGTCTAGTTCATGCTGTTCTTTCGGATTCTAAAGAGCAGATGCCTGTTTCGAACTATCGCGAGGAATACCATTCTTATCTTTCTTACCCAGCAATCGTGGGTCGCGAAGGTATTGTAAAGCAGTGCAAGCTTGATCTAACTGAAGAAGAATTGCAAAAGTTGCAGCATTCTGCAGATACGATCTTAAGTAAAGCTCAAGCAAAATAATCTAAAATAATCTAAAAGTAATATAGCGATGTAATATATCGAAATATTATAAAAGTAATCTAACGAAATAATTAGGTAGTAATGGTCAGTTGCTGTTTAGTAACTGACCATTATTATTGTGTTTTTCACGTCGAATACATCAAGTAATTTAGAATGTATGGTTATGAGGAAGCGCCGTACGAAAGCAGCAGGTGAAGAAACACAGTCACCGATGCAGCAGCGTCGACTATTTTCAGGACCGCTTGTTTTTCTACTCATGGTTTTTATAGTTACAGTTGGTTCAATTGAGTGCATTTCTACAGTTAGAAATTATGCTCTAAGTTTGGCTGAACTTCACGCATTGCAGCGCGAAGAAAGTACGTTAAAAGAGCAAAAACGTACACTCGACAATAATATTGAACGCTGGAAAGATAAAGCGTATATTGCAGCTCAGGCTCGAGATCGTCTTGGTTTTGTTTTTCCAGGGGAACAGGCAGTTAGAGTGGAGCATCCTGAAGCTGTAACAGGCACATTGCCTAATGCGTTTGCGCAGGAGAATAGCGAAACTAAGAATCGTACTGTTCTACCTTGGTATAGTGATTTGATGTATGCAATACACAAAGCAGACAAGCCAGATAATTTGCCATTGCAATAAAATTACAGTAAAGCTGTGCTGGGAAAAATAAATATGCCAGAAAGTTCAAATATTATGCAAAAAAATGACAATAATCATTACTCTCCAGAAGATGCTGTAAAGCGTTTACTTAAAACGCCAGCAAGCGATGCTGAACGTGCGATTGTTCAGAAGCAGCTTGGAAGATTTCCGAGGGGAATGGTTGCTGTTGGTGCGCGCTGCGTTTGTGGCCGGCCTCTTGCGGTTATAACAAGGCCGTGTTTGCAAGATGGCACACCATTTCCAACTACTTGCTATTTAACAAGTCCCGAAGCTGTAAAAGCAGTGTCTCATGTAGAGGCAAACGGTCTTATGCGAGAATTTAACGAATTGTTGCAGACGGACGAAGTTGTTAAGAAGCAGTATGAGCAGGCGCATAAGTATTATTTGGCATTCCGTCATGCATTGGCTGTTTCGTTGGGAGATAGTGAAGAGCATATTAGCGATATGAGTGCAGGTGGTATGCCTGTGCGCGTGAAATGCTTGCACGCTTTGCTTGCGCAAACCTTGGTAATGGGCAAAGGTGTGAATCCTATTGGTGACATGGTGTTGGAGAGAATTAAGGATGAGTTTGATCCAAACGTGTGCCGTTGCACAACTCCATGGAGCGATGATTGTGATGCTGAAGAAACGGAAGTTGTTGTGGACGAAAAAAATAGTATAAAAAATACTAGAAAAAATGTTGGTAGTAATAGTGAAGAAAAATCTGTGACTGTTGCTGCAATTGATTGTGGGACTAATTCTATTCGTCTTAAAATTGCGCAAGTTTCCGAGCATGGAATGAAAGATATTGTTCCTAGAATGCTTCGCGTTGTTAGACTTGGGCAGGGAATTGACGAAACGCACCGCTTTGCTGACGATGCTTTAGCGCGAGTTCGGGATGCTGCGCACGAATTTGCGCAGGTGTTAAAAGAGCATCCGGTTGATGCGATTCGTTTTGTGGCAACTTCGGCTACAAGAGATGCTGAAAATCGTGAAATTTTTGAGCAGATGATGGTTGATGAGCTAGGTGTTCGACCTGAAGTTATTAGTGGTACGGAAGAGGCGTCGCTTAGTTTTCTTGGAGCAACTAGCGTTGTTTCGCGCGATGATTTGCAGCCGCCGTATCTTGTAGTTGACTTAGGCGGAGGCTCTACTGAGCTTGTGCTTGGAGGGGATGGAGAGAGTTTGCCTGCTCACAAGGTTGCTGCAGCATATTCGATGAATGTTGGTTCTGTGCGCATGACTGAGCGTCATTTGCATACTGATCCGCCTACTGAAGACGAAATCCAAGCTGCAATTGATGACGTTGACAAGCATATTGACGAAGCTTTCAAAGTTGTTCCTGCTGGGCGCGTGCGCACTATTATTGGAGTTTCTGGAACTGTTACTACAATGGCTGCATTAACAATGGGCTTGAAGCATTATGATCACTCGGCTGTTGACGGAGTTAAAATTGGGCTTGATCAGGCGTACGCGGTTAATAACCGATTTTTGCGCATGACGCGTGAGCGTAGGCGCTCGTATGCGACGATTCACCCTGGGCGCGTTGATGTTGTTGGCGGCGGAGCTGTGGTGTGGAGCCGCGTGCTTGAGCGTTTAGCAAAAGCTGCGTATGAGGATCATGGTGGGGTGCTGGATACTTTTGTGGCGAGTGAACATGGTTTGCTTGATGGCATTACGCTTGATTTGGGGCGCAGACTGCTTGGTTTAGAACGCTGAGTTGAGTGTTTTTGGCAAGTGTTTGATGGAGCTGCATGTTTGACGAGTGTTTAGTAAGTGTGTGTTTATGTTTTCGCCACGCGCCGGCTTGTTCTTTGCAGTGATGTATGGCATAATAATTGATTGCTGCCTCTGTGGCGGAATTGGCATACGCATCAGACTTAAAATCTGACGCCCTTACGGGCTTGTGGGTCCGAGTCCCACCGGAGGCACAAACAAAGCGCTGTACAGTTTTAGCTGTGCAGCGCTTTTTGCTTAACTTTTGGGGGTTTCCAGGGTTATAGGCCAAAAAGTGTGTAAAGCTAGGCTGATGAATATTCTGTGGCATAAGCCACAAGCCTCAACACTGTTAAAAACTCAGTCAAGTATCTGAGAAAGTAACGGTAATCGCCAAAACACTGTTAAAAACTCAGCTAACGAACTGAGGAAGTAACACTGATAGCCCAAATACCGTTACTAACTCAGTCATAAGACTGAGAAAACAACGGTCATGCGTTACTGGTGCAGTACGTAGACTGCGTTAGTAACGAAAAAGTGTGATTTATTGTTACTCGCGCAGTACGTAATCTGCGTTATCGTCTGCGCCAGCGAGTGCGTCCTTCGCCATTGTCGCTGCAAACCATAGGCACACCTTTTGCTGATACAGCTTCTACTCCCGGTCCTGAGTTGCAGAAAGAACCTGGATGAACAACTATTGCGCCTGAATGTTGTGGCGTCTGTTGCTGAGGTGCTGGAGCAGGTGCTGGTGCTGGTGCTGGTGCTGGTGCAGGTGCTGGTGCAGGAGCCTGAACTTGCTGCTGTGGTTGTTGCTGTGGTGATGGAGCAGGTGCAGGAGAAGGTGCAGGAGTAGGGGCTTGATTTTGTTTGTAATCATTGCCTGTGTTTTTATTTTTATCGTCATTATTTCCACTATTGGTGGTATTGCGATTAGTGTTAGAACGAACTATTTTCTTTACTCTATTTTTTCTTTTACGATTAACACGTTTGCGATTACGCCTTGTAGTTTTCTTTTTGCGTTTTATACCATTTTTGCTGTTTTTGCGTTTCCGATTTTTTCGATTTTTCTTCTTTTTGTGAGTCTGCTTTTTCTTAGACTTTTTGTTATCGGCTTTTGTTTTATTGCGTTCTTCTGCTGTTAATCCGTTTTCGTCTACTACTTCGATGTGTTTCTTTGAGTTCTCGTCTTTCTTTCCCTTTTTGTCACTTTTTTCATCCTTTTTTCCGTCTTTATTTTTACCTTTAAAAATCGATTTCCAAAAATTTTTAACTCCGTCAAACCAAGAACCTGCGGCAATCGTTTTGGTACTATTGTCAGATTTTTGAATTGCTGCAATGCAAGAGTTTACTTTATTTTCGCTAGCATACGCAGCCTCGGGAGCAGCAAATAGTGATGCCGACATTGTGAGAGTAATAAGTATGCCCAAAATAGTATTTACAATAGAGCGAGTTGTAGTTTTATGCTTAGTAACGCGCGTAATATTCTTGCTCATAAGTTTCCTATCTGTAGTTTCGCAAGCTAGGTTATACTATATTCTATTTGATTGTTATTACGTATGTTTCGTTAGCCGTTTTTTTTTTATTTGCGCGTTTTATTTTGTATAAACTTTTGACAAGTTGCATTAAATAAAATTTTGGCAGGTTGCACTTATTCTCGCTTACACACTTATGTTGACAGCGTGTGATTACATAGTTGTAGATATGATAGCTTAGCAATTTTGAACCCCGGCTTCGGCTGGGGTTCATTGCGTATAAGAGAAAATGCGAATGATATTGAGAAATAATATCGTTCCTGTATTTAGAGGAGGCTTAGAAAGTGCATAATCATAACGGTGTAACTCCAACTAGCGGCATTGATTCATACTCAATAAGCGCCAATACCAACGCAAGCACAGGTACCAAAACCACCACCAACGCCAACGAAGCTTCTCAAGCTGCCGCAATCCACGCAAGTCACACCCACCAGCACCGATTACTTCTTACTCTTTCTCTTACTTCAATCGTATTTTTTGCCGAAGTAATCGGCTCTTTCCTTACGAATTCTCTTTCGCTTCTTATTGACGCAGGCCATATGCTTACAGATATTTCCGTTCTTGCAGCTTCAACTGTTACTGCAATTCTTATGCGTCGTCGTCCAAGTAGTAAGCGCACGTGGGGTTGGGCTCGTCTTGAGGTTATTACTGCTGCCGCCGGTGCTATTATTTTGCTAATTGTCGGCGTATATGCTCTTGTTGAGGCTGGAATGCGTCTTTTTGGAAGTGGTCACCAAGGCATTCATGATGTAAATCAACTGCTTTTCTTCGGCATACTCGGCCTTGCTGCAAACCTTGCTTCGCTTGTAATTCTTATGTCTCAATCGCAAGACAACATGAATATGCGAGCCGCATTCCTTGAGGTTATGAATGACGCTTTGGGTTCTGTGGCGGTTGTAATTTCTGCAATTGTTATGATGAGCACTGGTTGGGCTGGTTTTGATGCTCTTGCCGGCGCGATTATTGCTATTCTTATGATTCCGCGCGCTCTGAAGTTGCTTAAGAATGCTGTTAAGGTTCTTCTTGAACAAACTCCAGAAGGTCTTGATCTAGATAAAGTTCGTGAGCATTTAGAGCATGTGCCGCATGTTCTTGCTGTTCATGATTTGCACGCAAGCACTGTCTCTACTGGCATGCCAATTTTTATGGCTCACGTAGTTGTGGAGCCGAACATGACTATGGCTCAATGCGCTCAGGTGCTTTCCCAGCTTCAGGACTGCTTGCGTGAGCATTTTCCTGTTTCTGTTTCGCACACTACTTTTCAGTTGGAGCCTGAAGGCTATACCACTTCTAGTTCTTCTGAGCATCACGAGTAATATTTGAAGCTTGGTTATTATTTAACTGTGTTGCATTCGTTTTTTGAAGTAAAGTGTAAATATGCCCTTAAAAGAATTAATTGATAATCCACACAGTGAGCGTGTGCGTAGGCTTGTAGCGTTGAGTCGAGGCAACTCGCATGCTTCTAAGCGTTTTTTGGTTGAAGGTCCTCAAAGTGTTCGTGAGGCTGTTCGTTACGCTTCAGATTCAATAAGTGATATTTACGTTACTAAAGAGGTTTGTGTTAACAATGAAGAAAATGCTAATCAATCTTCTTCTCTGCAAGAAATTATTAAAGAAGCGTTATCTAAAGATTTATATGTTCATCCTGTTGAATCAAGTATTATGCAAAAAATAAGTTCTGATTCGCAAGGAATTGTTGCTGTTAGCGATGCGCAATTTTTAGATGAGATTTACGTAGGTGAGTTTAAGAATTTGCAAAAGTCTGTTAGTGCAGAAAACTTTGTGAATGCAGAAGGCTCTGAGCGCGCAGGCAATACAAATAATCCTCTTTTGATTGCAGCTTGCTGGCAGGTAAGAGATCCTGGTAATGCGGGTGCGATTATTCGTGTTGCAGATGTTGCAGGCTGCGATGCTGTTGTTTTTGTTGACGATTGCGTAAGTCGTTGGAATTCTAAGCTTGTGCGTTCGACTGCTGGCTCGCTATTTCATCTTCCTGTAGTGCAATTAAGCGTTCAAGACTGGTTTGATTACGCTAAAAAATCAAATATTCGCGTTATTGCAGCGGATATTTACGGAACAGATCAGCTAAAACCTGTGCCTTTCCCAAAGATTCTTGCAAATACTGAGCTTACCAGCTCTTCTTTAGCAATCTTATTTGGCAACGAAGCGCGTGGTCTTCCTCAAGAAATATTGCAGCAAGTTGACAATATTTCGATTATCCCAATCTATGGTAAAGCGGAATCAATGAACCTTGCAACAAGCGCAGCAGTAATGCTTATGGGCTTGGCTATGTCTAGTCATGAGCGAAAAATATAGCTTTGGGCAGTATTTTTAACAGTGTATAGAACATAATGAAACATGTGGATACGCGTAATACAGATAGGAAGGGTGCTGTGACCGATAATAAGCCATTCGACGTTAAAGCTGTAACTCAAGCAGTCAAAGAAGGTATTGCTCGTGCTGCTGCAGCTCAGAACATGGACGAGTTAAAGGCGGTGAAAACTCAATATGCTGGTGCTCAGTCAGTGATGACTCTTGCGAGCAAGGCTATTGGTTCACTTCCTGCAGATCAAAAGAAGGAAGTTGGCAAAGTAATGTCAACTTTGCGAGCTGATTTTGGACGTGCATTTGCTCAGGCTTCGGAGCGTGTTAAATCTGCTGAAGAAGCGCGTATGCTTTCTGCTGAAACAGTTGATATGACTCTTCCGGTGAATCGCAAACCTCTTGGTGCTCGTCATCCGATAGCTCGTATTATTGAAGATTTTGAAGACTTCTTTATTTCTATGGGTTGGCAAATTTCTGCAGGTCCAGAAGTTGAAACTGAATGGTTTGATTTCGACGCGTTGAATTTTGGTCCAGATCATCCTGCTCGCCAAATGCAAGATACTTTCTACGTTCAGGGAAATCAAGCCAAGGATGCTGCAGGCTTTGTTGGTTCAAACATGGTTTTGCGCACGCAGACTTCTTCTGATCAGGTTCGCGCATTAATTGAGCGTGGAGTTCCTCTTTATATTGCTTCACCTGGTCGCGTATTCCGAACAGATGAGCTTGATGCAACTCACACTCCAGTATTCCACCAGTGTGAAGCTTTAGCTGTAGATAAGAACTTGACAATGGCTGACTTAAAGGGCGTTCTTGACCGTTTGGCTGTTGCAATGTTTGGTCCAGACGCTAAAAGCCGTTTGCGTCCTAGCTACTTCCCATTTACTGAGCCTAGTGCTGAGCTTGATTTGTGGTTCCCAGATAAAAAGGGTGGCCCAGGTTGGATTGAATGGGGTGGCTGCGGTATGGTCAACCCAAATGTTTTGAAGTCTGCAGGTTTAGATCCGCAAGTTTACACTGGCTTCGCTTTTGGTGTTGGTTTGGAACGCACTTTGCTGCTTCGTCACGATATTAACGATATGCATGATTTGGTTGAAGGCGATAAGCGCTTCGCACAACAGTTTGTAATGGGGGAGTAAAACTCATGCCAATGGTAGATATTGACTGGCTTAAAGATCATGTTGAAGTGCCAGAAGGTTTAACTTACGAGCAGCTTGCTAAGGATTTAGTGCGCGTAGGTTTGGAAGAGGAAGAAATTCATACTTCTCAGGTTACCGGCCCGATTGTTGTCGGCTATGTAGTAGATGCCACTGCCGAACCGCAGAAAAATGGTAAAACTATTAATTGGTGCCATGTTGATGTTGGTGAAGAGTAC
Organism: Gardnerella sp. DNF00753; assembly: GCF_049244275.1. NCBI lineage: Bacteria > Bacillati > Actinomycetota > Actinomycetes > Bifidobacteriales > Bifidobacteriaceae > Gardnerella > Gardnerella sp. DNF00753. The sequence continues at coordinate 732,801 of NZ_CP058393.1, forward strand.
AACGATGTTGATGAGAACGGTAAGAAAGTTCCTCGTGGCATTATTTGTGGCGCTCCAAATATGGCTGCAGGTGAAAAGGTTGTTGTAACTCTTCCTGGCGCTGTTCTTCCTGGTGATTTTAAGATTGAGCCTCGTAAGACTTATGGTCATATTTCTAACGGAATGTGCGCATCTGAGCGTGAGCTTGGTTTAGGAGATAGCCACGACGGCATTATTTTGCTTCGCGAATATGGCTTCACTAAGGCTGAATATGATGCTCTGAAGCCTGGCGATGATGCTATGGAATTGCTTCATCTTAATAAGCCAATTTTGGAGATTAATATTACTCCAGATCGCGGTTACGCGTTCTCGTACAGGGGTGTTGCTCGCGAGTACCATCACTCAACCGGCGCATCTTACACAGATCCTGTAGTAGCTCTTAATGAGCAAGCTGCAAAATTTATGGACTCTCAGAATCATAAATCTGCAGATATTCAGGTAAGCATTGAAGATACGAACCCAATTCACGGTGTTGCTGGTTGCGACCGTTACTATGTTCGTGCTGTTAATAATTTCAGTTCAGATGCTAAAAGCCCTCACTGGATGCAGCGTCGTTTAACTCGTGCAGGCATGCGTAGCATTTCTCTTGCTGTTGACGTCACTAATTACGTGATGCTTGACTTAGGCCAGCCTTTGCATGCTTACGATTTGGATAAAATTGAGGGTCCTATTGTTGTTCGTCGTGCTCGTTCTGGTGAACGTCTTACGACTTTAGACGGTAAAGATCACGAATTGCACGTTGAGGATTTGGTTATTTGCGATTCTCCTCGTGGAAATCACGGCTCTCGTATTCTTGGTTTGGCTGGCGTTATGGGTGGCATGTATGGCGAAGTAACCAGTGAAACTAAGAATGTTTTGATTGAGGCAGCTCACTTTGATCCTGTATCTATTGCTCGAACCGCTCGCCGTCATAAGATTCCTTCTGAGGCTTCGCGTCGTTTTGAGCGTGGTGTTGACACTGAGTTGCAACCTGCTGCAGCTCAAATGGCTGCAAACCTTTTGGAGCAGTTTGGTGGTGCTCAGCCATCTTCTTATCCAAATGATGTTAATAATACTCAGTCTCGCAATGTGATTGTTTTCAAAGCTGATGAAGTTAAGCGTGTTGCTGGTCTTGATCTTGATTTGAACCGTATTAGTGACATTCTCACCGATATTGGTTGCTCTGTTGCAGGTGGTGGAAATGGTTCATTCTCAGTTCTTCCCCCAACTTGGCGTCCAGATTTGAATGAGCCTTGCGATTTGGTTGAAGAGATTGCTCGACTTGTTGGTTACGACGAGATTCCTGTTAAAGTACCTGCTGTTCCTATTGTGGGAAGAACTGGTTTAACAGAAAAGCAGGCAACTCGTCGCGCTATTGCTTATGAGCTTGCAGAAATGGGCTTAGTTGAATCTTTAAGCTACCCATTTGTTGGTGAAGAAGATATTAAGGCCTTCCGCGAAGATGTTGATGAAGTTGACAAGGTAAGTGTTCGTATTGCTAATCCTTTGGCAGGAGATCGTCCTTGGCTTCGCAGATCAGTTCTTATGACTTTAGCTGGAACTGTTCGTCGTAATCTTCGTCGCGGCTTAGATAATATTTCAATGTATGAGCTTGGTCATGTTTACTTTAGTGATCCAAACGCTCCTGCAATTCCTGCTCTTCCTGGTTCTGTGCGACCATCTAATGCGGAACTTGCTGCATTAGATGCAGGTTTGCCGGATCAGCCTTTGCATGTTGCTGCTCTGCTTACAGGTCATGCTGAAGAAACTGGCTGGCTTGGAACTCATCGCGATGTTGACTGGAGTGATGCTGTCGAAGCAGTTCAACGCTTAGCTAAGCGCATTGGTGTTCAATTTGTGCTAGATCAATTTAACGCTGAAGATGCTCCTGTTTCTTGGCATCCAGGCCGCAGTGCTAGCGTTTGTGTAATTGCTCAAGACGGCTCTAAAGTTTCTATTGGCGTTGTTGGTGAATTGCATCCTCATGTGTGCGACGCTTTGGATCTTCCAAAACATTCTGCAGCGTTCGAGCTTGATTTGACTTCTTTGTTTAACAATATGCAAATGAAGCCAGTTCAAGCTAAGCCGATTTCTACATTCCCACCAGTTAAGCAAGATTTTGCGTTCACTGCTCCTGTTTCGCTGAAGGCTCAAGTTTTGCAAGATGTAATTGAAAAAGCTTCAGGCGATTTGTTCGAATCTGTTGAGCTTTTTGACGTTTATGAAGGCGAGCAGTTAGGTAAAGGCTTGCGTTCTCTTGCATATTCTGTAACCTTTAGGGCTGCAGATAGAACTCTTTCTGGTGAAGAAATGGAAGCAGTTCGTAAGGAGATTACAAAGTCCGCTGCAGCATTGCATGCAACTTTGCGCGTATAAAACTGTATTAAATAGCATAATGCGATTGTAATTCCATGTTTTATTGGTTTTGCAGTCGCATTATTCTGTTGTTATAACAAATTTTTTGAAATAAATTTCATATTTCGTAGATATTTACGCATGTAATCGTATATATTTATGTATAAATGTTTTTTATGAAAGGTTCTGTAAAAAATTATGATTAATTCTAGACAGGATGCTGAAGTGGACGATGATGGAGATGTTGTTTTTAAGCAACAACGTCCTTCTACAAAAGCTGCTAGATTAGATGCTATTGAGCAAGCTTTGCTGTCTGAGGTTATTACGTCTCAGTCTCAGCTTTCTAAGGTTCTTGCTCTTCACGGTTTTAATGTTACTCAAGCTACTTTAAGCCGCGATTTGGATGAGATGAATGCTGTTAAGATTCGTTTAACAGACGGCAGGATTGCTTACGTTTTGGGCGATGGTACTGGAAATCGTCACGCAATGGATACGGTTCGCATAGATCAGCAGGTTGCTCGAACGTTATCTGGTCTTGTTACGGAAGTTGCTCACGCAAATAATATTGTTGTAATTCATACTCCATCTGGAGCCGCACAGTATGTTGCTAGTGTTATAGATCGCCAGCCTTTGAAGGGTATTTTGGGCTCTGTTGCAGGAGATGACACTGTTATTATGGTTTGCGTTTCCAATGAAGAAGCGGAAGAAAGAGCAAACTGGATGCTTACTGTTGCATCTCGCTAATTATAAAAAATGTTAGCTTAAAATTTATTTGCGAAAATTTATTCGTGAATATTTATATTTATAACGTGTACAGTGCGAGTTGGGCTGTACACGTTTTTATATGTATAAGTATAATTTCTAAATTTTTATGTATTTTTTCAAGTAATTTAACAAAAAAATAAAAATACAACAATTTTCGACATGTCTATTGCGTTTATCTTGTGTGTATAATATGCTCTATATTGTTTAGTTATACAAAGCGCTGCATATGGAGGTAACATGAATACTAATAAGCGCATTGTTTTGGCGTACTCAGGCGGCTTGGATACTTCTGTAGCAATTCCTTACTTGAAAGAACAAACCGGACAAGATGTTGTTGCTGTATCTCTTAATGTTGGTCAAGGCGGTGAAGCTCTTGATGCAATAAAGAAGCGTGCATTAGCTTGCGGTGCAGTAGAATCCTATGTTGTTGATGCAAGAGATGAGTTTGCCAACGATTATTGCATGCTCGCTTTGAAAGCAAATGCAATGTACGAAGACGTGTATCCTCTTGTTTCTGCGCTATCTCGTCCACTGATTACAAAGCATTTAGTGCATGCAGCGCACGAATTTGATGCGGATACTATTGCTCATGGTTGCACCGGAAAGGGAAACGATCAAGTTCGTTTTGAAGTTGCTATCAAATCCTTAGATCCACAGTTAAAAGCAATCAGTCCTATTAGAGATTTGTCACTTACTCGTGATGTTGAAATCGCTTTTGCAAATAGTCACCAGCTTCCAATTGAGCAAAGTAAGAAAAGCCCTTACTCAATTGATCAAAACGTTTGGGGTCGTGCAATTGAAACAGGTTTCTTGGAAGATCCTTGGAATGCTCCAACAGAAGAGTGCTATTCTTATACGCAAAATCCTATGGAGTCTCAAGAGCCTGATGAAGTGACTATCACTTTTGAAAAAGGTGTTCCAGTTGCTATTGACGGTCATAGCGTAACTCCTTTGCAAGCTATTGAAGAAATGAACGCAAGAGCAGGCGCTCAAGGAATCGGTCGAATTGACATTATTGAAGATCGTTTAGTTGGCATCAAGTCTCGCGAATTGTATGAAGTTCCAGGCGCTCAGGCTCTTATTACTGCACATCAAGAGCTTGAAAACTGCTGTTTGGAACGTGAACAGCACAGGCTAAAGCGTGATCTTGATAAAAAGTGGGCAGAATTTGTTTACGACGGTCAGTGGTTCTCTCCAGTTGTGCGTTCTTTGAATGCGTTTATTAACGAAACTCAGGAACATGTTTCTGGCGATATTCGAATGACTATGTACGCTGGAAAGGCTGTTGTTACCGGTAGGCGCTCCGAAGAGTCTCTGTACGACTTTAACTTAGCTACGTACGATTCTTCCGATACTTTCGATCAGCGTGCTTCCAACGGTTTTATTGAAATTTACGGATTGTCAAATACTGTTGCTGCAGCTCGTGACATGCGCGTTTCAAAAAACAATTAATTTGGATTTGAGGTAATAATGATTTCGCACGATACAACAAAAAACGCTGGCAATCCGATTGCATTGTGGGGCGGGCGTTTTATCTCCGGCCCATCTAAAGAGCTTGCTGCATTAAGCAAATCGACACAGTTTGATTGGCGATTAGCTGATGATGATATTGCAGGATCTAGAGCTCACGCGTTTGCGTTGTATCGTGCAGGTCTTCTTAGCAAAGAAGAGTATTCAGAACTGATTTGCTCATTAAACGAATTGCAAAAGCAAGTTGATTCAGGAACATTTGCTCCTATTGAAGAAGACGAAGATGAGGCAACTGCGTTAGAGCGAGGATTGCTTGAAATTGCTGGAAGTCAGTTAGGTGGAAAGCTTAGAGCAGGTCGTTCTAGAAATGATCAGATTGCAGCGCTTATACGCATGTTCTTACGCCGACATGCTCGTTTTATTGCAAAGCTACTTCTAACAGTTTGCAAAGCTCTAATTACTCAGTCAAAAAATGCAAAAGATGCTGTAATGCCAGGTAGAACTCATATGCAGCATGCTCAACCTATTTTACTTGCGCACCAATTAATGGCTCACGTTTGGCCACTACTTCGCAACATTCAGAGACTTGTAGATTGGGATTCGCGAGCAAACGAAAGCCCTTATGGTGCTGGAGCTTTAGCTGGAAACACTCTTGGGTTAAATGCTGACGGCGTTGCTAAAGAGCTTGGTTTTGACGCTGTTTGCGCAAACTCTATTGACGCAACTGCAAGCAGAGATATTGTTGCTGAATTTGCATTTATTTCAGCAATGATTGGCGTTGATATTTCTAGGTTAAGCGAAGAAATTATTATTTGGAATACGCAAGAATTTGCTTTTGTGCGCTTGGACGACGCTTATTCAACCGGTTCTTCTATTATGCCTCAGAAAAAGAATCCAGATATTGCAGAGCTTGCAAGAGGAAAGTCTGGCAGATTAATTGGCGACTTAACAGGATTGATGGCAACTCTTAAAGGTCTTCCTACTGCTTATGCTCGAGATCTTCAAGAAGATAAAGAAGCTGTTTTTGACCAAATCGACACTTTAGAGGTGCTACTTCCAGCATTTGCTGGAATGCTAAAAACTATGCAGTTTGATTTTAAGCGTCTTCGTGAGCAATCAGCCACAGGTTTTGCGCTCGCAACAGATATTGCAGAATGGCTGGTAAAACAAGGTGTTCCATTCCGCAATGCTCATACTTTGTCTGGTTTGTGTGTAAAGCGAGCAGAAGAAATTGGCGGAGATCTTGCTGATTTAAGTGACGATGATTTTACGAATATTTTAGACGGATTTATTGATTGCAGCCAAATTTCTAATCTTAGAAAACTGCTTTCAAGTGACGGATCTGTTGCGTCTCGTTGTACTAGAGGCGGAACTGCACTAGTGCGAGTTCTTGAACAAATAAATGAAGCTGAATCTAAAGTAAATGAATATAGTAAGTTTGCTTCTTCTACAAGTGACGGTTCTGCTTATAATTCATCTTCAAAATAATATTGTGCAAAATTGAAATATTGTGATTATGCTTTTGACAGCTTTGTAATAGTGTCTGCCTGTACTGCAAAAATTAAAAGGCTTGCGGACGCGCATAGCGCCCGATATTTCGGAATTTTTGCAATAAGGAGATACGAATGGCTCAGGTCAGGAATTACAAGGAAGCAGGTTTTGCTTCTTTGTTTGAAGAGCTAAAGTGGCGTGGATTGATTTCTCAATCTACAGACGAGAAACAGCTTGCTCAAGCACTTGACGGAGAACCATTAACGTATTATTGCGGCTATGATCCTACAGCTGCATCTTTGCATATTGGAAATCTTGTTCAGCTTATTAACATGCGCCACTTGCAGGCAGCAGGTCATCATCCTATTGCGCTTGTTGGTGGAGCAACTGGTTTGATTGGCGACCCTCGTCAAAGTGGTGAGCGAACTTTAAATTCTAAAGATATTGTTGCTGCATGGGCTGAACGTTTGCATAATCAGATTGGACGTATTCTGCCTCTTGATGGAGAAAATCCTGTTCGTTTTGTTAGCAATTACGACTGGGTTTCTAAGATGTCTGCTATTGATTTCTTGCGAGATGTTGGCAAAAACTTCCGTGTTGGTACAATGATCGCTAAGGATATTGTTGCTCGTCGCTTGAACTCAGATGAAGGTATTTCTTTTGCAGAGTTTAGCTACCAAGTTTTGCAAGGAAACGATTTCTTGTACCTCTTTGATAACTACAATGTTACTTTACAGCTTGGTGGATCTGATCAGTGGGGTAATTTGACTTCTGGTATGGATCTTATTCGTAAGGTTCGCGGAGCTTCAGTAAACGTATTTACTAGCCCGATTATTACGGATAATCAGGGACGCAAGTTTGGTAAGTCTGAAGGCAACGCAATGTGGCTTGATCCAACAATGTTAAGCCCATACCGCTTCTACCAGTTCTGGTTTAATCAGCCTGATGATGAAGTTGTTAAGTTACTTAAAGTTTTCACATTCTTGCCAAAGAGTGAGATTGAGCGTTTAGCCCAGCAAATTCAGGAAGATCCAGGAAGCCGTGAAGCTCAGCGTGTGCTTGCTTGGGAAGTTACTAGCTTTGTTCATGGTGAAGATTTAACCAACCAAGCTATTGAAGCTTCTTCTGCACTGTTTGGCCGTGGAGATTTGCAGAATATTGACGAGCAGACTCTTGAGGCTGCTTTAGACGGTGTTAAAGTAAAGTCAGAAGACGGTAGCTTAGATTTTGCGAAGTCTCACAATGGGGATCGTATTGTTGAAGCTGCGGTTGCTGCAGGTTTGTTCCGCACGATTTCCGAAGCTCGTCGCGCTATTGAAGCTGGCGGTTTGTATCTAAATAATGAACGTGTTGAAGGCGTTGACGATGTTCTTTCTGATGCTTCCTTCTTGCACGGCCGTTTTGCTTTGCTTCGCCGCGGTAAGAAAGCTATTGGTGCTGTAGAGCGCGCATGATTTGTTTTTAATATTAGATTAATATTATTTTATTGTTTATTAGAATTTGAAAGGTATGCCGATAATGGGCGAAGAGCGCGGATCACGTAGTGGCAAGTCGTTTGGTAATCGTGGTAATTTTGGCCATCGAAACGGTGGTAAAAGTGGCGAAAGACGCGGTGGTTTCCATAAAGATGGATTCCACAAGAGTGGTTCTAAGAGAAGTGGTTTCCGCTCTGAAAATCGCGATGGAGAACATCGTTTTAACCGTAATCGCCGCTTTGATGATCGCCGTGATGATCGTCGTTCACGCGATTTTGAGCATAGCGGTGAAGAAGGCGGAAATCCGCGCTACAAGAAGTTTGATGGTGAAAAACGTTTCGACCGTCGAAATAATCACAACGAGAATCGCAGAGAAAATAATCGCGGTGGAAACTTCCACAAGGATTTCCATAAAGATTCCAGAAGTGATTTTGGCGATAATCGTCGTGATAATCGCAGCGAAAATCGTCGCTTTGACGATCGTCATAATAATCGTTACGATCGCAATGACCGCAATGACCGTTACGACCGCAATAATCGCAATGAAAATCGTCGATTCGACGAACATCGCAGCTCTGAGCGTCGAAACAGCAATGCGCATGGCAATGTCAGATTTGAAAATGGACCTCGTCGCAATTCTGACGGAACAGTTTCATATCCATCACAAAACCCTTATACCGCGCGCCGTCCTGGCGAGCCTAAAATGCCAAAGGGGCTAGAGTGGGCAATGCTTTCTAAGGAAGACCGTGAGCGTTTGCGTGGACTTTCCAAAGAGCATGCTGAAAATATTGGTCTTCATATTCTTGCAGCATACGTTTTACAGGAAGAGAATCCTGATCTTGCTTTGGAGCACGCAAAATGGGTTGCTAAGCAGGCTTCAAGAATTGATTTTGCCCGCGAAACCTTAGCTTTCGTAGCTTATCGTCAAGGTGATTACAAGCTTGCAGCTAAAGAATTCCGCACTGCAATGCGCATGAACGGCTATCTTGACTATCTTCCATTTATTGCAGATTGCGAGCGCGGCATGGGCAATCTCGATAAAGCTTTAGAGATTTGCATGTCAGATGAAGCAAAAAGCCTTAAGGGTGAAGTTAAAGCCGAAATGTTCTTAGTGTACGCAGGTGTTTTGTTTGATACTGGTCATTCAGATAAAGCTATTGATCTCGTTCATGCAATGGGTCGTTCGAAGGGCTTACCTGGAGAGTATCGTATGCGTGCCGTTCAAGCTGAGCAGTACTTCTTAGAAGAAGCAGGCAGAAGTGATGAAGCTGTAGAATTAGAATCTTTGCTTGACAGTCTTGAAAATCAGTATGCTGATGCTGACGATGACGATATTAACCCAGATGATATTGTTATTGACTACGATTTGGAACATTTGAACGACGCCATGATGGATGAGATTGGTGTAAGTGAAGATGATTGCGAATTCGCTCCAGAAGAAGATGAATCTGAGGATTAAAATCATTTAAGGCTATTTTTATGCAACTTGAAACGAGAAAGAATTTTTCTGCAAGTACTCGTCCTTTAAGTGAAGCTTTTAGCTTAGCTTTGCTTGATTTGGATGGTGTTGTTTATAGAGGCGGAAATTCTGTTGAGTATGCTGCTGAATCGATTGAGTGTGCTCAAAGACGTGGAATGTTTATTGAATACACAACAAATAATTCTTCTCGTTTTCAAGCTGTTGTTGCCAAACAATTGGAAAGTTTTGGTCTGAGCGTAAAACCATGGCAGATTATTACTTCATCAGTTGTTGCAGCTCGCATGGTTGCACGTCATGTTGAGCCGGGCTCGCGTGTTCTGGTTCTTGGTGCCGAGCATTTGCTAGAGGAAGTTAAGCGTGTAGGTTTACAGCCTGTAGATTCTTGTAAAGATAATCCGCAAGCTGTTATTCAAGGCTGGTATCCTCAGATGACTTGGCAAGAAATGGCAGAAGTTTCTTTTGCTGTAGAGCACGGAGCCAAGTATTTTGTTACAAATCGTGATTTAACAATTCCTAGAGAGCTTGGCATAGCTCCTGGATGCGGATCAATGATTCAAGCTGTTATTAATGCTACAGGGGTTGAGCCTATTTCGTCTGCTGGAAAACCTGAATCTGCAATGTACGATGAGGCTCGACTGCTTGTTGCAGCAAATGCTGAACATGCAAAAACTGAATTTGAGTCAGTGGATGAACATTATACTGAAAAAGACGAGTTTGGAAATCCTGTAATAAGTATTTCTAAATCTCTTGCTGTAGGAGACCGTTTAGATACTGATATTGAAGCCGGAACAAGGGGAGGCTACGAGTCTTTGCTTGTTCTTACTGGAGTTACGAATCCTAGAATGCTTATGCTTGCGCCGAAACATTTGCGACCAAGCTTTGTTTCTAAAGATTTGCGAGGACTTAACGAGTCTCATAACTGCCCAGAGAAAGTGGACGAGCATACTTTTATTTGCGAAAATGCAAAAGCTGAGCTTACTGATAATCGCATTATTGAAGTAAATAATCTTAATGATTGCAATGCTTTGAGGGCTGCATGCGCGTTGACATGGAGTTTGCAAGATAATGGTGAATCTCTTGAAAACTATACTCTTCCGGAGTTTTCATTATGAGTTTTAATGAAGATTTGCGAATTTTTGTAAACTCTTCTTCACATAAACGTTTGGATTGTGCTCTTGTTGCCAGAGGATTAGCGGAAAGTAGAACAATAGCTAAGCGTTTAATTCAAAATGGTGCTGTAAACGTAAATAATAAAACTATTAAAAAATCTTCTTTTCTTGTAGAGGATTCAGAAGAAATAGTTATTTCTAAATCAGAAGGCGTAAGCTCTTTTGCTAAATATGTTTCTCGCGGAGCTCTTAAGCTAGAAGGAGCTTTTGAAGCGTTTTCTAAATACGGTTTATCTACTTCCAAGTCAACTAGAGCATTAGATATTGGCGCTTCAACAGGCGGATTTTGCGACATGCTTTTACAAAGAGGAGTTGAGCATATTATTGCTCTCGATGTTGGTCATGGGCAGCTTAATCCTAAAATTGCGAATAATCCTAGAGTAATTGAAATGAGCGGAGTAAATATTCGCAACGTTTACGAAGAAGATTTGCCGTATAAACCTAATCTTATAGTTTCGGATGTTTCTTTTATTTCTTTAACATTCGTTATTCCGGTAATTTCGCGCATTGCTGAGAATAATGCAGATGTTGTTTTACTTGTTAAACCTCAGTTTGAGGTTGGAAAAGGAAATCTTGGAAAAGGTGGAATAGTAACAGACGAATCTTTGCGTATTAAAGCGTTAGAAAATGTTGAAAATTGTGCTAAAGATAATAATTTAACGATTGTTTCAACAGTAAAATCTCCTATTGAAGGCACTCACGGAAACGTAGAATATTTGCTTTATGCGCATTTTGAAGGCTGATAATACAAATACTTGCGCCTAATATACGTAGAAGAATTACAATAGTACTGTTATTTGAAAACAGTACGAAGGGTATTTGTGATGCAGAAACATTTCGATGAAAATACTGCTTCTGCGCCTCGACGCGCTCTTGTAGTAACTCATGCGAGACTTGATAGTCACAGTGCTGTAGTAAATCAAGTTACTTCACAGCTTACTCAAGCGGGTTTTCTAGTTGATGTTTTTCACAGTGCTGCCGTTTCTGATTTTTCTAAAACGCCTACTAATTTAGTTGATGAGCATACTGAAATTGTTGTGGTGCTTGGGGGAGATGGCACCATGCTTCAGGCTGCAGAATTAGTACATTGCACTACAGTGCCAATTATTGGAATAAATCTTGGTCACGTTGGTTTTTTGGCAGAATTCGAAAGCTTCCAAATTGATGAAGCAATTAGAAGAATCGCAAATAAGGATTATTCAATCGATCAACGTATGGAAGCCCATGTTGACGTGTGGCTTCCTGGCGAAAGTGAGCCTTTAAGAGACTGGGCTTTGAATGATATTACGCTTGATCGTGCAGATCGTGGACGAATGGTAGAGCTTTCAATACGAGTAGATGATGTTGAAATGTCATCTTTTGGCTGTGATGGTGTAATAGTTTCAACTCCTACTGGTTCAACGGCTTATGCGTTTTCTGCCGGTGGCTCAATTATGTGGCCAAATGTTGCGGCTTTGCAATTAGTTCCTTTAGCTGCTCACGCGCTTTTTGCTCGTCCGCTTATTATTGGCTCAGGATCTACTTTTACAATTGATATTCTTGAAGAATCTTCTTCTGGCGGCTGGATTTGCTGCGATGGCAGACGTCAGCGCGCTCTTCCTCAAGGATCAAGGATTCAAGTTCGACAGTCTAAAGATGAGCTTTTGTTAGCTAGACTTTCTGGAGCGCCTTTTACTAAGCGTTTGGTTACAAAATTTGATTTACCGGTAGTTGGTTGGCGAGAACATAACAGTAATCAGTCAAACCGTAAATAATCTACTTAACTAATAGCAGTAAAAACGAGGTATATTGTGCTTGAAGAATTAGAAATACGCAATCTTGGGCCAATTTCACACGCGCTTATTACTCCTTCTTTACGAATGACTGCGATTACAGGTGAAACTGGCGCTGGAAAATCAATGCTTTTAAGTGCCATAAAACTTATTTCTGGTTCGAAATCAGATTCTGCTAGAATTTCGCCAAATGCTAAAGAAACGTGGGTACAAGGCGTATTTAGCATTCCAAAATCAAGCGAAGTGGAAGAAACTGTTAATCAAGCAGGTATTGAGCTTGAAACTTCAGAAATTGATGAAACAAAGTCAGATATGTATGTTGCAAGAACTGTTCCTAAACAGGGTCGCTCAAGAGCAACAATATCTGGATTCGCTGTTCCAAAAACTTTGCTTGAAGACGTATGTTCACAAATGATCACGATTCATGGTCAAAGTGATCAGTTACGTATAGCAACTAGCGCAAAACAGCGCGAAATGTTAGATCTAGTGGCAAAGAATAGTGAATTAGCTAATAAGTATTTTCAAGCTTATCAAGCTTTAAAAGATGCTCAAGAAACATGTAATCGTCTTGAAAACCAAGAATCTTCTGCTCGTCAGAGAGCTGACTATTTGCGAGAGTCTTTAGCGCAAATAAAACAAGTAGATCCAAAGCCTAATGAAGATGAAGAATTGCGTTCAAAGCGAGAGCGCATTGAAAATTCTGCGCAAATTATTAACGCTGTGAGCACAGCTTTATCATCGCTTGACGTTAGTCAAATCGACTATAGTGCTTCATCGTCATCTTTAGACGCAAGAACGCTTATTGATCAGGCTGCTCAAGCATTGCGAAATATTAGAGTTGATAATTCATTTAGTAAACTAGCTCAACAACTTGATGATATTCATGCGCAACTGGACGATATTGTAATGCAGCTTGCTCAGCAGATTGATTTTGACGCAAGTGAGGAAGATTTAGATTCTTTAAACGCAAGAATACACGATCTTGGTGAGCTTACGCGAAGATGGGGCCCTACTTTAGATGATGTTCTTAATTGGGCGCAAAAAGCTCAGTTTGAACTTGAAGATTTAGATGATTCTCCAGAAGCTATTGAGCGTGCTAGGGCCGCTTGTAATAAGCGTTACGATGAAGCTTTTGATTTAGCTAAGAAATTATCTGCCACTCGTGTGAAAGCAGCTAAAAAGCTTAGTGATGATGTTAGTAATGAGCTATCTTCTTTAGCAATGGATGGCGCTCAATTAAATGTTCGAGTAAATTCTAGAAGTGAAAATCAAGATGGTTTCGTTGATCTCGATTCAAACGGTATTGACGATATTGAGTTTCTTTTCAAACCATTTCCAGCTTCGCCAGATTTACCAATGGGCAAAAGTGCTTCTGGCGGTGAGCTAAGTAGGCTGATGCTTGCAATGGAACTTGTTGTTGCAAGAATGCGCGAGCATGATGATAAAAACATGACTTTTATTTTTGACGAAGTTGATGCAGGAGTTGGTGGCGCTGCTGCAGTGGAATTAGGAAAGCGTTTGGCTAAACTTGCTAAACATTCGCAAGTGATTGTTGTTACGCATTTGCCTCAAGTCGCCTCTTTTGCTGATGCGCAATACGCTGTGCAAAAAAATATTTCACCTGTTAATAATGGTGATTTTGAAAGTCAAGAAGCAGATACTACTGTTAATCTACTCGAAGGTGAATCTCGCGAGTTAGAAATCGCTCGTATGCTTGCTGGAAGTAACTCTAAAACTTCGCTTGAACATGCGCATGAATTGTTGGAAACAAGTAGAAAGATAATTGATGACGCTGCAGAATAATAATTCGTTTTTTAAGGCTGCGATTTTTGATTTTGACGGAACTCTTATTGATTCTCTTGGAGTTTGGGATGATATTGATAAAAAGAGTTTCGCAAAACGAGGCTTAAGTGTTCCGGATATTTTTGCAAATACTACAGCAGCTATGAATCCTCGACAAATTGCGGATTATGTTATTGAACATTACGGTTTTAGTGAATCTCCTGAAGAACTAATGAAGGAGTGGTCAGATATGGCATTTGATGCTTATGCTAATCATCTTCCTCTTAGAAATGGAGCTTACGACTACGTTAAATACTTGCGTTCTAAAAAAGTAAAGATGTTTCTTATTACAACTCTTTCCAAAACTTTATGCGAGCCTGCGTTAAGAAGGCTTAATATTTTAGATTGTTTTGATTTTTTGCAATTTGGAGAAGATTTATCTAAAGAAGGAAAACACAGTTATAAAACTTATGTTGATATAGCAGAAACTCTTAAGGTTGCTACAAAAGATTGTGCAGTTTTTGAAGATTCTGCAACTGCGCTAAATTCTGCTCAACAAGCTGGAATGAAAACATACGGTGTTGTAGATGGATTATGCTCAAAAAATGATTTAGATTTGCCGTTTAGGAAATGCTTAGAAGTATTTTCCAACTTCGATGATGCTCCAAAAAGTTGATGAGGTTTCACATACCCCGGGTTTTGTCGCGTACACAAGTGCACACGGATGGCCATCCATCTCGATTTGACGTTACCGCCAAACTCTAGCAGTCTACCCGAAGACTCAGGCGAGCAGCCTTTAAGCGTCTTCTGCTTGACCTTGCTCCCAATGAGGCTTGCCATGCGACTAACTGTTACCAGAAGTCCGGTGGTCTCTTACACCGCCGTTTCACCCTTACCCAAACGAAACGTTCGGGCGGTCTATTCTCTGTTGCGCTATCTCTCAGGTCGCCCTGGGCGGACGTTATCCGCCATTGTGCTCTGTGGAGCCCGGAAGTTCCTCAGTCACTCCGAATGAACATTGTGACCGCGGCCATCGTGAAACCTCAACCTTCCCAAGTATAGCAGATATTGTTCATCTCGTAAAAAATTAGTTGTTTTGCGTAAATTTTCGAAATAATTATGAAATTTTTTTGCTTAAATTTAATAACTTGCTAGTTTCTTATTGATTTAGCAGATATAATAGAAGCACCGACGGCATCGTGGCAGTCGGCTGATACAAATCGAACTTAGGTTCGAATCTATATGGGGAGGTTTCGCATGGAAATCGTCATTACTGGTCGTCATACGCAGATTAATCAAAGGTTCCGTGACGTTGTAGAAAGTAAGATGAATCGCGTAACCGCTATTGCTCCTGATGCGCAGCGCGTTCAAATTGTGTTGACTCATGAAGGTAATCCAAGGCAGGCAGATACTGCAAAGCGAGTTGAAATTACTGTTGTTGCAGGTAGCACCGTGATTCGCGCAGAAGCTTCTAGCACTGATCAGTACAGTGCTCTTGACATGGCTCTAGATAAGTTGACGCTACGTTTGCGCCGCACGCGTGATCGCCGCAAGGATCATCGCCGCGGATACACGGAAATGGTTCCTGTTGATATGGGCGCTGTTGAGCCAGAAATTGACATGAAAATTGAGGAGCCTAGTGAGGATGTTGCCAATAGTGCGGATGCAGCTGTTGCTTCTGATTTAGGCCCTGGTGAGTCTGTAGAAGTTAGCGTTGGTGACACGCCTATTGTTATTCGACGCAAGCTTCATATTGCAGAGCCTATGAGCATTGATGAAGCTTTGTACGAGATGGAATTAATTGGTCACGATTTCTTCCTGTTTGTTAATAAAGAAACAATGCGACCATCTGTTGTGTATCGTAGGCATGGATGGAGCTATGGTGTGTTTGAGATTGATACGCCTGAAAATGTTGCTAAGAAAAAGTAATAATAAAATAATTACGAAAAGTGATAAAGTATTTAGGAGTTTGTAAAAATTAAGTTAGATTAACAAAATGCCCGTCGGCTAGATGGCTAGGCGGGCATTTTATTTGTTACACCGACTCGCGTGCTTATAAAAATCGCTGCCGTCGCGTAATATAGGCACAGTTTACGTCTATGTTGGCTAGGCCGTCTTCATAGACATGACCTAAGGGAGCAAAACGTGGTAGATATCGTCGATAAAGCCTTGCGTATGGGTGAAGGCCGTCAGTTAAAGCGCCTTGAGAACGTTGCCAAGGCTGTGAATGCGTTGGAAGATGAAATTTCTGCGCTTTCCGATGAAGAATTGAAGGGTCAAACCGCTAAATTTAAGCAGCGCTTAGATAATGGTGCAAAACTGGATGATTTGATGCCTGAAGCCTTCGCTACTGTTAGAGAGGTTTCAAAGCGTACGCTTGGCCAGCGTCACTTCGATGTTCAGCTTATGGGCGGTGCGGCATTGCATTGGGGCAATATCGCAGAAATGAAAACTGGTGAAGGTAAAACACTTGTTGCAACTTTGCCAAGCTATTTGAATGCTTTGGAAGGCAAGGGCGTTCACGTTGTTACAGTTAACGACTACCTTGCAAGCTACCAGAGTGAGCTTATGGGTCGTATTTACCGATTCCTCGGCATGAGTGTTGGCTGCATTATTACAGATCAGCAGCCACCTGAGCGTCGTAAGCAATACAACGCTGATATTACTTACGGCACTAACAACGAGTTTGGTTTCGATTACTTGCGCGATAACATGGCGTGGGAAAAGAGCGAGCTTGTGCAGCGCGGTCACCACTATGCTATTGTCGATGAGGTTGATTCTATTCTTATTGATGAAGCTCGTACACCTTTGATTATTTCTGGTCCTGCTGAAGGTGATGTAACTCATTGGTATCGCGAGTTTGCAAAGCTTGTTTTGAAGCTTAACCGCGATGTTGATTACGAGATTGACGAAAAGAAGAAAACTGCAGGTATTCTCGATTCTGGTATTGCTAAGATTGAGGATTACTTGGGTATTGATAACCTTTACGAGCCAGCTAATACTGCTCTTATTGGTTATTTGAACAATGCTCTTAAGGCTAAGGAACTCTTCCTTCTTGACCGCGATTATGTGGTTACTAATGGTGAGGTTTTGATTGTCGATGAGCATACTGGTCGTGTTCTTCCAGGACGTCGTTACAGTGAAGGCTTGCATCAAGCTATTGAAGCTAAGGAAAACGTGGAAGTTAAGGCAGAAAATCAGACTTTTGCTACTATTACTTTGCAAAATTACTTCCGCATGTATGACAAGCTTGCCGGTATGACTGGTACTGCAGAAACTGAAGCTGCAGAATTTATGGGAACATACAAGCTTGGTGTTCTTCCAATTCCTTCTAATCGTCCAGTTATTCGTATGGATAAGGATGATTTAATCTTCCGCACTAAGAAAGAAAAGCTTACTGCTATTGTGCGCGACGTTGCTGAACGCCATGCAAAGGGTCAGCCAGTATTGCTTGGTACTGCTTCTGTTGAATCTTCAGAAATTCTTTCTTCGCTTCTTGATGTTGCTCGTATTCCTCACCAGGTTTTGAATGCTAAGCAGAATGCTAAGGAAGCTGCTGTTGTTGCTGTTGCAGGCCGTAAGGGTGCTGTAACTGTTGCTACTAACATGGCAGGTCGTGGTACTGATATTATGCTCGGCGGCAATGTTGAGTTCCTTGCAGACGCTAAGTTGAAGTCTGAAGGATATTCTCCAGACGATACTCCTGAAGAGTATGAGAAGCGTTGGCCGGGCGTTTTAGCCGAAGTTAAAGAGCAGGTTAAGGACGAGCACGAAGAAGTTAAGAAGCTTGGTGGCTTGTATGTGCTTGGTACTGAACGTCACGAATCTCGCCGTATTGATAACCAGCTTCGAGGCCGTTCTGGTCGTCAGGGTGATCCTGGCGAATCCCGCTTCTACTTAAGCTTGGAAGATGATTTGATGCGCCTATTCAACACTCAGCTTGTTGCTCGTGTTATGGCTAAGGGCTTGCCAGAGGGCGAACCAATCGAATCTAAGTATGTTTCTAACGGTGTGCGCACGGCGCAGAAGACTGTTGAAGCTCGTAACTTTGAAATGCGTAAGAACGTTTTGAAGTATGACGATGTTATGAATAAGCAGCGTACTGTTATCTATGCAGAACGTCAGATGGTTCTTAAGGGTGAAGATATTCATGAGGACATCTTGAAGTTCATCAGTGACACTGTGGAAAGCTATGTTCGTGGCGCAATGAACGGTTCTGATAAGCCAAAGAACTGGGATTTGGACGGCTTGCAAAACGCTTTGTTAGCAGTTATGCCTGTTATTCTTGATTGGGATCAGGTTCGTGAAACAATTTCTAAGCTTAAAGGTGAGAAAGCTGTTATTGCTTTGCGAGATTTGATTGTTGATAACGTAAACAATTTCTACGATATCTTTGAAAAGCGCATTGGATCTGACGCAATTCGTCAGATTGAGCGCCGTGTTGTGCTGGCTGTGCTTGATCGCAAGTGGCGTGAACATCTTTATGAGATGGACTACTTGAAGGATGGTATTGGTCTTCGTGGCATGGGCCAGCGCGATCCTCTTGTTGAGTATCAGCGTGAAGGCTATCAGATGTACAACTCCATGATTGAAGCAATCAAGGAAGAAAGTGTGCAGCTTTTGTTCCACATTAATCTTGAGCAGGTTGCTTCTACAGAAGATACTTCTTCTGATTCTTCTGTCGATGAGGATGTTGCTCAGGCAGAAGCCGAAGTTGATTCTCAAGATCAGACATCTGGAATTGTTGGACCTGCACCTTTGAGCCATGCTGAAGGTGATGTTCCGTTAAGCATGCGACCAAAGAACGAAGAGTGGAAGACCCCTTGGTCTGATGGTCGTACGTTCCCAGGAACTAACAAGAATGATGAATGCCCATGCGGTTCTGGACGTAAGTACAAGCTTTGCCATGGACAGAATGAAGCTGAAAACTAAGCAAAACTTAAACTAGAACTTAAGTGAAAATTTAAGCTTAGAAAAATAAAATAAAAAATAAATAAGCTAAAAGTAAAGTAGAAGGCCACATACGTTTTGTATTGGCCTTCTACTTTTTTATTCAAAATACTTTTGCAATCTATAAAGCGTTTATTTTGCAGACATGTTTTTTTATGCTTTTGTTAGACTCTAGCTCCATGCCCATAATCTCTATAATCTTCTTTATAAGGATCTGGTTTTTTACGGCTTAAAAAGATCCCTAATCCGCCTAAAAGCATGAATATTGCGCTTATAATTCCAACAATAGTTGCGAGCGATGGAATAAAAGCACTCAAAATAATACCAGCAATACCAACAGCAAAAACAGTCCATAAAACAAATGTAACTGGAGAAATATCTTCCAACTTTGGATTAGGAGGCACAAAATCATCGCCATACTCGTCCATAGTCGTATCTACGTCAAGCCAACTTGAGCGAGTATTGTCGCGTGGGCCGCTACTATTTTTTGCAATCAAATAAAAATTATGTGCATTCTCTTTCTTCTTAGCATGCTTTTCAAAACTTTTTGCGTCGAGAGAATTAGAAATATCTTTTAGATCATCCGAATGATCCGCAATAAAATTCAGCCAATCATCTTCAAAATTTTTACTATTCTTTGCATCGTCATTATTTGATGATTGTGACATTCCTTTTCCGTAACGGTGAGGGTCGTTGGTATCCTTAGAAGAAGTCATGAATTATACTCTAGCAAGTGTGCCTGATTCTTGGTGTGCAAATTAGCGGGTGTCTGCTTGCTTGCAGAAAGGATAAGCTATGTTGTACTGGTTCTTCGTGAAGGGTCTTGGGGGTATTGCCCGCATGAGGATTCATCCATCAGCAAAAGGCGTTCAAAATGTTCCTAAAAAAGGTGGAGCAATTATTGCAGCAAATCATCTTGCTGTTATTGACGATGCTCTACTTCCTTTAACTTGCCCACGTATGATTCACTTTATGGGTAAAGCCGAATATTTTGAAGGAAAAGGATTAAAGGGACGTTTTAAGAAGTGGTGGTTTACTTCCGTCGGTGTGTTCCCAGTTGATCGTTCTGGTGGTTCAAAATCTCTCGGTGCTCTAAATCATGCTCGTGAAATTATAGAAAAAGGTCAGCTTTTCGGCATTCACATTGAGGGCACAAGAAGCCCAGACGGAAAACTGTATCGAGGTCATACTGGTGCTGCTCGTCTTGCTCTTGAAACTGGATGTCCAATCATTCCTGTGGCAATTATTGGCACAAGAGATTTGCAGGTTCAAGGTCAGATAATTCCTGCCAAAGGCAAAACGCAGGCAATCTATGGTGAGCCTATTCAAGTAGAGCGTGTAAAAGACGAAAGTGAGATTACTCACGAGCGTCTTCGTGAAATTACTGATCAAATAACGAAATCAATTCAACAGATGAGCGGTCAAGAGTACGTTGACGAATATGCTCAAACTGTAAAAGAACGAATGCGTCAAGCTGCAAAAGATAATCAAGCTAATAAGCAATAACGTGCACTAATACAAGTTAGTAACAGTTGGAAAGCTGTAAGCAAAGAACCAGTGAAGATGGCAGATACAGTAAGTTAACTGTATCTTAGATTACTGTAAGAGTAATAACAGAAGGATTGCCGTGTGAATCCTTCAAAGGAACTTCGCTACCAGCTCCAGGAGATTGGAACCTAACTACATGCATATAATCTCCAAGAGGAGCCGATATTTTAACCTGTAGACCAAGGCTTTCAATAATCCTACGAGCTTCTGCAGTGTTTTTGCCGCAAACATTTGGTAAGGTAACAGATTTAGGTCCTTTTGAAACAACAACTTTTACGCTGTCTCCCCAGTGCATTTGAGTGCCAGCATCAACCGAAGCGCTAATAATCCTACCTTTTGCAACAGTATCGCTATTTTCCTCTTCGTACTTTACGTCTAATTTAGCGCCGCTAAGAGCAACGTCAGCATCATCCTTAGTGTGATTAACAATATCCGGCATTTGAACAGGCATAGGTCCTTTAGAAAGAAGCAAACTAACTTCCTCATTGTGATTCATGCGCGTGCCCGGTTTAGGAGTAATGTCAACAACGCTTCCTTCTGGGACTTCAAGAGAGTAAACGTCGAGTGAAGTTCGATGAATAATATGAGTAAATCCAGCCTTGCGTAGTGCTTGCAATGGTTTCTTACCATTACGAGTTTTTGGATTAGTAATATCAGACGGAATTGTAGCTTTTTTAATACCGCGCGAAAGTATAATACGAAGCTTACTATTCGAGTGCTTACTAATGTGACTTCCAACAACATCAGGCACAGTGGCAAGAACTTTCCCTGAATCAACATCATCACTGTAGTCTCTGGAAACAGTGTAAGGAATTCCAGCAACCTTCAAAGTATGCTCATATTCTTGCCAACTAATATCTTTAACTTTGCAAGCTGCTTGATTTGCGCATCGAAGATCATCCGGCTTAGGAAGCGTCCAGTAGCTGCCAGGGCCTAGGAAGTACCAGAAGCTTCCAATAGCACCAAGAACTAGCACTGCAATAACACTTCCTCCTGCAATAGCAATTACTCGCTTTTTAGAAGATGAATCTTTTTTAGAGTCTGAATTAAAACTTGCAGGATGCAATGTTGGAATTAGTGGATTTATAGAAGTCTTATTGCGATTAAGCTCGTGTGAATCAATTGCAATAGTTGGCATATTGCTGTCGTCAAATTCTTCAAGCGGATTGCTTTGAGAATCAGAGTTAGTATTTTCTTCAGATTCTACAGCGGCAGTGCTTATTGCTTGAGTAGCATCTAAATCGCTTGTAGAATCATCTGAATCTTGAGAATACTTATAATCTTTAGTTTTATTATCGCTATCAGACTTATCAATATCTGTAAGGCGCAGATTATCTAGAGGAGATAATGAGTCGGAATCTTGCTCTTCCTTAACAGCATCAATTTTATATTGCCAGTCTTCAGCACTTAATTGTTTTGAAAGATTTCGCAATTGCGTTAATGCTTCGATAGCATTATCTGGTCGATCGTTCATATCGCGCGCAGTAAGCTTAGATATAAATTGCGCAACTTTTTCGTTAATATCTGGGCACGCTGTGCTTATTGAAGGAGTGTTTTCGTGAACATGCTTAAACACTAGCGTTACAGGATTGTCTGCAGTAAAAGGAACTCGTCCCGCAAGCATTTCCCATGCCATCATTCCAGCAGAATATAAATCACCTTGAGGTGTTGCAAGATTGTTCTCAATAAGTTCTGGAGCAAGATAAGCCGCAGTTCCAAGCAATAATCCGGTAGAAGAAAGAGTTGCTTGGGATATTGCGCGAGCCAAGCCAAAATCAGTAATCTGCACGTGACCGCGATCATTAATCAAAATATTTTCAGGCTTAATATCTCTATGCACGACTCCAGCTTGGTGAGCGGAAGCAAGACCGTCTAAAGTTTCAGCCAACAAGCGTAAGGTGTCACGAACACTAAAAGTGCCTTGCATGTTCATTTCGTAGCGCAAATTAACGCCGTGCACATACTCCATAACAAGATAATCAAGACCGTCGTATTCGCCAGTGTCATAAACTTGAACAATATGCGGGTTTGCTATAGCTGCTGCAGAAGTTGCTTCTCTGCGGAATCTAGCAATAAACTGCTGACGATGTACTCCTTGAGCAAGCTGAGTGTGCATTATTTTAATTGCGACAGGCCTATCGAGACGCTCATCCTGCGCCTGGTACACCGTAGCCATACCACCTTGAGCAATTTTACGCACAATACGATAGCGATTTTCAATGCACATTCCAGGCTGAACCTGAGTAGCTTCATCCATTGTCACAATCCTTATACGCGTAAACCTTGCTTACTATTTACAAGCCTACGTATGATTTTACAAGTAACGTAGTAAGTATGGTTGCTTTCGATAGTTACACTCAAATACTATTGTACATTACGCCATGCTTCAGGTATAAAGCGTTCGCTTATATTGTGAAGTATTGCTTTACCGCTGCCACTTAGAGGACTTTCATCAATTGAATTATTTGACTTCTGCCAAAGATTCATAATACGCTGTTTTGAACGTTCAATAGCTCCCGAAGTATGGTAGATTTGTATTATTTTTTCAACGTCGCTTTCACTGCGTTCTTCGCTTGTATAAGCTTTCGTTAGTATTTCTTTTTCTTGGTCACTGCCGTATTGCAACGCGTCTGCAAGTAGCACAGCACGTTTTCCTTCGCGAATATCTCCACCAATAGGTTTTCCTGTAAGCTTGCTATCTGAAACAATGTCAAGCAAATCGTCAGCAAGCTGGAAAGCAATCCCAAGAGGATCTCCAATAGAATTAGCAAGATTATAAGCATCGTTTGGATTCATTGATGCAGCAAGAAAACCAAGTGTTAAAGGAGCAATAGTTGTATAACTTGCTGTTTTCCACCTAAACACATTAAGAGAAGACTGTGCAAGCTCAGATGGATTATCAAGTTGCATCATTTCAATAGACAAATCCAAAACTTGACCAATACCTACATTTCGTTGCATTGAAGCAAAAGCTTGAAGTAATTCTTCACTATAAGTAAAATATTTCGCCGAATTTCTAGTAATATCAAAGCTTTCTGTAGCAAGCAAATCACCAAGCATAAGGCCAAGCCCTGAGCCTATGTGCTTGTTGTTGCATACAGAACTTAATGCACAATATGCACTCGGTTTTCCACGTCTTAAAGCTGACTCGTCAATAATGTCGTCATGAATTAATGCTGCGGTTTGAAATACTTCTAAAGCACAAGCAATATCAAATAAAGCTTTATCTTGAATCTTATTCGTAGTTTTTTCGCTAGAAGCAGCATTATAAGCACTTATAGTAAGTAGAGCTCTCAGCCTTTTACCGCCTTCGCTAGAAACGATAGCTTGCTTTATTACCTGCTGTAACGTTGTTTTACAGGTTGAAGAAAGATTATTTTCGGCGCTTGTGCAAAATTGTTGCGAAATTAAATACGCAATTCGAGATTCAATAGCAGCAAGATTGCAAGTATCGTCCGTTAAAGTGCTCATATTATGAAAGTTATCCACAGGGCTGAACAAGTAAAACACAATAGTTTACACGATTTAATGAGCTTATAACCGTTGCAATCGTTTTTTATTGAATACTATTTCGCATATTGAGAAACTTACACATATCAAGAATTACGCTCGTAAAACTTGATTTAATAATAAAAAATTATGAGCAAATATATGTGCAATACGTATTAATGAAGGGGAGTAATTATTATGACAGTAGCAGGTATTGATTTAGAAGAGAAGATTTCGCATAGTTGCATTGATGATTTTGATACTCAAAGCATATTGGAAGTTTATGGTGAAAGCGCTGATCTTTGCGATGATTCAATAGATTTTATTGGATTGGATGATTTTAGTAGTTTTGCTGGGCAAGAGATTTCGGACATTGAAGGAAAAATATACCCTTCGAAAGAATGTAGCTTCTTTATGACATTCCCAAAAGAATATGCGTATTTTAATTGCGATGAAAATTCTCAATGGGTTAAAGGCATACAGCATTGGATTCCAACAGTTTCAAAATCTTTTATTCAAAACGCGAATATAAACGGTAAAGAAAGCGCTGTTAGAAATACTGCATGTGTTGCTTTCGTACGATGGTGCGACATGTTTCTACACGACAAGAAAATGTTCGGATATGATTTAGTAAATCTTGCTATTGGAATGTTCCACAATATTAACGTCCGCGACGCAATGCTTATATCTATTTTAGATGAAAATCAAGAATGGTATGACGACAATGCTCTAGCAGAATTCGCATGGTATCCGCACACGCCTATGGTGTCAGATAGATTGCGTCAATTTTTAGAAGATAAGTTTATTCAAACAAGCAAAAAGCCGAATATAAAAAGAGCAATAACAGCATGCAGAGTGCTACAAGTTATGGCATTTGCTACACAAAGTATACCGGAGCTAACAGTGCAAATTTACGCACTTTTAGCCTATATTAGCTGGTGGTTTAGGCTAGGTAACGTTAAAAAATATACTGAGCGAGCATTGAGTATAGATAGTGATTGTACAATGGCAAAAATTGTTGAAGGAGCTTATGAAAATAAGCTTGAACCAGCCTGGATATCAGAATGCGCCACGCCGCAAGAAAAATAAGGGGGAATAATCGTCGTGCTTAAATGGTTTACTACTTAAGGTAAAACTTGCCCTTGCTTGAACTATGCCTATATGCGCTGCAAGGGGATACTACAGGAGGAACAGTTTGACGAGCGAAGTTGAATCATCAGCTGATCAGAGCGAAGAGCAAGATGGTAATAAGCCTGTAAAAGCACGTAAAACAAGTACTGCACGACAAAGTCACGCTCGCACTTCGTCTGCTGCTAGTAAAACG
The DNA here is from genome assembly GCF_049244275.1 of Gardnerella sp. DNF00753. NCBI lineage: Bacteria > Bacillati > Actinomycetota > Actinomycetes > Bifidobacteriales > Bifidobacteriaceae > Gardnerella > Gardnerella sp. DNF00753. The sequence goes on from NZ_CP058393.1 coordinate 757,889, forward strand.
CGTAGTTCTCGTTCAAAAAAAGTAGTTGAAAATCAAACTGATACTGAGTTAGGTTTGAGCGAAGTCGAATCTGAAGTTGAAGCAGAAGTTCGCAACAATAGTGATAACAGTATCGATAATGCTCAAAATGATGCTATAGAAGATGGTGATCCATTAGCTATTGACGATTCATTAGACGATGCTCATCTTGACGATGAGGATCAAATGAATTTGGAAGATTTGGATGATATTCATCCAGAAGATATAGCTGATGTTGATGATCTTGGAGATGTTGATGTAGATGTTGATAGTGATCTTGAAGATGATGTAGATGATCTTGAAGATGTTGAAGACAATGATCAACATAAGCATGATGTTCCTCAAGTTCCACAGGCTAAGGGCGCATTTATTGTTCGAGATGACGATGATGACGATAATCTAACTCCTTCCGGAAATCCTAAGCGTCGAGTTATTGCTACAGGAGCTACTGCTGACCCTGTTAAGGATTATTTGAAGCAGATTGGCCGCGTGAGCTTGCTGAACGCTGAGCAGGAAGTCGATTTGTCTGAACGTATTGAGGCTGGCTTGTACGCTCAGCATTTACTCGATACCGAGATTGACAATATGGAATTTAAGCGCAAGCGCGAACTTAAGTGGGCTGCGGCAGACGGTAAGAAAGCTAAAGATCATCTTTTGGAAGCAAACTTGCGTCTTGTTGTTTCTCTTGCTAAGCGCTATACCGGTCGTGGAATGCTTTTCCTTGATTTGATTCAGGAAGGTAATCTTGGTTTAATTCGAGCTGTAGAAAAGTTCGATTGGAAGAAGGGCTTTAAGTTCTCCACTTACGCAACATGGTGGATTCGCCAAGCAATCACTCGCGCTATGGCAGATCAGGCTCGTACAATTCGAGTTCCAGTGCACATGGTGGAAGTTATTAATAAGCTTTCTAGAGTTCAGCGTCAAATGCTTCAAGACTTGGGTCGCGAGCCTACGCCAGATGAGCTTGCGCGCGAGCTTGATATGCCAGTTGAAAAGGTGCAGGAAGTACAAAAGTATGGGCGTGAGCCTATTTCTTTGCATACACCTTTGGGTGAAGATGGCGATTCTGAGTTCGGAGATTTGATTGAGGATACCGACGCAATCGCACCATCTGATGCTGTAGCATTCTCTCTTTTGCAAGAGCAGTTCAGGCAGGTTCTTGAAACATTAGCTCCTCGGGAGGCTGGTGTTATTAAAATGCGCTACGGTTTGGAAGATGGTCAGCCTAAGACTTTGGATGATATTGGTCGCGTTTATGGCGTTACTCGTGAGCGTATTCGCCAGATTGAGTCCAAGACAATGTCTAAGTTGCGTCATCCTTCTAGATCGCAAACTTTGCGTGACTTCTTAGATCAGTGATTTTGTAACGTTATATTGCAAAAGTGTCGTGTTTCTACTTTAGTTAAGATGCGACACTTATTGCTTAATAGTTAGCTTATATAAGGGGTAGAAGTGGTCTCTAAAGAGCAAGAGCAATATGATGCCGACAGTTTGACAGTGCTAGAAGGCTTGGATGCTGTAAGAAAGCGTCCAGGAATGTATATTGGCACTACAGACAGCCAAGGATTAATGCATTGCCTCTGGGAGATTATTGACAATGCGGTTGACGAGGCTTTGGCTGGTGCTTGTGACCATATTATTGTTACTCTTCACGACGATGGATCTATTGAAGTTGCAGATAACGGTCGTGGCATTCCAGTAGACGTTGAGCCTAAAACAAAGCTCACTGGTGTTGAAGTTGTTTTAACTAAACTTCACGCTGGAGCAAAGTTTGGTAACGCTTCTTATAATGCTGCAGGCGGTTTGCACGGCGTTGGCTCTTCTGTTGTAAACGCTTTAAGTTTACGTTTGGATGTTGAAGTTGATAGAGACGGTAAAACGCATCATATGGCGTTCCATCAAGGACATCCTGGTGTTTATAGTGATGCGGATCCGGAGCATCCATCTCCAGCATCTCCGTTTAAGCGCACGCGCAAAAATAAGCCTACTGAGCTTGAAATTATTGGCACTGTTTCGCCAAAAACTACCGGAACTCGTGTACGCTACTGGGCGGATCCAGAAATCTTCAATTCTACTGCTCATTTTAGCTATGAGCAGCTTATTGCTCGCGTGCGTCAAACAAGTTTCCTAGTTCCTGGCTTAAAAATTACTGTTATTGACGAGCATGTTCCTGAAGGTGAATCTGCAAATATTGAAGAAATTGATTCTCCTGAAGATAATGTTGCAGAAAATGATGTTGTAGAAAATAATCTTCTTGAAAATCAGTCTGATAATAGTGATGACTCTGTGGCTGAATTTGAAGATTTAGAATCTGAAACAACATTAGAAGATGAAGATAAGTTTGAAGATGAGACTGAAAATATAGCGATTGAAAATTCTGAATCTGAAGAATCAACAGCACAATCTATTGCAAATGCTGAGTCTGCTAGCTCAATGCAAAATAAGCATCACCCTCGCGTGATTGAGTTTTTGCATAATGGTGGCGTTAAAGATTTCGTTGATTTTCTTTCAAAAGGTGAAGCAGTATCCGATATTTGGCGTATTTCTGGCGAAGATACGTATGTAGAAGAAACGCAAGCTGTTGATTCTGCAGGAGATTTACACGCACAGCAAGTAACGCGTAAGTGCGGCGTTGACATTGCAATGCGTTGGGTAAACGGCTACGATTCAACGATTATTAGTTTCGTAAACGTTGTTGAAACTCCTGGCGGAGGTATGCATGTTGACGGCTTTATGCAGGGATTAACTAAGCAGATTCGTAAAGCCGTGGAAGATAATGCTAGAAAGCTTAAAGTAAATCTTAAAGACGCCAACACAAAAATTGAGCGTGACGACATTATGGCAGGCTTGGTAGCAGTCGTAACGGTTCGAATTGCTGAGCCTCAATTCCAAGGTCAAACTAAGGATGTTCTTGGAACCGCACAAGTTAAGCCAATCGTTACTAAAATGACTGATGCTCAATTTGGTGAGATGATTACTGGATCTAAGCGAGGATTCAAAGAGCAGTCTGCTAGAGTTTTGGAAAAAATCGTTTCCGAAATGCATGCGCGTATTCAGGCGCGTAAAACTAAGGAAGTTACTCGCAGAAAGAACGCTCTAGAGTCCGCTTCAATGCCGCCAAAACTTTCCGACTGCCAGCCTGGAAACGACGATGTTGCAGAACTTTTCATCGTCGAGGGCGATTCTGCACTTGGAACTGCAAAAGCTGCTCGAAACTCTGCTTTCCAAGCGCTTCTTCCAATTCGCGGTAAGATTTTGAACGTGCAAAAAGCAAGCCTTGCGCAAATGCTTTCCAATAAAGAGTGCGCTGCAATTATTCAGGTTGTTGGAGCAGGATCTGGCGCAAGTTTTGATATTTCGCAAGCGCGTTATAACAAGATTGTTATGATGACCGATGCAGATGTTGACGGCGCACACATTCGTATTTTGCTGCTAACGCTGTTCTACCGTTATATGCGTCCGCTTATTGAGCACGGTCACGTTTATGCTGCAGTGCCGCCTCTTCACAGAATTGCGCTCGCTGGAAAGCGCAAGGGCGAGTATATTTACACGTATTCCGACGACGAGTTGGCTGGAAAGCTAGATGATTTGCAAGCTAAGGGCATTGATTTTAACAGTGATATTCAGCGCTACAAGGGCTTGGGTGAAATGGATGCGGATCAGCTTGCAGACACAACTATGGATCCTAGAACGCGCATGCTTCGAAGAATTCGCATGGAGGATGCTCAGCAGGCTAGTGAAGTGTTCGATTTGTTGATGGGCGATGACGTTCCTCCGCGCAAACAGTTTATTGTTGATAATGCGGATGACTTTGATCGTTCCAAAATCGATACCTGATTTTGCTATATAAACACTTTTTTGATAAGTGAAACTGAATTATTAATTACACGTGAATTACTTACGAGTATTGATTACGCGTAAATTACTTACACAAAATCCTCCTGTCTAGTGAATTGCTGCAGGAGGATTTTTTATGTGGACTATTTATTTAGTTATTTAGTTATTTACTAGCAAACATATCTTTTGCATACTGGTGAATGTCATCTGGATTTATCATATTGTATTTTTCTTTTATTTTCGTAAAGTATTCGCCAATTATATTTTTGCTGATTATTTTATTTGATGAATCATCAGCTTTTAGATTGCCGCGAGTAAGTATCCAAGGCTCCTCATGATGCGTAAATCGTTCAAGTTCTTTACCGCTGTAGCAGCAAATATTATCAATAACGCTATCGCATATTGCTTTTTCAGTAGCAGATAGTGTAGTTGTTAGTTCTGCTGTAAGTCTTGTGATATCGCTTTTTTGAGCGTATTTGTAATCAGCTAATTTTCCTGATGATTTAATTCCTGATATTTCTGTTGTTGGCGAATCGATTGGTGTAAAAGTGTAGTCTTTATAGCGCAAATAGACGTCTTTATACACAGGTCCATGAACCCATGCTTGACAATCATCGGTAAATAAGAACGATTTATAGAATGCAAAGTAAAAACCTTGTATATAGTACAATGATTTTTGCAAAGCAAGGGGAGTAATGTCCTCACATTTTACGAGCAAGTATTGTATTACATAGTTTATTTTGTTGCTTGAATCTGTGTTAATAGAGCCGTTATTGCTTGAAGAATTGTTGGACTTAAGCAATAGTTTTTGAGTTGCCTTGTAGCTTTTTTCGTAGCTAAGTGCGGATTTCAGATTATTTTTATTACTGATTAATAATTGTAAGTAATATTCCGGGTCATTATAAATGCGTTGCAAAATGTCAGAATATTGTTTTGAGGGGATGTCTCCGTCTGCAAATCTAGAAAATGTCTGTTCTCCCCAGCCAAGTAGCAGCGAAAGTGGTCGTTTACCTATTGAGTATTTAGTAGGTATTTCGTTGATTTTATCAAGTGGAATAATATTGTTTTCTTTACGATACTCGTCATACAATGCTCGAAGATTTGCGTCGATAATTTCTGGTACATATACGGCAGAATCGCATTCTTTGCAGTGTGCCTCTGTGCCGGTGTAGGAATATTGTTTTCCTTTAATAGATGCAGTCATTGGAATGGATTTTGTTGAGTACTCAACTTCATTCCTGCATTCTTCGCAAAATGTTTTATTATCTTTCATTATGAGCCTTTTATTGAGAATTAGCAGATTTATTATTTTTTTTTTTGAGTTGTTTATTAGATTATTTAAATAAATAATCTATCTGTTTATTTGCTTTATGAAATGAAATAACAACTGTTCTATTTTGCTGAGAAATAGTAATGATATTAAACTTCGTGTAAATGTTTACCATCTCACATTTACCTACGTGTGATAGTTTTACGCGTGGTGCGAATACGTAAAGCGTTTCATATTCATAGCCTCTTTTTTTGTTTTTTAACGAATGACAAAAATCTTCCACTTCTATGTTGAGAAGTATATTTTTTTGAATATCTGATCGTATGTTGTATTCTCGAATGAAGTTTATGTTTTCCTGACGATTTTCGTTTAATGAGATGGTAAAGCGGTCATTTTTTATGCAATCTTTTATCTTTGCGAGTATTGCTGAAATTTCTTCTTTTGTGTAATTCTGATTATAGTTCTTGTTCATATACCACCTCCACTCTTATGATACAAAAAATAAGTGCATTCATCAAGAAAAACGCATCTATTGATGCATAAATAATTGCACATGCATTTTAGAATAAAATTTATTAGCCTTATTAATGTTCTTGGCTTGTTTTTATGCTTTAAGATGATATGCAAGAAGTCTTCGATAGAGATAATCTTGATTTTGCAATATTTTGTATTGAAAATGTTGCTAAGAAACTTAATCAAAACCCTCGTGATACGTATGATGCTTTAACTAAGAAAAGTAATATTCTTATGTCTTATATTGTTTCATCTTATGATGCTTTACATACTCAAGGCAAAGAGTATATTACAAACGACATTATTTCCTTCATGCGCGAAAAAGGTGTGGCAAGTTTTTAGGGGAGTGATGGATTTTGAAGGCGAATCCTGTTTTGTTGCAAAAGAAGTATGCGAGGGTTGTAAGTCTTCTGGCTGAGCGTGCTGGGTTGAGCTATGAGCAGGCGCTTGACGTGTTTTACCATTCTGTTACTTACGATTTGATGCGTAATGGCATTTCGGATATGCATTGCATGAGTGATGAATATTTAGTGCAAGATCTGGTAGAAAAAATGCATGAATGTTAATGATTCTGATGCGTTTTTTAATTCATAATTTTGTATATACATTATACAGAATTATGGTATATTGGTTAGTGTGGTTGCATTCTTAGGATGAGATTGCAGCTGTGTGATTTTTATTTTATAAGTTTTTTAAATTTGTTTATTTTGCGAGGAAGAAATGAACAAGAGAACTGTGCTCGTTTTGTCGACGACGATGATGAGTATTGCTACTGCTGCTTGCGCTTTTTGCGTTTCGCAGACTGCGAATGCGGCTGAGAAAAGCGTTACTAACGTTGAAAGTGCTGTTGCAACAACAAAATCTTCAACCCCCCCCCCCAGTTGCAAATAGCACTTTTACAAATACTGGTGCTTCTAACGAAAGTAGCCTAAAAACTGAAGATTACTCAAAGAAGAGTGAAGATTCTGGAATTTCTGAAAATGGTGATGCAAAGGCTGCAGAACCTACGAATAGTAGCGCAAAGACTGAAGTGAGCTCGAAAACAAGTGCCGAGATTAAGAATGAGACTGGGGCTAATGATAAGCCTGAATCCAAGTCTGAGACTATTGAGAAGAATGATGTAAAGTCTGAGTCGAAAGAAGATTCATCTTCTTCAACAATTTATAATCAAATGTTTTTGGCAAGTACTGGTAAGCCAGCTCCTATTCAAAATCCTGCAACACAGACAACTGAGCTTAAGGTTAGTCTTTGTTGGGAAACCATGAACGGTGATAATAACAATGCGCTAGTTAAATCTGATAGCGATTTTGGTCAACTGAATTTTGTGAATTGGGATTTTGGTTCCACGCTGGACGCAAGTAGACAAGACGTGAAAGACGCGTTTTCAAAGATTAAGTTTCAGATAGTAGATACAACAGATAACAACAAGGTAGTAGCAACGACTACTGGCACTTATGATGCTACTACTGCTACTAGTGCAACCAAAAGCTTGGGCAGTTATGATTCAAGCCATACTTACGAAGTGTCAGTAGTAAATAGCACAATTCCAAGCCCGTATTATGTGACCTATAATAACGTTTCTGCAGATGAAGGTGATGAATTTACACCTAGTGTTAGCAACTTTACGTGGACTCCAGCTAACGGGTCTAATAAAACTTATCAAAACAAATATTTTCGACTAAACGCATTGGAAATTGTTTATGCGAAGGATGAGTCTGTGGCGGACAAGTGCTTCTCGTATGAACAGCCTAAAAAGGAAAATGGTGACTATCGATCTGATGGTGATTGGAAGTTTACTTATAACAATGACAATATTTTTAAGCGCCTTCGTGTAGATAATAATGCTATTCAATTCCCTAAGGATAAAGATGGCAATCTTATACATCCTGTTAAAGCAGGTTTTAAGTTTGCTGGCTGGCAGTTCTATGTTGCTAGAAAGACAAACGGCATAGCATACACATCGTATGACCGTATGAGTGATGATGATAAAAAAATCATTAATAGCACAACCGTTGCTTACGTACCGTTTAATGCTCAGACTATTACCTACCCATATCTATTTGCTGTGCTTAGGGATAACAAGGGTGTAAATACGTTTGGCAGTAAACTCGGTACGCAGTATTGCTCTACAAATCACACCTTTGTTGTGTTCCCTAAGTGGGAAGTTGCTGGTTATACAGTTACTTTTATGAATGGGAATACTCAATATAAACAAGTAAAAGTGCAAGAAAACAACTCTATTGATAGTGATGAGTGGACTGACCAGTCTATGCCTCAAGATCCTACGAAAGATGGGTTTACTTTTAAAGGATGGAATACTCAAGCTGATGGATTGGGTTCAAAGTTCCTTGCTAGCACTAAGGTGAGTGGCGATTTAACAGTTTACTCCATTTTTAAGGATTATCCGCCGGTTATTACAGTGCAGAATAAGACGATTACCGAGGGGGATTCGCTTGATTTAAATAGTCTTGTTGTGTCTGCAACCGATCAAGAAGATGGAGACTTAAAAAATAAGGTTCAGATTACCAATAATGGCGGTTTTGATAATAGTAAAGTTGGTTCGTATAAGATTACGTTTAGTGTAACAGATAAAGGTGGTGCTAGTGCAACAGCAGCTGCCACAGTGACCGTTACTAAGAAGCCAACACCTCCAACTCCGCCAGCTCCTACGCCGGAACTTGAACCGGAGCCAACGCCAACTTTGGAGCCGGACATTAATTGGGATGATATTCCGAATATAGATTTGACTCCAGATCAAGAACCTGAGTCAACTCCTGTTCCTGTTGCTCCAGCTCCTTCGCAGCCAGAGCCGGAAGTTAAGCACGTTGTTAAGAATCTTCCTAAAACCGGTTCAACAGCAACCCCGGTTCTCGCTTCCGCAATTGCTTCGCTTTTCGCCGGTTTAGCCGGTTTTGCTGAATCATTTGCTGCAACTCGTAAGCGCAGAAACTAGTTATAAGTTGTAAGTAATACGTAGTTTTAATTGCTTACGTTTTAATAATTAAGGCTTCTGTTTTATGTTTAACGCATAAGCAGAAGCCTTATTTTTCGTCACGCGATATGCTGTTAATGCTTATTGGGCTACACTTGTTTGGTGAGTTGTTTTGTAAATACATATTGACTAAGGTTGGGGAATTTTTATGGTTAACATTCTTCTTGCTGTTATTTATCTTGCTTTTATTAGCTTGGGTTTGCCGGATGCTCTTCTTGGAGCTGCGTGGCCTACGATGAGTCACGATGTTGGCGCGCAAATTTCTTGGGCTGGTGGAATATCAATGGTTATTTCTGCAGGAACAATTGTTTCTGCGCTGCTATCTAATAGGCTTACGCATAAGTTTGGCCCCGGGAAGGTTACGCTTATTTCAGTTGCTTTAACAGCTTTAGCGTTACTAGGTTTTTCTTTTGCGCCTAATTATCTTGTGCTTATTTTTCTAGCTATACCGTACGGTTTGGGTGCAGGAGGAGTGGACGCGGCTCTTAATAATTATGTTGCAGTGCATTATGAAAGCTGGCACATGAGCTGGCTTCACTGCATGTGGGGAATTGGAGCTTCTCTAGGTCCTTACGTTATGGGTTTTGCGCTTTCTCACGGCCGGCGTTGGCCTGCAGGGTATCAGTATATTGCTGTTATACAAATTGTTTTAACTCTTGTGCTGTTTATAAGTTTGCCACTGTGGAAAAATAATAATAAAAAGGCAGAGCCGCATAATCTTACTGAGGTAAAGAAACAATCTTCTGGAATGCTATCTTACAAGGAAGTTTTGCTTATTCCTGGAGCTAAAAATATTCTTATTATGTTCTTTTGCTATTGTGCTTTGGAACAAACTGCAGGATTATGGGCTAGTAGTTACATGGTTTTGCATGGAGGAGTTGGCCGTGTTGTTGCAGCTGGTTGGGCAAGCTTGTTTTATGTTGGTATTACGGTTGGTCGTTTTGTAAGTGGATTTCTTACTATGCGTTTTAACGATGCAACAATGATTCGTATTGGGCAGTGCGTTATGCTTGTTGGCATTCTGGTATTGTTGCTGCCTTTGCCGAATCATATTGAGCTTATTGCAGGATTTGTAATTATTGGGCTTGGTTGTGCTCCGGTGTATCCGTGTATTATTCACTCAACTCCGCAATATTTCGGTGCAGATAAGTCGCAAGCGATTGTTGGCATGCAAATGGCAAGTGCATATATTGGATCTATGGTAATGCCTGCGATTTTTGGAATAATTGCGCAGAATGTTTCTATGGTTCTGCTTCCGGTTTATTTGCTTATTCTTCTTGCTGTAATGACTTTTATGCACGTGCGTCTGCTTCGAACTTGCGAAAGTTGAGCGTGAAAGTATTTGCGTGTGCGTTTAAGTTTAAGCTTTTATAATTTTGTATATAAATTATACCGAATTGTGGTATATTGGTTAGTGTGGTTGCATTCTTAGGATGAGATTGCAGCTGTGTGATTTTTATTTTATAAGTTTTTTAAATTTGTTTATTTTATAAGAGGGAAAAATGAACAAGAGAACTGTGCTTGTTTTATCGACTACGATGATGAGTATTGCTACTGCCGCTTGCGCTTTTTGCATGGCACAGAGCGCGAATGCGGCTGAAAATGTTACAAGTGCGTCTGCTGTTGTGAATGCTAATTCTAATGTTTCGAATCCGGGATTTTCTGACGGGGGGGGGTATCCTTCTGCTAAAAATCCTGATAATGGTAAGGGTGATGCTAGTTCCAATGATGCTGCGCTTTCCAAGGGTTATGACAATTCCAAGAATGTTACGCTTTCGAAGAATGATTCTAATTTCAAGGATGATGCTGGTGCCAAGAATGTTGATTCTTCGAAGAATGATGTAAATTCTAGTAATGCGAACATTCCTAACAATGCTGCTGCAAATAATAATGTAAAAGATGATAGTTCTGCAAACGATTCGTCTGATGTAAAGAAAAGCAAAGTAGCTGTATACAAGTCGGCTCAGTCTGCAAAAGAAGTATCAAAAGAAGATAAAGCGGCAGAAGAGTCCACAAATAGTGGCGAGAAGAAAAACGAAGTTAAGCTTAACGAATATGGCAAATACGATTTTACTACTGATGAGAATGTAACCAATCCGTTCCCGAATGTTATTACGCCTGATGAAGTAAAAGAGTTGCAGGATAAAACAACGTCCGCATATCCTTTCCCGCTTATTGTTAAAAGTTTTTATACTCCTGCTGGTAAAGAGTTTAAAGTTGTGAATGGAAAACCTGTAGGGGACACTCAAGAATTTACGTATACAATCCAGAATAAATATCATGATATGCTTGGTCGCATTGATAATTACATTTTTATCCCTCGTGCCGAAAAAGCGTACGGTGGTGAGGGTGAGATACGTCCATATAAATCTTCTCGTGAGTTTAGGAATAATGATGGATCTCTAAGCTTTGATTATAGTAAAGCTCCTGATACGGTGATACCATACACGCTTGAAATAAATGGGAAATTTATTGGTAAAGACCTTACAACAAAAACGCCTTTTGAATATTACATGCATAGAAATCAAACCTTTGTGCATATGACAATGTACGGTCGCAAAGATGATGAAATTATTTATGGAAATCAATCTCTTAATTATGAGGGTTCAAGTGTTGCCCCGGGATTATTTGTATTTATACCAGAGTGTGGCGCGCAGTTTCATTTTGTAGATGATTTACAATATCGCAATGTTGCACGTATTGAAGTTACTGGTGAACTTTCTCAGCGTAGTGATGGTGAAACTGACAAGTTCTCTACTAAATCGTTTACCAAGCTAAATATAACTGATTTGCAAAATTATAAAAATGTGTATAATGTAAAGTTTTGCAATAACGCTATTGCAAATTATTTTATTCCTCTTCTAAGCTACGAAGGCGACCCAAAGAAAGATATTGTTGAACGCCCAACGATGGAAGAACTTAAAAACACTAACATCCCTGGTTATTTGTATTACAGTAACGACATTGATACTCCTGAAGGTGGCACATTCACCAAGGAAAATACCAAGAAATTTGGCAACTACGACTATGGTATTGTTCGAGATAAGGATGATAATCAAGTAACCACAAAGCACTATTATGTGACTTTTAGGCCGATTCCTACGCAGCTTGTGGTGCAGTACAAAGATTCGCAAAACAAGATTGAGAGTGGTAAGAAGTATGCTATTTATTCTGGAAATACTCTTGTAAGTAATACTCTTACTTCATCTTCTAATACTCCAACAGCTCCTACAAAAGATGCACTTCAAAAGATGATCACAGACAAAAACACGGCTTTGCTTCCTGAGGCGGCTGGCTATATTTCTGGCAACGATGTGTATCTTGCTCCAGGAAACTATACTGTGAATCCAACTGCTGATGCTCCAGAGAACTATGAGTGGGTTGCTGATTCAAAAGATATTGCTAATTCTTCCACTAGTGTGAACTTTAGTATTGGAGTAAATAAAAGCGATACGGATTCTACTCAAAAAGTTGTTACTTTTGTGTTGAGAAGAAAGATTGCTGTAGTCAAATTTATAAATGATGATGAAAATAATCCGTATGCAACTGTGAAAGTTCAGCAAGGTCTTTCTATTAGTGGCGATTCTTTAACTGACCAGTCGATGCCGCCTGATCCTACGAAGCCTGGTTTTACTTTTAACGGTTGGTTTACTGGGAAAGATGGTAAAGGTACTAAGTTCACTGGAAATACTACTGTTAGTAGCAGTATTTCTGTGTATAGTTCATATACGTCTAAACCTCCAACACCTCCAACGCCGGCTGGTGATAAGCCGAATCCAGTCCCGAAACCAAAGCCTATTCCAAAACCTGAGCCAGAAGCAGAGCCAGTTCCTGAATTGCCGGTTCCTGTTGCTCCAGCTCCGATTCTGACGCCTGCTGAGCCTGAGTTCGAACCTGAGTCCGCTCCAGCTCTTTCGCAACCGGAGCAACCGGAAGCTAAGCGCGTTGTTAAAAGTCTTCCACAAACTGGTTCAACCGCAACTTCAGTTCTTGCTTCCGCAATTGCCTCGCTTTTTGCTGGGCTTGTGGCATTGGTAGCAGACTTAAAGCATCTCCGAAAAAATTAAAAATAGTTAATTATTTATGTTGATGCAAGTTAAGTAATTGAGTAGTATTACTAAGTAAAATTACTTAGTAATACTACTTAGTAATTATATAGTTTGTAAATTGATGGCTTTATTGTTTGCGTTATCAATTGGGGAGGAAGATTAAATGCCTAATCAAGATACTGTTACATGCTCGTTTGTTATGGATCGCAATATTTACAACCAGTATAAGCATGTAGTTAAATTACGCGGAGATAATGTAAAAAACAATTTAGTTAAATATATGCAATCGGTTATTAAATATGATATTCCTAATGCGGATACTATTGAAGCTATTGAGGAAGTAAAACAGCTTAAGGCTAATCCTAATAAAAAAACTTACGGTTCATTTGCTGAACTTTTGCAAGATATTGACAATGATTGACCGTAGCGATAATCACGAGATGTCTATGAGCGTTTATAAGAAATATCGTATTGCGCGCTCGCGCGTGTTTAAAAAAGATTTGAAGCTGGCTATTAAACGTGGATATAACATTAGTTTGATTGAAGAAGTTGTTGATATTCTTGCGTCGGGCGTGAGCCTTCCTGAAAAATATAAGGATCATAAACTAACTGGTAATTATGATGGTTGCCGAGAATGTCATATAACTCCTGATTGGTTGCTCGTTTATGAGATTGCAGATGATGAACTTATATTATATTTGACTCGAACCGGCACTCATTCTGATTTGTTTGGCAAATAGTAATTGCTAATTTGTGAGCTTGGCCACATTTTTGTTACGAATTGAGTTGTAAGTTGTAGAATATCTGATGGTTCAATGCTATTAAATACCTGAATTATATTTGTTTTAGTGTTGATTCCGTTATTTTTCTAAAGATTATAGAAGATTTGGTTTTGTAAGAGGAAAAATGAGTAAGAGAACTAACATAATTTTGACTAGCACTATGATGGGTATTGCTACTGCTGCTTGTGCTTTCTGTATGGCGCAAAGTGCGAATGCTGCCGAAACTTCAACTGCTTCTGGTGTTACTACGACTGTAAATTCTTCTAAAGCAGGTTCTAATACAGAAACTTCTAATACAGCAACATCTTCTAACGAAGGTTCTTCTGACGTAACTTCTTCTGAAGTAACTTCTAATACACACAATGGGGGGGGGGCTGCTTTAGATAGCACTTCCGCAAAACCTTCTGTAAATACTGTACCTTCCAAGTCTAGCGAAACTGCAAAAACTGCTGAAACCACAAAATCTACTAAATCTACTAAATCTGCTAAAGCTTCTGAATCTGTAACTGATGCTGAAAATTCTGAAAATGCTAGACTTACACAAACTCTTATAGATGTAAGCAATACTGATCTTCAAACAAATAATCGTGAAGATAGAAGCGTACATGCATCTGCAGAATCTGTATCAGCATCAACTGATTCGGGTACTACAGATGATGCATCTTTAACCTGGACGCGCGAAGACTTTAACATTTCTGCCGATGGTAAAACTATTGGAGGCAGGAAAGATGTTCATTATCCGGATACCGGTCAAACGGTAAATGAATATGTAGATGGACTTAGCGAAAAGGGCAAGGAAAAGCTTAAGAAGAATCATCACATTGTTATTCCTGAAGGCATTGAAGTTATTCATGAGTGTGCTTTTACTGGACACGCAAAACAAGTTGGGAATAAGCAGCATGAACATATTGACGGCGAAACCTATATTGAAGGCGTAACGCTTCCGCAATCTCTTAAAATCATCGAATACGGTGCGTTTGGCTGGAACAAAATTAAGGGTACCGTTATTATTCCAAAAAATGTCATTTCAATACATAGCGCAGCATTTGTTGCTAATGAAATTGAAAAAGTGGTGTTTGAAGGCGTGCTTGATGGCAAGGGCAAAGAGCACGCTACGGATACTGCGCCGTATTATCTTGCTGGAGTTGGCGAAAAGGCATTTCAGGGTAATAAAATTTCTGAGATTGTCGTAAAAGGTAATTTAGGGAATTATCAATTATTCCCATCTAATAATCCACAAAAAAGCGATTCTGTATTTGATAATCAAAATCCTGGACCTTTCATTATTGAAGTAGGAGAGGAATACAAGCGCCCTATTACAATTACGCAAGAAAACTCTAATCATACAATCAGTGTTATGGAGGGTTTTGCCGAGAATGGAACTCCTACACTTATTGATCAATCTTCATACTTTAAGAAAAACGCTGACGGTAAATATATAGCAGTAAAAACTGGAACGCTTGACGGTCAGTGTATGTTTTACGACATGCTTAATAATAATTTTAGAGTACTTGGCATTTCGCACTTTACTTACAACATTATTCCTAAGGCTAAGATTTATACCGTAACATTTGTGAATGGAACCGATCAAAACTATGCAAAAGTGCAGGTAAAAGAGAATAAATCCATAAAGGATAAAAGCGTTGCAGGTCAGGTTATGCCGGCTAATCCTTCTAAGGATGGTTATACATTTAGAGGTTGGAGCACCGACAAAACTGGTAAAGATAAAACCAAGGAATTTAGTGCTGCCACACAAGTAACAGACTATATAACAGTTTATGCTATTTATACTCCTACTCCAGCTGTGCTTAATGCTGTTCCTTCGCTTATCGTGCAGGATAAAACCATTACTGAGGGAGACCCTCTTGATCTAAGGTCACTTATCGTATCTGCAACTGATAAAGAAGATGGAGACTTAAAAAATAAGGTTCAGATTACAAATAATGGCGGTTTTGATAATAGTAAAGTTGGTTCTTATGTTATTACGTTTAGTGTAACGGACAATGGCGGTGCTACTGCAACAGCGTCTGCAACAGTAACTGTTACTAAGAAGCCAACGCCTCCAACTCCACCAGCTCCTGCGCCAGAACCGGAGTCAACTCCAACTCCTGTTCCAGTTCCTGAATCCGCTCCAGTTCTTTCGCAACCGGAAGCTAAGCGCGTTGTTAAGCATCTTCCTAAAACTGGCTCTTCAGTAGCTATGGTAATAAATTATTTGTTTGCATTTGTGACTGCAGGAATTTTTGCACTTGTAGAAGCTAGAAAATCACTTCGCAGATATTCCAAACATGCTCGCAAAAACTAGCTCTAAAAAAGTGTAAAACTAGCGCAGCAAAAACATTACTACCCAATGTGCGCAATTGGGGAAACAAGCTCGGTTCCCGAAGCGTCTCTTCGCATGTCTGGCTTAGGCAGCTCCACGCGACTTCCTCTATCTGTTACTGCATGCAGTGGATAATATCCAACGTATGCATGAATAAGAGTATTCTGCCCCTTAAGGAATCGTTGCGAGCGCACGCCGCCAGTTCCGCGACCCTTTGTTGGGTACATGTCGAAAGGTGTAAGTTTTGCAGCACCGTTTTCTGTTCCAGGAAGAGCATCGCTGTCGCCAGCAACTGTGAATACTACTGTTCCTGTAGCGCAGAATAGTCCATTTTCGCCTTCTTCATAATGCCATTCAATGTCTTGCTCTGGCACTACTGCAAAGCTTGCAACTTTTGCACCTTCAGCTAGGCGAATTCCAGCCATTCCTCCTGCTGTACGTCCTTGTGGACGAACTTGTTTTGCGTCGAAGGTAAGAAGTGACGAATCTGTGCTAATAAACACAAGTCTGTCATTGTCTTTAGCTGGGGCTGCGGCAATAACAGCATCGTCATCTTTCAAATCAATTATGCTCCACGAGTCCATGGTTGTTGGAGCTTCGCAGTTCCAACGTTTTACTACGCCGTTTTTAGTTCCAATCGCAAGCGGGGTAGGAGATTCGGAATTTTCTAATACTATTGCTGTAACTACACGTTCTCCTCTTACTGGATCTGTGCTTTGCGTGGATGTTAACAATTCTTGTGCTTTTACGCCTTTTGTTAATTCAGAAGTTTTTCCTTCTTCGTAGTTTAGCTGCGGCAAATCAGCAACATGCGCTAATACTAGGCGTCCAGCGGAAGTAATAAGAGCGTAGCTTGCTCGAGTTGTTGTTTTAAACATTGTTGAGCAAGGAGTGTTAAAAACGTTTTCGCTATGCGACTTCCAGCGTTCGAATGTTTCTACGTCGGTTCGCGCAATGAAACCGGAAGCACTTAACGCAACTGCACAAGGTTCGTCGCTTAATTGCAAGGCTGCGTAAGCCGCATCATTCTCTCCAGATTTACGTGCAGCACTAGCTGCGGCATCCAAATCTGCTTGAGTTGAAGTAAGTTTATTAGCGGACTGTACTGCTTTAATTGCAACGTCTTCGCTATCTTTGCTAATGCTTGTTTCAACAGGAACAAAACTGCCGTCTTCGTTTTCGTCTAGAAGAATGGTTCTTCGTGGAGTATCCCACTGTTTAACCGCAGAATCCATATCTGCTATTACTACTCGGTCAAGTTTTGCGTCAGAGCTTAAGATTTGATTGAGTTCGTCAATTTTTTTAAGTAAATCGTCGCGTTCTGCTTCAAGCTCAATTCGGCTCATTTTTGTAAGTCTGCGAAGGCGCAAATCAAGAATGTATTGTGCTTGAATTTCGTCAAGATCAAAAACTTTGATTAACTTGGTTTTTGCACTATCTGCATCTTCAGAAGAGCGAATAACCTGAATAACCTCATCAATATCAAGCAGGGCAAGTAGCAAGCCGTCAACTAAGTGTAGACGCTCTTGTGCTTTCGTACGCCTAAACTCACTGCGTCTGCGTACTACAGTTCTGCGGTGTGCAATCCACACGTCCAAAAGCTCACGCAATCCCATTGTGTGTGGTCTGCCGTCTACTAGCGCAACATTGTTAATAGTGAAGCTTTCTTGCAGAGGAGTGTGCTTAAAAAGTTGCGCAAGAACTGCGTTAGGGTCAAAGCCTGTTTTTATTTCAATAACAAGGCGAGTGCCGTTGTGTCGGTCAGTTAAATCAATAGCACCCGAAATTCCGTCGAGTTTACGAGCTTTTACGCCTTGAGAAATACGCTCAAGAACACGCTCAGGGCCAACCATAAACGGAAGCTCGGTAACAATAATAGCTTTTTTGCGAGCGGTAATATTTTCAATATGTGTTGTGGAACGCGTTGTAAACGCTCCGCGACCAGTTTCGTAAGCTTCACGAATACCGCTTCTGCCAATAATAATTCCTCCGCCTGGCCAGTCTGGTCCTGGAACGAGTTTCATAAGATCGTCCAATGTGGCTTCAGGATGTTTCATAACATATTTTGCTGCAGAAACTACTTCGCCTAAATTATGCGTTGCCATGTTTGTTGCCATGCCAACAGCAATGCCGGAAGCTCCGTTTACAAGAAGATTTGGAATAGCAGATGGAAGTACAGTAGGCTCTTTTAGTTTGTTGTCATAGTTTGGAGCAAAATCAACAGTATCTTCGTTAATATCCGCGTTCATTCCAAGAGCTGCTGGAGCTAAACGTGCTTCCGTGTAGCGGGATGCTGCAGGACCGTCGTCAAGAGAACCAAAATTACCGTGTCCGTCAACAAGAGGTAAACGTAGTGAGAACGGCTGAGCAAGACGAACCATTGCCTCATAAATTGCGGAATCGCCGTGAGGATGCAGCTTACCCATTACTTCGCCAACAACGCGAGCAGACTTCATGTAAGCGTGATCAGGGCTTAAATTCATGTTGCCCATTTGGTAAATGATGCGTCGCTGGACAGGCTTCATGCCGTCTCTTGCATCTGGAAGAGCACGCGCGTAAATAACAGAATAAGCGTATTCAAGGAATGATTTGCTCATTTCTTCATTCAATGGTGTTTCAACAATATGCTCTTTGACTTTTCTTGGGTCGAAAGCTTGTTGTGTTGCGTGACGGCGTGAAGGCATATTTAGAACTCCTTGAATGACATTACGGCTCTCAATACTACCAATTTCTATGCACAAACTGTAAGTATTTTCTTAATATTGTTAATAAAAGTAGGTTTATTTTCTGAAGATTTGTTATTAATTTAGTATTTTTTATTTTGCTAGGATGATTTTGCTTTCTCAGTATTAGTGCTTAGTAGCAGTTAGCAGTAGTAGCTTGTGGTTCTATATAAGTGGTTCAATAGTGTGTATGAGTGTTGATGTGCCATCTAAAAAAGAATTGTTGCAGTTTGTAAGCAATATTACTTATGGAGATTTTTCCAGCTCAACTTTGCAAGATTATTCGCATGATTCTTGCTCTGAGCAAAGTGGCGGAGCTTTTCATCTTTCATCCGTTTTACCAGCTTTAAGCGATGCAATTGGCGCTCCTATAAGTACTAAAGTGCATGAAAATCCAGCTTTTTTGCGCGAAAGTCTTGGTTTTCCTAAAGTAAAATCTGCAATTGTTGTTTTAGTTGACGGATTGGGATACTGGAATATTCTAATGCGTCAAGGTCATGCACCATATTTGCGTTCTCTTTTAAATGAGCCTAAAAATCAGCGTCCTATTAAATCTTGTATTCCAAGCACAACTGTTGCTGCAATGGCAACGTTTGGCACAGGCACATGCCCAGGTCTTACTTGCATGACTGGCTATACTCAAAAAAATGCTCAAACTGGAAAGCTTGCTCAACTTATTCAATTTAAGGATGCTCCAAATCCTCTGGAATTGCAGCAGCAGCCAACAGTGTTTGAAAGTCTAGTTTCTAAAGGTTTTCGTGCAGATAGTATTAGTTTGCCTAAGTTTGAAAATTCCCCACTTACTCAAGCTGCTTTTCGTGGAGCTACTTATATTACTGCTGGAACTCCTAGAGCTAGAATCATGAAAGCCGCCAACACTACTAAAACTCCAGGATTAACTTATTTGTATTTAAGAGATACGGATAAGGTTGGGCATAATTATGGATGGGATTCTGAGCATTGGGTTGCCGCTTTTGAGCAGGTTGATTCGCAGTTGCGCTTGTTGCAACGAAATTGCGCTAAAGGTACTTTGATTGTTATTACTGCCGACCACGGTATGATTCAGTCTGACCCTAACTCTCGTATTGATATTGCTAAAAGTGAAGAGTTAATGCGCGGAGTTGAACTGGTTGGTGGAGAACCTCGCTCTGTTATGCTTTATGCAAATAAAAACACTAATCCCGAAGATATTATTGAAAGATGGCGCAAAATTATTGGTGAAAATGCGCTTATTCGCAGCAAAAAGCAAGCTATTTTAGATGGTGTTTTTGGCAAGGTTGACCCGCGCGCAGAATCTGTTCTTGGCGACGTTCTAGTTCAGGCTCGTAACGCTTTTACTATTGTCGATTCTCGAACTCAAACAGAAAAAGCTATGAGCTTACCAAGTGTTCATGGGTCAATGACTCACATGGAAATGGATATTCCATGTCTTATTGATTTAGTGTGAATTTTTTTAGCGTAAATTTCGTAGTGAAAAATTCACACTAAGATCAAAAGAATCAGCCTTCGCCGAATAAAATCTCGTCCCAGCTTGGAACTGCAGCTCTTCCACTTCGTCTCTTATTGTTATTGTGATCTGCATGATCTAAAGAGTTTTTCTTAGCAGAATCAGACTCTTGATTAGTGTCAAACTCAGCTTCATGATTTGTAGAAGTGGTATTCAAAGATTTTGCAGCATCAGAATTTACTTTTTCTGCGTTTTCAGATACTTCAACTATTTTTGCTTTCTCGGCTTTTTCGGTTTGCTTTACTTTGTCTGCCAAAGATTTTTGTGCTTCACTCGAGTCGTAAGAAAGAATACTAGATGATGCATCTTGATTTTCATCATAATCTGACTGTATAAGCGAAGGTTGCTGAGCTCTGCTGCTATTTGATAGCACGTTTTCGGCTAAATCATTTGAAGAATCTGCGATTTTCCTAGTTTTTGCGCGCTTATGCTCTTGCTTAGAATTAGAACTATCAGAAATATCCGAACTATTCGAATCAAGTTCAGAAAGCTTATCACTATTTCTAAGCTCCCATTGTGAAACAGCGCGTTCAATTCTTGCTGAACGAATTGAATTTCCCGGCAACTCTTCTGTTGAAAATGGGAAGTTTATGCTTACAGTGTCACGATACATTCCGCCGTATTGCGCCTGCTTAGCGGCATCATTACCATTTGCGTCTTCGCCAAGAAGTAAACGAGAAGATGGATTAGCGCATGTTACTGAGTTGTCATGCATATTCCATGTCCACTCAGCTTTAATAGTTCGTGTTGCAGTTTTGAAAGTAGCGCTAATAAGCCACGGCTCTAAGCCTCGGCGTGTCGCGCGCCATTGAACTGTTTCCATACCAATATGAGCTTTGGCAAGAGTTCGCTCTATTAAATCTGCAAGTGTGCGCATATTGCTTTGTTTTGGTGCAGGAACAAGCAGGAATTGCTCAATAGCGTACTGTTTTTCTGTTTCTACTCCAGCAGAAAATCGCCTTACTTGGGCCTCGCTTACGTTATAACGCTTAGCAACGTGGCTTGGATCAACTCCAGCGCGAATTAAAGCCTGAATCTGCGAAATAGGCAGGGTAGCGTTCGACGATGCTGCAGATACGTTATTATCTGCCGAATTATTATCGCTATGCTTTTTAGTAATCTTTTGTGATTCAGCGATAGCGTGTTCCAGCGTGTCGTCCACTTTAATGCTTAACGGCGTGTTTTCAAAAATAAAAATCAAATTGCCGTCTGCATCAACATGGTCAAAACTCGCCTCTTTTGGCGGATTTTCAAGCATTGTGCACCACTTTCTTCGCTTTTAACAATACTATGTATATACTTTAGTCCATACACTGCATTCTTTACCATTCTATATAAGATAAAATGTGTGTATTATATGCGGGGTGGCATTAATGTATGCTATGCGCGTAGGTAGCTTAAAACGAAAGGACCATAATGGCACAGGATTATGATTCTCCTCGTAGTAAAGATGAGGACGAAGAGTCGTTGGAAGCTTTGAGCAAAAGCTCTCAAAATTCCAGCAGCGACATTGACGATGACGAGAATGCTATTGCTGAAGACTACGAGTTACCAGGTGCTGATTTAAGCAATGAAGATGCGTCTGTAACTGTTATTCCTATGCAAGGTGATGAATTTATTTGTTCTGAATGTTTCCTTGTAAAGCATCGTAGTCAATTAGCAGAAACCACGGCTGACGGACAGCCTGTTTGCAAGGAGTGCGCAGCTTAAATGGCATACGACGAGACCTACACTGGCCCCGAGCAGGTTGAGGTATTAATTCAGTATCTCGATGGCGAATCCTCCACCATGCAGCCGCTTTGCTATGCGCATGCTGGCGATGCTGGTGCAGACTTGCGTACCACTGAGGATATTACTTTGCGTCCATTTGAACGTGCTTTAGTTCCGACTGGGGTTGCTATTGCTTTGCCAGCAGGATACGTTGCTTTGGTTCATCCTCGTTCTGGTCTTGCCGCAAAACAGGGCGTAACTGTGTTGAATGCTCCTGGAACGGTTGACGCTGGGTATCGTGGCGAAATTAAAGTGCCGCTTATTAATTTAGATCCAGAAAATACCGTGAGGTTTAATCGCGGCGATCGTATTGCTCAATTGGTTATACAGCGTTATGTAGAAGCACAATTTATTCCAGCAACACAATTGCCTGGTTCTGATCGTTCAAATAAAGGCTTTGGATCAACCGGAGTACAATAATTTTTTAGTAAATCCGACCAGTTTTAGCGCTGAGTCGGATTTATTGTATTATTTGACAATTTTGTAGAGCATAACGCATTTTTGCGGGTAGGATAGTAGACAATACAGGAGGTGTGCTGCGATGGGTGAACTTCAAGATGATGTAAAAGGCGCTCATAGGCTTGGATGCGAAATCAGTGAGGATTCTCGTAACCCATTGCTGCCAATATTAAACATGTGCAAGTGGCATCATCCCGATGAAGACATGACTATTCTTCATCGTGCCTACTCCCGTGCGGTAAAACAGCATACAGGTCAGCGTCGTAAATCAGGCGAACCTTATATTATTCATCCTCTTGCAGTCGCGCAGATTCTTGCAGATCTTGGCATGGGTCCGATTGTTGTTGCAGCAGGATTATTGCACGACACTGTTGAAGATACTGATTACACGTTAGAAGAATGTCGTGCAGAATTTGGTGACACTGTAGCCGGATTAGTTGATGGTGTTACAAAAATCTCCAAGATGGAGTATGGCGAAAGCGCACAAGCTGAAACAATTCGAAAAATGGTTGTTGCTATGAGCCGAGATGTACGAGTGCTTGTTGTAAAACTTGCAGATCGTCTTCATAATGCAAGAACCTGGAGATATGTTAAGCCATCAAGTTCTCACAAAAAAGCTCGAGAAACTCTTGACGTATATGCTCCTCTTGCAAACCGTCTTGGTATGAATGCTATTAAAACTGAACTTGAAGAACTTAGCTTCAAAGTACTTTATGCAAAAATTTATAACGAAATTGTTGTACTTGTTGCTCGTAGAGCTGGTCAGCGCGAAGTTTATTTGCGTCAAATTCTTGAAGAAATCAACGAAGATTTAGCAGTTCAACACATAGAAGCATCCGTAAAGGGTCGTCCAAAAGATTATTTCTCGATTTATCAAAAAATGATTGTTCGCGGTCATGATTTTGAGAATATTTACGATCTTGTTGGCGTTAGAATTATTGTTGACTCTATTCGAGACTGCTATGCCGCATTAGGAGCGGTTCATGCGCGTTGGAGCCCTGTTCCAGGACGTTTTAAGGACTATATTGCAACTCCTAAACTAAATATGTATCAGAGCTTACATACTACTGTTGTTGGCCCTGGTGGAAAGCCTGTAGAAATTCAGATTCGTACTTGGGATATGCATAGGCGAGCTGAATTTGGTATTGCTGCACACTGGAAGTACAAGGCAAATGGTCAGGCTGGTAGAGCTTTAAGTAAGCCAGACAGAGATGACCGTAAGCGTGAAGGTGAGCTTGAAGAGCGTAAAGAGCTTAGTGAGGCAGATAATCTTAAGTGGATTCAGCAGCTTGCTGATTGGACTAGTGAAACGCCTGATTCTGATGAGTTCTTAGGTTCATTAAAGCAAGATCTTGGAGCTTCTGAAGTTTACGTGTTTACTCCAAAGGGAAGCATTGTTGCTCTTCCTCAGGATGCAACGCCTGTTGATTTCGCTTATTCGGTTCACACTGAAGTCGGTCACCGAATGATGGGTGCAAGAGTGAACGGAAGATTAGTTCCTTTGGACACTAAGCTTACAAATGGTGACACGGTTGAAGTTCTTACTTCAAAGTCAGATACCGCCGGCCCATCTCGTGATTGGCTGAGTTTTGTTAAAAGTCCACGTGCCAGAAATAAGATTCGTCAGTGGTTTAGCAAAGAACGTCGCTCTGAAGCCATTGAAGAGGGCAAGGACGAGCTAACTCGTGCTATGCGTAAACGTAACTTGCCTTTAACTACTTTGATGACACAGCAGGCTTTAATTGGCGTTGCGGATGAACTTAATTTGCCAGCTAATGTTGAATCATTGTACGCGGCGATTGGCGAAGGACAAGTTTCTACTCAAAATGTTATTTCGCGCTTAGTAAAAGATGCTGGTGCCGATGAGGTTGCAGAAGAAGTAGAGCAGGAAGCGTTACCTCTTAAGAATGTAGAGCGCAATAGAAAATCTAATGGTGCTTTAGGTGTTTCCGTTAAGGGTGTTGGAGACGTTTGGGTAAAGCTTGCAAGATGCTGTATGCCTGTTCCAGGAGATAACATCATTGGTTTTATTACTAGAAATCAAGGCGTGTCTGTGCATAGAACTGACTGCCAGAATATGCTTGATTTACAAAAAACTCAGCCTGAACGAGTTATTCCTGTTCAATGGACTAGCGATAAAGGTTTGTTCTTAGTAAAGGTTCAGGTTGAAGCTTTGGATAGGCAACACTTGCTATCTGATGTTACTCGCGTACTTTCGGATCATGGCGTAAATATTCTTTCCGGAACTATTGCCACTGGAGACGATCGCGTTGCAACAAGCCAGTTTACGTTTGAAATGGCAGACCCTCAGCATCTGAACACACTTTTGGCTGCTATTCGTAAGATTGAAGGCGTTTTTGACGTCTATCGTATTACTGGCGCAAAAGATAGCGCTGAGCCTCGTTTGCGTAAAATGGAGCGCGGAGACTTATAAATAAAAAATAAAATAAGATAAAAATAAGAAGGACGTCCAGCTTTGGAACGTCCTTCTTTATTAATCGCACATTTTGAATGTGCATCCGTCTAATTTCAGGCGGTAACAGCCTTCTTCAACAAGGAACCAGCGGAGATACGTACACCGTAAGAAGCTGGAATCTTGATGGTTTCGCCGGTACGAGGGTTGCGGCCAGTGCGCTCAGCGCGCTTTACGCGCTCTGCGGAGAACAGACCAGTGAGCTTCAAACCTTCACCAGACTGCAAAGCCTCAACGAACACATCCTGGAATGCGTTGACGGCGGCCTCGGCCTGTGCCTTGGTCAGGTTGGACTTCTGTGCGATCTTAGAAACGAGATCAGACTTGTTGTATGCCATGCAGCATCCTTTGGGTCAGGGGCCTTCTTTGCAAAGGCCACGTTCATTCTCGATACTAATACATTTTCCCTACAAATGTGGCCTTTTTTAGCATTTTTTTCAATAATTTTATGTATTTTTTTATAAAAAACTCATTCTGAATAGTCTTATTGCGATTTTTTGATAGAAAAATACACAAAAGTTGAGCAATTAAGCCATTTATACTAGTTCACGACTGCTAAGCCAATTCATAGCAAAAGCGCCAATAGGAATTCTTAGCCAGTAGAACATAAGCCTATAAAGCAAGGTTGCAGATAATGCAATAGTAGGTGGAACTCCAACAGACGTAAACGCAAAAGTAAGAGAAGCTTCAACCGCGCCTAAGCCGCCAGGAGTTGGTATTGCGGATCCTGCAGTGTTTGCAAGAATGAACAAAAGTATTGTTTCCCAAGGGTTCGCATAGTAGCCAAACGCAAGTAAAGCAACCCAATATCCCAGTCCAATGCAAGCAACCAATACAATCGCTCCAAAAGATCCTCCAATAAGCTGAAGAGGGTGCGAAACAAGCTCTTTAACCTGTCTGCCATAATCAGAAAGTATTGGAAGATAATGCTTGCGAATAATTTTACGAGCCTTAGGAATGGCCATTAAAGTGCATATTAACAAGGTTATTACGCCAATAACTGTAATAAGCATGTGCGTTGGAATCATTCCAGAAAGCACATTCTTTCCAGTAAAAATACCAATAACAAGAAGAACAATAGTTGTTATTAAAGCTTGAATAAGCCATACTGCGCTAGTTATAGCAGTAGCTTGAGTTGAATTGTAGCCATTCTTTTTCAATAATTGCATATTGACAAAAGCAGGGCCAACGCCTGCAGGCATAGAAACTGCTGTAAAACCTGATGCTGCTTGAGAAGCAAACAAAACCGTAGAAGACGGTTTTTGATCATCCATAAACGATCCTAAAGTAATTGCAGAGCCAACCCAAGCAAACATACTGAAAATAAAGCAAAGCAAAACCATCAGATTATTAGCATGCTTCAATGCTGCAAATACTTCCTGAGGATGCCATTGTGTTGCAATAACAGCAATAGCAATAATTGCTAGAACAAGGCTCACAAAGAATCGAATATTAAAACGTGCTAATCGCACTGTATCGTAGTCTTCCTCATCAGTATGCAGTGCGACTGTCTGGCTTAGCTTATTGCAAAGATGCTCAAAAACCTTCTTATTCCAAGAAGGAAGAGAACGTGTTGATGCAGGAATAGCAGCTTTTTGCATAAAAGGAAGTATTTCTGCAAGCTTGTCTGCACCCCAAGCGTTAAGAGCGGCTTTGATTGAAGTTTCAATATCTGTGCATGCAGCAATAAGAGTTAATAATTGAACTTTATCTAAAGCAATATTTGTTGAATCGCTGGCAACATCACCGTTTTGCCATCCTGCAACAACAGGAGTACCATCCTCTAAACGTGCAATAGTTTCTGGAGTAATTCTTCTATGCGTAATTCCTCGCATGTTTGCAGCGTCAACGTATCGCATAAGTTTTGCCGCATCTTCAACAGTTAAAGTGTTCAAATTACAAGGAAGTAAAGCGTTTGCTGCGTGAAAAACCATAATTGAAGATTTATCACTGTCACATACTCCGTAAACATTAGCAGTTGGCAAATGAAGATTTCTCAATACAAGAAGCATTGAAAGATGATGGTGAACGGAATGTCTTGCTGAACGGTCGCGTCGAGTTGGAATATCAATTAAACGCACCCACTGCCACAGCTGATTCAAATATCCAGGTAAATGCACTTGATTGTCTAAAACAGAAATAACATAGTGCATTCCGTGAATGTCAGTTGCGTCATAAAGTCTTGAATTTTCGATTAAATCGTCATCTAAACTTGAGCGTAAAACTCCAGTATGGTCGGCCTGCTGAGTTCTGCGAGTAAGCTGAGTGAGATTATCTATACCAATATTTTTAAGCGCAATAACGATGTCATCGCCCCAAGCGCCTTTACTGCTTGTGCCTTTAGCAAATCTTATTAATGTTCCAATAGCTCTTCCTACGCAGCAAGAAATAAGCGCTGCAGGGTAGGAGTCCCATGAAGAAAATAGCAGTATTGCAGAAACAATAAACAGAGCATTCCAGCCCCACATTACATGCTTATATTCTTTACGCGGGCCACTTACTGTAAGAAACGCAACCAGAACAGCGTACATGTCTGGCAATAATTCTGTTACCGAATTTGTGGGTTGAGAATGCAATGCAGAAAGCAGAGGTAAATTGTGTGTAGAAGCAATAGCGTCAGAAAGCAACCATATTGAGCCGTAGCTTATAAACAGCGTAATAACAGAAATCGCAGTATCAATCCAACGCTTTTGTGCAGCCATAAAAGCAATTACTTCTGCAACAACAATAAGCGTTAAACCTTGCTGTATTAAAGCGCATGGAATTCCAGTAACAGTAAGACCAATAATTTTACTAGCGCTACGGGCATCAATTTCCACGCCGACTGTTGTTGCAGAAAGCCACATTGTTGACAAAACTGTAAGTATGGCAACAGCAATAGCTGAAAGTGCGTACAGCAAATCAGCCCAATTTCTCACTAAACTTGGCTGAGTGTCTTCAATAACAAGATTTGGATTTATGCGAGATTGCATTGTTCTTACCGTATACTTATTGAATAAAATCCACCAATCGTGAAGCAAAACCAGTGTAAGAAGCTGGAGTTAAAGACTTTAACCTGCAAGCTGTATCCTCGTCAAACTCGCGAGAAGAAATAAAATCTTCAACATCCTTTTGAGAAATACTATGGCCTCGCATAAGCTCTTTAACCTGTTCATAAGGACGCTCCATTCCAGGAACTCCCGCAATTTCTTCAGCACGCATAGCGGTCTGAATTGGCTCGCCAAGAACTTCCCAATTAGCATCCAATTCTTTAAGCATAAAATCAGAATTAGGGTGAATAGAATTAAGTCCGCCCAAAAGATTGTTAAGAGCCAGAAGAGCGTAGCCAAAAGCAGAACCGATATTTCTCTGAGTTGTAGAATCTGTAAGATCTCTCTGCCAACGGCTTTCTGTAAGAGTTGCGCAAAGAGTATCAAACAGAGAGCAAGAAATCTCAAGATTAGCTTCAGCGTTCTCAAAGCGAATAGGATTCACCTTATGAGGCATAGTAGAAGATCCAGTAGCACCTTTTACAGGAACTTGCACAAAAACGCCTCGAGAAATATACATCCAAACATCAACAGCAAGATTGTGCAAAATATGGTTCGTGTGGCTTACTGTGCTATAAAGTTCAGCCTGCCAGTCGTGACTTTCAATTTGTGTTGTTAATGGATTCCATTGAAGAGACATGCGATTTTCAACAAACTCTTTAGAAACGCCAATCCAATCAACATTAGGGAATGCTGCTAAATGAGCGCCAAAAGTACCAGTAGCACCATTGATTTTGCCCAAATATTCCTGATTGTCAAGATGCTTAATCTGACGCTTCAAACGGTATGCAAAAACAGCCAATTCTTTACCCAAAGTTGTTGGAGTAGCAGGCTGGCCATGCGTCAAAGAAAGCATTGGTAAATCGCGATACTTTTGAGCATTGCTCACTAAATATTCAACAATTGCTTCCAAATTCGGTCGGTAAACATTCAAAACCGCATTTTTTACGCAACGAGCAATAGAAAGATTGTTAATATCTTCACTTGTGCAAGAAAAATGAACCAAAGTTTTAAGATTAGACAGCTGAGTTTCGTGACCTAACTTCTTTTCAGCCTCATCCAAAGCGTCATCAATGTAGTATTCAACAGCTTTAACATCGTGATGCGTAACAGCCTCATGAGCAGCATGACGCGCAATTCCTTCAGCGTCGAAATCTTCAGGAATGCTGCGCAAATACTCACATTCTTCATCCGTTAAAGGATTGACACCATTGACAATAGGCTGCCAATTATTCCCCTCATATCCGTTTGCAAGAAGAATCATCCACTCAACTTCAACACGCATGCGCTCGCGGTTTAACGCAGGTTCACTCAAGTATTCAACAAGTGCTGAAGTTTGATTATGATAACGACCGTCTAAAGGAGTTAGAGCTATTGCAGGAGAAATATCAGTAAGCTTCATACTTGCAAGGTTACATCATGCTGTGAATTAGGCGGTTAGATAAATTATTTAACTAATTCATTACGCCTTGCCATAGGGTAGTGCTTTCTAACTTTCCGTTGATAATACTGTTAAAATGCTGATTATGCAGAATCACATTTTTAGAGCCTAATTGCAGAGCATCATCGTAGGCAGCTTTATGATAATGCGTGTCATGAGTTAAAGTTCCTTCTTCAGGTACATCGTTTACAAATATTCCGTTTTTACTAAATTCTTGATTAGAATATTTCCTTCCAGAAAAACGTGTTACTCCAGGAGGCAAAGGCTTTTGCGTTTCTTTAACATGCGTTGCTTTGCCGTGAATAGTAATCCAATTACTGCGGCGAGGATTTTCCTTACCGTCTAGAGATGGAACAAGCTCATCTTCCATTTCAATACTCGTAACCCAAGTGCGTTTTGCAATAGGATGATTTGCAATAGGAGAGCCTGCGGTTACTACATGCTGTACGTTGTACTCTTTTGAATAATCGCTTGCAATACTTGCAGCCACAATACCGCCTTGCGAATGACCAACCAACACAACAGGGTCTTTAGGCTTAATCCCAGATTTTTTCATTGCTTCAACAACCATTCTTGTGCTATCTGCTTGCTTTCTAGCTAAAGGAGTATGACTCATTACCTCAGCATTCTGCTCCCATCCAAACGGTGAATGAGCCTTACCGTCTGTTCCAGGTATTACAACTAGCCAAGATGTTTTTCCGTCTGCTTTTTTGAAGCGTGAAATAGCAATAGTTGCCGCATCTGGATTAGCAAGTGGCGGTCGAACTCCCAAATTTCCGCTGCCGAGTTCAGCTAAATTATCGAGAGTTTCACTCAAATTTCTTCCAGGTTTAGGAAGAACAAAAGCTGGTTTTCTCCAAGCTTCGCTAATTTTAGTAACAGTTAGATTATTACCTTGCTTTTTGTTATTTAACTGTGCTGTAAAAAGGCTTAGCGCTCCAGAAACAAACGGAACTGAAGAAACTGTTTTGCTTGAATTATCAATATGCTTATTTGCGTACTTTAAGAAATTAAACGACTTATTTCGATACGTTTTTGTCATTCGATTATTTCTTTTACTTTGCGCTGCTCCTAAAATAAACAGTGGTATTCCTGTAATTGGGTTTATTAGTAGATTTTGAGAAAGGCCTCGAATAGTTCCTTGCTGAATTTTGCGAGTTTTGTGAGCCCATTTCCCAACATTTTTAAGACCTGTGTGGTTATTAGCATCGCTAGACGCTGAAGAGAGTGCTGAAATAAAAAATGGTAAGGATGTTATAGGAAAAATTGCTGTAAGAAGCGCAATTCCATTATCAAATTGTTCTTTTGCTTTCTGCTCAGCTTCTTCGTAAATGCCGCTTGCTCTAATAATAAGAGCTGCCAACTGCTCTAAATTTTGAGACATATTTTGACATTTAGACGCATAAGCATTGCACATACTTGGAGTTAGAAAACTTTGAGAAGCGTTTATAGTAAAAGGCGATGAAGGGTTGTAATAAGCGGATAAATTATTAAAAGCTGAAGTTTGATTAGAAATAACCATTGCAGCATGCTGCCAAGAAGCACTTAACATTGACATTTCATGCGCAAGATTGCTTAGTTTTCTAGATACACTGCAGTACGCTTCGCTTTGCGCAACTGTAAGAGGCATTCCGCCCGAAACAGAAGATTGAACTTTCCAAGGCATATTACATTCCTCCTCTAATTTCGTAGAGTGAATATGCTTGGCTAGCAATATTGCTCATGCTATGGCGAAAATACTGGGCAGCAATACCTTGCCATTCGTTTAATTCGCTCGCTGAGGCTGCAGCAAGAATGTTTCTTGCGCACTGTTCAGTGCGCTGAATAAGCCATTTCCATTCGTAATATGTGTGCATAGTTAAGTATTAAACACACTTGCTAAATTAAAGTCACCAAAAAGTAAGCATTGTGGATAAAAGCTATAAACAATTTTTTGCAAACTTTTTCGCGCTTTGCTTAAAAATTTTGCAGTAAATTTACTACTAGCACACCAGCGATTCTGCTAATCGCTAAGAATTACCAAGGCTTATTTGAACCGTCTGAACTCGTTGTGCGCTTAGTTGTTTTTTCTTTTCCGTTTTGATTATCCTGATCTTCTTGATCTTGTTGATCTTTAGGATTTACTTTATTATTCTGCTTAAGCAAGTCTTCCACTTTATTCTTTTGCGTATTATTAAGTTTAGGCTTGCTTGATTCAGTCTTATTCTTATTGTCTTCGCTCTTACTAGAGTTTTTTAGTTGCTTACTCTTAGACGCAGGAGATTTAGTGTTATTTTTACTATTCTTTTGCTTAAGGCTCTCAGTAAATTTTCGTGAAATTTCAGAATTGTGCTCAATGTTTTCGCTAAGTTTTGGTAATAAAAGTATTTGCTGAGATTTAGCGTCGCTAAATTGTGCGTCAGTCTGCTGCTGTTGCGTAACCAATATGTCTTTGTCACTGTAAATATTTTTAGCAGATTTCATATTTGCAATAAGGCTGTTTGTTGCAGCATTATACGCATATTGCGCACGCCAATTAGTAATCACATAGTATGCTGCGAATAACGCAATAATAAGAAATATAATAGAAATAACGCGAATAATATTTCGTTTAGATATGCGCATCATACTAATTTCCTTGATGTAATAAACCAAACAACTAATTCCCATATAAGCAAAACGGCAGCAATTGTGGCAAATGGCCAAATAATTGGTTCTGGACGCAAGCGTGGTTTCGCTGTTTCATTCATACGCCACTGATGAGAAAGTATTGGCTTTGCTTCACTTCCTAAAGCGTGATTTAAAGAAGAATGAATATACTTTCCGCTAAGCTCATCCGCAATATTTCGCAAGTTTTTCTCATCAAGCTTTGAAATGCCAGGTTTTCCAGTAGAAGGATCTTTAACCCATTCTATTGAAGAACTTAAATTGGAATCTCCTTCTGATTTTCCTTGCAAATCTTGATCAGAAGCGTAGTCGTCAATACTTAATTTCGTACTTTTAAGCGGTATTTTTGCACCTTTAGACGAGCCTATACCAATAACAAAAGCGTGAGTAATATAAGCTCGTAAAGATGAGAATGTTCTACGCTTTCGTTGAGTTGTTTCTTCGCCATCACTAAGAACATACAGCACTGTTGTGTCATCTGGATGAGCGTCATGAATAGCTTTTGCGGTGAGCAAAGTCTGATCTATTGGAGCGTCGAGACTTGTTCCCGTAGCAATACTTGTAGGCTCTGTAAGTAAGGTGGTTATCCAATTATCAACCGCTTTTGCATCAGGAGTTAAAGGCACATCAACAGACGTGGATGCTCCAAAAGAAATAGCTGCAAAACTCGCATTTGCATAAGACTTAGTTATTTGCTTAACAATAGCGCGAGCTGCATCAATACGCTCAATATTTGCCTTATTGTCATAATTTGCGTCTTTGGCTCGCATTGATCCTGTAATATCAACTGCAATGATTACGTTAGTTGCGTTTACAGCACGTTGCATAGTTGCGCGCATAATACTAGGGGATAGTATGCAGATTACAAGCATTGCGCAAATAGCTATCCTGCGCAATCTCATTGCTAAAGTTTCATTTGTTAGTGCCAATTTTCTTCTTAAAGGCACGATTTCAAAAAACATTGCAACAAGAACAATAAGTACGGCTATAATTGCAACAATCCAACCATAAGATGGAGCGAGAACCAGTTGACCTGCTTTAGCAGTGTCATCTGCCACGATTTTGCCATATGAGAAATTGAGAGCCGCGGCTGAAAATAGTGTTGATATCATCTCTTAATCCTCTTTGCAATAGCCAACCACACAACAACGCTTACAACGCTAATAAGCACCCATATTCCAGGATCGTCGCTAAACGCTGATTGCGTTGTGCCTTGAGGGATAACTGAGTGGCGTTTTTCAATTTCTCTTACAAGATTAAGAACAGAATCAGTATTTCGTTGAGTTAAGAATATTCCGCCATGAGATTCAATAAGATTCTTCATGTCTACAGTTGTATCTTCATTCTCATTCTGTTTAGCGCCTGAATATAAGCCGTCAACAGTTATATTTGCTTGCTTAGTCAAATCTAAAGCTTGCTTTAAAGAGTAAGTTGGATTTCCGGAAACAACATTATCTGTTGCAAGAACAATTGATGCACTTCTGTTAAAACGACTTTGAGATTTACTAGAATTATGAGCATTGCCATAAATAAAACCAGGAAGCATTGCAGCGCAACTAACTAAGCCATCTCCAATAAGAGAAGTTGCATTTTTTCTATTTTGTGTGCCTTCAAGCCAATCAGAAATTTCCTGATATTGGCGCTGCTGCAAATTGTCAATCTTATTTTGAGACTGAACCCCTCCAAGCAAATTAGCAGCATACTGCAGCTGCTTCTTAGCTAGACGATAATCATCTGTTAAAGGAAAAACTGTTCTAGAAGTGGAATTAAAAATACTTAAACCTATTCGTTCTCCTTGGAAATGCTCAATAAAATTAAGATAAGCAAGAATAACTTCGCGATCGTACGGCAATGCAGAGCCGGAAACATCCAGGCATAAAACAATATCTCTAGAACTTATTTGTTCATCCGCATTAAACACTCGAGAAGGCCTAGAGGCAGTTGCAAGCGATCCTAATAAAGACAAAACCAACATTGCTGTTGCAAATCTTTTAAGTCTTCTCCACATATACCATGAGTGACTTGCTAAAGATCCTTGCAAATCTTCATCAAAAGTAAAAGTGTAGAATTTTTGATTCAGATTGTGGTGATGCTTCTGATACTGCTTTTTAAGAATATGCTGGCGAATAACGTCACCAATAATCAAAACAGCAAAAATAACTAAGCAAACTAGTATTCCTGCAGCAAAAATTAAAGGCCACTTAAAACGCCAAGGCCACAAAGTCTCAAATATCTTACTCATTAGCGTTGCCCCTTCGTTTGCCAGCCTTCGAGCAAAACAAGAACCCACTCTGCTGCTTGATCAACAGTAGTATTTTGTGCCTGTTTATTCTCTTTATAATTAGCAAATTCGGGCGGATACAAAGCTGCGATTGTTTGGCGCAACATATCTGCACCCTTTTTATTGCGCCACTTTAGGCGCAAAGAACTAATTTCACCTAAAGTATGCGTTTTAATATCTTCACCACTCATTCGAGAAACGTAAGTTCTAGCAACTGAAGCTAGCTTTGCACAAGCCTGATCAGAAGTAAGCTCATTGCTGTGATATTGTTTTACAATTTCATCAATTTCATTTCGCCAAGCTTGTTTGTTTTCGCGATGAACGTGTACAGCATTATCTGCAATTTCGTCAGAAGATAACAAAACTTTCGGCTTTTTGAAAGAAAAATACAAAACAATTGCAGCAACAACAATAACAACAAAAGCAACGCCAAGTATGCTTGCAAAAAGAATGTCGTTGTGAATCTGTGGGTGAATATCTTGCATACTCATTACTGCACATCCTCCTTGAGTAATGATTCAGTAAGATAATTCGTACGACTTACAGATTTGGCAGACACTCGGAAAATTTCCTCACTAGATGACCCACATATTAATGACGCTTTAACGCCAACAAGCATGTCACGCAAGGCACTACTTTTGATGCTTCTGCGATTTTCAACCTCTTGCTTAACGTTATCGTTTTGCAAAAATGCTGGAATTCTTCGCAAAGTAATGCCATCGTTTATGTGCATATTAATTGTTTTATCAAAAGAATTAACTGGGCAAATAGTTACAACAACGAGATTATGATTTTGAGTAATTTTTCGTAAACTATCCGCATCGTGAGCTTGCAACGCATACTCGTCTGTAATAAGAACAACAAGACCGTTTGAATCAACAAACTTTTGCATTGATTTAATCAAATACTCAGTATTTCGAATGTGACTTCGAGTATTAAGCAAAGCGCTGTCAAGGTTCCTTTCAAAATCAGAAAGATTACGAGCTTGAGGAACTTTAACTGTGTTGCTACCATCAACGCAAAGTAACGAAACAGAATCGTGACGTCTTAAACTTAAAGCTGCAAAAAAGCATGCAGCGTTTGCAGCAATCTCATACAATGTTTCAAAAGATTTGCAAGCGCCGTTCATATTAATACTTGCGTCACACACAATCCAAGTATGAGATGACGAAGTACGTTCGCGCGAAGAAACCATAGGCTGACCCGTTCTAGCACTAGCCGACCAGTTCATCATTCGAGCTTCGTCACCAGGTTGCCAAGCGTGAACATCAATAACATCACCGGTTCCAAAACGGCGATGTGAAGGATGCTCACCTTCTAGTAATCCCAATGCTTTACGAGCAATAGGCAAATCTATGCGTTGGTCGAGCAGCTCAATTTTTCTGCGAATGACTTTTGCTGGCTCAGACAACGCTAAACGTTTCATAGGTATCATGGCACAGGAACAGTCTTTACCAATGCGTCAATAACTTGATCCGTAGTAATAGAGTCTGCCAAAGCTTCAAAAGTCAACAGAATACGGTGTCTTAATACTTCGTGTGCGAATAATTTAACATCTTCTGGAATTACATAGTCTCTACCAGAAAGCAAAGCATGAGCCTGAGCAATGCGAATAAGCGCAATAGAAGCACGAGGGCTTGCACCCATGCGAACAAGAGTATTAATGGTTGCAAGAGGGTGAGAGCCTTCGCCTCGAGAAGTTGCAACAATGTCAACAGCATACTTCATAACTGCTTCAGAAACATGAATATGTCGTGCTGCAGCACGCATAAACACAACATCTTGCAAGCTAATGCGCTGTGCGCTTAAAGTTGCAGGATCAACAACATCTGATCCTCTTTGTGTAAGCAACTGAAGCATTTTAACTTCTTCGTCAGGATTAGGGTAGGTCATAATTGCCTTAACCATAAAACGATCCATTTGAGCTTCAGGAAGATTAAAAGTGCCTTCTTCTTCAATAGGATTCTGAGTTGCAATAACCATAAAAGGCTGAGGTAGCGCAATACGCTCACCGCCGATTGTTGTTGCGCCTTCTGCCATAGCTTCAAGCATTGCAGATTGAGTTTTTGCATTAGATCGGTTGATTTCGTCTAGCAAAATAATATTTGCGTGAATAGGACCAATCTGAGTAGTAAAACGTTGGGATGCAAAATCAAAAACTTGCGTACCAACTAAATCAGCTGGCATTAAATCAGGAGTGCACTGCACGCGTCGGAAGCTACCAGACATTGCGGTTGCAAGAGTTTGTGCAGCAGTGGTTTTTGCAAGGCCTGGCACAGATTCAATAAGAATATGTCCGCCAGCAATAAGTGTTAAAATAAGAGATTCTCGCAATGCTTCCTGACCGACTAAAGTTTGTGCAAAGCGCGAGCGCAAAATGTTTGCAATCTGCTGGCAGCGACGAATATCGTCTGCTGAAATAGTAGCCGAATCTTGAGCATTTGATAATCCAACTGTAGATTTACCTGCTGCAGAAGCTATATTCGCGTTAGGAATCATATTGGAATTATTATTTAATTGTTGCTTACGTGGTTGCGGTGGAAATAATGCCATAGGCTCTATGTTAGCTGATATACGGTACTGAAATTGGTAAAAACCGGCATATTGCTAGGGATTATTTGATTACTACGCGTATTTTTAAAGCTATATTTCTTGAGAATTTAGCGACCAGTCAATTGGCGAAGCGCCCATTTTGATTAGTGCGTTATTCGCTCTTGAAAACGGTTTTGATCCAAAGAAACCACGCGAGGCAGAAAGAGGGCTTGGGTGAGAAGAAGTAATAAGTGTTGCGTTTGTTAACAATGGAGCTAAGCTTTGAGCGTTTCTTCCCCATAAAATAGCTACAAGAGGCATTAGGTTTCCGTTTTCGTCTTTTCGAGAATTTAACGCATTTATTGCAGCGTCTGTTACAGTTTCCCAGCCTTTTCCTTGATGACTATTTGCTTTACCAGCTTCAACAGTTAAGCAGCGGTTAAGAAGCATTACACCCTGCTTAGTCCACGGCGTTAAATCTCCACTTTGAGGAGTAGAAACACCTAAGTCGTTCACTAATTCCTTGTAAATATTAATAAGGCTTTTAGGTAACGGACGCACTTTTGGTGAAGTGCAAAAACTTAATCCCACAGGATGGCCTGGAGTAGGGTAAGGGTCTTGGCCAACAATTAAAACCTTTATGCTTTTTAGCGGAATGCTAAACGCGCGCAAAATGTTGTGACTTGCGGGAAGAATATGGTGTCCACTTTCGATTTGTTCTCGCAAAAACACTCCCATTGCTCGTATTTGTGGCTCAACTGGAGTAAGAGCTTTAGCCCAATCTGGATCCATTAATTCTTCTAAAGGTTTAATTTTGTAAGGACTCATATGGCTACTGTATGACAAGGCATAGCATAATAGGAAAAATTTCTTGAAAATTCTGATTTGTGCTTTGTGACCAGCATTCGGTACTATGGATGCATATTGTTTTAAGTAAACACTTGGAGGAATGCAATTATGGCGCGAAATAATCACAACGTGTCGTATACGCCCGATGTTTTTGATGAACCACCAGAGGGACCAGTTGGTGTGCATCGCGGCAATCCCGCTTGGTACGCTGTAATTCTTCCTTATTTTGTTGCGATAGTTATTGCATTACTGGCTGGTTTGCTTGTTTGGGCAATCGGCTCTGGAGAGATTTCGCATCTTCCATTACCTTGGAATAATTCGCATCAAAGCTCGAAGTCTACAACAATAATTAAGAAATCGCATACTGATAAGTCAGATGGAAAAGATGAAGATAAGTCTGATGATGCAGATACGGATGAAGATGAAGATGCTTCAGCAAAGCAAAAGTCCAACAAAGATAAATCAGCAGACGATACTAAGGATGCTGATAGTAAATCTGATTCTACGACTTCAGTAGATAAGTCTGCTACCGTAAAAGTTATTAATGCAACCAATATTGCTGGGTATGCTGCTAAGAATGCAGACAAGCTGAAGCAATCTGGTTATGCAAATGTTACTGCTGGTAATCCAAGCGGCAAAGTTCCGTCTGAATCTGTTGTATGGTACAAGGATGATTCTCAGAAGGCTGCGGCGCAAGATATTGCAAAAACTTTGGGCATTACTGCTGTAGAAAACGAAAAAGAGATTGTTTCGCAGATTGTAGTGGTTCTTTGCAAGTAGTTTTCTACGCACAGAAGTAATAAAAGCAAAATATAGAAGCCGGTTGGATTAGATTCTAACCGGCTTTATTTGTAAAATTTTATTGAAAGTACATAATTATAAACGCCAAAGTTGGCACTCGGGCACATAGAGTGCTAATCTGCTAATTAGCACTCGAAGGTTGAGAGTGATAATTAGCAGCTGACGGCTAATCAAATCTTATTCACCTACGAGTGAGTGTTCCATAGTTACGATATGTGGAGGAAACATGGCAAAGATTATTGCCTATGAAGAGGACGCCCGTCAGGGTATGCTCGCAGGTCTTGACAAGCTTGCTAACACTGTAAAGGTTACGCTTGGACCTAAGGGTCGCAACGTAGTGCTTGATAAGACTTATGGAGCTCCAACCATTACTAACGATGGTGTTTCCATCGCTAAGGAAATCGATCTTGAAGATCCATATGAGCGTATTGGCGCCGAGCTTGTTAAAGAAGTTGCTAAGAAGACTGATGACGTTGCAGGCGATGGTACAACAACCGCAACAGTGCTTGCTCAGTCCTTGGTACACGAAGGTTTGAAGAACGTTGTTGCAGGAAGCAACCCAATTGCTCTTCGCCGTGGTATTGAGAAGGCTTCTGAAGCAATTGTTAAAGAACTTCTTGCTTCTGCTAAGGATGTTGAAACTAAGGATCAGATTGCTGCTACTGCTACTATTTCTGCAGCAGATCCTGAAGTTGGCGAAAAGATTGCTGAAGCTTTGGATAAGGTCGGTCAGGATGGCGTTGTTACAGTTGAAGATAACAACAAGTTTGGCCTTGATTTGGACTTCACTGAAGGTATGCGTTTTGATAAGGGCTATATTTCCCCTTACTTCGTCACTAACGCAGAAGACCAGACTGCTGTTCTTGAAGATCCATACATTTTGCTCACTTCTGGCAAGGTTTCCAGCCAGCAAGACATTGTTCACATTGCTGAACTCGTTATGAAGTCCGGCAAGCCATTGCTTATTATTGCTGAAGATGTTGATGGTGAAGCATTGCCAACTCTTGTTTTGAACAAGATTCGTGGCACTTTCAACACTGTTGCTGTAAAGGCTCCAGGCTTTGGCGATCGCCGTAAGGCTATGCTCCAGGATATGGCTATTTTGACTGGTGCACAGGTTGTTTCCGATGACCTCGGCTTGAAGCTTGATTCTATCGACGCTTCTGTGTTTGGTCACGCAGCTAAGGTTATTGTTTCTAAGGATGAAACAACTATCGTTTCTGGTGCTGGATCTAAGGAAGATGTTGATGCTCGCGTGGCTCAGATTCGCGCAGAAATCGAAAACACTGATTCCGATTACGATCGCGAAAAGCTTCAGGAGCGTCTTGCCAAGCTCGCTGGCGGCGTTGCTGTTATTAAGGTTGGCGCTGCTACTGAAGTTGAAGCTAAGGAGCGTAAGCATCGTATTGAAGATGCAGTTCGTAACGCTAAGGCTGCTATTGAGGAAGGTTTGCTTCCAGGCGGTGGCGTAGCTTTGGTTCAGGCTGCTGCAAAGATTGAAAAGTCTCAAGCAATCACCGAGCTTAAGGGTGAAGAAGCAACGGGCGCTGCAATCGTGTTCCGCGCTGTAGAAGCTCCAATCAAGCAGATTGCACAAAACTCCGGTGTTTCTGGAGATGTTGTACTCAACAAGGTGCGCGAACTTCCAGAAGGCCAAGGCTTCAACGCTGCAACCAATGCTTACGAAGATTTAATGGCTGCTGGTGTTACTGACCCAGTTAAGGTAACTCGTTCTGCTCTACAGAACGCTGCTTCTATTGCAGGTTTGTTCTTAACCACTGAAGCTGTGGTTGCTAACAAGCCAGAAAAGCCAGCTGCAGCACCACAAGCTGGCGCTGATATGGGTTACTAAATATAAAAAGTTGAGAAAATTTTTATAGCTTAATAGCTCATAGACTGAATAGCTCATAGTAAATGGCGGTATGCTCAGAAATGAAGTATACCGCCATTTTTCATTAGACTATTCACCAGACTATTCAGCCCATTCCAAATAGGGAAGTAGCTTGAGTTTCCGCATCAAGATACACTCCCGAAGCATGCTGCATAGCTTGCTGAATTGCTTCTAATGATTGTTCCATCTGCTGCTGTGCTGCACGCCACTGACCTGCGGTCGACGCAAACTTTGTAGCAGCTGAACCCGTCCATACGCTTTGCAACTGCTGCAGATTGGCATACATGCCGTTGACTGCTTCTCTAATTGAATTAACCGAGGTTCCAACTGCTGCAGCTGCCTGCTGAATTTGTTCTGAATCAACTCGAAATTGTGCCATATTTCCCCCTATTTGTATCTGCTTAAAAAGCATTTAGTACTAATTAGCGCAACATCACACTCATTGAGTAACCTTCTTACATAAACGTGTCTTACCTACTTGTGTGATGTCACGCTATTATGAATATATGCCATTGAAAAATTATGCAAAAGTTTTAGAAGAGAATGTGGTTAAAAGGTCAGGGGTTATCCACATTTTAAATGACTATAAGCTTACAAACTTAAATTTCGCACGCTTAAAGCAAGTATTACGTGCAGTTGTGGCATGTTTAGTTAGTATTTTTCTTATTTTTCAGATATTTCCAGTATTTCCAACTTTTTCTTTACTTTCGTCTGATTTTATAAAAATTAATAAAGCTTATGCGGAAGAACAAGCTTTAAATTCAGGAATTGTTGCCACTGATTCAATTACGGATACTGAAAATCTTCTTGGTGACTCTGTTAATAAAGTTTCTGACGAAATTGCCGCAACTAAAAAGCGAACTGGAGTAACGGTAAGATTACTTTATTTGTCTACTTTTGGAGATACTAAAGATCCATCAAAATGGGCAAGTGATTTATTAATAAGCACTCTTCCTGCAAAAAATACTGTATTGCTTGCTGTCGCAACTCGCGACGGCCGTCTAGTAGTTGCGGTATCGCCTAATTCCGACGAATGGTTAAAAAGCAGAAATACTGTTGACGCATTATCTGATGCAGCGTATAAACCTTTAGTAACAACAACTGGCACTCATTGGGGTCAGTCTGCAATTATGATGATGAAACAAATTTCTCGCTCTAAACGAACCGCTACAACTTCTTCTGCAAGCCTTATGTCAACACTTATTATGTTGATTATTATTCTTTGCTTAGGGGCAATAGTGACACTTATTTTGCTTCACCGAAGCCGTATTCAAAAGCAGATAAAAGCAGGGGTTAGAAAAGCGCGTAGGCGTCATGCTCGTCGCCGCTAATAAAATCAACTACAACTTGTTGATTTTCAGCATTTATTCAGGAAACATTCAGCTTTATAAGTGATGCTAATCAGTATGAGTAAGAATGTTGAAGCATCTATTGTTGTCGTAGACGACGAACCATCAATTCGTGAGCTTTTAGTAGCGTCTTTGCACTTTGCAGGTTTTGAAGTTGAAACTGCAGCATCAGGTTCTCAAGCTGTTGATGTTATTGAAAGAGTGAAGCCTGATCTTATTGTTATGGACGTTATGCTGCCAGATATTGACGGCTTCACCGTAACAAGACGAATTCGCCAAAATGGTATTAAAGTACCTGTTCTTTTCCTTACAGCAAGAGATGATACGCAAGACAAGATTATGGGCTTAACAGTTGGTGGCGACGACTACGTAACTAAGCCATTTAGTTTGGAAGAAGTTGTTGCAAGAATCCGCGCAATTCTTCGCCGCACTCAAGAGCAAGATGAAATAACTCCTGTTATCCGCGTAGCAGATCTTGAGATTAACGAAGATTCGCACGATGTAACTCGAAGCGGCATACCGATTGAGCTTAGTCCAACCGAATACAAGCTTTTACATTACTTGATGGATAATGAAGGACGAGTGTTATCAAAAAGCCAGATTTTGAATCATGTATGGCAGTACGATTGGGGCGGAGATGCTGCAATCGTTGAATCCTATATTTCGTATCTTCGAAAGAAAATTGACGGAATTGAAATTACGGACGAAAACGGCAAGCTGCAAAAGGTAGTTCCTCTTATTGAAACAAAACGCGGAATTGGATACATGATTCGCGAACCAAAGTAAGGTCAAGCCTGATTATGGAAAACAATAATCGTAGTAGTGACGATAAAAAGCAGCCAAATAATGCTGGAACTGCGCAATCTAACAAAGACTCAGCGCGACAGCCTGTTGGAAAAAGCGTTGCTGTTATACAAAATACTGCGTCAGAAAAAAAGCCAAAACAAAACAGAATTTGCTGGCTTAAAACCAAAGCAAATTCTATTCCTTTAAGTACACGTCTTGTGGCTTGCACTCTTGCGGTACTTACTGTTGCAGCATTTTGTATTTCATTATCAATTCGTCAATTGGTAGGAAATTATCTGCTTGAAAAAACTGACGCACAGTTAACAGATCAGGCAAGACTTATTTACGACAATATAGATTTGCTTCGTTCAAAAGATTCAAGCCAATCTACAACAGGCCCAAACGACTACTTTATGCAGATTCGCGATATTAATAACAAAATCATATCTACTCCTTTAGTTCCAAAACTAAAGGGAGATTTTGTTTCTATTCCAAAGCTTCCTGCAAACGGAAAACCCATTAAGGGAGTTGTTACGAATAGGCCTTACACTGCTCCAGCTAAAGTTAAGGGTAATCCTGGTAGTGTTGACGAGATTACTTTAAAATCCGCAAAAGCTCCTTGGAGAGTTTTGGTGCTTGAATGGGAGCATCGAAGCAGCTACACTTCAAACGTACGTTTACGCGGATACGTGTATATTGCTTTATCTTTAAGCGACCAGCTTGATACTGTAAAT
This sequence comes from Gardnerella sp. DNF00753, assembly GCF_049244275.1. Lineage (NCBI taxonomy): Bacteria > Bacillati > Actinomycetota > Actinomycetes > Bifidobacteriales > Bifidobacteriaceae > Gardnerella > Gardnerella sp. DNF00753. Next base: position 800,944 of record NZ_CP058393.1, read on the forward strand.
ACTCTTACTAGATACTGCATTATGGTAAGTATTGCAGTTATTCTTCTTGGAGCGGTATTTGCGGCGCTTATTATTCAGTCCACTTTAAGGCCGTTAAAACGTATAGAAAAAACAGCTTCAAAAATTGCTTCTGGAGATTTAAGTAGACGAGTTCCGAGCGCACCAGAAAACACAGAAGTTGGTTCTTTAGCTGCTTCTTTGAACTCAATGCTTGCGCGTATTGAACGTGGCTTTAATGAGCAAGAAGCAATGACTGAAAAAATGAAGCGATTTGTTTCTGACGCAAGTCACGAATTGCGAACTCCTTTAGCAGCTATTCACGGTTATGCTGAGCTTTACACAATGTGGCGCAATATGCCGGGAGAGCAGGAGCGCGCTGATGATTCTATTGCTCATATTAAGGCTTCTAGCGAGCGCATGACTGAGTTAGTGGAAGATTTGCTTTCTTTGGCTCGATTTGACGAGGGTAGAGGAATTAATATTTCTCAGGAAGTTAGCTTGTCTCCAATTCTTTCGGATGCTGCTAACGATTTGCATGCTTTAGATCCAGCTAGAGCGGTTCAGCAGGGTTCGCTTACGCTTTCCGAAGACTTTTCTTTGGAAGATTGCACTGACTGCAATTTTGAACGCAAGTTTGTGTTCAATAGCGGAAGTCTTCCTAGCGTATCTCTTCTTGGTGATGGAGCGCGCTTACGTCAAGTCATGACGAATATTGTTGGAAATATTCACCGATACACTCCGGCTGATTCTCCAGTAGAAATTGCTATTGGCGTAATGAAGGCTTCAATTGATCCAGACCAGCTTTCCAAGCTTCCTTCAGTTAGTGACTCGTTAAAAGAGTTTTTGATTGCTGCAGAAAAAAGCCAATCTACTGATTCTGGCAATACTTACGCAGTAATTCGTGTTGTTGACCATGGTCCTGGAGTTCCAGAAGAGTCGCTTTCTCGCATTTTTGAACGTTTCTATATTGCAGATCCTTCAAGAGCGCGCGAAAAAGGCGGAACTGGATTAGGAATGGCTATAGCACAGTCTGTTGTAAAAGCTCATCATGGTTTTATTTGCGCAACAATATCTGACCCGTCAACTATTTCGGGAAACTTTGCTGGCTCAGATAATAATGTTGACGACACAATGGACGGTTCGGAGTCTCTGGATATTAATCCTCATGGATTAACGCTTACTGTTGTGCTTCCTGTAAGAGAAATTGAACCTTATGCGCTACAATAGAAAAAGCGAAACAATTAACATTAATATCTGTTAAACTATATACGGATGTTTTCGCATATAAACGATGCACTTGTGTGTTTAATGCATATTGGTATGCGACAATGAGTGATTATTTGAGTGAGGTGTGTTATGCCCAATGGGCGTGTGCGTTGGTACGATGCGCAGAAGGGGTACGGCTTTATTGCCGGCGACGATGGTAAGGATGTTTTCTTACCAGCTGCAGCTTTGCCTGCAACTGTAAAGACTTTGCATAAGGGTACAAAGGTTGAATTTTCTGTAATTGAGGGTCGTAAAGGTCCTCAAGCGATGGGACTTAATCTTATTGCAACAGCTCCATCGCTAGTTAAAGCAACTCGCCCAAAGGCAGAAGATATGGCAGCAATTGTTGAAGATCTTATTAAGCTGCTTGATTCTGCAGGTAACGGTTTGCGTCGTCGTCATTATCCATCTACTGCTGAAAGCAAGAAGCTCGCTACGCTTTTGCGCGCAGTAGCCGACAATTTCGACGTTCAAGAATAGTTTCGGGAATATTATTTATGACTGATGAAGTGATGAATCCACAAGATATTGCTCGTAGCATTGCTGTGGAAACTTCAGAGCGTTCCGATGCCGTGGGAGATTTTGTGTCTTCCACGGATATTGGTGACGGTGTTACCGATTTTCGCTTTGAAAGTAAGCTTGTTGGTTACGAGGGCTGGCAGTGGTCAGTAACGCTGTATCACGATTTGGAAACTGAGCGTTGGACTGTAAACGAATCCACGCTTATTCCTACCGACGATTCACTACTGCCGCCACCTTGGATTCCATGGAAAGATCGATTGAAGCCAAGCGATCTTTCTGTAATGGATTCTATTGGAACAGAAGAAGACGATTCTCGTCTTGAAGATGGATTCCGTCCAGTAAATCATCAGTCTGAAAATGAATTAAGCGAAAAATCTGAGGAAGAATCTAAAGAAGAAAAAGAAAGTTCCGAAGAAAATACACTTAAGCAAGATGGTGAAACTGCTGAAAATGCAGACGCTACAGAAACTGTTGAGAATGAAAATGGCTCGTGCGATTCGCAAAGCAATGAATCATACGAAAACAATGATTCTAACGAAGATCTTGAAGAGGCAGTTTCGACTTTGCGCCTATCTCGCAGACGCGTAATGACTGCAGAAGCTCTTTCGCAAACAGCAAAACGCTGGTATGCAGGGCAGCACGGTCCAAAGTCACTGTCAACAAAAATAGCTGACGGTAATGTTTGCTCTTCATGCGGCTTTATGATTCCACTAGCTGGAAGCTTGGGCTCAATGTTTGGCGTGTGCGCGAACATGTGGAGTCCAGACGATGGACGAGTTGTATCTCTTGATCACGCTTGCGGAGAACATTCCGAAATTGAGCCACCTGAACCATCACAACTGTGGATTCAATCAGCTCCAGCATACGACGATTATCATATTGATATTTTGCAGCAAGCTCCTCGAGAAGAGCGTGCAGATGTTGAACTTATTGAGGAAGCAATTGAAGATAGCAAAACGCATCGCCGCAAGCGTCGCAAATTAAATAAAGATTCTGCTAATGATGCTAATACCGCTGATACAGCTGTTATAGCTGATGCTGATATAACTGATACCCCTAGTACAGATACAGCTGATTCTAAGACAGCAGATTTGACTTCAGAAACTAACGATGTTGAATCTCGCGATGTTGAATCTAATGATGTTGAATCTAACTATGAGGATGAAACAAAAACCGAAGAAATTAAGAAAATAGAAGTTACTGAAGAATCTGCTAAAAGCGAAGAACCTAATAAAAACACAGGTACTACAGCAATGCGATTGTACAAAAGGAAATCACGCAGACAACATAAGTAAAATCTAAAGAAATTTTAAGGAATACAGAAAAATCCTAAAAATCTTAACAGATTCTAATAAATACTAATAAGTTGTGTAATACTTCGCGTCATGGTGACTAGTTACCATGGAATGAACGAAAAGAACGGAAGGCAGTTATGTTTGAACGGTTCACTGATCGCGCACGACGCGTGATTGTGCTAGCTCAAGAGGAAGCTCGCTCACTTCAGCATAATTACATTGGCACTGAGCATATTTTGCTCGGTCTAATTCGCGAAGGTGACGGAATTGCAGCAAAAGCGTTGAGCTCAAAGGGCGTAGACTTGGAAAGCACACGCAAGCAAGTTGAGGAAATGATTGGCAAGGGTGCTGTTGCGCCAAGCGGCCACATTCCTTTTACGCCGCACGCAAAGCAAGTTTTGGAGCTTAGCTTACGAGAAGCTCTGCAGCTTGGCCATAGCTACATTGGTACTGAGCATATTTTGCTAGGACTTATTCGCGAAGGCGAAGGCATTGGTACACAAGTGCTTATTAAAATGGAAGTCGATCTTGGAGACTTAAGAAGCACTACAGTTGACTTAATTCGCGGAGGCAGCTCTACAAGTTCAGAAGATGAAAAGGGCGAACTTGCTAACGCTGGAAGCGTGCAAGATAAAAGCAACAAGTCTGGGTCCGCACTTCTGGATCAGTTTGGCCGAAATCTTACACTTGAAGCGCGCGAAGGAAAACTTGATCCAGTAATTGGCCGTTCTGAGGAAATCGAACGAGTTATGGTTATTCTTAGCCGCCGTACGAAGAATAATCCTGTGCTTATTGGAGATCCTGGCGTTGGTAAAACTGCAGTTGTAGAAGGACTTGCCCAGAAGATTGTTGAAGGCGATGTTCCAGAAACGCTGAAAAACAAGCAGATTTATTCTCTTGACTTAGGATCAATGATTGCAGGATCTCGCTATCGCGGTGATTTTGAAGAGCGCTTGAAGAAAGTTCTTAAAGAAATTAAAACTCGCGGCGATGTTGTGCTTTTTATTGACGAAATTCACACTATTGTTGGCGCAGGCTCGGCCGATGGCGCTCTTGGCGCTTCCGACATGCTTAAGCCAATGCTTGCTCGCGGCGAACTACAGACAATCGGTGCTACTACAACCGATGAGTATCGTAAGTATATTGAGAAAGATGCTGCTTTAGAGCGTCGTTTCCAGCCAATTCAGGTTCCTGAACCTACTATTGCCGAGACGATTGAGATTCTTAAAGGCTTGCGTTCGCGCTACGAAAATCATCATCATGTAACTATTACGGACGGAGCTTTACAGTCTTCTGCAGAGCTTTCCGACCGTTATATTCAAGACCGTCACCTTCCAGATAAGGCTATTGATCTTATTGATGAAGCTGGCGCACGCTTGCGAATTAAGCGCTTAACTCAGCCGCCTGAGCTTAAGGAACTTAACCATAAGATTGCTAAGATTTCTGAAAAGAAAGATGAAGCAATTAAGCAGCAAGATTTCGAAGAGGCTGCTAATCTTCGAGACGATCAAGAAAAACTTGAAAACGAAGCTGCCGAAAAAGAAAAAGCTTGGCGTGAAGGCGAGTCTAACGTCAAAATGGTTGTTGACGAAGACATGATTGCTTCTGTTGTTTCAAGCACTACGGGAATTCCTGTTGTAAAGCTTACGCAGGCGGAATCTCAGAAGCTTCTTCAAATGGAATCTGAGCTTCATAAGCGTATTGTTGGTCAAGATGAAGCAGTATCTGCTTTGGCACGCTCTATTCGACGCGCGCGCGTTGGACTTAAAGATCCTAAACGTCCTTCTGGTTCGTTTATTTTCGCTGGACCTACAGGCGTTGGTAAAACTGAGCTTGCTAAAGCGTTAGCAAACTTCCTGTTTGACGACGATGATGCTTTGATTCGCGTTGATATGTCTGAATTTGCTGAAAAGTATGCTGCGTCTAGGCTTTTCGGTGCTCCTCCTGGATACGTTGGTTACGAAGAGGGCGGCGAGCTTACCGAAAAAGTTCGCAGGAAGCCATTCTCTGTGGTGCTTTTTGACGAGATTGAAAAAGCTCATCCAGATATTTTCAACACGCTTTTGCAAGTGTTGGATGATGGTCATTTAACCGACGGCCAAGGTAGAAAAGTAGACTTTAAGAATACGATTATTATTCTTACTACTAATCTTGGTACGCGCGATATTGCGAAGGCTGCAAACACTGGCTTTACGCTTGGAAATAGTTCTGATTCTACGTATCAGCGCATGAAGGATCAGGTTAATTCTGAGCTTAAGCGTCAGTTCCGTCCAGAATTTTTGAACCGTTTGGACGACACTATTGTGTTCCGTCAGCTTACGGAGCCAGAAGTGCGCCAAATTGTTGATATGGACATAAAGCTGCTTAACAATAGGCTGTTTGACCACCATATGTCTTTGGAGTTGACAGACGCTGCTAAGAATTTGCTCGCTCAAAAAGGATTCGATCCTTTGCTGGGCGCGCGTCCATTGCGTCGCGTAATTCAGCGAGATATTGAGGATATTATTTCCGAGAAGATTTTGCTGAACGAAATTTCTGACGGCGAGCGAATTGAGGTTGACGCTGAAGGCGAAGGATTGCTGGGGGAGTTTACTTTTAAAAGCCAGCAGTTTGATGTCGCTGAGTTAGATGAATCTAGCAAGGATTCTAGTGGTGATGTGGAGTTAGATGAATCTAGTAAGGCTTCTAGCGACTTATCTAGCGATGTATCTGCTGACGATTCTAGCGATAGCAAGACTTCTAGTGACGATTCTGCAGATAAAACTGCAAACAACTCTGATAACTAAGCTGCTGATAAAACTGACAGTGAATCAAAATAAGTATAGATAACTCAAAAAGCCCGACGCGTAAAATCTCGTCGGGCTTTTTGCGAGGTGCAGGGTATTGATTTCAGTGCGTTGGCAGCAGAATGGACTAAATAGCTGAAAGGATGAATAATATAATGGCACTAGATAATAAAAAAGAAAAGGAACGTGACGAACTTCATCGTGCTATATGGTCAATCGCAGATGAACTTCGTGGTGCTGTAGATGGTTGGGACTTTAAGAACTATGTACTTGGCACTATGTTCTACAGATACATTTCTGAAAACATTACTAACTATATTAACGCTGGTGAAATTGAAGCCGGCAATGCTGAATTCGATTACGTGCAGATGTCTGATGAGATGGCTGAAGAGGCAAGAGAAGGCCTTGTACAAGAAAAAGGCTTTTTCATTCTTCCCTCAGAACTTTTCTGCAATGTTAGAGCAAAAGCTAAAGATGATGAAAACCTTAATGAAACGCTTGAAAAGGTATTCCGTCATATTGAAGAGTCAGCAAAAGGCAGCGAATCAGAATCCGACTTTGCAGGTCTTTTTGATGACTTTGATGTAAACAGTAATAAGCTTGGTTCTACTGTTGCAAAGAGAAATGAAAAGCTCTGCAAGCTTCTTGATGGCGTGGCTGATATGAATCTTGGTGATGTTAAGGATCACGATATTGATGCATTCGGTGATGCCTATGAATACCTTATGACAATGTATGCAAGTAATGCAGGTAAATCGGGTGGTGAGTTCTTTACTCCTGCTGATGTATCAGAGCTTCTTACAAGACTTGGTACAGTTGGAAAAACAGAAATCAATAAGGTGTATGATCCAGCCTGTGGAAGTGGTTCGCTGCTTTTAAAGGCAGAAAAAGTACTTGGCAGAGATAAGGTTCGTAATGGTTTCTATGGGCAGGAAATCAATATTACAACCTATAATCTTTGTCGTATCAACATGTTCTTACACGATATCGATTTTGATAAATTTAATATTGCTTGTGAAGATACCCTTATAGCTCCGGCGCATTGGGATGATGAACCTTTTGAACTTATCGTTTCAAATCCTCCATATTCTATTAAATGGGATGGTGATGATAATCTATTACTCATAAACGATCCTCGTTTTGCACCTGCAGGAGTTCTTGCTCCAAAGAGCAAGGCTGACCTTGCATTTATTATGCATTCACTTTCATGGCTTGCATCAAATGGAACAGCTGCGATTGTATGTTTCCCTGGCATTATGTACCGTGGCGGAGCTGAAAAGAAAATACGAAAATATCTGATTGATAACAACTTTGTTGATTGTGTAATTCAGTTGCCTTCTAATCTTTTCTTTGGAACTTCAATTGCCACTTGCATTATGGTAATGAAAAAGAATAAGGCAGATAATAAAACGCTGTTTATTGATGCAACAAACGAGTGTATCAAGGTTACGAACAATAATAAGCTTACTCAAGATAATATGGGTAAGATTGTGAACTGCTTTGCAAATCGCAGTGAAATTGAGCATTTCTCACATCTTGCAACATATGATGAGATTTCTGAAAATGACTACAACCTTTCTGTATCAACCTATGTTGAAGCCGAGGACACAAGAGAAAAAATCGATATCGTTAAGCTGAATGCAGAAATCAAAGAAATCGTTGCTCGTGAAGAGACCTTAAGAAAAGCAATTGATACTATTATCGCAGAGATTGAGATGGACTAATGAGCAGATTAGAAGAATTGATCCAGGAATTATGTCCCGATGGGGTGGAGTACAAACCTTTATGGTTTCTAACAATATGGGATAAAAAATTCAATTCAGTTGATAGACATAAACAAACTAAGGTAATCAAATACAAATATTATCTTGCTTCTGACTTAAAAGGTCTTGAATCACAAACTGGTGATGTAAAAATTTTAACAACAAGCATATCCGATTTGTGGACTACTGAAGAATATGTTAAAGATATGATGTCTGAAGGAGAGGTTGTTTGCATTCCTTGGGGTGGAAATCCTGTTGTACAATACTATTCTGGTAAATTTGTTACTGGAGATAATAGGATAGCGACCTCGGCTAACACGTCTGTTTTAAGTAATAAGTTCCTATACTATTTTATGAAAAATAGAATTAGTGATATTGCATCTTTTTATCGTGGCTCTGGCATTAAGCATCCTGATATGGCAAAGGTTTTGGATTTGATGATTCCCGTACCTCCGTTGGAGGTACAACGTGAAATAGTCCGTATATTGGACTCTTTCACGTTACTTACAGCGGAGCTTACAGCGGAGCTTACAGCGGAGCTTACAGCTCGTAAAAAACAGTACGAATATTATAGAAATGAGCTTTTGAAAGTTGATGATTCTATAAAAACAGTTGCGTTAGAAGAAATTGCAGATATCGGAACTGGTAGCAGTAATACTAACGAAGGATTAGAAGAAGGTTTATATCCGTTTTATGTACGCTCCCAAGAGCCTTTGCGTAAAAATGAATATGAATATGATGAAACAGCAATAATCACTGCTGGAGATGGTGTTGGTGTTGGTAAAGTATATCATTATGTTGAAGGTAAATATGCACTGCATCAGAGAGCATACAGAATTCATATCAACACACCAGAGGTGCTCCCTAAGTACTATTTCCATTATATGAAATCAGCATTTTTGCCTTATATACAAAAAACGATGTTTCAAGGATCTGTTGCATCAATCAGAAGACCTATGCTGAATAAGTTTCCTGTGCCTGTGCCTTCTCTCGAAGTCCAAAAGAAAATCATTGATGTATTGGAAAATTTTGACGCCATCTGCTCTGACCTCAATATCGGTCTTCCTGCTGAGATTGAAGCACGTCAAAAACAATACGAATTTTATAGAGATAAGCTGCTTTCTTTCAAACAGTTATAATCTCAAAAAGGAGGTGCCTGTATGCCATATTTCAATATCGTGGCAGCTACAAGTGAAAATACAGTTGTTACTGAATACGAGCCTGTGAAGGCACGTTCTAACAGCTATCAGTCAGAAGCTGAACTGGAAAAAGAGTTTATTCGTATGCTCACGGAACAGGGATACGAATATCTTCAGATACACGCAGAAAAAGATTTGCTTGCCAACCTTCGTACTCAGCTGGAGAAACTGAATAGTTACCATTTCTCTGAAACGGAATGGGATAGATTTTTCAAAGATTCCATTGCAAATCAGAATGAAGGAATCGTTGAAAAAACTAGAAAAATTCAAGAGGATAATGTTCAAGTATTAAAGAGAGATGATGGCAGTACTAAAAACATCACCCTTATTGATAAGAAAAATATTCACAACAACTTCCTACAGGTTATCAATCAGTACGTTATTGGAGAGTCTGACGGTGCAAAGCAAGACAATCGCTATGATGTTACGATCCTTGTGAATGGTTTGCCACTTGTTCATGTAGAACTTAAACGCCGAGGTGTGGCTATTCGTGAGGCGTTTAATCAGATTAACCGTTATCAGCGTGATTCGTTTTGGGCGGGAAGTGGTCTGTTTGAATATGTGCAGATTTTTGTTATCTCAAATGGAACTAACACAAAGTACTATTCAAATTCCACTCGCTTCAATGCCATTAAGGATGTTAATGCTGCACAGGGTACAAAGAAAGGCAAAACAAGCAATAGCTTTGAATTTACATCCTTCTGGGCGGATGCAAACAATCGTGTTATCTCGGATTTGATTGACTTTACAAGAACATTCTTTGCCAAGCATACGATTCTTAATATAATCACCAAGTATTGCATTTTCACTTCTGAAAATATGCTTATGGTAATGCGTCCATATCAGATTACGGCAACGGAGCGTATTCTGAATCGTATTGAAATAGCTAATAACTATAAAAAATATGGTGATGTTGCAGGTGGTGGTTACATCTGGCATACAACAGGTTCGGGTAAGACCCTTACATCATTCAAAACTGCAAGACAGGCGTCACTTCTTCCTTACATAGATAAGGTTCTCTTTGTAGTTGACCGTAAGGATTTGGACTACCAGACAATGAAGGAATATGATCGTTTTGAAAAAGGTGCAGCTAACAGCAATACTTCTACTGCCATTCTTAAAAAGCAGTTGGAAGACACTAATGCTCACATTATAATCACGACTATTCAGAAACTTGCAACATTTATCAAGAAAAATAAAGAACATGAAGTATACAACAAGCACGTTGTAATCATTTTTGATGAATGTCATAGAAGTCAGTTTGGTGATATGCACGCAGCTATTGTAAAAAGCTTTAAGAAATATCACTTATTCGGTTTCACAGGAACACCAATCTTTCCTGCAAATACAGCAAGCTCCCGTAATACGCAGTTCTTTACTACAGAGCAGACTTTTGGCGACCAGTTGCATACATATACTATTGTTGACGCTATTAACGATAAGAATGTTCTCCCGTTCAGAGTCGACTATGTTAAGACAATGGATATGGATGAAGATATCGATGACGAACAGGTATGGGATATTGCTCGCGAAAAGGCAATGATGGCTCCTGAGCGTATCAAGCTTGTGACGGAATATATTCTTAACAACTTTGATAGAAAAACATATCGTGGTGATAAAACATATATTTACAATACCCTTACCAATATTTCAGAAGTTGCATCCGGCAAGAATAGTGCTGTAGAAGAAATCAAGCAGAAACAACGAGTAAGTGGATTTAACTCAATCTTTGCTGTTGCATCTGTTCCAATGGCAAAATTATATTATCAGGAATTCAAAAAACAGATGGAGGCTGACCCTACAAAGAAACTCCGTATTGCTACAATTTTTAGCTATGGTGCAAATGAAGCTGAATATGACGAAGGCTCAAGCGGTATTCTTGATGAGGAAAATTCAGAAGATACATCAGCGCTTGACCAGTCATCAAGAGATTTTCTTGAAATGGCAATCAAAGATTATAACGAGATGTTCCATACGAACTACTCTACAGACAGTGACAAATTCCAGAACTATTATAAAGACGTTTCTCTTCGCATGAAGAACAAGGAACTTGATTTGCTCATCGTTGTAAATATGTTCTTAACAGGTTTTGATGCAACTACATTAAATACACTGTGGGTAGATAAGAATTTGAAGATGCACGGACTCATTCAGGCATTTTCAAGAACGAACCGAATTCTTAATTCCATTAAGACTTTCGGTAATATTGTATGCTTTAGAAACCTTCAGAAACGAGTAGACGCTGCTATTTCACTTTTTGGTGATAAGAATGCAGGTGGTATTGTTCTGATGAAAGGTTTCAAAGATTACTACTATGGTTATGAAGGAATTGATGGAAAGCAGTATCCAGGATATATGGATATGATGGATGACTTAACATCAAAATTCCCACTTTCAGAGCCACAGATTATAGGCGAGCAGAATCAGAAGGGCTTTATCTCCCTATTTGGTGCGATTCTACGCATGAGAAACCTTTTATCTGCATTTGATGAATTCGCTGGCAAAGAGATAATAACTGAGCGTGATTTACAAGATTACCTTGGTAGATATCAAGACTTGCGTGATGAATGGAATGAAAAGCGCAAGAAAGGTGAAAGCACCGATATTATTGATGATATTGTCTTTGAAGTTGAGCTTATTAAGCAGATTGAAATCAATATCGATTATATCCTTATGCTTGTTAAGAAATATCACGATAGTCACTGTGAAGATAAGGAAGTCCTTGCAACAATCAGGAAAGCTATTGATGCCAGCCCTGAACTTCGTAGCAAGAAGGCTCTTATTGAAACCTTTATTGCAGGAATTAATGATGTTGAAGACGTTATGACAGAATGGCATTATTATGTAGCTGAAAAGCGTGAAGAAGAACTTGTTCAGATTATTAAAGATGAAAAGCTGAAAGAACCTGAAACAAGAAAATTCATCGAGAACGCATTCCGTGATGGTGAGATCAAAACAACAGGTACGGATATAGATAGACTTATGCCTCCTATATCTCGTTTCGGCGGTGGCGACAGAACTACTAAGAAGCAAGGTGTCATTGATAAGCTGAAATCATTCTTTGAGAAGTTCTTTGGTGTTGGTGGCTCATTTACCACTAATGAACCGAATGCTGTGAATTAAGCTGATGTTGTTTAAAATAAGTCATCGCTGATGGTAGCTGAAGATGCAGCAAACTATTATTAGCTCACATACTTTTTGGTATGTGAGCTAATTAGACACAAGAAAACGACCATACAGGAGTATTCCTACTCTTGTATGGTCGTTTCTTCTTTTGTACCGCTTAAAGGTTATCAGTTAAACTCAATTTCCATAAATCCCTAACTGAACGCTTCATTGGCAAAGTACTTACAAACTAAATTTGCTAGATTCCTTCATTCGATGGCTAAAATAAGCCAAGATGCTACAAGAAGAACTTATCGCTTTGTGCCAGTTCCTGATTTAAGTAAAGATTCACCAATTAATTGGAACTTGTCTTTAAATGAAATTGATGAGCAGCTTTTCAACTTTTATGGTTTAAATGAAGAAGAAAAACAGCATATTCGTAACTCTATAAAAGATATGGAATAGCATGAGGCGTGTGATGGAAAATAAAAGCAAACTAATTTTTCTCCATGTTTTAAATACTGTTTTTAGTGTTCGCAGTACAAAAGCGTGTAACGCTAATATGTTAGATATTTTTTTGAAATAGAACTAGCCAGATTAGCTTTTAATAATAACTCATACGCGTGTGCACTATCTCTATAAATTAGATTTAACATACGAACAAGGTTGTGGAATATGCAATATTTGGTAGCATGAATCATAGGAGTCTTCCTGCGTTGAAAGTCGGCTTCACGCCGTCGGTGACTTACTCACCTTAGGTGTTGTGTGGGCTCCTTTATTTTGGCCTATAACCCAAGAGTTCCAAACAATCGAGGTGTCCGGGACTCACTATCCACTATAGTCTTTCCCGAATACGCGGGTGTGATCCCCCTCCATAAAAGAATTATGGGCTTACGAAGCAAATGAATTAAAAAAAAATATACTTAGAATGAAAATTGCGAGGGGATCCCTCGACTAACAATCTGACGTAAACGGCAGCTGCGAGGCCCTCGCGTTACGTTGATTATAGCGTTATTTTTTATAATATACAATGTACCAAAGGGTTCAATAAATACTATTGTTCAAAAACGTTTATCTAGAAAAGATACGAAGCTAAATCGCGTAGTTATCTACTTATTTATTTAGCTACTTCGTGTTTATCTATTTGGCTCTACTTATAATCTGATACCTGTGTTTAATTAGCACAGATTTGAGTTGAGAAAGATATGCGAGCACTGCAGGAGAAAGATTCGTGCGCTCATTCTTAATCCACCCACCAAACCGGGCACTTGTATCACAACCGCATCGGTAAAATTGGTATGGAAATTGGTATGGAATATAATTATATGAATACCATTATTCGCAAGCTGTTCGATAAGAATTTCAAGTATGCGCGTAAAATTCTTACTTTAGAATCAAGAGAGGTTTACATCTTTGTCATTAACAATGCCGACCGTTTGAAGCACATCGTGCGCGAAGCGATGGCTACGGAGTTGGCGCAGTTTCAGTTGGATATAAAGACGGTATCTAAAGTGCAGTTCCGTATTCCACAGAGTTGTCTGTTTGTCTATTACGGAATGGCGAAAACACAGGTGGAAATGAAAAATAACGTGTATAGCGGCTATCTTTCCTCTGCCGAGGTTTGTTCTTCTTCGGAGTGCAAGTTTTGAAAAATACTGCGAACACGATGACAGTGTGGATTGGGTATATAAGAACGGCGACAAGGGCAACGAATACCTTTTCACCGTTTACGCCGATAACTCCGAAAAGCAGAAGAATTTCTATCCCGACTACATTATTTCCGTTCGCGGTAAGATTTGGATTATCGAAACCAAGGGCGGTTTTGACCGTTCTGGCAACAGCCAGGATGTTGATATTTTCACGCCGAAGAAGTTTAAGGTGCTGAAAGATTATCTTGAACGCTATGAGCTGAACGGCGGCATCGTTCACTACGATGAAAAGAGCGAGGAATTGTGTATCTGTATGGATACCTATTCCGAGGATATTAAAAGTGATAGTCGGAAACTGCTCAGTGAGGTTTTAGATTAAAGCAAAAACTCCCTATATTCGTTTTAACAGCGGTTATTGGGAGCATACAGAACTTTTCTGAGTCAAAGACTAACTATGCCGTAATGTGGGTGTATAATATTGATATTACACTTATTATAGAATACATTGGTATAATGAGCAGATAAAGATATAGTGGAGATTGACAGAGAACAAATTCATGCTGTTTCATATTGTTATTTTAGGCACAGGCGCAACAATGGTTGTAATTCAAAATGGAGATAAAAGGAACGATATCGTTCAATAATATCTTTAGCATATTTCTAAAAGTACTATAGCTAAATGGGATTAGTATGAGAATTGAAGAACTCCGAATAGAAAACTATAAAATTTTCAAGACCATAAATATTTTATTTAACGATAATGTCAATATTTTTGTTGGAGAAAACGACTCGGGAAAAACGACAATTCTTGAAGCGTTGTCTATGGTTCTTACAGGAAAGATCAACGGGGGATCTATTCTCTCTCGGTTAACTCCAGATTGGTTTAATAACGAAATTCGAACCCAATATATTAACGATGTTAAAAACTCTGACAAACCTCAACCGCCGCTAATTTCTGTCGAAGCATATTTTAATGGATTAACTGAGCAAGATGAAAAAATCAAAAATTATAGAGGTGCTAACAATTCTCGACGGGAAGACCGCATTGGGGTTAAACTGGAAATCAAGTTCAATGAAGAATATAGCGGAACATATAAACAGTTATTATTTGAAAAGAAAGTTGAAGATATTCCTATTGAACTATATAAAGTAGATTTTAGAACTTTTGCCACTCCAGATTATTATATAAATACCACTGCAAAAAAGGTCGCCTATATTGATGCAACCAAAAAGGATTATGGCGTGGTTTTGAACAAATTTGTAGCATCAAGCATAAATGAATATTTGAGCGAAGAAGAACGTACCAATTTGAGATTGGCATATAGAAGTAATAGACATAATTTTACAGATAGCGACGCTGTAAAAAACCTAAACACGAAATTGCAAGCTAAACATTATTTCCGCGATAAGCGAATCACGTTAAATCTCCGTGAAAATGATATCGACGGTTGGAAAAGTGAAATGTCATTATCATTGAATAGCATACCGCTAGATAATGCTGGATTCGGAACTCAGAATATGATTAAAACTGAGATGTTTATGCAGCAAAATATTGATGTTGACATTTTGATTATTGAAGAACCGGAAAACAACCTGTCTTATACAAATATGTCTATTTTAATATCTCGTTTATCCGAAAATACAAACAAGCAGATATTTATATCAACACATAGCAGTTTCGTGGCTAATAAAATGGGCTTGCAAAATATACATTTGGTGGGTGACGGCAACACAAAGCCGTTTAAAGAATTATCAAAGGATACATATAATTATTTCATAAAGCTCCCTGGCTTTAATACATTGAGAGTTTTATTGGCAAACAAAATAATACTTGTCGAGGGCTCTGCTGACGAACTTATCATACAACGGGCATATATAGATAATTACGGGAAGTTACCTATTGAAGATGGTATTGACGTTATGTCTGTTGGTGGAGTGGCTTTTAAAAGGTATTGCGAGTTAGCAAAGCTAATTAACAAAAATATCGTTATTGTTACCGACAATGATGGTAACCCATCAAGAGTTAGGGAGAATTATAGAGTTTTTGCTGATAACGTTGATTTGTGTATAGAAGATGATAAGAACTTAAATACTCTGGAGCCAACGGTATTAAATGCAAATAAAGATAACTTTGAAGCTTTTCGTGGCATCATATACCGCAAAACCGATATCAAAACTATAGATTACGGAGCTTTGAATAAGTTTATGGAAAAAAACAAGGCTGAATGGAGTATGAGGGTATTTCTCAGTGACAAAAAAATCAACTACCCAAAATATATTCTTAAGGCGATTGGAATTACCGACGATGAACAATGATGTGACTTTTGCAGCAGCAGGAAGTGGAAAAACATATAGTATATGCTCTAAAGCGATTAAACTCGCTAAAGAAACTAAAAAAACAATTCTTCTTGTTACGTATACTAACGAAGGAGTTCATTCGTTAGAAACTGAATATAAAAAACAAAATTTTGGTATTGTTGATTCCAATGTAAAAATTACTACGTGGTATTCCTTAGTTTTGTCCGACTTTATAAAACCATATCAGTGTTTGTTAAGCTTGAAATATAAAAATTTCAAAAAGGAAATTCCTTATGATATTCCAGAGAATTTCATAAAATCAATAGCTTTTTATCAAAACGAGGACACGACAAAATACCTCAATAAAGGTCATATGCAATACTTTATAAACGGTGCGCATGATATTCAAAAAAACAAGGTGAGCGAACTTGCATATAAATGCAATATCGATTCATCAGGAAAAGTGATAAAGCGATTAGAAGAAATATATTTTCACATATTTTTTGATGAATTACAGGATTATGCGGGTTGGGATTTAGAATTGATATCGCTTCTTTTTTCTTCTACAATTTCAACTACATGCGTTGGTGATTATAAGCAGGCAACATTTCGAACAAACAACTCCCTCAAAAACAAACAATTTAGGGACGATAAAATTAAGGATTTCTTCGAGTTACAGCAAAAGAAAGGCCTTTGTTCTATAACATATAGTAAGATTACGCGACGTTTTAATCAAGAAATTTGCAATTATATCAACACAATTCATTGCGACGAAAATAATCAAGTTTGTCAATGTCGTGAGATGGAATTTTCGGATGAGAATGCAGGCGTTTATGTAATGGAACCAAAATATTTGAGTGATTACTGCAATTATTATCACCCTACTATATTGCGGTATAATCGTGATTCCAAAATTCCTTTTCCACATAATTGTCAAGTTCTGAACTATGGAAATTCGAAGGGATTAACTTTGGATAGGGTAGTTATTATACCTGTAGGTACGGTGTTACCATTTATCCAAAAGGGAACAAGAATAACATCACCTCAAACAAAATCGAAATTTTATGTTGCTTGTACAAGGGCTCGGCATAGTGTTGTATTCGCTATAGAAAATTTTACAGAAACGGATTGTTTTAAGTGTAGTGTAATTCGATATGATGGCAAAGAACTCCCTGCGTGGAAATATGTAAAATAATATCAACAACATAACTAAACTGAAAAGAGTGTAACAACAGCGATATAAGGCTGAAATACTTACATCGCTGTTGCTTTTAGCTTTTATGAGGAAATGGAGAGATATGAAATCGGTGCATCATATGCCGAATTTTTGGATAATCCTCCTTCGTGGGTGTTTATTTTTTGTACCGGAAAAAGGGGTACATATTAAGTACATTAGGCTTATCTTAATTATTTTTTACTCTATTCATCATTTTATCTTACATAAATATTAATTTTTATGCAAGATAAAATGATTCAGTATGCGTGTTTTTATATAGATGCTTCATTGTATTTAAATATGTTCGAATTAAGTCTTTTAAGCATTGTCTGTAGATCAGCTCCAAGCTGCTTGCCAATCCACAATCTAATAATATTTATAGAGCAAATATTAATTCTATACATTTTCTCATAATCTTTTGGAGTTTTTTCCATATTTTTGTTAGCATCAGCATGTTTATTTTTCCTATAAATATCATTCATGTCTTTTACCCAATCAAAATCTTTGCTATCTATTGGAAAATATTTGCCTAGTTCTTCTTTTATAGTGTCTAATGCACAAGAAAAATATTTCAATTCCTCAATTGTTTCTCCCTTTCTCTTTTTCATCCTATCTTCACGACCTGTAGTTTTTATTATTTCCCATCCAATATCTTCTAACGCAACGCCTAAGATTATATTCACAGATTCAACTGAAAGATTATTTTGTTCTTTTGCTATGTGCGATATTATTCCCATTGCTCTTCCATATCTTTGCAATAATTCAAACCATTTTTCTATTCCACAAGTATTAATATCGTCAAAATCGAACAAGAATTGTTTATTGTGCTTTTCATAAATGTTTTGTGTGCCAGCATTTAAATGATGAAGAACAGTGAACCATTTTACTGTTGAATCATTGCAAGTATTATTGTTTTCCACACCTACTTTCATTTTTGAGAATTCGCATCGCTCTAATTTAGATATAGAGATAAGATTTAAAATCCAATTATGAATTGAAATATGATTTTCCCAATTCAATTGTGTTTCACTATGAGTCTCAATAAATGCTTCTTCCTCAAAACTAACAATACTGCTATTTTTTGATAATTTTCTTACATGCTGATTAATAGCAAGCGACAGACTGATGGATGATTTATTGCTTTCATTTTGCATTGGATTTATTTTGCATAGCTCTTTGCTGCTAGATTTTTTAATATAAATTTTTATACTTTCTCCATCATCAGAAAGATTACTAACGCTAATTCCTCCCGATGTGAACCATTCATATAGATTTGAACAACTAGTTCGCAAATTAGTTATTTTTTCGAATTGTATTTTACTTGAACCAACGATTATGTAGTCGCATGTAATTGTTCCAATTCCAATTTGACAATTTTTCTTAGTAAGTAATTTTTCATCTCTACACCCGACTAGCGTATATGCATTTCTTGGAGATAAAACTTGCAAAATATGAGGAGGTGCAGACAGTATATTCATTATTTCATTCCCTGCATCAGATTTTATATGTGTAACTCTTCCACCTAAAATTTGACCACTAAGTTCTTTAAATAATACAGACAGTTCAAATTTCAGTCCGTTATCATGTAACATAACTACAGTTTCAGAAGAATCATTATTCTCTGTCTTCAAAAAACCAAGAACTGGTTTAGTTAAATCAAGTCTTTTATCTTCCATATCTCTTAATCTCCAACTAACTTGTTGCTTTTAATAAGAATAATTTAATATACAAATGTAAACAACCGCAATTTATTGTTTGCAATTTTATCACTACAAACCAATACAGCAATCGATAATTTCGCTTGAAAATATCGTGCACTCGCGCGTCTCAAAACTGTTTCTTTAACGCAACAATTTTGATACACTTGCGCACCAACTCTATGAATTAGATTTACTATACAAAGTCAAAGTTGTAAATAAAGCAATATTTGGTAGCATGAGTTATAGGAGTCTTCCTGCGTTGAAAGTCGGCTTCATGCCGTCGGTTGATTTACTCACCTTAGGCGTTGCGTAGGCTCCTTTACTTTTGCAATTTACCCTTTTGGAGTATATACCATATATCTCGATTCCATAGAATGTTTTGACTCAAAATCAATCTAGAAAGATTCTATAAACACTGTTAAAAACTCAGTCAAGTATCTGAGAAAGTAACACTTGCGCTCGCAAATGCTCCAATACCATACGCATAACAAACCTCCAACCAACACGCGCAAACACCACCAAACGACACGCCAAAATAGGCGAGGGCTTGCATTTAAGAATATTTCGGGTATAGTAGTTACTCGTGCTTCGGCGCTGACATTGGTCAGTAAAGTTGCATTGCGGACATAGCTTAGTTGGTAAAGCGCAACCTTGCCAAGGTTGAGACCGCGGGTTCGAGTCCCGTTGTCCGCTCTAGGTCCGATGAGTTATTCGACCTTACGGTGGGTTAGCCAAGCGGTTAGGCAGCGGCCTGCAAAGCCGTATAGATGAGTTCGACTCTCGTACCCACCTCGATTAAGCTTCATGCTTAATAAACAACCTGGGCGGTTGGCGCAGTGGTAGCGCACTTCCCTGACACGGAAGGGGTCACAAGTTCGAACCTTGTATCGCCCACTCGAAAGGATTGCCTTTCACGCATAATTAAAAAAAATTTTGGGTGATTGGCGCAGCGGCTAGCGCACTTCCTTCACACGGAAGGGGTCATAGGTTCGATTCCTATATCACCCACAATAGGTACGCAGTGTAAAAGCACTGCGTTTTTTGTTTTTGTTACTCGATTTTTGGCCAATAACCCTTATAACCCCTATAACCCCTATACCGCTATAACCCAGATTTCGCCGCTTGACCCTACTTTCCTCCAATTACCAACGCTTACCCAACCACAAACCTTGCGACATTCCATATTTGCATTTAATTAAATAATTAACTAAAATATCATTTTGTTTTGCGGACATAGCTTAGTTGGTAAAGCGCAACCTTGCCAAGGTTGAGACCGCGGGTTCGAGTCCCGTTGTCCGCTCCACTTTTTTAGTATTTTGTTTAAGAAATCGTGTTTCCATAATTGCTACTAGCATCGATTTTGAAAGAATGGGAATTTATGGCTGACGACGTACAATCTACCAATCAGACGACTTCTAACGAAGATAGTATGTCTACAATGGTAGATGCCATCAATTCCTTATGGTTAGAAGGCAAAGTTACTTCTATTCCAAACTTTGCAAAGCATAATATTTTCAGCGATTTTCCAAATCTTCCTTCTAATACCCAGGTTGGATGGTTTAGAATTCCTGGAAAATCCTTCTGCATTTCGATTGGATTAGTTAAAAATGATGGAAAGCTTTTTCGTCAACTTGCTATTGCAGATTCAGAAGGTAGAGTTTACACGGGTGACAAAGTAACTCTTGAAGATACGTTTGAACGTCTTCCACAACTTTCTTTTATTGAGCAATCTTCTTTTACTTTACGAAATACAACTCGTTTTTATGGAAGTTTAAAAGTACCTAAATCGAATAATATTTCAAAAAAATTCCGCAATATTTTGCAAAGTTTAAAAAACTTGCCAAGCCTGTGCTTAAAAAATAAAAACGCAGCCAACTTAGCCAACAAAAGCGCAGCAATTGCCAACAACAACAATATTTCTATAGTAAATGGCGATATTGTTATGCAAGTTTCTTTAGAAGACGGTTTACATCAGGTTGCTTCATGGCTTTGCTACACAATTGGAAAGCATAAAAGGTATACGCTTGAAAGCACGCGCGTAAAATTACCTGATTCTTTGCGCTGCAATCTTACTTACGAGAATGCTATTGCAACAACATTTTTCGCAACATTTTTCATACCAGATTTAAATCAAAACTTAATAGGTTTTGGATATTCGCACGTTCTAAGAAGATTGCATACTGAAGCACCTCTTGGAGCAATAAGAAGAAGCTCTGCAGATATTGCGCACGCAAGAAAAGTTGGATTGCAAGTTTCCGGTTTAGAAAGCTACTATGAGCGCGTTATGAAAGAGGTTGGAGCATTAGATCCAACTAGAAGCTTAGAAGCCGTTCATGGCGCAGAAAGACTACATTTTAGACAAGCTCAACAAACTTCTGCACATTACTTAATTTGGGACGATTCCTTAGATCCTTCAGCAGCACTAAAAGTTTTAAGAATTGAAGGAGCGCTAAATCGTTTACAAGCCATATACAAGTTCTTGCAAGCTAATTCTTTGCAGGGCGGAAAGAATTTTGAAGGAAACGTTAGCTTCGAGCGCATTGCTGCTATAGATAACGCTATGATTGAAAACCCTGCTTTTAATGCTTGTGAATCTTTTGATACGCCAAGTTTAGCAAATCCTTTACAAGACGATAGTATTCGTCCTTTGCTTCACTTATGGAATAAGGCTAGAAAATATCAGCAGTCTGCAACATTTTTGAAGCAGAATGATGCGGGAGAGTGGCTTTACCGTCAATCTCTTTCTAAGCTTATTAGAAGCTTATACATGCCGTTTAGATTTGACGCAGATTTTCGCTCTAATCTAAACGATGGCAATGTGGCGATTGCGTTCACTTCTACAGGATCGTCGCTAATGCCTACAAGCAAATACGATACTTTAGAGCATAAGTGGCATAAGCTAAGCAATGTTGAAAAGTCGCGTATGGCAACCTATTACAATCTGCGATTCGGCATTATGCTTGCAACGCTCGCCTTTGGTGCAAGCGAAAAAATACAGCATGTTTCAATTAGGCTTGATTCTATTGGTTTAGAAGAGATGGTTGCAGCACAAGATAATGCAATTAGTACGCTACTAAACCGCACTATTCAAGCATTAGACAATATGAATGTAAATAATGCTCCTTCAAAGGGTGATCCAAAAGACGGTGACGTTCATGGAGACCCTTCACAAATCCAGGATTTGCAACACTTACCACTTGCAGAAGTTGTTGAAGGTGCGCAATCTTTAATTGATTCTAAGCCAGAATCTAAGTCAGATTCCAGCTCAAATCCTTTAGCTGCTTTTAGCGAGCCTCCAGAAATACGTACGCTAATGACAGTAACGTTTGAACGCGAAAAATTTATTAAACATATTCGTGCGCACGGTTTGCAAAATCCAATAGAAATATATAAGCAATCTAATGCAACAATGAGCATGCACGAAGACTACACTTTAGGCTCAGTAGAAGCATCATTCGATATGCACGACACTTGCTTCGCGCCTAGAGGAGCGCAAGAAGAGCCTGAATTTTCCGACACAATATTTAGCGAAGAACAAGAAGAAATACTTGGAACATCACACGCACAAGGCTTATCAATTCAAAGAGAAGACCTTTTGCAGCAAGCTGTTACAGACTTCCACCATATTGCATCTCAGCCAATTCAAACAACAGCAGAAAAAGCTAGAGAAGCAATGAATATTATTGAGCAAATTGCAGATCCTGAGCTTAGTGAAAAAGCAGACAGTGTAACAAGAGCTCTTATTGACGAAACAGACATACCTGAACTTTCATTCAAAGCTTCGCAAAACATACGAAACATGCGTATTCGAGTCCAAGAGCAGCTTATGGAAGGCGATATTAGCACTGCAATAGAAGAATACGAGAAAAATATTGCTAAATTCGACTCAATGTTTTCCGTAGAAAATGTTGTTCCACGCTACTTTAACTCATATGCGGAAAGAGTTGTGTACAATCACATATTTGCAACACAAGAAGAGCATACACTACTTATTCCAGACGGATTGTTCTACGCGCACATGGAGTTAGCAGACTTACTTTCGCAATTAAATAAGCATGAGGCTGCATTAAAGCACTTAAACATGATGGTTGCGTACGCTCCAACATACGCACTATCTCACTTAAAGCTTGCGGCAGAATTATCTCAAAAAGAAGACTGGCCATCTGTTATAGCAGCATGCTTAAACGCTTTGAGAGTATCTTTCGACAAAGATGATGCAGCATTCGCATACTATCGACTAGCGTACGCTGCATGGATGCAAGACAGGTTTGCACTCGCTGCAAGCGCGTATCGCATGTCTGATTATTTAGCCCCAGGAAGAATAGAACCATTGCAAATGGAACTAGAAGAACTGCTATCTAGAATGCGCTCGCAGTGTTATAAAGCTCCGGCTAATATGGACGATGTGAAGCAGAATTTTATGAATGACGATATTCCTGTTTGGCCAAATATTGAAGCCAGCCATATTATTGGTAAAGCTGCAAAACTTACGGTTGATGAAGGAATGTTTGTTATTGCAAGAACTTTGTGCGTTGCTAATATTCGCATGACTTCAAACGAAGATTTGGAAGGTGCTGTGCAATCTCAATTCTTGCGTTCACTAAATGCTTAAAATGCTAAATAGAGTAGTGGGTTACGCTAAATATTTGGTTGAAAGGGGATTTTATGAGTGCTGCTTACGATGATGCAGCGTCACAAAGCTCTCAATGGACGCTTTTTGACGATTTTGATGAGCAAGCTGTAACTGATGAAGCGCACTCTAATGCTCATATTTGGAATCCTAATGTTGACACAGATGAGTGGATTCATAAACTAGAACCTACCGATGCGGACGCTTTAGCTCTTTCAAGTCTACAGCCTACATCTCTTACTACTGAACAGGCTGCACGCTTGTGGGCAAAACTAGCAGCATGGGCGCAATCTGATCAAATTGCCTACTATGTTGAAGATGCTCCAACAAGCTCGGATGCAGCTTATGATGCGCGTATACGAGCATTAAGTGCTCTGGAATCAGCTTTTCCAACACTTGACACTCCGCAATCTCCAACGCACCGCGTAGGTGGAACTTTTTCCAACGATTTTACTTCTGTAAAACATCCTTCGCGCATGATGAGCTTGGACGACGTGTTTTCTATTGACGAATTACACGATTGGTACAACAGTGTTCTTCGAGATTTGCAATGGCCAGAATCCAAGCCGCTTCCTATGACATGCGAAGTAAAAATTGACGGCCTTGCGTTAAATCTTATTTACAGAAACGGCACTCTTGAGCAGGGTCTTACTAGAGGAGATGGAGTCACAGGCGAAGATATTTCTCTTAATGTTAGAACGATTGAAGCAATACCAACTCAGCTTCATGCTGAAAATCCTGACGATATTCCTGAATTTGTTGAAATTCGCGGCGAAGTTTTTATGAAATGGGCTGATTTTCGTAAGCTTAACGAGGAGCAGGAAGACGCTGGAAAAGCAGCTTTTGCAAATCCTAGAAACGCTGCTGCAGGTTCGCTTCGTCAAAAAGATCCGCGCATTACCGCAACTCGTCATTTAAGCTTCTTCGCGCACGGCTTGGGGGAGCTTCGCTGGAAATCAAACTCAAGTCATACTAATAGTGAAACAACTTTTAACCAGTCTGACGCATACAATTTTTACAAACAGTGGGGTGTTCCAGTTTCTCCATACACGCGTAGAGTAACTAATTTTGCCGAAATACAAGACATGATTGATTATTATGGCGAACATAGGGCAAATATTTTGCACGCATTGGATGGAATTGTTGTAAAGGTTGATGACCGCGCATTGCAGCGCAATCTTGGAGCAACTTCAAGAGCCCCAAGATGGGCTATTGCATATAAGTATCCGCCGGAGGAAGTTAACACTTATTTGAAGGATATTGTTGTTCAGGTTGGAAGAACAGGAAGAGTTACGCCTGTGGCAATTCTTGAGCCTGTAACTGTTGCAGGATCTACTATTTCCAGAACAACTCTTCATAACTCTTACGAAGTTGAGCATAAAAACGTGCTTATTGGCGATACTGTTGTAGTGCGCAAAGCTGGAGATGTTATTCCGGAATTAGTTGGGCCTGTTTTGAAGGCAAGAGAAGGCAGGGAAAACCAATTACGAAAATTTGTTATGCCTGAGTATTGCCCTTCTTGCGGAGCAAAATTAGCTCCAGCAAAACAGGGAGATAAAGATATTCGCTGTCCGAATGTAGAAAACTGCCCAGCTCAGCTTACTGAACGTATTATTCACTTGGCTTCTAGGCAGGCTTTTGATATTGAGAATTTGGGAGATAACGCCGCTTTAGCTCTTACAAATCCTGAAGATTCTAGGCCAACTACCGCTGAAGTTTACTGCCCAGATATTGATAAGATTGTGGTTCAAAGAGGCTCCATGCAGCAGCCTTATGTTCCTCCTGCTAATTTAACGTTACCTAAGCCTCAAATTCCTGTACTTAAAAGCGAATCTGGAATTTTTAGCATAACAGCTAACGATTTACAAAATGTTATGGTTTGGAAGGAAATTCCGCTTGTTGAAGAATGGCAAGAAGTAGAAAAAGACGGAAAATTAAAAAAGCATACTCGAAAAATTGGAGGATCCGGGCTTTGGAGACAAGTGCGAGCATTCTGGACTCGCACAATTGAAGCGAAATTTGCTGAATCTTCGAGTCAAAACATTGAAGCTGAAGCTTTGGATCAGAACAGTGAATTTGATTCTAAATATCCAGAATTTCAGGTTCCAAAAGATGCTCAAGTAGTTTTTTGGAAAACTAAACGAGCTTCAAATAACTCAAAAGAAACAATTAACGTTCCGTGGTACACAAGACCATCGGAAACTACTCGCAGCATGCTTGAAGAAATAGCCCAAAAAGGCAAAAATGCTGCCCTGTGGCGCGTTTTAGTTGCACTTTCTATTCGTAGACTAGGTCCACCAACAGCGCGGCTTATAGCGGCAAAATTAGGATCTTTAGAAAATATTGCAAATACTTCAGTTGAAGAACTTACTCAGATTGATGGCGTTGGTCCAGAAATTGCTCAAGCTGTTTACGACTGGTTTAAGCAAGCAAAAGATAGTAGCAACTGGAGATTTGAAGTTTTGCACGCTTGGCAAGAAGCAGGGGTGGTCGGGAAAGTTGAAACATCATCCCTTGCTCAAACTCTAGTTGGTAAAACTGTTGTTGTAACAGGATCTTTGCAAGGCTTTAGTAGGGATGAAGCAAAGGAAGCAATAGTGTCTCGAGGTGGTAAAGCTTCAGGATCAGTTAGTAAAAACACGTACTGCGTAATTTTGGGAGAAAATGCTGGTTCTAAAGCAACCAAAGCTCAGGAACTTTCTATTCCAATGCTTAACGAA
Source organism: Gardnerella sp. DNF00753 (assembly GCF_049244275.1). Classification (NCBI taxonomy): domain Bacteria; kingdom Bacillati; phylum Actinomycetota; class Actinomycetes; order Bifidobacteriales; family Bifidobacteriaceae; genus Gardnerella; species Gardnerella sp. DNF00753. The sequence continues at coordinate 827,093 of NZ_CP058393.1, forward strand.
AAGCAGTTTAGTGTTCTTTTGGAAACTGGAAGCGTGGAAGAAGCTCTACAAAAAGCTAGCGAAAATTCTCTTGATATTAATGACTAAGGAATCATAACATAAATGAACACGAGCGAACTCGAAACACGCGTTTACGATTTGCTGGGTAGCGTTATTGATCCAGAATTAGGCCGTTCAGTTACAGAACTAAATATGGTAACTGGCGTTAGTGTTAGTGAAGCTGAAAATTTAGATGCTTCTAAACCGGTTTATAACGTAAGAATAAAGCTTGAACTTACTGTACCAAACTGCCCATTGGCTGAAATTATTACAGAACGAGTAAAAGAAGCTGTATCTAAATATCCTCAAGCAACTCTTATAGCACATGTTACTTCTAGCGCAATGAGTAAAGATAAGCTAGAAAAACTAGTAGAAGATTTGAAGGCTGAGCGCAGAGAAAATCCTTTTAACAAAGCTGGTACGCGTACGAAAATTTTTGCTATTGCTTCAGGAAAAGGCGGCGTTGGAAAATCTTCTATAACTGCTAATTTGGCCGCAACTTTTGCAGCTTTAGGATACGATACTGCAGCAATCGACGCGGACGTATACGGTTTTTCTTTGCCGCGCATGTTTGGAGTAAACTCTCAGCCAACTAATCTTAACGGCATGCTTATGCCAGTTGTTTCTTGGGGAGTAAAGCTTATTTCAATCGGCATGTTTGCTGGAACTGATCGTGCTATTTTGTGGAGAGGACCGCGTTTACAGCGTTCGCTAGAACAGTTTCTTTCAGACGTTTGGTGGGGAAGTCCAGATGTTCTTTTGCTTGATTTAGCACCTGGTACAGGAGATATGGCACTTGCTGTGGCTCAAACTTTACCAAACGTTGAGCTTGTTGTTGTTACAACACCTCAACCTAGTGCGTCGGACGTGGCGGTTAGGGCAGGTCTTATGGCTTTGCAAATTCCTGTGAGTGTTCGAGGCGTTGTTGAAAATATGAGCTGGTTTGAAAATAATGGCGAGCGCTTGGAAATATTCGGCTCCGGAGGCGGAAAAAGAGTTAGCGAACAGCTTTGTGAAGCTCTTCATACTAATGTTCCTCTTTTAGCTCAGCTTCCTCTTGACCCAACTCTTAGAGAAATTGGCGAAGCAGGACGTCCTGCGGTTCTAAACGAAGACGGCAAGTTAGATAATTCACAGCTTGCTAATACTTTTGTGCAACTTGCTAAATCTTTAATGGAAGAATCTAATCAAAAATAAATATGGGGCCGCTTGATTTTTCAAGAAACCCCATATTTTTATTTAATTTATAAAACTAATTACTTAACAGCATTAAGCCACTGTTCTTTAGTTGCTTTTTCAGCTTCCAACTTAGCTTTACGCTTCTTGTCGGTTTCTTTAGCAATAGCAGCGTTAAGCTCTTCGAGCTGCGCTTCCAATTGCAAAGCAAAGCTGGACTTACGAGCGTTAGCTTCAGGATCAGCATCTCTCCAAGCAGCCTCTTCAACAGCCTTAATCTTCTTATCAACATCATTCAAACGAGCCTCAATGCGACGCATATCTTCTCGAGGAACAAAGCCAATCGCATCCCACTCTTCTTGAATTTCAGACAAAGCTTTACGAGCCTTCTTAGCAGCTTCCTCATTTTCTACAGGCAGCAACGCTTCTGCTTTTACAAGCAAAGCTTCCTTCTTAGCGAGATTCTCATGCTCTCCAGCATTCAACTTTTCGCGATCAGCCTGTCGAGCATGGTAGAAAGCGTCAGCAGCCTCACGGAACTTAGCCCACAAAGCATCATCATGCTGACGTCCAGCATTACCAGCCTTCTTCCAACGATCCATCAAAGCGTTAAACTTAGTAGAAGTTTCACGCCAATCAGTTGAATCCTTCAAGCTTTCAGCTTCAGCAATAATTGCTTCCTTAAGCTGCTTAGCGTTATTACGCACGTGCTCACGTTCTTTAACCCAAGAATTACGAGCCTGGGAGAATGCGGAACGAGCCTTAGAGAAACGCTGCCACAAAGCGTCTGCATCAGCCTTATTCAAATGAATGGTAGTACGCTGATGCTCCTGCCATTCGTCGAAAAGAGAGCGAAGCTTATCGTTAAGCTCGCGCCAATTTGTTGAATCGCCCATTTTAGCAACCAACGCTTCAGCGCGTTCTACAATATTTGCACGCTCTTTCAAAGCTTTTTCAAGAGCCTCTTTACGAGCTTTTGCAATTTCTTCTTTCTTTTCATCTCCCTTTGCTTTAAGCTCGGCGTGTCGCGCACGCAAAGCAGCAAGGTCACCAACGGCTGCAGGCTCAGCTAATTCTTCTTGCAAAGTGTTAAGCGTTTCATCAATTTCCTTCACTTTTACGTTGGTTGATTCCAACCTTTTAGCGAATAAATCGAGCTTAATCTTCAAATCAAGGTAGCGGTGAATGTAGAAAGTCAATGCTTCTTCAGGAGTTCCAGTGGAGTATTGACCAACCTCACGTTCAGCACCGTTTTCAGTAACATAAACAGTGCCATTTTCATCAACACGTCCAAAGTTTTTTGCGGATTTAATATCCTCTTCGCTATAAGAAATAGTTGGTGCTTGAGCAACAACACGAGTCTTATGCGCGAAGCTCGCTGGCGATGGAGCAAGTGGCTTTGGCGCGGTAGTAGTTTTAGTAGTTTCTTCAGGTTTAGTCTGTTCGGTCACGGTCGACTCCTTACAGCAGATGCACGGTAACAATGTTACGAATAAGTATGACGGTAAGCCATGATTTTTCCGCAACACCACCTATTATAGTGGACATGGTACAAGGCTCATCTATATCAGGTTTCCCTGAATGGCTTCCTAGTGAACGCGCTGTTGAACAGCGAGTAGTAGATACACTTCGAGAAGTCTTTGAACTAAACGGTTTTATTGGCATAGAAACGCGTGCCGTAGAACAGGGTTCAAGTTTGTTGAAAAAAGGCGAAACAAGTAAAGAAATTTATTTATTGTCAAGATTGCAAGAAGTTGGTCACGAATCTGACACTCCTGTGGAAGAACGAATTGGCTTGCATTTTGATTTAACAGTTCCGCTTAGCCGTTACGTTGTTGAACATACTGGAGATTTAACATTCCCGTTTAAACGCTGGCAAATGCAAAAAGTTTGGCGAGGGGAGCGTCCTCAAGAAGGTCGTTTCCGCGAGTTTGTTCAAGCAGATATTGATGTTGTTGGCAACGGGGAACTTCCTTCTCATTACGAAGTTGAATTGCCTTTGGTTATGGTTGAAGCTCTCGAGCGATTGAGAGAATTTGGTTTACCAAAAGCTACAGTTCACGCAAATAATCGTAAGCTTTCCGAAGGTTTTTACCGCGGTATTGGTTTAACAGATATTGAAGGTGTTCTTCGCGAAATCGACAAGCTAGACAAAATTGGTGCAGAAGAAGTATCTAAACTTCTTATAAAAGAGTGCGGAGCTAATGAGTCTCAAGCTGCTGCCTGCTTAGAATTAGCTGAGCTTACTGCAAAAACTGGGGAAGAACTAAAGTCTAGCTTTGAATCTCTCTGCAATAAACACAATATTTCTACTAGCGAAGATAACGAATCGTATGCCTTGGCTACAGAAGGTGTTGAAACGCTCGCAATGATTGTTGACGAAGCTGCACGAATTCGTCCGGGCGCTGTTGTTGCAGATTTGAAGATTGCTAGAGGACTTGACTACTACACTGGTTCCGTTTACGAAACTTTCCTCGATAATGCAGCATCTTTAGGCTCTATTTGCTCTGGCGGCCGCTACGATAATCTTGTTTCTCAAGGCAAAAAGAAGTATCCAGGCGTCGGTCTTTCTATTGGATTGTCTCGCTTGGTTTCTTACATGCTTCACAGCGCTGGCGCTACAGTTTCTAGAATTTCTCCTGCAGCAGTTCTTGTGGCAGTTTGGAATGAGGAAGATCGTCCTGCATGCAATGAGATTGCTAGGAAGCTTCGCGAGCGCGGTATTGCAACAGATGTTGCACCAACTGCAGCAAAGCTCGGTAAGCAAATCAAGTATGCAGATAAGCTGGGTATTCCTTACGTATGGTTCCCAGCAGACAGCACTGAGTCTGAGTCTTCCAAAGACGAGGTAAAAAATATTATTACTGGCGAGCAGACGGTAGCAGACGCCACGTCGTGGCAACCGGATACTGTTTATGCCCGGCAGACAGTTTCTTGCGCTAAATAATATTCGTGCGAAATTGCTTGAATATTAAGCGCAATTTATGTCAACAAAAATGAATACACCATTATTAGAACGTAGAGGAAGTGGACTTATGAGCCAGACGGCGTATCGTACACATCATGCCGTTGAAGTGACTGAAGAATTAGTCGGGCAAAAAGTAACCATTGCTGGTTGGGTTGATCGTCGCCGTGACCACGGTGGCGTTGCCTTTGTTGATGTCCGTGATAACACAGGCTTGGTGCAGGTTGTTATTTATGATGAGGAAACTGCACGCCCGCTTAGAAGCGAGTTTGTTGTGCAGGTAACCGGCGAGGTTCGCTTGCGCCCGGATGGTAATGAGAACGACCACTTAGCAACAGGTAAAATTGAGATTGTTGCTCAAACTGTTACTATTCTCGCTAAATCCGACGCTCTTCCATTCCAGGTTTCTACTGCTTTGGAAAACGAGTCCGAAAACAAGCTTCCTAGCGAAGATGTTCGTTTGAAGTACCGTTATCTTGATTTGCGTCGCCCATCTATGCAGCGCAATCTAAAGCTCCGTTCTAACATGGCTAAGGCTGCTCGTCACGCTTTGGAAGATATGGACTTTACGGAAGTTGAAACTCCAACCTTTATTAAGTCCACTCCAGAAGGCGCTCGAGACTTTGTTGTTCCAGCACGTTTAGTTCCAGGCTCTTGGTATGCGCTTCCACAGTCTCCACAGCTCTTAAAGCAGCTTCTCATGGTTTCTGGCGTTGAACGCTACTATCAGCTTGCTCGCTGCTACCGTGATGAAGACTTCCGTGCTGATCGTCAGCCTGAGTTCACTCAGCTCGATATGGAAATGAGCTTTGCAAGCCAGGAAGACGTTATGGCTATGGCAGAGCGTGTTATTGCTGCTATTTGGAAGGAAGCAGGTCACGAAATCACCCTTCCTTTGCCTCGTATTACTTGGCAGGAAGCTATGGATAAGTATGGTTCCGATAAGCCAGATTTGCGTTTTGGAAACCCACTTATTGAGTTGACTGACTTCTTTAAGAACACTCCATTCCGCGTGTTCCAAGCTTCATATGTTGGCGCTGTGCTCTTTAAGGGCGGTGCTGATACGCCTCGTCGTCAGTTTGACGCATGGCAGGATTGGGCTAAGCAGCGTGGAGCTAAGGGTTTGGCTTACGTAGTCTTCGGCGAAGACGGCGAGCTTAAAGGCCCTGTTGCTAAGAATCTTAGTGAAGAAGAGCGCGCAGGACTCAAAGAAGCTGTTGGAGCGCAAGATGGCGACGCAGTATTCTTTGCAGCAGGCTCTCGCGAGTCTTCCCAGCTTTTGCTTGGTGCAGTGCGAGTTGAACTTGCTAGCCGCGCAGGATTGCTTCACCCAGATGAGTTTGCTTTCACTTGGGTTGTTGACTTCCCACTGTTTAAGCGCACTGACGATCCAGATGACGACGACGTTGCAGTTGGCCATTCTAAGTGGACTTCTATGCACCATCCGTTCACAATGCCATCTGCTGATTGGATTGACAAGTTCGATAAAGATCCAGAGCATGCAATGAGCGATTCTTACGATATTGTGTGCAACGGTAACGAAATGGGCGGCGGCTCTGTTCGTATTCACCGCGACGATATTCAAGACCGCGTTCTTAACGTTCTTGGAATCGACAAGGCTGAAGCTGACGAAAAGTTCGGCTTCTTGCTTGAAGCTTTCAAGTACGGTGCTCCACCTCACGCTGGTATTGCTTTGGGTTGGGATCGTACTGCTGCAATTTTGGCAGGCGCAAGCTCGATTCGCGACGTAATCGCCTTCCCTAAGGCTGGCGGCGGTAGAGACCCTCTAACTGGCGCTCCAGCTCCAATTTCTGACGAGCAGCGTGCAGAAACTGGCGTAGACTACGATCCAGAAGAAGACGAGTAAATAAAATCTACTCGTAACATATTGTTACAAAGCCGTTGATTGTTGATTTAATAATCCTCAATCAGCGGCTTTTTTGTAACCTAAGAGTAACAAAACGTAACGGTGGCGATAAATAACCGTAACACAGCTTAGCTAGACTTCTTTTTATGGATAAGCAAGTATCAAAGTCAGATCCAAACGCCGAGGATATGACTAATAGCACTTCTAAAGTGCTCAAAGCGGCAAATCCCCTTGTAGAATTAAGCCATGTCGAAAAGCATTTCGGAAAATTACATGTGCTTAAAGATATTAATCTCACTGTCAATAAAGGCGAAGTTCTCGTTATTATTGGCCCATCCGGTTCTGGAAAATCAACAATGTGCCGTACAATCAACCGTCTTGAAACAATTGATTCGGGAGATATTCGCATAGACAGCAATCCACTTCCACAGGAAGGCAAAGAGCTTGCATCCTTGCGCGCAGAAGTTGGAATGGTATTCCAGTCATTTAATCTTTTTGCAAACAAAACGATTCTTGAAAACGTTACTCTTGCACCAATGAAAGTTCGTCACATGGATCAGCAAAGCGCTGAAACTCTTGCCATGGAATTACTCACTAGAGTAGGAGTAGACAATCAGGCTAATAAAATGCCTTCGCAACTTTCAGGCGGACAGCAGCAGCGCGTAGCAATCGCTCGAGCGCTCGCAATGCAACCAAAAGTTATGCTTTTTGACGAACCAACTTCCGCACTCGACCCAGAAATGGTTAACGAAGTACTGGATGTTATGGTTGAGCTTGCAAAAGAAGGCATGACAATGATTTGTGTTACGCACGAAATGGGCTTTGCTCGTAAAGCTGCTGACAGAATTGTTTTTATGGCCGATGGTCAAATCCTCGAACAGGGTACTCCAGAAGAATTCTTCGAGCATCCAAAAACTGATCGAGCAAAAGATTTCCTTTCCAAGATTCTTACGCACTAATAGTGCTTTTTCAATTTCGTTTTAGCTTAAACGCCAAAACATGCGAAAACAGTTCTTATGAAGGGAAAAGATATGAAAATATTACATAATCGCATTTTTCGTGCGATACTAGCGATGCTTTGTACCGTATGTTGCGTTATGCCGCTTACAGCTTGCGATCGTAGCGATGGTAAAAAAGTAATACGCATTGGTATTAAATTCGATCAGCCTGGTATGGGTTTCAAAAAATCAGGAACTTACGTTGGATTCGACGTTGACGTTGCTAAGTATGTTGCCAAAAAGCTCGGCTATTCAGAAGATCAAATCGTATGGAAAGAATCACCATCTAAGCAGCGTGAAACAATGCTTCAAAACGGTGATGTCGATATGATTGTTGCAACATATTCCATTACTGACGCTCGCAAGAAAATGGTTTCGTTTGCAGGACCTTACTTTATTGCCGGACAAGATTTACTAGTTCGCAAAGGCGAGCATAAGGTGAATGGCCCGAACGATTTAGACGGTAAGCGTTTATGCTCAGTATCTGGTTCAACATCCGCAATAGCTGTTAAAGAAAAGTTCTCTTCAAAAGTACAGCTTATGCAACAGCCAGGCTATGCTGAATGTGCAACTGCATTATTCTCAGGCATTGTGGATGCTGTAACTACTGACGATATTATTCTTGCTGGCCTAGCTACAGCTTCTAGAGGTCGTTTAAAGCTTATTGGTAAGCCATTTACCGCAGAATATTACGGAATTGGCATCAAAAAAGGAAATACTAGCTTAGCTAAGAAAATTAACGCTGCCTTAAAAGACATGATTCGTAACGGATCTTGGAAGCGAGCTCTAGACGATAATTTGCGCGGAACTGGTTTTAAGCCAAACGCAAAGTATAATCCGCCAATTCCTCAAGAGGGGGAGATGTAATATGCAAGATTTCGTGCAACTTTTTACCTCCTACAATATTCCAGGAGCATTCTTGGTAAATATTGAAATCACCTTATGGAGTGTACTGTTTTCAACAATAATTGGTGTAATACTTGTTACAATGCGCATTTGCCCTGTGGCTTCTTTGCGCATGGTTGCAACCGCCTATGTTGAGCTTTTCAAAAACATGCCTCTTACAATCATCATGGTTTTCATGGTTTTAGGCGTGTACGCTCAGCTTAAGCTTGGTTTCTCACCAATTTTTGAAGTGAATTTCTTCTGGCTTGCAATTGCTGGATTATCACTATATACGGCAGCGTTTGTGTGCGAATCTTTAAGATCCGGACTTAACACTGTTCCGGTTGGTCAAGCTGAAGCCTGCCGCGCTCTTGGATTAAACTTCTTCCAGTCGGCAACGCAAATAATTTTGCCACAAACATTCTGCGGCTCTGTTGCACCTTTGGGTAACACTTTTATTGCATTGCTTAAAAATTCTACAGTTGCTGCAGCAGCATCTGTTGCAACAGAAACTTCAACAATGATGAGCGAAATGATTGAGAAGCACGCGGATTTAATCGTACCAATCTTCTTAATATTCGCCTTAGGATACATCATCCTCATTATTCCTATTGGAATTTTGACAACGTATCTGTCTAACAAGCTTGCTGTAAGAAGGTGATAGTGATGGCTAAACAACGTGAACAATCATTATTATTTGACGCTCCAGGTCCTAAAGCTCTTAGGAAGATTCGAGTAGCAAATATTATTGCAGCCTGCGTGTTTGCTGTATTCGTTATTGCTGTACTAATGCGACTTAGCAATCCACCAGAAGGAGAAAACCAGCTTTCTTGGGTATTGTGGAATCCAGCTATTGAATCTGAAGCATGGGTTGATTTCTATCTTCCAGGATTATGGATGACTTTGAAAGCTTCTATGCTTGCTGTAGTAGGTTCCATAATATTTGGCTTATTCTTTGGATTGTGCCGTCTTTTACCTAATTTCATTATTCGTAGTATTTCTGCAGTAATAGTTGAGTTCTGCCGAGCCGTACCAGTATTAATGCTTATGATTTTCTTGTGGAGAGCATTTGCACTTTCTGGCATGAAAGAGGCATCATACTGGGCTGTAGTTCTAGCTTTGATTATGTACAACGGCTCCGTTGTTGCCGAGCTTGTTAGAGCAGGCGTTGGTAATCTGCCAAACGGACAACGCGAAGCTTCGTTAGCATTAGGCTTAAGCGAATACCAATCTCTTACACAAATCGAAATGCCACAGGCTATTATTGCTATGATGCCTGCTGCAGTAACTCAGCTTGTTGTTGTTTTGAAGGATACTGCTCTTGGTTCGATTATTATGTACACTGATTTACTCCAGGAATCTCGTCGACTTGGATCAATGTACTTTAATATTTTGCAAACTTTAAGCGTGGCAGCAGTTATATACTTCCTGATTTGCCTTGCGCTATCTTGGTTTGCAGAATGGCTCCCAGCTCACTTGAAGAATCGCACTGCGGCTCCAACAGAGGCAGACCCTGTTGCACCAATTGCTATTATGGATCCTTCTAACGTGAACCAGATGGCTGTGGCTAACGAGGTTAAGGAATTGCCTTATGGCGGTACTCCTCGTAAGTATCACGTCCATCACCGTGGAACTAACGCTTCTATCCATCATTGGCGTAGAACTCGCTACATACAAGGCTATGATGAGCATCACTTAAAAACTGGCGACGAGACAGAAGGAAATCTTAAGAATGCTCAAAACAATTTTGGCAACAAATCAAAAAACAAGCCAAAGGATAATCATAAAGATATTAAAAAAGATAATCCAAAAGCTTAGCTTGTAGCTAAAATTTGTAGCAAAATTTAGGAAGCGTAGTTAGTGACTTTAGTTGCTGACTACGCTTTTTGTAGCTAAACTATTAAGGTCATAAACTATTTATGGCCACATGCATACAAGGAGGCTAATACATGGATGGCGCGTTTGAATTGTCCGCTGCAAAGATGCGCGAACAAGGAATGAGCGAAATTGCTATTGAACAATTTGAGCACTTGTATAACGTTTGGAGCGTAAATAAATCTGGGGATAATTCAGGGGAGTTTATTCGCGAAAGCACAATTGAGCCTATTAAAAGCGTTCCAACTTTTCACGAAATTTACGAAACTATTGATCACGATAAAGCAGTGAACGCATTCGCAAAAACAGCGTTTATTAAACTGAACGGCGGTTTGGGAACTTCTATGGGATTGTCTTGCGCAAAATCTTTACTACCAGTTCGCAGACATAAAGCTCGTCAAATGCGCTTTATTGATATTATTATCGGTCAGGTTCTTACAGCACGTCAGCGTTTAGGAGTTAAACTCCCACTGATTTTTATGAACTCTTTCCGCACTTCTCACGATACTTTGCAAGTTCTAAAACGCAATCGTAAGTTTATTCAGGAAGATATTCCAGTTGAAATTATTCAGCATCAAGAGCCTAAACTTGTTGAAGAAACAGGAGAGCCGGTTTCTTACGAAAAAGATCATTGCCTTGAATGGTGTCCTCCTGGACATGGTGATATTTTTTCAACTCTGTGGGAATCTAAATTATTACAAACTTTAAAAGAGCACGGTATTGAGTATTTGTTTATCTCAAATTCCGACAACTTAGGCGCAAGACCTTCAAGAACACTTGCACAGCATTTTGAAAATACTGGCGCTCCAATCATGGTTGAAGTTGCAAAACGAACCCAAGCTGATCGAAAAGGTGGGCATATTGTTCGAGATGCTCAAACTGGAAGATTAATGCTTCGCGAAATGACACAGGTTCATCCGGAAGATCGCAGAAGTGCGCAAAGTATTAAAAAGCATCCATATTTTAATACGAATAATATTTGGGTTCGTGTTGACGCGTTGCAAAAAAAGCTGGAAGAACATGATGGAGTTTTGCCACTTCCTGTTATTTGTAACAGAAAAACAGTTGACCCAACTGACGAAACAAGCACTCCAGTAGTCCAATTAGAAACAGCAATGGGCGCTGTTGCATCGCTTTTTGACGAAGCGCTTTGCGTGGAAGTAGACCGTATGCGTTTCTTGCCTGTTAAAACCACAAATGACTTGTTTATTATGCGATCCGACAGATTCCATCTTACTGATTCTTACGAGATGGAAGATGGAAATTACATATTCCCAGATATTGATTTGGATCCACGCTATTACAAGAACATAAACGATTTTGACGAGAGATTCCCATACTCCGTACCAGCTTTAGCTGCTGCAAAATCGGTTACTATTAGGGGAGATTGGACTTTTGGCAACCAGGTATCAATGTTTGCTGACGCAGTATTAGAAGACACTGGTGAGCCAAGTTATGTTCCAAATGGAGAATTTGTTGGACCGCAAGGAATTGAACCAGATTCATGGGTTTAGTATGGCGTGTCGCGAAAAAATGGCGTATTTTCAACGTTGTTTGTGTTTGTGTGAACAAAAAATATAGAATTATTGTAACTTTTTTCAAAAAATGTCCACACGTACCGCAAAACACCATTAAAATAGAAAAGGTTGTGTAATAGTGCAACGCAAATAAAACTGCATTTTGCAAGTTTTGCATGCACTTACACATAAGTAAACAGATTTCAAACATGATACGTGAGGACCAATGGTAGAAGGAAGCAACGGAAGGCGACGTTTTTCCGACAAATGGGGCAAACACGAGCTCGATGTGCTCGCTGTATTGTCTTCCGCATTCCCGCAATGGCTGACTTCGCGGCAAATTGCACAGCGCGTTAAAGCATACGCAGATTCTTATGGTGAGCTTGCTGACCAAGCAGCCAAAGCAGCATTCGCAAAACAATTCCAGCGAGATCGCGCAAAACTAGCTGCTATGGGAATTGCAATCGAGTCTAGGCAGCCTGAATACTCATCGAAGTCCGAAGGTCAAGACTTTGCTTCATATCGTTTGCAATTAGGCGATGAGCCTCGCGTGCGTTTACGTTTTGACCAATCTGAATTGCCAGTGTTAGCAGCAGCAAATTATCTTGCTCGCTCAATGTCTATTTCTTCTATTGAATCGGATCAGCATGAGCAACAGCGTACTTCTCGCACAGCTCCACGAGTTCCTCAAACTCCTATTCCTGGATTAGGTTTGGATTCTATTGCGCCTGGTTTAGGCACTCAAATGCTTCCTGATTCGTTGGTGAAAGTTATTGATTCTCGTCGTTTTGCGGCAACAGTTGACGTTGACGGAGAACACTTAAATGTTGCTTATACAGATGCAGACGATTTAGCGATGTTTGTGCTAGAGCATCCAGGCTCAAGCGTTGTAAGCCCACAAGAGGCAGTTGACGCTTTCCACCGTCGCTTGCACGCAGCTGTAGATTTTGCAGCATGCAACGAAAATAACAAACTTAATAGCGAAGAAAATAACGAAGCACCTTTGCAAAATACTGAAGCGCAAGATGCTGAAGCAGATAAATCTCACGCAAAGAAAGGCTCATCCTTCCAAACGGGCAGCGAAGTTGACCGTCGTTTGCGTTTGATGCTTTTCTTATCTGCCCATCTTGGAGAAGAATTCCCATTAAACGAACTAGCTGAGCGTTTTATTGGAAAGCCAAAGAATGAGGATGAGCTTCGTCGTTTCGTTACGATTCTTCACAAAGATATTAATACGCTTACTACTGTTTCCGACGATGGCGAAATGGCAGGCAGCCAATTCTTTGACATTGATTGGACTCTTCTTGAAAACGAGGGCATTGTTTCTGCAACAAACTCTTTGGGTTTGGAGCGTCTTGCCGGTATTTCTCAACAGTATTTGAGTATGCTAACTGCATCTGCTAACTATTTGGCGCACTCTCTACTGTTGCCAGTTGAGCAGCGAGCGCAAGCTGAATCGTTGTATAAGCGTCTTCGCCGCCACGTGCTTCCAGGCCAAACTCCTTGGCTAAGCTTAACAGGCTACGAAATCGAGCCTCGCAATTGCTCGATTGTGCGTAGTGCTATTAACGCCTCCGCCTTGTTGGATATGGAGTATACCGATGGAGCTGGCCGTATTCGACGCAAAGTTGTGGCTCCTTCGAAAATTTATGTTGATGAAGGCGTTTACTACGTTGCCGTTTGGACTGACGTTGAGAATCAAACACCTGAAGATAAGCGCGAGTTTGTTTCTAAAGATACGACTATTAACAAGGCAAATGGCTTACCTCGAATTTGGCAGGTGCTTCGCGTAGCTAGAATCGAGCGTGCGGAAGTTGTGGAGCCTGTGTCTAAATTAGAAATTCCAGACGTTCCAGTTAGCGAGCTTCGTAAGTGGAGTTTTGACAATGGTACTGAAACCTGCTTCACTACTGACGAAACAGAGCTTAATTTCTTAAAGAATTTATCTGGAGCTACTATTAAACCTTGCGGAAACGGAGTTGAGGTTCATCTTACGGTTTCTTCAGATTCTTGGTTCGTTGCATTCTGTATTGCTCATGCTCGCCACATTACTGCTGTTGCTCCAGAAACATTGCGCAGTATGATTATTGCCCGCGCACAGCGTGAATTAAGCGTTAATCACGCTGATAGCACGAACTCGGAGGAGTAATATGCCATGGTGGATTTGGCTAGTCATTACAGTGTTTATGCTGTGCATGATTGCCGCCGGAGTAGTGGTAGTTGTTTTAAGCGCAATAAAACTAGCTAGGACTTGCGTTAACTTTACAGATAGTGCAGCCTCTAAGTTTGAAGCTTTGAACGAGTCTAATGAAAACGACGACGAGCCTAAAGATCCTCTTTTTACTCTGCCTATTCAAAAAGCTGCAGAACGTTATGAAAAAACCAGAGAAAGAGTGCTTGAACGCCATCAAAAAATTCGCGAAAATCATCGTAAAATATGGCAGCACTGGGATAAAAAATCTCTTCGAGAAGAAGATATTAAACTATAAAGCTCATAAAACAATTTGAACAATAAAGATAGCGCGGGGCATATTTTGCATAATTCACAAACAGATAACTGCAAAAATGGTGACGTTTTATTGTCTCCTGCTCAACGTTTTGCTGCTTTTCGTGAAGTTATTAAGCATGAGCGTTCAATGGCCGCAGATTTTGAGCGTTCTTTGCCTTTTGATTTAGACGATTTTCAGCGTGAAGCAATTGATGCGCTGGAAGCTGAAAATAATGTTTTAGTTGCTGCTCCTACAGGTGCAGGAAAAACCGTTGTTGCAGATTTTGCAGTATTTTTAGCTCAACAGCGTAACGTAAAAGCCTTTTACACTACGCCAATAAAAGCTTTAAGTAATCAAAAATATCATGATTTTTGCGAACAATACGGTTCTAAAAATGTTGGTTTACTAACAGGAGACACATCTGTAAATCCTGAAGCAGATATTGTTGTTATGACAACTGAAGTTTTGCGCAATATGCTGTATGAAAACTCTATTACGCTTAATTCTCTTGGCTTTGTAATTCTTGACGAAATTCATTATCTTGCAGACAAATTCCGTGGCGCAGTTTGGGAAGAAGTTATTATTCACCTTCCTAAAACAGTGAAAATCATTGGTTTATCTGCAACAGTTTCTAATGTGGAAGATTTTTCCTCCTGGCTTGAATCTGTGCGCGGAACAACACATTTGGTTGTAGATGAGCACAGGCCTGTACCTCTTGAAAGACATGTTGTTATTCAGGAAGATGGCAGAACTGAGCCTGAATTATTGGATTTATATGATCGCGACAATAAAGGAAACGAAACTAAACGCGTAAATCCTGCATTAACTAGGAAACTTAACGAATGGGAGCATCGCGCTCGTAGACGCCAGGATTCATACAGTGACAGCAAATACCGTTATAGAAAAGGCAAAAAGCGTGTTGTTAGAAGGGGAGTGGCCGAGTCAGATAAATCTACTCGCCGACATACTCCTAAACGTTGGGCTGTTATTGACGAATTAGATTACTTAGGGATGCTTCCTGGAATTTACTTTATTTTTTCTCGTTCAGGCTGCGATCAGGCTGTTCAGCAATGCTTGAATGCTGGATTAATTCTTACTTCCGATGATGAAATGTATGAAATTCGCAAAATCGTTGACAGCATGGTTGCAAATCAGCTTTCAAAAGAAGACTTGCATGCACTTTCTTTTGAAAGATTCAGGTTTTCACTTGAACAAGGTTTTGCAGCTCATCATGCTGGAATGATTGCATTATTTAGACATATTGTTGAAACACTATTTGAACGCGGACTTATTAAAGTTGTTTTCGCAACAGAAACACTAGCTTTGGGCTTAAATATGCCTGCAAGAAGCGTTGTAGTAGAAAAGCTAGTAAAGTTTGATGGCACAGGTCATGTTCCTCTTACTCCAGGCGAATTTACGCAGCTTACAGGCCGTGCTGGAAGACGCGGAATTGACGATATTGGTCATGCTGTATTAGTCGATCATGCTGATTTTGTGCCAGCTCAAGCTGCAGCACTTTCTAGTAAGCGCGTGTATCCTTTACATTCAAGCTTCGTGCCAACGTTTAATATGGCTGTTAATTTGCTGCATTCAAGCGATGCGGATACTGCTCGCACAACTTTAGATTGCTCATTTGCACAGTGGGAAGCTAATGCTTCAGCCCAACGCTTACATAGTCGCATGAACGAGCTTGAAACAGCTCTTAGAGGATATGAGGAAGCTTTTCACTGTGAACAGGGAGATTTTGCTGATTTTCTTCAGCTGCGCATGAAACTTAAAGAAGCTCAGCATGATCAGCGTCGTAAGCTTAAACACACTTTATTTAAGACGGATGCTGAAAGAAGTGCAGCTTTTAAGAAGCTAGATGACACTATTTCTTTGCTTCGCGAAGAAGAGAGAAAGCATCCTTGTGCTGCATGCCCAGATATTCAACAACATTTACGTTGGGGATACCATTGGATGCGCGAACATAAGGAGCTTGAGCATGTGCGTGAACGTTATGAATCTCGTACTGGTTCTGTTGCGCGAACTTTTGACCATATTTGTGACGTATTGTACAGTTTGAATTATTTGCAATCTTCCAAAGATAATAACAAGCAAAATATTTTATGCCTTACTGATCGCGGACAATTGTTGCGAAGACTATATAATGAACTAGATATTGTTTTTGCTGAGGCGATTTGTGAAGGAATTTTTAATAATCTTACGCCTATTGAATTATTATCATGCTTATCTGCTTTAGTATACGAATCTAGGGGAGCTTCAGGCGGAGAGCCTAAAAGATACCCGGGTGGTCAAAATGGAGCGGTATTTACAACTGTTTCGCGCATGAAGGATCTATTTATTAGAACAAGCGCATTGTGCGCAAACGCCCATCTTCCAGCTTTAAGACCGCTTGAATTTGGTGCTGTTGATATTATGTACGATTGGGCTCAGGGAGCAGATTTAGCCGACATTTTGCAAAATACAGACAATACTGGAGGCGATTTTGTTCGTCAAGCAAAACGTCTTATTGATTTACTCACCCAGCTTTACGCAGCGGGAGAGTATTTACAAGCTATAAGCGGTGTAGATAAAAATCTTGCATCTAACGCTCACGAAGCTGCATTACTTATGAACCGTGGCGTCGTGGCATATTCGGATGTGTAACATGTGCGACAGCTAGTCCGTGCAATTAGGTAGTTTTTTATAAAGTACTAAATAAGGAGATACTATGGCAGAACGCAGTTTACGCGGTATGAGCATTGGTGCAAAATCTTTGGAATCTGACGATAATGTAGATTTTGCTGCACGCGAGGATGTTGCATATGTGTGCCCAAAAGGTCACCGCACAATACTTCCTTTTGCTCAAGGTGCTGATGTTCCTGAAGAATGGGAGTGCCGCTGCGGTTCAATTGCTCATCGCGAAGGCGAAGACGACCGTCCTGACGACGATTTTAACAAGCCGTCTCGCACACACTGGGACATGTTGCTTGAACGCCGTAGTGAAGACGAATTGAAGACTTTACTAGATAAGCGTTTGAAAATGCATCACGAAGGCTGGATTCCTGACTATGAGTGATTGCTCGATGGACTCGAGAAAAATCTCACGAAATGTTGTGCTATTAGATCTTGATGGCACTTTAACAAAGTCTGACGTAGGCATTATTACCTGCGCTAAGCTTGCTTTGAAAGAATTAGGTCAGCCTATTCCTGACGATGCTGAAATGCAACGTTTTATAGGACCGTCTATTTTAGAATCCTTCCAGAGAATTAAAGTTCCTGAAAATCTGCAGATGCAGGGTCTTGCTATTTATCGCAAATATTATTCTGAGATTGCTACATTTGACGATCCGAACGTTCCTGGAAGCAAAATCCCAGGTTGTTTGCTCAATAAAGTATACGATGGCATTCCTGAGCAGCTTATTAAATTGCGCAAAGCAGGTTTTTATTTGGCAACCGCATCATGCAAGCCTGAATATCAAATGAAACCTATTTGCGATTATTTCGGATTTAATAATCTTATTGACGGAATTTATGGCGCGAGTAGAGATATGTCTCGTATTACTAAAGCGCAAGTTATTCGCTACGTATTCGATCAAATAGGCTATGATGCGTCTCAAGGAGACAGAGCACTTATGGTTGGCGACCGTTGGACTGATGCTGACGGCGCAAAAGAATGCGGATTAGATTGCTTGGGATGCGCTTGGGGTTACGCTGAACCTGGTGAGCTTAAAGCACACGGATCTTACAGGATTATTGACAACGTAAGCGAATTAAGCACAGCAGTTTTAGAATATTTCGCTTAACTTATTATTTAATAATACTTTTTAGTATATTATTACCTGATATTTATCCGATAATGTACGTTATGTCAAATTAGATTAGAATACGCAAACTGAAGCAGTAAAATCTCACCTAATTTATAGCCCTAGTACTATTGCAAAATAATCTATTCTTTTAAGTTTCTGTACGAACAAAATATCATAGTAGAAATGTTTGCAACAATAAGCACGATAATAATTACATATGAAGGAATCAAAATTGAGTCCATTAATAAGAAATAATTATTGTAAACAAATCCAAAATCGCGAACAAAATGTAAAAGCATGTATGCAATCATCGCACACGGCAATCCACAACAATGCGTAATAACAATGTTCCAAGGTATTAAGCGAACCGAATTTTGCTTATTTACATTTGGTTTAGAATAAGCATTTTTTTGAGATCTTACTAAAAAACGTAAGCAAGCAAATAGACTATATGAGAACAACGCTACTGATGCAAACCAGAACATAATAATAGCGATACTAACAGCTACAAGCATGCCTATCCCCACGTTTCTTGAACGAGATTCCAAGAACTATGCTTATTCAACGAAGTTTTTGTAATAGATGATTTTAAATTAGATTTAGATGAAGATTTACCAGAAATTTTCTTGTTGCCTTCTGTTTTAGTATTTTCAGAAGATGCTTCTAAAGCTAAATCATCTTCTACACGCGCCACAATACGCCCAACAGCAATAGCAAATACAGCGAAACCAGAAGCAAGCATACGACGCATATTTTCTTGATTATCATCACATTCTTGAACAGACTGTCCGTCGCAAATAATCGTCATGTTGCGCAAACGATCCTCAGAATAACGATTGAGAAAAATAATAGCAGTCGTAACATTTACTAAATTCACGCCAGCATCAAGCAGCCTTTTAGCAACTGCCATAATCGCAACATCCTTAAAAGAATATAAACGACGAGAACCAGATCCATTAGATGCATGAATCGAAGGTTCTATAATGCTTTTACGCGCCCAATAATCTAACTGCCGGTAAGTAATACCAGCAACCTTCATAGCAACGCTACCACGATATCCTAGCTGATCAGATGATAGCGAAAAACCAAAAAGCTCCCCCTGAACAGCATAAGAAGAATTATCGGACTGTAACTGCGTCATGAGCGAAAAATACCAGTCGGAATTTACCAATCATGATTTCATCACCATTATGAAGCACAGCTTCATCCACTCTTTCACGATTTACGTAAGTTCCGTTCAAGCTTCCAGCATCAATAATGCTAAAAACGCCGTTAACACGCTTAAACACTGCATGAGAGCGAGAAACAGTTGAATCATCGAGCAAAATATCAGCATGCGAATCGCGACCAACTGACACCAAATCCTCGTCAAGAAGATAACGAGAACCGGAAACCGCTCCCCTGGTTGAAATCAACAATGCGGTTCCAGGCAGCAATTTTGATATTGTGTCAAAATCATCCTGCTGCAAAGGACGATCCGAAGTAGTATTCATTGGAATATGAATAGCTGGCATACCAATAATAGTTGTTTCGCCAGCGGTAGGAATTGGTTCAGTCATACTTGCTATTCTACCTTGTTACTCGACGGGTTTTGCATATTCGTACTGTTTTGGCGCGCGTGTCGCAGTAATTTCTACCTCATCTGGCACAGAAACCAAAACAGAAGAGCCAAATTTAATCTTCAAACGCGACCCAACACCGCCAGCAATATTAACAGCATTTTGAAGATTCTGCGGATCTCCGATTGCCTTAACAATATATGGCGGATCAATCATAATGCCGTCGCATAAAAGCCCATGCTTTGTTTGCGAAATATAGCTTGAAGTCACAATGCGAACATCATTAATAGACATAACTTCTACACCAGAATTTCGCAATTCCTCCACAAGCTGAAACATGGTTGCGGCGTCAATATTTTCCTTCTCTCCTGCTGTAATGTGTATAATAATACCCCTTCCAACAGCTGGAAGACGACCAGAAATAAGACCATTGGCTTGTGCGTTTTGTTGCGCAATTCTTCGCGCCTCATCCTGCTTATTAACTGCCTGCTTTAAAGAATCAAGCTGACCGGTCAACTCACTTTTTCTCATTTCAAGACTCTGAATTTGAGAATGCGTTTCGGTTATAAGTCGAGTTAATTCTTCCTCGCTCATTGTTTCATACAGTAAAGAGTTGCTTCTATTAACTTGAATCATATAAGCAAATCCTAAAAGAGCACAAAGAAGCATCATTAAAAGTCCGGTAAATATTCGCGTGTAAGTAATATGACCGCTTAAAGACGGCTTTACTCTACGGCGAACAGCAGGAAACGAACCCGTTTGAATTGCATCGCTTTCAGAATCGTGAGCATTCTGTCTGCGCATTTTATGAATAATGTCATCCCCTCGAGAAGCATTAGAAAACAGTGGTCGCATATTAACTCCTGAAAATAAAGCGACGAATTGCAGAAACGTTCGAGAATATTCGAATACCAAGCACAACAATAACTGCAGTCTGCAATTGAGCGCCTACACCAAGCTGGTTCCCAAGCAAAACAAGTAAAGTCGCTGCAATAACGTTTGAGAAGAATGAAATAACGAAAACTTTATCCGAAAAGTTTCGCTCAAAATACGCACGAGCCGCACCAAGCAATGCATCCAATGCTGCAACCACCATAATTGGCAAATATGGTTGAATGACAATAGGAATATCTGGATGCACCACAATGCCAATTAGCACGCCTAAAATCAAGCCTAGAATTGCTGCCATGCTTATCTCCTATTTCTTTCGCTAGCAAAATTAATATCACCTGTACTAGCTGCGTTTAGTTTTATAACCCTGGAAGGTGAAATTTGTGGATTAATACCTGCGTTAAGTAAAGAAGTATACCAACGTACACGTTTTGCTGCATTAAATGCTCGCATTAATTCATTCGTGTCACCAATTGCTTCAATAACGTAAGGGCTTTGTGTTTGATTAACACCAACAAGAATTGTTTGACCAGCAATACGAATAGACGTTTGAGCGCCAATTCTATGCCCATTAACAGATATAGCCTCAGCTCCAGCTTCCCATAATGTTGAAACTAGTCTTTGAATATCTCTATCGGTAACAAGACGCATACGAGCACCGTTATTTTCCCTAGGCAATGAACCACTATTCGTGTCAGACCTAGCAGAAAGAGGATTTGCAATAGTTAAAGTAACTCCGCTTCCTTCAACAGCATGCGTACCGTTAACCATATCGTCGGATTTACTAACTTCGTCTTCCTCAGCAGTTGTAATACGCTGCGATTCATGATCAACACTATTTCTAAGCTGAGTTACTTCTTTAACAAGCTTGTCAAAACGATTCGTATAACCAACTAACTCGTTCGCTAAAGAAGAGCGTATTGCTTTTCTTGGATCCGTGTGCAATCTGCGAACAAACTGGCTGCCAACAGTACCAATAGCAATACAAATAAGAAAAACAATGATACGCGTAAACCACTTGTGCCATGGTTTAACAGGCTGTTTGCCTAAACGAGCATCCATAAATAGCGGGTCAACAGGCCTATTGGTTAAGTCGTCAATTAGACGAAGAGCATAATCATCGATATACCTACGCCGATCGTGACTATGCGCAAAACGATCTGCAGTTAGAACAACATGGTGAGATTCAAGATCTGTAAAAGATTTGGAGAATAGTGCGCGACGACGAGATAACGCAATACCTTCCAACGCTGCAAAAGACTCAGGCATATCTACACTAGAAACGCGAGAAATGCTAGAAACACTAGAAGAGCTAGAAATCTTAGCAGACTTCTCTTCTTCAAAATCTTTCTGAGCGTTATCTAATGCACTATTTTGAGCCATATTAACCTACATAGTTTACTTAGATTTTGCACCAGAAAGTAGCACATAGGCTTGTCTGTAATAAAGCAAACCGGCATACCAGTAAAGTACAATACCCCATATTCCGCAAGCTATAGCGGCAGCATACAGCACAAACATGGCCTCAGTGCTAACAGCATATACAATCATAAGAGACACAATAGCTAACATAATAAGAGCAGTCCCAGCTTTACCAACAAAATTGACCGGTAACGGTCCGTAATCATGTTGAGCCAAAAGAACCACCAAAGCTGCCATAATCACATCTCTTAGAACCACTAATACAAGCGCCCACCACGGTATTATTGATGCAATTGCCAACGCTACAGTACTGAAAATAATCAGAAGGCGATCAGCTATAGGGTCGAGAATTTGACCTAATTTACTAACTTGATTCCAGCGCCTAGCAATATAACCATCAATGCAATCGGAAAAAGCAGAAATAGCTAAAACAACCAACGCAAGAATCATATGATTCTTAGTAATAAGCCAAGCTATGTATGGGATTGAGCATATGCGAAGAAAACTAATAAGATTAGGAACAGTTAGAACGCGATTCATCGCCTTAGGACTGTATTCCTGATTCATCACGAACTTAACCATAGATCTTCCTTAATCACATATTTTGCGTGTACTAAAACAAATATTTATATGCTCAAAAAGTTGTTACAAAAGATTTAAAATATTGGGGCACTTTTGATGCCCCAATACAAACAACTATGCACGCCAAGCGGCTTGAGCAGTATTTCTAATAGCTTCAATAGCTTCTGCAGGACTTTCAGCTCCATAAACTGCAGATCCAGCCACAAGCACATCAGCTCCAGCTTCAGCAACTGTAGCAGCCGTAGAAGGGCTAACTCCGCCATCTACCTGAATATGAGTTTGAAGTCCTCGGCGAGTAATTTCATCACGCAAACGACGAACTTTATTCATCTGATTGCTCAAGAACTTCTGGCCTCCAAAACCTGGTTCGACTGTCATAATAAGAACCATATCAAATTCGTCAAGAATATCGAAAATAGGTTCAACCGGTTCAGCAGGGCGAACAGCAAAGCATGCTTTGCAACCCATATCCCTAAGCTGGCGAGCTAAACGCACAGGAGCATGAGTAGCACCCATGTGGAAGCTTACAGAAGCAGCCCCGAGCTTAGCATATTCTGGAGCCCAACGATCAGGATCTTCAATCATAAGATGAACATCAACTGGAAGCTTGGTTACTTCGCAAATGCGCTTAACAATTGGCTCTCCCAAAGTTAAGTTCGGTACAAAGTGATGATCCATCACATCTACGTGAACAAGATCCGCATTCGATATTGCGTCAAGATCTCGCTCAAGATTGCAAAAATCTGCGGAAAGAATGCTAGGTGCTATTTGTATATTCATGTGTTCTATTCTAGGAAATGCAAGAGACTAGAATGCTAAAAAACGGTACCTAATACTACTTTTTTGAAGTAGATTTTATTTTCTTTGACGAAACATTTTGCTCTTCGCGCTCACGATCATCCGAAGTAATGTCAATAAGACGTTCAATTAACATTTCGCGTGTAGTATTACTTTTTTGAAGTAAAGCGAATCCTACTGCAGCAAAAATAAAAACAATAATAGAAACCCATACGTTAATTCTCACACCTAAGAAAACATGCGAAAAATCAATGCGCAAAGCCTCAATCCAAACACGGCCCAACGTGTACCACATAACATACAACATAAATAATGAGCCTGCTTTTAATTTAGCCATAAGCATTTTACCAAAGCAAATAAGCAGTGCTGCACCAATGAAATTCCAAATCATTTCATACAAAAATGTTGGATGGAATAATGTTCCAGCCGGGCAAGTTAAACCATCGTAACAGCGCTCAGCATGCCCAATAGCTTGAGTTGCATTATAGTTTAATTTCAAACCCCAAGGCAATGTTGTTGGAGCACCATAAAGTTCCTGATTAAACCAATTACCAAGCCTACCTACGCCTTGTGCAATAAGTATTGCAGGAGCAGCAGCATCCGCAAGCAACCCGGCAGGATATTTGCGATGCTTGCAAAAAACGCATGCAGCAATCGCGCCTAAAAATATTCCTCCCCAAATACCAAGTCCACCGTTCCAAATTCTAAAAATTTCTAAGAAATCACCATGAGATCCAAAGAATCTTTCTGGAGTTGTAATTACGTGGTACAAGCGCGCACCAACGATGCCTACAGGAAGACTTAGAAGAATAATATCGAGAATCTGATTAAAATCACCACCTACGCGCTTCCAACGACGATTGGTAATAAACATTGCAATCAATATGCCTGAAAGAATAGAAAGCGCATAAAACTTTATATTGATAGGCCCAAGTGAAAATTGCGAAATACTTGGCGATGGAATAAAACAGACTGTCATGGCGTCGATATTAGTCTAAACCCAAGATTGAGATTCTAAAGATTGACAATATTCAAGATTCTATGCTTAAAAATGAGCAAGATGAACAAGAACAAGCAGAACAGGACCACAAAGCAAAATAGAATCTACACGATCTAGCACTCCACCGTGTCCTTTAAGCAAATGACCCATGTCTTTAATGCCAATATCGCGCTTAAGCATAGATGCGCATAAATCACCAAAAGTACCAACGATACCTGAAGAAATGCCCATAACTAACGGCATCCACCAGAAATTAAACCAAGAAGAACCGTAAAAACCTGCAATAATTGCATACGCTCCAACAACAGCAAAAAGCATAGAGCCAATCAAGCCTTCAACAGACTTCTTTGGGGAAATACGCGGAGAAAGCTTATGTTTACCAAGCCAAGCACCAGCAAACAGTCCACCAGTATCGCTTAATGCTGGCAAAAATACTAAAAGCATGGCATGAGCAATAGCATAACGAGTATTAGTTAAAGCTAGAACAATGCAGGAAGCTAAAAGCGGAATATACAAAACTACAAATAGAGAAACAGACATATTTGTAAATAGCGTATGCTCATAGGATGAGCAATTAGAGCCGTTAAGCTTTTTTTCTACAGCATGCATTGTTCGAGTAGAAATAGTGTTACTAAGAGTTGCGCAAACTACAGTAAGAAGTAATGATGCTGTAATTCCGCTAGCCATCGCAACAGCGTGCCATTTTGCGTAATAGGTTGAAAAAATAGTAACAAGAGAGCAAAGCGACAAAGTTACAAACGGTATACGCAACCCAAGAGTTGCAAAATCGACGTGCAACTCCCACAACGCAAGAACCATAAAAACAGCCATTAATACAACGAAAACATCAATGCTAATAAGTAAGCATGCAACAATAGCCACAACCAAAACTGCTGCTGTTGCAATTGCTTGAGGCATATTGCGGCCAGTTCGACGATTTATGTCTGTTAAAGTTTCATGGGTGCCGCGTTCTTCCTGATTAGTAGAAGTAGCATCTGCTTTTTTTGCAGCGCAGTCAGCTCGCTTTTGATTTAATTCGCTTACAAAATCATGCTGCTTTTGTTGACTCATACGACACCCATTCAGATTGATTACAAAAATCTAAGAAAAACTGTTGAAACTCAGACTTCCATAATTTCTTTTTGCTTACCATCAAGCAAAACATCCAAAGAATCAGTAATCTGCTTAGTTACTTTATCAAGTTCCTTAAGTAAACGATCGCCTTCATCTTCACCAAGATCACCATCTTTAACAGACTTATCAATAGATTCCTTGGCTTTACGACGAATATTGCGTACAGCTACTTTGCCTTCTTCTGCCTTGTTCTTAGCAAGTTTAACGTATTCCTTGCGACGTTCCTCAGTAAGTTCTGGCATTGTTACGCGAATAACATTGCCGTCGCGGTTAGGGCTAACTCCCAAATCGGAATCACGAATAGCTTTTTCAACAGCATTAGCTTGAGAAGCATCAAAAGGAGTAACAGAAAGAGTTCGTGGCTCTGGAACACCAATAGAAGCTACAGCCTTAATCGGAGTTGGAGCACCATAATAGTCAACCATAATTCCATTTAATAAAGCAGGATTAGCACGACCAGTACGAATACCCATGAAATTTTCTTTAGTAGCTTCCACGGACTTATTCATCTGCTCTTTTGCTTGATCAATAATTGCTGACATGTGTTCTCCTTTGTAATATTTAAGCAAATGTTGGTTCTGCGTCAGACACTAATGTACCAATAGGTTCGCCAACAAGAGCACGAGTTACGTTACCTTCACCCTCTAAGCCGAACACTCGAATTTTTTGATTGTTATCTCTAGCCATAGAAAGTGCGGACGCATCCATGACAGCTAAACCATCAACAAGAGCACGCTGATAGTTCAATGTTACAAATTTTCGAGCAGAAGGATCTTTACGAGGATCCGCACTGTAAACTCCATCAACGCCATTTTTACCCATTAAAACTTCATCGCAATGGATTTCCAAAGAACGCTGAATAGAAACAGTATCTGTTGAGAAGTATGGCATACCGGCACCAGCACCAAAAATAACTACGCGACCCTTCTCAAGATGACGTATTGCTTTCAATGGAATATAAGGCTCTGCAACCTGTCCCATTGTAATAGCAGTTTGTACACGAGTTGCCTGCCCTGCCTGCTCAAGAAAATCTTGAAGAGCAAGACAATTCATAACTGTACCCAACATACCCATGTAATCACCACGGCTACGATCGATACCAGCCTGCTGCAACTCTGCTCCCCTAAAGAAATTACCTCCACCAACAACGATAGCCACTTGAACACCTTCAAGCACTGCAGTCATGATTTCCCCAGCAATTCTTCGAATAACATGAGTATCAATGCCAACAGCGCCGCCGCCAAATGCTTCGCCTGAAAGTTTCAATAAAACCCTACGGGACTTGCTTTCCTCCGCTTGTGCAATTGCCATACAGATTCCTCCAGTCATCACGGCGAATGCAAGTATATCTTTGCTATTTTATCTATAAAACGCGACACTTAACACACATTAAACTGTCAAATAAATAAAAAGGCTGCGTACAAAATGCACACAGCCCAATAGTTTAAGAATCAGAATAGATTCTTAGCATAAGCAATGCTTATTCAGCAGCGCCCTTGCCAACCTCAAGACGAGCGAATGCCAAAGCGGTACCGCCGACTTCCTTGAACAAGTCACCAACGCTCTTGGATGGATCCTTAACGTATGTCTGCTCAAGAAGAACAGTTTCCTTGAAGAAGGCGTTCATACGACCTTCAACAATCTTTGGAACAATCTTCTCTGGCTTGCCTTCAGCCAAGGACTTCTCGGTTGCAACGCGACGCTCAGATTCCAAAACTTCTTCTGGAACATCTTCGCGGCGAAGCCACTGAGCACCCATAGCAGAAATCTGCAAAGCTGCTTCGTGAGCAACCTTTGCACCAGCTTCGTCAGTAGCAATCATGGAAACGATGCTTGGAGGCAATTCCACGGACTTCTTGTGAGCATAAATCTCAACGTGTGGACCGCTTACCTTAGCAACCTGACCAACCTTGACGTGCTCGCCAAACAAAGCTGCTGCTTCTTCAACAGATTCCTTAACAGTTGCGCCATCAGCTGGTGCTGCAAGTACTTCTTCAGTAGTAGAAGCATTAGCTTCAACAGCATGGTCAAGAACAGTGTTAGAGAATTCCACAAACTTAGGGGTCTTTGCCACGAAGTCAGTTTCGGAATTCAACTCAACTGCATAACCAGTTTCGCCTTCAGCAGACTTAACAACCTTAGAAGCGATGGTGCCTTCCTGAGCCTTACGGCCCTCACGCTTACCAGCGGCCTGAATACCCTTTGCACGGATGATTTCCTTAGCGCGGGCAACGTCTCCTTCAGCTTCAGTAAGAGCTTTTTTAACGTCCATCATGCCGGCGCCGGTTTCTTCACGCACCTGCTTAATCAACGCTGCAGTAATTGCTGCCATTTTGTTCTCCTCGTATCAATATGATTCTTAAAAGCTGCAAAAAGCAAAGAATTAATTGGATTTTGCAGCTTTAATTTAAGAATCTGGTTGCAAATTAGCTTACTAGGCTTTTGCCTCAGTATTTTCTTCCTTAGCAGGCTTAGCTTCAGCTTCGCCTTCCTTGGTGAGCAATTCCTTTTCCCAAGCTGCCATTGGCTGAGCATCATTACCTTCGGACTTAGCGCCCTTACCAGCATGCTCAAGCAAACCTTCAGCTACAGCGTCAGCCATTAAGCTAGTCAACAACTCAACGCCACGAATAGCATCATCGTTAGCTGGAATTGGGTACTCAACAGCTTCAGGATCAGTGTTGGTATCAACTATTGCCACGACTGGAATACCAAGCTTATGAGCTTCTTCAACAGCCAAAGCTTCCTTGTTAATGTCAACAACGAACATGGCAGATGGAGTACGGTTCATGTTGCGAATACCACCGAGCTGCTTGGAAAGCTTGTCCTTCTCACGCTCGAGAAGCAAAAGTTCCTTCTTAGTCAAGCCGGATCCACGAACATCGCTGAAGTCCATTTCCTCAAGTTCCTTCAAGCGCTTTACGCGAGTAGAAACGGTCTGGAAATTGGTCAACATACCGCCAAGCCAACGCTCGCAAACATAAGGCATGTTTACGCGAGTTGCCTGATTCTGTACAGCTTCCTGAGCCTGCTTCTTAGTGCCCACGAAGAGAACAGTGCCATTGTGGGCAACAGTCTGCTTGATGAAGTCATAAGCCTTGTCGATCATGTCGAGAGACTTGAACAAATTGATGATATGAATACCATTGCGCTGGGTAAGAATGAACTGCTTCATCTTTGGGTTCCAGCGACGAGTCTGATGACCGAAGTGCAAACCAGCCTTCAGCATTTCGCTCATGGTAATCTGTGCCATATCTATATACCTTTCTTGTCGGTTCTTGCCTGGCCATGTCTGTTCGCATGCAACTTGGCTTAAACATACGTCTAAGCGCAAGCCGACCGACACGAACGGACGCGTACATGGCGCGTATTTGCGAGTCCTTGTAGACAATAAAAAGCGAGCATTCATATAACGCGACAATACTCATGCTCAAAATGGACACGCAAAGCGAAATTATATCAGATACTAGATACGATATTTAATCAGCCAAAGTTAGGAACGCATATTGTTACGAAGCTCACGCATAGCTTGCTTGCGAACGTCCTTTTCTAGCCTATCTAAATAAATATGACCGTCCAAATGATCGCATTCATGCTGCAACATTCTGGCCATAAGACCATCGCCTTCAAGAACAACAGTTTTACCGTCTAAATCAATACCGCGAGCGCGAGCATGATTATATCGGCGAGTTTTATACCACAATCCTGGCACAGATAAGCAGCCTTCATCGTCGTATTGTTCTCCGCTTAAATCTTCAAGAACAGGATTTAGAATATAGCCAATACGTCCATCAATGTTGTAAGAGAACGCTCGTAAACTTACGCCAATTTGATTAGCTGACAATCCTGCACGACCTGGATCGTTCACAGTTTCCAACAAATCTTCAACCAAATGCTTAACAGCTGGCGTAATCTCACGAATCTCGTCACAAGGTGTTCTAAGAACAGGATCTGGAACAACACGAATTTTTCTAATTGCCACGCAAAAACTCCTTAATCAAGTGTAACTAATTACACATTATCTTCTATTGCAGATTAGTAATTAATTTCACTCGTTGTTGCGTACGTTATTATCGAGATTGTCTTGATTATCGCGAGGCGAAACAGAAGAATCCGAGGAAGCTTCTTCACCAAAATGCTTAAGATGAGTTGCAGCCTGATCAATTGCTTGACGGACTCGAGGAGTTACAACCTCTTGCGCTTGCTTAACTGTTTCTTGAGCCTGCTTAACAGTTTCGGTAGTTTTATCGAGAATCTTAACAGTTGCAGGCAAAGGACGCGTGTTTGGCTTTGGAGCATACAATTGAGTTTCAATAATATCTGCGTAACGTGCAAGTATTTTTGGACGAACAATCTTCATACTTGGAGTCAAAGTTCCAGCATCCTGAGTGAACTCATCTTGCAAAATAACAAATTTACGAACAGATTCAGCCCTAGAAACAGTGCTATTTGCTTGATCAATAAACTGCTGAACAACAGAGCGAACAGCGTCATTGTTAGCAATTTCTTTCATAGATAAGTCAACATCCATGCTCTTATTCTTAAGCCATGAACGAACCATGTCTGGGTCAAGCTCAATTAATGCAGAAACGAATGGCTTTCCATCTCCAACCACTACTGCGTGAGAAACCAGTGGGCATTGCGCAATAATGCTTTCCATAGGAGCAGGACTTATATTCTTGCCTCCGGCAGTAATAATAATATCTTTCTTGCGACCAGTAATCGATAGGAAGCCTTCGTCATCAATTTCACCAAGATCGCCAGAATGAAGCCAGCCATCTTCGTCAATAACTTCTGCAGTAAGCTCAGGCTTATTGTAGTAACCCATGAAAACGTTAGGTCCTTTAATAAGCACTTCATCATCGTCAGCAAGTCGAATTGTAATTCCAGGACCTGGGCGACCAACTGAACCAACCTGATTTGCGTGCTCAAAATTAACTACGCAAGGAGCTGCAGTTTCAGTCATACCGTAACCTTGAATGAAGGTAATGCCGTCAAGACCGTTGAAGAAATGCGCTAAATCAGCATTAATTGGAGCACCACCGCAAGCAAGCCATGAAAGGTTAGGGCCTAAAGCAGAGCGTATGGAAGAACCAACTGTGCGCATGTACATAGCGTGATTCATGCGCGAAGCCAAAGAGTGAGCTTTGCCATCAACGTTGTCACGAGACCACTGAATAAAATGCTTAACAGCTTTAGCAAAAATGCGGCCACGAATACCTGCGCCAGCTTTTTGAGAAGCAGCATTGTAAACTTTCTCAAAGACTCGAGGAACACCTAATAAGTAGGTTGGTTTAAAACTACGCAAGTCTGCGAGCAAATGCTTTGCGTTAGGAACATAACCTATTACACCATGCCCGCCAATAGCAACATATTGAATGTATCTAGCAAAGCAGTGCGCAAGAGGAAGGAACAGAAGTAAACGATTTGGTTTGCAAAGCATGTCGCTAAGAACATCGTATCCTGCAAAAACAATATGCGTAAAGTTACGGTGAGAAAGCATAGCTCCCTTTGGCTTTCCAGTAGAGCCAGAAGTGTAAACAATAGTAGACAAATCGTCTGCTTTAACAGCGATAAGACGCTGATTTAGCTCATCTTCACTAATTGATTTACCAAAGTCAATAACTGCTTCCAAACCGCCTGCTTTGAAATTGAATACGGTTTTGAGAGTAATGCGCTTATAATCTTGGCGAACTCGCTCTAAGCATTGGGCATGAGAATCGTCACCAGCAAAAGCAATAACCGGCTTAACTTCGTTGATAATGTCTGCAGCTTGTAAAGCAGAATCCGTTTCGTAAATAGGAATGCTAACTGCACCAATGCAAGCGCATGCAAAGTCAACAACACCCCACTCGTAGCATGTAGCAGAATAAATAACAACTTTTGATCCATGCTGCACGCCAAGAGCAATTAAACCTTTAGCTACAGCCCTTACCTTGGAGAGCATTTCAGCAGCAGTAACATCATGCCACTGGCGAGTGTCGTCATCTTGCCACTGCGCAACAATACCTTGCGGATCGCGCATAGCACGGTTAGAAAGAAGCGAGTAAATGGTGTCACCGTCTTGAGTTGGGTGAATTACTTCTACAGAAAATTCTCGGAGCATATTATTAATTGTACTTGATTCCTATGCCGACACTACTGTAAGCCATACAAAAAATAGAGATTAATATTGTTATTAGCTGACAAAATATTTAAATAAACGAATTTTTACAAGCGCTTATACTAAAAAGTTACGCAATATGCTAAAAATATAGCGGTTTAGCACACAATTCATGCACTAAACCGCATATTCTATATACAAAGTTATGCTGAAATAAACTTAACGAACATCCTGATGGAATGGGTTAAACGCAACATTGCAACGCTGGAAGCTCTTTACATCCACGTATCCGGTAGAAGACATTGTGCGACGCAAAGCACCAACAAAATTCGTTGTACCGTCAGCCTCGTGACTTGGACCAAATAGAATGTTTTCCAATGGAGCAACCGTTCCAACATTAGTGCGCATACCGCGTGGAAGTGTTAAATGACGAGCTTCAGCACCCCAATGAGTGCCGCGGCCTGGAGCTTCCGTTGCGCGAGCTAATGGAGTTCCAAGCATAACGGCATCCGCGCCCATTGCAAGAGCTTTAATAAAGTTGCCAGAATTACCCATTCCGCCATCTGCAATAATTTGCACGTATCGACCACCGGACTCATCCATATAATCTCTACGAGCTTCAGCAACATCAGCAATAGCAGTAGCCATAGGTGCTTGTACTCCCAAAGTGTTCATAGTTGCAGACACAGCACCACCGCCGAATCCAACTAAAATACCTGCAGCTCCAGTGCGCATCAAATGCAAAGCAGAAGTGTAATCAGCGCAGCCTCCAACAATAACAGGCACATCAAGATCGTAAATAAACTTCTTTAAATCAAGAGGCTCGTGATCTGTGGAAACATGCTCAGCAGACACAGCAGTTCCGCGAATAACAAACAAGTCAACACCAGCTTCAAGAACAGTATTGTAAAGTTCCTGAGTTCGCTGAGGAGAAAGAGCGCCAGCAACAGTAACACCAGCGTCACGAATAGTATGCAAACGCTTAGCAATTAATTCAGGCTTGATTGGTTCAGTGTAAATTTCCTGAATTCGACGCGTTGCAACCTCGCAAGGCAACTCGGATATTTCTTTTAATAAAGGCTCTGGATTCTCATAACGAGTCCATAATCCTTCCAAATCAAGAACTCCAAGACCGCCCATTTGACCAATAGCAATTGCAGTATCTGGGCTTGTAACTGAATCCATTGGAGCGGCAATAATTGGAATATCAAAGGTATAAGCATCTACCTGCCATGAAGTAGATACAGCCTTTGGGTCGCGCGAACGGCGCGAAGGAACAATAGCAATATCGTCAAGCGAATATGCAACTCGGGCTTTTTTGCCCAAACCAATTTCAATTTCCTGAGACATACTTATTAGGCTAGTGCCTTATGCTGACGAAGTTTTATCCGCAATGTTTTACAACTATTATCAGTAGCTTTTTGATGTTGAAAAATCTAATTTTTAATGGTTTTTATAAGCAAATTTGCATAACAATGCATACAAAATATTCATCCAAATCATACGACACACCGATAAAACCGTAATGTGTATAACTCAACACGCTTAAAATCGTTTATTTTCAAGGTAAATGACGAATATTTTGTAATTTATCCACATTTTTGCATTTTACACAGATAGACGAAAACTCGCGTTGTAAGCTTTTATCTAACTTGCTGATTTTGTAGGGATATGAGCTTAGCAAGTACTGAAATTTAAGGGCTCATAGAGCAGATGAGATACAGGAGAGAAAATGAAAATTAATATAGTTGATACATATGAAATGGATAACGATGACGAAAATGATGACGTGCTTAATAACAAGTCATCAAATAATAGCAACGATAACAATGAGCATCCGCCACATGTTGTTTTTAACGCTCGCACATCGTTACCAGTGTACGAAGGCGAACTGTCTATTGCTTTATCACGTAAAAAACTGGAGTACCATATTGGCACATGCTATTTTGACGATCAAGATGAAAAAGATCTTGTTAAGATTGCATTAAGAACTTGCCAAATAGCTTGCATTGCTTCTGATATTTCCAGAGGAAGACCTACTTCTACAGCTATGAAACAATTGCTAACACCAAAGTGTGTTACAAAATTAAATAACATGTGGAAGCTAATGGATGATTACTTCCAATATAAGAATGATATGAAAACACGTTCAGCATTGTGTGCGATGCCGGCAGTGCCGAGTTTTGTTAATGGAATGCTAACGAATCCTCATCATTTTGAAGGCGTTGTTCATATTTCTGCAGGACCTGTAGAATACTGGGCTTCAATCGTTTTGGAGCACAAATACAATAAATGGATTTGTACATATGCAGATTTGGGCTAGCAAACGGTAATAAAGTTCACAAATGTTTCATAAGTATTTAATAAAAATTACAGAAAACTCCCCCTTGTAGATTAATATTTTGCGAATCAAGCGAGAATCTTCTACAAGGTGGAGTTTTTTGTTGATACAACTTATACACTATTTTCAACTATCACTATTGAAACCGCAATTTTTACGACAACTAGCTGCCAGCTGTTTCAGAATGTAAAGCGTCAAATATGGTTTTTGCTTTACTTTCACCAATGCCATTAACCTTTTGTAAATCTTCTAACGAAGCTTTCTTTAACTCTTTTAAAGATCCAAATGAAGAAAGCAAACGTTTACGATACACTTCACCAATTCCAGGAATAGTGTCAAAAGCTGAATGCAAAGCACCTTTTCTTCTACGCTTACGATGGTAAGTAATAGCAAAACGATGAGATTCATCCCTTGCACGCTGCAACAAATACAATCCTTCTGAACTACGCTTCAAAATAATCGGATAATCTTCATCAGGAAGCCATACTTCTTCAAGTTTTTTAGCTAAACCACAAACAGTAATACCGCTAATACCCGCGTCCAGCATTGCGCGCTTAGCAGATTTAGCTTGCTCTTTTGCACCATCAATAATAATAAGTTGCGGCTTGTAGGCAAAACGACGATTCTGATTGGAATCTGCAACAATAGCAGAATTATTCAAATTTTCAGATTCCACATTCGAATCAGAATGCTTAAATCTTCTAAAAATTGTTTCATAAACTGCGCTTAAATCATCAAGTTTTCCAACACCATTTTCTCCGCGAATAACAAAATGACGATACTCGCTAGGACGCGCAATTCCATCTTCAAACACAACCATAGAAGCAACCTGATAACTACCGTCTACAGTATTTGAAATATCGTAGCATTCAATGCGCAAAGGAGATTCCTTCATGCCAAGAGCCTTAGAAATTTCGTTCATGGCTTCAGTTCTAATATCTATGCTGTTAATACGACTTGATTTTATGCGAGTTAACGCTTGAGAAGCGTTTTCGTTAGCACGCTCCATAAGAGCTCGCTTTTCTCCACGCTCCGCAACTCTAATACTTACTTTAGAGCCGCGCATATTACTAAGCCATGATTCAAGCTCTTCTTGACGATCTTCAGGAATTGAAATTGGAACTATTATTTCGCGCGGAACTGGAGATATAGGAGCTAGTAAATCTTCGCGCCCCGTAGTTTCTTGGCGCTCCCTACGCTCTCTAGTTGCTTGAGCTCGCAATATTACATCAGTTGCAGTAGCTTTTTGTGTATCGCTAACAGCATCTCGAATCTTCCTAATACTAATAGAAGTATTCTGACCTTTAAAAACATTATGTTCATATTCTGCATAAACATGCGTAATTAAATCCGCTAAAAGTTCACCATCAGCTATTTGCTCATTGCGCTCAACAGACCAATTGCGCTCGCCGCGAATCATTCCAGAACGAACAAAGAATGCGTGAATTGAAGCTTCAAGCTCATCGGTACAAAAACCGAATACGTCAGCTTCCACATCGTCGTCAAAAACAGCTGAATTTTGTTGTAAAACAGTGCTTAATACTGAAATTTCGTCACGCAATTTAGCAGCACGCTCAAATTCTAAATCTTCGCTAGCTTGCTTCATTTCACGAGTTATTTGAGAAATATAAGATGAGCCTACGCTTCCAGTAAGAACCCCAACTAGGCGCTCAACTAAATAACGATGCTCATCCGGTTTAATATTTCCAACGCATGGAGCCGAACATTTACCAATCGAGGCGAGCAAACATGGTCTCCCTGTTCTATGAGCCTTATTAAAAACCGCAGGCGAGCATGTTCTAACAGGAAAAGTTTTAATAAGCAAATCTAAGCTGTGACGCAATGGCCAAACTTTTGCATATGGTCCAAAATATCTAGCGTTTCTTGCGAAACGATTTCGAGTAATCCACACTCTAGGAAATGTTTCTCCTACAGATACAGCAACATAAGGGTAAGTTTTATCATCTCGAAAAACAACATTAAAACGCGGGTCGAAAGCTTTAATCCAAGTGTATTCAAGAGTAAGCGCCTCAAATTCTGTAGCAACAACAGTCCACTCCAAGCTTCTAGCAGAAAGTACCATTGATTGCGTGCGAGGATGCAATTGGTAAAGTGGCTGAAAATAATTTGCTAAACGATTGCGCAAATTTTTTGCTTTTCCAACATAAATTACTCGACCATCTGCATCACGCCACTTGTATACTCCAGGTTGCGCTGGAATATCTTTAGCCGCTGGACGGAACAAGTCTCGACTATCCCCCAATAATGGAGCTCCAAAAGCATTTACCTTTTCGCTAACATTTTCTGAATCTTCTGAATCTTCTGAATCTTCTGAATCTTCGAGATAATGTTCATCTTCAAATGATTGCGTTTTTCGCCATTTTTCGTTCGCTTTCATTTGATCTAATTCTTGCAAGTTATCTGGTTTATGCAAATTCTTATTAAGATTATTATTCTGCATTTTCACCTCCTTTCAAGCACAAAATGTAAACAATCGTTTAAGATTTACGCACAATATGCGAATTTAATTTTACGAATTTAACATTGATTTAAGGAATTTACCAGTCCAACTTGCATCACATAGTGAAACAGTTTCAGGACTTCCTTCCGAAACAACTGTTCCGCCAGAATCTCCACCTTCAGGACCTAAATCAATAATCCAATCAGCAGACTTTACAACATCGAGATTATGCTCAATAACAATAACACTATTGCCTTTATCTACCAACGATTGCAAAACATTCAACAACTTTCTAACATCCTCAAAATGTAATCCAGTAGTCGGTTCGTCGAGAATATACACTGTTTTGCCGGTTGACCTTCGTTGCAATTCTGTAGCAAGTTTTACGCGCTGAGATTCTCCACCAGAAAGAGTTGGCGCGCTTTGGCCTAAACGAATATAACCTAATCCAACTTGAACCAAAGTATCCAAGTAGCGAGCAATAGACGGGTATGCTTTGAAAAATACTGCAGCTTCTGAAATTGGCATGTCAAGAACGTCAGAAACTGACTTTCCGTTATAAGTAACTTCCAAAGTTTCACGATTGTAGCGTTTTCCGTGACAAACTTCGCATTCTACATACACATCCGGCAGGAAGTTCATCTCAATTTTTAAGGTACCATCACCATGGCAGGCTTCACAACGGCCACCTTTAACATTGAATGAGAATCTTCCAGGACCGTAGCCTCTAACTTTTGCTTCAGGAGTTTGAGCAAAAAGTGTGCGAATTTTATCCCACACGCCAGTGTACGTTGCAGGATTAGAACGTGGGGTTCGACCAATAGGATTTTGATCAACATGAACTACTTTATCGCAATATTCCAATCCT
This sequence comes from Gardnerella sp. DNF00753, assembly GCF_049244275.1. Lineage (NCBI taxonomy): Bacteria > Bacillati > Actinomycetota > Actinomycetes > Bifidobacteriales > Bifidobacteriaceae > Gardnerella > Gardnerella sp. DNF00753. The sequence goes on from NZ_CP058393.1 coordinate 863,854, forward strand.
TCCACACGCTTGTGTTTTCCAGGAACTATGCGAGCGCCGTTTAGTTTGTTTGCAAGAACAGGGTACAAAATTGAGTTAATTAGTGTTGATTTTCCAGATCCAGATACTCCTGTGATGCAAGTAAATACTCCCAAAGGTATGTTAACGTCTATATTTTTAAGATTATGCTCCTGAGCTCCAATAACATGTAGCATTCGATCTGGGTTAATTAAGCGACGATTTTTTGGCACTTCAATTATTCGCCTTCTTGAAATATAGTCGCCTGTAATCGAACGTTTTGCTTTCACAATATTTGCTGCAGGACCGGAGTACACTACTTCTCCACCGTGTTCTCCTGCTTCTGGACCAATGTCAACTAGCCAATCTGCTTCGCGAATTGTTTCTTCATCATGTTCTACAACAATAAGAGTGTTTCCTAGGTTTCTTAAATGATGCAATGTTGCAATCAGTCGTTCGTTATCCCTCTGATGAAGTCCAATAGATGGTTCGTCAAGCACGTACATAACTCCAACTAATCCTGAGCCTATTTGTGTAGCTAGGCGAATTCGTTGTGCTTCGCCACCAGATAATGTTTTTGCAGCTCTTGAAAGAGTTAAGTAGTTTAATCCTACGTCGTTTAAGAAGCCAAGTCGTGCGCGGATTTCTTTTAATACTTCTCCTGCAATAAGTGCTTTAGATCCTTCTAAATGCAGCTCATTAACCCACTCTAGACTGCGTTCAACTGGCATATCGCATACTTCAGATATTGAAGTATTTGCAACTGTAACTGCAAGAACCTCTGGACGTAAGCGTTTTCCATGGCATTTTTGGCATGGAACTTCGCGCATGTACGACTCGTAGTATTGGCGCATTTGATCCGAATCAGTTTCGTCATGCTTTCGCATAAGCGTTCTAACTACACCTTCAAAGCCTGTGGAATATTCGCGCTGCCTACCCCACCTGTTTTTGTACGAGACTTTTACGCTAAAATCATGTCCGTACATGATTGCATGCTGTACGTCTTCTGGAAGATTTTTCCAAGGCGTATTCATACTAAAGCCCATGTCTTTAGAAAGACCTGAAAGTACGTGCTGATAGTACATTCCTGCAGCTTTATTCATTGCCCAAGGTTCAATAGCTCCTTGAGAAAGAGATTTGTCTGAATCTGGTATAACAAGCTCAGGGTCAATTTCAAGCTTGTAGCCAATTCCGGAACATTCTGCACACGCTCCGTACGGTGCATTAAACGAAAATGTTCTAGGTTCAATTTCTTCAAGATCTAGCTTGTGATTATTAGGGCAAGACCTGTGCTCGGAAAATGATTGGCGCCTGTTTGGAGAGTTTTCTGGCTCGTCAACAAAATCAGCAACCATAACGCCTTTAGAAAGTTTTAATGCTGTTTCGATTGAGTCTGTTAAACGAACGCGAATACCTTCTTTTATGACTATTCGATCAATTACTACTTCAATATTGTGTTTCTTTTGTTTTTCAAGAGTAATATCTTCAGAAAGTTCATGCATTTGACCGTCAATAATTGCTCGCGCGTAACCGTCCGAACGCAACAATTCAAGCGTATCTTTAAACTCTCCTTTTCTACCTCTAACAACAGGAGATAAAATTTGCAGACGCGTACGCTCTGGCTTAGAAAGCAAAGCGTCTGTCATTTGTTGAGGAGTTTGTGCACTTACCAACTCACCACACTCAGGGCAGTGAGGAACTCCAACTCTAGCAAACAGCAGTCGTAAATAATCGTATATTTCAGTAATTGTTCCAACTGTAGAACGAGGGTTTCTATTAGTAGTTTTTTGGTCAATAGAAACCGCCGGACTTAACCCTTCAATAAAATCAACATCTGGCTTATCCATACGCCCCAAAAATTGGCGAGCGTATGCACTAAGCGACTCAACATAACGTCGTTGACCTTCTGCAAAAAGCGTGTCAAAAGCTAAAGAGGATTTACCAGATCCAGAAAGACCAGTAAAAACAACCATTCGATTTCGAGGAATAGACAAGCTCACGTTTTTAAGATTGTGCTCGCGTGCTCCTTGAATAGTGATTTTCCATTCGGAAGGCACTTTAGACAAATCCGATATTATCTTTCCGTCATGCGAAGAAAACGTAGTATTATCTAGTAATGCTTGCAAAGCATCAGACTGCTTACTTACTTGCTGATTCAAACGCATACCTCCACTTGTAACCCCATTAACACACCCCAACTATTAACAAACCACTATACTATAAAATTACATTTAGAACAAGTGTTCGAAAAACTAAAGTATTTTGCTAACTTATAATCACATATTCGTTACTAGCACACGGTACAATAGTGAGTTTGGCAATACTTTACTTATTACACATAAAATAAAGCCTAATTTTTGGGGAACGGATTATAAACTATGCCTATTGACGCACAAGCATTAACCATTCAAATTGGTGCGCGCACGCTGTTAAACCCTACCGATTTTCACGTTACAAAGGGAGACAAAATCGGTTTAGTCGGTAGAAACGGCGCAGGCAAAACAACTCTTACTCGAGTAATTACTGGAGATATGCTTCCAGCAGGAGGATCCGTTAGAGTAAGCGGAGGCCTAGGATATTTGCCTCAGGATACTCACGCAGCAGACCCTGAGCAAAGCGTAATTGATCGCATTATGAGTGCTCGAGATATTTCTTCTATTGTGTCTAGGATTCGCAAAGCAGAAAAAGAAATGACCGATCCAGACCCGGACGTAATGACTAAAGCTATGAACCGCTACGACAAAGCTATGCAAGATTTTGAAAAAGCAGGCGGTTACGCAGTACAGTCTGAAGCAATTTCAATGGCAACAAGCTTGGGACTACCTCAAGAAGTTATGCAGCAGACTCTTGGCACTCTTTCCGGCGGACAGCGCAGACGCATCGAACTAGCGAGAATTCTGTTTTCTGACGCCAACACTCTTATTCTCGATGAGCCTACGAACCATTTGGACGCCGACTCAATTATTTGGTTGCGTAATTATTTGAAACGTTTCGAAGGCGGCTTCCTTGTTATTTCCCACTCAACGGAACTACTTGACGAAGTAGTAAACAAAGTTTGGCATTTGGATGCTCAACTCGCCCAAATAGACATGTATTCAATGGGCTGGAAAGCATACTTGCATCAGCGAGTAGTAGACGAAGAACGCCGCCGCCGCGAGCGCGAAGTCGCCGAAAAGAAGGCAGAACGCCTTATGAAGCAAGGTATTCGTCTGCACGCAAAAGCCACAAAAGCAGTAGCAGCTCAAAACATGATGCGCAGAGCAGAACGTTTACTTAGCGAAACCAGCGAAGCTCAAAAACAGGAAAAAGTTGCAGACATTCGCTTCCCAGAACCATCACCATGCGGTCGCACACCAATTATGGCAAAAGATATTTCTAAAGCATACGGTTCTAACATTGTTTTCGCTGGAATTAATCTTGCAATAGACAAAGGTTCTAGGGTTGTTATTTTGGGTTACAACGGTGCTGGAAAAACCACAACTTTGCGCATTCTAGCAGGAGAAGAAACGGCAGACACTGGAGAAGTTCAGTACGGTCACGGCTGCAAAATCGGCTATTTTGCCCAGGAACACGACACTTTGGATTTAGATGCTACGGTTCTTGAAAACCTTCAGCATGTTGCACCAAACCTGGATGACACACAAGCACGTTCTATGCTTGGCAGCTTCCTATTTTCTGGTGACGACGCAATGAAGCCTGCTAAAGTGCTTTCCGGCGGCGAAAAAACGCGTCTTGCTCTCGCAACACTTGTTACTTCGCAAGCTAACGTACTGCTTCTCGATGAGCCTACTAACAACTTGGATCCTGCGTCTCGTGACGAGATTTTAAAAGCTATATCTAAGTATGAAGGCGCAATTGTGCTAGTCACACACGACGAGGGTGCTGTTGAAGCTTTGCGCCCTGAGCGTGTTCTTCTTATGCCTGACGGCGACGAAGATTTGTGGAACGACGAATATCTTGACTTGGTTGCTGAAGAATAGTTAGAAAAATGCTCGAAACTTTGAAATAGAATGGTTATGTGGTGATTACAACGTCCATGCTTAAAAACTTGCCGCAAGATTCTAGCAATACTATTTCGCATACTAGCAGGCAAACTCACAGTCGCATTATGCGCTGCACATGGCGTTTTTTACACATTCCACTTCTTGTTTTACTTATAATTACACTATTTGAATGTTCTATTGGAAATATTCCATTTTGGAGCAGTGTTACAGGAAGTACGGATAGCGCATCTGTTCACAATTCTTTAGGAAGCGGCGTTAAACGTCTTAAATCAGGCGGTCTTCTTATAACAGACCCTTCCGAAGCATACTTAGAGGTTATTTCAGATGGAAGCTCGCCTTATATTCGTCTTCAACCTTCTCGCGTTAAAAATAAGCTTTATAAAAAGCAGCAAATTATAGACGATATTCACACGCGTGTTGAAGCTAATAAATATTTAAGCAAACCACAGAGCACAAATCCTCGAGCGCTTAACGCTTCCCTACTTAGCATTCCCGAAGAAGTAGTTGATCAACCGTGCGTAGTTAGAGTATGGCTTCAACATCCGGCTGGAGCAATACTTGATATTGAGGATGCTAGAGCTAATGTTAGAGCGCCTTTTAGCTGGTCTTGGGGACGCGTAAGCATACTAATTGTTTTTGCAATACTTATAGCTTTATGGAATCCTTGGTCTAAGCTTTGGAAAATTAAACTCAACACAAGTAGCATTTCTCAACGATTCTACTTATTCGCATCATGGATGCCTTTTATAATCATTGCGCTTGCAACAATTATTTGGAATTTGCGCAATGCTACACCAATGCATTTTGATTCGCCTGGAAATTACGCCTACGATTTCGACCAGTATGCTCATACTGCAGACGCTCTTGCAAAAGGGCAGGTTCATCTTAATCTTCCTGTTCCTCACGAATTAACCACCTTGCCAAACCCGTATGATCCTATGGCTAGGAATAATCTTCTTAATCATTCAGTTCCTCACATGTACTGGGATTACGCATACTATAAGGGGCACTGGTACTCGTATTTTGGTGTTCTTCCAGCAGTACTACTGTTTTTGCCTTACCGTCTTATTACAAGCATTTGGATTACAGGCGGAGCAATGCTTCCAACTACTGTTGCAACATTTGTGTTTCTTATTGCTTTTCTTATTTCAGGATCTTTACTTGTTATTCGCATAATTGAGCATACTTTAAAAAACGCTTCTTTAGGAACCGTATCAATTTCTTTAGCACTGTTCTTTATTAGCGCAAACACGGTTTACTTGTGGTTTAGAACATCTTTCTATTCCGTTCCAATGGCAGCTTCACTATTTTTCACATCTTTAGGATTATGGTTTTATTTCGGCGCATTTGCTAAGAGTAAAACTAATTCTTTTAGAAATATTGCTTTGGGATCGTTCTTTATAGCGCTTAATTTAGGTTGCAGACCTACTTTTGTAATAGCACTCTTATTTGCAATTCCTGTGCTATACCCTATTTTGAAAAAATCGTTTAAAGATTTTAGTAAAGATTGGAAAAAATCTGAATATTGGAGAATTCCTTTGCTCTATGCTACAGCTTGGATTCTTCCAGCAGTAATTACTGCAATTCCGTTTGGATTGTATAATTTTCTGCGCTTTGGATCGCCTTTAAACTTTGGTAACGAGTATCAAATCACTATTACAGATATGACAACTATGCGTTTGCCATCGCAAAATATTCTGCCGTCTATTTTTAGCTATATTGCTCTACCTTTGCGCTTAATTCCAACTTTTCCTTGGATTGGCATTCAGCCTGTTGCTTTTGACAGATGGCAGTATGCTGAGCCTATGATTGGCGGAATGTTCGTGCTTTCTCCTCTCGCATTAGTTGCGTCTTTTGCTGCTTTAGTTATGAGAAAACGATGCTTGCACAAGACTTCGTGGAATATTGCTATAACTTCTTTAATAATTGGCGTATTTCTTATTGTTTTCGACAGTCTAAAAGCTGGAATTGGTTGGAGATATATTGCAGATTTTGCGTGGGCTTTTGCAATTGCTGCAGTAGTTGGCGTAACTTTACTTTTAGAGCATGCGGCCTCTGTTCAAAAAGATGATTGTTGGCAGAAAAAAACTATTTCATACAGCATACGTTTTGTTGTAATAGCACTACTTTTTGCTTCGATTATTATTGCAGCACTCAGCTGGTTTGTTACAGGTCGTGAAGATAGCACTCTTCGTTTTAACCCAGACTTATGGTATTTGGTTCGCTCCTGGCTTACGTTATTTTAATAAAAGTCTTTAGCAAAACTATTCTTCACAAAGAAGAGTATCAACGGTTTTTAAAAGTGATTTCAAACCTTCAATAAACTGAGTTTCTTCCGGAAGCAAAGAAAGAGCAAGATACCCATTTACTGGCATGTCAAAATAGTATCCGGGCTGCGAAACCAAATGATAATCTTGCATTAAGCGCAACGCTAACACATCGTCATCTATGCATGATGGCACGCGCAATAAAATATTCCAACCGCCTTCTGCACGCAAAGCACTAACACAACAATTAGGCCAGGATGCTAAAGTTTCACGAAGAGTTTTAAGATTTTTACTAACCCGGTTACGAACCTTTTGAGTCTGCGAAGAAGCATACTCTAACAACTCAGGTATACGCTTAGAAACCGTTGTTCCAATCGGCAAAAAGTCGTCTGCAATAACATCAAGCCTTTTTTGAGCTTCGTAAACATCATCCTTAGGACCTGAAACTTCAATCCACCCAACTTTTGCGTGAGGAGCTGCAAGCATTTTAGAAAAACCGTCCAAAGCAAACACGAGAGTAGATGATTCCCCAGCAAGCCTAGCGTTTGTTTCAAAAGGCTCAAGATAATAATCGTAAAAAACTTCGTCAGCAATTATTGCAACATCATTATCATGACATAATTGCAATAATTCTTTACGCTCCTCACTCTTTACGTAAGAGCCGGTAGGATTATTCGGATTAATAAGCACAAGTGCTTTAATGCGCAAAGACTTATTTTCAATTAACTCTTTTACGCGAGGCAAATCAATAGTCCAAGAACCGTCGTAATGCAAAGGATACGGTATTGCGTTCACGCATTGCAAGCGCGCAATCGACTCAATAAGCGGGTATCCAGGAGTAGGACCAATAACAGCATCCCCCGCATCACAAAGAAGCATCATAAGCCATGCATAAGCTTGAGATGTTGAAGAAAGTACGTAAAGCTGATCTGGATTAAGCTTTGAAGGAGTAGAAGTATTAGTGCGATTATCGCGCTTATTAATAAAGTCTGCAATAAGTTCCCTAGCTTCTTTAGGACCTCTTGCATCCGCAGTATAGCGTCCAGATAAACAGCTTGGGGCAAGATTATGAGCAGTAGGATTAGAATCGTTTAATTTAGTAAGCTTTATGCCTTTAGACACAGCTTTTCTCTGCGCTAAAATAATAGGATTTGGCTCACTTACATCTACTCTGGAAGAAAATCGCACGTAACAACCCTAACACTTGGCATAAAAAAGCTGGGCAACAGATTAAACCTGCACCCAGCTTAAAACAACAACAAATAAATTACTACTATTTATTAATATTTAGTCCTGTTGTTGAGTCTTCTGCATTGCGTAATAAGCTGCACCAATAATTCCAGCCTCATTATGCAAAGTTGCAACCACAATAGGAGTCTTAATATCAATATGTGGAAGGAATTTTTCGCTTACGCGGCTAACTCCACCACCAACAACAAACAAATCTGGGTTGAAGTATTTTTCCATCAAACCATAGTACTTAGTTAGGCGCTTAGCCCACTTCTTATAGCCCATATCAAGCTTTTCACGAACGGAAGAAGCAGCATACTTTTCAGCATCTCCCTTACCTTTTTCAAGCTGAATATGACCAAGCTCAGTGTTTGGAATAAGCACACCGTTGTAAATCAAAGCTGTACCAATACCAGTTCCAAGCGTTGTAGCAATAACTAAGCCATCCTTGTCTTTTGCTGCACCAAAACGCTGCTCAGCTAAACCAGCAGCGTCAGCATCGTTAACAACTGTTACTGGACGACCGCAAGCCTCACTAAAGACTTCAGTAACGTCAACACCAATCCAAGACTGGTCAAGATTAGCCATAAAATCAAGCTTCTTGCCCGGCTTAATTGGAGCAGGGAAAGCGATTCCAACAGGAACGTCTGCAGGAACTTCAAAATGCTCAAGCTGCTGACGGACAATATCCGCAACCGCCTGAGGCGTAGAAACTGCAGGAGTGAGAATCTTATAACGAGGCTCTGCAAACTCGCCCTTTTCCAAATTTACTGGAGCAGCTTTAATTCCAGAACCACCAATATCGACGCCAAATGCTTGTGCAGTGTCAATCATCTCACTAACACTCCCCTCTGAATGTGTGCTGATAACAGGATATTCACAAGTATTGTATCGTATATTTATTGCGACACGCTTGCTGATTGTTAACTTCTATTTCACTTCTGCTTCACTTTTTCAAAGAAGGCATAGGTTTCCACGTTCCGTCATGCAAAATCTTCCTAGAAGCAAGCCAACCGGTAAATAATTTCCAAATACCGGAAAGAATATGCTCACGATCAACAGCCAACAGACGAATAATCTCTTTAGCAGCAGTTAAAGCGGTTCCAAGCGCAAACATAAACGGATGAAAATCACCATGAACCATAAAGTAGCGAGCCATAAACCCACGATTTCGCATAATATGGTAACGGTTCATATCGGAAGTTGAGTTTAGCTGACGAACTCCTGCAATATCCCAGTTTGGAATATCGCGAGTGCGACGAAGAATAATATCCGGAACAACAATAGGATTCGTAACCTTACTAGCAAGATACCCGTAAGTAGTATCATCCCAGTAAATAAAGTAGCGAGAATCCGGGAAGCCGATTTTTTCAACAATATCTCGACGAATTAAACCACCCTCGAAACACATTGTGTTCATCACACGATAACCAGCATTACCAAAAGCTGAAGGCGCAATAGGATTCGGTATACCAAGAGGAACCAAAAAATCATACTGCCAGTAGAAATTACCACCGTCGTAATCTAAACGACTTCCTTGAACAACCGCGTGGCGCTTAGTCCAAGGAGCAAGACGCTCAATAGATTCAGGCACTGTTTCAACATCGTCATCCATAACCCAGAACCACTTAGCTCCAAGTTCATAAGCTTTTTTAACACCAGCACTAAAACCTCCTGCGCCACCAAGATTCTCATCCTGCGGAGCGTAAACAACGTGAGAGCAATTGCCCTCATCGTCTTTTTCTGCCTTACCCCAACGATTAGTTAAAGCAGCTTCAAGACCAGAAACCATTTCGCGAGTTTTATCGCTGCACTCATTGTCAACAACAACAATTCGCCAAGGACACTCGTTCAAACATTCAAAAGAATGGAACAAATTATCCAAAAGTTCCTGACGCTTATAAGTAACCACAACAACAGCAAGCTTATCAATACTCTTGCATACGCTATTGGCTTTGCTGTTAACAATTTTCTTTGTTCCCATATTGCTCATACTTGTATTCTCGCACCTACCCTCGCCACACAATTATTACAACAATGTTCCTAGCATGAGATACAAAAGAATAGTCAGTTTCAGGGAAGGTGAAAATCCTTACTGGCGGTAACAAAATGCGTATTTTATGCCTTTTTGAAGCCCGCGAGCGGCTTACAAGCTGCTGATTCGGTTAAATTCCGAAGCCAACGGTTACAGTCCGGATGAAAGAAACGGAGGCCCATCATGGGCATTTCTAATACTAGCAGTCATAACAATCATCAAACTAACTCTTCAAACACACGCTGGTCTAGCGAAAAAATAGCAAAATATGCGCTATTCGTAGCACTTTCAATGGCAGTAAGTTTCATAGAATTTCCACTAATTCCAGACTTTTCATTCCTAAAATACGATCCTTCAGGAATCGTGTGCCTAGTTGCAGGATTCGCATACGGGCCTTCAGCTGCAGCAATCGTAAGTATACTCGGCTTTGCACCACACTTATTTACCAATCCACTCGGCACAGTTATGGCAGTACTAGTTTCTTTAGGAGCTAGTGTTACAGCAGCAATCGTATACAAAAAAATGCATACCAAAAAAGGTGCAATCATTGCACTTTTGGTAGGCTCTGTTGTTGCAATTGCACTCGCAATAGCTGGAAATCTTGTTATTACACCGCTTTACGCTCACATGACTGTTTCGCAGGTTGTGGCTCTTATTATTCCAGCACTGCTACCGTTTAATATTATTAAACTTGCGCTTCACGTTGTAGTAACGATGCTTGTTTATAAACCAGTTTCTAAACTACTTCACCACAGCAAGTAAATCTTCTAAACGGCATAAACTATGCAAAATACCAGCACAAGCAGTAGTATGAACGAAGCTCAAAATTGCGCAGTTGAAAACAATGCTCTAGTAGTGTTGCGAAATATTTGCTTCAGCTACGATGATGGAAAAACTTGGACGCTTGAGCAACTAAATCTTACAATTCGCTCCGGAGAGCGCGTAGCGATTGTGGGCAAAAACGGTTCTGGTAAATCAACTTTGGCAAAAATTATTGCAGGTTTAACAGCTCCAGATAGCGGCTATGTTGAATTGTGCGGCGAAAAAGTTTTTGAAAATACTACTGCTTATGCTGATGCTTACAAAAATGCGCGAAAGTTTATTGGCGCTCTGTTTCAAAGTCCAGAAGATCAGATTGTTACTACTGTTACTGAAGATGATGTTGCTTTTGGACTGGAAAATTTAAACGTAGAACAGCATAAAATGCGAAAACTTGTTAACAATGCTTTAGAGGCTGTTCACATGCAAAATCATAGACTTTCTAACCCAAGTCTTATGAGTGGCGGGCAAATGCAGAAAGTTGCTTTAGCAGGATCTATTGCAATGCAGTCAAAGCTACTTGTGCTAGATGAACCTACTTCTATGCTCGACTCTAAATCTCGCGAAAACGTTGACACATTATTTGATGATTTGCATAGAAACGGCACAAGTATTGTGCAAATTACGCACCGAATTGACGAATGCCAGCGCGCGGATCGAATACTTCTGCTAGAAAATGGGGTGCTTCACGAAATTTGTTTAGAAAAACTGGAATCATATTTCAACAATTCTAAATCTAGTTTTTCAAAAAAAGCGCAGGAAAATATTAATAATTACGCGAATCGAAACGAAAACATAAACGATAGCACGCATGCAAATAAAGCAATTTCAATATCACACTTAACAGTTAAATACGATGATAAATCTCCAGCTGTAATTAACGACTATTCACTTGACGTAAATGAAGGTGAAATAGTTGCAATAATGGGCGAAAACGGCTGTGGAAAATCCACTCTTGCGAAAGCTTTGTGCGGACTGTTAAAAGCAGAATCTGGTTCTATAAGCGTAGAAAAAATACCTGTTAGTGGAAAAACTTCTAAAAAGAATCGGCAAAAACTTCGCGAAATTATTGGCTACGTAATGCAGCTTCCAGAGCAGCAGCTTTTTGCTAACATTGTGCGCGAAGATGTTGCTTACGGTCCTAAAAATTTTGGTCTAAAAGGAGACGCCCTTAAAGAATGTGTAGATGAAACGTTAAGATTGCTTAATCTTGAAGATTTGGCTGAAAAATCGCCTTTTTCTCTTTCCGGCGGCCAACAGCGTCTTGTGGCAATAGCGGGCGTTCTTGCTTTTAGACCGAGAGTACTTGTGCTTGATGAGCCAACAGCAGGATTAGATTTTGAAGCAGCATCACATTTCTTGCAAATTCTTTGCGAACTGAATAATCAAGGCGTAACAATTGTTGTTATTACGCATAATATTCATGATGTAAAAGCTTTAGGAGCAAGATTAGTAACATTAAAAGCAAACAATAGTGAAAGCTTAGAAGATACAAAGAAATCATCACAAGAAACGATTACGATAGAAGAATCTTCGCAAGAAAAATCAACCTCACTACTTAGCTCTTTTGATCCCAGAATAACACTTATATCCTGCTTCATGCTCATGCTAAGCGCTTTTAGCATCACTCATTACACACAGTTAGCTGTTCTTGCTTTTGCCACACTGTGTCTAATTATTGCCGCAAAAATACAATTCATAAAACTAATTTCTTCACTACACATGCTTATTGCAGTATTTACTTTTTCGGGATTGCTGAATATTCTTGCCGTTCGCACAGGAAAAATACTTTATAAACTCGGGCCGATTATTGTAACTTACGACGGAATTAATTGCGCAATACTATTTGCCACAAGATTCTCGCTTGTAATTATTATTGGCGCAATATTAGTTATGACAATAAGCCCAACAGTACTAACCGAAGCCTGCACGTCTTTACTGTCGCCACTTAAAACTATTGGAGTGCCAACGCAGGAAATATCGCTTATTATGAGCCTAGCATTGCGATTTTTACCAACGCTTTCTAACGAGGCAGTAGAAGTTGCGCACGCTCAAACCGCTAGAGGCGGAAGCATACGGGACGGCTCGATTGGCAAACGAATCCACGCAATATCTTCGCTTATTGTTCCTGCTTTTGCAGGCGTTATTCGCCACTCAGAAACACTTTCTTTAGCACTTGACACTCGCTGCTACACGCCAAGCGCAACAAGATCGCACCTGCACACGCTGAAAGTTAGCGCAAAAGATGTGCTGTTATTAGTTGTGGCCATTGGTTTTGTTAGCACGATTATTGCAATGAGTTTATAAATGTTATACAGAATAAAATTATGCATAGCAAAATGCGCATGTTGCAATTTTGGTGTGAAATAATTCGCAATATACTGTATAATCCGTTAAGCACTTATGTAACTTATGCAATACTTTTGTTTAATTAAATTTGATTAAACTTGCATGCGAAAGGACGCCTTATGGCATTGACAAAGAAGCAGATTAAGCAGCTTCGCGCACTTGCTAATACGCTAAGCCCACTTTTATACGTTGGCAAGAACGACATTACTGATGCAGCCGTAAAGCAAGCAGACGAAACCATGCAGTACCACGAACTTATGAAGTGCGCTGTGCAAGATGGTTCCGGATTAAGCGCTAAAGAAGCAGCTGAAGCTCTTGCTCAAAAGCTTGGCGCCGAAGTTGTGCAAGTAATCGGCAATCGCTTTGTATTGTTCCGCGTATCTACACTCGACAACGTTGACCACATTATGCTTGTGCGTGAATAAATTATTTCATATGTTATCGCGCAGCAGGTCTCACGAACTTGCCTGATGTTGCTTATTTGTACTCATCCAAGCTAGGATCTAACTCCTGAATTATATATGAGCTACTGCTTAATACAGGCTGGGACCATGGAAGATTGTTTACAGTATCATACATTCCATCTGTTGCAAAAGTAACTCTCTTTCCAACATAATTCATAATCTTGTCATGATTTGGATCGTGCACAAATGCATCATCTAATATTATTACGACCCTATTCATCAAATTACTTGGAGGCCTATATCCGCACTCAGTTCCATTACAATATGACGATGCTGAGCGCGGATTATCTAAAGCAAGCACTGTGGTAGTTGGGTTATTGTTAATACGTATAAAGTCATCAAGACTAAAACCAGTATATGTTACTGGCGCACCAGGATAGTTGTATGCTTCTTCTGGAGTAAGCTGTTTTACTGTACCAGTATAAACTTGATACCCTTTTTCTTGCCATTGAAGAACTTGCTTATCGTACGCTTTTTGCTTATCGCTACGTTTATTTGAGTTGATTAGCTTATTGATACCAGTATCATCATTTATAGGGATAAAAACTGGAGCAACTACTTTATCCATTTCGCACGTATCGTTTTCATTTTTCTTAATAGGATAATCAACAACTGTAGTACTATCGTTCAGATTGTTTCCCGTAAGCGTATAAGATACTTCTTTCCATTTGAATGGAGTATCTGGGTCAAAAGAAGGACTGTTATTAGAATAATTATTATACCACTCTTCACTTTCTGGAAGATAGAATACTAAACCTTTGTGATTCCTATAAAAGAAGAGCGTTGAATGCTCATATTTATTTAATAGAGTTTTAAGAACATTATTAGGAGCAACTAGCTTATTCCCATCGTATGAAAAAACTCGCGTTGACGACACTTCCTGAGTATCGTCTGAATCATTTTTCTTAACTTCGTACGTATCATTAACCAGCAAATCAGGTATTTTGTCATCATTAATATCCCATAAGGCGTAAGTATAATCGCCTTCTGGAGCATCATTGAATGAATACTTGTGAATATTTTCAAGCACATTCTTGTACTCTTTGCCTGCTTGAGAAAGAATATCGTCAGTATTGCGAGTATGCGGTTTTGTGATAGCACTTATGGTATTACTGGCAACATGATTCAGTGAAAAACCGCTGTTTTGTACAGTGTCAGCAACAAAGCGAACATACACAACCCAAGTTGTAAGCATACAAATAAGCACAACAGTTGATACGCAATAATACAAAAAAGCGTTATTCTTTTTCATCGCAAACATCTCTACTTTCGCCAAGCTGCACAACAACTAATCGTCTTTATTCAGCGCAGGTTATATAAGGTTTGTACGTGTTATACGTAGATTTAGTCACCGTAATTGGAAGAAACATCTTTCATTAAACCTGCCATAAGCGAGTTGTTGTCAATGTGGGAAAGATTACTAGCATCTCCAACAATCATAACGTCGCCAGCAGTAGTCGGGAAAATTATTACAGAACATGGGTCACCAACAATAAAAATATGATTGTCATCACTCATATCGAAGGGGCTACCATTTTTGTAAAGAATGTTCTCTAATTTTTTATGATTTTTTTCAGCGGACGGAAACTCGTTGAGAACGCATGATGCATCTTTTTCAAAAGCGTCGCCTGTTCCAACTTTCACAATTGCTTTAGCCCCACCAAGAGCATAGCTATGCTTTATTGGTAGATTACACTTTTCGCTAATAGCGTTAAGATCTGGCTTTATATTAAGAGCATTTCGCACGCCGCTAAAAGATCCATTGTGCTGAACGCAATAGAATAAACCGGCTAGTATTGCAATTACAACAAATCCCCAAAAGTAACTTTTAGCTTTGCTCATAATAAACCTCCATCGTAAGCAGTGATACAAAATAAGCATCGCTGACTTAGTTTTCGAATCAATCAATCTCTCTTAAATGAAATTCTTAACCATGATTCTAGTCGCACGATTTGATAACGCGTAAACCTTCAGTTTACGTTTAGTCTGTAATGATTTTTAGAGCACTGTAGCTAGGGTCATCGTAATGTGCTTCTAGAGTAAAGCATATTGAAGAAGCATTTTTAACTGCTATAGTTACGTTCTTTCCTACATAATCTTTCATTTCTCCGGCTTTAGGACTAACAAAGAAACGTTTGTAAACGTATGTGTCAGGAACCGGCGTACCTTTGCCATCAACTCCAACAGTTATGATGGTTTTGTATGGCATATTTACTGTATAAATAATTTTTTCATTAGTATCGAAGAAATAATAAGAATAATTTTCTAAATCTGCATCCGGTTGTGCTGTTTGCTTTACTTCGTCAATATTCATCTCTTTAACATTGCCGGTAAGAATGGTGTATCCATCATCTCGTAAATCTTGAATATACTTATTGTGTTTCTTCTCTTTTTCACTAAGAGTCATATTATTGATGAGATTATCTACAGGCTTAAGATTTTTAACATCAACGAACATTGCATCAAAATCGCCTATAGTGCCAGGATCTGCCGAATTATCTTCAACACTTGAATCTAATTTAAACTTATAATCTTCAGTAAGCTTGTAAGTATCACGACGAACTTTAAGCCCATCAAATAGATGATATACAACTATGCCATTGTGATTATGATCGTACATTAATGTTTCTGAGAGTTCGTTATCATGAGACGGTTCTAAATCTTCAATTAACTGTGACTCAACAATTTTTTTGCCATCAAAAGAAAATACTTTAGTAAAACGCGGCTTATCATCATCGTAACCTAATTTTTTCCTTGCAGTTACAATAAGTTCTGGAATCTTATCATTATCAAAATCCCATAAGTCATAGTAATATCCGAAGGAATCTGGAACATTTTTGAACTTGTATTTTCCGTGCAGATTTTCAAGCACGTTTTTATAAGCACGACCTGCTAAAGCAAGAGCATTATCTGACTTATTTGGTTCAACTACAGCTGTTACAGCATTGTTGTTCATAACATTTTTCAGCGAAAAACCGCTGTTTCGCACGGTGTCTACAGTGAAGCGAACATACACAACCCAAGTTGTAAGCATACAAATAAGCACAACTGTTGATACGCAATAATACAGAAAAGCGTTATTCTTTTTCATTGCCAACTTCTCTACTTTCTTTAGACTCATGAAGTATATTACGAATTTGAGATAAGCGTTGAGTTAGATCGTGCTCGTATCCACGATTCGTTGGATGGTAGTATTCGCGGCCAACAAGCTCGTCTGGCATATACTGTTGCGATGCTACAGCACCCGGATAATCGTGAGCATACTGGTATCCTTCGTGGTTTCCCCAGCTTTTCATTAGTTTCGTTGGAGCGTTTCGCAAATGAAGAGGCACTTGACCAATATTTCCAGCATCAACATCTTGCAAAGCCTGATTAATAGCATTATAGCTTGCGTTTGATTTAGGAGCTGTTGCTACAGCAATCACAGCTTCAGAAAGAATAATGCGTGCTTCCGGCATGCCTATTAAAGCAACAGCTTGATCTGCAGCAACAGTTACTTGCAAAATTTGCGGAGCTGCCATACCAACTTCTTCAGCAGCAGCAATCATAATTCGCCTTGCAATAAAACGCGGGTCTTCACCAGCTCGAAGCATTCGCGCTAAGTAATGCAAGGACGCATCAACATCACTTCCGCGCATCGACTTAATAAAAGCAGAAATCACGTCGTAATGATCGTCGCCATCTTTGTCGTAGCGAACAGTAGTGGTGTCCATTACGTTAGAAACAATATCGGCAGTAATAACAGGCTTCTTTTTGCCGTGCTGCAGCGCAGCATCTCCTGTTATTGCTCCTGCTGCAGCTTCTAAAATAGTAAGAGTTTTGCGAGCGTCTCCACCGCTTAAGCGAATAATAGAATCTATTGCGTCTTCGTCAATTTTAAGCTGATTGTTGAGCCCATTTTCGCTAGTTACTGCGCGCTCTATAAGCGTGTGTAAATCTTCTACGCTAAGCGACTCAAGTTTTACTACTACAGATCTGCTAAGAAGCGGTTTAATGATTGAAAAACTTGGGTTTTCAGTTGTAGCTCCAATAAAAGTTACGTCGCGATTTTCTACGCTTGGAAGCAGAGCATCTTGCTGCGATTTAGAAAAACGGTGAACTTCGTCAATAAAAAGTACTGTTTCTTGGCCTTT
Organism: Gardnerella sp. DNF00753; assembly: GCF_049244275.1. NCBI lineage: Bacteria > Bacillati > Actinomycetota > Actinomycetes > Bifidobacteriales > Bifidobacteriaceae > Gardnerella > Gardnerella sp. DNF00753. Next base: position 881,152 of record NZ_CP058393.1, read on the forward strand.
GCTAACTAAACGCTCGTGCGCACGATCAAGCACGGCACGAACATCTTTAACACCAGAAGTTACAGCAGAAAGCTCTTCAAACACTCGCCCAGACTGGCGAGCAACAATATATGCAAGAGTAGTTTTACCGACTCCTGGAGGACCAAATAGCACAACAGAACTTGGAGCAGTAAGAGAACCTTTAGACTGCGGATTTGCAAGCCTGCGCAAAGGAGAGCCTTCTTTTAAAGCATGAGATTGCCCAAGCACGTCGTCAATACTGCTCGGGCGCATACGCACTGCCAACGGACGAGTTACATCACTCGGCGCGCTACTTGCTGCAAATAAATCCTGCTCCATAAATACCAGCTTACAATACGTATAGAACAAACGTTCGATTCTAGTTGTTGGTTACAAACTAAGACAAGTTTACAACACTAGACGTGCGAAACTTGGTAATCGAAGAACACAACTTCGCCTTCATCTTGCGTTGTATCCAAATCAACAATGCCAGTAATAGCCCAATTATGATCCCCGTCAGAATCGTCGATGATCTGCCGCACTTTCCACGAGTGTTCACTCTTCTCTAGCGAATCGTCAAGAATAAACAAGTCTCCGCTTCGAGCTTTGGCGTCTATTCCAACATACTCATGTTCGTCGTAATAGTCGTCAAGCACATCATTCCACTCGTGAACTCCGTAACCCCAAGCTTTATCAAGCTCTCCTAAAGCATCCGCATCTTCCAAATCCATAAGTTGCACACGGCGGAACATTGCATTCCTAATCAACACAATAAGACCGCGACGATCTTCAACCACAGACTCAGAAGTTCCAGGCGCAGCCGTAGTTACAGCGCTAGCTTCAGCGTCCGAACCTCCTGCACTCTCCCACTCATCAACCAAACTAGAATCAATCGAGCGCACAACAAGACGAAGCCACGAAATAATATCACGCAATTCTTCGTTAAGCATGTCTTCTGGAACAGTGCGAGCAAGCGAACGGTAAGCATCAGAAAGGTAACGAAGAAGCGTTCCCTCACTTCTAGCAATGCCATAGCGTGAAATATAGCCAGTAAAATCGGAAGCAGTTTCTACCATGTCTCGAAGCACAGTTTTAGGCTTAATCCAGTAGTCGTTTGCCCACGGCACGTCCTTGCGATACTGAGCAAAAGCAGGAGCTAGTAAGTCTTCAAGAGGCTTAGGATAGCTAACTTCCGCCAAGCGCTCCATGCGCTCCTCGTAGTCAATACCATCGTCTTTCATGCCAGCCATTGCAGCATCTCGAGCCTTACGCTCTTGAGCACGAAGAACAGGCTTAGGATCATCCAGAGTTGCTTCAACCATAGAAATTACGTCAAGCGCGTAGCTTTGAGACTCAGGATCTAACAATTCCAAAGCTGCGAGCAAGAACGGCGAAAGCGGCTGATCTAGCGCAAAACCTTCAGGCATTGCAACATCAAGCTCATAATCACAAGAACCGTCCGCGCGCTTTTTACATTCAATAACTTGAGTATCGAGCAAAGTTTGGAAAATATCGTCGCAACGTTCAAGCAGTTTCTCTTTATCTTGCGGCTTTTGCGCGCTATCTTCAATAAGTTTTTGCACGCGCGATCTAGCATCTCCACCTTGCGTAACTTCGTTCAAAATCATTGAGTGCGTTACAACCATATGTGGATTCAAAGTTTCTGGAGCACTTTCAATAAGCTTAGTAAATGTTGGCTCGCCCCAAACAACAAATCCTTCTGGAGCCTTCTTACGCTTAACTTTTTTAAGCTTTTTAGGGTCATTGCCAGCTTTTGCAACAGCGCGCGCATTCTCAATCTCGAACTCTGGAGCCTCGCTAACCACTAATCCTTCGGTATCAAATCCCATTCTGCCTGCACGGCCTGCAATTTGATGAAACTCGCGAGCGCGAAGTTTTCGACTACGATTCCCATCAAATTTTGTAAGAGCTGTAAGCACAACCGAGTGAATTGGCACATTAATACCAACACCGAGAGTATCTGTTCCGCAAATAACTGGCAGAAGTCCTTGTTGAGCCAGCTGTTCAACGAGCCTGCGGTAGCGTGGAAGCATGCCAGCATGATGCACTCCAACGCCGGTTCTAAGTATTCTTTGCAAGATTTTGCCAAAGCCTGTAGTAAACTTTGTGCCCTTAATTGCTTGAGCAATTTTGTCTCGCTGCTCTTTGCTTGAAACTCCCGTGCTTGCGAGCGCTTGTGCTGTTTCCAGAGCTGCGTCTTGCGAAAAATGAACTACGTATATTGGCGTTAAACCCTTGTTAAATAAGAGTTCTACAGTTGTAGCAAGCGGCTTATCGGTGTACTCGTATTCAAGAGGAATCGGTCTTGGAGCGTTAGCAATAATATCAACGCTTCTTTTTGTTGATTTTTCTAAGCGTTCCGCAATATCCGATACGTCTCCAAGAGTTGCGCTCATAAGTAAGAATTGCGTGTTTGGAAGCGTAAGTAGCGGCACTTGCCAAGCCCATCCGCGCTCTGGGTCTCCGTAGTAGTGGAATTCATCCATTGCAACGCAACCGACTTCAGCATTTACACCTTCACGTAAAGCTTGATTTGCTAAGATTTCCGCAGTGCAGCAGATTATTGGAGCATCCGCGTTAATATGCGAGTCGCCAGTAATCATACCAACATTGTCTCGCCCAAAAATAGCAACCAAGTCGAAGAATTTTTCGGATACAAGCGCCTTGATTGGTGCAGTATAGTAGGAGCGTCTGCCTGTGACGAGTGCTGCAAAATGCATTCCGAGAGCAACAAGAGATTTTCCAGAACCTGTTGGAGTGTTTAAAATAACGTGGTCTCCTGCAAGCAAATCCATAACGGATTCTTCTTGATGCGGCCACAAATCTACATGTTTGTTATCTTTAACCCAGTCAACAAATGCTTGAAAAATCTCGTCTTCGCTAGCATGATGCAAATCAAGAGCTAACTCGCCCAATTCAGTCATACTACGCTCCTACTTTACTTACGCTTTAATCGTGACTTTACTTACGACCTAATTACGCTCTACTTGCGCTTCTTTTTATCTCGCACTTTTACGGAGATTTGAATAGGAGTTCCTTCGAATCCAAACTCTTCGCGAAGAGATCGCTCAATAAAGCGACGGTATCCGTGCTCTAAGAATCCTGTTGCGAATATTACGAAACGCGGAGGGCGAGTGGACGCCTGGGTTGCGAATAAGATTCGTGCCTGCTTTCCGCCTCGCAAAGGATGCGGATGAGCAGACTGAATACGACCCAAGAAAGCGTTAAGCTTACCCGTAGGAATACGCTTATCCCAGCTATCTAAAGCTGTTCGCATGGCGCGAGAAAGGCGATTCGTATGCCAGCCTGTTTTTGCAGAAAGATTTACGCGCTCAGCCCAAGTAACACGATCAAACTCAGTCTTCCACAAGCGTTCCATGCGCTGTCTGGAAAACTCGTCCATCAAATCCCACTTGTTAAACACAAGTACGATTGCGCGACCTGCGTCAACCGCTTGGCTCATAACTTTTAGATCCTGCTCCGCAATCGGCTGGGAAGAATCAAAAAGAATCAAAGCAAGCTCCGAACGCTCAATCGCAGCCTGCGTGCGTAGCGAAGAATAATATTCTGCACCAGTAAGTTTATGAGGTCTGCGCTTAATACCAGCCGTATCAATAAACAGCCAGTCTTCGCCGTCAACTCGCACAACCTCATCAACAGGGTCACGAGTAGTTCCAGCCAAATCGTTTACGACAGCGCGCTCTTCGTGAGCTAAATGGTTCAAAAGCGAAGACTTACCAACGTTTGGTCTTCCTACTAAAGCAACCCTACGAAGACCTTGTGGAGTTAAGAATCCTGAAGTTTTATTAGCTTTTTTCAAAGAATTGAGCGCCGCATCAAGCAAATCTCCAACGCCTCTACCGTGCATTGCAGAAATTCCGTACGGCTCTCCCATTCCAAGCTTCCAAAACTCTGCAGTTAAGTACTCGCTTCTAGCATCGTCAACCTTGTTAACTGCCAAAGTAATAGGCTTTCCTGCAGCGCGAAGCATTGAAACAATGCGCTCGTCGGTGGCTGTTAAACCAACTTGACCATCAACAAGGAAAATTACAGCGTCACTTAAACGCACTGCTACTTGAGCCTGCTGAGCAATCGAAGAATCAATTCCTTCAACGTCTGCTTCCCAGCCGCCAGTGTCAACAAGCTTAAAGTTAGTTCCAGCCCACTCAGCATCGTAACTTACGCGATCCCTCGTAACTCCCGGAGTATCTTCAACAACAGCAACTCTGTGACCCAAAATACGGTTTACAAGCGTTGATTTTCCAACGTTTGGTCGGCCTATAACGGCTATTACACCAACTGCTTTAGAATCTTTCTTCTCGTCACTACTTGCAAAATCTCCACTAAGAAGCGCGCGGTCTTCATCGTCAAGATCATAGCCTTCAAGATTTGCAGCGTAACGGTCGTACTCGTCCTGCTCAATAGCAGCATCAACAATTTCAACAAGCGCGTCAAGAGTCTGCTCAAACGTCAAATCTGAATTATCGAGCGTTGTAACACCATCAGCAGCCTGAAGAAAACTCGTAACTTTAGCATCCTTAGCGTCGCGAGCACGAATATCGTCTTCCTCAGAAGATTGATTATTTTGCAAACTTTCTTTATAAATCTCCTGCTTGTTTCTGCGAGCTTGACGAACTTCTTCCCTTGCAGTAAGAAGCACTCGAACTTGCGCATTAGGAGCTACAACAGTAGTAATATCGCGGCCTTCTGCAACAATGCCCTCACCTTTAGAGAAAGAATCATCAGCAGATTGCGCAGAAATATATGCGCGCTGCGCTGCAATAAGCATGCGACGAACTGCAGGAATAGAAGAAACAGTAGATACATGCGAAGAAACCTCAATAGAGCGCAACTCTTCGCTAATATCCTCACCTTCGACAGTCACCACAGGATTTTTAGGATCCACGCTAAAGTCGGCATTACTTTCAGTAAATAATGCTCCAACAGCTTCAACAATTTGGTTGAAACGTTCAGCGTCTGCAGGATTCGTCGGCTGACCTTCATCATCTAAAGAAAGCTGAGTGCTTAAGTCAATTCCTTTTTGCATGCACCACCATGCAGCAGCTCGATACATTGCCCCAGTATCTAAATACGCAAAACCGTAGTATTGCGCTAAAGCACGAGAAGTAGAAGACTTACCTACTCCTGCTGGTCCATCAATTGCTACACAAATCACAGGCCAACCTCCTTAGAAAGAGAACGCACTTCTGTTTGAGAAAGCACACGATACGATCCCGCCTTCAAATCACCCAACTTAATAGGGCCAATTTGCGTACGAACCAAGCGCTTTACAGGGAATCCAACAGCTCCGAAAATTCTACGCACAATGCGATTCTTACCAGAATGCAACACAACTTTTACCATGGTTGTGTCGTGATTTTGGTCGATTATTGCGCAGCGGTCGAGCTTAATCCAGCCGTCTTCCAGATTTACGCCTTGAGAAACCAAGCGCCTGCAAACCATGCCGTTGATTTTGCCTTCAAGCGTTGCAATATAAGTTTTTTCAACCTCATACTTTGGGTGCATAACATGCTGGCTTAGCTCGCCATCGTTGGTCATTAAAATAAGACCTTCCGAATCGTAGTCCAAGCGACCCATGTGGAAGATTCGCTCGTACTTGTCTCCCACAATATCCCTTAAAGTAAAACGACCTTTAGGATCGTCCATAGCGCTCAAAACTCGCTTAGGCTTATGCAATGCGAGAGTTACGAGCTTCGTGTTGAACTTTACTCGAGATCCATCAACGCGCACTTTCTGACGCTTCGGATCTACGCGAGTACCAAGTGTTGTAACCAATTCGTCGTCTACTTCAACACGCCCATCGAGAATAATCTCCTCACATTTGCGTCTTGAACCAAATCCCGCTTCAGCAAGTAGCTTCTGCAGTCGAATGGCGTTTTTGTCATCTGAATGCGCCCCATCGGCGCGGGAATATGCGTTTGGCATCGTTCTCCCAACGTGACCTCATGAATTGTTTAACAAAATATGCGCAAATAAGTTATTCTTAAGCGCTAAATCAAACAATTCTCTATTACTATAATTTTTCTATTACTTTCGCAATTGTGATAAATAAGAAAATTACCACTTTTTCTATGCTACCGTATGGCATGGCCGTGATACTATAGCAGTTGTTTTAATAAGTTGCAAACTATACAGCAACACGTATTAAAGTAAGGAAAACTATGATTGAAGCACCGGAAACAACTTCTGAAGAAGCTAAAAGTGACTCTCCACTTGCTATTAAAATAGCAACCGAGTTTATTGCTACAGCGCTATTAATGTTCACAATTTACACTTTTTATTCACTATCAACAGCAATGTACGGCATTAATTTGCTTATGATTGCAGTAGGCACAGGCGTTGCGTATGCTGCAGCAATTTCTATTGCATCCAAAGTTTCTGGCGGACAACTTAATCCTGCTGTAACTATTGCATCCATGTTTACAGGACGCACATCGTATTTGGAAGGCCCTTGCTATATTATTGCGCAAGTTCTTGGATCCATTTTGGCAGCGGGCGCTTTTGTGTTCATTTTGCCTCAAACAAAAATGGTGAAAGATGCTAACTGGTTCGCTCCTGTTGTAAACGGTTTCGAACAAGGCTCTATTTCTGCAACGCAGCTAAAGAGCGTAAACTCTTCCTTCGGCGTTATTACGGCCTTATTGGTTGAAGTAATTGCAGTTGCAATAATTGTTGCTACAGCAATGAATTACACAAAAGATAACGGCAAGACCAATTGCGGCTATTCCACTCACATGGGTATTGCTTACGCAGCTGCAACTCTTATTACCTACCAGATTACAGGTTCGGGTCTTAATCCTGCACGTTCTACTGGCATTGCGATTTTTGCAAACTTTAAAGAGCTTGAAGTTAAGCCATTAACTCAGTTGTGGGTTTTTTGGATTGCTCCAATTTTTGCAGCCGCTCTTGTTGGTTTTATTATTCTTTTAACAAAGCTTCTTGCTGTTTCGGAAGATAAAACTTTAGCAGGGTTTGAAAATGACGCTAACGCTTTGTATAAAAAGCATCATGCTCTGTCCAATATTGAAGATCCTGATGCTAAATACAGCGAACATGAAATCAATATTGATTTCGATAAAACTGCTGAAGCAAACCAAAATAATTAGCTTTTACAGCAATAATGAGATTGAAGCATAAGTTATAAATAAACCAATGCCTAACGCAATACTTATGAAAGAATCAAATCTAACAGATCTGACCTTCCAAGGACTGCGTTGACGCATTAATAAACGTATAACACCGAGAGTAACAGCCGTCACAGCAACAACAACTGTGGCGGCTGTTGCGTATCCAAGAAAAGCTAGTATTGCGCTTGTTGCAACAATAGCTGCAACAATCCACTCAGCGTAAGGTTTTCCTTCAGACTTTTCCGACACATACGGATGTTCAGTTTTACTATCCTTAGTCTGCTGCTCGCTATTTGTCATACTTGTATAATACATAACTTGCAATAATAAAACACAAGTTGTTTTACAGAAAAACAAAAAATGCAGCGCTTGAAGTTATCAAACGCTGCATTTTTAGAATATGAATTTACTTATTTTACTTACTTACTAAATTACGAGAATTTAGTGGAAGAAGTGACGAGTGCCAGTTACGTACATTGTTACTCCGGCTTTACGAGCAGCTTCGAACACTTCCTCGTCGCGAATAGAGCCGCCTGGCTGAACAATTGCACTAACGCCCGCTTCAATAAGAATCTGAGGACCGTCAGCGAATGGGAAGAACGCATCGGAAGCTGCAACAGCTCCCTTAGCACGCTCAACTCCGTCAGCCAAAGTGTTAGCGCGTTCAACAGCCAAATGGCAAGAATCCACGCGATTAACCTGACCCATGCCAATGCCAACAGTAGCATTGTCGTGCGCAAGCAAAATAGCGTTAGACTTTACGCAACGAAGCGAGCGCCACGCAAATTGCAAGTCGCGCAATGTATCAACGTCTGCAGGATCACCGGAAACCAAAGTCCAGTTTTCTGGATTGTCTCCAAAAGCGTCAATCTTATCTGCCGACTGCACTAAAGCACCGCCGTCAATAGGATGCACTTGCAAATCCAAAACAGGCGGAGTTGCAACCTTCAGAATGCGAAGATTCTTCTTCTTAGTGCGAAGCAATTCCAAAGCCTCTGGCTCATAGTCTGGAGCCACAATAACCTCTGTGAAAATTGGGCGAACACTTTCTGCCATTTCCAAAGTCACCGTAGTGTTTGCGGCAATTACACCACCGTAAGCGCTTACAGGATCACAAGCGTGAGCTTTTTTATGAGCCTCAGCTGCAGTAGCTCCAATTGCCAAGCCGCAAGGATTATTATGCTTGCAAACAGCAACAGCAATTTGTGGAGCAAAATCCCAAACCGCACGCCAAGCAGCATCCGCATCAACATAATTGTTGTAGCTCATAGGTTTTCCGCCAAGAAGCTCAGATTGAGCTAAACCGCCCTTATGCAATGGATCAACATACAATCCAGCCTGCTGATGAGGATTCTCACCGTAGCGAAGCTCATGTTCCAAACGCCAGGTGCGCGTGTAGTTTGAAGGAAGCGAAATGCATTTCTTTGCTGCTTCAGTATTACTTGCAGCATTGTTTTCTGCATTGCTTTCAGTATCTTCCTTAATTGCGCTAAGACTTTCTGGCTTTGGCCATGCAGTTGTAGTCCACTGAGAAATAGCAGCATCGTAAGCCGCAGTATGCTCAAAAGCTTTTGCAGCAAGATACTCACGCTCTTGCAAACTAAAACCTTCTCCGGAAATAATACGGTCTGCAAGAAGCTGGTAGTCTTTAGGATCCGTAATAACTGCAACAGATTTGTGATTCTTAGCAGCAGCCCTAATCATAGAAGGTCCACCAATATCAATTTTTTCAATAATAGAATCTCGATCCGCGCCGCTCATTACCGTATCCACAAATGGGTAAAGGTTAACAACGACTGCATCAAACGGCTTTATATTAAGATTTTCAAGCTGCTTTACATGATCCGCATTATTCATATCCGCTAAAATTCCTGCATGAATATGCGGATCCAAAGTTTTTACCCTACCATCTAAGCTTTCTGGAAATCCAGTGACTGCAGAAACTTCAGTAACTTTTACACCAAGTTCTATAAGCTTTGACGCTGTTGAACCGGTTGACACTACTTGAGTACCTGCCTGAATAAATGCTTTAGCGAGAGTTTCAAGTCCTTCTTTATGAAAAACCGAAACAAGAACTCGTCGAACCGACCTTCCCCCTGTGGTTATCAGAACATTTGCATTTGATTCTTGGCTATGTGTCTGTTGCACGGCGGTCATCCTTCCTAAAATAGTAGTGAGGAATTTATTTTATTTTGGTCTTTGATGAAACCGTTCTAGGAGCGGCTTTTTTCAAAGACAAAGGTGATTTTCGTTGTATTAATTCGGTATCTGTTTTATTTGTATTATCTTCTGCAGGATCAGAAGTAGCTTCAGCTTCAATATTAAAAGTTTTGTTTTGCGCAGAATTTTTATTAAGCAGCATAGAAAAAAGGTAACGAATTGCACAAGATAACAATATTCCAAGAGCTGCAATAAGCCACGCTGCACAAACAGCATAAAGAGTAAGATGGCCTACAGCCCTAGTGCTTTCAACAATGTCAACTCCAACAAAAGAAAGCCTGTACTCTCCTAAAGATCCGTTGGCTAAAGCAAAAACAATAGTAAAAATAATTGTTATTAAAGAAGCGATGCAAATACTTACTGCAGCTGCCTGAGCTAAACCTATGGCAAAAGCTTTAAGCTCTTCTTTATCTTTAATATTTTTCAAACGCAAGCCACAACCGCGTTTATGCAATATTGCTAAAAGTATTACCGCAAAACAAATTATTGGAATAATACTCAATATTGCGTTTCGGTATAAAGAATCGGATACTGATTCGGGAAATATTCCAAAAACTGGCACAGGTGGCAAAGATTTACGCATTGAAGAAGCCAAAGTAAAATGCGCAACTTTCCCAATACTAAATCCTGCTCCGCAAATCCAAGACAAAGCCCAGATAGCTATATTTGGCAACCACACTAGGCATGCAATTGACGTAAGAATACGCGAACCGTTTTGCATACCGAGTTTTATGAAGAAAGAATTAACAGAACCGATATTCGTGCAGCACCAAACTATTACAGTTACTAACGCTACAGCCGAGTATATTGCAAATAAAATAACTGATGATCGTTTAATTATGCGAATATTTTTTTGAGCAAATTCAGGACACATTTGTTTATAACGCTGCTTAAGAGTTTTATAAACTAAGCTGCGAGGGAAAACAGCAATAAACAAAGATATTAAGTATATTAAAGCTGTTTTGAAAATAATAACAGGAACAGAATCAACCAAAGTTATATGCGTATTTTGCGAAAGAATTACGTTAACAGCAACCCAAAATACGGTACCTGTTACGTATGCTGTAGAGCCGCCTTCAACTTTTCTAATTAGGCTAGAAAGGGAAGCTATAAGCAAAATTGTTAAGCCTAAAGGAGTTATTGTTAGCACACAATTGTCAAAAGTAAGACCAATTCCTTGAGCGAACATAAATACAGCCCAAGTCATAGACATTGCGGAATCAGAAAGATTACCGGTTCCTTCTTCAATAGAAACTATAAGTAAAGTAAGAGATAAGAAAAGTCCTATTGTAAGAGAAAAAACAAAAATTACAATAAACGGAGTAATTACACCTTTAGATACACTGATTAAGGATGACTTAAGTTTTTCAACCATAGCTTATCCTTTCAGTACTATTTCAAACGTGCAAAACTAATCGTAGTAAAATAATCCTACTGCTTTAAATTGTTTATATTTTGCTAAACTCTACGCAGGCATAGTCATTAAACTGCTGCACGGATAATCCTCTAAATCGTTCATTCCACTAATGCCAGTAAGTTCAATCACGAAACTAAATCCTGCAACTTGCCCTTTAGCTTTTTTAACAATATTTGCAGCTGCTTTAGCAGTTCCTCCAGTTGCAATAAGATCATCTACAATAAGAACACGCTGGCCAGGTTTAATAGCATCATCTTCGATTTCAATACTAGCCTGACCGTATTCAAGCATATAAGATTCGCTAATAACTGGAGGCGGAAGCTTACCAGCTTTACGAATAGCAAGAAAACCTTTGCCTAAACGTTCTGCTAAAAGTGGGCCGAAAAGAAAGCCGCGAGCTTCAAGACCAGCAATTAAGTCGATTGAATCAGGCTCAGTAGGCAAAGCGTCTACTAAAGAGTCAACAAGAATACGAGAAGCGCGTGCGTTAGAAAATATTGGTAGAAAATCGCGGAATATAATACGCGGATTTGGAAATCCCGGAACGGTACGAATTAATGAAGCAAGATAATCTGAATCATCTTTACTTACTGTTCTCAACGATTTTGCTGTAATATCCGTTGTTGTCATAATCCTAACGTTCTTTTCGTTGCAACCTGTTTTTAAGAATATGAGGAAAGTATACGCATGTTCGTGTGATGTGTGAAGCATGAACCGCATCACACATCACAACTTCAAGTATTACATAATTAATTTATAGCAGTCGTCATGAGACCCGCTATTGCGCTGTCTTCTTCAGTGGACTTAGCAGTTGGCTCAGAAACATCTTGTTTATCAGTTTCTTCGATATCAGCTTTGGCTTCCATTTTTTCGTTTGCTTCAGCTTCTTCGTCGCTAATAAATGCAGGACGCACATACAACCTGTTTACAGCTCTAAAGGACACGCGCATTAAGCTACCTTCAGAATCAATAACAATTTCTTCGTACTGCATATCTACGCTTACAATCTTGCCAATAATTCCGCCGATTGTAATAACCTCAGTACCTGGCTGCAAAGATTCATGGAATGAACGCATTTCATTCTGACGCTTTTTAGCATTGCGAGTTTGGAACCACATCATAACAACCATTACTACGATAAGCGCAATAAGAAGACCGTACTGCTGGAAAAATTGAGGCACAATAAACTCCTTAAGTGTCCAACCATAAGACGGCCGAAATGCCGTCCAAGACAATTATTTTAAGCCATCTAGCTGACATTACTAGGAGCTTTCAAACCCAAATGCTCCCAAGCTTTAACAGTCGCAACACGACCTTTAGGTGTACGAATTAAGAATCCTTCACGAACCAAATACGGCTCGCAAACAGTTTCAACAGTTTCCGCTTCTTCACCTACCATTGCAGCCAAATTATTAAGACCAACCGGTCCTCCATTAAATTGGCAAACCATTGCTTTTAGAACTGCAATATCGAGCCTATCTAAACCCTGAGTATCAATTTGATACAATGCTAAAGCTTCAACAACAGCATCTTGATTTACACAATCCAAGTCGTGAACAATCGCCCAGTCGCGCACTCTCCTAAGTAAACGATTCGCAATACGAGGAGTTCCACGAGATCGCAAAGATAATTCTTTAGCAGCCTGATCTTTAAGATTAATTCCAAGAACTTTAGCCGAACGTTCAATAAGCTTTTCTAGCTCTTCGTGAGGATAAAAATCAAGGTGAGCTGTAAAGCCAAAGCGAGCGCGCAATGGAGAAGGAAGCATGCCTTCGCGAGTAGTAGCGCCAACTACTGTAAAACGTGGCAAAGTAAGCGGTATTGAAGATGCTCCAGGACCTTTACCAACCATAACGTCAACGCGAAAATCTTCCATCGCAATATAAAGCAACTCTTCGGCAGCACGCGGAAGACGGTGAATTTCGTCAATAAACAAAACTTCGCCAGTGTCCAAAGCGCTGAGAATAGAAGCTAAATCTCCAGCATGCTGAATAGCAGGACCGGAAGTAATACGAATAGGAACTTGAAGCTCATTTGCAACAATCATTGCAAGAGTAGTTTTGCCCAAACCTGGAGGACCAGCCAAAAGCATGTGATCAGGCGGAACATCGCGCTTTTTGGCCGCATCCAAAAATAGTTGCAACTGTGCTTTAAGTAAAGGCTGGCCAATAAAACCTTCTAAAGCGCGCGGACGAAGCTCCTCATCACTAAGCTGCTCATTAGCTAAAGGAGCAGAAGAAACCATGCGCAAAGAATCTTCCGAAACACCAGTATTTAGTGCAGATGCATATTCATCACTCATTTCAACTCCCCCAATGCTTTATTTTTAAACAACATAATCATCTGCCCCTATCTAACAAAGTTAATGCCATGCGCAAAACATTAGGCATATCTGCTTCAGTTACAGGAGCAACAATATTATTTTCAGCGCAAACTTGCTCAACAGCTTTTTGAGCATCCGATTGACGCCAACCAAGAGAAACAAGACCATCAATTACGGCGCTAATACCAGTATCAATAGTTTTGACGCTTGAAGCGTCAGAGACGTCTGCAGATAAACTGTTAAGATCAATAGAACCTTTAAGCTCCAGAATAATCTTCTGAGCACCTTTTTTACCCAAGCCTGGCGCGGAAGAAAGAGCAGTAACATCTCCTTCGGAAATAGCTTTCAAAAGACGATCGACATTAAGAGTAGAAAGAATTGAAAGCGCAACTTTAGGACCAATACCACTTACTTTTTGAACCTGCAAAAACATGCGTTTAGCAGCTTGAGTTGTAAAAGCGTATAAAGTTATTGAGTCCTGAGAAACCTGCATAGAAGTATAAACACGAACTTCCTGCCCCTCATGCAAAGAAGACAAATCTTGAGAAGGCATATAAGTTTCGTAACCAACGCCTGAAACAACAATAAGAGCAGTGCGAGCATCAACAGACGCTACTTGACCAACAAGCATACCAATCATAAACGCTCACCTTCCAGCAATAAAAGCTCACAGCACAACGCAGCAAACAAGTCAAAAAACAGACAATAGAACATCTGTTCTATTGGTATCCTACATGCCTCGAGAGACAGAAGATACACCGCGAGCCGCACGCTGAGCTAAAGCCCACTGTTTTTGAGCTGGCGTTAAATGCTGCTCACGCTCGCCGCCTTGCAAAGCCCCTTCCGGACGAAGAGCATGACAAATTGCCTGAGCTAAAGCATCAGCCGCATCAGCCGGAGTTGGAAGCATATTAAGACCAAGAAGACGAGCAACCATGCGCTCAACCTGAGGCTTTTGCGCCTTGCCGTTGCCAGCAACAGCAAGCTTAACCTCAGTAGGAGTATGCAAAGCGACTGGAATATTGCGTTGAGCAGCAGCCAGCATAGCAAGACCAGCGACTTGAGCAGTGCCTAGAACAGTATTTAGATTTTCCTGAGCAAAAACACGCTCAATAGAAACAGCATCCGGAGAAAAACGCTCAATCTTTTCAACTAAACCATTGTAAATCTTAAGCAAACGCAAATCTTGAGAAAGATTTGGATCAGATCGCAGTACATCGACGTGAATAAAAGAAAGCCGACGCGAAACGCCGGCTTCAATCACGCCGACCCCGCAGCGTGTAAGCCCGGGGTCAACGCCCAAAATCAACATATGAAATTATTCTGCTTCCTCAAGCTGAGCCATAACTTCATCCGATGCAGTCCAGTTGCTGTAAATATTCTGAACATCATCAAGGTCGTCTAGATTATCAATCAAACGAGAAACCTTCTGAGCATCTTCAAAGCTTAACTCAACTTCGTTATTTGGATGCATAATAATATCTGCAGAATCGTAGTCGAAACCAGCATCCTGCAAAGCCTTACGAACGGTAACCAAATCGCTGGAATCAGTGTAAACGGAGTACACATCACCATCGTCAGCTACATCCTCAGCACCAGCTTCTGCAGCAACTTCGAAAAGCTTATCGTAATCAACGCCTTCGGATGGAACTTCAATCAAGCCCTTACGCTCAAAGTTGAAGCTCACAGAACCGCTTGTTGCCAAAGAGCCGTTACCCTTAGTAAGAGTGGAACGAACGTCAGCAGCAGCACGATTGCGGTTATCGGTAAGACATTCAATAATCAAGCCAACACCTGCAGGAGCGTAACCTTCGTAAACAATCTCCTCGTAGTTAGCGCCGCCAGCTTCTTCACCAGATCCACGCTTCACCGCGCGCTTGATGTTATCGGCAGGCATAGAAGCCTTCTTAGCTTTAACGATGGCATCGTACAACGTAGGGTTACCATCAGGATCTCCACCGCCCAAACGAGCAGCGATTTCAATGTTCTTAATAAGCTTGGCAAAAAGCTTGCCACGCTTTGCGTCGATAGCGGCCTTCTTATGCTTGGTAGTCGCCCACTTGGAATGACCTGACATGATACTCCTAAAATGTACAATTAATCAAACGAAACGATTTTATTGCGCTTTCGCGACAATTTTACTTATCTTTTTGTTGAAGACCATGCTTTACTTCGAGAATACGCTGAATAACAGTCACAATACCACCAATAGAAAGCAATATCATTGCGCAACTTAACCAGAAAAGTTGATTAGTTATACCAGATAATCCAATAGCAACAAGAATTAGAGCCACACGATCTGCTCTAGTAATCAATCCACTTTTAGGATCAACCGAAATTGACTGACCGCGAGCGCGAGTGTACGAAGTTACGAAAGCAGCCATAAGCGCAATCAAACAAGTAAATAATCCAGCGTATTTTAACGACATTCCAATAACGGACGGCATCCAAATGCACACATTTTTATTATTTTCACGCCACAAGCAAATGAACACTGCCATAAATAAAGACCAGTCTGCAATACGGTCAAGAGTTGAGTCAAGAAATGCGCCGAAACGAGTGCCACCAGTAGTTAGTGCAGCAACTGAGCCATCCAAACCGTCTGCAAGTACGAAAATCGTAAGAAATATTGCTCCTGCAAAAAGTTGTCCTGTAAAAGCCGTTACGAAAGATATAACAACTACTGCTAATGTGCCAACAACTGTTACAGCGTTAGCGCTTACGCCTAGGCGAACCAACAATTTTGCAACAGGATCAATAACACGCTTAAAACCACTGCGTAACGATTCCAACATTGAATCAACCTTCCTGCGCTCGCAAATAAAACTTGTGTTCAAACAACACTTTTATACTAACCATGCGGCTGTAAGAAGATACAAACATCGTTACTAACTCAGCTAACGAACTGAAAAAGTAACGGTAATAAGCAAAACACCGTTACTAACTCAGCTAACGAACTGAAAAAGTAACGGTGTAGAGATTTAGATATAAAGAAGCCCACACAACGTTAAGAAGTGTGGGCTTTTTAGTTAAAGATTCAGCTTACACCGAAACTTACGTTAGAACCTAAGTTATAACTTAAATCACTTAGTGTAACGTTCGAAATCTTCAGCAGTATTGACCTGAACGCGCTGCTTAATAATGGAAAGAATCCACTCTTTAGCTTGAGCAACAGGAACGCCGTTCAATTGGCTGCCATCGCGGAAGCGGAAGCTCACAGCATTGTTGTTCACATCCTCTTCGCCAGCAATCAAAGTGAAAGGCACTTTAGACTTGGAAGCGTTACGAATCTTCTTACCAAAGCGATCGTCAGAGCTGTCCATTTCGCAACGAACCATGTTCTCTTCCAAATCGCTAATAAACTTTTGCAAGTGCGGAGCGAACTCGTCTGCAACAGGAACGCCAGTTACTTGAACTGGAGCTAACCATGCTGGGAACGCGCCCGCGTAATGCTCAAGCAAAATCGCGAAGAAGCGCTCAATAGAGCCAAAGAGTGCACGGTGAATCATAACCGGGCGCTGGTGGCTACCGTCAGCCGCAATGTACTCCAACTTAAAGCGCTCAGGCAAGTTGAAGTCAAGCTGAATAGTAGAAACCTGCCAAGTGCGGCCGATTGCGTCGCGAGCCTGCACAGAGATCTTCGGACCGTAGAATGCAGCTCCACCTGGATCGTCCACGAGCTCCAAACCAGATTCTTTAGCAACCTCAGCCAAAGTGTTTGTTGCTTCTTCCCAAATCTCGTCGGAACCAACGAACTTGTGCTCATCCTTAGTGGAAAGCTCCAAGTAGAAGTCGTTCAAACCGAAGTCTTTAAGAAGGCCAAGCACAAAGTTGAGCAAGCTCTTCAACTCGTCGCGCATCTGCTCGCGAGTGCAGTAAATATGCGAATCATCCTGAGTCAAGCCACGCACGCGAGTTAAGCCATGCACAACGCCAGACTTTTCGTAGCGATACACGGTACCAAACTCGAACAAGCGCAAAGGAAGCTCACGGTACGAACGCTGGCGAGACTTGAAGATCAAATTATGCATTGGGCAGTTCATTGGCTTCAAATAGTAGTCAGCACCTTGGCGAGTTACGTTACCGTTTTCGTCGCGCTCTTCGTCAAGCTTCATTGCAGGATACATGCCATCCTTGTACCACTGCAAGTGGCCGGAAGTCTCGTACAATCCACCCTTAGTAATGTGCGGAGTTTGCACAAAGCTGTAGTGGTGCTTGCGATGCTGCTCGCGCGAATAATCTTCCATTGCGTTAATAATTGCAGCACCCTTTGGATGGAACACTGCCAAGCCTGGGCCAATCTCATCTGGGAAGGAGAACAAATCCATCTCTTGGCCGAGCTTACGGTGGTCGCGCTTAGCGGCTTCTTCCATGCGAGTTGTGTAAGCTTTAAGCTCTTCCTTGCTAGGCCATGCAGTACCGTAAATGCGCTGAAGCATAGGATTCTGCTCCGAGCCACGCCAGTAGGCTGCAGCCACACGCTCAAGCTTAAAAGCCTTAATATAGCGAGTGTTTGGCAAGTGAGGTCCGCGGCACAGATCGCTCCAAACTTTATTGCCTTCGCGATCCAAATTGTCGTACATGCTAAGCTCGTGCTTGCTGATTTCGCCAGCAGCAGCTGGATCAAGAGCAGCTTCTTTATCTCCAATCAACTCCAACTTATAAGGTTGATTTGCTTCTTCAGCACGCGCCTCGTCTTCTGTTACAACGCGGCGGCGGAAGCTTTGAGATTCTTTAATAATGCGCTGCATATGCTTTTCGATTTGCTTCAAATCGTCTGGCGTAAATGGAGTATCAACATCGAAATCGTAGTAGAAGCCGTCTTTAATTACAGGACCAACGCCCAACTTTGCGTCTGGTCTAATTTCTTGAACAGCTTGAGCCATCACGTGAGTAGCGGAATGACGCATGATTGCGATGCCATCTTCACTATCAAGTGCTACTGATTCCACGGTATCGCCGTTATGAAGAGGCGTGTACAAATCACGCAACTCGCCATTTAAACGCACGGCAATAATATTCTTATCTTCCGCGAAAAGTTCAACGCCAGTGAAGCTTGCATCCACCTCCTTGCGTTCCTCGTTTACGGTGATGGAGATGGTATTTTCAGCCATAATTGTCCTTTTCTATCGGGGTCTTGCGTTACTAATGTGCAGACCTGGACTTGTGTGGCGTCGAATTTCATGCGGTTAAAATTTTATTAAATTAAACGCAAAAAACGACGTCAATCGCGCGCATTTTTCACGCGCAATTCATTGATACTTTAGGACACTCGTAAGACTTCAACTATGCTGTAATAGATTTGCACTTGCAAATGCCGTAAACAATCCGCTCAACAAGTTTAGTTAGAAGGAAGAAAGCTCCAGCGCAAATAGCAATAGTTCCTCCTGCTGAAAGCTTTAATATTACAGCAAGTGCCAAGCCAGTGAGCGCAATTAAAATAGACGAAAGTACGCAAGCAAGCACAAATTTATTGATAGAGGCGATTCTTGATTTTAAAGCTGCGGCAGGAGCAGCAATAAGAGATACCGAAACAACCGTTCCAACAGCTGGAATAATAACAGAAACTGTAATAATGATTAAAGCTAAAACCATGCCTTGTATAAAATCAGATTTTCCGCCTGCAGCGCGGTAATTGATAGGATCAAAAGAGCAGTGCACAAGATTAGCAGAATTAAAAATCCACAATCCTAAAGCAAGCAAGAAAGCTACAGAGGCTGAGGCAACGTCTGCAGGAGTGCAATTAAGCAAAGATCCGGTTAAAAATCCTTCAATACGAAGCGGTAAAGGCGCAAACCACTTATTCAAAAAATATCCGCTAGCAAAACCAACAGTAAGAGTAATTCCAGCAGCAGCCTGAGAAGAAATACCTTTAATATGCGAAAGTGCGTGCATTACTAACGAAAGAAATACGCACGCAATTGCAGCCCCAATAAATAATCCTAAGGAAAGCACATTCTGATCAATCGTATATAAAGATGTGCAGACTACTCCAAGAACAGCTCCAGGAAAAGCTGCATGCGTAATAGATTCAGTAAAGAATATGCGCTGATTTAGAAGAGCTAAAGACCCTACGAAACCACATAATGCGCCAACTACAATCGCCTCAACAATCGGGAGCGCAATAATTTGCCAAATACTTACCATTTAAGCTCCCTGCTTTTTTAAGATTGATTTATTTGATTCATGCGCCGGAATTATTGAGGAAACAAAGCGGAAAGCCCATCGCAATATAAGCACAACAACAAACATTGCACACATACTTAAAGCAATTGCAGCCTGAGGAGAAACAGGATGATCCAGCTCAAGATTCATAGCGTACATTCCAAGCAAAACGCCTGCAATACCAACAACAATACCAACAGAGACCATGCCAGAAACAGTGCGCGAAACTAATCGAGCACTAGCACCCGGAATAACAAGGTATCCAATAACAAGAAGAACACCAACCGCAGAAGATGCTGAAACAACAACTGCCGCGATTCCAACGTTTAGCACAATGTCAACAAGCAAAGTGTTAGCACCCATAAGAGGAGCGCTTGCGCGATCAAAAGCAACTATAATCTGCTGCTTCCATGTGGCTAACATAACAATAATTGCAAAAATACAAATCAACATAGCTTGAGTCATGCGCTCGTCTGTTACGTCAAGAAGTCTGCCAAACATAAGCGATTCAAGCTGCCCAGACATATCGCCTTTTTTAAGCGAAATTACTACGCCGAGCGCAAAGAAAGTCGTAAGAACAGTAGCAATAACAGACTCGTTAATTCTAGCCGAGCGAGAAGCCCATACAAGAGCTGCAACTAAAAATATTGCGCAAATTGCAGCACCCGGAATAATACGATTGATGCCACCGTATAAAGCTCCGACCACAATTCCTGGGAAAATGCCGTGAACTATAGCTTCCGCATTAAATTCTGCACAACGAAGATTTACAAATACTCCAACAATTCCGCTAGCTATGGAAAGAACTATAAGAAGACAGAATGGGCGGAAAATGTAAGGAGCAGAAGCAATAAAATCAAAGCCTGGAATTGATTCCAACGATTGTCTTAATAACTCGACTAATTGGGCAAGCATTTAAATCAGCCTTCCGCAATTTCCGAAAAAGTAAGACCTGCAGAAGCGGCAGGCATGCTTCCGCCGTATGCGCAAGTAATATTTTCTTTCGTCATAACTTCTTTAAGCGGACCAAACGCAACTTGGCGACCAGCCAAAAGTAACGCTTTTTCGCAAATAGCATCCGCAATTACCAAGTCGTGAGTAGAAACAACAAAAGCTATTCCCTCTTGCTTAGCGGCTTTCATAATATTAAGAAGCTCACGACGATTTGGCTCATCTAAACCGTTAAATGGTTCGTCAAGAAGAATCAAAGTTGGTTTGGCAACAATAGCACGCGCAAGTAAAATGCGCTGGCGCTGACCGCCCGAAAGATCACCAAAACGAACATCCGCGCGGTTAAGCAATCCAACGTGATTAAGAGCGTCCTCAACGGCTTGTTTTTGATCTTTTTTAAGCAAACCGAGGAATCCAGTTTTTCTGCTCAATCCCATGGCAACAACCTGACGAGCAGTAATCGGGAAAGTCAAGTCCAAATCAACCTGCTGAGGCACATAGCCAATAGACAAAGCTTTTGGCATGCTAAGTTCGCCGTGACTTACGCGCACAATCCCAATAATGGCTTGCAAAAACGTTGTTTTTCCAGAACCATTAGGCCCTATTAGAGCCAAAGCCTCTCCAGGCTCAACACTACCGTTAATACCTGTGACCACGGTTTTATAACCGTAAGCAAGGCTGCAATTTTTCATTGCAAGGACGCTCTTATTCACTATATTTCCAGTCTTTTCAGTTTATTAATAATAAGTATTCGTAACAGTAACTTCTTGCTTTCGCGACTAAAGTTACTGTTACGATACTGTTATTTTTACTGTTATTTGTATGTTACTTCTTCAATGCAGTTTTGACTGAATCTGGAAGTTCAGGAACCTTACCGTTCCAAGCCTTCACCAATGTTTCAACATTGTGAACAATGGAACCGATGTAGGTTTCACCAGCAGATCCGACTGGTCCAAGAGAATCTCCATAAAGTGCGTCGTCGCCAATAACAGCCTTTACACCTGCAGCTGCAGCCACAGCCTTAATTGACTTGGAATTGTTGGAGTTTTCTGCAAAGATTGCCACAGCACCAGACTTTTTAACATCTTCTGCAGCCTGCTTAATATGATCTGCTGTTGCATCCTGCTGGCTGTTAAAGTCAGAAAGTGCTGCACCAATAAACTTCACATTGTAGTCACGAGAGAAGTAACCGAATGCGTCGTGAGAAGTAAAGAGTACGCGATGCTCTTGTGGAACACTGTTCAAAGCTTTAGTTGCCCAAGCGTCCAAATCCGTCAAAGCCTTAACGAACTTTTCAACATGCTCGTCGAAAATCGGCTTGCTTGCAGGAAGAGCCTTGCCTAAGAATGCACCAATATTCTTAACCTGAATCATAGTATTCTTGGCACTTGTCCAAATATGCGGATCGTACTGGAATTCAGGCTCCTTCTCGCCTTCTTCTGGCGGGAATGGCCACTTCTCGGCATGAACTTTAGCAATACCGCGGTCAACCTTATAAGGAAGATTCTTTTCTTTAGCAGCTTGCGCCTTTGGATCTTTGATTTCGTCTGCGGTAAGAATACCGGATGTGACGCCCATTGTTCCCTTAAATCCGGTTGCTTCTACAGCCTGATCCAAGAAGTGCTCAAGATCAACGCCAGAAACAAGCATCAAATCAGCTTTTGAAAGAGCCTTAGACTGCGCTGGAGTCATTTCGTGCTCGTGAGCAGAAGCATTTGGTGCAAGCAAGCAAGTCAAGTTAATTGTTGACTTTGCTTTGTTTGCTGGAGCTCCGATTACAGACTTTTTGCCCTGAGAATCGGTTTTATTAAGGCTTAAACCAGAATTTGCGTCTGCAGTTGACGCAATTTGTGTTACGTAATCGCAAATTTGCGTTGTTGTTGCCACTACGTTTACCTGATTGCCTTTTGTATTGTTTTCTGCAGTTTTAGAAGAGCCGCAAGCGCTCATAGAAGTAGCTAAAAGTGCAACCGCAGCGGCAGTTGCGAAAATTCGTGAAGTTTTCACACTCGTTCCTTTCGGGAATCTTTACTGTTATTGCATGGGTTGATTGCGTAAAGTAGCCATGAAAAATTGTTCATGAAAAAAATAATCATTCGCAATAACGCTTATAGCTTAAATAAAATATGGATGAGGGTCAACAATATTTCAAAAATTTCTTTATATTTTTTATAAAAGCGCGTGTCGCAAAATTTTCGTCTGTTATAATCACGATTTTTCTTGCATTCTGACGTCACATAGTGTATATACAAACGAATTACAATCGAATATACAATCGATAAAACATAGCGCACCAATCGCAAATATTTACTACAATCATATATATGAGCCCACTTGTAAATTTAGCAACAAAAGATGCTAGCAAATGCCTAAAAATACCGAATCAATCCAGCAATAAGTATTCTAGAGGAGTTTTAGGCGTAATCACTGGATCTAACGAGTATCCGGGAGCTGCTGTATTAAGCACTCGCGCAGCGGCATATTCAAATATTGGAATGGTTCGTTATTCAGGCCCTCTTCGAGCACAAAACTTAGTATTACAGGCTTCACCAGAAGTAGTAGCATCGCAAAATTTGCAAGGAAAAGTTGACGCAATAACAGTCGGCTCTGGCATACCTGACGCCGAACATTGCAACAGCGAAAGCGCACAAGAACAAAGAGAACAAATTGCGAACATACTTAAAAACTATGAAAACGAAAGCCAATCAAGCAATATTCAATCGCAATCACAATCGCAATCACAAAGTGCACTCCCCCCAATATGTGTAGACGCTGGAGCTTTAGATTTACTTCCTAAAAAAGTTTGCACAAAAGTAGTTTTAACACCACACGCATGCGAATTAAGCTCACTGTTTAAAAGATACGATTTAGAAATAAGCGCTCAGGAAATATTGCAAAATCCTGTTGAGTACGCTCAAAAAGCAGCAGATCTTACTGGAGCAACCGTGCTTGTTAAAGGCGCTAAAACAGTCGTTGCCTCTCCAAGCTACACTCATACGCCAATATACGTTGCTCAGTACGGCCCAACTTGGCTTGCAACTGCAGGATCTGGGGATGTGTTAGCAGGAATTTTAGGGGCTCTACTTGCACAGCGCGAAAAGCAAGACGAAAGCCGCACAAACTACGCATTTATTGCAGCAAGTGCAGCAGTAATTCACGGAATTTGCGCAGTATTTGCTTCTAGAAGCAGCGGAGGAAATAGCTACGCTCAGCTCGTGCAAGATATGTTAAAAGCAAAAAAGCCGTTAGCTTTAGAACACCCAATTGTGGCAAGCGACATAATTAGCGCACTTCCCCACGTACTTGGGATTCTTATAAATATAAAGTAACTTGCAAACTAGAAACTACTAAAAGAAAGCACATATCAGTATGAACAACACAAAACCGCTTAAAATTCACGACGTTATGTTTGATTATTGCCGAGTTCTACTCGAATGGAATTGCCGCAATTGCTTGCAAAAACAGTTCCCGAATTTAGTTGACACAATCTGCCCTAACGGAAGCTTTGGAAAAAATGATTTAGCAGGATTCTACGAGTTTGAAGACCGCATGGACGGTGGCGAGCTTTTGAAAGATCTTATGCCAGAATATGAACGCAGATTTGGAAGCGAGCTTGCCGAAGCATTCCGTTGGTATTGCGCAAATTATGATCAGGTTTTAACGCGAATGATGCCAGGAATGGTTGATTTACTTCACGATTTACAAAAAGCAGGCTACGGAGTGTGGGGACTTACGAATTGGTCGAGTGAAACTTTCCCACTGGCCCTTAGAAAATTCCCGAAACTTTCAACGCTTTTGCAGGGCACTATTATTTCTGGAGTTGAACATTTACACAAGCCACAGCCGGAAATTTTTGAGCTTGCAATGAGCAGATTTAATCTCGAAGCCGAACACACAGTATTCTTTGACGACAAGCCTGCAAATATTGACGGAGCCCACGCTGTTGGCATGCACGGTTTTGTTTTTACAACAGCCGAGCAGGCGCGTAAAGATTTAGCATCAATTGGTGTTGAACTTTAATTTTTGCAAATTCGCATGGCGATGCCTTTTGCTAAATTCGTTACCGGCTCTTATTTAACTCACTACTACTCAACTTACAAAAGTTTATAAAGGAAGCTCAATATGACTTTGTTACAGCTGAAATATATTGTGAAAATCGTCGACTGCGGTTCAATGAACGAAGCAGCGCGAGCACTTTATATTTCACAGCCTGCACTGAGTTCATCTGTAAAAGAGCTTGAACGTGAGCTAAATATTGAGATTTTTACAAGATCAACTCAAGGAATTGTTTTAACTTCCGACGGTGCAGAATTTTTAACATACGCACGACAAGTCATTGAGCAAGCTGATTTGCTTGAGGAACGCTACAAAAGCACAAAGCCACGCCCACAATTGTGCAGCGTTGCAACACAACACTACATGTTCGCTATTGAAGCATTTGTTGATATGATTCGTAGCATAAATTCCGACGAATACGAGTTTTCTATTCGTGAAACGCGCACAAAAAATATTATTAAGCAAGTAAGCGATATGCGCGCAGATCTTGGACTTTTGTACCTTTCGGACTACAACAAGGATGTAATTGGCAAGCTGCTTCGCGAAAAACATTTGGAATTCCACCCTCTTTTCCGAGCAAAATTGCACGTTTTTCTTTCCAGAAACAATCCTCTTGCAGCTCACAAAAGCCTGAGCTTGGAAGACTTGAAACCATACCCGTTCATTCAGTACGAGCAGGGAGAAGAAGGAAGCTTCTTCTTTGCAGAGGAAGCAGTGTGGCCAACTCGTCCGCCGAAAAAAATCAACGTTTCCGACCGCGCAACAATCCTGAACTTTATTATTGGACTAAACGGCTACACAATTTGCACTGGAATTAACAACGGCGACTTGAACAACGAAAAAATCGTTACAATTCCGCTAGAATGTGACGACACTATGCTTGTTGGCTGGATTACCAACGAAAGAACTAAACTTTCTAAAGCCTCACTCGCCTACCTTACTCAGCTTAAGTCTGTAATAACAAGGCATGGCTACACGCTTATTGATTCGCAAAATTAGATATAAACATATGCATTGCGCAATCAATTACATTTACATTGCGCAATCAATGCAAAACAAAGAGAAGCAACTCAAAGTAGTGTAATGTATTGTAGTGTACGCAGCGCGAGGTTAAGACGCACAACACATAAATACGCTCGCAGCTAATACGTTATGCGTTAACTGCGCGCGATTAATTTTAGCAATCAGCAATCAGCAATCAGCAATCAAAAACGCTAAAAGTTATCCACATTTCTTTAATCGAATTGACGCCCACTTTTGCTATTCATAAAATCTCTATTAATTCGCCGCAAAGAAAAGGAGGTGCGCGATGAGCATTATTAACGTAGCGGCAAAAATATTGGAAATTATGGGGCCAATGACAACCATGAAACTGCAGAAGCTTGTATATTATTCTCAAGCGCACAGCTTAGCCACAACCGGATTGTCGCTATTCCCGGAAGATTTTGAGGCTTGGACAAACGGTCCAGTCTCACTGGAATTATTCAACAGGCATCGAGGAAGATTTACAATTCGCAGAGAAGAACTACTGATTTCTCTTCCAGAAAGATGCGCAGATTTGGAAGATGAGCAGGTGAAAATCATAGAGGAAGTGTGCGCGAAGCTTGGAAATCTTACCGGAAATCAGCTAAGCGAAAGAACGCACAAAGAAAATCCGTGGATTAGCGCCAGAATAGGCATACCTGCGAATCAAGGCAGCGAGGAAATAATTTCCAAGAAGTCTATTCACGACTATTACGTAAATCATCCTGTTGTGTAGGCGCGGTTTGGCGAGGAGCGGTTTGGTCAATTACCGTTGTTTTCTCAGTCTGCTAACTGAGTTAGTAACAGTGTTTGGGTTGTGAACGTTGTTTTCTCAGTTCGTTAGCTGAGATATTAACAGTGTTTTGCCGATTAGCGTTGTTTTCTCAGTTCGTTAGCTGAGATATTAACAGTGTTTTGCATTTGGCACATGACTCTAGATATCGCAGGAGCCGGCGCCCAAGATACTCAGGCAATTCCGGCTCCAACTTCCATATCCTCCGAAGAGATAGGCAATAAATTCATTGTATCAGTATGCGACAATATTGGGGTAAGCTGCAAAAGAAAACAACTAAGGAGAGCACGTTGTTATTAGCAAGTGCCCGCCTTAATTATTAAAAACAGTTTTATTTATAAGTACACCTAAAGCGCGGTGCCGTGCTCATCTAGGCGCGGATTGCGTTTAGCGTTGCTAAAGCTAAAGAACAGCCCAAACACGCCCAAAGCAAACAGCACTGCAATAGTTATAACGAGCGCAATCGGCTGGCTTGGCTGCCACATAATCACCAAAAATGCGAATGCAGAAATCAAAATCACAGCCCAAGAGAAAACGCCAATAACCTTACGAACTGCGTTCCAAGTATCGTCGCCTGATTCAGCTCTGCGAATGTTTCGGGCAATTTTTTCTTCTTCAGCCGTCACATTAGAAGTTGGCTTCCAAGGACCAGCACCCTTTTCTTGAAGCTTGCGAGAACGCTCTTGAAGATTATATTCGTCAATCATTCCGCCGCGAGCGCGACCTTTCGTTTCATCATACTGCGAAGGAATACCCCTACGATTCCGCTTATCCCTTGCGCGACGCTCTTTGCGGTTTGCCATGATTAAGTTCCTTTCTACGCTGAAATTTTCGCATACAACGCATCTATTGCACAAAACTCACACAATACGCACTATTTTAGCACGTAAGGCCTTCTTCACACGCGTCAACGATTCTTTCTATTAATAAATCGTTGAGCAGCCTACCTTTGCGCGTTGCAATAATGCGATTTTCGTGCAACTCTGCCAAGTCTTCCTTGCACACTTCGCGTACCACTTTTTGCAAATGCGAATCGTCGAACACCTGATTAGTTTCACGCATCTTTGCGCACAATTGCGAAATATTAAGCCCTTCCCTAATGCGCAACCCAAGCATTACTTCTTCAATTAGCGCGTCTTCAGCGTTTATGCACTCGTAGTTTTGCCACGGCACGTTTCCTGCGTTAATAGCCTGAGCCCAGCGTTTTGGATGCAAAATATCCCATGCGCGCAAATTGTATTCTTGATTAGGATTCGCTTCTTTAGCATCCGAATCAACACTTTGCTTGCTAAGAGCGCTCGCCGCATTGTAGTGAGAGTGCGCTCCAGGACCAATTCCAGCCCAATCAATGTTTCGCCAGTAGCCAAGATTGTGCTGAGATTCAAAACCGGTGCGCGCCCAATTAGAAATCTCATACCACTTTAATCCAGCAGAACTAAAAAGCTCGTCTGCTAACTCGTATTTTGCTGCTTCATCATCGTCGTTTGGCGCTTGAATTGTTCCAGCAGCAATTTGACGACCCATTTTTGTGCGCGGCTCTACCGTTAGCGCGTATGCAGAAACGTGGTTTACGCCCAGCTTCAAAGCCATTTCTACCGACTTTCGCCAATCGTCTAAACTCTCCCCCGGAGCGCCATAAATCAAGTCAACACTTGAACGCAAACCGCAAGCATTTGCAGCTTTAACTCCGCGCTCTACGTTTTCTGGCGTATGCGTGCGATCAAGCGTTTTTAGCACATGCGGCACAGCTGATTGCATACCGAACGATATTCGCGTAAATCCGCCTTCTGCAAGCTCCTGAATATAAGACTCATCTGCAGTATCTGGGTTTGCTTCAGTAGTGATTTCCGCACCAGTTTTCAATCCCCACAAGTTTCGTATTTCCTGCAAAATTCGCACTAAGTCATGCGCTTTAAGAACTGTTGGAGTGCCTCCGCCGAAGAAAACAGATTGCGCTTTAGGCTCGAAAATCCCGTGATATTCCTGCCATTTTTTAACAAGACGCATCTCTTGAATCGCAACGTCGGCATAGCCTTCGCGACTTGCTCCCTCACCCAAATCAAGCGCAGTATACGTGTTAAAATCGCAGTAACCACATCGACGCAAGCAAAACGGCACATGCACGTACACTTCAAAAGGCATGATTGTAGTTTGCGTAGCTGATTTATTTAATTCAGCATCCAACTCTAAACTCATCCTTCAGACTTTTGCGCTGCGCGAATTTTATCTTTAGTATCTCTGTCATTTGCACTCTCATCAGTAGCCAAAGCCGCAACGAATGCTTCCTGCGGAACTTCAACGTGTCCGAGCATCTTCATGCGCTTCTTGCCAGCCTTCTGCTTTTCCAAAAGCTTGCGCTTACGCGTAATATCGCCACCGTAGCATTTTGCGAGCACGTCTTTTCGAAGCGCGCTAATAGTTTCGCGCGCAATAATACGCGAGCCGATTGCCGCCTGAATTGGAATCTCAAACTGTTGACGAGGAATAAGACCGCGAAGCTTCTTCGTCATCATAACGCCGTAAGAATAAGCCTTATCTCGGTGCACAATCGCACTAAAAGCGTCGACCTTATCTCCCTGAATAAGAATATCAACCTTCACAAGGTCAGCAGCCTGCTCACCATCCTCGTGGTAGTCAAGAGAAGCGTAGCCTTTTGTGCGGCTTTTGAGCTGATCGAAGAAGTCAAAAACGATTTCTGCAAGAGGAATTCTGTAGTGCATTTCCACACGGTCGGCACTAATGTATTCCATTGTGCCCATTTCTCCGCGATGCTCCTGGCACAAATCCATTACAGCACCAATAAATTCTTTAGGCGTAATAATATCTGCCGCAACCATCGGCTCAATAATGCGCTTAATTTTCCCTTCAGGAAACTCGCTAGGATTCGTTACGTGATGTTCGCTGCCGTCTTCGCTAGTAACGTCGTAAGTTACGTTTGGGGCGGTAGAAATAAGATCCAAGCCAAACTCGCGACTTAAACGCTCGGAAACAATCTCCATGTGCAAAAGACCCAAGAATCCGCAACGGAAACCGAAGCCTAATGCAACAGACGTTTCTGGCTCGTAAATAAGAGCAGCGTCGTTAAGTTTTAGCTTGTCAAGAGCATCTCGAAGTTCTGGGAATTGAGCGTTATCAATTGGGAAAAGACCCGCATAAACCATAGGCTTAGGGTCGCGGTAGCCATACAAAGGCTCAGATGCAGGATTTACTGCGCTAGTAATGGTGTCGCCAACTTTAGACTGGCTAACGTCTTTTGCACCTGTAATTACGTAGCCTACTTCGCCGGCTCCAAGCGCCTTTGTTGGAGTCATATCTGGGCTAATAACGCCGATTTCAATAGGATCGTGCGTCATGCCGATTCCCATCATATGCAACTTTTCGCGCGACTTAAGTTCGCCATCAACCATACGAATATAGGTGACGATTCCGCGATACGAATCGTAGACGGAGTCAAAAATAAGCGCGCGAGCAGGAGAATCAGGATTTCCGCTTGGGGCTGGAACTTCCAACACAATTTGATCAAGTAAGTCTTTAACACCTTCGCCGGTTTTGCCAGACACGCGTAGAACATCTTCCGGCTTGCAGCCGATTAAGCCCGCAATTTCTTCAGCATGCTTGTCTGGCTCTGCGCTTGGCAAGTCGATTTTGTTAAGCACAGGAATAATCGTCAAATTGTGGTCGATTGCCATATAAAGATTAGAAAGCGTTTGCGCTTCAATGCCCTGAGTTGCGTCAACAAGCAGCACCGCACCTTCGCATGCTGCCAGCGCGCGCGAAACCTCGTAAGTAAAATCGACGTGACCAGGAGTATCAATCATGCCAAGCGAATACTCTTTGCCCTCAAAAGTCCAAGGAACACGAACAGCCTGAGATTTAATAGTAATTCCGCGCTCTTGCTCAATATCCATGCGATCCAAGAAACGGTCACGCATTTCACGCTCCGGAACGATTCCGGAAAGCTGCAAAATGCGGTCAGCTACGGTAGACTTGCCGTGATCGATATGCGCAATAATGCAGAAATTGCGTATCAACGACTGATCCGTAAATCCTGGCTGGTTATGCGGTGTAATCAAAGCAAGCATCTCCTTATTAAATACGCGGATAGTATTAAATCGCGCAAGCTACGCAAGTAATTAATCTTACCAACTCTACTACCCTAGTCTAGTAAAACAAACGCCGGGAAAATACACGGCAAATGTAGTCACACACAGGCAAAACGACCACAAACGCCGGGAAAATACACGGCAAATGTAGTCAAATACAGACGAAACAACAACAAATGCCAGGAAAATACACGGCAAATGTAGTCAGATTATGTCGAAACAACAACAAACGCCAGCGACTAGTAAAGTTATCCAATAATCATGATATGCTTACGCTTTGTATGTCCTTATATAGCAAACGTCGTTTGGAGTAACAGTGGCAAACATTAAGTCGCAGAAGAAGCGCGTGCTCACCAACGAGAAAGCACACAAGCGTAACGTAGCAGTAAAGTCTGCTTTGAAGACCGCTATTCGTGCAACTCGTGAAGCCATCACCGCTGGTGATAAGGCTGCAGCACAGGCCGCTTTCGCAGTAGCCGCTCAGAAGCTTGACAAGGCTGCAGGCCGTGGCGTGATTCACAAGAATCAGGCTGCAAACCGCAAGTCCGGTCTTGCTGTAGCGATTAACGCTCTGTGAAGTTTGTGCAGGTAACTGCATAACACAGCATGTAAGGAAAATCCCCAGTACCAACAGGCGCTGGGGATTATTTTTATACGCGACTAAAAACTCATTTAGATTATTCGCACTTAAGATATTTAAGACTATCTAAAACTATCTGCGCTTGCGATTGTTTAAGTTTAAGCGGCGAATGCGCGGACGTCGCACTTTAATCGGCTCAGTGCGATTCATTGCTCCGAATAAAGTCAAGTCAAATTTTACAGATAGCAAACGCATTGCAACTACCAGCGCAACAATAAGCACATCCAAAATAATCTCAACAGTTACGCCAAATAAACCAGCGTGTTTTGCTTTAAATACAAAAACCGTAAGAACGCAACCAGCTGCAGCCGGAACAGCATACCAATGTTTATCTCGCACAATAACTGGAACCTGATTCAAAATCATGTCGCGAATAAGACCGCCTCCCAAAGCGGTCGCCATTCCTAAAAATACTGAAGTCGTGCCAGACATGTGAAAATCTAAGCCTTTTGCAGTTCCGTTTACAGCAAATAATCCCAATGCGAGCGCGTCAATCGTAAGCATAAACCAACGCCACTTATCAATCTCTGGATGCGCAATCGCAACAATTATGCCGGAAAGTAGGCCAGCAATCACAAAACCATGATCCGCAATCCCAACAGGCGGTAGCGCTCCAAGTAAAACATCGCGCACAATTCCGCCACCCAACGCAGTAATCCAAGAAGTGGTAATAATGGCAAAAACATCGTACTTTTTACGAATAGCCCACAGTCCGCCAACCATTCCGCAGCATCCCACAGCAACATATTCAACAATTAGAAAGAAGATGTTATCCCCTAATGCGCCTTCCACAGAATATCCCTTCAAAAATAATTATTACGATTACGCAAAACAGATTGCGAAAAACAGATTACGCAAATAAGTGACGCGCCGTACCTTATATGAATCTACATACATAGAGCACGACGCGCCACACGCAATTATTTATATTAAATTATTTGCAACTTGCGTAAGCGTTTGCAAACTATTTATCAGCTTATTATTAGCTAATTAGTCGCAAACTTTCCACATCCAGTTGTGCTTGTCTTCAACATCGCCAAGCTGAATGCCAAGTAACTCGTCGCGCAAAGCCTGAGTCAACTCACCAACACCACCGTCAGAAACCTTAAGATCGAAGTCGTCTGACTTAAAGCGACCAATTGGCGTGATGATTGCAGCAGTACCGCAAGCAAAGACTTCAGTTACCTCGCCAGAACGAATGTCGTCAAGCAAGCCTTGAAGCGGAATCATAGTTTCAACAACCTCATGACCGGCCTCTTTAGCAAGCTGAATCAAAGAACGACGCGTAACGCCTGGAAGAATGCTGCCAGTAAGAGATGGTGTTTCCAAATGACCATCCTTGTGGAGCGCAAACATGTTCATTCCGCCAAGCTCTTCCAAATAAGTCTTAGTTGCAGCATCCACGAAGCAAACCTGCTCGCAACCATGCTCAATACCCTTGTATTCACCAAGCAAGGAAGCAGCGTAATTTCCGCCGCACTTAGCAAAACCGGTACCACCAGGACCAGTGCGGAACCACTGATCTTCAACCCAAATGCTAACAGGCTTCAAACCACCCTTGAAGTATGGGCCGGATGGAGAAGCAATAACGCAATATTCAACCTCGTGAGCTTCACGCACACCAAGGAATGGCTCGGAAGCAAACATGAACGGACGCATGTAAAGCGTATACTCGCGGCGGCTTGGAACCCACTGCTTATCGCGCTTTACCAAAGCTGCAACAGAACCAATAAAGTCGTCAATAGAAAGATCTGGCAAGTACAAACGCTTAGCAGAATTTTGGAAGCGAGCAGCGTTAATATCTGGACGGAACAGCCAAATTGAACCGTCGGCACGCTTGTACGCCTTCAAACCTTCGAAGCATTCCTGAGCGTAATGCAAAACGGATGCGCCTGGATCCATTTTCAATGGTCCGTAAGGCTCAACGCGACGATCCGACCAGCCTTCGCCTTTAGTCCAAGACATGTGAACCATATTGTCGGAGAAAATCTGACCGAAAGCAGGCTTATCAATAAGTTCGTTGCGCTTTGCGTCCGAAACAGGATTATCGTTAGGCAGAACTTCAAAGTTGCCAGCTAATTTGTTCAACAGAGCAGGATTGCTATGATCATCGGATTCATAGGCGTCCGAAAACTCTGGAGCGATTTCTAAATCAGCCATTATGTCTCTTTTCTATCTGTAATATTTTTTATTGCCTTTTAACGCAATTAACGTATAGGATAATACGATTCTTGCGTTTAGCAAAACTTACACGCCAAAATATTTTAAGAAATATTTCAAAAAATATGGTTGAAAGTAAAAATTATTTAGCAAATTTATTGATTTTATACAAAAAAGCCGCATAAGTCAGTTCTTATGCGGCTTAAAATTTTAAACTATTTATAAGTTATAAGTTAATTCGTAATTAAATACGATAGCTTACTTTATAGCTTACTTTATAACTTACTTTTCTTCTGCAGCAGGAGCATCAGCTGGAGCGGCGGCAGCATCAGCAGCAGGAGCAGCAGCTTCGGCTGGAGCAGCATCTTCAGGAACGGTGACGCTAACAACAGACTCTTCGCCATCCATGTCGAGCACAACGCCCTTAGGAAGCTTAACGTCCTTAGCAAAGACCTTGGTGCCGTCGGTCAAGCCGTCAACGTTAACAACAACACGCTCTGGCAAGTTGGCAACGTCTGCGCGAACCTTGAGCTCCTGAACGTCAACGAATGCAACAGCAGCACCCTTTGGAGTACCTTCAACGAAGACTGGAACTTCAACGTCAATCTTTTCGCCAGCCTTAACCTCGTAGAAGTCAATGTGCTCAACAATGCGCTTAACAGGATTGCGCTGAACATCCTTAACAACTGCAATACGAGATTCCTTGCCAAACTTAATAGTGAACAAAGCATTTGCGTGACGCAAAGCCAAAGTGGTCTCACGCATTGGAAGAGTGACGTGCACTGGATCAGCACCGCCAGCGTAAAGGCTTGCTGGAATCAAATTTGCAACACGCAAGCGGCGAGCAACGCCCTTGCCAAACTCGTTGCGAACTTCGCCTTCAAGAGTAATCTTTGTAGCCATATCGGTCTCCTTATGGTCTGGATAGTTTTGTTTGTTAATCCAGCTTCAGGCGCACCGACGCGCCGAAAACCATAAGTGGCTATCAGCCCAGTCGATAACGGAACTTTGCCAACAATCAGTCAGCATATTCCCTCGCCAAAGCAACTTTTCTAGTGTAACCACAGAGCAAGACTAATTTTAAATCTCAATTATTTAATAAATAAAATAAAATAATATGCAAACACTTACACAACTTGAGCACACAAACGATTATTATAGATAACAGCACTAAGCGCACTTTGAAACTATGCGCTTTTAAGAGCCGCTAAGGCATGATTAAGGAGCAGATGTGTCCGTCTTTAATGCACTCCAACAGCAAGCGTTTAATCTTGCACGTAAAGCATTGCGTATTGGCAGCAATTTCGCACACCCAGTCAGCGACGATCGCGCAGGCGAACCAGGCTACCAGAATGAAGAACAAGAATCTTCTACAAATACTCTACTTTCGCAAAATAAACGTCTTCCACGTGTAGAAGAGTGGGGCGCAGGAATGCCAACGACCACGTTTATTGACCCAGAAACAGGTTTGCTTACCACAAAAACGGAAAGCGCTGCACCACTGGAAGAAGGCACAAGCATTTACGACTTGTACGCAGACCGTGCTGCACGCATGGGAGACGACCCGCTTTACACTTACAAAGAAAACGATACGTGGGTTACTAAAACAGCAAATCAGTTCCTTAAAGAAGTTAGGGATGCAGCAAAAGGCTTAATTCACTACGGCTTGCACAAGGGAGATGCTGTTGCTCTTATGTGCAAAACGTCGTACGAGTGGGATGTTACAGATGCTGCTGTTATGGCTTGCGGCGGCGTGCTCGCCACTATTTACGACACGGATTCTGAAGAGCAGATTCGCAACATTGTTAATAATTCCGACTCGCGTTTCCTTATTGTTGGAACTACAGAAATGCGAGATAAGGCAGACGGCGCTATTGAAGAATGCCCAAGCTTGGAACGTATTATTTGCTTAGAAACCGGCGGGTTGGAAGAGCTTAAAGCTTTTGGCTCTACAGTTAGCAACGAAGAATTGGACGAGCGCATTGATTCCGTAAAGAAAACAGACTTGTGCTCAATTGTTTACACTTCCGGCTCCACAGCAGCGCCTAAAGGCGTTGAAATGACACACGAGCACTACTGCACAACCGCACTAAACCTGCCAATCTACCTGCCAGATTTGTTAAGCGAAAAAGACGGTTCCGTACTTCTGTTCCTTCCGCAAGCACACTCTTTTGCACGCGCAATCAACTACATTGTTGTGGCAAGTACATTGCGAATTTACATTGCTCAAGGAATTTCTACTTTAATTTCTGATTTGCAGGTTGCAAAACCTACGGTTATGATTGTTGTTCCTCGAGTTCTTGAAAAAGTGTATAACGCGGCTTCGCAGAAGGCCGGTCACGGCGCTAAAGGCTTGGCTTTCCAGGGTGCTGTTGTGACTGCTCAGCAGTATATGAAGGAAGTTCAAGAGTTTGGTGATGCTAAAGCGCTTACCAAAGCTCGCCGCACTGCTTACGATCCACTTGTTTACCGTCCACTTCGCCAGGCTCTTGGCGGACGCGCGCACTGGATTGTTGCCGGCGGCGCTCCACTAGACCCTGAGCTGTTTTCCTTCTTCCGCGGCGCAGGAGTTCCAGTGTACGAAGGCTACGGTCTTACTGAAACCACTGCCCCATGCGCGTTTACACCAATCGGAGTTCCTTTCCGTGAAGGCTCTGTTGGAATTGCATTCCCAGCCTTTACTTTGCGAATTGCAGAAGATGGCGAAGTGCAAATTAAGGGCACATGCGTGTTCCATAAGTACCATAAGAACGACGAAGCAACTGAAACTTCGTTCACCAAAGACGGCTGGTATGCAACAGGCGATTTGGGAAGAATTGACGACGAAGGCATGCTTTATATTACCGGCCGCAAAAAGGATTTGATTATTACAGCCGGCGGTAAAAACGTTGCACCTGGACCTATTGAAGAGATGATTAAGAGATGCGAGATTGTGTCTCAAGCATTAGTACTTGGAGATAAGCGTCCATTTATTTCCGCACTTGTTACTTTAGACGAGGAGATTTTGCGCAACTGGCTTAAGCTTAAGGGATTAGACGAAACCATGAGCATGAGCGAAGCCGCAAATAATGCTGTTGTGCGCGCCGAAGTACAGAAGTTCGTTGACAGTGCTAACGAGGGCGTGTCTCGCGCAGAATCCGTGCGAAAGTTCATTATTTTGCCAGAAGAGTTTACGCAAGAAAATGGCTTAATGACAGCATCTATGAAGATTATTCGCCCGCGTGTTATTAAGCATTACGCAACGCTGCTTAATACGCAGATGTACACTTCGCGAAAGAAGTAGGCGTAGGCAAGTTTTGTATATGGCTTCTTGCGAGAAGCAAGCGTAAGCTTTCGCAAGAAGCAGACGTTTGCAAGTTTTATATATGGATTCGCGTATGTTTAGTGCGACTTGCGCGAATCCATAAATTTTTCTTAATAATCTATGGGTATTTGATAAAATTACCGTGAAAAAACTTGATACCCCCCCCCCGTTGAAGAATACAATATTTTCTTAGCACAAGTTAAAAGAAAAGCTACATTCACAACAATGTTGCTTTTCTAAAAAGCTTGGCAAGAGATATGAAAATCTTCTGATTTCCATTAACAATTAAGAGGAGAGGTTAATATGAACGCCAAACTCGCAGTAGCAATCTCATTAGGCGCAAGTTCCCTTGCATTATTCGGCATGGCAAATGTGGCCAATGCTGCAACTACTGACACTACTACTCCGCCAAATTCTAATACTTCTACAGTGCAGCCTGGAGAAAGTGCTACAGATAAAGCTCAAAAAGAAGCTAATCAAGCTATTGAAGATGCTAAAACGCAGAAAGAAGCCATTAACACTGAAGTTAATAAGGCTGAAGGCGAAGCTACTGATGCTAATACAGAAGCCACTAATGCTAACAAGGATGTAGACAAAGCTAAGACTGAATTAGAAGACAAGCAAAAAGAAGCTAATACAGCTGAAGAACAGCAAAAAGAAGCTGATAAGGAATTAGATAAAAAGAAGACTGCGGCAGAAAACGCTGACAAAGAGGTTAAAGATACGCAAGCTGCGTTTGATAAAGAAACAGAAAATCAGAAAGCTGCTGAAAATAAGCTGAAAGCGACTCAAGAAGAAAAAGATACAAAAACTACAGAGCTTGGAACTGCAGAAAAAGAAGTTCAAACTAAAACAACAGAACAGACTCAAGCCGGAAAAAACGTAGAAACTGAACAAGGCAAACTAGATGACGCTAATACCCAGCTTGAACAAGCTAAGCAAAATAAGAAGGACGCTCAGGGAAAAGCAAATCAACTTTCTAGCGAGGCTGATCAAAAAGAACAAGCACAAAAAGAAGCAGAGCAAAAAGTAAAAGAAAATACACAACAGCAGGAAAATATTCAAAAACAAATAGATAATCTGAAAGCTGCTGGTTCCGGAACAACAAGTGCCGATGTAAAAGAGCTAGAAAAGAAAGCAAATGAAGCTAAGCAGGCTTATGAGGAAGCAAATAATACAGAAACCCAAAAAGCTCAAGAAGCTCAAAAAGCTACTGACGCAATCGCTCCTAAAGCAGAAGAACTCAACAATGTAGAAACTGCGCTTAAGCAAAACGAAAATTATAAGAATAATATAGCTTCATTTGACCAAGCTGCAGATGATGCAACCAAAAAATACAATGAAGAATATAATAAAGAGAAACTTGATCCAGAAGTAGAAAAAGGCTTCGAAGGATTCTTGGAATATATTATTTCCACAGAAAAAGCAAAAACCGATGGCTCAAGAAATGAAG
This sequence comes from Gardnerella sp. DNF00753, assembly GCF_049244275.1. NCBI lineage: Bacteria > Bacillati > Actinomycetota > Actinomycetes > Bifidobacteriales > Bifidobacteriaceae > Gardnerella > Gardnerella sp. DNF00753. Next base: position 918,929 of record NZ_CP058393.1, read on the forward strand.
ATTTAATTGCAGATGCTGAACGCGCTCAAAAAATTCTTAGGGGTGAAACTTTTAAGTCAACCTATACAGAAATCAAAATAGGTGAAGACACTTACGGCAACCCTGCAAAAGACATGAAAGCTCCAATCTGGGCTGATTACGTTAAAAAACTTCGACGTGTTGGCGGAGCAGATTCTTTGCAAAATTTGAAGGAAGCTGCAACTTATTATGATGCACTTAATAAAGTTCGTAACGAAGAAAGAGCTGGTTTACCAACAGTTGGCGTACGCTTAAGCCTTATTGCTGAAAGCATCATACACTCCTTCTACTCTGCATCGATACAAGATCATGCTGCTAATTTCGACATGGAACATAATGTGAACCCTAATTCTCCAGAGCAGCTTAAATCTCACGCGTACGATGATTCTTCAGAAAATCTTGCGTGGGGAGAATTTGACGGCAACGATTCCAATCGTGCTATTAACAAAAAAGGAACTATGAGCATTGATATAAACAGTACTTCTAATATCGCTCATTCTTCCACTAAATCTAACGCAATGGATGGATGGTATTACAAAGAAAAAGATATCTACGATGGTACACTTTCATCCAATTCATTCGGTGGAAAAACACTAACAGCTGAAGGAAAAACTTTCTTACAGGAACATAGATATGATTTCTTAGATTATGCATCAGCTGGGCTTTCACCAACCTTATTTAATGATGATTCTGATAAAAGTATACAAGACAAGTTCCAACACGCTGTTGGACACTATCTAAATTTTGTTAGTACTAATAATACTGCAGCAGGATTTGCAGAAGCTGATACAGCTATAAAGGATACAAGCTTCACTGTTACTGAAACATCTAACGGTACACGAAAAACATATAACAAAAATGGAACATTGATTTATGACATTGCTGTATGGCATGGCAATTCCGAAAAAACAATATCTGTTGATACTTACAAGGATTTGCTGAATTCTTATATAAATAAAGTCACAGACAATGGCAAAAAGAAGCTAGAGCCTGCTAATTCTAGAAATTTGGCAGATCTTGCTGCAAAAGAAAACGTAGCTGATATCAAATTATTTGATTCTGTTTATAAAGTCATTACCTCTGAAAGTAATAATTCTCAAACAGGCGCTAACACAGTAACTGAGCTTATTAAGAAGGTCATTACAGCAAAGAAGAACTTCGAAGAGGCTAGGGCAAAGGCTACCGCAGCGAATAAAGCTAAGGAAGAGGCTGCTAAGAAGGCTACTGAACTGAAGACTGCTTGGACTACTGCCAATTCAGCATATGAAGCTGCTAAGCAGAAGGCTGAGAATGATGCACAGTTAGGCAAAGAAGCACGCCAGCAACAGATTAATCAGCTTACAACCGAGCTTAACGGCTTGAAAGAAACAGCCAAGACTTTGAAGTCAGAAGCTGAAACTGCAAAGCAGACTGCTAAAGCAGCTCGAACTGCTGCCAAGGCACAGCAAGAAAAAGTTGATGACGAACTTACCAAGGCTGTTAACGAAGCTCAAGTAAGGTTTGATACAGCAACTCAGGCTGTTAAAGAAGCCAACGAAGCCAAAGCTAAGGTTGATCAAGAGCTTAAAGCAGCTAATGAGAAGGTAACTAATCTGAAGCAGACGATTCAGACTCTTGAAGCGCAGATTGCAACTGAGAATCAGAAAGTTACTGAAGCTAATGGCAAAGTTCAAGCTGCTCGGGCTGCTCTTGATGGTGCTAAAGATACTCAGAACACAGTAACAGGCCAGCTTAAAGCGTTACAAACAAAAGCTCAAAATGCTGTTAAAGCGGTTAAAACTGCAAATGATGCTGTTGAAGCTGCAAAAGAAAATGTTGTTAAGAAGATTAAGCTTGCTCAAACTGCTGTAGCAAATGCTCAAACTAAGGTTTCTGAGGCTCAAAAGATTGTTGCAGAAGCTAAAATCAAGATTGAAAATATACAGAAGAATCTTGCAGCAAAACAAGTAGCTTTAGCTGCAACTATTACAGATACAAGCGCTAAAGCACAGCTTAACTCAATCTTCATGTCAGCTACTGGGGAGTTTGAAAGCTTCGTACAAATTCTGACAGGAAAAGTTAGTACGCTCCAAACTACTGCTACCAATCTCACCAAGTCTGCAACAGCACTCAATGATCAACTGCAAAAAGTTGCACCAGAGTCTGTTGTTACACCACCTGTTGTACCACCTGCACCAAAGCCACCGGTTGTTGTGCCAAGTCATGATGGAGAAAGCGGTCACGGCAATACTGGTAATACTGGTAATACTGGCAACACTGGCAACACTGAAAACGGTGGTAACACTGGAAACAGTAATGTTCCATTCATTCCACAAACACCACATGTTAGTGTTCCTGCTGTTGATGTTGAACAACAGTCTAACGAGTTTGCTTCAACTACCGCAGAAAATCACGCTACAAAGGCTGTTTCTAAGAGTGAAGCTGGAAAGTCTACTAAGGAAGAACGTGCGAATGCAAAGAACACGAAGCACGCTAACCACACTGCTTCTGCAAATGCGGCAGCAACTTCTAACTCTGGCGTAGCACAAAGCAAGAACGCTAAAGATTCTAAGAATGCTGAATCGAAGGAATCTGCAAAGGAAGACTCCGCAAAGCAAGAAACTCAGGATTCTAATAGCAATAGCAGCGATCAAAACAGCACGCCAAACAATACTCCAAGCAACGAGTCCAAGAATGCTCAAGCAAACGGCAATGCTGCAAAGGCACAAAACAGCTCCAACAACACGCTTACAATTGGCGCAGTTGTGGCAGTTGTGATTGCTGGAATTGTTGCAATCGGCGGAGGTGTGACTTTCGCACGTCACCGTCGCATGTAGTTGAAACTAAATAAAACAAAAACCGCAGTCGAAATTATATCGGCTGCGGTTTTTTATAAGCGCTGTACTGAACAAGCTAATTAAAACACACCAAGCAAATGCGCTAAGAAAAACGCGCGCGTCAAAAAACGCTAATCAAAATCTGCTTGCTAGAACCCCAAACGCTCAAGCTTCTTAGGGTCACTCTGCCATCCTTTTGCAACCTTCACATGCAATTCAAGCACAGCTTTCGTGCCAGTAATGCGATTTACAGACGTGCGCAAACGCTTCTTTACGCGCACTAAATGCTCCGCACGATGACCAATAATAATCGGCTTTTGCGAATCTCGCTCAACATAAACAGACACAAGCACATGCGCTTTGTTGTCTTCGTATTGAGTATCCTCGCCACCGCCCGGATACACAATATCGTCAACTACAACAGCTAAAGAATGAGGCAACTCGTCGTCCAATTCTTCCAAAAACGCACCGCGAATAAGCTCCGAAATCATGCTTTCGGGGCTTTCCTCGCTAAGCTGATCCGCCGGATACATTTGCGGACCTTCCGGCAAGTTTTGAATCAAAACATTCTTAACCTCGTCAACATTGTCTCGCTCCAACGCACTAACCGGCACAATATCCGTAAAATCAGCAAACTGTTGAATTTGAAGCAAATGCTCAACTAATTCACTACGGCTAAGCGTATCAATTTTCGTAACAATACCAATAAGCGGAACCTTCCAAGTCCAGTTGCCTTGCTCATCTTTTTTAGCAAAATCGGAGCGAAGACGGCTTAGTATTCGCCTATCTCCAGGTCCTATCTCCTGGTCCGCTGGAAGCAAAAATGCAATCGCGTCAACATCTGAAAGCGACTCGTCAACAATATCGTTCAAACGCTGACCAAGAAGCGTACGCGGACGGTGAATGCCTGGAGTATCAACCAAAACCATTTGCGCATTATCAGTAGTAACAATCCCTCGAATAGCTTTACGCGTAGTTTCCGGACGAGACGACGCAATAGCAATTTGCGTACCAATAAGGGCGTTCATAAGCGTAGATTTGCCAACGTTCGGCCTACCAACTACAGCTACGAATCCGGAACGGTAGCCATGAAAATCCGGAGTCGGAATCGTGGCTCTGGTTGAGGAGTCGAGATTTGCAAACATCTCGTCGTCAAAGTCATAAGTGTCGTCGAAATCATCAGTGTCGTCGAAATCATCGATATCATCGAAGTCATCAGTATCGTCAAAGTTGTTAATATTATTCACGTTATTCTTACCGTCCAGTTCTTTATTTCAGCATATTCGTTTGCTTCATATTACTTGCTTGCTTAAGCGTGTTAGTTTGCTTACTTTCCAGCGTTTGTGTGGAAATTTTTTCCGAAAGTTTTTCCGAAATCTTTTCAGATATTTTTTCCGAAAGTTTTGCCGCGCTGCTATTTTCAGACTGCTCGTCTTTAGGCTCTTCTAAGCCTTTAACATCGCGCTCAACCAAAATAGTTGAGACTTTCTTTCGTCTACCAGCAGAATCCACAGCAGTTAATTTTAAGCCTCTTGTAACCGCACTAGAACCCACAATCGGCACGTTACCAAGCAGCTTTGTAAGCAAACCAAACACGGTGTCCACATCATCTTCGTCAATATGAACTTCAAAAATATCCTCCAAATCCGCAATCGGCGTTCTAGCAGGCATCTTCCACACGCCATCGCTTACTTCTTCCGGATCCGCATGCTGCGTGCGATCATGCTCATCTTCCAGCTCGCCCACAATCTGCTCAATAGCATCCTCAATAGTAACCAAGCCTGCAATACCGCCATATTCGTCAACAACTACAGCAACATGTTGACGGATTCGCTGCATTTCGTGGAATAAATCGTCAACCGGCTTGGACTCCGGCACAAGCATAGGGTCTCGGCTAATAGTGTCAACAGCTCTAGAAGAAGCTGCAGGATTAAACACGGTAGCTCTTACTGCATCCTTCAAATAAGCAACGCCAACTAAATCGTCAACCGAATCTCCAATAACAGGAACTCTAGAAAATCCGGATCTTGAGCATAATTTCAGGAAATTTTCCAGCGTTTCGTCGCTTTTTACGCAAATCATATCGGTTCGAGGAACCATGATTTCGCGAGTCAAAGTGTCTGAAAGCGTAAGCACATTGCGCATCATTTCAGAAACTTCAGGGTCAAAATCATTCGCTTCAACAAGGCGATCAATACTCGCCTTCGCTTGGTCGAGCTGAATATCTTCCAAAGCCTCATCGTCTGAAAGATCAACATTCTTTTTTCTAGAAGTTACGTCCACATCGCTAGCAATATGCACCAGAGGATTAATCGCCATAGCAATAGAAACAATGCGAGAAAGTCTCATCAACTTTGCCACAGGCTGAGCAGCTCCCACAGAACGCGGGCGAACAAGCATAGAAATAACAGCAACAATCACCGAAACCACAACGCCAACAACCAAAGTAAGCCACATTGGAGCGCCGAAAAACGCTGAAACCGCAGCAATAATAACGCCGTCAAACACATTGCACAGAACGCGCACAAAAGCGCATGCGCTAGAAGTTGCATAACGGTCTGAAATAAGCTTTTTTACACGATGAATTCTTGCAATTCTACGCATACGCACTATTGCGCTTGTGTCATCATCGTGAGTTTGCGCTTCAATCATAAGATTGTTTAAGCTAGCTCGCGTAACCCTAGGCACTGCCCCTTCTGCAGCTGCCATTGCAAGAGACAGCCACACAAGAAGAATTGCAAGCAAAAGCAAAACGGCTAATCCTAGCCACACGTGCAACGGAAGTTCCGGTAACGATATATTTGTAAAAAATGCTTTAATATCTTCCATAATTATGCTCTTACATTTTACGACTGCTTGTTTATGCTTGTTTGTGCTTACTTCTGCTTATTTATGCTTACTTGCTTTTGTTATTTTTGCTGCCTTTTGAATCATGCTCAGCATCGTAACGTTCAAGCTCGTTCACAGCTCCTTCCGGAAGAGTCGCGTCATACAATTCCCCAGAACGTGCAGCGAAGAAAGTAAGCAAAAGCTGACGCTGCAAACCAAACATTTGCTTTTCTTCTTCCGGATTTGTGTGATCGTAACCAAGCAAATGCAGTATGCCGTGAATGGTTAAAAGCATCATCTCTTCCATTGTGCTATGCCCCGCCGCGAGCGCCTGCTGCTGAGCCACCCAAGGGCAAATCACCAAGTCTCCAAGCATGCCTTCGGAAACTTTTTCATCGCTTCCAGGAGTAAGCTCGTCCATTGGAAAACTCATAACATCTGTTGGACCTTCAAGGTTCATCCAGCGCTCGTGAAGGCAGGCAATTGGCTCAGGATCAACGAAAGTAATTGATAAATCTGACTGCGTGCTGACTTTCATCTGCTGCAACACCCACATGCCAAGATCGGAGAAGATTTTAGCGTCGATTCGCCACACGGTTTCGTTCATGACTTCAATGCTCATGATTATTTGTTATTCCTCTCGAAGTTTATTTTTTCAGGTGTTACTAGTTTAGATTTTGCACTAGCGCGCAATTTCGTAGAAGCAAGCTACTTTGTAAAAGCACGCGACTTTGTAAGATTGCGCTATTTTGTAAGCTTTACAAGCTGCCTTCCACAAGCTTTTCGCCAGTAAGCACATGTGCATGAACATGGAATACTGTTTGACCAGCTGCAAGACCAGTGTTAAAAACAAGCCTGTAGTCTCCATTAAACGCGTCGTTAGCAATATTTTGCGCAACACCAGCAATATGAGCTAAAGTTTCGGGAGCTTTACTAGCAAGCTCAGCAACATTCTTATAGTGATTGCGCGGCACAATCAGCACATGCACTTTTGCCTGCGGATTAATATCCTTAAAAGCGACTACCGAATCATCTTCATAAACGCGCGTGCTTGGAATTTCGCCTGCAATAATCTTGCAAAAAATGCAGTCTGGATCAGTATGGCTCGCAGCACCGTTCATAGTTGCATCGCTCATGGTTTCTCCCCTATTTTTTATTACGAAATAAAATTCATGCCAAAAGCCAAAAGCAATCGGCATACCACATACTATTTTACACAAACTTGCGCATTTTATTTATGATTTTTTCACTATTCGTAGCGGCCTAAAGCGCGCGAAAAAAGCGAAAGTGCCACAGGGCCTGCAGTAGATGCGCGCAAAATATTGCTACCCAAAACGCAGCTTTTAGCTCCAGCGTCAACAAACATCGAAACCTCGTCGTCACTAATTCCGCCTTCTGGACCAACAAGCACGTAAACAGTGCGCTCCTTGCCATCATCCAGGCAGCGCTCAGTAAGAGTGTTTACAGCTTGCTCGATTTGACTCCAGCAGTCGGTTGCATCCTGATGCAATACCACTACTAGGTTTCCGTAAACGCACGCACGCCTACATATTGCAACAATTTGCTTACTAGACACGCATTCTTGAAGCTCCGGCATAAAAGCTCTTCGAGACTGTTCGGTAGCAGATTGCAACACCTGATTCCAACGCTTATCAGTGCGACCAGGCTTCCACTTTGCGATTGAGCGGTCAGCGCACCAAGGAATAACTTCATCTACGCCAATTTGCGTAGCCATGTCGATTGCTTGCTCATCGTGGCCAGTTTTTGCTAAAGCCTGCACAAGCGCAAGACGCGTAGTGCGACGCGCTTCTCGAGTGAACGCATCGACGCGAACTAAACCATTTTCCGCATCCGTAACAGTTGCGTGAATTCGCAAGCCTTTGCCGTCAGAAAGTTGCAAAGAGTCACCCTCTAACAAGCGCATAGCGGATATTGCGTGGCGTTTTACGCTGGAAGGAAGCGTAAGAGTCCATCCTTCCTCAATCCCATCTGCAAGCACAGGAGCATTATCGTGGTCAGTATCTAGCAAAAATAAAGCGTCAGTCATAATCTAAAGCCTAACGTGAGGAGCAAGACAAACTTCAAAAACAATAATCAAGCTACAAGTTTTTGCGCTCGTTCACGAGTGCGGTAAGCTGCCAAATCTCTTCTCCAATGTCAATTCCGCGCGGACACTGCCTTGAGCACGCTCTAACCGACTGGCACGCACTAATTCCATCACTTCCGTCAATCAAATCTAGTCGACGCTCTGTTACATTGTCCCTAGAATCGTAAATAAAACGAGCCGCGTTAATCAAAGCAGCAGGCCCAATAAAAGCCTCGCCGCCGGCGTAGATTGGGCATATTCCTTCGCACGCACCGCACATAATGCAGTTACTTAAAAGCTCAAATTTTTGTAGCTCTTCAGGATGCTGCAAAAACTCAATAAGCTTAAGTTTCCCTTCGGCATTTCGCACAGAAACGTCTGATGCTTGCAAATATGGCTCTAAACGTTTTATTTGCGAAATCATAGGCGAAAGGTCACAAATAAGATCGCGCTGAACTGCAAATCCTGCTAACGGCGCAAGCTCAATAATGCCAAAACTTCCATTATTTTGAGCTGCAGTCTCTTTAGATTCTTTTTGTAGAATTGGCGATTTTGCTGAACTTTCGCCACTACTTGCAGCTCCAGTTTTTCTAAATCCGCGAGATTGCACGTTATTGGTTATTTCTGGACGAGCATTCGCGCCTATTGTTGCACTGCAAAGTAAAGTCGGCATGCCGTTTACGTTTACAGCATCCGACCCACAAACTCCGTGGCCGCAAGAGTAGCGAAAAGCCAAAGTTGGATCGATTGTACGCTTAATAGTTAACAGACAGTCAAGAATAGTATCCGTTGAATGAGCGCGCAAAACGTAATCTTGAACCCAATGCTTGCCTTGAATTCGTTTTATTGTTGTTGATAAAGATTCATCAGCATTATCATTTTCTGCAGAATCTACTTTTGCAAAAGGATTGCTACGCTTTTTTCGAGCAAAAGGACTTTCGTGACGTTTTCGCACGAGTTTAGTAGCGTCTTGCGGATTTTGCGTTTCTTCGCACGGCACAAAACGGGATATACGCAAAGTAACAAGCGCAGTGTTATCACCAAGCTCATTACTCATTGCAACCTCCAGTACGTACTGTTCTAGTTTGCCACAATACTTGCACAGAATTGGAAGCAGTTTAGTAATGTATTTACTTAGATGATCCAGATGCAATGCGCACGGCTTCTAGCGGATCGTCCGTAACAGCAAACAAATGCGGGTCAAGAGACGAAATTAATCCACGAGAAGTAACAGTTGACTGCAGCCAGTTAATCAAGCCCTTCCAATACTCAGTTCCAAACAGCACAACCGGCACGCGCGCAACCTTATGCGTTTGCACAAGAGTTAGAGCTTCAAACATCTCGTCCATTGTGCCAAATCCGCCAGGACACACAATAATTCCGGAAGAATACTTCATAAACATTGTTTTTCTAACGAAGAAGTATCTAAACTGCATTCCGAGATTAATCCACTTATTCAAACCCTGCTCGTGCGGAAGCTCAATACCCAAACCAACCGAAGTGCCACCAGCTTCTGCAGCACCGCGATTAGCAGCCTCCATAATGCCAGGGCCGCCGCCTGTAATAACAGCAAAACCGCGTTTTACAAGCTCCTTGCCCATAGTTAGCGCAGCCACATATTCCGGCTCGCCCTCTTTTATGCGCGCAGAGCCAAAAACGCTAACAGCAGGCCCTAATCCGGCAAGAGCGTCAAAACCGTCAACAAATTCGGCCTGAATTCGAAGCGCGCGCCAAGGGTCCGCACTTCGCCAATCCCACTTGTTATCTCGGTCTGCACCAACGCCTGCTGCAATCTGCTGACTTCTATCTTTACGAAGAAGTGTTTCGGTTGTGCTTTCTTTAGGAATCATAGATCCGCGCATAAGCACAGAACCGCGATGATACGTATTAGACCAAGGTGGAACTTCTGAAGAATAATCTTCCTGACTATTATTCATAACTACTCCCAAAAATAATCCTAAAAAATAATCCTAAAAAATAATCACAAAAGCTAATACTAAAGCTAATACTAAAAGTTAATCTTCAATATCGTCCAATTCTTCTTCCATATGCTTTGATTGCATAGAAAGCAAGAATCCCGAAACACCAGCCGCAACAATAGAAGCAACAAGAACACCAAAACGTGCCTCTGCAGACAAATCTGCGTCCGAATATGCAAGAGAAGCAATAAGTAGCGAAACTGTGAAACCAATACCGCACGCACAAGCAGTCGGAAGCAAATCAACTACACGCAAAGAGTCCGGAACTTTTAAGCCAAGTAAGCGCTTTGAAATCCAAGCAGTTACCATAATTCCCAAAGGTTTTCCAACAACCAGAGCAATAGTAATAGCAATAAGAATTGGAGACAAGAACAGCTCCCAAGTTAGCGTTTCAAAATGCACGCCGGTTGCAAAAAGCGCAAAAATAGGTAACGCTACTAAAGCAGATACAGGCTGAATTTTTTCGCGATAACGCTCAGCTCGCAAAGTTTTTTCTCCGTGAACTAGATGCGCAGGAGTGAGCAATCCTACCATTACGCCAGCTAAAGTTGGGTGCACTCCAGCTTCATACATCATTACCCATGCCACAACACCAACTAGCGCTACAAGAGGCCACGGAACATGTTTAAGACGCACTAAAGTAGTCCAAATAAGACCACACACAACAACGCCAACAAACCAGTACCACGCGTTTAGCGAAGAGAAGAACACTGCAATAAGCGCAATTCCAAGCAAATCGTCAACAGTTGCGAGAGTCATCAAAAATGCGCGCAAAGCATGAGGCAAAGTTTTAGCAAATAAGGCTAATACTGCAAGAGAAAAAGCAATATCGGTTGCAGTTGGAATAGCCCAACCGGCACGAACCATGTCTAACGAAGGTAAAGCGCCGGATGTAAGACGCATAATCTCCTGACCGGCGTGAAGCTCCGAAAATACGGTTACTGTTGCCACAAAAAGCAAAGGCGGAGCAACCATGCCACCAACTGCGCAAATCATTGGCATTGCGGCAGCACGAGGATCAGAAAGAGAACCAGCAATAAGCTCGTGCTTTAAATCTAAGCCAACAGAAAGGAAGAAAATAGTAAGCACGCCGTCTTGAACCCAATGGCTAATCGACATGTGAATATTAGTAAACGGAATACCAATATGAGTATGCGAAACAGCTTCAAATACTGGCGCGGTTAAAGGAATGTTTGCAAGCAATAAGCCAGTAAGAGCAAAACCAAGCATAATTAAGCCAGAAATTCGCTCATTATTTGCTATATTGCGTACTATTATCCAGCTGCGTCGTATCATGTTGTAAATATTTCCTCCCAAAGTCGTGCAAAACACATTAATTTTGCAGCACTTTTTAGTATAGCGGAAAGGGATAAACCAAGTAGCTGAGATAAAAAAAAAACGCGAGGCAAATGCTTCGCGTTTTGTTCGTGCGCCAGACAGGATTCGAACCTGCAACCTTCTGATCCGTAGTCAGATGCTCTAATCCGTTGGGCTACTGGCGCATGTTTTCCGTCCACAAGAACAACGCTCTCGTTTTCGGCAACTTGACTAATATACAACCATCACAAACAAAACACAAACCCCGGCGTGTCGACCGGGGTTTGCTTATCTTCTACAAAAACTACTCGCGATGCTCAAGAACTTTATCTACAAGACCGTAAGATTTAGCTTCTGGAGCAGTTAAGATTGTATCCACCTCAATATCTTTGCGAATACGCTCAACATCTTGACCGGTATGCTTAGCAAGAGTATTTTCTAACCATTCTCGCAATCGAAGCATTTCCTTAGCCTGAATCTCAATTTCAGTAGCCTTACCAAAATCTTGACCCATTGCAGGCTGATGAATAAGCACGCGCGCATTCGGCAAAATCATGCGCTTGCCATGAGCTCCAGCAGCAAGCAAAATTGCAGCAGCAGATGCAGCCTGACCCAAGCATACGGTTTGAACATCCGGGCCAATATACTGCATTGTGTCGTAAATAGCAGTCATTGCAGTCATAGAGCCGCCAGGAGAATTGATATACATCATAATGTCGCGTTCGCTATTCATGCTTTCCAACACCAGAAGCTGAGCCATAATATCGTCAGCAGAAGTGTCGTCAACCTGAACGCCCATAAAAATAATGCGATCTTCAAAAAGCTTCGTGTACGGATCATGCGTTTTTAAGCCGTACGGGGTTTGCTCACCAAACTGTGGCAAAACGTAGCGGTTAGTAATTCGCTGTGCTGAAGAAACGCCGCCAAAACCAGCCAAACGCTCAGCACGCGCAACAAACTTTGCTTCTTCACTTGCCATAAGTTACTCCTCACCTCGCATTGAAGCAGGAGTTGTTACGATTTTATCTACAAAACCATACTCCAACGCCTGTTTAGCAGTGAACCAGTGATCATATTCGTTATCTCGGTAGATTTCTTCTACGGTATGACCAGTCTGCTTAGCTGTTAATTCAGAAAGTGTTTTCTTCATATCCATAATCAGCTCAGCATTAATACGCACATCCGTAGCAGTACCACCAACGCCGCCAGAAGGCTGATGCATAAGCACGCGCGCATGAGACGTAATATAACGCTTACCAGGCGTTCCAGAACTAAGCAGGAACTGACCCATTGAAGCTGCCATGCCGACTGCAATAGTTGCAACATCTGGTTCGATTAGCTGCATAGTGTCGTAAATTGCCATACCCGCAGTAATAGAACCACCAGGCGAATTAATATACAACCAAATATCCTTCTTAGGATCTTGCGCCGCAAGCATCAGCATCTGAGCGCAGATAATATTAGCATTCTCGTCTTTTACTTCAGATCCCAACCAAATAATGCGATCTTTTAGCAACCGATTAAAAATAGAATCGGTTTGCGAAGACGCTTCCGCCTGTTCCATAACAGGAGAAGCTGTAAAAAGCTCAGTCACCTTATCTCCTTACCATAAACTTAAGTATTCCTAGATTATCGTGTGCGCGTGACCGTATAGAAAACATAGTATGCAGCGAATCAGCGAAATATTCTAGACTGAATTTTTACGAATCAATTCAGATAATTATTCAACTATTATACAGATTGATATAAAATGTTTAGTATATTTTTTATTAATGCAAATTCGCTCAAAGAGGAGAAGTCATGGATTCTAACAACTTGCCAAGCAACAATTACCCTCCGAATGCAGAAGCAAATAATAACAATCAGAGCAACGATTACCAAAATAATTGGAATCCAACAGACACTTACCCAAATAATGCTAATCAAACGGGCAGCTATCAAAACAACGAATATCAGAACAACACTTATCAAAACGACGGCTACCAAAATGACGGCTACCAAAATGGGTATCAGAACAATTCATACGTGAACAACGATTACCAAAATAATTGGAATCAAGAAAACACTTACCAAAACAACGACTATCAAAATAACGAATACCAAAATAACGGCTATCAAAATGATTGGTATCAAAACGACTACCAAAACGGATACCAAAACGGGTACCAAAACGGGTATGCAAATAGTTATATAAATAACGATAAATTATTAAAAACGTATAAAGATTTCCAGCAGCGAGCAATAAGCTTCGTAAATACGACACTAGCAGATGAGCATAAGAAAAGAATTGCTGTCATTGTTGCTGTTGTACTAGCAGTAATAGTTTTCGGCAGCTTAATTACGGGCACTTTTGGCAAACATTACAATTGTTCTGCAGAAAAAAGCGTCAATATTGAAGAATACGCAAATTGCCATCCATCAGACTTTGAAGAAAGAGGCGATAATGACGTATCCGCAACGTTTGACGCTAAGGGAGATAACCTCAATATAACTGTTAAATTCACAGATCGCGTACCTGACGATGCAATTCCAAAGGCCACTGCTACTTTTTCCGACAGACTCTTCCTTTCAAATCTGTTCCCAGTACTTGAAGAAGCTAAAAATAAGGTCAGCTCTCCAATACACTTGTATTACACTATTTTAAATGACGACGGCAGTGTTATTTATAAAGATGACTTCATCGATAACTAAACAATATTACAATATGCGCTTTTGCTACTAATTGAATTAGCAAAGGCGCATATTTTATTTGCGTCTAAAAATTCTTGGCAGCAGCGTTACACTTCGTGCAGCAGCGCAGGAAACAATCATCGGAACGATCATAATAAGCGGAACATTCACTAGTTGCGCCACAAGTAAAAGCGCAAACCATAATGATTTTCGGCTTGCAGCCAATAGACTTGCTGCGCCAAAAATAGCAGACAATATCAATACATTGGGCTGGTTTATAAGAACGCTTCCAATAGGAAGTTTCATACTTACAGCGCACACAACAAGCCCAATGCAAGCACCCGATGAAATACTAGGCTGCAGCACGCCGCCGGAAGCACCGTAGCGCAAAACAAGCAAAGTAGCAAGCATTTTAATCATTGCAAGAATCAGCAAAACAATCGTAATATTCGCACTAGCTGCCACATGCGGAAAGCTTGATACAGAAAAAGCAAGTTGAGCAAGCGACCTACCATTGCCCATAATATGCGGAAAACGGCAAGCTATAACACCAATAAGTAAGCCGGCTATTGGCATAAAACACAGCATTTTTACGCCGCGCAAAGCATGAGTGCGACACCAAATAATACCCAAGCGAAAAACACAACCAAATAAGCCACACACTACGCCAACAGCAACAGCTAAAACAAAAATTTGCCAAGAAATCGTGCAAGAAAATTGCGAAATATTGTAGTATTTGGAATGATGCAGTAAAAATCCTGCAACAAACGTGGCAACATAATTCATAACAAGAGCAAAAGGCAAGCAATACATGCGCTCCGATTGCGCAATATTTTTAACTACATTAACCGCTACAGGACCATTTTCGCGATTTAACCACGCGTAAAAACCAAGACCTTGAGTTTTACTAAGCAAACCTAATGCAAGCACAGTGCCAGCTAAAGGCGCGTGATACACTGCCGCCAATCCAGCTCCAGCAGCAGAAGCAATAAGTACGCGCTGAGTTTTGTAAGACACATGAAAAATGCGGCTGTAACGCTGAGCAATCATTGCAGCCAATTCTCGCGGAGCTACTTCCCTGCCTATTGAAATTCCAGAACCAACAATTCCGATTTGCAGCAAAACATGTGCAATAGTAGAAAAAATTGGCATAATGCTTCCGAAAACAGCTTGCGGAATAGTGACGATTCGAGGAGGATTCTCTCTTTTGCGCAAAAAATACCAAGCTATGCCGGCAATAGTCATTGAAATGGTTGTAGATAGCACGTAGCGATACCAAGGAAGCGCTGAAAATACAGTGTTTTCAGCAGATTCAATTGAGCCAAAAGCAAGGTATTGTACTGCGTAAAGAATAAGCGTAAGAACTGTTGCACCTAAGCCGGCAAGAATGCCTAGAACAACAGAAGCTGCTGCAAATCGCGCTACTCGAATTGCGAGATTAAGTAAACTGCCAAATCTTGAGCAAGATTCAGACTTAGTTTCAGAACTACTATCCATAACTTCTCGCAATTCTTAATAAAGTTAAGACCCGGCAGAAAAATAATTCCGCCAGGTCTTAGTTAAAGCCTTTACAAAGTAACTTAGAATTTAGTTAATTCTACTCTACTTCTACTTAGAAAGCTCGTCAGCAACAGCAGCAGCCTTAGTTGCGGCTTCTACGCTTTCGCTTTCTTCATCTTCCTCAGACAAGAATGCGCTCAAATCAAGAGCCTCGCCTTCAGAAACAAACTTTACAGCACGCATACCAGCAAGTAAGCCCTTAGAACGAGCAACTTCCTGAATAGCGGAACCAAGCTGACCGTTGTTCACGATTGCATTGATGAACTGGTTTGGATCCATGCCGTACTGCTGAGCAACAGAAATCAAGAAGTTAGTGACATCTGCCTGAGAAACGGATACATCCATCTGCTCAGCCAAAGCATCGAGAACCATCTGGTCGCGAATTTCCTTTTCTGCAGCCTTCTGAGCCTCATCCTTCTGCTTCTTAGTAGCCTTTTCAGGATCTGGGGTCATGCCCTTCAAATGCTCAGCAACAGCCTTGTCCAAAACACCCTTTGGCACAGGAATTTCAACTTCTTCCTGAAGCTTAACGAGGAATGCGTCACGAGCGTTGGTGGCCTGACGACCTTCAGCAGCCTGTTCGCAAGACTTGCGAATTTCTGCCTTCAATTCCTTCAAAGTGTCAAACTCGGAAGCTTCCTGAGCGAAGTCATCATCAAGCTTTGGCAATTCCTGAGTCTTTACGGAATTAACCTTAACCTTAATCTGAGCCTTTTCGCCCTTATGCTTGCCGGACTCAAGCTTGCCTTCAAAAGTGGTTTCTTCACCGGCAGAAAGGCTATCCAAAGCCTCATCCAAGCCGTCAAGCAAAACGCCGGAACCGATTTCGTAGCTAACGCCTTCCTGAGCGTCAACAACTTCATCGTTAATGCGAGCTTCCAAATCAATATTGGTGTAATCACCCTTAGTAGCTGGACGATCAACGCCAACCAAAGTTGCGAAACGCTGACGAAGAGCTTCCAAACGAGCCTTAACATCCTTGTCGGAAACCTTTGGCTTCTCAACTTCAATCTCAACGCCCTTGAACTTGTTCAGCTTGAACTCTGGACGACGCTCAACGGTCGCAACAAACTTAAGAGTTGCATCAGCTTCAGTAGACGTTGGAACTTCCTGAACGTCAAACTCTGGCTGATCCATTGGGTGAATCTTCTTTTCTTCCAAAGCATTGGAATAAAGCTCTGGTACAGCGGAATTAACGGCTTCACCAGCAACGGCTGCAAAACCGACACGCTGATCTACAATCTTGCCTGGCACATGACCCTTACGGAAACCTGGCACGTTAATTTGCTTTGCAATCTCCTTACGAGCCTCATCCAAGAATGGCTTGAAGTCTTCGAGATCTGCGGTGATAGTGAGCTTAACCTTAGTTGGCTCAAGATTCCTGACGCTGATTTTCACGCTTGCGCTCCTGAAATTACGTTTTCTACCTTCTGCCGTATGGCACAACCGTTACATGATAGCGCGAGTTACGGACTCAGCAATAAGTGCAACTTGCCATGGCCTAGCGCCTTGTTCCAAAAAGAAGGAATAAACGTCAACATCCGTAATATTTTCGCACCAACATAAGTTACGAATAATTTGCGGTTTAATAATGACTTCTACTGGAGTATGCGTGTCTTGCGAAATACTTGTAAGAACTGCTCTAATTCGTTGCAAACGCTCATATCTAGCGGGATGATGCTCTTTCCAATAGCGCATTGAGCGAGGAGCAGATTGCGCGTCTTGAGACTGCTGCAAACTTTTAGAATCTTTAAAATCGTCAGAATCATTATGCGCAATTTCCGAAAAATCATCCATGGCTGTTTCGCCAGATTTTGCACGATTAAGCGCTTTTTCAATAATATTCTTCCAAAGAGATGGCTTAATTTTGCGCTGAATTGGCGCGTAACGTTCAAACATTTTGTCTTGTTCGCTGCCTGTGTGAATGCGCACACGCTCGTTTAGTGAACGAATAGAACGAAAATCGCGAGCATTACGCGGCTTACGCTTTCCGGCTTCAATAATTGCCGAGTCAGAAAGCAAAAGATTAGGCGCAATATCGTATTTTTGAGCTAAAGCATCACGCTCTTGCCACAAGTCTTTTGCAATTATTAAGCCAACACGATCGTGCATAAGAACATTTATATGCGAAATTTTAAGCCACGGACGAGGATGAGGCGCTTTCTTTTGCGCACCCTTTATAAGCAAGTGCTTAAATTCTTCTTTAGCCCAATCCAATTTTCCTTGCTTTTTAAGTTCGCCGCGCATCACTTCTTCTAGTTCGATTAACAACTCAACGTCTAAAGCCGCGTAATTTCGCCAATCTCTAGGAAGAGGGCGGTAAGACCAGTCCGCTGCAGAATGTTCTTTTGCAAGAGTCAAACCCAAATAATATTCGGTTACAGAACTTAAACCAAAACGCTTTCTGCCAAGTAATTTAGCCGCGATTTCCGTATCAAATAAGTCACGCGGACGCAAACCAATGTCGAAAAATCCTGGCAAATCTTGCATAGAGTCGTGAATAATCCAAGGCGAATCCCATATTGCCTCGTTAAACTCATGCCAATCAACACCGAGATTTTTAAGAGCCACAGGATCAAGCAAACCAATTCCTGCACCCTTGCGTTTAAATTGAATCAACCAATCTTCATGATTGTAGCGAAAACCGGAAGCTCGCTCAGCGTCCGCAGCCAAAGGGCCAGAGCCCGCTGCCAATAAACTGCAATATTCTTTATATGCTTCAAGCGTATCAATGACTTCTGGAACACCGTCTCTAGGCTCTTTTAAGAGCTTTGGTTCCTCGTTCAAGTACGCCTCCCGATTGTACGCTTTACACAAATTCTTACACTTTTTGCAAAATATTCTGTACTTTTTGCAAAATATCCGTAAAAAATATTTAAGCCGTGTTATAGATTATGCATCTTTTAACACGGCTTCAACTTTCGCACACAACTACGACTATTCAAAAATAAAAAATCAAATAAATAACCAATCAAATAATCAATCTGTTTTATTGTTTGCTATTTCGTCAGTTATGCGCTTAACAAGTTTAGTTTTAAGGAATCTAGTAAGAGTAAACGCAACCACCGAAACCAAAATCGTTGGGATAACGTAGAGGGTATGTAAACCTAAATCTCTTATTGGGAAAGTGGCAAGTTCTGTAGCAATGGTTATAGCAATAGATATTATTGGCACTTCAATAAGAAGTTTCTCATCGAAAGCTGCAACGATATTGGTCGGCAGCAAGATTATAGGCAAAACAATTAAAATAATAATTGCTGTGCCAAAGCCAAACTGATCGTTACACCGCACAAAAATAGCTAACGCTAATGTAAAAGCTAATGCAATCCAACAACCTATTCTGCGCTTCATTGCGTATCCTTTCTCTAAAAAAGGTTATTTGCATATATTATACAAAATCCTTTAAAAAAAAAAAAAACAATACAATACGCAAAAATTGCCTAAAACGCATCGAGGTTCAGTCTAGTACACAACAAAACCGTGGTCTTTGAACTGGTTTACAACGCGCTCTTTAAGTGCTCTAGAAGGCCCTTTTTGATTCTCAAGAGGGTACGGAATCCTAAGCTCATGCCACTTTGGTCGGCCTAGTTGATGGAAGCCAAGCACGTCAATATGCTCAACAGCATCCCCAAACGAATCGCAAATCTCAGCAACTTTTTCAACGTTTTCTTCGCTGTCGGTCAAACCTGGAACTAGCACAAAACGCACCCAAATCTTCTTACCAGCCTTCGCCAATCGCTGACCAAAGTCAATAGTTGGCTGAAGCAAGCCGCCAGTTACTTTTTTATACGTTTCTTCAGTTCCGGATTTAACGTCAAGAAGGCAAAGATCAATGTCGTCAATCATTTCATCCGTATAATTGCGATTCAAAAAGCCCGAAGTATCTAAGCAAGTATGCACGCCCATTTCTTTTGCAGCACGAAAAACTCTAGATACAAAAGCTGGTTGCATCATGGACTCGCCGCCAGAAAAAGTGATTCCGCCGCCTGTTGCCTTAAAAAGACTTTGATAACGGTCAACTTTTTTAATCATCGCATCTAAGTAGACTGGCTTTCCGTCGCGCATTTTCCAAGTATCAGGATTCTGGCAATACTGGCAGCGAAGCGGGCAACCACTCATAAACACTGTCATACGAGTTCCCGGGCCATCAACAGAAGTGTTAATATCCCACGAATGCACAAACCCAATATCGCCTGTTTTAAGAGCAACAAGGCGATCTTTACGATCTAGCCCAATTGGAGATTCAAAGCCGGAAAGTCCACCCATTAAAGTTTGACGAGCATACTCTTTTGACTCTTTGAGCATATGCTGAGTAGTAGTACGAAACGCTGTATTTTCAACCACTTTTCTGCCCTCCAAACTTATTTAACTGTGTGTAACTATTGCAATGTGTAACTATTGCAATGTGTAACTGTTGCAACAGTAAACTTGCGTCTAACCGTTATGCAAATAAGTAAACCGGGAGCGAAGCTAAGCTCGCTCCCGGCGCTCATAGATTAGATGAGTCAGTCAGAGACTGATCCTTGATGGAACGTACGAGAAATAACGTCGAGCTGCTGTTCCTTAGTGAGCTTCACGAAGTTCACCGCGTAGCCAGAAACTCGCACCGTCAAATGCGGGTACTTTTCTGGATGTTCAACTGCGTCCTCGAGCTGTTCCTTACGCAACACGTTAATGTTTGCGTGGTACAGTCCGTGACCGTTGCCAGCATCCAGAATGCCGACCAAGTTATCAATCCTCTCACTTTCATCTCGACCTAAACCATCAGGAGTAATGGTATTGGTCAGTGAGATGCCATCGAGGGCATCGTCATAATCAATCTTACCAACAGAAAACATAGATGGAAGCATTCCGTGAGAATCCATTCCATTTTCTGGGTTTGCGCCTGGTGCGTACGGCGTGCCTTTTTTGTGTCCAGACGGGAAAGAACCGGTGTTTTTGCCGTATTCAACGTTAGAGGTAATTGTCAAAATTGATTGTGTCGGCACGGCGTTTCTATACACAGGCAAACGCTTCACCTGGCCCATAACTGTGCTTACAACCCACTTTGCCAAGTCGTCGGCGCGATCATCGTCGTTACCGTAGATTGGGAATTCACCAACCGTCTTGTAGCCGACCACCAAATCGTCGTCTGCGCCTTCGATGTACTCGTACTCGTGGCCTTCAGTATTCTTAGCATCCTTGTTGTAGATTGGGTAAACCTTTGCATACTTCAAGGCAGCCAAAGAATCCGCTGCAATAGACAAGCCGGACATACCGCAACCAAGCGTACGGTAGACTTCCCTATCGTGCAAAGCCATTTCAATGGACTCGTAAGCGTACTTATCGTGCATGTAGTGGATTATGTTCAAAGCCTCAATATAAGTCTCGGAAAGCCATTCCAAAGCCTTCTCGTAGTTGGCCTTAACTTTCTCATAGTCGAGAGTACCGTCGGCTTCTGGGCGAATTGGTTCAATAACGCCCTTGTCAATAACCTGCATGCCGGTCATTTCGTCGCGACCACCGTTAATAGCGTAAAGCAAAGCCTTAGCGGAGTTCACGCGTGCAGCGAAGAACTGCATTTGCTTACCAACACGCATTGGTGAAACGCAGCAAGCAATAGCAGCATCGTCACCCCAGTGCTCACGAATGTCTTTATCTGACTCGTACTGAATTGCAGAAGTGTCAATAGAGATTCGTGCGCAGAAACGCTTGTAGGCTTCTGGAAGCTTTGGATCCCAGAAAATAGTGATGTTTGGCTCAGGACCCGGTCCCAAATGCTCAAGAGTCAAAGTGTTGAGCAGACGGAACGAAGTCTTGGTCACGAAAGTGCGACCATCCTCGCTAAAGCCTGCATCGGACCAAGTTGCCCAGTAAGGATCTCCCGAGAAGATTGCGTCGTAATCCTTAGTACGCAAGAAGCGCACAATACGAAGCTTCATAACAAGAGCATCAATAATTTCCTGAGCGTCGGTTTCGTTAATTAAACCAGCCTTCAAATCGCGCTCAAAGTAGCAATCAAAGAATGCAGAAACGCGGCCGAAGCTCATTGCAGCGCCATCCTGGCTCTTAACAGAAGCAAGGTAGCCCATGTAAGTCCACTGAACAGCTTCCTTAGCAGTCTGTGCTGGACGAGTCAAATCCAAACCGTACTCGTTACCCAAGTTAATAAGCTGCTTCAAAGCCTTAATCTGCTCATCATGCTCTTCGCGGAAGCGAATCCAATGCTCAATCTCGGTCTCGGTAAAATCGTTGCGGTATGGAATCGAATCCTTGTCACGCTTCTTGAACTCAATAAGCATGTTCACACCGTACAAAGCAACGCGACGATAATCGCCAATAATACGACCACGGCCGTAAGCATCTGGCAAACCGGTTAAAATCTTGTTGTGGCGAGCAATCTTAATATTCTTGGTGTAAACACCAAACACGCCATCGTTATGCGTCTTGCGGTAAACGGTAAAAATCTTCTTAATTTGAGGATCTACTTCCTTACCAGCTTCCTTAATAGCCTGCTCAACCATACGCCAACCGCCGTTTGGCATCATAGCGCGCTTGCAAGGCTCATCAGTTTGAAGACCTACGATTACGTTATCTACTTCTGGGCTTTCAATATAACCTGCTGGCATGGCGTCAATACCTGCAGGAATATGAGTTTCAACATCGTATACGCGACGCTCACGCTCAACAGCCAAGTAGTTGTCGTCAAGATACTTCCACATGTGCTTCGTTTTTTCTGTGGCATTAGCCAAGAAGCTTTCGTCGCCTTCATATGGCGTATAGTTCTTCAAAATGAAGTCACGAACGTCAATATCTTTCTGCCAGTTGCCACTTTCAAAACCGTCCCAAGCTTTGGTGCGAAGATCCTCTTCGTTGAGAACGGAAGCATCAACCGATGTCATTTTTAAGCTCCTTTTGTAATGCAGCGCACCTTCACGCTGTCTTAATAACAATATTAAGGCATACGTAGAAAAGTGCGCGAGGAGTTTTGCAAGAAATCTAGTGAGATATGTCACATTTTATTCTCGAAAAGCGGTTGTAACAGGCATTCTTCGATCCCTACCAAAAGCAATAGCGCTTACTTTTGGACCCAACGGATACTGCCTGCGCTTCCACTCGGCGCGATCTACCAAACGCATAACCGTATCTACCGTATGAGAGTCAAAACCGTCGGCAAGCAAATCAGCCCTTCCGTGAGCATGCTCAATATGAGCTTGTAAGACACGGTCAAGAAGCTCATATTCAGGCAAAGAATCGGAATCTTTTTGCCCCGGACGAAGCTCCGCGCTAGGCGGTTTAACAATAGAGTTTACTGGAATCAATATGCCGTCTTTAGGAGCTTGCGTCTTTTTAGCATCCTCAAAACCAACAATTTTTAACATTCCAACGCCTACTCCGGCTTTAGCTGCACGATTGCGCCAGCGAGAAAGCGCCCAAACACGCGTTTTTAGCAAATCTTTAATAGGAGCATACCCTCCTACCGCATCTCCATAAATTGTTGAATATCCGCAAGCAAGCTCTGATTTATTACCAGTTGCGAGCGCCAACACTCCTAGAGAATTTGAGTAAGCCATTACGATTACTCCACGAACGCGAGCCTGCAAGTTTTCTGCAGAAACACCTTGCAAATCAAGCTGAGACTGAAAAGCCTTAAAAATAGGCTCAATCGGCTGCACATCGTAGTGAGCACCAATGCGATTTGCTAAATCGCACGCATCATCCTTAGAGCCGTCAGAAGAATACATGCTCGGCATGGAAATTCCGTGAACATTTTCGCCGCCACACGCGTCCGCAGCCATAGTTGCAACTAAAGCTGAATCAATACCGCCAGAAAGACCTAAGCACACGCCTTTAAAACCGTTTTTACGCATGTAGTCGCGAAGACCCAGAACGCAAGCGCTGTAAACTTCTTCGTCCGAATCCAGTTTTGGAGCAATACTAGAAGTTTTTTGAGAAGAAAGCGAAGTGTCAAAATCAATAAAAGACAAGTCTTCAGCAAACATTGGCGAGCGCTCAAGCAAAGTTCCGTCAACATCAACAACAAAACTTCCGCCGTCAAAAACTAAATCGTCTTGGCCACCAACCTGATTCACGTACACAACTGGAGCATGAACTTCCTCAGCACGCTTTTTAGCCAAATTCAAGCGCACATGAGTTTTACCTTCCTCGTAAGGAGAGCCGTTCATTGTTATAAGAGCATCAATACCAAGTTCTGCTAAGCGCGCAACAGGTCCGCCATCTTGCCAAATGTCTT
The DNA here is from genome assembly GCF_049244275.1 of Gardnerella sp. DNF00753. Taxonomy (NCBI): domain Bacteria; kingdom Bacillati; phylum Actinomycetota; class Actinomycetes; order Bifidobacteriales; family Bifidobacteriaceae; genus Gardnerella; species Gardnerella sp. DNF00753. The sequence goes on from NZ_CP058393.1 coordinate 942,437, forward strand.
CACAAATAGCAAAGCCAAGACGCATATTATTAATCTGCAAAATTTCGCACTTATTTCCGGAAGAGAAAATACGAAACTCGTCAAAAACGCCGTAATTTGGCAAAAAATGCTTATCGTACTGAAGCACTGATTCGCCTTTGTGAAGAACAAGTAGACGGTTACGAGGCTTTCCTGCAGATTCGTCGAAACCAACAGTGCCAACTACTACGTAAAGCTCACCCAAGCCTTCTTCCGAAAGTTTTTTAGCAAGAGACTCTGCAGCTTTTTGCGCGACCGCACGGAAAGTTCCTCTTAAAGCAAGATCTTCAATCGGATATCCGGTTAATGTCATTTCTGGAAACACAACCATATTCGCACCATTATTTGCGGCGCAAGTTGCGTATTTCACCACTTTTTCAACATTGCTATCAATATTTCCAACGCAGGTATCTATCTGCGCTAATGCCAATCGCAAAAAACTCATATTTACTAGTTTAATAGCATGCGTTACGCAATTAAGCGACGTGTTGAAAAACTTATTTTTCCCCAGCCATGCCGTAAGCATGCGGATTAGTAACACGTCATAAATATTACTAATAAGCAAATTGTAGAATTCTTGATTTTTCTGGCCTATATTGAGAACTCGTTACTCGCGAAGGGGAGAAACGTAAAAACAAAATAAAAAAAAAAACAAACAACAAACACAACAAACAAACAGGTAAACAAACCAAGGAGAAGAAAATATGCGCAGGATTAAAGTTATTGCATCACTCACAGCACTCGCAGCGCTCGCAACTTTTGCTTTAAGCGGATGCGGAAGCACTAAAGGCGCAAACGGCGATGATAAGACAATTACCATAGCAGCAACGCCAACCCCACATGCGGAAATTCTTAACAATGTTGTGAAACCAGTTTTGAAAAAAGAAGGTTACAAGCTTGTTGTTAAGGAATTCACCGACTACGTTCAGCCAAATGCTGCAACCGAAGAAGGTGAAGTTGACGCAAACTACTACCAGCATCTTCCATACTTGGACAACTACAATAAGGAAAAGGGCTCGCACCTGATTTCAATTGCAGGAATACATTTTGAGCCATTTGGACTTTACCCGGGAAAGACAAAAACCATTAAGGATTTGGCTAACGGCGCTACTATTGCAGTTCCAAACGATCCTTCTAATGAAGCTCGCGCACTTCTTCTTCTTCAGGATGCCGGTTTGATTAAGTTGAAGAATCCAAAGGATGTAAAATCAACAGTTAACGACATTACGAGCAATCCTAAGAATTTGAAGTTCAAGGAGCTTGACCCGTCTGCAGTTCCAACAGCTATTAAGGATGTTGATCTTGCTGCAATGAACGGAAACTACGCTATTCAGGCTGGTTTTAACCCAACTAAGGATCCTCTTACTTCCGAAAAAGTTGGTGGCGTTGCCGCTAAAACTTACGAAAACATTATTGTTGTAAAGAAGGGTTCAGAAAAGCTGGCTAAGATTAAAGCCTTGATTAAAGCTTTGAAAACAAGTGCAGTTCGCGATTATATTAATAAGAACTATAAGGGCGCTGTGCTTCCAGTTTTCTAAAGAATAAAAAGTAGCCACATACTGCCACAAGGCGTGTGCTTTGCGGCAGTATTTTTAGTATTTTTTAGTTTGTAATATACGTAGTGTAGATATTTTAGTTAAGTATTGAACTTACCTAAAGTATCCTAAGAATAATAAGCTGTTAGGGAATAAGCATGATTCAGATTGAACATCTTCATAAAAGCTACGGAAAAGGTAGCGAAGCGCATGAAGCATTGCACGATATTAATCTCACCATTGAATCTGGCGAAGTATTCGGAATACTTGGCTCTTCTGGTGCCGGTAAATCTTCATTAGTGCGCTGCATGAATCTGCTTGAGAGGCCAACTTCCGGAAAAGTTATAATTGACGGCAACGATATTAGCGAAGTAAAAGATAAAGAGCTTGCTAAAGTTCGCGCGAATATTGGAATGATTTTCCAAAACTTTAGTCTTTTCCAGCAGCGCACAGTATTGCGAAACGTAACTTTTCCGCTTGAACTAAATCACACTCCAAAAAAAGAACGTGAAGAGCGCGCACACTATTTGCTTGACTTGGTTGGATTGCAGGATTTTGCTAACCGCTACCCTAGCCAGCTTTCCGGCGGACAACAGCAGCGCGTAGCAATCGCTCGAGCCTTGGCAAATAATCCTTCGATTATGCTTTGCGACGAAGCTACAAGCGCACTCGACTCCACTACAACAGCTCAAATACTTGACTTATTGCGCAGAATTAACCGCGAGCTTAACGTGACGCTCGTTATTATTACGCACTCGTTGGCAGTTGCTAGAAATATTTGCGACCGTGTGGCAATGATTGACGGCGGAAATATTGTGGAATTAGGAGATACTGCAGAGCTTTTCGCAAATCCACAAAGCGATATTTTGCGCACGCTTATTGCAGACGACAAAGTAGAAAATCATAGAAATAAGAAGAGTTTTACCGAAAACTACACACTTGCAGGCGAGGTGAAGTAAAATGCTAGAAACTGCTACACAATTTATTGATAACTATGGCGATTTACTAATTGAAGGCGTGCAAGATACTTTAGTAATGACTTCTGTGGCAACACTTTTAGCTTATGCAATTGGCCTTCCAATTGGTGTGCTGCTTATTATTTCGGGCAAAAAGGGCATTTGCCCAAACGCAACTTTAAGCGCTGTTATTGGCTGGATTGTTAATATTGTGCGCTCAGTGCCGTTTATTATTCTTCTTGTTGCTTTAATTCCGTTCACTCGCCTACTTGTTGGCACATCTCTTGGAGTTCCAGGAGCTATTGTGCCGCTTGTTATTACAGCAGCTCCGTTTGTGGCGCGAATTGTTGAACAGTCCTTGGCAGAAGTTGACGGAAGCTTAATTGAAGCTGCACAAAGCTTTGGAGCAAGCAAACTTCAAATTGTGTGCAAAGTGCTGCTTTGGGAAGCTTTGCCTTCGCTTATTCGCGGCGCTGCTCTTACATTCATAACGCTTTTTGGTTTTAGTGCAATGGCTGGAACAGTTGGAGCTGGCGGACTTGGAGATATTGCAATACGTTACGGCTACCAGCGCTACCAGTACGATGTTATGACGGTTGCCGTGGTGCTCTGCATTATTCTTGTGCAAATTGTGCAAAGCTTGGGAGATTTTATTTCACGCACTATAAATCACCACGAGCGCTAAAACTTACAAACTCTAACTTTGTAAAACTAAGGCATGTTGTGAAAACTTTACAAAAACAAAGTCTTCGCAACATGCCTTTAATAAAAAGTGCATGTAATCGTGTAAAATGGCTGATAATTCGACATTTGCAGGGGTGCTTTCTTTTAGAAGGCTGAGATAGGCAAAGCCTAACCCTTCGAACCTGTTTAGTTAATACAACGTAGGGAGCAACGATTTTAGTATGACCTCGAATTATCCATACGCATCAATGCGTGATCAGTTCAATCTCACCGCCTGCTTTATTGCAGACCCAAAAGCTTGTAATAATCGTCCGCTTACCGATATTGTTGATGATGCTTTGCGCGCAGGAGCAACGTTGATTCGTTTGCACGCAAATGATGAGAGCGCAAAAGAAATCACAACTATTGCTCGAGATATTGCACAAATTATTGAAGACAATAACAAGTGTGATTCAGTAACTTTTGTTATTGACGAGCGAGTTGATGTTGCTTGGCAGGCTAGAAATCAAAGCATTAAAGTTGACGGCGTTCACTTAGCTCAAAGCGACATGGAACCTAGAGAAGCGCGCGCTTTGCTTGGCGAGGATGCTGTTATTGGTTTAACAGTTGAAACAGAAAGCTTAGTTAAGGTTATTAACGAGCTTCCAGATGGTTGCATTGACTACATTTGCGTAACAGCAATGCGAAACCCAGAAGAAGGGCAAGAAAACACTACTGCCTCTTACGAATTGGAAGCGAATCACACAACGCTGGACGAAGCAAAAATTAATACGATTTGCTCCGCAAGCGATTTCCCAGTTTTAGTTGGCGGAAAAACTCAGCTTGAAGACGTATCTATGATTGCTCGCACAAAAGCTGCAGGCTTCTTCGTTACAGAACCGATTTATGCTTCGCAAACTCCAGAATCAACAATGCATGATTTTGTTGAAAGCTGGAAGTCAGTGCGCCAAGAAAGCAAGCACGGCTACGCTAAGCGCGTAGTTGTTGACGAAAAAGCTTCAAACTCAGAATCTAAAGAAACTGCAGAAAAGAAACCAACTTTTATTAACGCTAAAGAAGCAAAAGAAGCAGCAAAGTTAGCTAAGCAGCAGCGCGTAGATATTGCATCACGCGGATGCACTCAGCGAGACAAGGCTCATATTCGCAAAACTACTCCAGTTCATTTTGAATACGAGTACGGTTCTTACGATTTGGAAGTTCCATACACTGAGATTAAGCTTTCGGACACTCCTGGCGTTGGCCCTAACCCGCCTTTTAAGGACTACAATACTGAAGGTCCAAAGTGCGATCCTAAGGAAGGCTTGGCTCCGCTTCGACTTGACTGGATTCGCGACCGTGGTGACGTTGTGGAATATGAGGGTCGCAGGCGCAATCTTCAAGACGACGGAAAGCGCGCAATTAAACGCGGTAAGGCTTCTAAAGAATGGCGTGGTCGCACGCATAAGCCAATGAAGGGCGCGGATCATCCGATTACGCAAATGTGGTACGCTCGCCACGGAATCGTAACCCCAGAAATGCAGTATGTTGCTACTCGCGAAAATTGCGACGTAGAGCTTGTTCGCTCCGAACTTGCAGCCGGACGTGCTGTAATTCCTTGCAATATTAACCACCCTGAGGCAGAGCCTATGATTATTGGTTCTCGCTTCTTAACTAAGCTCAACGCAAACATGGGCAATTCTGCCGTAACTTCTTCTATTGACGAAGAAGTTGAAAAACTTACGTGGGCAACGAAGTGGGGTGCGGATACCGTTATGGATCTTTCCACCGGTAACGATATTCACACCACGCGCGAATGGATTTTGCGCAACTCCCCTGTGCCGATCGGCACTGTGCCAATGTACCAGGCTTTGGAAAAGGTTGAGGATGACGCTTCTAAGCTAAGCTGGGAACTTTTCCGCGACACTGTTATTGAGCAGTGCGAGCAGGGCGTTGACTACATGACTATTCACGCTGGCGTGCTTCTTCGCTACGTGCCGCTTACTGCAAACCGCGTAACCGGCATTGTTTCTCGAGGCGGCTCGATTATGGCTGAATGGTGCTTGCAGCATCATCAGGAAAGCTTCTTGTACACGCACTTTGAAGAATTGTGCGAGATTTTTGCAAAGTACGATGTTGCATTCTCTTTGGGTGACGGCTTGCGCCCAGGTAGCTTGGCTGATGCAAACGATGCTGCTCAGCTTTCTGAGCTTATGACGCTTGGCGAGCTTACTAAGATTGCTTGGCAGCATGATGTGCAAGTTATGATTGAAGGCCCTGGCCACGTGCCATTCGACACTGTGCGCATGAATATTGAAATGGAGAAGGCGATTTGCCAGAATGCTCCATTCTATACGCTTGGTCCTTTGACTACCGACACTGCCCCAGGCTACGATCACATTACTTCCGCAATTGGCGGCGTAGAAATTGCGCGCTACGGCACGGCAATGCTTTGCTACGTAACACCTAAGGAACATTTGGGATTGCCTAACAAGGACGACGTGAAGCAGGGCGTAATTGCGTACAAGATCGCTTGCCACGCGGCAGATCTTGCTAAGCATCATCCACATGCTATGGATCGCGACAACGCTATTAGTAAGGCTCGTTTTGAGTTCCGCTGGTTGGATCAGTTCAACTTAAGCTACGATCCAGATACTGCAATCGCCTTCCACGACGATACTCTTCCTGCAGAACCGGCAAAAATGGCGCATTTCTGCTCGATGTGCGGACCAAAGTTCTGCTCGATGGCTATTTCGCAAAACATTCGTAAGCGCTTTGGTGGAGCAGCTCAGCAGGAACAGCTTGTTGAAGAAGCTCGAAACCAGGCTATTGCTGACGGCATGAAAGAGATGAGCAAGAAGTTCCAGGAATCTGGCTCGTCGCTTTACCAAAGCGTTAAAGAATAAGCTATAGTAAGCGCGAACTTAAGCGCTGTAGGCAAGCTTATGTGAGCTTACAGCGCACGAATTACTTTTTAAAGTAATGAATAAAATACTTACAATGGATAATGCATAACAGAAGAAGGTTGAACAACCGAAGCGAGTTTTATAGCTAGGTTTTGCAAGGAATCTTGCAGGGCTTAACTATAAAGCTCGCTTTTTTATTGCTGATTTATTTACCAGCTTAAACTTCACAAAACTTCAATAGAAATAATGCCAACAGGCTCAAGAGGAGCATCAGAGCGATCGGTTGCAACCGACTCGAGCTTATCTACAACAGCCTTCGATTCATCGTCAGCGACTTCGCCGAAAATTGTATGATGACCGTCAAGCCATGGAGTTGGAACGGTTGTGATGAAGAACTGCGAGCCGTTAGTGCCATGCAAACGACCGTCACGACCGCGACGCTTTCCAGCATTTGCCATAGCGAGCAAATAAGGCTTGTTGAACTTCAAGGATGTGTCAATTTCATCGTCAAACTCGTAGCCAGGACCGCCAGTTCCGTTACCAAGTGGGCATCCACCCTGAATCATAAATTCCTTAATAATGCGGTGGAAAGTTAAACCATCGTAAAATGGCTCATGCGAAGGTTCTCCACTGAATGGGTCGATCCACTCGCGTTCACCGGTAGCTAAGCCAACGAAATTTTTGACGGTTTCAGGCGCTTTGGTATCAAACAGGTTGATTTTAATATCGCCTTCAGAAGTATGCATAATAACTGTAGTCATGTGGTAATTCTCCCATATTTTCGTGACTGTTTCAATTCGTGTTAAATAAAAATATTCGCATACGAAAATGCCCCACTTCGCGGAGTGAAGAAAGATGCGAAGTGGGGCAAGTATTTATTTATTGTCTGGCAAAGCAGCAGGCTTTGCAGGCTATTCAGGCTTTGCAGCCTCTCGCCTAGTTGTTGCTGTGGCGGGAGATTCCGCGGCGCTTACTCACGAAGAACGCAGCACCAGCCGCAGCAACAGTAGCAAGCAAGCCAATCACAGACACGTTGCTACCAGTCTTACTAAGCTGAGACACACCACTCTTCAACACCTGAGAGCGCACAGAAGCACGCACCTGAGCCGCATGAGCCTTAGCAGACGCCAAAGCCTTACGAGCAGCAGAAAGCTTCTGAGCTGCAGCATCCACCTGAGCCTGAGTTGCATTAGGATCAGCAGCAACCTTCTTAGCCTCAGCCAAAGCAGAGTCCAAAGCCGCCTGAGCCTTAGCAACTTGAGCATCAGCCTGCTTCACAGCCGGCGAATTTTCAACCGCAGCATTCACAGCAGCAGAATTTGCAGCATTAGCAGCATTGTTGTTGGCGTTAGCAGCGTTGGCGTTTGCGTTACCAGCATTGTTGTTACCAGCGTTGTTGTTGCCAGCTCCAGCATTGCCAGGCTGAGAGTCAGCTTCAGCACTATCAATCTGAATGTTCAACTCGCCCTTATCCACAGTAGTAGGCGCATTATCATTCACACCAAAGCCAGCGCCACCAGGAACAGGAGAAGGAAGCGGGCTTGGAGTTGGCTTCAAATCATTCTCAGCCTTCTTCAAATCCTCAGCAGCCTGATTCACCTGATCCTGAGTTGCATTTGGATCATTGTTCACTTCGTTAGCATGATCCAAAGCGTGATCGTAAGCCTGCTTCTTATCCGAAGGAGCATTATTATAATCATCCGACTTATGAACATCGCTACCATTGTCAATGCCCTGCTGCAAGTGAGACTTATCAACAGAAGGCGTTGGGGTTGGAGTTGGGGTTGGCTCGACTGGTTTCTTACCGTCAAGAGCAGCAGCGGCATCTTTAAGAGTCTGGAGAGCCTTATCAACAAGAGCTTGCTTCTCTTTTTGAGACTTGCCTGCGTATTGTTTACCTGTGCCTTCAAGATCACCTAATTGAGAAATAAGGTCTTGTGCATCTTTAAGTGCTTTATCAAATGCATCCGTCTTAGACTTATCAGCATACTTATACTTATCTGAGTTCGTAACGTTGCTATCCTTACCAATCTCATCTTGCAACGGCTTGGTATCAACACCATCAAGCTCTTCGCGCGCTTTCTGAAGATTTTTAAGCGCTTCATCCACTGCTTTTTGAGCTGCAGCTTCCTGCTCAGGAGTGCGCGGAGTAGTGCCCGGCTTCGCTTGATTTGCGTTATCGTCATTAGCCGTCTTCAGGGCAGTTTCTGCATCGGATAGTGCCTTGTCAAATGCCTCTTTCTTCTCCTTGGAAGCGGTCGTGTACAGAGAATCGCCAGGTGTACCCGGCTTAGTGGAATCGTTAGGATCAGCTTGCGTTGGCTTAAGCTTAGAATCCTTATCTACTTCAGCCTGAAGTGCATCAGTACTTACGCCCGCACCCTTAACTTTGTCATCAATCGCCTGCATTGCATTAAGAAGATCCTTGTACAGATCATTAACCTGATCAGCATTCTTGGCGTCGCCCTTAGCTTTGTCTAGCACGGCACCAGCTGCAGTAGAGGCATCATCAAATGCTTTCTTTTGCTCATTGCCTTCTTGCAGACCCTTATACTTGTCGCCCTTAGCAAACTTATCAGCGATCTCTTTCAGCTTCTCAAGACGAGCCATAGCATTATCGGTGTTTGCAGCGTTGGCAAGCGCATCGTCAATGTCGTCAGAAGTTGTTCCGTCAGCGTTCTTGTGATCAGAAGCATCAGTATCTTCAATAATCCTCTTGAAAGCTTCCTTCTGAGCATTGTTCAAATGCTCGGAGTTGTCAATAGCTTTAAGAGCAGCTTCAATCTTCTTGTGCTTCTTAGCCTGATTTACAATTGCTTCAGGATCGCCCTTATGAGTAGAATCATTAATCTGATCCTTATACTTCTGCTTTTCTGCAGGAGTCAAATCGGTAATACCGTCAATCTCCTTCTTGGCTTTATCCTTCTCAGATTGGAAAGTAGTAGCATCAGGATCGTTGGTATTCTGCTTCTTGTTTTCCTTCTGAGCATTGTTAACTGCATCATTGACCTTACCATCAGCGTCCTTGAACTTAGTTTCAACATTGGTAAGCTGAGTCAACATTTCAGAAGGCTTGGTAGCTTTCTTTACAGACTCCTTAGCGGTTGTTATAGCAGACTTTGCAGTCGCTATATCAGTAGTAGCTTTGGTCTTATCTTCAGCTTTGATTGTTGTGTTATCGTTAAGAACCTTTTCAGCAGCTTCAAGCTTATTCTCAAACTCAGCAATCTTGGCGTTAGCAGCCTGCCTTGCAGCTTGCTCGTTAATGCCGTTCTTGCGAGTTGCAGCATCGAGAGCAGCACGGATGGTGCTAGTTTGAGCATTGGAAATGTCCTTAATGGCATTTTCCAAATCGGTAAGCGTGCTATCCTTCTTAGCTGGATCAGAACCGATTAACTCCTTAAGAGCCTTATCGTCGTTACTATCAGACTTGCCGTGGCTTAAGAATGGAAGCGCGCCTTCCTTCAAAGCACCTCGAGCGTCGTTAATCGCCTTGGCCTTTTCGAGAATATTCTTAACTTCCTCAGGAGTTTGAGCATTATCAATTTCATCTGATAACTTCTTCTTATCGCCAGAATCTCCATCAGTAGTCAGATTGCTCAGAGAATTGAGAGCTTCCTTGGCTTTGGTTTTATCTTCAGCAAGCTTATTTTGCTGTTCTTTTTCGCGCTTCTCCTTCTCGCGCTTTTCCTTTTCTTCGTTCTCTTTCTTCTTGATGTCGCCAGGCTTTACATTATTATTACCAGCCTGCTCATTGGCCTTCTTGAGGATATCCTGGATTTTCTCTTTGGTATCAGCATTATCAATCTGATTCTTGAAATCTTCCTTCTGCTCCTCAGTAAGCTTTGGATTGCGGTCGATAAGCTCCTTCGCCTGCTTCTTGAGCTTCTTGAGGTCTTCAGCGGATGGAGCTGGCTTAGACTCGGCCTTCTTCTTGTAGAGCTTATCTTTAGATACCGTGAACAGAACAGTATCGCCATTCTTAAAGTCAGCACTCGCGCTGTCATCATTATTCATGCTCACAGTAGTAATGCCATACGTTGCAGAATCTGACTTAAGCTCCAAGCAGGAAGTACCTGCCTTTGGAGTCCAACCCTTACCTGTTAGAGTTGCAGTGTTTGGAGCAAAGAAGGTAAGCTTATCAATCTTATTAGCTTCAGTTGCTTTACTATCGTCGTAATTGGCTTTCAAGAATTGCTTAACTGCAGCTTGGAAATCATCGTCAGTCGGTGATGCCGTTGGATTATCAACCCCGTACGGATTTGTATTGTACTTATACTCCGCCTTTGTGGCATTAGTAAGCTTGGCAATAAGATCACGAAGCTGCTTCTCATTCATGCCATTGATGGTACCGTCATTCAAGTTTGAAGGGTTATCAATACCAGCTTTAGCAAAATCAGAGTCTTTAAGACCCTCACCTTTGCGCTTTGTCAAAAGATCCTTAGCTTGCTTCTTTAGATTGTCAAGCGTATTATCCTGCTGATGTGCACCGCTCTTTTTGACATATAATTCATCTGGCTTGATGGTAAACAGGTCCATGTCCATAGAAGAATTCCAATCGGGACCATTGTCAGCATCAGGATCCCAAGGGTGACCATGCACCTTAATGCCAAAGTCATTGCCTGCTATACTAAACGACATCATTGGTCCATAATTACTACCTGAAGCGTCATACGAACCCATATTGTGAGTACCAGTTTTTGGAATCCAAGTCGCTTTAACAGTAACACTATCAGTAATAGAAGATAGATCAGCTTCAGATACATTATCGTAATTGTCTGTTACAAATTGCTTTAACGCCTTTGTAGCGTCTTGGGCGGTTGGTTTTTCTCCGTCATATTCTATTTTTGTAACATTATATGTAAATGTATTTTTCTGATCTTCAGTATCAGTGTGCGTTTTACTTTCAGTAGTAGGCTTGGAAGCTGGACTTTGAGGACTATTCTTAAAGAAAATACCCATAGGATAAGTCTTAGAAGTATAACCCTGCTTACTGAACGTAACTTGACCAACTCCATTTTTATCAACACTGTATGTAACTGTAACACCATCTACTTTTTGTTTAGTAGCAGAGTCTTTCACATACTTGGCAAGTGTAGTTTTCAAACTATCAAGCTGAGTTTTAGCATTTCCTGCATTTATTTCTTCGCTCGTTGTTTTGAATGGGTCAAACTTCACAACAGTTTGAGTTGGTGGAACGTCAACAATAAATGTTTTTTCTTCAGCAACAGGCGTTGAAGGTTCTGGAGCAGGTGCAGTCTTTTCCTTTTCCTTCAAGAATTGCCAAGAAGCAATTTCTGTTGTAGAACCGTCTTCCCACTTGATTGTGGCATTGCCGGTCCTTTTATCAATTGTTAAGTAACCAGTAGAGTCCTTAGTCTTCGCATTCGTGTAGACATCCAAGCCACTATTGGCATCGTCGAATGCTTTCTTAATGGTAGTTACCTCAGTATCGGTAATATTCGTGAGGTTATCAACCGTAATCATATCCGGCACAGAATATGGCGCCCAATCGGCGATTTTTGGTCCTTGATACACCAAAGAAGAATAAGGAACTGTGATTGTAGATCCATCAGTATAAGTAATAGTAAGCTCCTGTTTAGCGTTATCAAACTTATACACGTCTGAATCGGTAGTAGAAACTTTTTTCAGGAAGTCTTTGTCTTTATTAGCTTTCTTAAAGCCATCAATAATCGCCTTCTGATCATCAGCGCTTAGCTTCTGCGGATCCACAACGCCCATAGGAGCTGGGTAGACGGGTGGGAACTTAACGTTGTCTTTTTTCTCTTCAACTACAAGCAACTTTCCAGGCATTTTAATTGTTGTCTTGTCATGGAAAGTAAGAGTTGCAGTACCATCTTTAGCAACTTCAATCTTTTCAAGAAGATCATTGAAATGCTTAACGTCTTTATTAGCTTTCTTAATAGCATTCTCAACTGAGGTCTTTTCAGTATCATTAAGATCATCAGCTTTAGCAACAGGCGTCAAAGCTGGATACTGAACCTTCAAACTGTCTGCAATCTTTGGAGCGCGATGAATCTGACCAGTAGCAATATGCCAATTACCAGCAAAACGGTAAACGCCAGCAGCAAAACGAAGAGGATGCTCGTCACGGTTCTTCCATGCATCATCCTTCAACTCTGCAACGTAATCCATCTCATAGAAGCGCTTACCTGCAGATTCCCAGTCGATAAACATTCCTTGCATGCCCTTTGTGGCATCGTAGAATTCTGACCAATTGCCTGCAGTAGTGCCGTTAGAATCGTAACCATTGTTTTTACCACCATCGACACCAAGTAGCATAGCCAAGCCGTTCATAGACTTAAGCTTGCTTGGATCTTCAACGTAGAATCTGGAAATACTCTTCCAGTCCTTTGCGTCTTTGTAGTGCTTAGTTACGTTATCACTATCTTTTCTAATACCTGGATTAGAAGAACCTGGAGCAGAAGTAGCTGCAGGAGTACCGTAATCAGTATAGTTCTCAAAACGGCTGTAGTTAATATTGTGTACGTTAGTTAAACCAGCTGGAACACCGTACCACCACATTGGGCGGAATGCCCATCTATCAAATTCTTGTTTATCGTTAAGATTTGCAGTGTATTTTACATGTACGAACTTACCGAGAGGATCTTGATTAGCAATCGTATCATTTGCAGCATCAGCTTCGTTGCGGTAATAATGAACTTCAATTTTAATACGCTGTTTACTGTAGTTTGCATCTGACTTAAAACCGTAGTAAATGTTTCCGTCAGGACTCACATAACCGTCAGCATACGCAGGCGCAGGAGAAACGAATACCCCCCCCCCCCGAGCACCATTGCACCAGCAAGCATTGCAGCGCACACACTCTTGGATAGTGGCGCATAAGACGTACTCTTAGCAGACTTAAGTAAATCAGCGAAACTATTTGCGTTAATATTATTCTTCTTCATCATTTCTTTTACTCCGTTTATTCGACCGAGAGATTTTGCGTATTAAATCAAACTCGGCAAATTAGCGTTTTCCCTATCAATTAGTAATATCATACTGCTAAATCACCGTGCCAACGTTTTAATATGCGTTAAGCGCAGCAAATTTTAGCAATCTGAAACCAACACAAGGGGTATTTTACTCAAAAATTCATACATTTCAAGCATTTTTATATGTGATTTTTGCTACTTTTAGAGCAAAACTAACATTGCGTTATTCGTGCGAAAATTAGTTTACGCTTACTTAAGATACGGCTTTAACTCGTTAATAAGCAAACCGTTAGAAGCAACTACGTCATTTTCGCGTCGCCAATGAACGGGGCTTCCATCCCACTGGCAAACCTGACCCTGCGCCTCTAGCACAACCACAGCTCCAGCAGAAACGGCTGGAATATCCCACTGGTGCAAATGAGGCTCAAAGTAAGCGTCGTAAGTGCCGTCTGCCACCTTGCACAAGTCAAGCGAAGCCGGCCCAATGCGCTTAATATCCGCAGGGCAGCCTTCTTCAACAGAAGCAACTACGTCAAGCGCGCGCTTAGACTCGCCCGGTATATAAGACATTCCGTAGCACACAACAGATCCTTGCAAAGTAGAAGTTGTGGAAGGAGTAATCTTCTCGCGCTTTTCTCCCTGCGGAGTTCTACGAATGCGAATAGCACCCTGGCCCTTTGCAGCCAAATAAGTTAATCCCAATGCAGGAGCGTGCACAACGCCAAGCACAGGGCGAGCGGAACCTTCATCGTTAAACTCAAAAAGCGAAACTGTAAGAGTCCACTCTGCCATGTCTCGGTTGAAATTAATAGCGCCGTCAACGTTTCCAACGCACCAAAAACGATCTCCCGGATTGCAATGCTCCGGCCTAGTGCGCCAAAAACCTTGGAAAGGATTCACGTACGTTAAACGGTTTTGAATAAAGCGCACGAGCTTATCGCCAAAACCAGACTCCGACTGCATAGGATCTCCCAATGCAATCGACGTCATATCTTGAGGACTTAATTGATCCTGATACGCGTGCTTACCAACGTCTTCCAAAATACGCGCAACTTCAAGCGCAACTTCTCTTAAATTCAACTTACACTCCCTACCTTCGTGCGCGAATTTCAACTTAAATTCCCGAATCTTCTGCGTTCACGCACACTTTTCTCTCAAAAACTAACTGTTATTTTACTCATCAATAGAAAGATTTACCAACACATTTATGCTCTGTGGATAAAAGCTACAGAACTTTCACAAAAATAATCATTAATCATTAATCATTAATCATTGCTTCATTATTTTACATTGATTATGTACATTCATCAACTTTTCGCTCTATAAATGCAAAAATTCCCCACGTTTGGAGCGATACACCAGCCCAAACCATCCAAACGCGAGACAGATTCCCCACGTTTGGAGCGCAACACTAAAAACGTATTAATTCACAGTCAAGAAACGCAATACAGCGCTTAAATCGCGAGTAAGAATACGATAAGGAGTAGCTGCTTGAACCGCTGGTTTTGCGCAAAAAGCCACGCCTAATCCAGCGAATTTAATCATTGAAATATCGTTCGCCCCATCCCCCACGGCAACAGTTTGCTCGCGCTCAACACCAAGATCACTCTCCCAAGCTCGAAGCGCTTCCACTTTTGCGTTAGCGTTAACAATATTTCCTAGCACGTTGCCAGTAAGCTTGCCGTCAATCGCCTCTAAATGGTGAGCCACACAAAAATCAATATTCAAACTCGGCAGCAATTCGTCCAAAATTTCGTGAAAACCGCCAGAAACTGCCCCAACTTTCCAACCGTGTGCATGAAGCTCGTCAATTAAAACATTCGCGCCTTTAGTTACGTGAATTTTGGGAATAATATGCTTTTTGCACTCGTCAACATTTAAATTCCGAAGCATCTTCACGCGCAAACGCAACGAGTCGTCAAAAGTGATTTCGCCACGCATTGCGCGCGCTGTAATCGCAGAAAGCTCATCGCCGCATCCAGCTTCCTCGCCAAGCAAATCAATAACTTCTTCCTCAATAAGCGTTGCGTCAACATCCATAACCAAAAGCCCCGGCTTGGCTAAAGTTGGCAACAGAGAAGAAAAGTTCATGCTCATAATTTTATGCACAATAATTATGCGCAGTAAGCTTCGGCAGAAAGCCTTGCTCCGCGCGCCCAATCTGCCGCTTTCATAGCTTTCTTACCTTGCGCTTTTACTTCCAAAAGCTCAAGCGCGCCGCTTAAAGTACCAACCCAAACTTGCTTTTTGCCGGCAAGCAATTTTCCAGGATCAAGCTTCATCAATTCTTCAGAATGCGGATCGTTAGCGTCTGCCGGCTTTGCGCGCAAAACATGCAAAGTAATCGGTTCCGCATTATTCTCGTCGTCCGCATGAAGCTCGCACCACGCGCCCGGATTTGGCGTGCATGCGCGAATTTGACGGTCAACCGCAAAATCCGGCGCATGAAAATCAATGTGAGCATCTTCAACCGTGATTTTTTGCGCAACTTCTTGAGGAGTCTGATCCTGCTCAACCGGCACGATTTCGCCAGTTTCCATGCCGCGAAGAGATGCTGCAAGAAGAGGAGCGCCGTCGATTGCAAGCCTAGAAAGAAGATCGCCGGAATTTTCGTGAGGCTCAATTTTCGTAGTAAACTGCGCCAAAATAGGGCCGCAATCCATGCCGCGCGTAATGCGAAAAACAGTAGCGCCCGTAATATCATCCCCAGCCCAAATTGCGCGCTGAACAGGAGCTGCGCCTCGCCATTGCGGGAGAAGCGAAAAGTGAAGATTATACCAGCCGAGCGGCAACGCGTCTAAAACGTTCTGTCGCAAAATCTTGCCGTATGCCACAACAGCCGCAGCTTTAGCCCCAGTTTCAGCAAGCTTATTAAGGAAGTTAGCTTCGTCTTTACTAGGATCAATTTCGATTACTGGCAAGCCTAGCTCAAGAGCAGCTTGTTTTACCGGGCTTGGAACGAGCTTTCGGCCGCGACCGGTTGGAGCGTCCGGGCGAGTAATAACAGCGCGAACGTCAAAATGCTCACTATCTTTGGCTAGCTCACGAAGAGACGGAACAGCAACTTCCGGAGTGCCTGCAAACAAAATTGGTAATGCCATATTTCCTCTACTATTTTAAATCAAAGCAGTAAATTAAAGACGTAAAATCAGCCTGCAAAAGCTTCCTTTAATTTACTAAAGAAGCCTTTCCGCTCACCCGACTGCTCATCAAGCGAATTTTGCTTAACATGCTTTACGTCACTGTCATGCAAATTAGCAAACTTACTAATAAGCGAACGCTCTTCTGCACTAAGTTTCGTTGGAATCTGAACCAAAACATGAACAATAATATTGCCGCGATCTTTAGAACGAAGCTTCGTAACTCCAAGATTTTCAAGAGTTACAGTGTCGTCGCTCTGACATCCAGCAGGAATTTCAAACTTTTGAAGGCCATCAAAAGTTTCGATTTCAACATCGTGACCAAGCACAGCCCAGCTCATAGGAACAGTAATCCAGCAATGCAAATCGTCGCCGTTTCGCGTAAACTGCTTGTCGGCGCGAATGTGAATATCAACATACAAGTCGCCAGCAGGGCCGCCGCACTCGCCAACACTACCCTGAGAAGCAAGACGCAAACGGCTTCCATCTCGAATACCTGCAGGAACGTTCACACCAACTTCGCGAAGCGCGCGCACTCGTCCGCGACCACGGCAATTTTGGCACGGATTTTTAATAATTGTGCCGTGACCTTCGCACTTGTCGCAAGGCATTGAAGAAACCATTTGGCCGAGCATTGTGCGCACAACCTTCTGGCAGAAGCCAGAACCGTGGCATTGATCACACTGTTCAGGAGCAGCATTGTCGGCAGAACCGGAACCGCTGCAATCCTGGCACACTCCAAAAGCAGTTATGCGAACACTCACATTTCCGCCAAAAATAGCCGTTTTCAAATCAATCTTAGCTTCAGCTAAAGAGTCCTCACCAGGCTGAACTCTAGAAATTGGGCCTTGAGAAGTTCCAAAAGAGCCACCGAAGAACTGGCTAAAAATATCACCCATGCCCATGTCTGCAAAACCAGCGCCTGAAGCTCCGGCACTTCCAGCAGAAGGATCGTTAGGATCGACTCCCATATCTACCATTCGACGCTTTTCTGGATTAGAAAGCACGTCGTAAGCTGCGTTTACTTCCTTAAACTTTTCTTCAAACTCAGCGCCTGCAATATCCGGATGATACTTGCGGCTCATCTTACGGTAGGCTTTGCGAATTTCGTCGTCGCTAGCGTTGTGGTCGACGCCTAAAATCTTGTAGTAATCAGTCAATTAATTCCCCTTTTACCTTTTCATAAATCATTTTTACATAAGGCACAGCCAGCTATAAGCCAGCTAATTTTAAGAATTTTCGGATATAAACGAATTAAGATAGCGCGCAACAGCCTTAACAGCTGTCATAGTTGCAGCATAATCCATGTGAGTAGGGCCGATTGAGCCAATAAACGCGGAATCAGAATCAGCATTGTAGCCGTAAGCGCTTGTTACAACAGAAGCATTAAGCAAGCCCGGAGTGTGCGTTTCTGAGCCGATTGCAACACTAACGCCGCTTTCGCAATCGCTTGCTTCCTCGCTTAGCGAAGTCATAAGTCGCATAATAACAGCCTGTTCTTCAAGAGCGTCAAAAAGGGAAGCAAAATCGCCAATACTTTGCCTATGCGCAAGTTGGGAAGCTCCAGCCATATACAAGTCGTGAGTGTGCTCACCGTCGTGCATGTCTTCTAAAGCATTAGCAAGTTGACTAATAATTTGCAACGCTGACGCTAAATCCTTACGATTTGCAAGCAAATAAACGCGCTTAGAAGCATCTAAAAGAGAGGCTCCAACGCAATTCTCATTAACCATATTAACTAAATGCAATAAGTCGTCTGGATTTATGTTAGAGGCTTGAATCATGTGCTGTGCTACGCCTCCAGCGTCTGTAATTACAACAACCAGAAGCATAGAAGATGATACTTGAACAATCTCAATTCTTTTTACTTTTGACTTAGACAATGCTGGAGATGCGACGAGCGCGACTTGACCGGTAATACTTGCAAGAAGACGTGCAGAACGTTGCAAAGTATCTTGCAAACTAACAGATCCGCTTAAAAAGTTACGTATAGCACGACGTTGAGGCTCAGAAAGCGGAATAACTGCAGCCAAGCCGTCAACAAAATAGCGATACCCCTTTTGGGTAGGAATGCGTCCGGCAGAAGTGTGCGGCTGAACAAGGTAGCCTTCTTCTTCCAAGGCAGACATATCGTTACGAATAGTCGCAGAACTTACCCCAAGCTGATGATGCTTTGCAAGAGCCGCAGAACCAACAGGCTCTTGAGAACGAATATAATCCTCCACAACTGCGCGCAAAATCATCATGCGTCGTGACTGCATTACCGCTCCTTATAAATAACAAATACGTCTAAATACTATATTTCTAATATTTCTAATATTCTTAGTATTCCTAATATTCTTATAATAGTCTATTTCTTAGCACTCAACAGAACATAAAAGCAAACTATTAGCAGAACTCAAAAGCAAACTCGCAACAGAACATAAAAGCAAACTTTTGACACACTTTGTAACATATTCGTCGCGCGCGAAAGATAGGATTGAAGGGCAATGAGAGGGTAAAAAGCCAGCGTAAGCTGTGCCTAAAAACCCGGATTATTGGAAGGAAAGTAGATCACATGACCGATTTCAACTGGTCTGCATTAGACGAGCGCGCCGTAAAGATGGCGAAGGTTCTCTCGGCTGATGCTGTTGAGCGAGCAGGACACGGACATCCTGGCTCCCCTGTTTCATTGGCACCAATTGCGTACACCCTGTACCAGCATTTCATTAAGCACGATCCTGCTGACCCAAAGTGGGCTGGCCGCGATCGTTTTATTCTTTCTGGCGGTCACGCTTCGCTTACGCAATACGTGCAGTTGTTCTTCTCTGGTTACGGCTTGACTCTTGACGATCTCAAGTATTTCCGTGGCGGCGCTGACACGCGTACTCCAGGCCACCCAGAGTATGGCTTAACCCCAGGCATCGAAATGACCACCGGCCCACTCGGCCAGGGTCTTGCCTCTGCTGTTGGCTTTGCTTACGGCCAGCGTTTTGAGCGCGGTCTTCTTGACCCAGAAGCTCCAGCCGGCACTTCCCCATTCGATCATAAGGTTTGGGTTATCTGCGGCGAAGGCGACGTTGAGGAAGGTGTTTCTTCTGAAGCTGCTTCCTTGGCTGGAAACCAGAAGCTCGGCAATTTGACCGTAATCTTCGATGCAAACCACATTCAGATTGAAGGCGATACTAAGCTCACCTTCTCTGAAGATATTCTTGCTCGTTACCGTGCATACGGTTGGTACACCGATGAAGTTAGCTTCGTTCAGCCAGACGGCTCCTACAAGGAAGACGTTCAGGCTTTGGCTGCAGCTATTGAAAAGGCTCAGGAAGTTACCGACAAGCCTCACTTCATTAAGGTTAATACTTTGATTGCTTGGCCAACCCCAGGCAAGACCGACAACGAAGCTTCCCACGGCTCCAAGCTTGGCGAAGAAGCTGTTAAGGGCTTGAAGGAACTTTGCGGTTTCGACCCAGAAGTTTCGTTCCCAATCGACGAAGAAGCTTTGGCTCACGCTCGCAAGGTTGCAGAGCGCGGCTTGGCTGCTCACAAGGCTTGGGATGAAGCTCTTGCAAAGTGGGCTGCTGCCAACCCAGATAAGGCTGCTCTTTACGAGCGTCTTAAGGCCGGCAAGCTTCCTGAAGGCTTCGACAAGGCTATTGACGACTTGGTTGCTGGCTTCGAAGTTGGCTCTAAGGTTGCTACTCGTAAGGCTTCCGGCGCAGTTCTTAACGCAATTGCTGCTGTTATGCCAGAACTTTGGGGCGGTTCCGCTGATTTGGGCGGCTCCAACAACACCAACATTAAGGGCGCTGACTCCTTCGGTCCATCCGAAGACGCAACCCGCACTTGGCCAAACGTTTCCGAGCACGGCCGCCAGCTTCACTTCGGTGTGCGCGAGTTCGCAATGGGTGCTATTACCAACGGTATTTTGCTTGGTTCTGACACTCGCCCATTCAACGGCACCTTCTTCCAGTTCTCTGACTACGAGCGCCCAGCAGTTCGCTTGGCTGCTTTGATGGAGATTCCAAACCTCTACGTTTGGACCCACGATTCCGTAGCTTTGGGCGAAGATGGTCCAACTCACCAGCCAATCGAACACTTGGCTGCATTCCGCGCTATTCCTCAGCTTGAGGTTGTGCGCCCTGCAGACGAGTACGAGACTGCTGAAGCTTACCGCTACTTCTTCGAGAAGAAGAACAGCTACCCAACTGCCATGATTTTGACTCGCCAGGGCGTTCCAACCCTCGCTGAGACTGCTGAAAAGGCTCGCGAAGGCGTGAAGCACGGCGCTTACGTTTTGGTTGATTGCGAAGGCACTCCAGACGTAATCATCATGGCAACCGGTTCCGAAGTTCAGTGGGCTGTTGCCGGCGCCAAGACCTTGGCTGCTGAAGGCATTAAGGCTCGCGTTCTTTCCATGCCATCTCTCGAGTGGTTCGAAGAGCAGGACGAAGAGTACAAGGAAGCAATCCTTCCAAAGTCCGTCAAGGCTCGCGTTTCCATCGAAGCTGGCTTGGCATTGCCTTGGTACAAGTATCTTGGCGATTGCGGCAAGGCTGTTTCTATCGAACAGTACGGCTTGCAGGGTGACGGCGGTCAGAACATGATCGACTTGGGCATTACTGCTGAGCACGTAGTAGAAGCTGCTAAGGCTTCTATCGAAGAAGCTCGCGCTTAAGATAACTTGGCAAAAAGCAAGTAAGCAAAATAAAGCTTGATGTATCAAAATAAAATTGATTCATCACAAAACTAGAAGTGCTAACGAAACACTTCACAAGAGACAGCGACGGCGTGTTGATGCCGAGCTACCGTTGGTTCGACATCAACCGCTGTTTCTTGTAAAAACGCCAAAATACCGACGTGCCCCAATTGGTGGAGCACAGTGTTAAGGAGATAACATGACTGAAGCAACGCAGCGCACTAGCGATTCCGGCGTTTCTATTTGGTTGGACGATTTGTCCCGCACCCGCATTGAGTCCGGCTCTTTGCAGGATTTGATTGCTAACAAGAATGTTGTTGGCGTTACCACCAACCCATCCATCTTCCAGAAGGCTTTGAGCCAGGTTGGCCCATACGATGCACAGCTTAAGGAACTCGGCAAGGTCGACGTTGAAACCGCTATCCGCGAGTTGACCACCACCGATGTTCGTAACGCAACCGATATCTTCCGCGAGATTGCTGAAAAGACCGATTTCGTTGACGGCCGCGTTTCCATCGAAGTTGATCCACGCTTGGCTCACGATACTGCTAACACCGAGAAGCAGGCTGAAGAGCTTTGGGCAAAGGTTGATCGTCCAAACGCTATGATCAAGATTCCTGCAACTTTGGAAGGTCTTCCAGCTATCACCGCTACCCTTGCTAAGGGTATTTCCGTGAACGTAACCTTGATTTTCTCCCTCGAGCGCTACGAGCAGGTTATCGACGCCTTCATCGAAGGTATCGCTCAGGCTGATGCTAACGGCCATGACTTGAAGCACATGGGTTCCGTAGCTTCCTTCTTCGTCTCCCGCGTTGATAGCGCTGTTGACAAGCTCCTCGAAGAGAACGGCTCCGAAGAAGCTAAGGCTCTTGAAGGCAAGGCTGCTGTTGCTAACGCTCGCTTGGCTTACGAACTCTTCGAGAAGAAGTTCGCAGCTGACCCACGTTGGGCTGCTCTTGAAGCTAAGGGCGCAAAGAAGCAGCGTCCACTTTGGGCTTCTACCGGCACCAAGAACGCAGCTTACTCCGACTGCAAGTACGTTGACGAGTTGGTTGCTGAGCATGTTGTGAACACCATGCCAGAAAAGACTTTGAACGCTCTTGCTGACCATGGCAACGGCGCTCCTTCCGTTAAGGGCACTTACGAAGAGAGCCACGCTGTTATGAACAAGCTTGCTGAGCTTGGCATTAACATCAAGGACGTTACCGACAAGCTTGAGGCCGACGGTGTTGCCGCCTTCATCAAGTCTTGGGATTCCGTGATCGCTGACGTGCAGTCCGGCATCGATCGCGTAAACGCCTGATTTTGCTAATCGTCTGATAGCTAAACTGCTAATCAGCGAAACCGCTAAATAACGAAACCGCACCTTGCGTATGTACTAATCTTACGCGGGTGCGGTTTTTGTTTTGCGTTTTTATCAATCGCAATAAAATAAGTTACCCAGTGTTACTAACTCAGCTAACAAACTGAGAAAGTAACGGTAATTGACACAACACCGTTACTAACTCAGCCAACAAACTGAGAAAGTAACGGTAATAAGCAAAACACCGTTACTAACTCAGTCAGCCAACTGAGAAAGTAACAGTAATCACCCAAACACCGTTACTAACTCAGTAAAGTATCTGAGAAAGTAACGGTAATTGGCACGACACCGTTACTAACTCAGTAAAGTATCTGAGAAAGTAACGGTAATTACTTGCCAGAAAGAGTTTGCCAGCGAGATTTGGTTAAAACATTACGATGGCGCACGCGAGTTTCGTAAGCGAGCGCTTAGAGCGCGAGCACCATCCCACGTTTGGAGGGCTACCCGAACAAACCGTAAATCTGTTACTTGAGCGAACTCCAATCAAACGGCTGCTCAACAAGATAGTACGCATTGCTGTCATCCGGAGCAGGCGCAAACGGCACAGGCTTATGCTTGCTAGTCGGCACAAACGGATTATCTGAGGTCGAATACTCGCCATCAAACGGCACAACAGTTTCTTTGTAAAGCTTAGGATCCCTACGCAAAATAAATGGACGATTAGGATCCGGCTGCGTTTTACCTTTGCCTTTAAAATATCCGCTACTTTCCAGCTCACTAAGTTTTGCATTCACCGGAATTGCAACAAAGAAATCGGTCATTCTATAGCTCATACCGGTCCACTTCTTATGATTGTGCAAATCCATAAATAGAGACAGAACATCGCCATCGTAATTCTTCAGATGACCAGCTTCACACACTTTTTGATCTAAAATAGGCAACAAATACAAATCATCACCGCAATAAGGTACACCAAGCGACTGATAAAATTCAATAGCGCCAGTATCTCCAGCTATAAGATGATTATGCATAAGATCCTTCATATGTGGATCAAGCTTTTCTCCACTCGTAACTGACACAGAAGAAATAACGTCTAGAATCATTTGCATTAAATTATCTGTTGACATTTCAAGCGTATTTGGAGTGTAGCTACGTAATGTTCGGTCAAATGACGAACTAAAATTATCACCCGGATACCCGTTTATAGTATAGATACGTGTTTCCTTCTGATATTCGTTAGGAGTATAAATAGTTGTTGCTCCCAAATTTATGCAGTCACCGGATTTAGTGCACCAAGTTCCAAGCAAAGGCTCCATAAATTCTATAAACTGTAGTTTTGTATTGCCCTTTTTATATTCTAAAGACTTACCTTTCATATCCGTTGCAATAGCAGTTCTTGCGCCAGACGCGTCAACGCCATAGAGAAGATCAATATGACCTCCAGTAAATTGCGATCCAAGCGAAGGATAAGTTCCCATAATTTTGCCTATCATTTTTTTAGACGCAAAATGAGGCTTTAAAGTAATATCGTTAAAACCAAGAGAGTTGAGCTTTTCCTTGGCTTTATCTTTATCCATGCCGAATATATTTACAGGAATACCCTTGTTTTTGCTTGCGACGGCAAGATTAATAACGCCCTTATTACCATTTATAACGGAATAGCCTGGCATAGGCTCGGAGCCAATCACTTCCCCAGTCGGCGTATTATCAACAACAACATTGTGGACTTTTACTTCCACGCCCATCTTTTTAAGAATCTTAGTAACTGAACCAACTTTTTTGCCAACTATGCCTTCAGATGGCACGCCCGGGCCTTTGGACTGAACAATCGTAACAGGATTAAATTTAAGCACTGAATTTCCAGGATTCGTACCGTCAAGTCTTAAGAAACTTCCGCGCTTGCGCTTGTTAAATTCGCCTTTAATTCTTACGCTTAAGCCCTGCTTTTCAAGCTTTTTAGTCATTTTTGTAATGCTTGTGCGCGCAAATTCGGAAGCATTAGGCAACTTAACTTTGTTAAGTTCGAAATAAAGAAATGTGCCAAGAGCAGCGGCAATAACGATTGAAGCAGCAACAACAACTGCGATTATTACCCTCATTTTATCTACTTTGTGTACTTCGCTATTTTCGCTATTTTCGCTATTTTCGCTATTTTCGCTATTTTCATTTTGGGAAGGATTTTGCTGAGGATTTTGCGAAGGATTGTACGGAAGCTGCGAGTCTGTAGGATAGCTGACAAACTGGGATTGCTGGTCTGCTGCAGGCTGATTGATTACCGAAGTCTGCTGTTCTTCCGGCTGATTGACAAACTGGGATTGCTGGTCTACTGCAGGCTGATTGTTAAACTGAGTCGTCTGCGAATCTGAAGGCCGACTATTTACCGGAGCACCGCAATTTTCGCAAAATGACCAGTTATCTTCAAGAGCGCTACCACACTGTATACAAAACGCCATAACACACCTTCTTTGCCGGCACCTTCTTTATTGGCGCCTCATATTGCTCTCTTTACAAAAACCAATATACTCCAACCGCCAAAAAATGCTGCGATCCACACGACAGCGTTATTAACGCAGAAAGCAAACTGCGCCAGTAACGAAAGGTGTGTTATTCGCAATCTATTAAGAGGTTTGAATTAAGCCAGTTAGCAACGCCGTCGTCGTTGTTGGAAGCGCAAACTTCGTCCGCAATCTCAAGCAAACGCTGGTTACTATTCGCAACCGCAACACCGTATCCTCCGGCGCGAAACATATCGATATCAATAATATCGTCGCCAAAAACAACTGTGCGGCTCGTCTTTACGCCCAAACGATCGCAAATAACGTTCAGCGCGTGTCCTTTGTTTGCAAGAGGATTCGTGAGCATCCACAACACATCTTCGCTAATATGCAATGAAAAATCGCTCGGAAGAATACGCTGAAGCTGCTCCTTCTCACTCTCTCGAGGAACAATAATAATCTTGTCTGCAATGCCACTTGGAACATTAGAAAAATCGGTAATAATAAAATCCTGCTCGTTCCAAAGCATACGAACATCAAAATTAGTGTAACGAACGTCGTTCATCACAATACCAAGACGGAGCGTAGGGATTTTATCAAGCAATCGCAAGCAAACATCACTAGCAAGCTTAGAATCAAAGCCAAAACGCGTAAGAGTATCAATACTTCGCTGCGAAGTAAGATCACTAATAGTACTATGCGCGCAATCAAAATCAATAAGAGCACCATTAAGATATGCGCAAACTTGAGCTTGCAAATCGTGGATAAAATCAAAAGCACTACCAACAGGGCGAGCCGTAATAATTGCAAGCGGAATCCCAGATTCATGCAAACGCTCAGCAGCGCTAACAGTTTCTTGGCTTAAATATCTGCCTTCAAAAGTTTGTGAATCATGAAGCATAGTGCCATCAAGATCGGCAATAATGAGCGATGGAGAAAAACGAAGCATACGTACCTCAATGTTTAATGCGCGCACAATCAACACAATGCGTTTTAATAAAATAAAAGCGCGCAATCTTTCGACTACGCGCTTAAAAGAATACTTAAATTAGTGAGAACTTAGTCATTAAGTTCAAAATAACAATTACCGCAACCCAAATCAGTGCAATAATCACTGTCCAACGGTTCAAATTCTTTTCTGCAACACCAGAGCTACCGGCGTTCTTCGTTAAACCGCCGCCGAACATGTCGGAAAGGCCGCCGCCCTTGCCCTTGTGCATCAAAATTAACAGTGTGAGCAAAATGCTAGTAAGCACAAGCAATACCTGCAAAACGATTTTCAGAGCGGACACAAGTAACCTCCTGTCTTAGAGTACCCGACTAATCTTAATAAGAACCGTTGACCTATAGACGCGATTGTGCTGCGGTGAGTCGCACAATATTCGACAACTCCTCTGCATCCAAAGAAGCTCCGCCAACCAAAAATCCGTCAACATCAGGCTCAGCAATAAGACTTGCAGCGTTGGAAGAAGTCACAGATCCGCCGTAAAGAATACGAACAGTATCCGCAACGTCACTTCCAAAAGTTGCGCGCAAATCTTCGCGAATAGCAGAAGCCGCTTCCTGCGCCGACTGAGCAGTAGCAACCATGCCCGTGCCGATTGCCCACACAGGTTCATAAGCAATAATCAAACGCTTAGCTTGTTTTGTGTCCAAATCGCGCGTTACGTCATGAACCTGACCAACAGCAAAATCAAGCTCAATACCCTGCTTGCGTTCCTCAAAACTTTCACCGACGCACAAAATTGGAGTCATTCCAGCCGCAAGAACCGCACGCACCTGGTCTACAATATTCGCATCGTCTTCCGGATGATATTTTCGGCGCTCAGAATGCCCAACAATAACCATTGAGCATCCAAGACTAGCAAGCATATCTGCAGAAACATCGCCTGTAAAAGCGCCTTGCGCAGTAACGGAAACTGCTTGCGCTCCGTACAATATTGGCAGACGATCAGACTCAACAAGAACCTGCACGCTTCGTATAGAAGTAAAAGAAGGCATAAGAGCCACTTCGCAATCGCGGTAGTCGTAGTGCGCGTCACGCAAAAGCCACGCAAATTTTTGTATAAAATGCGTTGCTTCGCGGTGATTGAAATTCATTTTCCAATTACCTGCGACTAGCGGCTTTCTTTTAACAACCATAATCACCCTTAAAAATTTAGGATTGAAGATTAATAGTATTACGCAAAATTTTACACGAAATATTACGTAGATTTTACGCAAGATTTTACGCAAGATTTTACGCGAATTAGTATTATGCCGACTCCGATTTACAAAAGATTCATAAAATCGAAAGCCGGCATAATTGAAAACATTTAGTTTACTTACGACTTGCGTAAAATTTATTTACGACTTGCGTAAAGCTTATTTACTCAAGCACGCTCAAGCCTGGAAGAGTCTTGCCTTCCAAGAACTCGAGGGAAGCGCCACCACCAGTGGAGATGTGCGAGAAGCCATCTTCCGCAAAGCCAAGATTACGCACTGCGGAAGCAGAATCGCCGCCGCCAACAATGGTGAAAGTACCGTTCTTAGTTGCGTCAACCAAGCCCTGAGCTACAGCACGAGTGCCAGCAGCAAACTCTGGAACTTCAAACACACCCATAGGACCGTTCCACACAACAGTCTTGGAATCGACAATCTTGTCGTGGAAAAGCTTCTGAGAGTCAGGACCAATATCCAAGCCCATCTTGTCTGCTGGAATAGCGTCAGCTGGAACAACTTCTGGAGCAACAGGAGTGTCCCCTGCTGGGAAGCCAGCGTTCACAACAATATCGGTTGGAAGAACAAGCTCAACGCCGTTCTTCTTAGCGGTTTCAATGTAGCCCTTAACTTTTTCGAGCTGATCTTCCTCAAGCAAGGAAGTACCAACTTCGTGACCCAAAGCCTTGAGGAAGGTGAACACCATACCGCCACCAATAACAAGACGATCAGCCTTAGAAAGCAAGTTTTCAATAACGCCAAGCTTGTCGGAAACCTTGGAGCCGCCGAGAACAACGGTCAAAGGACGTTCTGGATTTTCGGTTGCGCGAGAAAGTGCCTTAACTTCCTTTTCAACAAGCAAGCCGGCAGCTGCTGGAAGATCTGCAGCAACATCGTAGTTAGAGCCCTGAGCGCGGTGAACAACACCGAAGCCGTCGGAAACAAATACGTCACCAAGAGCCGCAATCTTCTTAGCATAAGCTGCACGCTCGGAAGCATCCTTGCTGGTCTCTTCTGCGTTAAAACGCACGTTTTCAAGCAAAACAACGTCACCGTTGTTCATTGCAGCAACCTTAGCTTGTGCATCCTCACCGTAGGTGTCTGCAGACAAAGCAACTTTCACACCGAGAAGCTCACCTAAACGAGCTGCAACTGGAGCCAAAGAAAGCTCTGGAACAACCTGACCCTTTGGACGACCAAGGTGAGCCATTAAAATCACCTTCGCACCCTGCTCGCGCAAAGCCTTAATTGTTGGCAAAGCAGCACGAATACGACCATCATCGGTAATCGTAGTACCCTTGAGAGGAACGTTAAAATCAGCGCGAACCAAAACGCGCTTGCCGCTCAAATCTCCCAAATCTTTAAGTGTCTTCATTGGTATCCTTTCCAAACCATATTGGCTTACCATATTTGACTTACATACTGGCTTACCGTGCCGGCTTACTTCGTTCAACAAGACGCAAAATCAGCCTAAAACATCAACACATTGCCGGGTGCAATTATACCGCACATCTGCAACAATCCCTATGAACAACGAAGCTTTGCATCAATGCTCTGCGGACGTTGCTTCAGTAGCTTTGCAGTAATGCTTTGCTAACGGTGAGTACTTATTGCTTAAAGAACACTAGCATTCATGCTGCTGCACAATCCACACCAGGCACTCCTACCACACCAAAAAATAACGGTGGGTGAATTTAAGCGTGAGAGGTGGGTGTTGCTTGGTCGAGCAATATAAAAGCGGAGCGATAGTAATAATCTTATTGATAAATACTATTTTTGCAGCAAAAGTAAGTAAAAAACTAAACTTAACTATGCAACCGCTAAGTCCAAATAAGGTATAAGAGCGGAGCGCTGCGAGACAAGTAACACCCACCTCTCACAGCCACATAAAAACCCGCACTAAAGCTGCTGCATACGAGACTTCTCAACCTTCGCCGAAAGCTGCAAAAGTCTACGAATTCGTCCTGCAATAGCATCCTTCGTAATTGGAGGATCCGCCAAATGTCCAAGCTCTTCCAAGCTTGCGTCGCTATGCTCCAAGCGAAGCTTTCCAGCCATCAACAGATTATCTGGAATATCGTCACCCAAAATGTCGAAGGCGTGACGAACTTTTTCGCAAGCTTCGGCAGCAGCTTTCGCACTGCGACGCATATTTGCGTCGTCAAAGTTTGCAAGACGATTAGCTTTTCCGCGTGCTTCACCATCTGAGCGCTTGCCTGTCCATTCGCGAGCAGAACGAGGAGCACCAATCAGATTCAGCATGCGTTCGATTGCGTCGGAATCGCGCAAAGTCACGCGCTCTGAACTGCGCACTTGGCGAGCTTTAGCTGTAATACCTAAACGAGCTGCCATAGTTTGCAAAGCGTTTGCAGCTTCGTGAGTTGGGCACACTACTTCCAAGTAGCTTGCTTTGCCAGGATCGGAAATTGCGCCGTGAGCTAGGAAGGCACCGCGCCATGCTGCTTTAATTTGGGCGATACTTCCGCCGATAATTTCTGGGGCTAGGCCTGCAACAATGCGCATGCGTCGGTCGAGTAAACCAGATTGTAATGCTAATGCTGCAGCACCGTGATCAACAACTACGTCGTAACGAAGAACAGTACCAGCTGGAGTCTGACGCGAAACCTGCGAAATGGTCGCCTCGCGCTGGAAGTGCGTCTTTAAGACCTCTACAAGCCACTGTGCGGAACGTTGAGAGTCAAACTGAGCGCGAACCACAGCTTGGTTATTTACTGGCCTTAAACCGCCAGCAAAGCGCATCATAGCTGCCGCTTGAGCCATAATGACCGTCGGGAGCTCATTGTTGTTGGAAACGAGTTCATTTTTGACGTCGTCAAGAAGAGCCAAGGGACAACCTCCTACTTTTGTTCTTCTTAAAATATGCGTGCTGTTGGATACTCGCATGATGCGTTTGAACACGACATGCCCGGCTTTCTGTGATACAGAATACGTTGGACATTTTAGCGTTATTTGCACACGTTTGCATATATTTTTAGCACAAAATTTTTGCGTTTGTTTTATTACTTACTTTATTACTTGCTTTATTACTTGCTTTATTACTTACTTTATTACTTGCTTTATTACTTGCTTTATTACTTACTTTATTACTTACTACCTGCGCTGCAATTCGCGTGCAGATACTGTAACCTGCAAACCGTGCAATCGCAAGCGTCTTGCAAGCTCAATACTTGTAGCAACTGAGCGATGCTGGCCGCCTGTGCAGCCTACTGCAATCGTAACGTAATGCTTATCTTCTTTAGCAAAACCGTCGATAGCAGTGAGCAGCGCCTTTTCGTAAGAGTCCAAAAAAGCGACCGCTGCAGGATTAGAAAGCACGTAATCACTTACAGCCTTGTCTTTTCCGGTTAAATCACGAAGAGCCGGAACCCAGAATGGGTTAGGCAAAAATCGCATATCAACCACAAAATCAGCGTCCATTGGCATACCGTACTTAAAGCCAAAGCTGAAAATATGCACGGCCACAGTGGAAGATCCTTTGCCAAGTAGTCCTTCGTAAAGCTTGGTTGAAAGTTGATGAATACTAAGAGTTGAAGTATCGATAATAATATCCGCGCAATCTTTCAAATGGCTGAGCAACTCTCGCTCTTCTAAAATGCCGTCAATAAGTCTTCCGCCGCGCTGCAAAGGATGAGGCCTTCTAACGGACTCGTAGCGTTTAATAAGCACGGAGTCTGAAGCGTCTAAGAACAAGATTCGCGTTTTTACGCCAAGCTCGTCAATATGCGCAAGAACCGCAAACAGGTCGTCGAAGTATCCTCTAGAGCGCACGTCAATAACAGCAGCAAGCTTATGCACTTTTGATCCGGATGACGTCATCATATCTACCAGCGGTATGAGCAGTTTTGGAGGGAGATTATCAATAACGTACCAACCCATGTCTTCCAACGCGTTAGCCGCGTGCGAGCGTCCGGCTCCGCTCATGCCGGTGATTAGCATAACTTCAAAACCGTCTGCTAATTGCATGTTGATTGCGCCGTGAGCATTTGCGTCTAATTCTTGATTCGCGCTATTTTGCGAGCTATTTTGCGCACAATCTTGCGAGATATTTTGCGCGCTATTTTGCATATCGCTTTTCGCATCAGCTTGATTTTCGGCGCTCATAATGCCTCCTGTAATGCTTTTCGCATGCAATCAATTAAATCTTTAGGATCTTTAGAATTATCGTAATCTTCGGTCTTGTCAGAATCATTATTAGAAATATTTTCCGCGATTACTTCAGATTTTACTTCAGCTTTTACTTCAGCTTCTTCTTTAGAATTTCTGTACTCAAACGTCATAAGCTTTACTTGCTCTAAAGCTTGATACAAAAGCATTTCTTCGCCGCCAATCCCCAATCCGTATTGCCTCCACGCGCTAAGAAGCATGCTTGGGTGAGGATCGTACACTACGTCAAGCAGTGTTCCTAGGCTTTTTACGCGCCTATTTTTGCAGTATGCTTTTAGTGCTATTGCCAAGCCGTCTGCAACGTGCGCAGGAACGGTGCTTATTACAATATCTGCTTCTGCAATTGCGCGAATTGCGTCTAAGGAACTTAAAGATTGCAAAATGAGAGATTCGTCACATTTTAATATTTCTTCGCTAATTTTTGGAAACTCAATCCCTATAACCGATTCGTAATTTGCGTCGGTTTCATTGCTTTTCTTTTCACTACTTTCATTTTCGCTACTTTCTAAGCACGGCTCTATGCTTCTGCTATTTGGAGAATCAGCGCAATACGCGCGCAGAAGATTATTAAAACGCTCTACACCTTTTACGCTACCGTCATTTTCAGTTCTAGCAATCACTTTAACCTGCTCAAGTTTTGAGGCTTGCGCGATTTCTATAAGTGCCGCCATTGCTGAAGATGCCGTGTTGCCGCTGCCAATAATAACAGCCTTTTTCACGCCGCTTATGCGCTCGTGCAAAGCCTGAATAAAAGCCATAATTATGCCGCTCACGTCCGTATTGCACAGTTCAATTTGTGAAGGCGAGGCGGCTGCTGGATTGCTTGTAAAAATCGCTGTGTTTGCAACGTTAAGAGTTCTTGACCAGTAGTCGCAAGGAGTGCCGAGTTTCATTACGGTTTTTTTAAGCGGCATTGTAAGGCTTAAGCCTTTCCAAGAATCGTCAAGATTAGATATAAAATCAGCTAGCTCAGCTTCGCTTACCTTTTCTTTGCTGTATTGCCAATTTGTAAGTCCTAAAGCTTTATAAGCAGCGTTGTGCAATACGGGAGATAGCGAGTGCGAAATAGGATCTCCTAAAACTGCACAACGATATATTTTTGACATAATCACTCCTCAGTACGCTAATAAATCTTTTGGATCAACGCAAAAACGCAACTCTCCTGCAGCACGCTTTGCCACGTGATGCGCTACTTCCTTGTGTAATCGGTTCACTAATTCTTGTCTTAAATAAAGCGGAACTCTTACTACAGCTTTTACACGGTCGTCAAAATCGTCAAAATGCTGGTATCTGTCTGTAACAGGCGGATGCATTGGAACAATGCCTAATAATGGAGAAATTGTTGAAAAATCATCATTTTGACTAATTTCGCACCCAAGATTTTCCTTCATTGCCCCAATATTTTCAAGCGCACGCATAACAGCATCGCGCTCTCCCCACACGCATGCTGCAGTTACAAATGGCGGCAAAACAGCCTGTTTGCGCTCCGAAAGCTCGTTTAACGAAAGTTGCGTTGTGTCCCACAAAGTAAGCGCTCTAGACAAAATTGTGTACGTTTCACCAATTAAAAGCACACTTCCGCCGCTAGTTCTAGGAGCGCACAAGCTTGCAGCTTTCATCCAAGCGGTAAGAGTGTCAATTCTGGAATCAAGCCCCGACGCATACAAGCTCACCCAAGTGTCGAGTATTGCCACAACGCCATACGAGCCGCTTTGCGCACCGTTTTGAGATTTAACGCGCGGCTCTGCGCCGGAAGTTGCCACAACAATTACAGGCTTTTTATCTATGCTATGAATAATTCCGTTCGGCTGATGCGGAGAAGAAAGCAAAATAGGCACGTTTCTAAACAATTTTGACACTTCTTGCGCAATACCTGCAGCACCGACGCGTATAGCACGCAGATTAGTGTTTCCGCAATTAGCACAAGACCAATTGACTGCGCTTGCTCCACACCATAAGCATCGAAGGGATTTAATCCCAGCACTAATATCCAAAGGTCCAGTGCAACGCCTGCAACGCGCTTGGTGAAGGCAAGAAGAGCACATTGCAGACTGAGTAACGCCATCTTGAGCAATAGAAAGCAGCACAGGATTTCCGTCTGCAAGAGCCTCGTTTATTGCTCTTACAGCGGTATGCGGTATTCTAGCGCCAATGCTTGGGTCAGCAAGTTTCGACAAAGTTTCTCGATTAAGCCAGCGAACCCACGGAACTATTTTTTCGCGCAATTCTTTGCGCACTGTTACAGGAACGCTACTTCCACTTATATCTTTTGCAACTTGCGTATTGGAAGAATACGAATCTACTTCGCTTTGACTTAACGCGCTTCTAGAATATGCCATTGCTACAAAAACGCCACCATGCTTTTTTGCGCGAAGTCTCATAACGCCACGAGCTTGAGCGTAAGGCATCATTCCGTCTGCATACTGGTATGCGGTATCTTCAACAATAGCGAATAAAGCATCCCCCTCAACCGGAGCATACATTGAAGCGCGCGTTCCAAGCACGCAAGGAACTATTCCGGAAGCTACTGCACGCCAAGCTCTATAACGGTCAGCCGGAGCATCCGCCGCGCAAAGACGCGCAACATCTCCATCGAAACCGCCTGCAGAAAAACCACGGTGATTTTCACTAACGCGCTTATACGGTTTTAATCCGTAAGCCATAAGCGCGCGCATAACGTCATTTACTTCCCTAAGCGTTGGCAAAACAGCAACAGCCTGCTTTCCTTGACTTACAGCCGTTACAATCATCCAAGCTAAATCTTGAGCCATTCTTAAAGAGCCTGCAGGTGCATCAACTACAAAAGATTTAGCATTATTATTTTCGATTTTTTCGCCGTCAAAATCCGCGTTACTAGCTTTTTTAACTAAAGCATCATGCAAAATATCCGCATTTTCGTAAGATTCAATCATTCTATCGAAAGTAGCGATAGAAGAATCAGTTTCATTAGCTTCATTAGATTTATAAGTTTTATTACTGCTTTCCAAAAGCTTTTTAAGATTTATGCACCAATCTTTTCTGCGATGCAAACGTATGCTATCAAAAACTTCCTCATGCTCAACTCTTGCAACTCTTTGAGGCACAGCAAGACGAAGAATATTAGCTATAGTTCCACCATAAGCTTTTGCAATAGCGTCAATATCTTCTCGCAAAGACTTAGAAATCAGCACATCTGAAGGAAACACACGCTCTAAAAATCGCAAAGCAGAAGAAGGAGTATCGCTATTAGAAGAACGAGACCAAATAACGCCTGTAAGCCTTTGCGCACCAAAACGTACGCGCACGAAAGCTCCCGGCTGAGCCGCATCATCTTGATCCTTGGATACTAAATAGTCAAAAGTACGACCTAAATGTGAAGCTTGAACATCTAACATTACGTGAGCAATAGCACAATCGTCTGCAGGAACGCGCGAAACAGCATTACGCTTGCGTTTAGTTTTACGCGCGAATCCGTCTAACGAAGGTTGCTCTGCCATTTTAGCTTCTACTTTTAGCTCGTACTTTTAGCTTTTAGATTCTAAATTAGATTCTACTTAAGATTCTACTTAAGATTTAATGCGGCTAGAAGCTGATCAGTTCTATTCGTTTCTTCCCAAGGGAACTTAACATCTGTGCGACCAAAGTGGCCATAAGCCGCGGTTTTAGCGTAAATTGGGCGAAGCAAATTAAGCTCGTCAATAATTGCAGCCGGGCGCAAATCGAATACTTCACGAACAGCGCGAGCAATATCAGCACGCGTAATACCGTCAGCTTCAGTACCAAAAGTCTCAACGTTTACGCTTACAGGATCCGCAATACCAATAGCGTAAGCAACCTGCACTTCTGCCCTATGAGCAAGACCAGCTGCAACAATATTCTTAGCAACCCAACGCGCTGCATAAGCTGCGGAACGATCAACTTTACTTGGATCTTTTCCAGAAAAAGCTCCGCCGCCATGATGCGCCGCACCACCGTAAGTGTCAACAATAATTTTTCGACCAGTCAAACCAGAATCTGCAGCAGGACCGCCCAAAACAAAAGAGCCAGTAGGATTCACAAGCATACGGTATGAATCGTGCGCAACTTTTTGAGCAAGAACTTCGTCCAACACAGGCTTAACAACATGCTCAACAAGCTGTAACTTAAGCCAATCGCTGGAAACTTCAGAATCGTGCTGCGTGGAAATTAAAACAGTATCCAAACGTTTAGGCGTACCTTTGGAATCGTACTCAATAGTAACCTGAGTTTTCCCATCTGGACGCAAATGCGCAACGATACCATCTTTTCGAACTTTAGAAAGCCTTTGTGCTAAACGGTGAGCAAGATAAATTGGAAGCGGCATTAAAGTGTCAGTTTCGTCACTTGCGTAGCCAAACATAACACCTTGATCTCCAGCACCTTGAGCAGCATAACGCTCCTCGCGAGAAGCAGCACTTTCGCTCTTTGCATCCAAACGAGTAACGCCTTGATTGATTTCATCACTCTGCTCGGTTAAAGAAACCATAACTCCGCAAGAATCAGCGTCAAGACCAATAGTGGAACTCGTATACCCAACATTACGAACCACAGAGCGCAAAATTCCTGGAATATCGCTATAAACTTCGCCTCTAACTTCACCAAACACAACAAATTGGCCTACAGAAGCGCAAACTTCTACGGCAACGTGAGCGTGAGGATCTTGACGAAGCATATCGTCCAAAATAGCGTCAGCAATCTGATCGCACAACTTATCCGGATGACCTTCAGTAACAGATTCTGCAGAAATTAACTTAATTTCTTCCACAATCCCCTCCAATACAAATACTCGTAAAGTGAAAAAACGCAGCCGCACATCCGAGTTTCAAGCACAGATGATACGACTGCGATTATGCGCATAAAAAGACGCTAAAGCAATAAGTCTAAGCTTTATCACTTAACTAATAAATAAATTAATTGCCTTCGCTTAAATCGTCTTCACCAAGCGTCTCTTCAAGCAAGCCTCTATTAATCTCACGGAAAGCAATAGACAAAGGTTTTTCTTGATTTTGATACTCAACTAATGGACCAACATTTTGAAGCAAACCTTCGTTAAGCTGCGTGAAATAAGAATTAATTTGACGTGCTCGTTTTGCAGCAAATAAGGCAAGCGCATACTTGGAATCCGCATGTTGCATAAGATCATCAATTGGTGGATTCGCAAGACCCGTAGGTGTTGGCTGAGTGCCTAATGCCATAATATTCTCCAAATTCTATGGTGCCACAATAGTTCCAAAACGCCTATTATAGGCTATAGATTGGATATTGCGCTAAGTTCTATTTATAACTTCTTTATGAACTATTTATAAGTTGTTTATAAACTATTTATAGCTCGTATTCGCGAGAAATAACGTTCCAAAGTTCGTCCGCCGCGCGCTCAGCATTGTCGTTCACAATAACAACATCAAACTCGCTGGCTGCAGCAATCTCCACCTTTGCGGTTTCCAAACGTTTTGCCTGCTGCTCAGGAGTTTCGGTGCCTCTGCCAATAAGACGACGCTTAAGCTCTTCAAAGCTTGGAGGCGCAATAAACACGTACACAACTTCCAAACCGAGCCTAGAAGCCTCTTGCTTTACTCGCCTAGCGCCTTGCAAATCAATTTCCAGCAAAGTTGGAATATCCTGCTCAAGATGCTCCAAAACAGGCTGCAGCAAAGTGCCGTAATGCGCCATTCCGTGAACAAGAGCAGTTTCTAAAAATTCGCCATTGCGTTTACGGCGCTCAAACTCTTCCTCATCCAAGAACCAGTATTGGATTCCGTTAAACTCACCAGGTCTAGGCGCGCGCGTAGTTGCAGAAACAGACAACCAAATATGAGGATGCTTCTCGCGAAGTATGCCTTCTACCGTACCTTTACCGGCTGCAGTAGGACCAGTTAATACGATTAGACGACGCTTAGTCTGTAAAGAGCTAGAAGCAGCCGAATCATCTTTGGTAGACATTTCCCTCACCTCTCAATTACGCACGTTCGTCTGAATCAATAAGAGCCTGACGAATATCCCACGCTATTCGCTCTGTTGCGGCAGACAGTTCGCCAATACTTGGACCATGAGACGCAATAGAGCGAGAAACAGTTACCAACACATTACCATGCGTACCGGCAAAAACACGCTTTAAGTCGTTAGCTTCAGCACCCTGCCAGCCGTAGCCTGGGGAAAGAATTGGTCCGGTAAAACTTGCAACGTCAATTCCGCCGCCGTTCATCCAGTCACCAATAGTAGCGCCAACAATTAAGCCAACAGAACCCATGCCCTTTGTATTGTTGTTAAAACTTTGAGCTGTTTGAGCAATTCCGTGAGCTACTGTAGTTCCGCGGTAAGTTCCACTTTGGCGGATTGCAGTTTGCAAGCTTGCGCCTTCGCGGTTAGAAGTTAGCGACGCAATAAAAACGCCGCGACCATTATTAAGCGCTTCGTTAATAAGCCCGCCCATAGATCCAGCGCCGTAATACGGAAGAAGCGTAATAGCGTCGGCGAGAAGAGGCGCGTCCGGCTTAAAATATGCGTCCGCAAGAGCAGAAATCGTAGTAGACAATCCGCCATGGCCGCTGTCAACAATCGTAATAACGTCCATTTGACGAGCCGCGTAAAGCACGCGTTCAAGCGCTGCGAAACCTTTAGAACCGTAGCGCTCAAACATGCTGGACTGGAATTTTACTGCCGCTGCCCTGCCGTTCATAGCTTGAAGCATGCGCATTGAAAACAGTTCAGCGCCGAGAGCATCCATGTTGTATCCCCAATTAAGCAACATTTTGCGATGAGGATCAATACCAACGCATAGAGGACCATACTTGGCCATAGCATTCTTCAAACGCAAGCCAAAATCGGATCGCTGCGCTTGTAATTCTTGATCACGTATGCTCTCGGTCATGTATTAAGCCCGACTTTCTTCGTTTTCTGCCTTTTCGATTGCAAACAGTTGCTTTGCATGCTCTTGTATGCTCATCACCTGATAATCGTTGTTCTTAACGGCCTCAATAGCCATCAATACTGGCGCAAATTCGGTAATAGTTGTGAATTGCGGAAGATCTGCTGCAACAGCTGCTGCGCGAATAGCGTAGCCGTCTGTGCGAGACCCTCTTGAATTCGGTGTATTAAGCACCATATCAATCTTACCATTCTCAATAAGCTCCACAACATTCTTGCCGATTCTTTCGTGAGCTTCCTGACCATTTGTTACATCTTTCGCCGTGTCGCCGCGACTAGAAAGCTTGTCTACAATCACAGAATCAATGCCGTAGCGTCGAAGAACAGAAGCTGTACCTTCAGTAGCCCAAATAGTAAAACCAAGTTCTACTAAGCGCACTGCAAGAAGCGGAAGCTGACGCTTATCTGCATCGCTTACAGACACAAACACGTTGCCGCTGGTTGGCAAACCGCCCTTGTATGCTGCAAGCTGACTCTTAGCAAAAGCGTGAGGGAAATCACGGTCGAAGCCCATAACTTCGCCAGTAGAACGCATCTCTGGGCCGAGCAAAATATCAACCGTGCGTCCAACAGGAGTGCGGAAACGCTTGAACGGCAGCACAGAAGCCTTAATAGCAACCTGCTGGCCTGGGTGAATGTCACCACCGTCGCCCTTTGGAAGAAGAAGTCCGCGCTTTCTCTGCTGGGCGATTGTTTCGCCAGCCATAATTCGAGCAGCAGCTTTAGCAAGAGCAACACCAGTAGCTTTAGAAGCAAACGGAACAGTACGAGAAGCTCGAGGATTTGCCTCGATTACGTACAAAGTGTTTGCCATAAAAGCATACTGAACGTTAATAAGGCCACGAACAGAGCAGCCACGAGCAATCGAAAGCGTACCCTCGCGAAGGCGACGAATCTGATCGTCCGAAAGAGTGCTTGGAGGAAGAGTGCAAGCAGCGTCACCGGAGTGAACGCCAGCCTCCTCAACATGCTCCATAATGCCGCCAATATAAAGCTCGTTGCCGTCGTAAAGCGCGTCAACATCGATTTCAATAGCGTCCTGAAGGAACTTATCAATCAAAAGCGGCGAAGGCAAGCGACCAGAAACAACAGTGTCTGCACGAGCCTCATCCAAAGCGCGCTCAACATATTTTGCAAGCTGAGCATCATCGTACACGATTTCCATTCCGCGTCCGCCAAGCACGTAGCTTGGGCGCACAAGAACCGGGTAGCCGATTGCGTGAGCTGCATCTTTTGCTTCCTCAAGGCTCAAAGCTGTGCCGTAGCGAGGAGCGTTCATGCCTTCTTGGCGAAGAACCTCGCCGAAAAGCTCACGGTTTTCCGCCAAATCAATAGCTTCAGGAGTTGTTCCCAAAATTGGAACTCCTGCAGCTTTAAGACGAGCAGCAAGCGAAAGTGGAGTTTGGCCACCAAGCTGCACAATCACGCCCTTAACAGGACCAAGCTTCTTTTCTGCCTCGTAAATTTCAAGCACGTCTTCGAAAGTAAGAGGCTCAAAGTAAAGGCGGTCAGACATGTCGTAATCTGTAGAAACTGTTTCAGGATTGCAATTAACCATAATGGTGTCGTAATCCTTGCCCAATTCCTGAACAGCGTGAACGCAAGTGTAATCAAACTCAATACCCTGGCCGATTCGGTTCGGACCAGAGCCAAGAATAATCACAGCTTCGCGATCGCGCTTCTTCAACTCGCTTTCATCAGCGTAGCAAGAATAGTAGTACGGAGTTGCTGCGTCGAACTCGGCTGCGCAAGTGTCAACAGTCTTGTAAACAGGACGCAAGCCGTAAGCCCAACGAAGCTCACGAACCATGTTTTCGCCTTCGTCGCCAAGATTACGCAAATGCGCAATTTGAACGTCTGAAAGGCCTGCAAGCTTAGCGCGCTTCAAAACTTTAGGAGTTAAAGTTTCAGCTTCACGAACCGCGAGCGCAGTTTCGTTAATTTGAGCCAGCTGCTCAACAAACCAAGGGTCGATTTTTGTTGCTGCAAAAATCTGCTCCGGCGTAGCACCACCCCAAAGCGCGCGCTGAATTTGCAAGTAGCGGTGCTCTGTTGGAGTGTGCATTTCTTCAAGAAGCTTGACTACTTCTTCCTTACTTGGACGCTCACCATCCCAGCTAAAGCACGCGTGACGCTTGTCGATTGAGCGCATTGCTTTTCCAAGGGATTCCTGGAAGTTTCCAGCCAAAGCCATTGCTTCACCAACAGACTTCATGGAAGTTGTAAGAGTGGTGTCTGCTCCTGGGAACTTTTCGAAAGCAAAGCGCGGAATCTTCGTTACAACATAGTCAATTGTTGGCTCGAAGCTTGCAGGAGTTGAACGCGTAATATCGTTTTGAATTTCGTCCAAAGTGTAGCCTAAAGCAAGTTTCGTTGCGATTTTTGCGATTGGGAAGCCGGTTGCTTTAGATGCGAGCGCGGAAGAACGAGACACACGCGGGTTCATTTCGATTACGATAATTCGGCCAGTTTGAGGGTTGATTGCGAACTGAATATTGCAACCACCGGTGTCAACGCCAACGCCTCGAATAATAGCGATACCAATATCGCGCATCTTCTGATACTCGCGGTCTGTAAGCGTAAAGCAAGGAGCTACTGTAATCGAGTCGCCAGTATGCACGCCTACAGGATCCACGTTTTCGATTGGGCAAACAACTACGACGTTATCTTTTGCGTCGCGCATAAGCTCAAGCTCAAACTCCTTCCAACCTTCAATGCCCTCTTCAATAAGCACTTCGTTGGTTGGAGAATAATGAATGCCTGCTCCCGCAATGCGGTGAAGTTCTTCTTCGTTATGAGCAATACCAGAGCCAAGGCCGCCCATAGTAAAGCTTGGGCGTACTACTACCGGGTATCCTAAAGTTTCAACAATTTTGTCTACTTCTTCGATTGAGTGAGCAATAAAAGATTTTGCAGACTCAGCACCGGCTTTTTCAACGACTTTTTTGAAAAGCTCACGATCTTCGCCGCGGTCGATTGCTTCCAAAGAAGCGCCAATAAGCTCAACATTGTATTTTTCGAGGATTCCCGCACGGCCCAAATCCATTGCCGCGTTAAGCGCAGTTTGGCCGCCGAGCGTTGGAAGAAGCGCATCCGGACGCTCCTTTGCAATAATTCTCTCCAAAATCGAAGTGTCAATTGGCTCAATATAAGTTGCGTCAGCAAGCTCCGGGTCGGTCATAATCGTAGCCGGGTTAGAGTTGACCAAAATTACGCGAATACCTTCTTCGCGGAGAACTCGGCAAGCCTGCGTTCCAGAATAATCAAATTCTGCAGCCTGACCAATAACAATCGGGCCGGAACCAATTACCATAACCGACTTAATATCAGTACGTTTTGGCATAGTAAATTTCTCTTTCCGTAAATTTTAAAATCTTACTTGCTTTTTCGAGTATTACTTGCTTTTTCGAGCGTTTTCGCGCATTAATTGCACAAAGCGGTCAAATAGGTAGGAAGCGTCGTGCGGGCCTGCTGCAGCTTCCGGATGATATTGCACCGAGAACGCTGGAATATCAAGGCATTGTAAGCCTTCTACAACGTTGTCGTTCAAGTCAATATGCGACACCATTACGCGACCAAAGTGGCCGTTTTCGTAAGGAGATTTAACAGGGCCGTCAAGAGGAGCGTCCACCGCGAAGCCGTGATTGTGAGCCGTAACTTCCACTTTTCCGGTTGTAACGTCTTTTACAGGCTGATTAATGCCACGGTGGCCAAACTTCAGCTTGTAAGTGCCAAAGCCAAGAGCGCGACCAAGCAGCTGGTTTCCAAAGCAGATTCCAAAGAACGGATAGCCTGCGTCCAAAACTTTGCGCAAAAGCTCAACTTCGCGATTTGCTTGGCCAGGGTCTCCAGGACCATTCGAGAAGAATACGCCGTCTGCGTTAAGCGCTTGCAGCGATTCAAAGCTGATTGAGGAGCTTACAACGTGCACGCGGCAGCCGCGCTCAGCCAAACGGTGAGGAGTCATAGATTTAATACCAAAGTCGACTGCTACAACCGTGTAAAGCGGATCTT
Source organism: Gardnerella sp. DNF00753 (assembly GCF_049244275.1). NCBI lineage: Bacteria > Bacillati > Actinomycetota > Actinomycetes > Bifidobacteriales > Bifidobacteriaceae > Gardnerella > Gardnerella sp. DNF00753. Next base: position 984,406 of record NZ_CP058393.1, read on the forward strand.
TTCCTTCAAAATCTCCGCAAGGCTCAATCGTATACGTTTCTTTAGTACTGACTTCATCCGTTAAACGCAAGCCCTGCATTTGAGGAGTCTGCTTAATTTCGTCAACGAAGGAAGCGACGGTACGAAAAGCCCCGGTTGACGAATCAACCAGGGCCCTATTAGAAAAAATGCCGGCACGCATAACGCCTACCGAGCGTAAATGACGTACCAGCTTTCGAGTATCAATACCACTAATGCCAACGATACCTTGCTTTTGTAAATCGTCTTCCAAGGAACCTTCAGCGCGCCAATTGCTAACTACTGGGCTTGGCTCCTTAACCACGTAACCCGCAACCCAAATGCGATTAGATTCAGGATCTTCGTGATTCATTCCCGTATTACCTATGTGTGGGAATGTTTGAACTACGATTTGTTGATCATAACTTGGATCAGTTAACGTTTCTTGATAACCAGTCATGCCCGTGGAGAACACAATCTCGGCGCGCGTAGAACCTTGCGCACCAAAAGGCTTACCAACGTAAACCTGACCATCCTCCAACACCAATACTGCATCATCACTGCCGAATCCGGCGAAGGTGTCGTTGTAATCCACCTTAACCCCCTTATGGCTTTAGGATATTCGTGGCAAGTTTACTCAGGTTGGCGGACGGGCGACGCGCCGGCGCGGCGACCTGCTTGAGCGCTCCAAACGCGAGACAAGTTCCCCACGTTTGGAGCAAAACACAACCCAAAACCCTACAAACGCGAGAAACCTACCTCACATTTGGAGCAAAACACAACCCAAAACCCTCCAAACACGAGAAAAGTATCTCACATTTGGAGGGCTTGGTTTAACGTAATAGCTGCAGAGCACAACTGCAAAGCTTATTACTCAGCAGCAGTTTCTTCCGTAGACTCTTCCGTAGCAGCGTCTTCAGTAGAAGCTTCGCCATTAAACTTTGCCAAGCAAGCATCTTTATCTGCCATAATCGCGCTTAGAAGTCCGTGAATAAACGCAATAGCTTCCTCATCGCTATACATTTTTGCGAGCGCAATCGCCTCGTCAATCGCAACCTTGTCTGGAATTTCCTCGTTAAGAAGCATTTCCCACACCGCAATGCGCAAAATATTGCGGTCAATAACAGCCATTCTGCCAACTTTCCAGCCAGTCGAATAACGGTTAAGCGTCTTGTCGATTCTGTTGCGTCGCTCTCCTACGCCTCGAACAATCTCAATAGCGTACTCTGGAAGCGGAGTTTGAGCGCCAGGCTCTTTAACGCGCTCCTCTAGCAAAGAAAGAATAGGCTGATTCTTTTCATCCGCCTCATAAAGCGTATTCAAAGCCCTCTTACGAGCAGTGGAACGTGCCATAATAGCGCCCTTCTGTGTAACGTATAAAAATTACTTAATAAAGTTGTATTAAAAATTACGCGACCCAGTAACGAATAATCGCCACCGGGTCACACTATAAAAATTATTTAGAAATAAATAGCTAATTTAATTAGATAACTAATTTTTTAATTAGATAATTAATTCTTTAGTTTTCGCGACCAAGGTAAGAGCCGTCACGAGTGTCGACCTTCACCTTTTCGCCTTCACCCACGAAGAGTGGAACCTGGATTTCAGCACCGGTTTCCACGGTTGCAGGCTTAGTGCCAGCGTTAGAACGGTTGCCTTGCAAGCCTGGCTCAGTGTGCGTAATGGTCAAAATTACGGAAGCTGGAAGCTCAACGCTCAAAGGAGTGCCGTCATGGAAGCTTACGATGCAGTCGGTGCCTTCAAGCAAATACTTGCTCTGCTCACCAACCAAAACCTTAGGAATATAAACCTGGTCGTAAGTGGTCATGTCCATGAAAACGAAGTTGTCGCCATCTTCGTAGGAGTATTGCAAAGTACGATTATCAACGGTCTCGAACTCCATCTTCATGCCGGCATTAAAAGTCTTGTCGACAATCTTGCCCGAGAGCACGTTCTTAATGGTGGTACGCACAAAAGCAGGACCCTTGCCTGGCTTCACGTGCTGGAACTTAACGACGGTCCAAAGCTGACCGTCAAGGTTCAAAACCGATCCATTCTTAATATCATTGGTAGTCTGTGCCACGAGTTACCCGTTTCTTTCGCTAATAAAGCCGCAATTTTCGCGGCTTAAGAAATAAACCTTGCTTATTATGCCACAAAGCGTCAACTAATTAAAATAACAACTAAAATAACAACCGCATTTAACGCAATTATTTGTTACTCTGATCGTTTTGTTCCGAAGACTCTGAGTTTTGACTACGACCCATTGGAATATAGCCACCTTGATCATCCTTAGGATGTGGAGCATCAAAAGGATACCCATTGCCATCTCTACTTAAAAATCTATCGCTCACTTTTTTAATTCTATCTTCGTACTTGCTTATAACAGCTTTTATTTTTTGATAAGCTTGCTTTAACTCTTGATAATTATTGCTGCTTTTAGCAAGAGCATTGCCAGCATCATTAATAGCATTTTCTAGACTTTTAGAAGCAGCAGCTAAAATAGGCAAATTTTTCGCTTTTTCTACAAGTTCTCTAGCTTTTTTAACAAGATTTAATAATTGATCACCAAAAGCAGTTCTGCTAGTTTTTAGTAAATTCTTTGCATGCGTTTTAACAGAATTAGCATCTTTACGCAAAGCATCCAATGTGTCTGAAAGCTTATTTTCAACTGTTGTAGAATCGTAAGAATCCGCGCCAAGTGGGCATACTGGAATATCATCATTTAAGTCATCATTAGCGTAGCTTAGAGAAGACTCAAAATCATCTGCAGCGTCTTTAGTGGCATCAAAATCTTCATCAAAATCAGCAGCTTTTATATTAGAAGCATCTTTAACATCTTGACTTGATACAATTTTTTTAAGCTCTTCTTTAGCATCGATTACTTTTTTGCGCAATTGAATGCAAATTTTAGAAGGCTCACTTGCTTTTAGATTAGGCTTAGAGTTATTAGCAAATAATGCAAACCATAATCCAGCAACAACTCCGATTGATATAAGAGATACACAAACAATAACAGCAATAGCCTTTTTATCGCTTAACAAGGAGTTGTTTGAATCATCATTAGAAGATCCAAAAATATTTTCTTGCTCATACTGAGCAGGATTATTAAAAGAATCCAAATCGCTAGTATCTTGATATCGATTATCATTGCCTTCCATGTTATAGAGATTATTACAATCTTTTGATATTTTTCAATCACATATAAAAGCATCATTACAAAACATTAATTTATAATTATTTTTACAAAAAAAGAACATAAACTAACATAACTTCCTTTTTTGTTTACATGCGTCTATATAATGAACACGTTCGAACAAAAACGAACATACACATGATTTAACCCAGAAGGAAAACCATGAAGAAACATATATTCGCATCTTGCGCATGCGCAGCAATGATTTGCTCATTAATACCAGTTCATCAAGCCATTGCTAGCGAAGAATTAAACACAGGGTTAACGCAGCAAAAAGAATCTGTTGCGACTAATCCAGAAAACAAAGAAAACAAAGAAAACACACTAAACACTTGGCATGAAGCAAAATATCAGGGATTCTTTGACCCAACTCCTACTGGACTAAAGTGGAAGTTTAATGAATCCACTAACACTCTTGAAATATCAAAAATTAACGGAACAGATTTTGCATCCAACTCAATTGAAAAGATAATTTCATCTAATAAAAATAATCCAGATGTCGTAAATTTTGATACATCTAAAGTCAAAGTCATAAATATTGTTCAATCAGGCGATCAAACTGAAAATGCTGGAAAAATTCAACTCGGCAACGGTGCTAGCAATCTATTTTCAAACTTTGCAAATCTAGAGACAATAAACAATTTGGATTTATTCGACACTACTAATGTAGAAGATATGTCTGGAATGTTTTCTTCAACACCTAAGTTAAAAAACATTAATGGAACTAAAGACTGGGTTACAAGCCGAGTAACAGATATGAGCAGTCTATTTGAAGATAGTGGAATAAGTAGCATAAATCCAATATCTAATTGGGACGTTAGCAATGTTGAAAACATGCAACTAATGTTTAGAAACACAAAAAATTTGCACACAGTTCACGGATTAGACGAAAAGTGGAACACTAACAACGTTACCGACATGACTAGTATGTTCGAAGGTAGCGCAATCGAATCTGCAGACGGCATTAGAAACTTTAAAACGCGCAATGTTCATCATATGAACAACATGTTCTACCAAGCACATAACCTTTCAAACGTTAAGGGAATTACTTGGGACAACACCTACTGCGATGAAGCAACTGGAATGTTTGAAGAAAGTGGATTAACAACTACCGAAGGCCTAGAAGTGTTTACAAACAACAATCTTTCTTCAATGGGAAGAATGTTTATGAACGCCAACAAGCTAGAAGACATTAAAGCGCTTGAAAACTGGGATATTAGCAATACTAACGACATTGGCAGAATGTTTACTGGAACAACCGCGCTTAAAGAAGCTAATCTTGGAAAATGGAAAACTTCTTATGTTGGAAATATTGTTGGTCTTTTTGAAAACAGTGGCGTTAAAAAGATAACTGGCTTAGAAAATTGGGATACAAAAAACATTTGGAATATGGGAAAAGCATTTTCAAATACTCTTAATTTAATGCAAATACCGGGAATCGAAAAATGGAACACTTCTAGCGCAACAGATATGAACGATATGTTTGCAAACTCTTCTATAACTTCGCTAGATATTTCTAAGTGGGATTTAACGCAAGCTCTTAATATTCAAACTGGTTCATTAAACCAAGGTGTTAAAAACATGTTTGGCGGCAGCAAAATCGATGATATTACTATTCCATCTGGAGTTGACCTTAAGCAAACAAATCTTTCGGCACTTACTGACATTTGGAAAGAAGCAAGCGCACAAGGTGGAAATCTTCGTATTAAAAAAGGTGGATTCTCAAATAGTGCAGAAGAATTAATAAAAAATAACGCAAAATCAAGCGATAATAAGGCTCCTAGAAGATTCTTACGCGGATACTTTATGGCCGCAATAAAGCACGGTGATGCTAGTATTAGTTGCTTGGTTAATACAAATGGAAAGAATAATTTTGTTGATGCAATTGTTAATTGCCAAGATGCAGACAACAAAATAGTTGACTTCCATAATCTAGATACAAACGCAGCAAATACAACTTTAGCTGCAATGCTCGGATTAAAGGATGAAGTGATTACAGATTGGAATAATGGCAACTCTGTTTTTAACACAGATTTAAGCAATCTTGATTTCAGTAAAGATTTTAATTTGACTGTTAAAACAACTGTTAAAACTCAAAGTACTCAAACGGAAAATTCAAACGTTGTTGAGCCTAGTGCAGATGAATCTTTGGGCTCTGAGTTGGATTCTGACTCGAATTCTAATTCTGATTCTAATTCGGATTCTAATTCGGATTACAGTTTGCTCAAGTTATATAGACTATTAGCTGCGTTCAATCAAAATGATTATAATTATAGCCGTTATTATCAAGCTAGCGCTGCTGCAAAAGCATATTCTGCAGAACCATCTAAAATTGCGGAAGCTAAGACTGCAGAAACTAAGACTGCAGAATCAGCTCAATCGCAACAAGAAAATCAAGATACTTCTTACAAAGCAGAAATCACCAAAAAAACTGCAACAAATAAGAAGCATACCGAGCCAAGCAGCAACTCGAGCAGCAATAAGGCTGATTCCAAAGATTTGCAAAGCAATGATTCTAAAGAAAACAATTCTAAAGATGATGATTCAAGTAAAATCGTAAATAAAAAGAAGGGCGCACTAAAAAATAATAACTCTATCTCAAAATCAGCCTCTTCAAACAAGAATACGAATGTATTAGCTATTGCTATATTAGTTGTATTTGGTTCTACAATTGCTGGAATTGTGACCTTTGTTTTAAAGAAAAACTAAAACATTTGCAATAATCTTCCGCAAAATGTTGTTCTACACGACACGTTTTACAACATTTTGCGGAAAACTCTAAGATTTTTAGATATTTATTAAGCGCCATATTGAAGAAGATATTTAGCAGCGCGCGAAGCTAATTCCTCACTCATTACAGGATTTCCGTCGTCGCCTTTAATACGCTCAGCTGCGGCGAAAATTTCGCGCACGTTTGCAATCGGCAAAACTGGGAATCCAAATTCTTGCTCTACTGCTTTTACTGCTGAAAGCTCGCTGTCTTTTGTGCGCTCCATTCTGTCTACTGCCAAAATCAAACCAACAACTTCCACATTTGCTTCCGCTTTAAGCTTCGGCAAAGTTTCGCGAACTGCAGTTCCAGCAGTCATAACGTCGTCAACAAGTAGCACTTTCATGCCGTCTTTTAACGGTTTTCCAACCATAATTCCGCCGTCGCCGTGATCCTTGCGCTCTTTTCTGTCAAAAGTAAAGCCGACTGGCATATTGTGATTATTTGTTAAAGCCATAGCCGTAGAAACAGCCAGCGGAATGCCCTTATAAGCAGGGCCAAAAACGGTGTCAATATCTTGCGGAAGTTTGCCGTCTTCGATTGCTGCAACAACACGCTGAGCGTAGTATGCGCCCAAGCTAGCGATTTTCATGCCGTCGTCAAAAGCGCCCGCGTTAATAAAATAAGGCGATTTACGACCAGATTTTAGCGTAAAGTCACCGAATTTAAGCGCGCCTGAATCGAGCAAAAACTTTGTAAAACGCTCGTCTAATTCTGCCATAATTAGCTCTCTTTCTTAAAATATTTTTAAATACTTTCTAAATACTTTCTAAATACGCTTACTTTCTTAATTTCAGCGCCAAGTTTTGCCTTCAGCAAGCAAAGACGCAAGCTTTGGACGCGAATCAAGCAAATCGTCAAGCTCGCGAGCAATGCGAATCGGAGCAGTAGGGTCCACCAAAGCGGCAGCACCAACTTCTACAGCATTCGCTCCAGCATACAAGTATTCCAAAGCTTTTTCGCCAGAATCAATGCCACCAATGCCAATAATTGGAATATCTGGCATAGCTTGGCGAACTCGCCACACGAATCCAAGTCCAATTGGGAAAATAGCAGGACCGGAAACGCCGCCCGTGCGGTTTGCAATAATCGGCTCGCCGGTTCGAATATCAATTCGCAAACCAACAAGCGTATTGATCATGCTTAAAGCGTCCGCTCCAGCATCAACCGCAGCTTTACAAATCGACACAATATCCGTCACATTTGGCGTCATTTTTACAATCATCGGCTTATCTGTCATTGCGCGAAGACGCTTAATTAAGCGGTGCAATGCCACCGGATCCGTACCAACGCTCATTCCGCCGTGAGTCACGTTCGGGCAACTCACGTTAATTTCAAGCATGTCTGCCGCAGAATCAGCGAGCTTTTCAACAACTTGCGCATAATCGTCGTCACTGTGGCCAGCAACATTAGTAATAACAAGCGCTCCCATAGACTTTAATTTCGGCAGCTCGTCTACTAAATAATGGTCGACACCAGGATTTTGCAAGCCGACTGCGTTTACCATTCCAGAAGGAGATTCTGCAGTGCGCGGAGAAGGATTTCCTTCCCAAGGAACTGGAGAAACACCTTTAGTGCAGATTGCGCCGAGTTGACTCACGTCGTAAAAGCGCCTGCATGCTGCCAGCTGGAAGGTTCCGGAAGCTGTACCAACCATGTTCTTCCACTTAACGCCCGCAACTTGAGTTGGATGCTTCCACACATGGCTTGTGTCAAAGCCTAAAGTTTCAGCGGAATTTGTTGCAGAATTTGCGTTATTTTCAGAATTATTTTCGGCATTTACGCTATTTACAGAATTATTTACAGAACTCATGATTTTACTCCCAACCCAAACGATTCGCATCAAAAACAGGACCGTCGTTGCAAACTTTCAGCCTGCCTTCCAAAGTGTCAACCACGCAAGCAACGCAAGTTCCATAACCGCATCCCATACGCGCCTCAAGACTCAGCTGGCATTGCACATCGCGCTCATGAGCCCAGTGAGCCACAGCTTTCATCATTGGCAATGGTCCGCAAGACAAAATAACCGTTGGCAAATCGTCGTCGAAATCAAAATGCTTAACTTTTTCAAGCTCGTCAAGAAGCGTAATAACAGTTCCTTCAGAATTCGTAATACTGTGCACGTCTGAAATATATTCCTTCATTAAGTCGTCTGCAAAACGCTTACTACGGTAGCCAAGAACTGCCGTTACGCTAGAATCCTTGCGCTCACCCAAAGCCTGAGCTGCGAACATTAAAGGCGGCACACCCAATCCGCCACTAACTAGCACGTAATGCGCAGGAGAATCAATATTAAAGCCCAATCCCAAAGGACCTAATGCGTCAACTTTATCTCCAGAGCGAAGATGCGAAAAAACTTCCGTACCCTTACCAACAACCGCAAAAATAAGCGTAAAAGTATCTCCCTCAACGCTTGCAACTCCAAAAGGACGCGGAAGCATAGCAGTTGGGTCAGGGGAATACAAGTTCACAAACTGCGCAGGAGTAGCTTTCTTCGCAATCTCCGCATCTCGCAAAGTCAAACGGTACACGCCTTCGTCAAGCTGCTCGTTATTAAGCACTTCTACAGACCTGCGCCCCCAAAGACGCGAATATTTTGCGCTTTTACTTTCATCCTCACAAGTTGAGCCGGAAGAGTCAAAAGCGTCTTCACGTAACGTAACTATGGCGTTTCCATAGGCTTTTCGCGTTGGAATAAACATGCCATCACTCATGTGGTTTCCCCTACCCTTGTATGTGTTTTGTACCGTTGCGTTTTGGTTATTTTTCTATTTTTTATTTTTTAAGTTTTAATTATATTTTTAGTTATATTTATTTTAGTTATACATTCTAACGGTATACTGCATTGCGCAAGTCGTCTCGCATATTTTTAGCAGCAACAGCTGCAGATTCACACACAATATCAAGAATATTATCGAGAGACATATTTCCTTGATTTTTAGCGTAATCTTCAGACTTTTTCCACGCGCCAATAATACCGCGAGAAGAGTTTACAATAGCTCCATCACCATTTTGATCAAACATTCCAGCAACATCTTGAGCCGTGCCACCTTGAGCACCGTAGCCCGGAACTAGGAAGAAAGTGTGCGGCATAAGTTCGCGCAAACGCTTGCCCTCCTGCGGATGCGTAGCTCCCACAACAGCGCCAACCTTGGAATAACCGTGCTTGCCAATACTTGAAGCACCCCAGTTTTCAATCAAATCAGCCATATGCTCATACACTGGCTTTCCGTCTTGCAAAATAAGCTCCTGAAGCTCTTTGCTAGAAGGATTCGAAGTGCGAAGCAGCACAAAAATGCTTTTATTATGCTCTACTGCTTCATCAATAAAAGGCTTCACGCCATCCGAACCCATATAAGGGTTTACTGTAAGCGAATCTTCATGCCAAACGTCAAGATTTTTAGAGCTTTTTAAAAGATTTTTAATAGATTGAGGCAGTGCGTTACCAGTAGCATTTTCGTCTTCAAAATATGCAGAAAGGTTAGCAAAACCGCTTAAATGAGCCGCATATTGACCAGCTGTAGAGCCAATATCTCCGCGCTTAGCGTCTCCTATTACGATTAGTCCACGCGATTTTGCGTATTCGCAAGTCATTGCGTACGTATCCATTCCGGCAGAACCTAGTGCTTCGTACATTGCGATTTGCGGCTTTACAGCAGGCACAAAATCCGCAATCGCGTCAATAATCGCACGATTAAACTCAAAATAAGCCGTAGCTAAAAGCGTTGGCAGCGCTTCTTCGCCTTCTACTTCTTGTAAAACTTCGTCTGCAAGAGCGCTAATAACTTCCGCAGGCACAATACCCGGTTTAGGGTCCAAGCCCACGACGCTAGGATTTTGCTTGGCTGCAATCGCCTCAATAAGTTCGTCCATAATTTACTACCATTCCAAATTTATATTTAATCAATCACAGTCTTGAGAAAGCAATTTCCGAACCAATAATCGTCGCAACCGGCCTGCCTGTAAGCTGCCAGCCGTCAAAAGGAGTGTTTCGAGCTTTAGAATGGAAGGAATTTGCGTCAACCACCCACTTTTCTCGCATATTAATCAGCACTAAATCAACGTTTTCAGGATGCTCAGTAACATTTAAACGCAACGTACGCTTGCTTGCGCAGCGCGAAGAAACGTTAAGCAAAGCCGCAATATCCGTAGGTCTTCTGCTCATCAATTGCATTGGATTTATAGACATTAATTCGATTAAATGCTTGTCATCCGTGTATCCTGCATCAACCAAAACTTTGCGGCACACGCCGTACGCGCACTCAAGCCCAATAATTCCGTTAGGAGTTTTTGCAAAATCTCCCGACTTTTCTTCCGCAGTGTGAGGCGCGTGATCTGTTGCAATCATGTCAATTGTGCCATCTGCAATAGCGGCAAGCGTCGCCTGACGATCCGCTTTAGAACGAAGCGGCGGATTCATTTTTGCCATCGAACCGTACTTCAGCACATCCTCGTCACACAAAGCCAAGTAGTGAGGAGCCGTTTCGCAAGTAATTGGCAAGCCCGCTTTTTTCGCTTTACGAATCGCTTCAAAAGCTGCCGCCGTGCTCACATGCTGAAAATGCACGTGCACCCCAGTTTCTTTAGCAGCGTCAATATCTCTTTGTACGATTGCAAGCTCTGTTGAAGCTGGGATTCCGCCAACGCCAAGCATTTTTGCAACCGGCCCATCGTTTACTGCTCCCGTAGTATGATGCTCGCAATGCTCAACAAAAGGCAAACCAGTTTTCTTCGCCATAGCTAAAACATCTCGCAAAATCGGCTCAGGAACTGCAGCACCGTCGTCGCTTATGGCGGTAATTGGATGCTTTTTCATAGGAGAAGTTTTTTCGGCGTCCGCAATTCCTGCAACATACTTTTTCCAAAGCTCAATATTGCTTGGTTTTAAGCCCTCGCGCCCCAATGATGCACATACGCTTAAATCGTAGCGAACCGGCAATTTTACGCCGTAAATGCAGCCGTAACGCTGCAAATAGTCAACTACGTTTTCTACATCAAATGGAGCATCTTCCCAAGGTTCGCCGTCAAGAGCAGGAATCGTATTCGGCATAATCAAAACTTGCGTATAGCCGCCTGACGCCGCAGAATCTGCGCCGGTCATCATGGTTTCTTTTTCGGTTTGACCCGGATCCCTAAAATGCACGTGCGGATCAGCAAAACCAGGAGCAACAACCAAGTCGCTTGCATCAATATCGCCAGAAATGCGCGCATTGCCTTCTATAAGCGCATCCTGACGAACGCCATCAACAATAAGATCAATTCGCTCGCCAGTATCCCACACGGAGATATTGCGCAAAGTTAATGTGCCAGCTTCGTTCATATCACTCCCGTTTTGCGTAAGTTTTGCGTAAGTTTTGCTTAAAATTTTACTTACTTTCTGCCTCTTCATCACAATACATGCAACGATACTCGTGCCTTACGGAATCAGCCTTGTAGAACTTGCGTTTAAGAGTTAGTTCACTGTTTGTTATGCAGCGCGGATTCGGGCAAGTAAGATTTTCAGGCGCATCCACGTCTGTTACATGCACGCGAGGATCCGCCAAGGAAATTCCATGCGCGTCAACCGATTGCAGCTCGTCTTCTGGAACGTTCACAAAATCAGTTGGCTCGTAGCCGCAAAGCTCGTCGCCAAGAACAGAACTTTCCAAAGCCATGCGCATAAGCATACCGTTTTTAACCTGCTCAAAGTATGCTGCGCGCGGATCGTCGTCAACATCAACAGCAATCTCATTAATTCGCGGAAGCGGATGTAGCACAGGCATATGCGACTTAGCTTTCTGCAACTTTTCTTCCGTCAAAATATACGTGTCGCGAAGTCGCAAGTATTGCTCGCGATCCGTAAAACGCTCTTCTTGCACGCGAGTCATGTAAAGCACGTCCAAGCTGCCAATTACTTCCATCAAGTCGCGAGTTTCTTCGTAAGTGCAAGAAGGAGTGTCGTTAATGCGGTCGATTACGTACTGCGGAGTTTTAAGCTCATCCGGGCTAATTAGCACAAAATGAACGTTTCCGAAGCGGCATAAAGTTTCAATAAGCGAGTGAACTGTGCGACCATACGTTAAGTCGCCGCACAAGCCAACAGTCAAATTATTAAGGCGACCGAATCGCGCAAGAATAGTAGCCAAGTCTGCAAGAGTTTGCGTAGGATGCATATGACCGCCGTCGCCAGCGTTAATAATAGGCGTGCTCACAGCTTGCGTTGCAACAAAAGCAGCACCCTCCTTTGGGTGACGCATTGCAACAACATCAACATAATTCGACACGACTTTCAAAGTATCGTTTACAGTTTCACCCTTGCTTGCGCTAGAAAGTTGTGCGCCTGCAAAACCGATTACTTTTCCGCCCAAACGCAGCATTGCTGTTTCAAAACTTAAGCGAGTGCGCGTGCTCGGCTCATAAAAAAGAGTGGCCAACACTCTGCCATCGCAAGTGTGAACCACTTCTTTACGGTGCGAATCAATGTATCGCGCTTTGTCTAAAAGCATTCGTATTTGCGCAGTTGAAATATCATCTAATGTAACAACACTTTTGCCTGCTAGAGAATTTGCAATTGTGCTTAGAGAAAAAGTTTGATGCAAAGAATTAGAAGAACTAGATGAATTAGAAGAACTAGAAGCGTTCATTGCGTTCGTCATAAATATCGCTTACCTTTCGTCAGTTGGCAAGACGGCCGCAATCACACGCGACCTACACAATTTTACTGATTAGCGTTGACGAACCCCCCACCCGGAGTGGCGGCATACTAGCATTAACTACAGCAGAATTAGCGGCCGTAGAAAAGACGAGACATGATTTCTCGGCACTGACGCATAGTTGCTAGAAGATCGTTTTCAAAAACGCGGCCCTGGTTCGGCTCGTAGCCAAGATAAGTTGCGATTCCGCCGAGCGAATACGAGTCGGTTGGAATCACATCCGCGCGAGACATTGACCCGGACCACAAGAAGTTCGCGTTTCGCACAGCAGAACACATATGCCAGCAGCGCTCCAAAATTTGCGCATCGTCGTCCTCAATTAAATGCTCAGATTGCAAAGCTTTCAACGCTTGCATTGTGCCAACAACGCGCAAAGACTCGTAAGTGCCAGCGTATTGTAATTGCAAAAGCTGAACAGTCCACTCAACGTCGCTTAAACCGCCGCGACCAAGCTTCAAATGCCTGTCTCTACTAACTCCCCTAGGCAAACGCTCCGCTTCCATACGCGCTTTAAGCTTGCGAATTTCGGAAAGCTGAGATTCACTAAGAGGATTTGCAGCGTAACGCAAGTCGTTCACAACGCCATAAAGTAGAGCATTCGCCAAATCTTTAGAACCTGCAGCAAAACGAGCACGAAGCAAAGCCTGATGCTCCCAAGTACTCGCCCATTGACGATAATACTTTTCGCAAGACTCTAAGCTGCGCACAAGCGGGCCGTCTTTTCCTTCCGGACGCAAATCCAAATCAACCATAATTTTTGGCTCAAGAGTAAGAGGACCTTGCAAAATATTGCGCAAAATCTCCACAGTTGTTTGAGCAAAACGGTGAGCTGCGTCCAAATCGCAATCTTCACCAACCGGCTTATAAACTACCATAATGTCCGCGTCCGAGCAGAAGTTTACTTCCCTACCGCCGTAGCGGCCGAGCGCAATAATCGCAATTTCGGCTTGAGGGTTACTAAAATTCATTCGCAAAACAGCCTCGCGCATAGACCAGCACAAAGCCGCGTCTAAAACAGCGTCAAAAACGTCACTCATAGCGCGCATAGAAGTATCGTCGTCAATAAGACCGCACATCCAAGCTAAAGCAACGCGCTCAATTTCCTGCCGACGAAGCGCGCGCAAAGACTGCGCAAAATCCGCAATATTACTAGCATAACGAGCAACCATTGCGCTAGTTTGCATATCGAGACTTGCTCTATCTCGCGCAGATAGCGCCTCATCGTCACCAAGCCAAGTAATAGACTGCATCGACTGCATCATAGCGTCGCCCAAGTAGCGCGAATCCGCCAAAACGTGGCAAAGACGCTGAGCCGCGGAAGGAGAATCACGCAAAAAACCAAGATACGTATTCTTACCGCCAAAACGCTCCGCAAGACGCCGCCACGCAAGCAAACCCATATCCGGATTCTGGCCGTCACCAAGCCACTTCAACACCGCTGGAAGAAGAATCCTGTGAATTTTAGCAGCCCTAGAAAGCCCCTCCGTAAGCGCTTCAACATGCAACTGCGCGGCGGCAGCATCCGCAAAACCAATAGAAGCAAAACGCGCGCGAGCAGCCTCCGGCGAAAGCACAATAGGATCCGCATCCGTTTGAGCATTAATTGGAAGCATAGGACGGTAGTAAATATCCTTATGCAAATTGCGAATCTCACGGCGAGCTTTATCAAAACGCTCAACCAACTCTTCCGGGCGCAGCCGCACAGCACGCGCAAGACGACGAATCTGATCATTATTATTAAGCTGCTCAGTAGAAATTGTGCGCGCACGATCCAAACCGCCGTTACCCTGCGCACCCAAATCAGGGAACAAATGCGTGCGATGCATGTTCCACATTTGCTGACGATGCTCAAGAACACGCTCAAAACGGTAGTGTTCCGCCAAAAGCGCCGCCTGAGACCTAGAAACATAGCCGCCCTGAGCCAAAGCCTGCAAAGCAGAAATAGTATCCCTCACTCGAAGCGACTCATCCTCACTTCCGTGCACAAGCTGCAGCATTTGCACAGTAAACTCAACGTCGCGCAAACCGCCGCGGCCAAGCTTCATATCCAAATCGCGCTGCGAAGCCGGAATAAGCGACTCCACGCGCTGACGCATATGCTGGCAGTCCGCCACAAAATGCTCACGGCCAGAAGCCTTCCAAATAAGCGGCTCAACCATAGCACGGTAAGCTTTTCCAAGATCCGCATCCCCAGCCGCAGGACGAGACTTCAAAAGCGCCTGAAACTCCCAGCTACTCGCCCACTTATCATAATATTCGCGGTGAGATTCAAGGCTTCTAACAAGAGGCCCATCCTTTCCTTCCGGCCTAAGCGCAGTATCAATCTGCCAAAGAGGAGTCTCCAAAGAGCCAGCAACCGTTGACTGACACACTTTTTGCAAAACCATCGCAATAGACGCACCAACTCGCAAAGAAGCATCCTGATTCTGCTTATTTCCAGAATCCGCAGGCTCAACAACATAAATCAAATCAATATCGGAAACATAGTTAATTTCTTGCGCACCAAGCTTACCCATAGCAATAATCGCAAACCTGCACGCAGAAGAACCAGTAACCTGACCGCGAGCAACCGCTAAAGCAGCCTCCAAAACAGCATCCGCCGCATCAGAAAGCTTACGGCTAATATCCGGCTGCACTTCAACAGGGTCAGCGCTCGCTAAATCAGCCGCCATAATCGCAGCAACATGCTCACGATAACGCGCACGAAGAGCAGAAACAGCTTGAGCAAAGCCAAGAGAAGTTAAGTAAATCGTGTTAGAAGCGTTATTTTCCGAAGAAACCACCGTAGCCTTGTAAGCCTGAATTGCGCAAAGCAAATCAGCACAACGCTCATCACGCGTCATAGAAAAAAGATGATCCGGGTCACTTGCCGCAGCCATAATAAGATTCGGATGCGTGCGCATAAACATTCCCATAGCGCTAGAAGCACCAAGCACTTGCATAAGCGAAGCAAGCGGACAATTCATAGACGATATTGTAGACATTGAAGCAATATCAGCAATGGTTTGCGGCTGCGCCTGAATAATATTTTGAAGCGCAACTAAAGAAGAATCCGGGTCTGCGCAGCGGCTTACATAATCAAGAAATTGCTGCGGACTAACAGCATGATTCATGCAATTTTCGCAAATATTTACAATAGCTTCGCGCGCAAAATCCGGACGAGCAAAGCCGGCTTTAATAAGACTTCTGGAAGTGAGTGCGCAAGAGGTTGTGCTGCTTTCGTTGCAGTTGGTTTCAGCAGTTGCAATATCTGTTTTATTAGCGCTTTCCATACCGCAACTTTACACTGTGGTGATGTACAAGGCGAATTGTGTATGAGATGTGTGCAGCAGCGAGCACGTTAACCGCGCGAGTAACATACCTCACGTTTGGAGGGTTTAGAGTTGCGCGGCGCTCCAAACGCGAGAAACCTACCTCACATTTGGAGCGTTCGAAGATAAGTTTCGCTCCAAACGCGGGGAATATACCTCACGTTTGGAGCGATTAGTTTAGTGCAGTGCTCCAAACGCGAGAAACCTACCTCACATTTGGAGCGCGCTAGAGCTTACTCTTTAGAGTGCTTGCGACGGCGAGAAGCAACTCCCGCAGCACCAAGACCAGCGAAGATTACAGCAAATCCTGCAAACAAGCCAGTTGCAGCACCAGTCTTAGCAATCTTATGGCCAGATGCGCCACTCAAACTATTAAGCAACGCAGCCTTAGCCTCTGCAAGCTTCTTCAAAGCCGCATCAACCTGAGCCTGCGTAGCATTAGGATCGTTAAGCACGCTCTTAGCCTCAGCCAAAGCCTGCCTGTAAGCCACAGCCTGAGCAGTATTAGCATTAGCGTCCACAGCATTGTTAACTTCGATTTGCAAAGCAGACTTATCTACCAAAGCACCATAAGACTCATGGCCGTTTACAAAACCGTAGCCATTCCAATCTCCAGTACCATTGCCAGAGCCGCCGAAGTGACTCAAGAAGTCAAGAATACGCTTCTTAGCATCTTCAAGCTTCTTCAAAGCCGCATCAACCTGAGCCTGAGTTGCGTTAGGATCTGCAAGCACGCTACGAGCCTCAGCCAAAGCATTCTCATACGCTTCAATATCAGCCTTATTGCCAATAATGAAGTACGGCGACTTACGGAAGTTAGCATCATCATCAGCCTCATCCTGAAGCTTAGACTTATCCGTGCTATTTCCAGCCTTAAGCTTAGCCTTAGCATCCTGAAGACGCTTCAAAGCCGCATCAACCTCAGCCTGAGTTGCGTTAGGATCTGCAAGCACAGAATTAGCTTCGTCGAGCGCGTTCTTGTACTCGTCAAGAGCCTGCTTAGACTCGTCATCACCCTTAGCTTGAGCATTCTGATACTCAGGAGACTTAGTGAAGTCATCACCAGCCTCTTGGCGCAAATCATACTTGACCGTGCTGTAGTCGTCAGTAATCTTCTTCTTAGCGGCTTGCAAGGCATCTAGAGCATCGTAAAGCTCTTTCTGGGTTGGGACGTCAGTTGCGCCATCCTTTGGCTTGCCAGTAGTGCGGTCGAACTTCTCAAGAATCTTCTTAGCAGCAGCAAGCTTCTCGTTGTATTCCTTAAGAGCTTGCTTAGACGCGTCATCACCCTTAGCAGTCGCGTTCTTGAACGCAGGAGTGTTCTCGAACACGTCATCACGCTTGTCTTTATCTCCGTCCTTAGACTTATCAACTTCTTGCTGAAGCTCAGTAGAACTGGTCTTGTAGTCAGCAAGAATCTTATCCTTGATTTCCTTAAGCTTCTGAAGAGCCTCGTCAACTTCCTTCTGAGTTGGGATGTTCTTAGCATCAGACTTTGGTTTATTGTCATCACCAAACTTTTCAAGCAAAGTCCTAGCCTTCTTCAACGCTTCCTTATAAGCAGCGACGTCAGCATTTTCCTTGCCGTCTTTACCCTTCTTAGAATCAGCGTTCTTGAACTCGGGAGTATTCTCAAAGTCATCTTTACCAACGGTAGTTACACCGTCAGCAGTAGACTTCGCAGACTCATCCTTCAAATCCTTAGCATCGGTCGTAAAGGCATCATCGATAGCTTTCTTTGCCTTTTGCAAAGCATCAAGAGCTTCATCAACCTGTTTCTGCGTTGGACGATCTTCTGGCTTTGCATTCGGATCTGGGTTCTTCACCTGATCGATAATCTTCTTCGCTGCTTCAAACTTATCGTTATAATCTTGAAGCTTCTTGGTGGCAGAGGTATCAGCCGTTGCATCATTACCAGTTTCGGACTGCTTCTTATACAGAGCATTCTTGTATGGAATCGACTCCTCAAATGGAGGTATTACAGGCTTGTCGTCTTTATCCTTGTCGCCAACCTCCTTTTCAAGAGGCTTTGTGTCGGTCTTGTAGTCGCTGGTAACTTTGTCCATCGCCTTTTGCAAAGCCTCAAGCGCATCATCGACTTCCTTCTGAGTAAGCTTGCTAGCATTCTGCAACTTGGCAGTTATTTTATCAACAAGCTTGGTGAGACCTGGATTATCATTAGTACCCTCCAAATCCTTACCAGCTTGTTCATGCTTTGCGTTGGTATTGTCATCCTTTATTGCAGTAGCATTCTTATACTCAGGAGTCTTCTTGAAATCACCATTTGCATACTTCTTAGCTTCTTCAAGCTTCGAAGTATCCGTCTTGTAGTTGTCTTCAATCTGCTTCTTTGCCTTCTTCAAGGCATCAAGCGCTTCGTCAACCTGCTTCTGAGTTGGGCGTTCGCTGAGATTAGTAGCGTCTTTCTTAGAAAGTAAATCACGCGCAGCCTTCAAAGCCTTCTTATAGGCATCGACTTCGTCATTGTCTACCTTATTGCCGCTATCGTCATCCTTCTTCTTGGCGTCGGCATTCTTGAACTCTGGCGTAGCTTCAAAGTCTGCATCGGCTACTGTAGCACCGTCTGCAGTAGACTTCTTCGCTTCCTCGTCAAGCTTAGAAGTATCGGTCTTGTAGGCATCAAGAGCTTTACGCTTCTTATTTAGCTCTGTCAAAGCATCGTCAATCTGCTTCTGAGTTGGCTTAGCGTCGAGAGGCGTGTCCTTGTTATCGTGCTTTGAGAGCAACTCCTGAGCCTCGGACAACGCCTTGTCGTATGCCTTCTTAGCTTCCTTAGCAGCGTTATTCCTCTCGGCATCTTCAACCAACTTAGTTGGATCAGCTGTATCTGGCTTCATGAAGTGAGGATCAGATGCGTTACGGTATGCGTCGGAAGTAACAGTACCTTCGGTAGCTTTCTCAGTACCACTGGCCTCTTTACCGTGCTTGTTAGCGCTTTCTTGAAGCTTAGATACATCAGTCTTATAGGTTTCAAGAGCCTTGCGAGCATCGTCAAGCTTCTTAAGAGCCTCGTCCACTTTGGCCTGGGTAGCGGTTGGATCCGTCAAGAGCTTCTTAGCCTCAGTAAGCGCATCGTCGTAGTCTTTAGCCTTCTGCTTGACGGTCTCATATCCAGAAGTATCTTCCTGGCCGTTATCACCCAGCTTGTGCGGATCCTTGGTGTTCTTATACGCCGGATCTTTCTGAGTATCAGTATCCTTATTAATGGATTCCTGCAGCTTATCTGTCTTAGTCGCAAACTTGTTCAAATCTTCCACAGCTTTGTTAAGATCTGCAAGGAGCTTTGGCACATCCCTATTCAAAGGCTGACCCTTAGCATGTGACTGGATGTTCTTAAGATAGTCAGGACTACTAGTGTCTCCATCCTTTGCAGGAATATTATCTGTTGAGATTGCAGCACTACCAGGCTTGCCATCGACCGTATCTTGAGGCATCTCATCATTAAATGCCTTTTTCAGCTTCTCGAGCGCATCATCGTACGCTTGCTTTGCCTTAGCTTCGTCAGAACCTGCAGCACCAGCGGACGCGTTTAGATACGCTGGGCTTTTAGTTATAGCCAAGCTGTGAAGCAGCGCCGCCGAAATCTTGCTGGTATCGGTTGCGTACTTATCGATTGCCTTACGGGCTTCAACAAGCTTATCTTTAACCTTATTAGCCTGATCTTGCGTTACTGTGCTATTTGGCTTCCTAATCTCCGTAAGCAAGTCTTTTGCAGCGTGATAAGCGTCGTTGTAGGCTTTGAAGTCTTTTGCGGCTTGAGAATCTTTGCCCTTAGCTTGCGCTTCATCAAAGGCATTGAAGTACGCTGGCATCAAATAACCGCTGAAGTTGTCCGCAATAGCTTCCGCTAAATCAGTTGCCTTTGTCTGATACTTATCAGCATGAAGTGCTGCTTCAGCATCTTCAAGCGCTTTCTTAGCCTTTTTTACATCGTCATTTGTAGCGTTCTTGTCACCAAGCACTCTCTTAGCTTCTGCGAATGCGTTATCGTAGTCCTCGACAGCCTTTTTAGCATCAGGGTCGGTGTCTTTCTTTGCGGCGGCGTTCTTATAGAACACGCTCTGCTTCGACTTATCGTCTGGCTTCGGATTATCGAAGCTCTTTTGAACGGCAGCATCAAGAGGAGCCTTGTCGGTTGCGTTCTTGTCAAGCGCATCCTTAGCTTTCTTAAGATCCTCAATAGCTTTGTTCACATCCTTTTGGGAAGCGTTTGGATCAGCTGACAAACGAATTGCGTCCTCTAGCGCATTATCATATGCTTCACGCTCATTTTCAGTTGAATTTTTATATGTTGGGTCAGCTTTCTCCAATTTCTGATCAACAGTAAGAGTATTCAGAGTATCGTTCGTATACTCATACACATGACCATGCTCAGCAATAGCAGCGTTAAGCTTATCCTTGTTAGTGCTGTACTTATCAAGCTCTTTACGTGCAGCATCAAGCTTAGCCTTTGCGTCGTCAACAGCCTTTTGCGTAGCATTGGCATCCTTGTTTACTTTCTCAGCTTCTTCGAGAGCTTTGTCGTAAGCATCCTTAGCAGCAGTTGCCTTATTGTTCCTGTCAGTATCATCAGAACCATCAGCCTTCTTAAAGTCAGGCTCAGTAACATTCTTATACTTATCAGTAGTTACCGTACCAGGAGTTGCAGCAGTACTACCATCAGCAGCTTTACCATTAGCATTAATCGACTTCTTCAGCTCTTCCTTCTTAGTATCATCACCATCAAGAGCATCATGAGCCTTATTCAGCTTAATCGTTGCGTTATCAACCTCAGCCTTAAGGTCTTCACTTAAATCAGCATCAGCTGTAGTTCCAACTTTCTTAAGCGTTTCTTTGGCAGCAGCAAGTGCCTTGTCGTACGCATCTTTCTTATCAGCAGACGCGTTGTAGTACTTCGACTGTGTTGGAACGTCCTTGCCATCAACATTTTCGGTCTTGTGATCCTCAATCGAATCCTTCAAATTACTTGTCTTATGATTCGTCTGCGGCACAAAGATAACGTTAATTGCCTTTGCAGTATTTCCTGGGTTGCGGCCTTGTTCCAGATATACATCCTTATAGTATGTCATTGCATACGGCTGAACAAACAAGCGCGCCTTGTAAATCTTATCCTTCTTACCAGCTACTGTTACAGAGCCAGCTTCGGGATCCCACGAATACGATCCAGAAATCGACTGATTGTCACCGAGTTTTTCGTCGGAATGGCTCACCTTTTGGTTACCTATCCAGTATGCACCGCTCATATTGCCCAGCGAAAGCTCGCCAGTTGGCTCGTCATCTTTAAGGGCGTATTTCATGTGCGACTTGCGAGGCTTACCGTTTGTGTCTTCGTGATCAAGCGCCTCACCGCCAGTAAGATCTCGCAAGCCAGCCTGCTGATCTTTCGGCGTAGCTTTCAAAAGCTTAATAATATCGTCAGTTTTAAGCTCTTTAGCAGCCGTTGGGTCGTAGCGATAAATAATAGTGGTATGACTATCGTTGCTCCACGATAAACCTTCGTCAGAGTCGCGACCGTCAAGCTTATTTTTACCCTTGTCCCACGAGACGTTGTAGTCTTTACGAATATCCACCAAACGCGTGAGCTTGCCAGCCTTTACGTCAGAAGTAAACTCAGCATAGGCTTTATCGGTCTTAATCTTAACGGTAATCGTGTTTTCCGCCATACCGTTCGAGATTCCCTGATTTTTGTGTCCAGCAGTCACCGTATCGCCTTCAATGTACGAAAGCGTGATTTGATCCGTGCTGGTAAGACCAAGATCTTTGTTATCTTTGTTTGCGGCGAGAATCGACTGCTTAATGCGTTCAAGCTCGGCTTTTGAGTAGCCAAGTGGGTTGTAAACAACGGTTGCTTTATCGGCTGCAGGAACAGAAATATCCTTTTCTTCAAGCTTTTTCAAAACGAGGTCGCGCAAAGCAATCTTTGGCGCGTCCTTTGGATCCACGCCGTCGAAGTTGATTACAGCATTACCAGCACTGTCAAACGTGATTTTGTCTTCAGAAACGTGATTAAGACGTGCAAGCTTCTTTTTAATCTCGGTTTTTACATCTTCCGAAACGTTGGTTGGGTCTTCAACAATCGGCTTGTCAATGCGATCATCGTAGCGCGCAACCGTAAGCGGAATAGCCCCAGACTTAAAGCCCAAATCCGTAACCATATAAGTATTAAGAGTCTTCGCTCCAACTACGTAAGTCTTATCATCGCCAGCTTTTTTAGCATTAATGGCATCGAACGTAGTCTTGTCGTAAGCATCCTTTGATTTTACGTTGATCTTACCATCAGTGGTATCGGCAACTTGCACCGCTTTACCATTCTCCCTGGTAAACACGCCCTTCGATGTGCTTGCTGCAGTAAGCTGATCACTTACCGACTTTTTATCTTTTCGCTCGGTAGGAAGATTAGTAGCTGCTTGAAGAGCCGCATGAATAGCTTCATCTGTGAGAGGCTGATTGTACTTAAGTACCACAGAGCCAGAAGTTTTTGGCGGAACAAGCGTTGCCGCACGAAATGCATTTGTTTTATAAACAGTTGTAGTACCATCTTTAGTTACATACACAAAAATAGAACGGTTTGCAGCATACGCCTCAGCGCCGCCATTAAGGTTACCATCTCTAAAAAGATCGCTCATCGTAAGAGTAGCAGAGCCATCATCATTCGGCTTAAACGTATAGTTGCCAGAGAAGCTCTGGTGCATTTTAGCATCGCCAGAATAGTATTCAGCACCCCTCTTGCTCTTATCGTTATTCAAACCATTATTTTGAGCAGGGAAAATAGCGATATTAGTGATTGCTCCACCATCTTTTGGCTTTGCAAAATTGAAAGTAACTGTGTGTGTTTCACCATTTACGCTATACGTGTTATCTGAGCTTCCCCAGCCATACACGTTCGGCATAGTTTCAGCGTTACTCTCGTTAATTTCAATCTTGGTATTAGTGGTATCCGTTGTATCAGGCTTAATCTGTGAAGGCTTAGCATCATTATTTGAAGCGCGATCCTGATTTTCAGTCGCAGCCTCGTCGGTTGGCTGAGCATCAGGCAACGAGCGCTTACCACGACTCTTTACAACAGTCGATTTATCTTCAGTACCATCAGTATTTACAGTATTCTCGGATTTCTTCTCAGCCTGCTTATTGGTATTCTCAGCCTTATCCCCAGCCTCTTTATTAGCTTCAGTCTGATCCTTCTTATCAGACTTACCAGTTTCTGCATCCTTACCCTTTTCGTCTACAGAAGCCTTCTCTTCAGCCTCAACCTTAACCTCAGAATCATCCTTCTTATTAGCCCCAGCATTCTCGCCAGCAGTCACAGCAGGAGCTTTAGCAGGCTCAGCCGCAGAAGTAGCATCCGCAGCCATCGCCGGAGTTGCTCCAAAAGCGAACGCCGCACCAGCCAGCACGCCTGCGGCTCCAACCGTAAACGCCGCCACCTTACGAGCGTCAACAGCCTTTTCAATTGCGTTATTTACTGCAGCATCCAAAGTTACCTTGCGTGCGTGCTTTCTAGAATTTGACTTAGTCATTGTGTATCTCCTTGAATACCAAATTCTCTCTGAACAAGTCTTTGTGAATTTATTAGCGAAGAGCTTGATGCAGTAATCAAAACGCTGATTGAACTACGGTCAAATACATATGAAACTTCTGCTCAGCTCCCTGAAGCGCAATCTCTTTTGTTGAGATTTATATTCAATAATACCGAATATACATATTTTTTTCAACATATTTGTTATGATGTATAGCCTACTAGACCCCCCCCCCGTGAGGCTTTATTCCAACGTTTTTGGCAGATTTTTACGGTCAAAATTAATATAACAAATGTAAGCTAGATTACATTTCTAATGGCGATTCTAAACAAATGTTTAGTATAAAACGCGATTATTTTATACATTTATACATTTTTGCGCATTTGTATACATTGCACACTCTATGTTAATTTCAATACTCACTACCACTCAGTCATGCGGATATCAGTGAGGTAGAGATTTGAGATTTTTCGCACTGAGCGAGGGACGCTCGCGCGAGTAACGCGCTTGCTACGAAACTCGCGTTGGAAGTCCACTGGACTTCCAACTTAAGCGAGTTTCCGCTCCGAGTTGCCTTCGCACGCTACGCTTTAAGCGCTCAGGCAGGTCGTCGCGCCACCTACCCAATCTTCGTAAAAAGCGGCTTCACATTCGCCCAAATCCTGCGCGCAATACCAGGATGATTCATGGTATACAAGTGAATGCCATCCACTCCTTCAGCAATTAAATCGTTAATCTGCTGGGATGCAAAAATACTACCAGCATCGCGCAAGCACTCAGCGTTACTACCCCAGCGATCCATCATTGCGGAAACTTGCGAAGTAATGCGCGAAGAGCAAAGACTTGTCATGCGCTGCACTTGCGAAGCATTCGCCACAGGCATCACGCCAGCCTCAATCGGCACGTTAATGCCTGCCGCACGAGCTAAATCACGGAAGCGCAAAAAATCCTCGTTGTCGTAAAAAAGTTGCGAAATTAAGTGAGTTACACCCGCGTCAACTTTGCGCTTAAGATTCTCAATATCCGCCTGCAAACTTTCCGCTTCCGGATGCTTCTCCGGGTAGCAAGCGCCAAGAATAGGCAAATCCGGGCGCTTTGAACGAATGTAAGAAACCAAATCACTAGCGTGCTCAAAAACGCCGGCCGCTTCCTGGCCCGCAATCACGTCTCCGCGCAAAGCTAAAACGCCGGAAACACCAGCATTGCTAAACATTTCCAAAGCTTCATCAACAGCATCATAATCAAGGTAGCGAGCTGTTAAATGAGCAACCGCGTCAATACCGTATTCGGAGCGAATAGTATTCGCAATACGCGCAGTAGCAGTACGATCCTGCAGCTTTCCAGTGCCGTAAGTAACCGAAATAAAATCCGGGTCAAGACCCTTCAAACCATCCAAAGTATCGTAAATCGTACCAATAGGAGATGTGCGCTTAGGCGGAAAAACTTCCAGCGAAAACTTTGGTTTATAAGTCACAACTCACCCCCTGCTCGGCTGATCGATTAGCTTGTTATCTTGCAATTCTTCCCTAACCTCACTAGCTGCAGCAACAAGATTCTCCAAGCTTGGCCAAGTTTCAGCGTCGCCACGAGTTTTAAGACCGCAATCCGGGTTAATCCAAAGCTTCTCGGCAGGCATCTTGCGCAAAATCTCGTGAATACGCTCTACAAGCTCCGCCTCGCCAGGCACGCGCGGAGAATGAATGTCGTAAACGCCAGGGCCAGCCTCAGTCTCAAAATGCGCGTCGTGAATAGCGTCAAGCACAACCAAGTCGCCGCGAGAAGCCTCAAAAGAAATCACATCCGCATCCATAGCGTCAATGTCACGAATAATGTCATTAAACTCCGAATAGCACATATGCGTGTGAATTTGCGTAGTCGCAGCCACTGCAGAATGAACCAGTCGGAAAGCAGAAATCGCCCAATCCAAATACTTCTTATGCCAATCAGAACGACGAAGCGGCAACTTTTCTCGCAAAGCAGCCTCATCAATCTGAATCACGCGAATACCAGCGCGCTCCAAATCCAACACTTCATCGCGAATAGCAAGAGCCAACTGCTGAGTCTGCTGCTCGTGAGTAATATCCTCGCGAGGCCAAGACCAGTTAAGAATCGTCACAGGGCCAGTAAGCATGCCCTTAACAATATGCTTAGTGCAGCTTTGAGCGTAAGCGCTCCATTCAACAGTAATAGCAGACTCGCGAGAAACATCCGACCACACGATTGGAGGCTTCACGCAGCGCGTACCATAAGACTGCACCCAAGCGTTCTTCGTAAACTTAAAGCCGCGCAAATGCTGGCCGAAATATTCAACCATGTCGTTGCGCTCAAACTCGCCGTGAACAAGCACATCCAAGCCAATCTGCTCCTGATGCTCAATGCACTTGGCAATGCGATCGCGCATAAACTCGTCGTAAGCTTCGCGCGAAATCTCACCCTTACGAAGAGCGGCACGAGCGTTACGAATATCTTTAGTTTGCGGGAAGGATCCAATAGTAGTAGTTGGCAAATCCGGCAAGCCAAGAGCTTCCTTTTGCAAACGCTGGCGCTCAGCCCTTTCCGGCAGTCGCACAAAATCAGAATCTTTAAGATTCGAAAGACGATTAGCAACAGAAGCATCCGCCTTCACGCGCGAACCGTCAAACAAAGCCTGATTCTTAGCCAAAACACTACTCGATTTGCGACTTTCGTCACTTTCTGCAGCAAGATTTGCAATATCGCGAATCTCCTGCAACTTTTCAACAGCAAAAGCAAAATGCTGCAAAACATCCGCACCCAAAGCATCCTCACCAACAGTGCTAAAAGGCACGTGAAGAAGCGAGCAAGCAGAAGAAACAGCCACGCGATCCGTAACATTCTCACGCAAAGCATCAATAAGCCCAAGGCTCACAGCATAATCGTTACGCCAAATATTGCGGCCGTTTACAACGCCTGCAAAAAGCGTAGTCTTATCATTCACACCATAGCGCTCAATGGCAGCAAGATTTTCATCCTTGCCTTCCGCCAAATCAACGCCAACACCGTCAAAACCAAGATTATTCACAGTCTCGTAAGCGTCAGCAATATTGCCAAAATACGTGTTAAGAAGAATCTTAACTTCCGCACTCCTAGCCTCAAGCAAAGGCTTATACAAAGCTTCAAAAAGCTCCAAATCGCCATCTTCTTTATCAAGCGCCAAATAAGGCTCATCAAACTGCAGCCAAGTTGCGTGAAGCTCGCCAAAACGCTTAACAATACTCGCATAAGCGTTAGCCAGAGCCGAAATCACAGACTCAGTTACTTCCAACTCCTGAGCTTCAGGAGTACGAGCCAACTTCAAGAATGTGTACGGACCAATCAACACGGGCTTCGTTTCCAAACCCTGCGCGCGAGCCTCCAAAAACTCGTCAAAAGGCTTAGTTCCAGACAAATGCAAGCCTTCCGGATTCTCAACTTCCGGCACAATATAATGGTAGTTCGTAGTAAACCACTTCTTCATTGGCAACGCCGTCACATCGCCGCGCTCACCCTGGTAGCCGCGCGCAATAGCAAAAAGCGTATCCTCAGCATGCTCAAAATTCAATTTACGATAACGCTCCGGCACAGCGCCCAACAAAATAGCCGTATCAAGCATTTGATCATAGTAGCTAAAATCGTTACTTGGGATTAAATCAATTCCAGCTTCCGCCTGCAAACGCCAATGCTTAGCGCGCAAAGATTGAGCAACCTCACGCACTTCATCCAAAGAAGCATCCTGCTTCCAATAACGTTCAATAATCTTCTTCAATTCACGATCAGCGCCAATTCGCGGAAAACCAGACACCGAAGTAAAAACCGTAGACATACGTCCTCCAAAAAATTTCTTTTCGACTCACATTTACATTTGTTTCTTTCGACTCGCTTTAGCCTAGCAAAGAAATGAGCGATTGTGGTCATTAAAGAACTTGGGGTGTCGTTATAAGCTTAATTTATATGCTTAATTTCGTGCGATTTTTTGATTAGTTTTATTTTTTCTTTAGATATTATTTAGTATCGTCTATGAGTTTTGTAACTGATTTAGTTTTTTGGTTTTGACGAGGCTGGAAAATTTGTGTTTGCGTGCGTCCCGTCCTTCGGGCGCTCTGGCTGCTAAAAGCGCTTATTGTGTTCGCCTATATTTAAAGAATGTAGCTTCTCAGTCCTCTTTTAGCACTGAACACAATTTTTCCAGCCTCTCAACACATTAAACACCAACACAAAACTCATAGAATCGCTAAGTTTGTTACGAAAGTGCGTGGTTTACTAAGTGCAACTAAAGTCACGAAATTAAGCTACGGGTAGGTGCGCGGTAGGTAGGAGTGCCTGGTGTAGTGTGTGCAGCAGCGCGAATGCTAGTGTTCGCCGATCAACAGGAATCAGCGTCTGCAGAGCAGTGGCGCAAAGCTACTCGAAGGATTTGGGGGTTAGGATTGCGAGGGCCGTGGCTCCGCGCAAGCCGCAAGTTGCAAACGGTCGATCGGAAGCAAGCACCACAATCGACGCATTAGCAAGCCCCAAACGCATCGCCCCAAGCACATCCGGATCCGAATCCGGCGAAGAAAGCCACTGCGCAGCCATAGACATCGTTGGCTCATGCCCAACAATCATCGTTGTATGAACATCGCCTCGAACCGCCTGCAACTCATCCATAACCGACTGCATACCACCATCGTAAAGACTTTTGCGAGACTCAACCACAGGAGAGTCACCAAAACGCTTCAACATTCGCTTCAAAGTTTGCTCAGTGCGATTCGCACTAGAACACACAATATAATCCGGCACAAGCTTCAAAGACTCCAAGCCTTTTGCCATAATTTTCGCCTGCTTCAAGCCCTTATCTGTAAGACCACGACCCCAATCGTCACCCATTTGAGGCGCCTCAGCCTTCGCATGACGCATCAGCAACAAAACATACTTACTATGATGTGCTTTTTTCATAAGCTTTTTCATTGATGATGCCATAATGATCTCCTACTTAGCTTGACTATGCTCTATTTCTTGCGATTGCACAGTTACTTGAGATTGTAAAGCTTGCGAATCTTGCGGCAATTGCGAAAGCTGCACGTCTAAATCGCGCAAAACTTTACGCAATTTACGATCCGAAATATCGCGCAAAGACAAGTCTTCCAACTGCTCCGCGCGCTCTTCTGCTGTCATATCGTCAATATCGCTCACAGTATCTTTAGTACCATGCTCGCGCTTCTTCAAAGCACTAAAACCTTCAGCCATTGCGCGAGAAACAATCAAAAATCCAGTGTGACCAATCATCGCGTGATCCGGACGAACAGCCAAACCTTGCGCTTTCCAAGTGCGCTCCAAGGTTTCCTGAATTTCCGGCTCGGTCCACACGCCGCTTTCTCGCAAAGCTTCAGCCATTCGAGACATTTGCGTCGTAGTCGTAACGTACGCAATAAGCACGCCTCCCGGCACAATAACGCGATGCGCTTGTTCAAGGCGATTCCAAGGATCAAGCATGTCTAGCATAATGCGATCCACGCTGTGAGCGTCCAAAGTTTTTGCAACCGAATCAAAATCGCCAGTAAGTAAATTCCACCATTCTGGGCGCTTACCGTAGTACAAAGTTGCGTTGGACTCGGCAATGCGCGCAAAATCCGGTCGAAGCTCAATAGTAGTAAGCTTTCCGCACTCCCCAACTGCGTCCAAAAGGCTTAAGCTCATAGCTCCAGAACCAGCGCCCGACTCCAAAACGCGCATTCCGGAGCGAATATCTCCTAAAGCAATCACTTGCGCAATATCTTTAGGATACATAATTTGCGCGCCCCTAGGCATAGAAAGCACGTAGTCAACCATGCGCGGTCGCATAGCAACATAATCCCAGCCGCCAATAGCACGAGCAGCTTTCCAAGGTTTGTTGGACGATTTAGACGGATCAACAATAGTTTGCTGAGATTCGCGCTTCGCACTAACAGTAGTAATTACAACGCCTTCGCTTTGGCCAATCACGTCGTCGTGACAAATAAGACCGTGCTCAGTTTGCGTAACACCGCCTGAAACAAGCTGTGCAGTAATTCGCTTACCTTTACGATCGGTGAATTGAATCTTTTCACCTACTCGCAACACTCCACTACGCGAATTAACTGACTGCACAAAACACCTCACTTATTTTAGAGCGACTTTTTATAGCAACTTTTTATAGCAACTTTTTATAGCAACTTTTTAGCGCAACTTTTATTATTTCTACTATTATAAGCTCACCGTTGTAAGCGGCATAGCAGAATCGATTGCAAAGTCAGGCGCAGAAGGACGAACCCCTGCTTCCACCAAATTCACTCCAAGCATTGCAACCATCGCACCGTTATCCGTACAAAGCTTCAATTCCGGCAAACGCACTTCAATTCCATGCTCCTTGCCGCAAGCCAGCAAATGCTCGCGAAGCTGCGAGTTAGCGGAGAATCCGCCGCCAATCATAAGCGTTTTAGAACCGTACTGCTCGCAACCCATCATAGCTTTGCGTGAAAGCACTTCCGCCACAGAATTAGCCAAAGAAGCACACACGTCGTCAACTGGAATTTCAAGCCCTTGAGCTTCACGTGCCTCCACCCAGCGCGCAACAGCAGTTTTTACGCCCGAGAAGCTGAAATCGTAAGGATGCTCCTTGCCAGAACGACCTTGCGTTAAACCTTGCGGCACTTTCAAAGTATCCGGGTTGCCAAGCCTTCCATGCCTATCAATATGAGGGCCACCCGGGTATGGGAATCCAAGAAGGCGCGCAACTTTGTCGAAGCACTCGCCTGCAGCATCGTCCAAAGTTGTTCCAACAACATCAATGCTTCTAGCAATATCGTTCACGTGAAGTAGCGAAGTGTGACCGCCGGAAACAATTAAAGCAAGCACATCTTCCGGCACGTCACCAAATTGCAACTGCGTTACTGCAATATGCCCGATTACGTGGTTAATACCATAAATTGGCTTATTTGCAGCCCAAGCCAAGGCTTTAGCTCCAGAAACTCCCACAGCTAAGCAGCCAGCTAAACCAGGGCCTGCGCTTACTGCAATCGCGTCAACATCGCTTAAATCCATGTTTGCGTCTGCTAAAGCTTTAGAAACAACCGGAACAAAAGCTTCAGCGTGAGCGCGAGAAGCAATTTCTGGAATCACACCACCGTAGCGCGCATGCTCTTGCATTGAAGATGCCACCACATTTGACACCAGCGTGCGTCCGCGCACAATAGCTGCGGCTGTTTCGTCGCAAGTTGATTCAATTCCTAATACGATTGCTTCGCTCATTTTATTCCTCTGTTACATTATTTTTTGTAGAAAGTTTGTTATTTTCGCTTAAATCAGCGCACATTGTGTACGCATCCACGCCTTCCGGCTGATAGTATCTTTTTCGCAAACCCATTTTCGTAAAACCAAAGCGATTATACAGCGCGAGCGCAGGAACATTGTCAACTCTAACTTCCAGCAGCATTCGTTTAGAACCAATTTGTTTTGCTGTTTTAATCATGGTTAATAAAAGCTTAGAGGCTACGCCTTTTCGTTGATATTGCTTGGCAACGCCAATTGTCATTATTTGCGCATCATCGCCGTCAAACCAGTAGCCAGCATACCCGCATAACATATGCGTATTTTCGTCAATTTCTGCATAATACGCACGCATAGGAGCTTGCAATTCTTGCAAAATCATGCTCTCGTTCCACGAGCCTTTGCCGAACAAGTCGGCTTCAATTGGCGCTATTCTTTGCGCTAACTCATCGCACGTAAAATCGCATTTCGACACTATATTGCAACCTTCGGCTACTGCTGGAAATTTAGAATGCGTTATATCGACAATCATAATTACTCAAATCGTTAAAACGCTTCTATTTTTCTTTTGCCTTATTCGCTTCGCCAGATCCCAGCACATGCTTAAGCGGATTTGGCACAGACACGTCCGGACGGCGCAAATAAAGCGGTTCAACAGCTTTTACGTGCTCGTCTTTATTTACACATTCCAAAGAGCACTGCTCGAAAATTTGCAAGCCTTGCACACCCAAATCAAGAGCGCAAACTTCGGCAATAACGCCAACATGCACAATATTTCGCCAATCTTCAACGTATTTTTTAGCACCATGCCCGAGCACATCAACGCAATAATTTTCGTTAGTTTCGCTTGCTAAATACTCGTTTACACGAGACACAACATTTTGCGGATAGTCAATATCCATATTGATTAAAGCATTTCCTTCATCGTCATACAAAGACATGTAAACTTGACGACGACGAGCATCGTTTAGCGAAAGTACGAAGTGGCGAATATTAGAATTGCAAGAATCAGCAGAATCCGGAATATTTAGCAGCAAATCCTTGCAAATAACGCCATTTTTGCGAGCTTCTTCAAACGCTCCAGAGCGCATCATCAAACTTTGAGGAAGAAGACTATCACACCCCAAAATTTGAGCATTGTTGGCAAACGCGATTGCTTTCGCAGCAACTAATCCTGCGCGAAGACCAGTAAAAGGAGCAGGACCTACTCCAACAACCACACGATCAATATCCGAAGCCTTAAGCCCCGCATTTTCCACAACTTTCGCAATATTTACTTGCAAACGCTCCACGTGAGTGCGAGAGTCGGTTTCAACAATCGGCTCATTGCCCACAATTCCAACAGTAGAACCAAATGATGTGTCAATAATCAGCGTATTACTCATGTTTATTCCTCGAAGTCATGTACCTGACTAGCTTACTCGCTTACCACAACTTGCTTTATTTATTGCGATATTTGCTGTAATATTTTCTGCTATATTTTCCGTGTATTTCTTAATTACAATTTTGCAAGTCGATTAAGCCAATCCTTGCCAACAGCTTTCAAAGTTACGATTCGCTCACCATCGCTAGTAAAGTCGTCAACTTGCGAAGAATCAATAGGCCTTGCAATATGAACTTCTAAGCGCTCACTTGCCAGCACTCCAGCCATTTGCTCACCCCACTCCATAAGCACAACAGTGCCATCTCCCGGCTCTTCTAAAGCTTCATCAAGACCCAAAGATTCAAGCTCGTCAAGCAAACGCGAAACAGTATCTTGACCCGGAGCGAAATTCTCACCACCCAAACGGTAAGCGTCAACGTGAATTAGCGTCGCCGGCTTACCATCCGCAAAAGTGCCGTGCAATTCGCGCGCAATCGTAAAAGTTGGAGACACAATCGGCTCACTAATTGAAAGACCCGCGCCAAAACCTTGAGCAAACGTTGTTTTACCAGCCCCAAGAGGACCAGAAAGCAGCAAAACGTCTCCTTCTTTAACCAGTTTTGCCACAGATTTACCAAGTTCGCGCATATTAGTATCCGTAGGCACAGTACGAACTTTTTGCTGTTCTAACACCGTTTCTTCTTTCATACTTAACACAATCTTTCACACAATATTTTTAATTTACGATTTTTAATTTAAGATTTCTAATTTACGCTTTTTAATTTACGCTTTTTAATTTCCTTTAGACGAAATTATCATAATGCACTTTTCAAGCGCATAATTAGCATCGCTAGATCCGCCTTTGCACTGCTCATCCGCCCAGGCTAAAGCTTGTAAACTTTTAGAAACTCCAGCACTACTCCAGCCTGCAAGCTGACGCATTGCCATTTTAAGCGCCCACGGATTTGCTTTCGCTTCCGCACTAGAAATCGTGCCGTTACGAACTGCCATTGCAAGCGCAATTAAACGAACTTTTGAAGCCAAAGCGCCGATTAACGCTATAGGGTCAACTCCTTGCGCAACTGCAGTTCTTGCAGAAAGCACCGCAGAGCCTAAGTGACCTGTAACAGCCTTGTCTGCAACGAAAAAGCCGGTAACTTGCGGATCTGCAATAAGATAGCGGTCAACAATATTAAGGGTTATTGGATTATCGTCATAGTCGAAGCATAATTGCGAGCACAATGCTGCAAGCTCGCCTGTTTTTCCACCCAAAACCGCCACAAGTCGTTGCGCAGCTTGCGGTTCAACGCTTCGATTGTGACGATCAAATATGCTCATAACAAAGTTGAGTTTTGCATCGTCTTTTTTAAGATCCGGCACTGTGATTGTTTGAGCACCAGCTTTTGTAAGACGCGTAACAATAGATTTTCCTTTAAGACCACCTTCATGGCGAGCAATAACCCAGCTTAAAGAAGATTCGTCAAAATTATTTTCGTTATTTTGCGCTTGTTGGCAGAATTTTTCAATCGCTTCTACTAAAGACTCATCCGCACTTTGCAAATCGTTAATAATAACAATTGTGCCATCGCCAAAAAGCGAAGGACCAACAGCTTCGTCAAACGCGTACTTATCTGCGGATGAAGCGTCAAGCTCAATAATTTCAGCATCCGGAGCATTCTTCTGTATTTTTTCTCGCAAAGTTCTAGCATTAAGATTGTTTAAGTAATCATCCCCGCCAACTACAAGAGTCACCGGCATAATACGTTGTGCGCGATTATTACTTGCTGCCATAATGCTCCTTAAACAAACTAACTTTAACCATCATAATATTCCTCTCGAATATGCGCGCGTACTTAGCACTACTCGAAGATTTGCGCGGCTTCACTTATGGTTCGCTTTGCAGAAGATGCCCATAATTGTCCGATTATGCTTATGCGCTGAACGCAAGCCCGATTGTGAAAACTGCGAAAAACAAGCATAAAAACAGCAAATATCGCAACTTCTGCACATGCCATCATCCACGCTCCAGCAGCACCCTTCATCCAAGGAAACACGCCAAAAGATACTTCATCACACCAATACGCACACTTTTCCATAAAACTTGTTCCAATTGATGAAACTCTCGCAAAAACAAGCGATGTCCCAGCATTAAAACTCGCGCAAGCAAGCGAAATTAAGCCGAATACTGTTGCCCAATCCATAAAAGGCGCAATTATTAGATTCGCCGGCACAGACATAAAAGAAACTTCCGGCTGCATAAGAATTTGCACTGGCATCGTCCACAATTGTGCAGCCAAAGTTATTGCGAGCGCCGAAGCGATAAAATGCGGCACATATTGCGAAAATGTTTTAGACATTGGCACTCCCATAACAACAATTCCCAAAGTTGCTGCAGAAGAAAGCGCAAAAGCATAGTCCCAAGCGTACGAAGGGTTTACTAGTAACACTCCAATAACAGTCCAACTTAGCGCGCTTGCCGACTGGTATGGTCGCTTGCAGCACCACGCAACCGCGGATATTATTCCCATAATCAGCGCCCTAAGTACAGATGCTGAAGGGTAAACTATTGCGGCTAAAGAAATCTGCAACGCAATTTGTATTGAAGAAGTAGCCCAACGCGGAAGTAGTAAATATGAGCAGCATCTGTAAATAATCATGCTAAGTAGCAAAAAGTGGCCTCCTGAAACAGCCATAACGTGCATAATTCCAGCATGCTGAAAATGCTGACGTGTCATAGTTGAATAAGTTGCGTCTATTGGATTTAGCGAATTTGTTGCTTCCGTTGGCACATACTCTTGCCCCAACATTCCAATAGTTACTCCCGGAACCAACATTCTTCCTTGAGTATCAAGGTTATTCGTTACTTCATAAAATGATTTCCACAAGCTACTAGCAGAGTTTTGCCAAAAGTTTGAGCCTTGTATAATCTGCACGTTTTGTTGCGTTTTTTGCACATGCAATTCAGGCTTATTGTCAAAACGCGAAGATTTTAAGCTAACAGGCACTCTAATACGCATACCGTAACTAATATTCCTACAAACTGGATTGTACGCGTAGAGCCTAGCATTAACGTAACTTTGAGTGTTTGCAAATTTGTAGACGCGCACATTAGCTTGACAATCTCCATTAAAACTTTTCGACGCTCTAAAAGGAGTCAACACTCTAACTTCCGCCTCTGCAATACGAGTATTCAAAGTAGATTTATAGTTAGAATAATGAATTTTAGTAAGGTTTTCTGCACGTATTTCTTGCATAATAACGTCTTTTGAAAGCACACATTGACCAAAGTATGAAATCATGCATGCTGCTAAAGAAACGTACGCTACTGTTTGAATAGTTCTGCTCCAATCATTGCATTTACGACGCAGAAAAAATGCTACTAGAAAAGCGAAGGAAAATCCTATTATTGCAACTATTCCTGCGTGGATTACTCGCATTTGGCTCAACCATTTTCCTATTAGGCATCCAGCCCAGTAAGCTGTAGCAACAGGAATCATTCTAAAATCTCGACTTCCAGAAACGTTTTCTACTTTTTCTCGCATAATTCACCTATTTAACTTCAACATTTCCGCGGAATTTATTCAAAGTTTTAGGACCAATGCCCTTTATTTGCAGCAAATCTTCCAAACTTTTAAAACCGCCAACTCGTTTTCTATGAGCAATAATGCGCGCAGCTGTTTTTGGGCCGATTCCTTTTAAGCTTTGCAGTTGATCCACTGTTGCAGTGTTAATATTTATGCGAAAAGTATCACTCTTATTAGAAGCAGATTTGCTTTTTCTACTTTTTCTGCTTTTTCCGCTTTGACTGTTTCGACCGTTTTCAGAGCTTTCACCACTTTCGATACTTTCGTCACTTTCACCACTTTCGATACTTTCGCCACTTTCACTACTTTCGATACCGTAGTCAGATTCACCATTTTTGTTATTTTTCTTAGAATTACTATCTTCTAAATCGTCAAAAGAACGCTTTGAATAATCCGCATTGTCTTCTATTTTTTGCAATGATTCAGACTTACTATTTTGCACACGCTGATACGTTAACGACTGCGAAATAAGCATGGTAAGACTCGCACACAATGCAACGACCAGCACGAACATAATGGCCAAAGTATGAACAGGTTTCATATGAAAGCGCGGAGAAGATTTTATGTTTCTAATAGTTTCGTCAAAAGAATCAAAAGAGTCAAAATAATTTTCGCGCTTACTTTCGCGCATACTTTCGCGCATATTTTCGCTAAAGCCGTCGTCAAAACTTCGTTTAGAAAATTCTTCTAAAGAAGATGCAATACGCCGACTAGGCAAGTCGGCACCAGGCCTATTAATAGGCAAATTATTCGAATAATGCTGACCAGAATTTTGCCCAAAGTCTTCCATTAAATCCCCCAAATCTTAAAGTTCTTAACTTAACTATTGGGAAACTTATAACACTTCGCAACAAAAATCATCCCCTGTGGTTAAAACCTATAACACCGAAAAAAAAATGCCGTGAAGCACGATTTTTCGCGCTTCACAGCATTCATTAAGCCGACTTTAACCTTTACTCAGCTCTCGTCAGGCACAATAGACACAATCTTCGGAGCCTTAACAATCACCTTGCGCGGAGCCTTACCACCCAAGCGATCAGCTACAGCTTCCAAAGCGAGCTTTTCAAGCTCAGAAGCGTCAATATTTGGATCAACTTCAAGCTTTGCTCGAACCTTGCCCTTAATTTGCACAACGGCAGTAACAGTATCCTCACCAACGTAGCGAGAATCCGCAACAGGCCAATCTGCGTGAGCAATAGACTTATCATGCCCAAGCTTGCTCCACATTTCTTCGCAAATATGCGGCGCAATTGGAGCCAGCATAAGAATTAGTGGCTCAACAGCTGCTCGTGGCACGTGAGGAAGCGAAGTCAAGTGGTTGTTCAACACAATCAGCTTAGCGATTGCAGTATTTGGACGCATTGCTTCCATTTCCACAGTCACTTCTGCAATTGTATTGTTAAGAAGCTTCAGCGTTTTATCGTCCAAAGCGTCGTCTGTTACAACACAAGCACCGGTTTCTTCGTTTACTACGTTACGCCACAAGCGCTGAAGGAAGCGCATTCCACCAACAACGTTACGCGTGTTCCAAGGGCGAGACTCAGAAAGCGGACCCATGCTCATTTCGTACAGGCGGAACGTATCTGCACCGTAGTTTTCGTACATGTAGTCCGGGGTCACAATATTCTTCAAGCTCTTGCCCATTTTACCGAACTCACGGTTCACATTTTCGCCGTGCCATGTAAACGTTGGTTCACCAGCGCCGTTTGAAGCGCCTTCTTCAACCTCGTCGGCAGGAACGTACTGTCCGCGCTCATCCGTGTATGCGTAAGCTTGAATCATACCCTGGTTAAACAGGCGGTGGAATGGTTCAGCAGAATCCACATAACCCAAGTCGTAAAGCGCTTTATGCCAGAACCTGGAGTAAAGCAAGTGCAAAACTGCGTGCTCTACGCCACCAACGTAAAGGTCAACGCCGCCAGAAACATGCTCTTTGCCTGGACGGTTCGTGCCCATCCAGTAGTCGTATTCGTCGCTGTCAACCATGTGCTCAGCGTCGTTTGGATCCAAGTAGCGCATGTAGTACCAGCAGGAACCAGCCCAGTTTGGCATGGTGTTGGTGTCGCGATAGTAGGTTTTTACGCCGTCACCAAGGTCGAGCTGAACTTTTACCCAATCCTCGTTTCGGCTCAAAGGTGCTTCAGGCTCAGAATTTGCGTCGTCTGGAGCGTAAGTTTTTGGCTGATAGTCTGGAACATCCGGCAATGCAATCGGAAGCTCGCTATCTGGAACCAGGTGTGCAACACCGTCCTCGTCGTAAACGATTGGGAAAGGCTCGCCCCAGTAGCGCTGGCGAGAAAACAGCCAGTCGCGAAGTCGGTAAGAAACCCTACCTTTTCCTACGCCAGCAGCTTCAAGCCAAGTCGTCACCTTTTTAATAGCTTCGTCAACGCGCAAACCGTTAATAGACAATTCGTCACCGAGCTTGTGCGTATGCTCTACAGAAGAGTTGATAACAATTCCGTCGTGTGAAACGAATGGAGCTTTACCTTCGTAATCTGCCAATTTTTCGCCAGACTCAGGCAAAGGCTCAACAGTGTAGATTACTGGCAA
This sequence comes from Gardnerella sp. DNF00753, assembly GCF_049244275.1. NCBI lineage: Bacteria > Bacillati > Actinomycetota > Actinomycetes > Bifidobacteriales > Bifidobacteriaceae > Gardnerella > Gardnerella sp. DNF00753. The sequence continues at coordinate 1,022,670 of NZ_CP058393.1, forward strand.
ACCAAAGGCTTTTGCAAAATCGTAGTCTCGCTGATCGCCGCCTGGAACTGCCATAATTGCGCCCGTGCCGTAATCCATAAGCACGTAGTCTGCAGCAAAGAGTGGAAGTTTTGCTCCAGTTACAGGATTGATTGCGTAAAGACCAGTAAACAAGCCAGTTTTTGCTCCCGCGTCTTCAGTGCGATCTTTTGCGGTCTTCGCACGAGCTTGAGCTTGATACTCTGCCAAGCCTTCTTTAAGACTTGCGTAGCCGCCCTTCCAGCTTTCTGGAACGTCCGCACTCCACGCTTCTGGAACATGCTCAAGAATTGGGTGGTCTACGGAAACAACAGCAAAAGTAGTACCAAAAAGCGTGTCTGGACGAGTCGTGTACACTTCCAAATCGCGCGTTTCGCCGTCCGCACACGGCACTTCAAAGTGCACGGATGCACCGTGAGATTCGCCAATCCAGTTTCGCTGCATAAGCTTAACTTTTTCTGGCCAATCAATAGTGTTCAAATCTTCAACCAAACGGTGTCCATAAGCGGTAATTCGCATGGACCATTGGCGAAGGTTGCGCTGGAATACTGGGAAGTTTCCACGCTCAGATTTTCCTTCTGCAGTAACTTCCTCGTTTGCAAGCACAGTTCCCAAACCTGGGCACCAATTTACAGGAGACTTAGAAATATATGCAATACGGAAGTCGTTTAAAACATCCGCCTGCTCTACCTTGTTAAGCTCTTCCCACTTTTTGCCTGCAAATCCTGGGATTTCGCGCTTGCCACTCTTAAACTCATCAACAAGCTCAGCAATTGGTCGAGCAGAACCTTTTCCGCCGTCTTTGCGCACAAAATCAGGGTTGTACCAAGCGTCATAAAGCTTGGAGAAAATCCACTGCGTCCAACGCACATAATTCGTATCAATAGTTGCAAAAGACCTACGATCATCGAAGCTCAAGCCCATGCGGTGCAGCTGCCTGCGCATATTAGCAATATTCGCTTCGGTAGTAATGCGCGGGTGCTGACCAGTTTGCACAGCGTACTGTTCAGCCGGCAAACCAAAAGCGTCATAACCCATTGCGTGAAGAACGTTTTCGCCCTTCATGCGGTGGTAGCGGCTTACAACATCCGTTGCCAAGTATCCAAGAGGATGCCCAACGTGCAAGCCTTTACCGGAAGGATACGGGAACATGTCCATTGCAAAGAAAGAAGGACGACCGTCAGCATTCCTGCCTTCGCCATCCTTCAAATTGCCCTTAACATTAGCAGCCCAGAACGTGCCCTGCTCGTCCCAGGTTTTTTGCCAGCGCTGCTCAATATCTTGTGCGAGCTGCGCGTTGTAACGAAAAGCTGGCTCAGCAATAGTAGCTTTATTGTCAGCTGTTGCATACTGTTGATCGTTGTCGTTCATACCCTAGGACTATAGCGTCTTATGCAGTCATTATGCAACACTTTTTACAAGTTTTATTGATATTTTATTGAGAAAATATGTAGTTTTAACGTAAGTTTTCCTAATACGCGCACAAAATTAAGATTTTATGCTTATTTTGCAAAATAAATCATTACAATAGTAAATAAACTTTTTAAGCGAATAAAGATTAGAAAATTAGGTAAAATTCAATAAAACTATAAATATTAAAGAGGTTGTGAATTGAAAGTACAAAAAAATACGTTACTACTTATTGCTTGCTTAGTTTGGGGCGCTGCTGGTTTTAATATTCTTAAGATTGGCTTGTTGGCTTACCAGAATTATTTGCAACCGCTGAATTACGCTTTGTCTCTAGTTGTTTTTGCAATATTCCAATTCCTGATTTTTGGAAAACTCGTTAAAAAACATACTCAAAGAATCCTCGCATACAAAGAAAAACAATTTTTCCTCAAATTCTTTGACGTTAAATCTTTTATAATCATGGCTTTTATGATGACTTTTGGAATTGTTTTGCGCGCAACTAACATAGCTCCCGAACAGTTTATTGCAGTGTTTTACACCGGTTTGGGTTCTGCACTATTTTTAGCAGGATTGCTTTTTGGATATCAGTTTGCAAAAACATTCTGCCCTGCGCTTAAACACAGCTTGTCTGATTGTGCTAATACTTCAGTAAAATAGTGAGATTGGGAATAATTTAGTTTATTCGTAAAATATTTATTAAGTGTGTAACGATAAGCCGTATATGCATAAGCTGTATATGCTAGTACGTTAAGAAGGCTGCTATGGACAATAATGTGTATAAAAAGAGCAGATTATACGCACCTGAGCGTTTTTTTGAATGCGAAGGCAAGGGTTTGCAATGGTTGCAAGAAGCCCACAAGTTTGGCGGCCCTAGAGTTGCAAAAGTGTTTGATTGGGGAAACGATTACCTTAATATTGAGCAAATTGACACTGCTTCCCCAACTCCTTTAGCTGCTTTTGAGTTCGGTGCAGCTCTTGCACACATGCACGACTATGGTGCGAAATATTTTGGTCAAGCTCCTGCAGATTATGATGGAACATGCTATTTTGGACCTTTAAGCGACCCTGTTAATATGCCAACTGGCGAGTGGAATAACGTTATTGACTATCTTGCGGATGGGCGTTTGCGTCCTATGGTTGAGCTTGGGATTGCTCGCGGAGAGCTTACTAAAAGCGATTTGGCTCTTACGAACGAAGTTATTGATGCGCTGCCTGATTTATTAGGAAAGACTGCGGAAGATAAGCCTGCGCGCGTTCACGGCGACTTGTGGAGCGGAAACGTTTTGTGGACTAAAAGCGAGGATGGAGAGCATACTGAGGCTGTGCTGATTGATCCTGCAGCCCACGGCGGGCACCGCGAAGAAGATTTAGCTATGCTTCACCTGTTTGGAATCAGCTATTTTAAGCAGATTTTGGACGGATACCAGTCTGTGCATCCACTTAAGGCAGGTTTTGAGCAGCGCATGATTATTTGGCAGCTCTACCCTATTGCAGGCCACTGCGTATTCTTTGGCGGCGGATACGTAAGCGAATATCGAGAAATGTGCAGAAGATTATTAAATAGCTGATTTTCAGCAGTAAACAAATAAAACATTTAAAGACTTAATCGTAAAAATTACGAAAGGCCATTAGTATGATCCGTTTGCGCGTAAGCACTTGGAAAAGAATTATAGTTGTGCTAACAGCACTAGTTTCAACACTATTTGTTGTTAGTGCATGCGGCACTACTTCTAAAACTTCTTCCAGTCCTAAAAACGTGCAGCAAACGCATAGCGGAAATGTTGTTATTTTTACACCTTCAGACGGTTTAGCTTTAACAAGACACAAGCCGTTGAGCACATGGGATAATCTTGTTCCAGAAATAGTTAAAGACTTAAAAAATAAGGGTTTTAACGATAATTCTATTACTACAAAAACTTCTTCTAGTCTTTCGCAGCAGAGTCAAGACGTGCAGGATTATGTTGTGAATTTGCTAACACCATTGCATTCGGAAAATCATAACAAAAATAAGCAAAATACTGGCAATTCAAACGAAAAAATTAAGAAGAAGCTGAGTAAAACCACTATTGTTATTGCTCCATGGACTAATAAGAACGGCAATAATAATTATGGGGATTACGCAACTTTACCTACACCAAACAAAACAGAAGACACAAAAAATAAGCAGGGTCTTTTAGCAGGCAAAAACGATTCTGAAGACACAGACAAAAATATTCTTCTTTCTCAAAAGCGTTTAGCCTCATCTCTTCGACTTGCTCAAAAATCTGGAATACACGTAGTTATGCTTTCACGTTCAATTCCAGGATTTAAGCCAGATGTTCTTTTCCACCTTTCTGACGCTAGTAGCATTGGCGAAACTCAAGCAGAAACATTAGTTCAAAAACTTGCTCTCGACCGTGCTACTCGCGAAAATCCGCGCTATATTGAAGTTCTTTTGCCATGCCACAATCAGAAAAATATAAATTTGCACGCAAAAACTAATAGTGGCGCAAACGGTCAAAACTCAAACGATTCAAACGGTTCAAACGATTCTGACTCAAATAATGCAGATTCTAACAGTGAAAACCAAAATTCTTCCTCAAATAATAATCAAGAATCTCAAAATAGTGGCGAAAATAGTTCAAAAGATAATGCAGATACCAGCTCCTCAACACAGTTAGAAGACGAGTTTGCAAAAGAAGCTTTTGCGGGAATGTGGAAAGTACTTAGACCATATTTCGCTTCTGGCACTCTGCTTAGCACTTCCGGAAAATTGCATGCAAATAGTAGCGAAAAAGACTGGATTAACGTTGCTTTTGACGCAGATAATTCGGATGCTGTAAAAACTGAGTTGAAGAATCGTATTACTAAAAACGATAATCTTCTAACTCCTTCACCAATGCATGTTGACGGCATTATTGCTCTTGACGATCAAGTTGCTTTGCAAGCTTCGCAAACTTTAAGCGATTTAGGTTACGAAGGAAGCGCTGCAGACATAAATCCTTCGTTTACTTTGCCGAATGTTATTGGAAACTTCATTGGTAAAAGAAATCTTATTAAGCGACCTGTTCCTTCTCCTAAAAACAGCTCCAATAAGAACGCAAAAGACGCGCAAATTAGCAAGGAACAGTCCGAAGATGCTAACGATGCTGCTAACGCAAAAAAATGGCCTGCAATAACCGGCTACGGAGCATACAAGAATATTATGCCAAATATTGTAAGCGGTAAGCAGTGGATGACAACTATTGAGCATCAGGCACAGATTAGTAAAGATATTACAGAAATGTGCGATTCGTTAAATAGCACCGGAAATCTTTCTACAAAGATTGCAACAAAACAATCGACAATTGAGCCTGGAATTACGGTTCCAACTGTTTATGAACAGCTGATAGCAGTTAGTGCAACGAATTTGAAGGCTCGCCTAATAGACCCGGGCTACATTTCCCTAGCTGATGCAGGATTGTAAAGTTCACTTAGTGCTTTCGAGGAGCGTAAATAACGCGCTCAATAAGCTCGTGGTAACGCTCAACAACTGCCTGACGTTTAGCTTTTAAGCTTGGCGTAAGCAGACCGTTATCTTGCGTAAAAGCGTCCGGCACTATTTCAAACTTGCGAATAGACTCCGCTCTAGAAACAAGCAAATTAGCTTTAGTGACGGCACGCTCAACTTCTGCACGCACAATTCCGTTTACTGACGCTTCTTTAAGCGAGCGCACTTTGCACGCTCCTCTGGAAGCAAGCCAAGAATTTACTTCCGCCAAATCAAGCGCAATAAGCGCCGCAACAAATGGCTTTCTGTCTCCAATAACAACCGCTTGAGAAACAATTGGAGAAGACATTAACGAAGCTTCTAACGCGTTTGGAGATAAATTCTTTCCGCCAGCCGTAATAATAAGATCTTTCTTTCTGCCGGTAATCCGCACAAAACCGTCATCATCTAAAGAACCAAAGTCACCCGTATGCAGCCAGCCGTTTACAATTTGTTGACGAGTAAGCTCCGGATTATTATGATACCCTTTGCATACTGCTGGGCTTTTAATACACAGCTCACCATCATCCGCAATTGCAACAGACACGCCTTTTACCGGCAAACCAACAGTTCCAATACGGTATCCGGTTGTAGGATTCACCATAGCCGGAGCACAAGTTTCAGTCATTCCGTAACCTTCAAGCAAAGGCAAACCGATGCCGTTAAAGAAGTGCGCAATCGACATATCGAGAGGAGCGCCTCCGGAAATAGCGTACGAAACAGAACCGCCAAAGACTTGCAAAAGTGGCTTATAAACTAATTTTTTGCATAATGCGTGGCTTAAAGCAAGCATAGGCGGAACCATCGCTTTAGACTGCTGAGAATAAGACCATTGACGCGCAACTTTTGCCGCATAAGCAAAAACAAAACCTTTAACTCCCCTGCCGGCTTTTTGCGAAGCAGCGTTATAGATTTTTTCAAAAATACGAGGAACGCCAAGAATAAAAGTCGGCTTAAACGTTTGAAAATCAGACAAAACTGTTTTCAAATTGCTCGTTAAACCAAGAGTAACGTTTCCAGCAAAGCAGAAGAATTGCATAAATCTTGCGAACACGTGAGCAAGAGGCAAAAACAGCATTAAGCGAGGATTACCTTTTAAGGCAATATCTGGCATAGAAACAACGCCTGACTTTGCAATAAAAGCAAAATTACTATGCGTAAGCTCAATTCCTTTAGGCTCGCCTGTTGAACCGGAAGTGTAGACAATTGTTGCTAAATCATTTCCGCAAACCGCGTGAACTCGCTCGTAAAACTCCGAATCAGTTACAGTTTTACCGTACTCAATAAAAGCATCAAGCGCTCCACGGTTTATAACATAAACGTCGTGAAGAGTAGAGCAATCATCCTTAACAGCTTCTATTTTTGGAAGCATATCGGCAGACTCAACGAATATTGAGCAAACTTTAGAATCCTCAACGATATGCTGTATTTGAATAGATGAGCTAGTTTCATAAATTGGCACGGTTAAAGCGCCAATAGACATAATAGCCATGTCAAGAACCGTCCACTGCCATGAGGTATGCGCAATAATCGAAATAGAATCCCCCGGCATAACTCCGCGCGCAATAAAACCTTTAGCAACAGCAACTACCATATCTCGAAATTCTTTAGCAGAATAAGACTTCCACGAACCTAAAGAATCAACATACTCAATCAATGAATCATTCGCGCAGCGAGAAACTCGATCTTCTAGCAGAGAAAAAATATTAACATCTGTATCAATAGCTTCATCAAGTGGACGAGAATATTCTTGCATATGCGCTCCTGTGTTGCATAATCGATATTAATCTTTACTATACGCTGTTCACACCCTCACACTATGGCAATATCTACAAGATTGACGCAGATTTTGTTCAGTTTTCTACAAATATGAATATTAATTATGCTATTTAGTTGACTGGCTTAAGAACGATTTTTTTGCGAGCAGTCATACTTGCAGGGTTTACGTAAGTGCGATTCTTTCGTTTTAGACCCCATTGCACGCAGCGATTTGCGCAATGATCCGAACCGCCTTCAACATGAGCAAATTTTTGCCCCTGCTTTACAAACACTCCAACAGTAAGATTTGTTACTGCAGGTTCAAAAGTAGAAGTAAGCTCACCATGCCTAATTGTTACAACAGACTTTCGCGCAACTTTACCAACAAAACTAATAACACCATCTGCAGGAGCATAAAGAGGAGTTCCTTTTGAGGCTGCTAAATCCACACCGCGATGGCCAGCCATCCAAGGCTTAGGCGGCGGATTAAAAGCTTTTACAATGCGAGGAGGCTTTACCGGCCACTTCATAGTAGATTTGCACGTTTCTTCACTATAAGAACTTTTAGCAAGAGCGCACGTTTTACAGCATGCGCCTAAAGATTTAGAAGCGTAGTATTTAGCAGGGTTATTTTGCTGCATTTCATATTGCGAAAACAGCGCATCTAATAAAATAACTGAGATTATAAAAATCCCAAAGCAGGCAGCTATTCGGCAATACAATTCATAATTTTTGCGAATACACATATATCCCCCATCAATATTTTTATGAAACGGCTTTTATAAAAGTTTTGCAGCTAATTTGCCAAAATCATAAGCTTTTAAAGCATTGTGGATAAAACATATGCTTATAATCACTATTTCGACACGCCAAAACACGCCATATTTGCATCTTCAAAAATTCCGTGTAATATAAATGTCTTGTGCGCGGCAGTAAGCCTGCACAAAATATTCCTGCGTAGCTCAGTTGGCAGAGCGTTCGACTGTTAATCGAATGGTCGCTGGTTCAAGCCCAGCCGCAGGAGCCATCAAGCCACTGGAAGTCCAGTGGCTTTTTTGTTTTTAAGAACACGAGAATACGCCGCGAATTGCTAATTAGGCTTAAGGCAACACCCTCAAATATCAACAAGATATACGTCTAACAAAGTGGCTAACTTAAAAGCTTTGTCGTAAAATAGATACAAATGTGTCATCAGAAGATACGCATTGGGCAATCATTAACAAACAGAGGAAAACAATGATTCAACACACCTCCGAAAGTGCCGATAAAGGCAAAAAGAAGAAGCTAATCATACTTATTGTAGGTATTGTTGTACTTGCATTAGCTCTTAGCGCACTTGGCGCATTTTGGTATGTAAAACAAACTGAGCGCACAAAGGCTGCACGTAAACAGTGCGAAGTTAAAGTTGCCCAAGTTATGAAAGCTAAGAAAACGTGGGACGCTTTAGTTAAAAACAGAATTCTTATTAAGCTTTCGGAAGATAAGTCTGAAAATGGCAAGAAGCTTGCGAAAATAATAAAAGAGACAACTCCTGAAGTTGTAAGCTGCACAGCAAACTCTCCAGAAGAGCTTGGCAGCCAAAGCGCTGAGGCTTTGGCAGCTTCTGAATGGTATGCGGTTAAAGCAAAAGAAATTAGATCTTTAGCTGTTGAATTACTAAATAGCGCTGACACAAAAGCTGAAGACAAAGATAAGAAAGAAGAAAAGAAGGAAGAAAAGAAGGAAATACAGCGAACAACCAGCAATGTGATTAGGCGTGCGAACGTTATTCCTCAAAAGACGAAGCCAGCGCCTCAGAATAACAACAAGAAGGACCCTAAAAAGCCAGAATGCAAGGGCAAAGACTGCAAGAAGCCAGCTGACCCAAACGCAAAACCTGCTGATCCAAACGCAAAACCTGCTGATCCAAACGCAAAGCCAGCTGATCCAAACGCAAAGCCAGCTGATCCAAACGCAAAGCCAGCTGATCCAAACGCAAAGCCAGCTGATCCAAACGCAAAACCAGCTGATCCAAACGCAAAACCAGCTGACCCAAACGCAAAACCAGCTGACCCAAACGCAAAACCAGCTGACCCAAACGCAAAACCAGCTGACCCAAACGCAAAACCAGCTGATCCAAACGCAAAACCAGCTGACCCACCAGCAACCCCACATCAATAAAATAAAATAAACATAAAATAAAGCTCCCAACGGATTCGTTGGGAGCTTTATTTGTGCCTTAAATAGTTTTTAAGCTCTTGCCTGATTAGCAGCTTTAATACCAGCTAAATCAACTTCTTCAAGCGGAATAACCTTAGTATGATTCTTAATCTTGTATCCAACGTACAAAATCAAGAACAGTGGCACAGACATGTACGTAATGCCAATTGCCTGCCAGTTAAGAGTTGCAAATGAGTGCAAATCCTGGCCAACAATAACCAAAACGCACAAAAGGAACGCCACAATCGGACCAAAAGGATACCACTTTGCTCGGTACACTAAATCGTCCAAAGAATGCCCCTGAGCCACATACGCTTTTCTAAAGCGGTAATGCGCTAAAGCAATACCCGCCCAAGCAATAAAGCCTGTTAAACCACTTGCAGCAACCAAGAACATGTATATTTGCGAGCCAAAAATACTCATGAAGAACGTGAACAAAGCCACCACAAATGTTGCAATTAAAGCTGGAACTGGAATACCGCGGAGGCTTACTTTTCCGAAAAGTTTTGGAGCATTACCATCTTTTGCAAGAGCATAAAGCATTCTAGTAGAAGCGTACATTCCGGAATTTGCTGCAGAAATAACAGAAGTCAAAATAACAGCATTCATAACTGCTGCAGCAGCTGCAAGACCTGCACGCTGGAACACGAGCGTGAATGGGCTTATAGCAATATCAGTTACTTCGGATCCAAGCAAATTCTTGTCGGTGTAAGGAATAATGCACGCAATAACGAAAATCGCAAGAATGTAGAAAAGAAGAATACGCCAGAATACTTGCTTAACAGCCTTCGGAATACTCTTTTCTGGCGTTGCAGACTCTCCAGCAGTAATACCAATAAGCTCAGTTCCTTGGAAGGAGAAGCCAGCAATAGCAAACGCGCACAGCACTGCAGGAACACCACCAGCAAACGGAGCATCCTTATGCGTAAAGTTTTGCAAGAATGGAGCTTTGCCGCCAATAATTCCAACAATTGTAAGCATGCCAACAACGAGGAACACAATAACCGCAACAACTTTCACAATAGAAAGCCAGTATTCTGTTTCTCCGAAGCACTTAACTGTAAGAACGTTAATCAGCAAAATAAGCATAAGAACCGAAAGTGAGAAAATCCATATTGGCACTTTCGGGAACCAGTATTGCAAAACTATTGCTGCAGTACTAACGTCTACAGCCACCGTAATAGCCCAGTTAAACCAATAGTTCCAGCCCATTGCAAAACCTAAAGCAGGATCAACAAAGCGTCCGGAGTACGAAGCAAACGAGCCACTAATAGGCATAAACGTTGCCATTTCTCCAAGAGAAGTCATAAGGAAGTAAACCATTATGCCTATTGCGCCGTAAGCAAACAAAGCGCCGCCAGGACCAGCCATGTGAATTGTTGCACCACTGGCAACAAATAAACCGGTACCAATGCTGCCGCCTAAAGCAATCATGGAAATATGACGTGTTTTCAAAGCACGATGAACATCGTGATTCTGCTGAGAAGTTTGTTCAGCAGTAGATGGTAATGAACTATTACTCATTTTTCCTCCTTTTATGTCGTCTCAGAGGCAAAACAAGCAACAGCGTGCGTGTCGATAGCGCTCCGCAGCGAATGCCGAAATCGCTGCGACAGTACTTGGTTTATTAAACCAAGTCCCAGCTCACTACCTTTGGAAATCAGCAGTAAACTTCGGCGCTCTCCCCTTTTGTAAGTAATCAACGCTTTTCCGAGCTCATACTTACTACTCTTGTTGAGCGCAACCTCTGGTCGATGGTGTTCATTATTAGTACGACTTAGCGACAAACACACAGAATTGCGGCGTGGCGAAAAGAGAATAAAAAAAAATCTCGGCAAATTATCAACCTGCCGAGATAAATCGTGGAGCTAGGGGGATTCGAACCCCCGACCCCCTCCATGCCATGGAGATGCGCTACCAGCTGCGCCATAGCCCCGTTTTTAGTTATGCTGTTCAAGCGAACCTTTGATAGAATACAACAAATTAGCGCTCTATCCAAATGCGGCGTGTCGAATCAGCTCAAATATTACTAAAAAATATTGCTACTTAATTACCGCTTGAACTACCGGAATTTTCTGCATTTCCAGAAGTAGACGCTCCGCCTGAAGCTCCCCCTGAAGAAGATCCTGAACCACCGTTAGAAGAGCTACCTGAAGCACCACCAGGAGCAGTTGACAACGAGGAGGACTCCCCGCTTGAATTACTTCCCGAAGTTGATTCTCCAGAATGCGATCCGCCACTTGTTGAAGAATTATCACCACCAGGCTCACCATCTGTAGAATTTCCTAAATTAGAATCTGAGTCATCGCGGGAATGTAAACCTTTGTTTTCATCCTCGTTTTCTGAATCCTGATTTTCTGAATCACTATCAGACGGCTTCTTATGCTCAACGCCATTATTGCTATTTTGTTGAGGATTGACCTGATTTTTAGGCTTCTGCTGAATCTGCTGAGGCTGAATATTGTCCGTTCCCTTGCCTTGCGTAAAAAGCAAAACAATTCCTGCAGTGGCAACAACAGCAACTAAAGCACTTATTACAGCTATAGCAATAGTTGCAGCATAACTATTCTTACGTCGATCGAAATTACTTTCGTTAGCATAGTTAGGATCGCGAATAGCTTTAGATAGCGGCACAGGCTGGCTCAAATCGCCTTCCGACAATTCCATATCTTCTTCGCGCTGCTCGCGTAAAGCAGAAAGCTCTAAAAGTCGCGTATTTTCTAATTCTGGATCTTTAGCTTCAGAGCTTATAGTCCGCCCAGAATTAACTTCACCATTTTGCCTAGAATACGCCATACGAGCATCATCTCCCGCGACTTTATATCCAGCATTTCTTACTTCAACATTGTAGACAGGATGCATGTTAAGAGTTTGAACATCATCTTTATATTGCTTCGAATCATTAGCATAACCAGCAGCGTCAGAAGTACCAGCAAAATCAGAATTATTAAGATTCTTAGGATTTGCTTCAGCTAACTTGCGAGAAGAAGCGTGAATAACATTCTGATACAGCTGAGAAGCCACAGCCGACACAATCGAACCAATAGCCACACCAATAACCGAACCGGCAATACCAATTTTAGAAGCGAGCAAAAACGAGGTCACTGCTGCCAGCGAACCCGCTAAAACCTGCGTAAATGATATGCCTTTGAAGAAATTCTTCACGTGTTTACCTTAACTACCTAACAATGTATTGCGAAACATAAATGCAATATGTATAAACTTATTACAAATTACCACTCACAACGATGGTATCACTCAAGGCATGAGTTGGATAGCTATTTTAGGAATCTACTTAGTTCTTTCTTTGCTTCCATAATGTTCGCCCAAGCTTGCAATAATAATGGCTGCAAATATTAAAGCAAATCCCACAAATGCCATATTTGACACATACTCATGGTAAAGCAGCGTAGAAAATAGTAGAGTAAACAAGCTTTCAGTGCACATAATAACCGATGCGTTTGCCGTAGAAAGATTAACCAAACTATAGTTCTGCATAATTTGCGCAACAACAGTCACCACAACAGTTAAGTAGAACATGTTTGCAAAAATAGAAAGATTATCCGCGCCGTTGAAATTAGGCAAAGGCTCATAAATTAACGCTCCAGCTAAGAACAGCACTCCTGAAACAACAAATTGTCCAAAAGTTAAAGTTACAGGATTATATTTTCTTGAATAATACGCAAGGAACGTAAGATTAAAAGCGAAAACTGCAGCGCATACAAGAGTCAGAATATCGCCATAAGAAAGCGTAAGAGCGAACATTCCTGGCTTTAAAGCCACAAAACCAACGCCAGCAACACAAACTACAGCAGCAATCAAGCCTAGTATTGTAGGCTTTTTCTTAACAATTAGCCAAGCTGAAAATGGTGTAATAACGCAGTAGGCTGCAGTAAGAAAAGCACTACGACCCGGATCAATTGTTTGCAATCCTTCAGTTTGCAAAACTAAAGTCGCATAGTATGTAACACCAGTTATTAGCGAAGGAATAATCAATTTTTTTGTAAAAGTTTTACGAAGAGTGCCGAAAAAAATTACAAACATAATCGCGCACGCACCAATCATGCGCACTCCCATAAGCCATTGAACCGGAAAAACTTCGAGAGCATACTTTGAAGAAACGTAGCTGCCACCCCAAATAGCAGCGCAAACTAACAACATTAGTTGAGAAATATGAACACTGTTCCCTTTAGGCATGCCAGATTTATCAACTATTGATTTAGCTGCTTCACCATCAGCTTTCATAATGCCTCCCCTTCAACTATAAAAGTTAATCCACTAATAAAAGTTACTTCATTAAAGTATCTTCCTTAAAATTTTCTTTTATTTAATGAATTTAGTTTATAAAATACACAGATTAGCCATAAAATCGGGAAAAGTACAACTTTTCGGCGTTCCTCAGGAAAATTTCCGATACGCGCTTCATAAAACCGATATACTTAACTATTTTGCTTTATATCTTTCACATAAGTAATTTTTATAAAATTCGGTGATTTATATCACAACTGCGTAATTTTTTGCAGCACACACTCGTATACTCTTCTAAAGAAGCGTAATGTAAAAGTAATGACTTGTTTAATTGCACACCACAGACGCGCGCAATTTTACTAATAACGAAAGGAAATATTATGGCAACTCTTAATGCAGATATGAAAGAATTTATTGCTAATAATTTGGCTTGGATTGCAACAGTAAGCAAAGATGGCGAACTTGATTTAGGACCAAAAATGTCTATGTTCGTTCTTGACGATAACCACCTTGCCTACCACGAGCGCACTGCCGGCCAGCATTTTAAGAACTTGCAAGACGGCAGCCAGCTAGTAGTTGCTTTTGCTAATTTGGCAGAAAAGAAGGGTTATCGCTTCCGTGGAACCGTAACTCTTCACACGGATGACGCAATCTACGATGAGCAGGTTCGCGTGGCCGAAGAAAAAGGCACAAAGAAGCCAGCTGCAGTTCCAGTTATGGAAATTACTGAGATTCAGGATTTGACTTCTGGAGCCACTGCCGGCAAAACAATTGCAAAAGATTAATTCGTAGCTTGAGCAAAACGCCGAATTAGTACGTTTCAAGCAAGCGGAATACAATATCGAGTGGCGTTCGTCCTCAAAGGCGAAGATGAACACCACTCAATTCTTTATTTAATTATTTAGTTGTTTCTAATTTACTTATTTTCTTTACGCAATGCTTGCAACCTAACGTTCATTTCTTCCGCTTTCTTCTTCTCGAAGTAATAAATTATTGCAGCAATCGCAATCGGGAAAATAACAGTGAACGCAATCCATCCGCAAATCACAGCTGGCTCATCTTTAAATGAAATCCAACCAACAATCACAGACACAATAAATTGAATAGCAATTGGTGGAACTAGCGCAAAAACAAATTTTGCAAGATTTGACATGCGTTCATTCGACCAAAAAATAGCGAACACTCCATAGCCTATGCCTATAACAAGCGTTGCTACAGCATAAGATGCGATTCTGTTTCCAACCGCGCTATGCGCTAACAGGCTAGATACAAAACTGATTGCAGTAAAAATAGTGCACCCTATGCCAATGCCTTTAACAATGTTTTTTACCATTGTTTTGCCTAAAGTTGTAACTTGCTTTTCCATAATAATCGTTTCCTTTTTAAGTATTAAAAAATTAGTATTAAAAAAATTAGTATTAAAAAATACGCTTAAAACTACATTCCCAAGCGCTTTTTGAACGCGCTCAAGCATCTGCGACTAATCCACTCAACGCTTCCGTCGTCCATTTTTACGCTCATACTTCCGCCGAATCCTGGATCTACTCGAACAATGCGATTCAAGTTCACGATTGCGGATTTAGATATGCGCACAAACGACGCGAATTGCGGATTGTCAAAATCCATTAGGCGCTTGTAAGACACGCACTCACCTTTATCGCTGTGAATGATTACGCGCGAATTTTCTACGCAAATCATAATCACATCTGGCTCGTGCATAACAATAATCGAATCGTTAATATAACCGTATATGAATGAATTATTGTTGCTATTTGTCGCATTCGCAGTATTATTTTCGGCAATCTCAGTATTATTTTCAGCATTGTTTGATTTTGCATCTTTAGAATCAATGCTTTGCAAGCTGGATATAATGCGTTTAAGATTACCGTCAATATTGTGAACCGACAACTGAGCGTGCTGCTCTTCTTCTGGCGGCACAATAGCAATTGTTACTTTCATCAAGCCTCCCTTCCGTAGTTCTACCGTTAGCGTTTGCTAACCTTTTGTTTTGTAATTTTGACTATACGGCACTGTAAATAGTCTGTCTTTACAAAATCGCTAAACGGTAGTTTTAGGAATATAAGCGGTAAAAAGGAGAGATTATGCCAATTAAGCTGCACCCCAAATGCGAATAAGACGCTGGCTTGTAGGATCAGCTGCAGGGCCTTGATCGTAAGCATCCAAACGCCAATGAATCGAACCATCCGCATTAAGACTTGGGATTAAACGCGCCCAACGACCGTTTCCCATGCCGCCAATCGTCTTATAAGAAGGATCCACCTTGTCTAATCCAAGAAGCTTATGAACAGTTTGAGAAAGGCAAGATCCGTGAGAAAACACTAGCAAATCGCGGTCGGAACCGGTTTTGCGCGTCCACTGTTCAACAGTTGCAGCCGCACGCTCGCCAACTTCTTGCTTAGTTTCTGCACCGTGTCGAAGCTCTCCGCCTTCGCCTTTTACCCAAGCGTTAAAATCTTCCGGCCATTTTTCGCTAATCTGCTTGCGGTTCAAACCTTCCCACTCGCCAAAGAAGCGCTCGCGCACGCCATTTTCAACATGCACATGAAGCCCAAGCTTATCCGCAAAAGCATGAGCTGTTTGCTGCGCGCGAATAAGCGGAGAAACAATCGCCACAAAACTCGCGTCCGCTTCTTCCGGCGTAATGCGCACATGCTCCTGGCTATTCGGATCCTTTGGATCTTCCAAATCAGAAGCGCCAAAAAGCACGCGCAAAGCCTTACCAGAGCGAGTCACCTGATCCATTCCAGACTCGTCCAAAGCAATATCAATCATGCCTTGAAGTCGAAATTGAGCATTATAAGGCGTCTGGCCATGGCGAATAAGCATAACAGAGCGCGCAATACCTTCATGAGCACTATTAACGGAATTATTTACGTTACTCGCAACGTTTTCAACAAAATCAACCATAATCTACCGCCTTCTAAAGCCTTTTATAAATAATTTAGCGCTCCCAGCTAGGCTTCCAGCCTTCAATTACGTGCTGAGTATTTTCCGAATACACCATAGAATCAGCCGGAACATCGTGACGCACAACAGAGCCAGCACCCGTAGTTACACCATCAGACACATTTACTGGAGCAACAAAAAGATTACCTGCACCAACGTGAACACCAGAACCAATACTCGTATGATTCTTATGCACGCCATCATAGTTTGCAGTAATCGTGCCACCACCAATATTCGTATGCTCACCCAAGTTAGCATCGCCAATATAGCTTAAATGAGGAACCTTAGTGCCGTTACCAATATGCGCCTTCTTCATTTCCACGAAAGCGCCTGCCTTACTTTCTTCACCAAGCACATTTCCTGCGCGCAAATACGTCCACGGACCAATGTTAGCAGCCCTGCAAATATGCGATTCTTGCACACGCGAACGCTCAACTACAGCATCCTCGTCAACTTGCGCATCAATAAGAGTTGTGTAAGGACCAACAACAGCGCCGCTTAAAACATTAGTATGACCTTGAAGGAAGCAGCCAGGAAGAACCGTCACATCTTGAGCAAGAGTAACATCATCTTCAATCCAAGTAGTATCCGGATCAAGAATAGTTACGCCTTCAAGCATCCAATGCTCACACACGCGCTTATTATAAGCTTTTGCGAGCGCAGACAACTGCACGCGAGTATTAACACCCTCTACGCTAAGTGGGTCAGGAGCAGACATAGCTCCCACATGACCAAACTTTCTAGCATGTTCCAAAGCATCCGTTAAATAAAACTCGCCTTGAGCATTTTGAGAATTTAAGTTTGCAATTGCGTCACATAATACAGTCGCATCAAACACGTATACGGAAGTGTTTACTTCTTTAATTTCAAGCTCTCCAGCATTAGCATCCTTATGCTCTACGATTCGCAAAACATCGCCGTTTGCTTCGCGAACAATACGGCCGTAGCCAGTAGCATCGTCTAATACTGCTGTAAGAACAGTTGCAACATTGCCATGATTATTGTGAAAATCTACTAAAGATTGAAGAGTTTTAGTGTCCAAAAGAGGCATATCGCTTGCTGCAATTAACACAGCACCTTTTAACGTTTCGCCAGTTTCTTTTTTAGCGATTTCGTTAAGATCTTTAATAGCGCACTGAACTGCGCGGCCAGTTCCAGGAGTTTCGTCCTGATTTACAATATGCACATTTTCGTTATAGCTAACAGCGGCAGCGGTTACGCGTTCAGCCTGAGCATGCACAACTACAGCCATCTTATTTGGATTTACGCCAGCAATTGCGCTCATAACACGATTTAGGAATGTTTTTCCAGCAAAGTTATGAAGTACTTTCGGAGTTGCTGAACGCATACGCGTACCTTCACCCGCCGCTAAAATAATTGCCGCGGCCACATCATGCTTTTCCACGCATGCTCCTTATTTTGTATTAAATAATATTCTTACTTATTTAATTCTATTACGTCTTAACGCCTATCCAAAACAAAAACGCTACTTGCAAAACAAGTAGCGCCTGTATAAGCTCCCTCACCTGGATTCGAACCAAGACAAAGGGTTCCAAAGACCCGTGTGCTGCCATTACACCATGAGGGAACGGCGGAAAAACCGCCAAGTCACTATTATGCCACACGAATTGACTTCGTCAAATTTGGCGTGGCGAAAAGTAAAATCAGCGTTTACGCAAATAAGAAGCCTTGACCGTGATGCTCCGGGTAAGTGTCGAAAAGCTTCGCAACCGAACCATCTTCAAATACTGCTTTAATTGCGCTTGCAAGAAGAGGAGCAATAGAAAGAACAGTCAAACCATCCCAACGCTTTTCTTCCGGAATAGGCACAGTATCCGTCAACACAACTTCGCGAGCGCCACAAGCCTTCAAACGTTCAACCGCAGGGCCAGAAAGCACGCCGTGAGTTGCAACAACTGTAACAGACTTAGCTCCAGCTTCCTTCAACACGTTGCAAGCTCCAGCAATAGTGCCAGCAGTATCAATCAAGTCGTCAACCATAACGCAATCGCGACCAGCAACGTCACCAACAACGCGGTTTGCAACAGCCTTATTCGGGCATGTAATATCGCGAGTCTTATGCACAAAAGCCAAAGGACCGCCGCCTAAACGCTGCGCCCACTGTTCAGCCACGCGAATACGGCCAGCATCCGGAGACACAACAGTTACGTTTGCAAGATCTTCACGGAAACGATCACGCACATAATCAACCAAAACAGGCATAGCAATCAAGTGGTCAACCGGACCGTCGAAGAATCCCTGAGACTGAGCCGCGTGCAAATCGACGCTCATAATGCGGTCAGCGCCAGCAGTTTTAAGCAAATCAAACATCAAGCGGCAAGAAATAGGCTCACGACCGCGATGCTTCTTATCCTGACGAGAATAGCCAAGAAGTGGGCAAACTGCAGTAATCGAACGAGCAGAAGCGCGCTTCAAAGCGTCAATCATAATCAACTGTTCCATAATGGACTTGTTGACAGGGTCGCTGTGACTCTGCAATACGAACACATCCGTACCGCGCACCGACTGCGTGTAACGAACATACATTTCGCCATTAGCAAAATCGTATGCCGTTGTTTCCAATACATCAATGCCAAGCTGGTCTGCTACATCACGAGCAAGTTTCGGATGGGCGCGACCAGTAACGAGAACAAGGTTTTTATCTGGCTTTCCTTCAAGGACGATGCTCACCATATCTCCAAACGTTAGTTCGCTTTAGTTCGCGAAATGAACATATTCAATACTAACTTTTTGCGCAGACTTGCGGCGACAAGCCGAAAAAGTAAATAGTCACGACCTATACAAGCCGTGCTTAACAATGTACTGCACAACTCCATCTGGAACTAAATACCATACTGGTTCACCATGCTCAGCGCGACGGCGAACATCCGTAGAAGAAATCGACAATGCTGGAATCTCCAAAATATCAACCGGCAAATGTTCAGAATCACAGTGAACAATATCGTCATAATTTGCAACATTTCCAGCACTGTTCACATTCAGCTGCCTAGTAATAAAAGGCAAATTAGACTCCAACTTTTCCGGCCTAGAATACCCCGGGCGGGTAACAGCCACAAATCGCGCCAAATTCCACATTTCGCGCGCATTCTTCCACTGCATAATTTCCGCCACAGCGTCCGCTCCAGTAATGAAGAAAAGCTCCGCATCCGGATGCTGCGCGTGAATATCTTGCAAAGTATCAATAGTGTAAGTAACTCCTGGACGGTCAATATCAACCCTAGAAACAGTAAACTTAGGATTAGAAGCCGTTGCAATAACCGTCATTAAATAACGGTCCTCAGCATTCGTAACTTTTTTATCAAGCTTAAAAACAGGCCTACCAGTTGGCACGAAAATAACCTCGTCCAAATCATAAACCCACGCAACTTCAGAAGCCGCAACCAAGTGGCCGTTATGAATAGGATCAAAAGTTCCACCCATAATGCCAATACGCTGACGCTCATGAACGTTACCGCGTGCAGAAGTGCGCTTTCGCATAGAAGTTGCTACCGCAGGAGGAGCCGCTTCTTTTCCGGTAAACGAACCTTGAAACAGGTCAGACATTCGCCGCTGAGCATCTGTGTTATTTTCAGGACTCATTCGCTTCAGATTCCTTATCTTCAGCCTCAGTTTCACTAACTACACCAGAAGCATCATTCGCACTATCTGGGTTAATATTCCCCATCTCCTCATCCCACTCGTCCTTAACAACACGCTGAATTTCAGCAAAAGTTGGAAGAGGGAAATCAGGCTGATACGTGCCGCGAATTTTTGCCACAGATTCAGTGATTTTAACAAGCATCGATGTCATTGAATCAACATCATTATTGCGCTCTAAAGAACTAAATTCACGAATATTCTTTTCCATTCGACCCATTTGCTCAAGAACGCTAGAAAACGCATCATCTTCAGGAAGCGTTACGTCATTTGCATCAGCATCCGGCCATCCCATAAGCACAGCATCCGCATATTCAAGCGAGGAACGCTGTTGCGCGGAGGCAATACCATCCTCAATTTGCACCAAAAACACATAGCGCACAATCGACAAACGCTCAGCCGCAATATTAAGCGCTTCAGCC
This sequence comes from Gardnerella sp. DNF00753, assembly GCF_049244275.1. Taxonomy (NCBI): domain Bacteria; kingdom Bacillati; phylum Actinomycetota; class Actinomycetes; order Bifidobacteriales; family Bifidobacteriaceae; genus Gardnerella; species Gardnerella sp. DNF00753. The sequence goes on from NZ_CP058393.1 coordinate 1,042,857, forward strand.
GGAGTTATATTCACATCATTCTTAGGCATATCATTAGGCATACTCTTACCTTACCGCCACGTAACTATCAAAACCAGTACTACTCGCGTATCTGACCGCTGCCGTAGCCAATCCACTTGGTTGTTGTCATCTCACGCAATCCCATAGGACCTCTTGCATGCAATTTTTGCGTCGATATTCCAAGCTCAGCTCCAAAACCAAACTCTCCACCATCTGTAAAGCGCGTTGAAGCATTCACCATCACCACTGCAGAATCAACATTCGCAATAAAACTTTGAATCGTTTCGTAATCTTCAGAAATAATTGTTTCCGTATGCCCTGTAGAATACTTCGCTATATGATTTGCAGCATCAAAAGCATCGTCCACAATTTTTACGCCCATATTTAGCGACAAATACTCGCGTTTCCAATCCTCGCAAGTTGCATGCTCAAGCTGTAAACCTGCAATATTAGCAGATTGCAAAATTTCGTAAGATTTATCGTCAGCATGCAAAATAACATTATGCTCAGCTAAAGCAGCGCCAACTTGCGGTAAAAATTCCTGCGCAATATTGCGATTTACCAATAATTTTTCTGCCGCATTACACACGCCTACGCGCTGAGTTTTTGCGTTAATAACAATCGGTATAGCTTTTTTAATATCAGCGCTTTTATCTACATAAATATGCACGTTTCCAGCACCAGTTTCAATAACCGGCACTGTAGACTCTTTAACAACAGTAGCAATAAGATTCGCACTACCGCGCGGAACTAGAACATCAATATGACCGTGCGCGTGCATCATGGCCGTGGCCCCCGACCTACCTAAATCGTCAACAGACTGAATTAAATCTGCACTAAAACCGGCTTTTTTAAGCACACTTCCAATAATCTCAATGCTTTTTTGATTCGTATTTTGAGCCGCACTTCCGCCTCGCAAAATTGCAGCATTACCAGACTTTAAGCACAAAGCTGCAACGTCAATAGTGACGTTTGGGCGAGCCTCATAAATCATTCCCATAACGCCAATTGGCACGCGAACTTGCGAAAGTTTAATACCATTAGGAAGAGTGTATCCGCGAACAACTTCTCCTACAGGATCTTGCAATTGCGCAATTTTTCTTACGCTTTGAGCAGAATTTTTCACACGCTTTTCGTCAAATTTAAGCCTGTCGAGCTTTCCAGCATCCATTCCTTTAGCTTCGGCTTCTTTAAGATCTTTTTCATTAGCGGCGGCAATATCTAAAGCTGCTAAATCCAAAGCGTCCGCCATTTTTTCAAGAAGCTCATTTTTTGTTCTAGTATCCGTTTTGGAAAAATCTCGCCAGGCAAGCCTTGCTAAATCCGCACGCCCATTAACTAAATCGTCAACGCTCAACGTTCCCCCTTGTAGATTATTGGCTTTATTTTCCTGTTTAGAATCAAGAGTTGTCATAAATATGAGATTAGCACACGCCCGTTCGCCCAGCGCTTCGGGTAGCATATTTTTATAAGACGATGCATAATTTGCACAAATATTCCATATGATTATTCGGTTACGGAGACATTATGGCAGAAGATACAGCTATTTTTCATAGCACGCGCGCAACTACTCCAACTTGCACTGCTAAACAGGCAATTCGTCAAGGTATTGCCGAAGACGGCGGATTATTTGTAGCCGACACTCTTGGCAGCACACGTTACGATATTTCTAAATTGCAAGGAAAATCCTACCAGGAAATAGCTAAAGATATTTTGCAAATCTTGCTTCCTGATTATTCTCAAGAAGAGATTTCTGATTGCGTAAAGCTTGCATACGCAGACCAATGGTCTAATTGCGACATTACTCCAATTCGTCAGCTTGGAAATACTCGCGATTTTGTTATGGAACTTTTCCACGGTCCTACTTGCGCTTTTAAGGACGTGGCTTTACAAATGCTTCCACAGCTTATGAGCCGCAGCCAAAACAAAACCGAAAAATCTGAATCAAACAATAATCAGAATGTTATGATTTTGACTGCAACTTCTGGAGATACTGGAAAAGCAGCTTTGGCTGGTTTTGCCGATGTTCCAGGCACTTCTATGGTTACTTTTTACCCAGAAGGAAAAGTTAGCCGTGTTCAAGAATTACAAATGACAACTCAAGCTGGTAAAAACGTGCAAGTTTGCGCAGTCCGAGGCAATTTTGACGATGCTCAAACTGGCGTAAAACAGATTTTCACGAATAGTGAGCTTAATAAAAATATTGAAGAATCTTCGAACACTGAATTATCTTCTGCTAATTCAATAAATGTTGGACGACTCGTGCCGCAAGTTGTTTATTATTTTGCGGCTTATAAGCAGCTTGTTGAGCGTAAAGCAATAGCTCTTGGCGACGAAGTTGAGTTTTGCGTACCAACCGGCAATTTTGGCGATATTCTTGCTGGATATTACGCAAAAATGCTTGGTCTTCCTGTAAAACATCTTATTGTTGCAAGCAATAGCAATAATGTTTTATTCGATTTTTTGGTAAGCGGAACTTATAACCGTCAGCGCCCATTCCATCACACTGTTGCTCCTTCTATGGATATTTTGGTTTCTTCTAATTTGGAACGCATGCTTTACTACATGTGCAATAAAGACACGCGTTTAATACAAATGCTTATGAATGATTTAGCCCAGTGGGGCGCTTTTGAGATTCCAGAAAACGTGCTTGCAAAAATACGAGCTATTTTTGGCTGCGGCTGGGCAAATGAGGATCAGATTCGCGAAGCTATTTCTGACTGCTGGAACAAGTACAAGTATGTTATTGACCCGCATACTGCTTGCGGATACTTTGTTATGCAGCATATTCCGCATGATGAAAGCGTGCCGCGAGTGCTTTTAAGCACTGCAAGCCCTTATAAGTTCCCGCGCGTAGTGTCTGAAGCTTTAGGACTTAAGAATGTGAAAGATATGGATGATTTCCAATGCATGGATGCTCTTAGTGAAGCAACAGGAACGAAAGCTCCAAGCATGCTTAGAGAACTTGAAAATAAGACGCCACGTTTTACTGATGTTATTGATATTTCACAAATGCCTAGCTATGTTCAAACGCAGGCGAATAATTTCGCTAAATGAACGTGATTTAGGTAAGGGAAAAGTAAAACAGTAAATAGTAAAATAGTAAAAACAATAAAAAGAGGCTGGATTATTAGAAACCAGCCTCTTTTATTATTCATTATCACTTATAAACAAAGCGGCATATACTTCGTTAATAACGCTTAAATCATGCCCTTTTCTAGCAGCAGCTGCAAAAAATCTGCGTCTTCTAACTAAAGGCTCAAGATTTTTAGTACGTTGAGCAGTTTTTCTGCCAAGCTCCCAAGCTGCTTCAGTAAATACTCCAGAGTTTTGAGCTAACTCCACGCATTTCGAAATAGCGTCAGGATCAACATTCTTACGATGCAATTCCATGCGTGTAGCTCTAGCACCAAGAAGCCGTGCTACGCAAGAGCGAATTACCATTTGAGCGTATTGATTGTCGTCAAGAAGATGCAGTTCAATTAAACGGTTAATAACCGAGTCAACAACAACTTCACAGTAGCCTTTTTCTTTAAGACGCTGACGCATATCTATTACAGAGCGAGGAGCATAGTCTAAAAGTCTTAAAGCTGCTTCCCTACAATCATCTTCATCACCTTCACAAGTCTTGCTACTCGCGCAAAGCTCGTCACTTGCGAAATTCTTATCGTTTAAATCACACTTGTTAGCGCCTTTTACATACGGCATGTTGTTTGTATTAGTTTTTGCGCTTAAACGTGATGATTTACGCGATGTGCGCTTACGAGTATTAAGAGTGATGTCATTACTTTCATCACCTTCTCTAGTAAGCGTTACTGGATGATTGCGAAGAAAACTCGCTACACTAATCACCATATCAATTCGCTTTATACGCTAATCTTCTATTACTTTTCTGCTGAAGATTTTGCAGTAGAACTTTTAGCATCAGAAGATTCATCTGCACGATCCAATTCTGGATCCTCAGCAAATTGATCATCTGGATGCATTAAACCTAATGCTGCCTTAATCTTTTCGCTAATTTCTTCAGTAATAGCTGGATTATCTTTTAGGAATTTACGAACGTTTTCGCGACCCTGACCGAGTTGCTCACCTTCGTAAGTAAACCACGAACCGGATTTCTTAATAACATCAGCCTGCAAGCCCATGTCAATAACAGAACCTTCTGTGGAAATACCTTCACCGTACAAAACATCAAACTCAGCAGTTTTAAATGGCGGAGCCATCTTATTTTTAACAATCTTAACTTTAGTGCGATTGCCAATAGCTTCTTCGCCCTCTTTAATAGTGGAAACTCTACGAATATCCATACGCACAGACGCGTAGAATTTCAAAGCCTTACCACCAGTAGTTGTTTCAGGATTACCGAAGAATACGCCAATTTTTTCACGAAGCTGATTAATAAAAATAGCGGTAGTTCCAGCTTGAGAAAGAGCGCCAGTCATTTTACGAAGAGCCTGGCTCATTAAGCGAGCTTGCAAACCAACGTGACTATCTCCCATATCTCCATCAATTTCAGCCTTAGGAACTAAAGCTGCCACAGAATCAACAACAATAACATCTAAAGCTCCAGAACGAATAAGCATATCCGCAATTTCCAACGCCTGCTCACCGTTGTCTGGCTGAGAAACAATAAGTGCATCAGTGTCTACACCGAGTTTTCTAGCGTACACAGGATCCAAAGCGTGCTCTGCATCAATAAACGCTGCTACTCCACCGTTTTTTTGAGCATTAGCAACAATATGCAGTGCAAGAGTTGTTTTACCAGATGATTCTGGACCGTAAACTTCAACAATACGTCCACGAGGAACACCACCAATACCCAAAGCAGTATCCAAAGCAATTGAACCTGTAGGAATCACTTCTACATCTTGCATAGGCCTATCGCCCAAGCGCATTGCAGAACCTTTTCCGTATTGTCTTTCAACATTAGCTAATGCAGTTTCCAGCGCGGCTTGACGACGAGGATCTGCCTTATCTGCATCAATAAGACGATCAACAGTGCTTTTACCTTTTGCTGTTTGCGCCATGTTTGCTACTCCTTTCGCATGCCGTTATGTATCGAACGACATTAGTTCGACACGCAATGCTGCTGCAAGCGCTTTTGAGCAATGTGGATAAAAGCTAAAGCTAAATATTCAGCATGACGCTTGAGCGCGCTGCAATCATCTCAACAATCTCAAGTATACTACAAATACGAACATTTGTTCGATACTGCGTGTCTTGCTTGTAAATCAGCCAAAAGTTCAAATATTACTCGAATACAGACAGTAAATAATCTAAAATTTTAAGCAAATTATGTACCGTAGATTTACGCACTTGCTCACGACTACCTTCTAAATTAAGTTCAAAAACAAGAACAACATCTTTTTTAGAAATGTAATCCCACATATTGCTAACACAATCCAGGTCAAGAAGCTCACTAGATTTTTGCAAAATCAAATCGCGCAAATTAAAAGATTCAGGAAGCAAAACGCCAACATAAACCAATCCAGCAGGTTTACTTCCGTCCGGTCCAGGCCCTGCAACTCCGGTTGTTGAAAGACCAATTATTGGAAAGCTAGAATCTGACGAAGACTCTGCCGAAGACTCATCTTCATACTCCCAACCAGCACCACGGTATATGCGAGACGCCCCTACTGCCATCTGCATAGCAACATCCTTAAAAACCGCACCTTCTGTCTGTAAAAGATGAGCGTCGACACCTAAAATTTTAGCTTTAGCGTGAATATCGTAAGTAACAGCAGAGCCACAAAATACGCGAGAAGCTCCAGGAACGCAAACAAAAGCGTCTGCAAGTAAACCGCCTGTTAAAGATTCGGCAGCAGCAATATGAAAACCTAGCTGAACGCTATTAGATAATATGCGCGCAGCTAGGTTTTTGAGAGACACAGGAGAAGAATTATTCATTGCAACGGAGGCAATGGAGCTTCATTAACTTGCTTATCTGCTTGAGAATCATCAACAGAATCCTTCTCAAAGAAAGCACTGTACACGTACAGCACTGCAGAGTAGAAAGCAAAGCCCAAAGAAATACCGAGCAAAGCAAAAGCTACAGAATAGTAAAGCGTAAGCCACCATGGAGGCGTAACTTGAGTATTAAAAATAACAGCCATAGGAGCAATAATCATTGCAAGACCAATAACCTGAGTTAAAGTCTTGTACTTTCCTGCAGAAGAAGCGGCAATAACCCTACCATTTCGGCCAATAACGCAGAAACGAACAATTGTTATGCTGATTTCACGGATTAAGAACAGGATTGTAATCCACCAAATAACTTCTTCAAAAATAGAAGCAATCACAAGAGCTGCCAAAATTAACACTTTGTCTGCAATTGGATCAAGCAACTTACCTAATTTAGTAACTTGATTATATTTACGAGCTAACCAACCATCAAGCTTATCTGTAACCGCCGCAATAAGGAACACAGCAAACGCCGCCCAACGCATTGGTACGGAGTTATGACCCCACTCGCCTGCAAGCAAATATAAAACAATAAAAACAATTGCCAACGCAATACGCACATAAGTTACGATATTTGGAGCACAATTCCAGCCTTCAAAAAACGAAGACTTAGCATTCTTCTTCATACGCATACCTTTATCTTATCGCAAACTAAAAACTTCTAGCGCGCCACCCAACATAGTTGTGCAACACAATAACACTATTTTACAACGAGTCAGACTCGCCACGAATAAATGCCAAAACTTTTGGTAAATCTTCCGGCTGAACCAAAACTTCGCGAGCTTTAGAACCCTCAGAAGGTCCAACAACGCCGCGAGATTCCAGCAAATCCATAAGTCGACCTGCCTTTGCAAAACCAACGCGCAACTTACGCTGAAGCATTGAAGTAGAGCCGAACTGCGAGCTAACAACAAGCTCAGCAGCCTGAAGCAACTCGTCCATATCATCACCAATATCGCTAGTTTTAAGCTTGCTTTGAGCTTGAGCATCAGCTTTTTGAGCCATCTGCTCAATATCTTCACGATACTTTGGCTTACGCTGAGTGCGCACGTATTCCACAGCTTTACGAATCTCCGACTCACTCACCCACGAGCCCTGCACACGCTGAGGTTTTGCAGCACCCATTGGAAGGAACAAAGCGTCACCTTGACCAATCAAGGTTTCTGCACCAACAGTATCGAGAATAACTCTGGAATCTGTTGCAGATGAAGTAGCAAAAGCCAAGCGGGAAGGAATATTCGCCTTAATCAAGCCGGTTACAACGTCAACAGACGGACGCTGAGTAGCAAGAACCAAATGCACGCCTGCAGCTCGAGCAAGCTGAGTAATACGCTGAATAGAACTTTCCACATCGTTCTTAGCAACCATCATCAAATCAGCCATCTCGTCCACAACCACAAGCAAATATGGGTATGGGGCAACTTTTCGCTCAGAGCCAGCCGGAGCATGAACTTTGCCTTCACGAACAGCCTTGTTGAAATCTTTAACATGACGGAAACCAAAGAATTGCAAATCATCGTAGCGAGCATCCATCTCTTTAACAACCCACTCAAGAGCTTGAGCCGCCTTCTTAGGATCCGTAATAATCGGCGTAAGCAAATGCGGAATACCAGCGTACGCAGAAAGCTCCACGCGCTTAGGATCAACCATAATCATTCGAACCTGCTCAGGAGTTGCACGCATAATAATCGAAGTAAGCATTGAGTTAATAAAACTAGACTTACCAGAACCAGTAGCGCCAGCAACAAGCAAATGCGGCATTTTATCGAGAGCAGCCGTTACGAAATGACCCTCAACATCTTTTCCGACGCCTGTAAGCATAGGATTAGGATCGTTAAGAGCTTTTTGCGAGCGCAGAACATCTCCCAAATGCACAATCTCGCGGTCTACGTTTGGAATTTCAATACCAATAGCAGATTTTCCTGGAATTGGAGACAAAATACGCACATCCGTACTAGCTACAGCGTATGCAATATTTTTTTGCAAATTCGTAACTTTTTCAACCTTAACACCAGGTCCAAGCTCAACCTCGTACTGCGTAACAGATGGGCCTCTAAGAAAACCGATTACCCGAGCATCGACGTCAAACTGTTCAAAAGTGGAAGTTAGCGCACGAATAACGTTATCGTTTGCTTGAGTTCTAGCAGCATGAGGTTTTCCATGAGCAAGAATGTTCAAATCAGGAAGCATGTACGGTTGCAAAGCAGAATCTTCAGAAGAGTTTAGATTATTTTTAGCGCTTTCGTCAGCTAAATTATCCTCGTTTTCTTGATCTTTTCTATATTGATCCATTTGCTCCGCTGGAATACTAGACCATGGATCTTTAGCAGAATCAACAGAACCGCTCATAGGAGCTTTAGGCAAGGTTTCTGCAGAAGTTAGTATTGGCGAAGAAGAAGCACTTCTAGGATTATTGCTTGATTCATCATTATTTGATTGCGAAGAATCTGAAGAATCTTTAGTATTTACAGGAATATAATTCTCACTGTAGCCTTCAACATTGCTTACTGTTCTAACGCGTTGAGGTTTAACACGCTCAAGATTTTCACTTGTTTCTGCATTAACGGCTGCAGCATGTGAAAATGCGTCATCTCCAGCATATTCGTCAAGCAAAGTATTGTCTTTTTCTTTATTTTTGCGATTAAATAGCGATTTCCACAATTTCAGCAAGTAAGCTGCGCCTAAATTAGCGCTTTCTTTTTTAGAAGATTTTCCGTCGTGCGTTGGCACACCTTCGGCAAATTCCAAAGGCTCATCTTCATACGAATCCTTAGCTTTACCTGATTTAATTGATTCATTCGCATCGTCTGATTCGTCTGATTCATCTGACTCGTCTAAAGAATCCCCATCCTGCGCATTTTTCTTGTTTTTCTTTGAGAAGATTGACGCAACACAGTTTGCAATATCACTTACATGAAGACGAGCAATCATTAAAACTGCAAAAATAGAGATGATTACGAAAATTATGAGAGCAAATACGCGAGAAAAACCCCAAGACAGTGGAGAACCTAAAGCAAAACCTAGCAATCCTCCCGCTTTTCTAACTGATTCAAAATCGAACGCGTGACTTTTAGACGCAAGCGAAATATCGAGAATAGAGCATATTGAGCACAGAAGAATAATAAAACCAAAAACAACTCGATGATTCCCGGATTTTGCTCCACTATTTCGCATTAAGCGAAAAGCAATAATACTTAGCCACACAGGGAGCACGACGCTCATAACGCCAAGAGCACCCGAAGCTAAAATATGCAAGCCAACGCCAATAAAACCGCTTACATGAAACCATTCAGAAGCGCAGAATAATACGGCAAGAATTAGCATAACAAAGCATAAGCCGTCTCTGCGGTAAGCTTCATCGTATTCACCTACCCCAAAAAGTGAGCGAACTGCTTTGCCTAAAAGTCTTGGCACAAACAGAAGCATTGTCTGCCACCATGGTTCCTTAGGCGCTGCCTTACCAGCCATACAATACTCCTTCTGCACCATGTGCTATTAGTACGAAAGTCGTCATCAACAACAACATATATGTGTAACCATACCAGTTTACTCCATAGGCTGAGGTTATTGAAATGAAGCTGTTGCCGCTCACCCCACTTATTCGTTGCTAACGCAGTCTACGTACTGCACCAGTAACATATGAATGTTACTTTCTCAGTTCGTTGACTGAGTTAGTAACGGTGTTTCGCCAATTACCGTTATTTTCTCAGTCGGATGACTGAGTTAGTAACGGTGTTTAGGCAATTACCGTTATTTTCTCAGTTCGTTGACTGAGTTTTTAACAGTGTTTGGGAGTAATCGTGGTTATAGGCAAAAAGTGCGTCTAAAACAAAAAACGGCAGGTACATACCAGCCGTTTAAGTGGGGTGGCTAACGCGGCTTGAACGCGCGACCTTCTGAACCACAATCAGATGCTCTACCGACTGAGCTATAGCCACCATGCGCATGAAACGAATAAACGAATAAACGAATCGAATCACACAACAGAGGAATACTATACACGATTTTCTAGATTTCCGCCAGAGCAACACACTTCGGCGCGTCGCATATTAAAACTAATCCCCAGCTAGACAATAGCAAATGCAACAATAGACGTATGAGTTTTTCTGAGCAAAATCAGCGCATATTTGGCGTAACTGAAAACAGTAGCAATCTGACAGCACTTCTTCTAGGTTCAGGCGAACTTGGCAAGGAAATTGCGATTGAGCTTATGCGATTAGGCGTGCGCGTTTGCGCGGCAGACAGTTATAAGAACGCTCCTGCTATGCAAATAGCTCACGAATACAGAGTGCTAGATATGTCAAATCCGCAAGAATTGCAAGAACTTATTTCAAACGTAAAACCTGACATTATTATTCCGGAAGTTGAAGCAATCGCAACTAAAGTTTTAAAGAATGCAGCGAATAATAAAATCCAGGTTGTTCCTAGTGCAGATATTGCAGCAATTGCAATGGATCGCGAGCACTTGCGTAGGATTGCTCACGAAGATTTAGGTTTGCCTACCACCCCATACCGTTTTGCGTCATCGTACGAGGAATTAGACGACGGCGCAAAAATCGTTGGCTACCCTTGCGTTGTTAAGCCTGTTATGAGTTCTTCCGGACACGGCCAGTCTATAGTTAAAAGCCCGGAAGCGCTTAAAGCTGCGTGGGACGAGGCTCAGCATGGAAGACGTGCGGCAGCCGGCCACAAAAACGAGTGTTCTCGCGTTATTGTTGAGGCTTTAGCTCCGCTTGACTACGAGCTTACAGTTCTTACAATAAGCTCTTGCGCAGGAATTACTACTTGCGAACCAATTGCTCAGCGTCAGCAAGATGGCGATTATAGAGAATCTTGGCAGCCTGCGAATATTCCGGAAAACATACGAAATAATGCGAAAAATATTGCACAACGCGCCGTAGAAGGTTTAACAAATATTGCTCACGATTCTAACGAAACCGGTTGGGGCGTTTATGGAGTCGAGTTATTTGTATTAAAAGATGGCTCACTGTTATTTAATGAGCTTTCACCTCGTCCACACGATACTGGCATGGTAACTATGATTTCGCAGCATTACAGCGAGTTTGCTCTTCATGTGCTCGCTATTTTAGGCGTGCCTGTTACAGCAAACTACACTTCTCTTTCGTTAAAAGATAACGAGGTTGCTGCAAGTCATGCGATTGTTGTTGAGGGCGAAGGAGAAGTTGGATTTACTAATATTCCCAAGGCTTTAAGCTCGGACGAAAATTATAGAAGCGGCTTGCGTATTTTTGCTAAGCCTGCAGTTCACGGCCACAGACGTATGGCCGTGGCTCTTGCTACAGGATCTGGTCAAGAGGAAGCAAGAAAAAATGCGACACGCATTATAAAAGCATTGCATACGGATAGTTCAAATGCTGAAATACTTTGAAAATAAAGGTATTAAACAATAATTTATATTGCACTTCAGCAATATTTGCCGGAAATTTTGTAGGTAACAATTGTTACGCTAATCGTGCTGGCCAAGGTCAGGTAAACCTACAAATACTGTTGGTTTGCGCCTACAACTATGAATGCACGTAAGAGAGGGCATATCATGGAAAAACTTAACAAGTTGTATGAAGGCAAAGCCAAAAAACTGTACGCTACCGATGACACCAATGTGCTCTGGGTTGAATATATGAACCAGGCAACCGCTGGTAACGGTCTGAAGAAAGCTCAGATCGCCGGTAAAGGCAGTTTAAACAACCGGATTACTTCTTTACTATTCCATTTACTTGAGGCGCGCGGCGTAAAAAGCCACTTCCTCGGACGTATTTCCGATACTGAACAACTCGTAAAGCGTATGCGCATGTTCCCTCTGGAAATTATTATGCGCAATACTGCCGCTGGTTCTTTCGCAAAACGTTACAACGTTAAAGAAGGAACCCCATTAAAGAAGCCATTGTTGGAGTTCTGCGTAAAGTCCGACGAACTTGGCGATCCATTTATTAACCCCGAAGGTGTTGTGGCTTTAGGTTTAGCCACAGACGAAGAGATGGCGGAAATTACTCGCCAAGCTCACGCTGTAAACAATGCTTTGCTTGATATTTTCTCCAAGATTGATGTTCAGCTTGTTGACTTCAAGATTGAAGAAGGTGTGGACGCGCAAGGTAATATTCTTCTTGCGGACGAAATTACGCCTGATACTTGCAGACTTTGGGATAAGCGCAATGCTGGTACGGATGGAGTAAGTCATTTGGATAAAGACTTATTCCGACGCGATTTGGGAGACATAATCCCAGCTTATGAAGAGATTCACAGCAGGCTGGAAAACTTAGCAAAAAGCGAAGGTTTAGACTTTTGCGTGCGCAAACCAGATGATTGTGTGAACCGATAAGATTTTGTTGTGGCTCGTGCCTTTAGGGGTGCGGGCCACACACATTCTTACATAATTTAACCAATAATTTAACCAATAATTTAAGCCACAACTTAACACATAACTTAACCCACAATTTATAACTTAAAAGCCCATAACAAACACTGCTCATACCGCACTTTCAACAAGGTAGGTTTCTCGTGGTATTTCGCGTATATGTGGAAAAACGCAATGGTTTTGACGTTCAAGCTCAGCAACTTTTACATGAGCTTAAGGAAATTCTTGGCATAAGCGCGATTACTTCCGCACGAATTATCAACAGATACGATTTAGAAGGTATTGACGAAGATTTGTTCAATACTGCTGTTCGAACTGTATTAAGCGAGCCACCGGTTGATAAAACCTACGACTATTTGCCTATTGAAACAAGCGAGCACGTGTTTGCTGTTGAATTTTTGCCTGGTCAGTTCGACCAGCGCGCACAATCCGCAAGCGAGTGCATTCAGCTTATTAGTCAAGGCGAGCGCCCAACTGTGCGCACTGCTAAAGTAATTGCGTTAAAAGGCAATCTTGACGAAGAAGCCATGGATGCTATTAAGCATTACGTTATTAACCCTGTTGAGGCGCGTGAAGCATCACTTGACGAAGTAAAAAGTTTGCAGCGAGAAACAGTAGTTCCTGCAGACGTTGAAGTAATTGATACTTTTAACAGTTTAGATGAAGCTGGATTGCAAAAGTTTATTGACGATCGCGGTTTGGCCATGGATTTGGCTGACGCAAAGTTCTGCCAGCAATACTTTAGGGAAGAAAATCGCAATCCTACTATTACCGAGATGCGCGTTATTGATACGTACTGGTCCGACCACTGCCGTCATACTACTTTTGGCACTGAGCTTACAAATATTACGATTGACGATAGCACAGTTCAAGAAGCGTTTAATCGTTATCTTGATTTGCGAAAAGAGTTAAATCGCGAAAATAAGCCTGTTTGCTTAATGGATATGGCAACTATTGGCGCTAAATATTTGAAGCATACTGGCGAGCTTAAAAATTTGGATGAGTCGGAAGAAATTAACGCTTGCACTGTAAAAGTTAAGGTTGATGTAAACGGCCACGATGAGGATTGGCTGTTCCTGTTTAAGAACGAAACGCATAATCATCCTACTGAAATTGAGCCTTTTGGTGGCGCTGCAACTTGCATTGGTGGCTGCATTCGAGACCCTCTTTCTGGACGTTCCTACGTTTACCAAGCTATGCGCGTAACCGGCGCTGCAGATCCGCGTACTCCTATTAGTGAAACTTTAAACGGTAAGCTTCCACAGCGAAAGATTGTAACTTCTGCTGCAGCAGGCTACTCTTCTTATGGAAATCAGATTGGTTTAGCTACCGGCGAAGTGCACGAGTTATACCACCCGGGCTATGTTGCAAAACGTATGGAAGTTGGTGCGGTTGTTGCCGCTACCCCAGCCGACCATGTGCGCAGGGAAACTCCTGCTCCAGGAGACGTGATTATTCTTCTTGGCGGACGAACTGGACGCGACGGAATTGGCGGAGCTACCGGCGCTTCTAAAGCGCAGGATGTTGAAAGTATTGAAGAATGTGGAGCAGAAGTTCAAAAAGGTAACGCTCCTATTGAACGCAAATTGCAGCGACTTTTCCGCCGCAAGGATGCTTGCCAGCTTATTAAGCGTTGTAATGATTTTGGTGCGGGCGGCGTTTCTGTTGCAACTGGCGAAATTGCGGACGGTTTAACTATTAATCTCGACAAGGTTTCTAAAAAGTATGAGGGTCTTGACGGCACTGAGCTTGCTATTTCTGAATCCCAGGAGCGCATGGCTGTTGATGTTGCTGCCAATGATGCTGAAGCATTTTTGAAGTATGCTCGTGAAGAAAATTTGGAAGCAGAAATCATTGCGACTGTTACCAAAGAAGCCCGTATGCGCATGACTTGGCGCGGAAAAACCATTGTGGACTTAAGCCGCGCATTCTTGGCTTCTAACGGTGCTCCAAAACAGCAGGTTCTTCATATTGAAAGTGGAAAATCTTATACGAACCCATGGCAGGATCAGTCTAATTTGACTCTCACTGAACGTATGCGCTTACTTGTTTCAAACATTAATATTGCTTCAAACAAGGGTTTGGCAGAACGCTTCGATTCTACAATTGGTGCAGCAACTGTGCTTATGCCTTTTGGCGGTCGTCGTCAGCTTACTCCAGCTCAAGCTATGGTTGCTAAATTCCCAGTATTTGGCGAAACAAACACTGCTTCCGCAATGGCTTGGGGCTTTAATCCGTATTTGATGGAAAATAATCAGTTTACTGGAGCTTATGTTGCGGTTGTTGAATCATTGGCAAAGCTAGCAGCAAGCGGTTTCACGCGCGAACGTGCTTACTTGAGTTTGCAAGAGTATTTTGGCAAGCCTCACGATGTTCCAGAACGTTGGGGAAAGCCAGCTGCAGCAGTTCTTGGCGCTTTAAGCGCTCAGCTTGATTTTGGTGTTGGCGCTATTGGCGGCAAAGATTCTATGAGCGGCAGTTTTGAGAATTTGGATGTTCCACCAACTTTAATTTCCTTTGCTGTTTCTACTGGAGACGCGCGTTTAACTGTTTCGCCAGAATTTAAGGGCGTAAATCATAAGGTTTTGCGAATTGCTCCACAATATAAATCCGACGGAATTACTCCAGAAAAGGAAAGTTTCCTTAAAACTCTTGAATTAATCGAAAATATTACGAAGAACAAGCAAGCTCTTGCTGTTGCAACTCCTGGCTACGGTGCGAGCGCGGAAATCTTATTCAAGATGACGCTTGGAAATCATATTGGTCTTAAATTATTCAATAATTTAAGCAACGATGATTTATTTAAGCCAGCATACGGAAGCTTCTACGTTGAGCTTAAAGAAAACGCTGAGGTTCCATCTTCAGATAACACAAACTTGGTTGACGTTGAGATTATTGGCGAAACGACTGAGAATTACGCAATTATTTCCGCAAATGGCGAAGAAGTTGATTTAAGCGATTTGCAAAAGATTTGGGAAAGCGAACTTTCCTCAATCTTCCCATATAAAAAGCCTGGTGAGATTGTAGAAACTATTAGTAACGAAAATAATGCTTCTACTACAAACCACGCGCACACAGGAAAGCTAAAGCCGCTTTCTCACCCGCGCGTTATTATTCCAGTCTTCCCTGGAAATAATTGCGAGTACGATACTCAAGCTGCTTTCGAGCGTGCAGGTGCCGACGCTCATACGCTTATTATTAACAACTTGAGCGCTAAAGATATTGCAGAGTCTGCAAAGAAACTTGTTGAGGAGATTAATAAGAGCCAGATTGTTATGATTCCTGGCGGCTTCTCCGGCGGCGACGAGCCGGACGGTTCAGCAAAGTTTATTGCATCCTTCTTTAGAAATCCGGAAGTGACTGACGCTGTGCGCGATTTGCTTAAGAATCGAGACGGACTTATGCTGGGCATTTGCAACGGCTTCCAAGCACTTATTAAGCTTGGTTTAGCGCCTTTTGGCGATATTGTTCCTATCGATTCTAACTGCCCAACGCTTACTTATAACACGATTGGCAGGCATCAAAGCAGAATTGTGCGTACTAGAGTCGCTTCAAACATGTCTCCATGGCTTAAAAATACTGAAGTTGGCGATATTCACACTGTTGCTATTTCTCACGGCGAAGGTCGTTTTATTGCAACGCCAGAAGTTATGGAAAAGCTTATTAACAACGGCCAAGTAGCTACGCAATACGTTGATAGTAATGGCGTTCCAAGCATGAGTTTGAATGTGAATCCAAACGGATCGATTATGTCCGTTGAAGGAATTACCAGCCCAGATGGTCGAGTTTTTGGAAAGATGGGTCATTGCGAACGAGCAGGCGAAGGCTTGTACGTGAACATTCCTGATTTCCACGAACAGCCACTGTTTGATGCTGGCGTTCAGTACTTCACGGCGTGAGTACGAGCAGCATGAAACGTAACATTAGCTTATTAGAAGCATGTGCAACAATGAGTATAGTTTCGCGAATTAAAGTAAGCGATTACAAGGGGGTTAAAGATGTCTGCAGAGCTTGAGGACATTCACGAAGAGTGCGGAGTGTTTGGTGTTTGGGGTCACAAAGATGCTTCCAGGCTCACTTATTTTGGCTTGCACGCGCTTCAGCATCGCGGCCAAGAGGGAGCTGGAATAGTATCTAACGATAACGGCACTCTTCACGGACATCGCGGACTAGGCCTACTTACGCAAGTTTTTAGCAACGAGCAGGTTATGGAACGTTTAACAGGAAATCATGCTATTGGCCATGTGCGTTACGCTACTGCAGGATCTGGAAGTGTTGATAACATTCAACCTTTCTTATTCCGCTTCCACGATGGAGATGCAGCTTTAGCTCATAACGGAAATTTGACGAATTGCACAAGCTTACGCAATTCTTTAGAAGACAATGGCGCTATTATCCACTCAAATTCCGACACTGAAATACTAATGCACTTAATTAGACGCTCTAATAAACCAACTTTTATGGAACGTCTTAAAGAAGCGTTACTAACTGTTCACGGCGGATTTGCTTACCTGCTTCTTACAGAAGATTCTTTAATTGGCGCTACGGATCCAAACGGATTCCGCCCGCTTGCTCTTGGTCGCATGCAAAACGGCGCCTACGTTCTTTCTTCTGAAACTTGCGCTTTTGATATTGTTCGCGCAGAATTTATTCGAGATATTGAGCCTGGAGAAATAATCGTTATTAACGACGAAGGCTACACGATTGAGCGCTACACGGATCATGTGCAACAAGCAGTGTGCTCAATGGAGTTTATTTACTTTGCTCGCCCAGATTCTAATATTTACGGAATTAACGTGCATGCTGCAAGAAAGCGCATGGGATCTCGTTTAGCTCAAGAATCCCCTGTTGAAGCAGACATGGTTATTGGAGTTCCTAACTCTTCTCTTTCTGCAGCCGCAGGATACGCAGAAGCAAGTGGCCTTCCTAACGAAATGGGATTAATAAAAAACCAGTATGTGGCTCGCACTTTTATTCAGCCAACTCAAGAATTGCGTGAGCAGGGTGTGCGCATGAAACTTTCTGCTGTGCGCAGTGTTGTTGAAGGAAAACGCGTTATTGTTATTGACGATTCAATCGTGCGCGGCACAACTTCTAAGCGCATTGTGCAATTGCTTCGAGAAGCTGGCGCTAAAGAAGTGCATATGCGTATTTCTTCCCCACCTCTTAAATATCCTTGCTTCTACGGTATTGATATTCAAACTACGAAGGAACTTATTGCAGCAAAACATTCAGTTGAAGAAATTCGCGAGTATATTGATGCTGATTCTCTTGCGTTCCTGTCTTTGGACGGTTTAGTTGACTCAATTGGGTTAAATAAGCCTGCTCCTTATGGCGGATTGTGTGTTGCATACTTTAATGGCGACTACCCTACTGCACTGGATGATTACGGCGAAGAATTCTTGGCTTCACTTACTCCTGAAGAACGCGAGCATTTGCAGGAAGTAAGGAAGCACAGTAAATATTCACACGAAAACCTTATATAACTTAATATTTTACTGATTTACGGCAATTTATTAACAAAATTTAAGAAAATACTTATAACAACTTAGGAAAGGAATCAACATGCCACACGCATATGATGAAGCTGGCGTAAGCGTAGAAGCAGGATACGAAGTAGTACGTCGTATTAAATCGCATGTAAATCGCACGAAACGTCCAGGCGTTGTGGGTGGCATCGGCGGATTCGGTGGATTATTCGACTTGGCGTCCCTTGGCTACAAAGAGCCAGTGCTTATTTCTGGAACGGATGGCGTTGGAACCAAGCTTATGGTTGCCAAAATGATGAATAAGCACGATACAATCGGCATTGATTGCGTTGCTATGTGCGTAAACGATATTGCAGCGCAAGGAGCCGAACCACTGTTCTTCCTTGACTACATTGCTTGCGGAAAGAATAATCCTGCACTACTTGAGCAGGTTGTTGCAGGAGTTGCAGACGGTTGCGTTCAATCAGAAGCAGGCTTAATTGGCGGAGAAACTGCTGAAATGCCTGGAATGTATGCACAGGACGAGTACGATCTTGCAGGTTTTGCAGTTGGCGTTGCAGAACGCTCAAATATTGTTGACGGCTCCACTATTACTTCTGGCGACGTTCTCATTGGTTTGCCTTCTTCTGGAGTTCACTCGAACGGTTTCTCGCTTGTGCGTAAAGCTTTGTTTGAAGAAGCAGGCTACGACGTAAACACCAAACTTGAAGAGCTAGATGGAAAAACTATTGGCGAAGTTTTGCTCGAACCTACGCGAATTTATGTAAAAGCTTTGAAACCGCTTTTTGCAAAGCATCTTATTAAGGGAGTGGCTCACATTACAGGCGGCGGATTTATTGAGAATATTCCACGCATGTACTCGGATGATTTGGCCGCAAAAATCGATACGTCAAGCTGGAATGTTCCGCCTATTTTTGACGTTATTGAAAAAGCTGGAAACGTTAATCATGCAGAAATGTTCAACGTTTTTAACATGGGAATCGGCATGGTTTTGGCGGTTGATGAAAACAAGGCCGAAGAAGCACTGAGCACACTAAGCGAAAATAATGAAACAGCTTATGTTATTGGCAAAATGATTGAACGCGAAAACGCTGCAGTTGAGTTGCAATAAAACTATAAAGGACAAAAAATGAAAGTTTTAGTTGTTGGTTCCGGCGCTAGAGAACACGCTATTGCACACGCACTTCTTAAAGGCAAAAGCGTTGAAGAAGTAACTGTTGCGCCTGGAAACCCGGGTATTGCAGCAGATGGAATTAAAACCGTAAACATAAGCCAATCGGATCACGAAGCTCTTATTAACTTCGTTAAAGAGCACAACTACGACTTTGCGTTTATTGGCCCAGAAGTGCCGCTTATGAACGGAATCGTGGACGATTTTGAAGCCAATAACATTCCAGCTTTTGGGCCAAACAAGGCTGCGGCTCAAATTGAAGGCTCTAAGGACTTTGCAAAAAAGCTTATGCATCGCCACAACGTTCCAACAGCAGCCTACCAAACTTTTGACGATTTGGAACCAGCACGCGCATACGTGCTTGAGCATGGTACTCCAATTGTTATTAAAGCAGACGGTTTAGCCGCAGGAAAAGGCGTAACTGTTGCTATGGATGAGCAGACTGCTCTCGATGCTTTGGAAGATATTTTCGTTGATCACCGTTTTGGATCTGCCGGAGCAAAAGTTGTTATTGAAGAATTTTTGCAAGGTCAAGAGTTTTCGCTTATGAGTTTTGTAAGCGGCACTGATTTTTGGGTTATGCCAATTTCACAAGATCATAAGCGCGCTTACGACGGAGATAAAGGACCAAACACAGGCGGAATGGGAGCATACAGCCCAGTTCCGCAAATCAGTAACGAAACAGTTGAGCGCGCTATTAACGAAATTGTGCGACCAACTGTTGAAGGCTTAGCTAAAGAAGGAACGCCTTTTACAGGCATACTTTATGCAGGTTTGATTGATACAGCAACAGGTCCTAAAGTTATTGAGTTTAACGCTCGCTTTGGAGACCCAGAAACTGAGGTTGTGCTTCCTCGCCTTACTTCAGATTTTGGGGATGCAATATGGAATATTTTGCAGCATAAAACACCAACTTTTACGTGGCAAAATACCGGTGTTACGCTCGGCGTAATAATTGCAAGCGAAGGCTACCCTGGAACTTTAGTTACTGGAACTCCACTTCCCCAAATTCCTGTTGACGAAAATCAAGGTCAACACGTGTATTATGCAGGAGTAAAAAGCCAGGAAGAAACCGGAAATCTTGTAACCTCTTCCGGACGCGTAGCTCTTGTACAAGTGCACGGAGAAGACGTAGAAGATGCGCAAAAGAACGTCTACGCAATATTGGACAATCTTAATCTTCCACACATGTTCTTTAGGCACGACATAGCTTCAAAAGCGCTTCTTTAAGGCATCTTAAAGAAGTTAGTGTTGCGAGTGTAGTTCTTTCCGGCTGTAACATCGTACTGTATAAGCTTATAGTCGTCCAAAAGCTGCTTAGTTTGCTCATCCATTGCTGAGTAAACCATTGGCTTACCGTCGTGATCAAGGTAAATTGGTTGACCCTCAGGGATTCTATCCCAGCCTTGAATGGTGTTAACAACAGGCGGCTCCATTGCACTAATATGCTTATGAAGCTTTGTGAGGAAAGCAACATACGGCGAAACCTTGGCGTCCATATGACGCGCAACCTGGGAAATAAAGAAGTTTGGAGAAGAATAAGATTCTGTTTTTGCGTGAATCTTCTTAGAAGATTTAAGATTTTCTTTAGCAGCCTTATTTGACCAAATAAAGTAATCTGTTAAATGCAAAATAAGAGAATTATTTTTATCCGCACTAGCTGTAGAGTATGCTCCAGGAAGATGATCACCATAGAACAACACGGTTACAGGCTTATTGAGTTTGTTCAGATTATTAAGGAACTTAGAAGTTGCTTTATCCGTATAATTTGCGCCTTTAGCGTATGTTTGAATAATAGAAGCCTCTTCCTCACCCAAAGGCTTGCTTGAATCAGTAGAAGACACCTTAAAATCATTATTCTTATACCAATCGTTATAAGGCATATGATTCTGCATTGTAACAAGCTGAATAAAATCAGGAGAAGACTTGCGCGAAATAGATTTTAAAACGCTGGAATATGCGGAATCATCCGACACGTACGGCGCTAAATCAATACGCTTCTGATACTTAATAACATCCGGCTTGCGCAAAGAATAGAACTTAGTAAAACCGAACTTCTTATAATTCTTAGCGCGCAAATACATGGAAGGCTCAAACGGGTGGAAAGCCAAAGAGCTTTTACCATCGTTCCAATAACGGTTTATTGTTGGAGTCCACGACTTTTTAGGAACTAGCTGCTGATACGGGCTTGTAAGCGAAGGATCAAAATTAACCATGCTTAAACCGGTCATAGTCATGTATTCAAGATTTGCCGTTCCTCCACCGTAGCCGGAAGAAAGCATAAGACCGCTATCCGTATTCTTTTTCACACTGTCAATAAAAGGAATAATCGCCTTATTAAAAGAAATTCCAGGAACGCGTGAAGGATCTGCAAAAGATTCAGAAAGAATAACAATGAGAGTACTGTTATTTATTTTATTCTTACGAGAAGCGTTAAGTTTTTTAGCTACTTTCTCGTAGCGAGCTACCACTTGTTTCATGGTTTCTTCGCTATAGTTTGCAGGCTTCGACATAATTTTTGGATTAACCTGCCTAGTAAAAGCAACTATTGGTCCGTTAAGTTGCGCATCGTAAGCAGAATCCCACATTGCAGGATGGTCGCCCATAAATTGGTTAAAAGAATTAGCAACAGAACCAACAGTGCCAACAGAAGCAACATACCAGGAGAAAGATGCGAAAATCAGCACAAAAATTCCAGCTCTAAAGCCGTAGCGCAAACGCTTGTCTTCAAACCAAACTACTTTTCCACGATTCTTATCTAATAAATGAATCGTCATAAAAACTACAACGAAAATAATCACGCAAATTATTGCGTATAAAGTAACGCGACCAGCATTAGGCGGCAAAAATGTTGAAATATTACCAGTATCGCTTTGCAAAAAATTCAGGTCAGCAGGAAGAATTGCCTCATTTCGCACAAAAATCTTCATGTACTCAATAATCGAAATAATTATGCAAAGAGACATCAAAACCATTGAAGTAAGCCAAAAGCGGTTAGTAAGAATAATAATTAATCCATAAATAACCGCAAAAATAAGCAAATTAAGCACAAATATGAAGTTTAAATTTTCCCAAATGTTGCTGAACATTCGCGTAATATTTTCAATCAGACCATTCAAAACCTGGCTGCGAGAGCCTGTTTGCACGCCCATCTGAAAAATAACCATCATTCCAACGCTATTTAGAACGAAAAATACTATATAAAGCCAGCGCGGAATAGCTATTTGATGCTTATTTAATATCTTTAGCAAAGATGAAAAGAAATTTTTGGAATTACTCTGCTCTTTAGAGTCTTCCCCCTTATAGTCACCCTCTTCCTTCTCGCTTTTTGAAGACTCCAGCGCAATTTCATCCATAATAATTCCAATCGTTGCTAGCTAAACGAATCCTTATACATGCACAATAATTGATTATTGTAGTTATTGCTATCGTCATACTTGCATATTTATTAGTACAAGTAGCTCGACATGCTGATATTTTTCATACTTCCGGTGGATTACAATATATGTTTCGGCAACTACGATTAGAACAGTAAAAACTATAAAAACTAAAGCAAATATTAAGAAAAAATTAAGATACATAAACTATATTTCAGTTGGGTGAAATATTGCGAGTATCGTTCACTTTAAAAGTTGTTTGCACGTAGTTAAGCAAGAAAGTGTAGGATTCAAGCATGCTGCAATTGGCAAAAATAAGTCTTTTGCAAGGCTGGTTACCAACAAGCTTATTTAGTTTAACCGGCTTAACTTTATTCGTGCTGATTTTCACTAAATCAAAACGTTCAAAACACTTATTTAGCATAATAAACCTGCTTATACAGCTAGGTGTTGCAAGCATATTTTTCATAGTTGGCGGATTGATTGCTTGGCTAATTTCAGACGTATTCCTTGTGTTCGGAGTAAGCCTCGGTTGGCTTGTTATTATTTGCGTTGCAATAGGATTTGCTCTTGTTGGCTTTGCCGGCACAGCATTCGTGTTCACTAAAGGTTGGAAACGACTAATTGCTGTTATTGCTATTGTTTTAACTCTTATTAGCACAGCTTTAAGAGTTGATATGGTTTACGGCGAATACACAACACTTGGATCAATTTTTGGAATGGGTAATTTCCCAAAGCTTGAAGTTAATAAAGAAAAATCCGCTACTGCAAGCATTGAAGAATGGTACAGTTTAGCAAAACAAAATAAGCTTCCAAAAATGCCTAAAAAAGGTATTCTTCGCTCAGCACACATTCCTAACACATACTCAAAGTTCAAAGCTCGCACAGCAAACGTTTATTTGCCTCCTGCAGCGCTTGTAAAGCATCCACCAAAGCTTCCAGTTATGGTTATGCTAGCAGGACAGCCCGGTAGCCCAAATCACTTCTTTGCAGCCAGCGACATTGCTGAAACTTTAGACGATTACGCAAAATCTCATAAAGGCTTAGCCCCTATTGTTGTAGCCCCAGATCAAAACGGCGAAGCGACACATAACTCACTTTGTGCAGATACTGGAGTTTACGGCAAAGCAGAAACGTATTTAATTCGCGACGTGCCTAACTGGATTCGCAAAAATCTTCCAGTAAGCAAAGACCCAAGCATGTGGCTTATGGGAGGCTTTTCTCAAGGCGGAACTTGCGCTACTCAATTAGTTCCAGCGCATCCGAATATTTTTAGAAGCATGTATTCTGCCGGCGGCGAACTAGAACCAACGTATCAAAACCGTCAAGAAACAATTAAACGCTACTTTAACGGAAATACTTCAGCATACGAGCGTCACGTTCCTAGTAAAATAATGCGAAAAAACGCTCCGCTAAAACAAAACTATTATGCTATTGCAGGCTATTGGGATCCTAAATCTCAAGCAAATCAGGCAACTATTGCTTTAAGCGCACACAGCGCAGGTATTAACGTTTTAACAATGCTCGCTAAAAATTCTGGACACGATTGGCATACCGTAAAAGCAGGATTGAAAGTAGTTCTTGATCTTTTCTGCAAGCAAACAGGCATTTCAAAAACTGTTCCAAATCTAAATACGTATCCGAATGTAAAAATTCTTGTTCATAAAAAAGTGAATCGAGACTAATATGGCACTGTCTTTTTTCAATAAGCATAAGCTCAGAAGCCAGGAAGATGGTCAACAAAAAAGCTTAGACCGTAGCAGCAATCAAACATCTAGCCATATTAGAGTTTTTCTGCACGACTTTATTTCCTGGCTTCGCCAGCGCGTTTTTGCTCTTACAATCACATGCATTTTTATTGTTATAAATTTCGCACATTGGTTTACAAGAACATTAATGCACATATACACTTACGGCACAAACGCAACTCTTGCACAACTTTTTATGCGACACCATCCCTCAAAAGGATCTAGCTTCCTCTTCGGCCACGCAAACATGTCGGAGCTGCTGCTAAAAATCTGCCACTCGCTTGTTTTCGTAAACAGCATGCCTTCACTTTTAGTCAACTGTTTCCTCGTTATTATTCTCATAGGTGTTGCGGAAACTCGCATAAGCAGACTTCATATTGTTTCTATTGCTGTATCTAGTACGCTAATTGGAATAGTTGTTGGTCTGACAATCATTGGCAATCTTTCTATACTTATTAGCAACATGCATTGGATTACTAGAATCCCTATAAGATTGTCACCATTTACGCTGTTTATTGGCGCGTTTATGGCATCTTCTGCCAACGAATCGATTTTGTGGCATAGGCGAATGCTTGTAATCGGCTACGCTGTTACTTCTGCAATGATGCTTTATAGTGGAAATCCTGGAGACTATTGCACTATTATTGCTGCTCTTACAGGCCATATTATTGGCAATATTGTGTGCAAGCCAAAAGGAATAAAGCATAGCGCAAACTGGTGGAAAGGCACAGATTACGAGATTCGAAAGCTTTTTGCATACGCTCAAGGAATTATTGCTCTCGGACCATTATTAGCATTATCTTCGCGCTCACACGCCGGCATTCTTACCACTCTTGGACTTTTTATGGCTCCACAAATGGGTTCAAAACCGTGGGTTACTCGTTGCATTAGTAATTACAGTGCAAATAGTTGCTTACTTCATTCTGGATTGCATCACGCGGCTATTGGCGGAGTGTGGATTCGTATTCTTCTTCCGATTGTAACTATGCTGATTATTGCATGGGGAATGTTACGCGGGCGTAAGCTTGCAGCGTGGACTTCCATTATTATTAACGCAATTACTGTGCTTTATGCTGGAATGTACTTTACAATTTTGCCGCTTATTGCAACAAATCAGCATATTTCATTACACCAGCATAATGCAGTAGCTGTTGCGTTTATGCTTACTGCTCTTCCACCTCTGCTTATGACTATTCTTCTTGCTATTAATCTTAAGCATTTTTCGATTACTACAAGCCGTTTTCAAGTTCGCGTAGGATTAGTCGCAATTATTGTAACGCTGTGGATTACAGCTGTAGGCTACGTAACTTTTGGCCTTATGATAGCAGACAACTTTAAGCCTATTGCAAACATTCATCATCTTTTGCGAGATTTACCTGGACGATGGATGCCTATGGGCTTTGGAAATCGTTCTAACGCAATGCTTCGCACGGAAACACCGCTATCTTCAGCATTAGCGCAATCTGTTGGCGTAATATTTTGGGCTGTTCTTTTTATAGTTTGCTTTACATGGTTTAGGAGCAAAATTTCAACCAACGAAAAAGATAGAGAAAAAGCAAGCTCACTTGTGGAACTTGGCGGAAACACTATGAGCTTTATGACAACTTGGCCAAATAACCATTATTGGTTCTCCCCAAGCGGAAAATCCGCAATAGCCTACCGCTTAAACTACGATATTGCACTTACTCTTACAGGACCTTTTGGAGATTCTAAAGAATACAAGCAAGATCTTCGTGGATTTATTAACTTATGCGAAAAAAACTCGTGGTCTCCAGCATTTTACGCAGTTCATGAGAATGTGCGTCAAGAGTTAGAAAAGCTTGGTTTTACGTCTATTAAAGTTGGAACAGATATGCTTGTAGACCCAAGTAAGTGGCAGACTCGCGGCAAAAAATGGCAAGATATTCGTACCGCTATTAATAAAGCAAAACGAGATGGAATAAGCGATATTTTAACAACCTATAAACAAGCTTCTTTTGACGTTCAGCAGCAGATTGTTGAAATTTCGGAAGAGTGGGCTGAGCTTAAATCCCTTCCGGAAATGAAATTTACTTTGGGTGGCTTGGATGAGCTTCAAGACGAGCGCGTAAAAATACTGTACGCAATCGACGAAAATGAGCGCGTACTGGGCGTAACAAGCTGGATGCCTACTTATAGAAATCATAAAATTATTGGATGGACGCTTGATTTTATGCGGCATCGCACAGATAGCCCAAACGGAATTATGGAATTGCTGATTGCAAGAATGGCAGAACGCTTGCGCGATGAGGGATTAGAAAATCCTGAATCTGCTGTTGAATTTATGAGCTTATCTGCAGCACCTTTGGCAGGAATCGGCGAAAACGCAGACAGTAAAAACACAGACAGTAAAAATGCAGAAAGCGAAAACAACGACGCTGAAAACGCAACAATAGCAGATTCTCAACAATCTTCAAATGTTATTAACCATGCTCTGGCAATGATGTCCGATATTTTGGAACCTGCTTACGGATTCAAATCGCTTTACTTCTTCAAAAAGAAGTTCCAGCCGGAAGCTAGCTCAGTTTACGTATGCTATTTGGATTCTGCAAAACTTGCACAAATATCTTTGGCTGTAACACACGCTTACTTACCTGAAGCTAGTGCAAAACAAATCTTGGAAATGGCTAAATCATTACGGCCAAAAACAAGTGAACTTAACAAATAATTTGTTAAGTTTTGCATAAAACTTCGGCGAGTTCTCCCTAGTGTTGCGTAAAGTAGCAATTGCACGTCAGGGAGGTTCATCGTGTTAGAAATAAAGCCAACCGTTGCTGTCGTCATGGGATCCTCAAGCGATTGGGAAACTATGCGTAACGCTTGTGAAATCCTAGATAAATTCCAAGTTCCTTACATGAAAAGAGTTATTTCTGCACATCGTACGCCAGAACTTATGGCAGACTTTGCGCACAATGCTCGTAAAGAAGGATTCCATATTATTATTGCCGGAGCAGGTGGAGCAGCTCACTTGCCTGGAATGATTGCAGCACAAACCACGCTTCCTGTTATAGGCGTGCCAGTAAAATCTCACGCACTTTCGGGCTGGGATTCTTTGCTTTCAATTGTGCAAATGCCAGGAGGTATTCCTGTTGCAACAACTGCAGTTGGAAATTCTGGAGCAACAAACGCAGGCTTGCTTGCAGTAAGTATTCTAAGCACAACCGACGAGCGTCTTGCAGAAGAGCTCGCAACATATCGCGAAGAACTCAAAGCGAAAGTTGAGGAATCCAATGCCAACCTTATCTGAAGTAACTAACGGCGCTGTTGAACGCTTAATGCCAGGCTCTACTATTGGAATTATTGGCGGCGGCCAGTTAGGGCGCATGATGGCTATTGCAGCTCGCCACATGGGCTTTAGAATTGGCGTTCTTGACCCAACTCTTGACTGCCCAGTGTTCCAAGTAGCAGATTTACAGGTTGAAGCTAATTACGACGACCCAGAAGGCTTGCGCGAACTTGCCGAACGTTGCGACGTACTAACATACGAGTTTGAAAACGTAAATGCGGATGCACTCGATAAAGTTCGTCATCTTACTGCTATTCCTCAAGGCACAGACTTGTTGCGAGTTACGCAAGATAGAGTAAGCGAAAAAACGTTTATTAATAGCCACGGAATCAAAACAGCTAAATGGCGCGAAGTAAATAATCTTGACGATTTAGATACTGCTATTGACGAAATAGGCTTGCCAGCAATTTTGAAAACTCGTCGAGGCGGCTACGACGGTCACGGTCAGGATGTTTTGCGCACAGAAGAAGACGTTGCAAATATTCACCACCGCGCAGATCGCGGCGGCAAATTCCCACCTTCAATTCTCGAAGGTTTCGTTGACTTTGCTTTTGAAGCTTCTATTCTTGTTTCCGGAAACGGCAAAGACTTTGTAACGTATCCTCTTGTAAAAAACGTGCATCACAATAGTATTTTGCACATGACCTTGGCTCCGGCAGTAGTTGATCCACAAGTTGAGCATGCGGCGCACGAATTAGCTTTAAGATTAGCTCGCGGATTTGAGCTCGCAGGAACGTTGGGAATTGAGCTTTTTATTACTAAAGATAATCAAGTAGTAGTAAACGAGCTTGCTCCACGTCCACACAATTCCGGGCATTATACGATTGAAGCTTGCGATATGAATCAGTTCGAAGCTCATATTCGCGGAATTGTTGGATGGCCTTTGAAGAAGCCTCGCCTACTTTCCCCTGCTGTTATGGTAAATGTGCTCGGACAGCATGTGGCTCCTGTACGCTCACTTATTTTAGAGCATCCAGAATGGCACGTGCACGACTACGGCAAAGCGGAAGTTAGAAAGAACCGCAAAATGGGTCATATTACAGTACTAAGCGACGACCCAGTTGAAGCCGCGGCAGCATTAGATTCAACAGGCTGCTGGGATGACGAACTTGAATACTGTGATGAACAACGAAAGGATTCGAGATGACTAGCGAACCTGTACGTCGTCACACTCGACAAAAAGAAATCGTACTCTCCTATTTGCGCGAATCTCGCAATTTTGTTTCTGCACAAGATTTGCACAGACTTTTGGCAAAAGACGGCGAGATCATTGGCTTGGCCACAGTCTATCGTCAGCTTAACGCACTAACTCAAAGCGGCGAAGTAGACACTGTGCGCTTTAACGGTCAGCAATTATTCCGCATTTGCGACGAAAACACACACCATCACCATTTAGTGTGCGAACGCTGCGGAAAAACAGTTGATATTGAACCACCCGATGACGAAGGGTGGATTCATAAAATAGCTGAATCTCACGGATACACGGTTGTTGATCACACGCTAGAAGTTTTTGGCTTGTGCGAAAACTGCCGCAATGAAGATAAGTAGCGCGCTAACAAACGCTCCGAATTAGACGCATTAGACGCATTAGACGCATTAGACGCATTAGGCAAATGCCTTCCGCGAATATTCCTCTTATTTTTGCGCGCGGAAATTGTTGCAACAATCATAGTAGTTAAAATCACAGCACAACCAACAAGCGCAATAACAAACAGCGTCATCCAAAGCGGCCACTGCAAATGATCGTCAGGCGGCTTAACAGGATCCGGCAGCACACGGTAGCCAGTCACAAGCAGCCTCTGCGAGTTCACACCGTACGGCGTGCAAGTAAGCAGCGTAGCCAAATCGCGCCCCTTCTCGCGCTGAATAAGCCTAATATCATTCGGATCAACAACGCTAATGCGAAACACCCTATATCTTAAGGTTTTACCTTGCACATCAAAATAGAAGAAATCGCCTTTTTTAAGGTAGATTAAGTCGTCAAACATAGTTGCATGCGGCAAACCCGTATGCGCCGTAATAACAGCATGCCTGTTTTTGCCACCAACTGGCAAATCCGTGCCATACAAATGACCCGCGCCATACGCTAAAACATCCTGCGAACTGCCGTGATAAATAGGCAGCTTTACACCGATTTTAGGGATTTTTACGATTCCCATAATGCCCATCGGCTCATCTAACTGCTTTTCATAATCCTTATACTCAGGCGTTTTCTTAAAATCTTCCGTGCCATTATAAGGGTCCGCCGTAAAAATCGCGCTACGATGCGCGTTATACTCACGCGCCTTATCTAAGCTAACTGCACGCGCATCTTTAGGCTGCTCGCGGCTAAGCTTGTCGTAAGCGGCAGAAAGCTGCTTAGATGCGTTGTTATTCCACAGCGTAGACGCCACTGGATACGTGAAGCATAATATTGCGGCGACTGCCAGCGCGATTGGTTCTAAAATGCGGCGCAAATGCGACTTAGGCTTTTTTGGTGCTGGTTGTGGTGATTGTTGTGGTGATTGTTGTGACGTGGGGTGCTTGAAGAAAGCATATACTTTCGTAACAGCGCTGTTTAATTTCATGCTTCCTCGGTTCGTTGGATTATTTGTTTTAGATTGGTTGAGTTATGTGGTTATGAGCGATAGATATGAAATGTGGCTGTGAGGGGTGGGTGTTACTTGTCTCGCAGCGCTACGCTCTTATACCTTACTTAGACTTAGCGGTTGCATAGTTAAGTTTAGTTTTTTACTTACTTTCTTTCAAAAATAGTTATTTATCAAAAAGATATTACTATCGCTCCGCTTTTATATTGCTCGACCAAGCAACACCTACCCCTCACTCGTTAATTAACCCACCGTTATTTTTTGGTGTGGTAGGAGTGCCTGGTGTGGAGTGTGCAGCAGCATGAATGCTAGTGCTCTCTAGGCAATAAACACTCAACTTCTGCAGAGCAATACTATTAAAGTTCACTAAGCAACAAATAGTCACTGTTCGCAGAAGCAATACTGCAAAGCTACACTAACAACGTTAGCAGAGCAATACTGCAAAGCTGCGTTAGTGTCTCTAGTCGGCTACTCGCTCTGTACGAAAAATATTAAAATCTCTACCTCACAAATATGAGTCTAGGATTTAGTTAAGTAAACCCTAGACTCACACTTGCCATTAGACTACAAGACCAGCTTTAGAAAGCAGATCAAGCGTTCTGCTGCTGTTCTTCTTCCTTGCGATTGCGCATGTAGAGGAACACACTTGCTGCAATCAAGCCCATGCCAGCAACAGCGAAAATAATCACGCCAGCAGCACCAGTTGCAGGAAGGTTGAACCAGGAATCAATGTCAAGATCACTAATCTTGGTATTAGGGAAGTCAACTGTTGTTGTTTTTCCTTCTTCAACAGTTACACCCCTAATCTCATCAGCTAAAACATAGCCAGTAGGAGCAGTAACCTCAACGAGGTAAACCATTCTGCCAGCTATAACCTTTTGATCAGTTGCAAATTTACCTTGATCGTTTGTAGTTCCAGTGAAGTTCTTGGAAGCATTGCTATCAGAGCACTCATCAGGAACATCAGTATTACCAGCAGCACGATTAAGCAAAGCAGTCTTGCAGGCTTCTGCCTTTGTTTCGGAGTTGAAGATCTTGAATACAGCGCCAGGAAGCTTGGTGGTAGGAGTTTTCTTGTCATACTTGTTTACCTGAAGTAAGCCAAGCTTAACAACCGAAGTACCACCTTTATCCTCATCGCCAGAAATAACTGGATCCGGATCCTTAGCGGCGTTATCATCATGAGACTTAAAGAAGCCAGACTTGTTCTTAATCTCGTTCTTGTTATCAGTAGTACCCTTATAGCTATCACTTAACTTGAACGAAACTGTAACGTGAACCTTAGGTTCGTCCTTCTTGTCTTTTTGAGCCTTATTCAAAGCACCTGCAATCTTACCTAAGCCATCTTTAGTGAACTTGACTAAGATACGGGTGCGACCACCTTCGAGACCCTTGTCGTCTGTATCAGTTGCAATAGCCGATGTAGTTTCGTTCTTCTTAACTTCAACAGTGTAATCCTTCGTCTTTTCAAGAGGATCATTAACTCCATCAACTTTCACAGACTCAACAGCAGCGTCCGTAATATTTGCAAACGCCTCAGTTGGAGCATCATCGAATACCATGTAGTCCTGAATACTGCTTGCGTCCAATTTGCCAGTAGGATGATTCACTTCCGAACTAATCTCGTACTTAAAATCATCATTAACCGAAACGGCGTTGCTGCCTTTTTCGGTGCTGAAAACCTTTGTGATTGCGCTAGAAAGATCCTTGTTCTTAATCTTTACAACAGGCTTGTATTCGTAAGTAGTGCTATAGGAATTTCCATCAGCAGACTTTGTTGGCTTAAGCATTGGCAAAGTCATGTAGAACACAGTCATGTCGTTTGCACCGTAGTTGCCAGTAGTAGGCATGTTGGTTTCTTCAACCTTGTAGAAGCCGAGTTGAACGTTCTCAAACTTCGCTTCGCCGTTGGTAACCTCTGCAGTCTTTATATTAGCTTGAGTCATATCAAGCTCAATCTTTGCTTCCTTCTCTTTGCCGCGATTCAAAGCATCAATTGTGGTAGCAATCTTGGACCAAGTGTCTGCATTCTTGAAATCATCAGCCTTAAGCTCAGTATCGCCAATCTTCTTGATTGGTGTAAGAGTGAACTTTGCACCATTAAGAGGCGCATGACCTTTATCACACTTAGAACTTCCTTCAGAGTCTTTCACTTCCTTTGCATCGCAATTTACGATGGTGATGCTACCAGTTGTTGTCTTATTTTGCGCATCCCACGGGGCTAAACCCTGCTGCCCACCAGTATCACCACCAGGCTGACTAGAAGGATTATGAGGGTTTTGGCGAATTGGAGGAACAGCCGCCCACGCGACGTCGGCCATGGTGACGGCGCCAGCAACGCACAGCGTGCCAGCCATCGCGAGCGACGCAATCGCCGCCACGCACTTGTTTGTTAGTTTATTCATCTTTTCTCCTTTACTCGATGCTCTTAAGAGCAGTTTGAATAAGTTGTTTTGTTTTTGTGTTTTATGTTTTGTTACTGTGTGTTTTGTTACTGTGTGTTTGCGTACCGATTGAGCCTTGTTTGTGCTTGCTAAGCACTTGTTTGTGCACCCATTCGGCACTTGTTTGTGCGTTTATTTTATGTTTTGTTTTGTTCTTCGATTACGTAGGCAGCTTTCACATTAGCATCGCCGCCTTTCGTAAAATAGTTTTCTGTATGAGTCACTTTGACTTGCCACAAATCCTGCGGCAAGCACGCTCACCATTACGGCAGCTATAGCACCCAGCTGCAAGTTCCAATTCCACTCGCCTGTGTGCGGCAACAAGTCAGATGTTTCTCGCACGTGAATGTTAATAGTCAACTTTGCAAGATTTTTGTTGGCTGTTAGCTTCGCGGCCGCAAAGGCAGCGGATATTTTCTCTGGCGTTACGTCGTTTTTAACTACTTCTGCATTGAACTTATCAAGCGCTTCAGGCTTAAGCGCATACACAACGCACTTGTAATCGCCAACCTTAGTCGGCTTTATGCTCACTTCCTTATCAGTTCGCGCAGCCACTTTTTTATTTGGATCAGCCGACGCACAAGTCGTCTCTCCTTCTTTATTAGAGTTGCACGTATTTTGCTCCGTATCCTCAGGCACACTCAACCCAAGCCATGCAGGATTGCTGCTCCAAGTAGCTTCCGCAGATTGCGACGATTCAGAAGGCTTATTAATTTGCGAACCAGTGCCAGTATTAGCACCAGTCGAGCCAGTACCGCTAGTATCGCCACTTGAGCCACTTCCAGCAGAGCCACTTCCAGCAGAGCCAGTACCTCCAGCCGAAGAA
This sequence comes from Gardnerella sp. DNF00753, assembly GCF_049244275.1. Classification (NCBI taxonomy): domain Bacteria; kingdom Bacillati; phylum Actinomycetota; class Actinomycetes; order Bifidobacteriales; family Bifidobacteriaceae; genus Gardnerella; species Gardnerella sp. DNF00753. The sequence continues at coordinate 1,076,138 of NZ_CP058393.1, forward strand.
CCACCACCAGCAGCATTCTTCTTCTCGCCTTTGCACAGCACGCGCAGCGTAATCTTATTCTTGCTATCCGCCGCAGAAGTAGCATCAACAAACGGCTTAAGCTCCATACCGAGCATTGCAGAAATCTTGTTATTCTTGTCAGACAACGCCGTCGGCAACGAACCATCGCCATTTCTAAACGGATACACTTTCAGCGTAAGATCATTATCCCCAACCACAAGCTGCTGCTTTTTATTCGACTTCACCTCAATCTTAATGGTCTTAACGTCCCAGACTTTCCCTCTTTTATATGTACCCGATTCAAAAATGCCATACGGGTTATAAGGCGGAGCGTCAGTGGAATCAGGTTGCGGAGCATACGCACTGAATATCTTTTCCACTTTTACTTTCTCATTAAAAAGATCCTGTTTAAGTGTACTTTTATTATCGTTAATTTTGCTATCAAATACTTGAACAAATGTGGGAGTATCGACTTTAATCGTACTTGATGATACTTTAATATCCTTAAGCGCAAGAACTTTGCATATAAAAGTTCCAGCCTCTTTAGGCGTGCCTGCAATCCAGCTTTGCGAGCGCTCGATAATATCATCACTTTCATATAAGTTGCCACTAGACTCGCTAAGTGTATCGTTAGCTGGGCGAACTCCTGGAACATGCTTCCACTGCTTTTGTGTAGTTTGACCAGTTGAACTAGCACTAGCACTAAGAGTTAAGCCATTAATTGAATTAAGGTAGTAACCACTATCTTTAGTTTCATCTCCGTCTTTATGGCAAACCATGCGATGATAAATAAGATTTGGCCTCTTAGAAGATGTAGTGTCAATAAAAATCGGAGTTATTGGGCTAAATCTTCCGTCTTCACCCGAAGTAAAAGTAACACCTTTCTTTTCATCAACTTCAGCACGATCTGTATCTTGTTCCTGGTGATTATAAACCTTTAACGATAAAACATCATTCGTAGGATTTTTGTATCTAATCTGTATACTAAAGCGTGAATATTTATTATATGAAGGACTACAGCTATTAGTGCACCATTGCGAACGAGTAAGAGTAGAATTGTCTTTATATTTTACCTTTACAAACACATAATAACTGCCATTATTCAACCATTTATTAGCATGTATTTTAATTTCGCCAGAAGTAGGATCTACTTTAACAAAATCATTATTTTCTACATTTGACTCAAGTGCAGTACTTTCAGTTGAAAGTCTCTCTAAAGAAAAACTTTCAATAAGGCCTTTAACACTACTAGATGCGTCTGTTTTGTCGTCTATTGCCGGAATACCCTTATTATTAATTTTCTTAACACGACGAAACACTGGCGTTATAGTATGAGATTCACCTATGTTGTTTATTGTAATAGATTTTTTATTTGTAACCTTATTTTTCTTTTTAATAGTATAAAAATACTCTGCTACATAGCATTTTGCGAGTTCTGTTATGCCAGCATCGCTGCACTCTTTCGGAAGCGGAGTACTGTCCGCGGCGGCGCGAGTGTTGCCCAGCTCACGCTTTTGCCGACGCAATTTATTTGCAGCATCATCTTTTTTAGCGCCTTTATCAGTGTCTTTAGCGACATCTTTGTCAGCAACTTTTTTATCGCCTTCTACAGCATTGTTTTGCTTCTGCGTTGAATCAACGTTTTGGGCGTGGTCTGCATTAGGGGCATCTGGATTGGTAGAAGGTTGCGGATTTTTAGGGTCTACAGTCTTAGAATCGCCAGCATCGCCCTTTGCAGCAGTTTCACCGCTTGCAGCGGATCCGTTTTTTGCAGGCGCTCCAGCAGTTTCCGCAGTCTTATTCTCAGGCTTTTCGTCTTGAGTTTGCGCCTGTTTAGGCTCGCCCTGCTGGCTAGCGCCCATAGAGGCGGATGGCATAATCATAAAAGTGGCAAGAATCGTAGCAACGGCAACAAAAAGAGCAACAATCGCGCGGCGAGCGCACGCTGTTTTACTGCAAATTGAGCGCAAGAATCGAAGGAAACAGCTATTGCGATGTAAATCACTCATCGACGCATCTCCTCCCTGCATACCGAGCCTTAAATACTATACCCCCCCCCCCAGGAAATTTTTGGCTCATAATCCAAATTTTTCAACTCGCACCAATACTTTTAGCAATTTAAAGCAATTAGACTACTAATAATAATTGTGTTTGTAACATGTTTTTATATTGAAAAATTATTAAAAACACATAATAATAAAATTTGTAAAATTAACCAAATTTGTATATGCTTATATGTACGACAAGCTCACTTCACTATAGGAAGTGTTGATTGCTGTTAGCAGGGGTCACCAGTTTTGCGTGACCCCCTAGCATATTCACTTTTCCAAAACAATGCACAGCTAAATTATAGATTTTTATAACACCTTTTATCCGGATTGTAGGCCAATCGTCGGAATGAAAACTCGCCAATTCGCAAGGAAAACAATGAAACATCGCACTTACGCTTGCTTATTAAACCCTTTAATAATAGCCATAGCGAAACATAGTAGCAATGAATTCGATTTCTTGATTGTTAATACGACCAACTTGAACTTGAAAACCACGAGACAAAAGCTCAATATAGATTCAATTACACTCTCGGTTATAGCTTTCGATTATAGTCGATAAATTTATCGTTTCTTACACTTGTTTCTGTTATAAACGAAATAAATTAAAAATTCACCTTTGAGGTTAAGGCCGTGGTGTTCTAACGATGTTGTGAGCGTTAATGCATCAGTTAACTGACTGAGTTTTTAACAGTGTTAGGCTTATCAGCGTTATTTTCTCAGTTCGTTGACTGAGTTTTTAACAGTATTTGGGTGATTACCGTTATTTTCTCAGTTGGTTGACTGAATTAGTAACGGTGTTTGGATTGCACTATGCCACAGCCCAAACACCGTTTCAAGATTTAATCGTGCCCCCGACGCGACTCGAACGCGCAACCAACGGATTAGAAGGCCGTTGCTCTATCCTTTGAGCTACAGAGGCAAACAAATGGCTATTATACCAAAACGGCACTATCAACGCGCCTTAAAAACAGAAAATAACAGAAATAGCCTATAAAAGTCACCTAAAAAGTCGCCTATAAAAGTCACATATAAAAGTCACATATAAAACTTGCAAAAATCCTATTTACAAAACGTCACTGCAAAAATTAAGCAAACACTACTCAATAATCCATGCAAGTGACATTAACACAGCAAGGAAGAAAACGTTCACAATCGTGTACGTAAGCAAATAACGTCCCCTATGCTCAGGATACTGATGTGTAATTCCCTTGTAAGAAATAAGCGAAGCCATAGAAGCAATAAGCGTACCCATTCCACCAAGATTCGTACCAATAATCAGCATCTTCCACTGATCACAGAATCCAGAAAGCAAAATCGTCGTCGGCACGTTGCTAATAAACTGGCTTGAAGCAATAGAAACTTCCATAGGATGCGACCCAACCCACATTTGTGCAAAATCACTAAAGCCCGGAACTCTTCGCATATTGCCAATAAAAATAAAGAACATAATAAAGGTAAGCGGCAAAGCCCAATCAAGAACACGGAACACATGACGGTCGCAAAGAAGGAAAGCCACCACCATAATCACAACCATAATCCAATCCGGAATCCAACCACTAACACCACACAAGCAAACCACAAAAAGCAGGCTGTAAACAATAACGCGCCAACGAGTAAAGCTCATGCCGTAGCCCATAACGCGAATCTCATCCGGCTGCGGACGACCATGCGAAGGAGCAAGTACACTCTGCTCAATATCATCACCGTGCAAGCCAGCAAACTGATCAACCTTACGAGACTTAAAGAACACAAAAGCAAACGCAACCATAAGCACCGCAGCCGTAACCGTATACGGTGACATAATCTTCAAAAAGTCTTTAGTAGACATATGCGTTAACGCTTTTAAGTACAAGTTATGTGCATTGCCAATAGGGGTTAGCATACTGCCAACATTCGCGCCAATAGTCATAAGCGTGATTACAAGAATCGAACGTTTTTCAGCATTCGCCATAACAAGCACAGAAAGCGCAAAAGGCACAAAAGTTACGAGAGCAACATCGTTCGTAATAAACATTGCCGAGAAAAACGTCAGAGACATGAGCACTAACACAAGCCCACGCTCAGTTCTAACATGCCTTAGCAAACGCGCACCAATCGCACGAAATACACCAATGCGCTGGAATCCACACACAACCATCATTAAGCAAATAAGCTGCGAAATAGTATTTACGTGAATATAACCCCAGTATTGAGAATCAGGAGGCACGAAAAAACATGAAATAATTGCCAAAATTGCCGCAACAATAAGAATGGTTTCACACTTGACCAGATTCAACAGCCAGCGCTTCATCATTCCTCCGTAAGGCAGTAAACACAATGCTTCCATTATACTAGAAACCCAATCCCACAAACAGGTTAAATTCCCGACAAAATCGTTGCAATAGCAATAAATTAGCAACTACTAATAGCATGATTTAGCCTAAAATAGCTAACACAAAATTCCGCCCTTTTTTGTGACACGCGCATCAGCAAAGCATGTCGCAAAAGACAGGAATAAGTATATTATGTAGAAAAGAATTTGTTGACTACACAACTACACAACTACACAACTACACAACTACATAGCTACATAAGAAGCGGAATATGGCAGAAATAAAAGAAACTGAAAGTAAGAAGATTGAACAAAAGCTCGCACGCCAAAAGCATCTTCGTGAAAACCATAAGCGCAACACTGCAGATTTAATTGTTGAATGCTTAGTAAATGAAGGCGTTGAAGTAGTTTTCGGCATTCCAGGTGAGGAAAATATTCCGCTTCTTGAGGCGATTGAGCGAGACGGTCGCATTCGTTTTGTGCTTACTCGCCACGAGCAGGGCGCTGGTTTTATGGCAGCAACATACGCTCATATTACTGGAAAACCGGGCGTATGCTTGGCAACTTTAGGCCCTGGCGCACTAAATCTTACTCTTCCTGTAGCTCAAGCAAACGCAAGCACTACGCCGCTTGTTGCTATTTGCGCACAAGGTAATGTTTCTAGGCTTTATAAGGAATCTCATCAGATTATTGATTTGGTTGCACTCTTCCAGCCGATTACGCAATGGTCTTCTATGATGCTTGCTCCAGAATCTGCGCCGGAAATGGTTCGAAAAGCTTTCTCTATTGCCGGCCGAAACCGTCCGGGAGCCACGTGCCTTGTTATTCCGGAAGATATTAGCGAAATGCAAGCGCCTGAAGACGCGAAGCCTCTTCCACTTCCACATCCGCTGCATATTATGCCAGCTCCGGACACTATTGAAGAAGCTGCGAAAATTATTAGTAAAGCAAAACAGCCTATTATTTTGGCTGGAAACGGTGTTGCGCGCTCTCACGCTGAGGATCAGCTTCTTGCTTTTGCCGAGCAGCTTAACGTGCCAGTTGCAACTACTTTTGAAGGAAAAGGCGTTTTCCCGGATAATCATCCGAATGCGCTTGGCGTCGTTGGATTTATGCATCGCGACTACGAAAACTTCGCTTTTGACACGGCTGATTTGATTATTGCCGTAGGTTTTTCAATTCAGCAGTTTGATCCTAAAAAAATCAACCCGAATATTGATAAAACCATTATTCACATCAATACTTTTGTGGAAGATACCGACGCGCACTACCCTACTGCGCTGAACATTATGGCAAATATTGGCCAAACGCTTAAAACTCTTACAGAAGTATTAAAGACACGCAACGTAACTTTCGACGTAAGCCACCCTCGTATTAGACAACTACTTACGGAAGAATTACATTCTTGCGAAAACGACGAAAGCATGCCAATGAAACCGCAGCGAGTAGTTTACGATATTCGCCGCGCTGTTCCTGAAGGCACGAAGGTGCTTGTAGATACGGGCGCTTTGAAAATGTGGATGGCACGCTTGTACCCAACTATGCACCCGAATACTTGCATAATAGACAACAGCCTTTCTACTATGGCTTGGACGCTTCCGGGTGCTGTTGGAGCTTCGTTTATTCGCGATATTGGCGGCAAAATGAACGCAAAACCAGTTTTGGCCGTAATGGGCGACGGAAGCTTTATGATGAACGTGCAGGAAATTGAAACAGCTGTGCGCGTTGGAAGCCGCATGGTTGTTCTTGTTTGGGAAGATAACGCGTACGGCTTAATCAAGTGGAAGATGGAGCTTCACGCAGGCGAGCACGAATACGTTGATTTCCATAATCCGGACGTGCCAAAATTGGCTGAAAGCTTTGGTGCGCGTGGACATGCTGTTAAAAAGCCAGAGGATTTGTACAATATGCTTCGCGCGGCTTTGGAGCAAGAAAGCGGCGTTGACGTGATTTCTTGCCCAGTTGATTACAGCGAGAATATGAAGCTTATTGAAAAACTCGGCGATATTGACTTTAGTAACTGACGATACGCTCCAAACGTGCGCAACTTGTCTCGCGTTTGGAGCGCTTTATTTAGCTAATCCCTCCAAACGTGCGCAACTTATCTCGCATTTGGAGCGCTTTATTTAGCTAATCCCTCCAAACGCGGGAAATCTATCTCGCATTTGGAGCGTAGCGTCAGCTACTAAAGTATATTTATATAGAAAGCATGTTGGTAAAAACAAATTTTGCTAATCTACAACATGCAAAGTACGATAAATGTAATTTTTATATTTTTCTGGATTAAGCCTACTACATATTTCAACATTAGGAGTTTTACCAGAGAAGAAATTAGCATCAACAAGAACTGAGCCATAACTTGGTCCAGGGGTTGCATCAACTTGGCAATAATATTTTGTGCACTCGCTTATACATTCAGGATATAACGCAGCGGCAACTGCAGATGGATCAGCCATATCTAAATAAGCATCCCCAAAACGGCTAACATTCATTTCCATTAATTCCCTATTACAATCAATAGCGAACTTACCGAGTTCTCCACTTTTGCGAATATTAGCAATTTCTTGCGGATTCAGCATACATTCTCCCAAGCATGCATCCCATCCAACAAACATAATATTTTTAAGACCAGAATCAACTAATATCTTTGCAGCTTCTGCATCTTGCCAAATATTAAATTCTGCTACAGGAGAAACATTTCCACGGCCTAAACCAGCAGATCCCATAACGACTATGCGACCAACTTTTTCCATCGCTTCATAATCAACCTTAATAGCTAGAGCAATATTAGTTAATGGCCCTAATGCAATAATGTCTATTTCACCATCTTCACTGTTTCTCAAAGTTTCAATCATTTTCAAAACAGCATTACCATTACTTTCTTTCAAACGATGAGGCACTAGACCAATATCACCCATTCCATCTCTACCATGAGTTTCATGAGCATAAGCCAAATCGCGCAACAGCATGCTTCTGCTTCCTTTATATACAGGTGGCTCATATGAACCAGCATGCTCGATAGTAGTAAGCGTATTGATAGTCGCTTGTTCCATGCACACGTTTCCCGATACAGTGCAAAACATTAATATCTCATATCTAGGATCATTCAAAGCCATGGCAATTGCCATAGCATCATCCGAACCACAATCTGTATCTATTATTATTTTCTTTTTAGAATAAATTCCTTGATTTTCCATAAATTCTAAATATCCCATCAACTAATAGAAACTGTAGTTTCAGATGTGATTACAATATTTACACTCTCACAGAATTTGCGACTGCAAATTTTTGCGGGCAGATTCCATTGAGGTGATTTTCCCTAGAAGCTCAAGCTTTTCCTGACCATCCTTAAGTTTTGCCATACGCGCTCGAGCTGCACCAATTCTACGCATAAAACCAACGTCTAAAAGTCGAATAAGCAGCTCGTTCGCATACTTGCTTTCTGCAACAGTAGCTTTTCGCAAAAAATCCGAAGGAGATCCGTTTGAAGATTGCTGATTCTGCCGATTGCCGGCATCTTCTAACGAGTCTGAAGCTGCAGGAAGCGGCAATGGCATTACCGAAAGCTCCGTAATAACAGACTCCAGCAAAGGTCCAGCCGCTTTAGTCATCATATGCAACCACAATCCTTGCGTAACGTTGTCAGTCGGCAATCCTCCCGCAGCAACAAACGCCTGGAAAAGCGTTCTAAAAACTGGAGTAATAAAATTATTCAAAGTAAGCTGCGCAAATAATTGTTCATTAAACGCAAGCGGAACTTGCAGCAACAAAGCCATAAACTGCTGCTCGCACATGAATACAGCATCATCAACGCGATAATAACGCTGATTTTGCGCAGCACTTCGAACAATAGCCATCCTAGAAGCTTTAGAATCTGCATCACGCTCAGCAACAGCCTGCGGCAAGCCAGCAGGAGTAGCGTTATACCTAGATGCGTAAGCATCGTCGTCACGAACTTGCAAACGGCGGCGAGAAGCCTCAACTTCCCTACGCATAGCAGCTAAATCAACACCAATTGCGCGCACAGCTTTGCGAGAATACAAGTCAAGAAGCGAACGGTCGCGAATTTGCGCAATAAGAGGCGCAACAGCTTTCACCGCACCCATTTGGCCAGTCGTAAACGAAGTATCAAAACGATTGATAACAGTATTGATAACAAAGTCATAAAGCGGACTTGCGTGCGAAACCAGCGAGCGCACAGCATCGTCACCGCGCTGAATACGCAAATCACAAGGATCAAGATTATTGTCTGCTACAGCAACAAAAGTTTGCGTCAAAAATGCGGAATCTAAGCCAAAAGCGTGAAGCGCAGCCTTTTGACCTGCAGCATCACCGTCAAAAGTAAAAACAATTCGCGAGCTTACAGACTGACCATCCACCTTTAGAGGGCCAACAAGCTGAATTGCACCCAAAGAATCATCAGCAATAAGACGTCGCACAATCTTCGCATGTTCAACTCCGAAAGCAGTTCCGCAAGTAGCAACGGCAGTATCAACACCAGCTAAATGGCATGCCATAACGTCCGTGTAGCCTTCAACAATTACAACTTGACGCTTTTTAACAATATTTGCTTTCGCTAAGTCGATTCCGTACAAAACTTGCGTTTTTCGATACAGTGCAGTGTCGGGAGTGTTAATATATTTTGCGCTAATAGAATCGTCGTCGTAAAGCTTTCTTGCACCAAAGCCAAGAGTTCTACCAGTCGAGTCGCGAATAGGCCAAGTTAAGCGACCGCGGAAGTAGTCGTATATTCCTCGCTGACCGAGTCTAGCTAAGCCAGCGTCAAGCAGCTCTTGACGCGTAAAACCTTTATTAGCTAAGTATCTGACTAAATTATCCCAACCTTTAGGCGCGTAGCCACAAGAAAAACGCGCACTTTGCTGAGGAGTAAAGTTTCGCCCGGCAAGTAATTCACGCGCGGCAGCAGCTTCCTCAGTATTAAGATTTGAAGCGAAAAACTTTTGAGCTTCTTCATTTGCTTCTAAAAGCCTGGCTCGCTTAGAACCGTGCGATTGAGAGTCGCCTTTTTCTGCCTGCTGGTAGTGCATTTCAATGTGGTAATGATCTGCCAAAAACTCAACAGCTTCGCGAAAATCAATGTTTTCTTTCTGCTCAACATACTTAAAAACGTCGCCGCCTGCACCGCATCCGAAGCAGTGCCACACACCCAAACTTGGACGCACGCTAAAACTCGGTGTTTTTTCATCGTGGAATGGGCAAAGACCTACAAAAGTGCCAGTTCCCGAAGGCTTAAGCGTAACAGTTGCAGACACAATATCATACAAATCTGCCACAGCGCGCACGCGCTCAATATCTTCTTTTGCGATCATTCCAACCATGGTATCTAGCTTATCGCAAACCGGCGGCGAGTGGTATTGGTGGTATGTGAAAACATTTGCCGTATATTTTCCCCGGCATTTTTCCGCTCTGGCGTTATATGGAAACATTTGCCGTATTATCAAGGACGCGCGGTTCCGTTCGCACCTGCCCCGGACGATTCGAACGCATACTATCTTGTGGAAGAGCCTTTCTACTGGAGTGCAAATCCTAGCGAATCGTTGTAAAGCGCACTAAAAACGTATCACTTGCGTACAAGTTGCATATGTCACTTGCGTAAATCACTTACGTACAGAGCTTACGTACAATACTTGCGTACAATGCTTACGTATGTCTCTTACGTACAGAACTTACGTGCAACACTTGCGTTAACCAGCAAACTTTATACAGATTCGTTCTTTTACTTGCGCTTACAATTCCCTATCTTGAATGAAACTAATCCAATCAAATGGCTTCTCAACTAGGTAGTAAACGTTAGAATCATCCGGAGCTGGAGCAAAAGGCACAGGCTTATTAAATTCAGTTGGAACAAACGGATTATGCGTCATATCTCCATTTTTTGCATTAACTATTTGCTCTGATTTACTGTAATATTTAGGATCTCTGCGCAAAATAAACGGACGATCCATATCCGGTTTAGTCTTGCCTTTGCCTTTAAAGAATCCGCTTGCTTCTAGTTCGTCGAGCTTTGCATTAACCGGAACAAGAACGAAATATGCGCGCATCCTATACGTTATACCCTTGTTACCTCCAGGTATTTTCTCGTAACTAGGTCCGTAACTTGAATAAAGAGGATTCTTATCTAAATCTTCATACGAAACAAATTTTCCGTTAATGCAAGATCCTGCAGGCAAAGTGTATATTTCATTACCACAGTAAGGATCACCGCCATCACGGAATATATCAACCATTCCCGTGTCGCCAAATAGTAACGTATTTTGCATAGGAAGTGAATTATGTTTCTCATTGTCGTAAACTTTGATTGCACTTCCTATGAGGTTCTGAGTAAACTGCCACATTCCAAAACTGTGATAATACTGTGTTTTATCGTCGTTAGCTATATCCTCAATAGCATGAGGTCCACGAAGAAGAAGATCCGTGTTTTCTTCCGGACCTTCCATTGTATGATGCCCTATTTCAAACTCTAAGCAATCTCCAGATTTAGTGCACCATTTTCCAACAAACGGTGTAAGCGTCGACACTTCAACTGTAGTTAAATATTCACTATAGTACTTTTTTGAAGTAAACATTTTCTTCGTTTCAGAAGCATCAGCGCCATAGTAAAGCGTTATGTCGGTATCTCCCCTATGTGATTGCCCTAATCCAAGATTAGACCCAACAATTTTGCCTAAGTGTTTTCGGGATGAATATTTTGGTACAAGTCTAACTTTGAATCCTTCATCAGACATCATTTTGTACGCTTCGTCTTTATCTTTATCGAATAATTCAACAGGAACAGACCTGCCGCTATCAGGATATTTATCTTCTTCTCCAACGCCTATGAAGATTTCTTTATTTTCATCTAAAGGCTCGCCTGGCATTGGGTTAGTTGCAGCAATTTTTCCAGGATGAACTGATGCTACTGTGTAAACTTTTACTGGAACTCCCATTGATTTTAATAGAGGCGCTGCTTCTTCAACAGTTTTTCCAATCACTCCCTTTTCCGGAATTCCAGGACCTTTGGATTCAACGACCGTTACAACGTGATTTCCGTGAATAACTTGCCCAGGTTTTACGTTTTGATACCGAGCAAAATTACCTGGTTTACTTCCTCCGAAATCTTTTACTAAGTGAGTTTCAACACCTTTTTCTTGCAGTTCGCGTACAACATCTTGCGCAGATTGTGAAGTTTTTGCTTTAGGTACTACTATGCGTTCAGATGGTGCTGCTTTACGAAAATGCGGAGAAGTAAAGAAGAAGACTGCCGCCGCAATAATTGCAACCGCTGCTATAACACATGCGCTGATGATAATTAGTTTGCGATTTTTGAGAAAATTGGTTTTGATTGGGCTTGTTGCTTTTGCGGGATTTGGTTGAGAGTATTGCGGATTATATTGCGACTGCTGCTGGTATTGCGTCTGCGGATTATATTGCGGCTGATATTGGGTTTGCTGTTGATTATAGTACGGTTGTTGCGGCTGCTGCGGCTGAGACTGCTGCGGCTGAGACTGCTGGTAGTCCGGCTGAGCTTCATTTTCAACAACAGCTCCACAAAAACCGCAAAACTTGGTACTTTCGTCAATCTTATTTCCGCAATTTGTACAAAACATCGTAGCCTTCTCTCGTGCGCGCAACAATCTCATCTACAGAAAAATCTGCTTTCTATACTACAGCTACTTGCGCAATTTTTTAATGCGACAACAAACGCCGTGAATATTCACGGCAAATGTTTCCGCATAACGCCGAAACGGCAACAAACGCCGGGAAAACAACACGGCAAATGTGGTCAAAAAACAGCCAATACGGAAACAAACGCCAGAGAAATAACACGGCAAATGTTTCCACATAACACCAGAACGGAAACAAACGCCAGAGAAAAAACACGGCAAATGTGGTCAAAACAGCTTTTAACCACAATCGTAAATTTAAGTTGTTTAATAGATAAAACGCAAATAGTATCAGCAACATGTTAAACAATCTAATGCATTCAATTTTAGAAGAAGAAAATGCCGGCAGATGCTTAATGGCATCAAAAACCAGCTCTCGCAAGAGTTTGAGACGACACTTGCAATCCGGTCATCTTGTCGAGCCATACTATGGCTTGTATACTCGAGCTGAGCATTGGAATAAACTTTTATACAAAGACAAAATTCTTCACATTGCACTATCTCTACAAGAGAAAATAAAAATCTTATCATGGAAGTTTACCGGAGAAACCGGAGCTGTAATGCTGAATTTGGACACAGCTAGCACTCCGAATGATTATGGAAAACCGACTAAAATCTACGTTTCGTGTCCTTACGAAGAAAAATACGTAACCTCAAAAAACTCGCAAGAAGAATATACTAGAGCTAGTCGTCAGCTTCAACGCGTACATTTGCCAGATATTGTAGACGACGAATTGGGAATCCGCATCGAAACATTCAATTTTGCGCAGAAAAAATCCAATAATAAACAACAAAATATTCCCACAACAAATTTTGGGCATTTAGAGACTCCAAAAGATAAAGCCATGCAACATGTTGCAAGTATATACAACATACTATTCGTGTGCGCGTGGACTCTTCCTTTTAGACGCGCTCTTCCTATTTTTGATTCTGCGGCAAAAAACAATGTAGATCTTGAAAAAGTTTATAAAGTGTGCGCAGAATTTTACGAAGAATTCCGATATCAATATGATGCACCATCGTTCCAAGATGTGCCATATTTAAAAGATAAGCATTCGATAATTAGTTACGTAAACGAATGCGACATTTTAGCTAGACTTCTCATACTGTGCAGACTTGCAAATGGTAAAAGCGAAAATAGTGGAGAATCACTGGCTAGAGCAACAATGATTGAACTTGGATTTAAAAACCCAGAGTTACAGCGAGAATTTTTTAATGAAAACAATCCAAAATGGCCGTATAGAGTAGATTTCGCATGGGAAATTAATAAAAAACTAATTGTCGGCGAACTTGACGGTACAGATAAATATTTAGCTGATAGTTGGGCAGATATAGATAGTATTGAAAGTAACGAAATCGATATAAATGGCAAGAATGCAATAGGAAACGTAAATAAATTAGCAAACAATAATTCAGAGAATGACAATAGCTTAACTGACTCTTTTGGGATTAATATTCTACATTATTACGACAGAGATGCAGTGCGGCGTGAGCATAAAAGGGAGCGTTTCCTGCTAAATTGTGGGGTAAATAATATAGTTCGTTTTGATTTTACTGATGTAATAAACCCTGAAAAACTTGAAAACTTATTACTCAATGCAGGAGTACCTAAGATTGATTATTAGTTAGTTAAAATCAGTTAGCGTAACCTCTTTACTCACGGCAAATGTGGTCAAATAACGCCAGAGTGGAAACAAATGCCGGGAAAATATACGGCAAATGTGGTCAAATAACGCCAATACGGAAACAAACGCCGGGAAAATATACGGCAAATGTGGTTAGACGCGGCCAAATCACAGTGATTCGCCAGGAATTGCACTCCAGTCGAAAGGTTCTTCCACAAGATAGTACGCGTTCGAATCATCCGGGGCAGGCGAAAACGGAACTGCTCGTCCTTTTTCAGAAGGAATAAACGGATTAACCCAATTGCCTCCTCCAGCCGGCAAATTCTTGCGTGTTTCTTTGTATAGCTTAGGATTCCTGCGCAAAATAAACGGACGCTTTAAATCCGGCTTGTCTGTAGGCTTTCCAACAAAATAGCCACTGTTTATAAGCTTATCGAATTTCGCACCAACAGGCACAACCACCATAAAATCTTGCATTGTGTAGTAGAGACCAACATCTTTACCTGGATCATGAGTAATTTCATCAAGCTTTTCAGAGTCTCCAATAAAATCAACATATTTTCCATTTACGCATGCGGATCCATATGAAGCAAGAAGAATATCATCGCTTCCACATTGTACAATTCCTCCGCCAGCGTACAATTCAATTGCGCCTGTGTCTCCAGAAATAAGATGATTTCTCATGTATTTTGTATTAGGAACGTTTTTATCAAACACAGCCCTATCTGCAGGGTCCTGGCCTGCTGACGTCAATGTGAGTACGCCCCTAAGATTTATCTTGTCTCTTTTATCTTTATCAGGTATTCTGCCGTTTTTATCTGCAATATCTGCCGGTATAAGTTCCTTAATGTCCTTCTCTTCCGTATCTAATTCGGAAACTCCACCCATAAGACGAGGAAGAAGATTTATGCAATTGCCGCTCTTCGTGCACCACTTGCCTATAAAAGAGCCAGCGTGATTTACAAGATATATTGTTTGATCGCCGTAATCCATCTGCTCAGTCACCACATCCTTAGCTTTGGACGCGTCAACACCGTAGTAAAGCGTTACGGCTTTAGGACTGCCTCTAGTGCCCAAAGCTGGGTAGGCGCCAACGATTTTGCCAAAATACTTTGCAGACGAGAACTTCGGTCGAAGATCTACGGCGAAAGGTTTAGAAGATAGCATGTCCTTGGCTTTGTCTTTATCTAAGCCAAACACGTCAACCGGCACGCCATCGCACTTTTCGCCAACCGCAATATTTATTACGCCGTCTTTACCAACAGCGTTTCCAGGCATAGGGCTAGACGCAACAATCTTACCGTCTGTAGCATCGGTAGAAGGAACGTGATGCAGTTTTACTGGAACGCCCATTGACTTCACGATTTTTTTGGCATTGTCTAAACTTGCGCCAACAACGCCTTTCGCAGGAACGCCCGGGCCTTTAGATCTTAGAATTTTCACAACTGTTTTAGTTGACACTTTAGAACCCGGCTTAACGTTTGCGTATCGAAGGAAGTTGCCCTGCTTTTCGCCGCCAAATTCGTCTATAATTTTCGTGCGGAAACCCTTATTTTCCAAGGACTTTACGACTCCATCCGTATCGTCTCCAGCTTTTGCTTTAGGAATTTTAGCGTAGGCTTTTGCACTAGTTAAGTTTGCGATTGAATTAGGATTTTTTACGCAATATAAAACAGTGCCTGTAATTACAAGCGCGATTGCAAGAATAATGCTCGTAATCATAATTATGAGTTGCTTGCGATTATGAAGAGGGTCAAATTTGAAGGAATTATGAGATTGCGACGAGCTTGATAAGTTGGACGAGTTTAATGAGCTGTATGAATCGGCTACATCGCTTTCAACAACAGCTCCACAAAAACTGCAGAACTTATCGTCAGCGTCAATCTTATTTCCGCAATTTATGCAAAACATCGCAACCTTCTTCGCACAATTTAGTCTTTACAACAAATCTACACTCACAGCTCACCCAGAACAAAGCACTTAGCAAAAGCACTAGCACAAGGCCGCGTGAAGAGTTGCGGCGGAACCGTCTGTTAAGCTTGCCACCTGGTCGATTGCAACACGAAGACGCTCATCATCATTCGTGCACTCGTTCCAATCTCCCACAAACACGGCTTCCATAGCATCGTGCGAACGCGGCGACTTGCTCATAAAGACTTCCACCAAATCCGTCAAAATCTTCTGTTCGCGCTTATAAACTTCACGCTCGCGAGGAGCGATTATAAAGTGCACTGCCAAACTTTTAAGTATTACAATCTCGTAGGAAGTATCTTCCGGAATTACAAGGTTTGCGCGGTAACGAACAAGAGGACCGTTGCCATAACGCTCACGCGTAGCGTGCTCAACAGAACTTGCGAAACGGCCAATAAGAGCGCTAGTAATATTTTTCAACTGCGCTAACGCTCGGCGTGAACCGTCGAAAGAATCCGGGAACATTGCGCGCTTCCTTAAACGCTGCAAAGCCGCCAAAAGTTTATCTACATCCCAACGATTTCCATACCAGGCATGGGTTTCTTCAACAACTTTATCTACGACTTTTGTATCCGCAACTAAAGCAGGATTGAAAGCGCCGGTTACAATAGCATCCTCAATATCGTGCACGCTGTAAGCAATATCGTCCGAAAGATCCATTATTTGACATTCCATCGGCTTGGTTTCGTGCGGCGCTCCAATTTTCAGCCATTCAAACACATCACGATCATCCGGATACACGCAGAATTTAAGATCGCGCTCACCTTTGTCGTGCGACTTAGCTTCTTCTAATCCCCACGGATACTTCACTGCAGCATCTAATGCTGCGCGCGTAAGATTTACTCCTGCACTCCTGCCGTTTTGCCGCAAAACTTTCGGTTCTAAGCGTGTAAGTAAGCGAAGAGTTTGCGCGTTTCCTTCAAAACCACCAATATTTTTCGCCAACTCTGCGAGCGCACGCTCACCGTTGTGACCAAAAGGCGGGTGACCCAAGTCGTGAGACAAGCAAGCGCAATCAACAACATCCGGATCACAGCCAAGCATTGCTGCAATCTGTCTACCAATTTGCGCAACTTCAAGAGTATGCGTTAAGCGAGTTCTGGCAAAATCATCCGATCCTGCAACTAAAACCTGGCTTTTTGCACCCAATCTACGAAGAGCAGACGAGTGTATGATTCGCGCGCGATCTCTTTCAAAAGGCGTTCTAGCGCGAGTGTGATGAGGCTCACTCGCCCAGCGCTCAGTGTCATGCAAATCGTATTCACCAACGACCTCATTATCTGATGCAATTACTTCGTCGCACATCTAGCACCTCTTTTTATTTGCAATTAAGACTATTTTTATTAACCGTCTTAAAACAAGCAGTAACAAGTTATATAAGACTTTTTGCGTCCAGTTTTGAAATATCGCTAGAAGATAGCACTTCGTAAGCGTTGCGGTAAAGCCGCGGCACTCGAGCGCCGATTCCAGTCATAATTTCGTAGCTGATTGTTCCTGCAGCTTTTGCCCAATCGTCTGCAGTAGGCTCAGCAAATTCCAAGCCTCTTCCAGGACCAAAAAGCGTTACAGTATCGCCTTCTCGAACGCCTAACTCTGCAGCATCGCCTTTTAAATCAACTATGAACTGATCCATGCAAACTCGCCCAGAAACGTTCACAATTCGAACACCATTATTTGTTTCTACTCTAACCGGACCGCCTGGCTTATTAACATGACGCGCACCTTGCATATCGAATCCGGAAGCAGAACGCAAAATGCCGTCAGCGTATCCAAGAGGAACAATAGCAGTACTCGTATTATTTGGAGTTAAATACGTGCGTCCGTAGGAAATTCCATGTCCTTCTTCTACAGTTTTTACAGTGCCAAGCTGGGCTTGAAGAGTCATAGCAGGCTGCAATCCGTAAGTTTGAGAAGTTCCCATTGCAGGATCCGGCTCGTAGCCGTACAAACCGATTCCTGGGCGAACAAGCTCAAAACGAATTTCTGGGCGGTTAAGCGTTGCAGCAGTATTTGCTAAATGACGGATTTTAGGCGCTAAACCAGCTTCTTTCATGCGTTTCGTAAACTCGTGGAATTGTTGAATTTGGCGGTCTGTTGCGTCTACAAATTCTGGAACGTCTGGAGAATCTGCCACAGCTAAGTGACTCCATTGGCCAATAACTTCAATCGCGCCTTCGCTAGAGTATTGCTGCAATCTTTTAAGAGCGTCACTAAAACCGGCTGGAGTAAAACCATTTCTGCCAAAACCTGTATCGACTTTTACGTGCACGCGCGCAGGCTTTCCCAAAGCGCGCGCAGAGCGAGCCACAGCGTCGAGAGAATCAATAGATCCAACAGAAATATCAATATCTTCTGAAATTAAATCCGCAAACCTGGTAGTTGGAGCGCTTGTAAGCCAAGTAAGAATATGGCAGCGGCTTGAATCAATACCAGCTGCACGCAAACGTAACGCTTCGTATGGTTGAGCTGTGCCAAGCCAAGTAGCTCCACCAGCTAAAGAAGCAAGAGCACTAGGAATTAAGCCATGTCCGTAACCGTCTGCTTTTACTACCCCCATAACTTCCGGCGCATTTTGACCAGGCTGCAAATTTTGACCAACTCGCGCAACCAAAGTGCGCATATTGTCTCGAAGCGCCTTCAAATCGACGATTACCTGACCCGGGTATGTACTTAAAGCGCGAGCATAGTTTGCTTCTAACATTGCCGCATTACGTGCACTATTACTTGCCGCATTACTTAAATCTGTACTCATAACTCACCTAACTGATTTAGTATGCTTTTAATGCTACATGCTCTTTTGTATACTCTCCATAAGCTTTTAAGAACACACGCGCATTTCATATGACATGATTAAGTGTTTGCATCCATTGATATGCAATACGTACTGCACTGTGTACACGATCTGGAATAACGACCAATCCACAACGACTAAACCCTGCACGCGTAATTACTTTTTGCATAATTACGTTATCTGGATGCGTGTCAATGCGTACATTATTATAGTTTTGCTGCACCCAATGCAAGCACGCTGTTGCCATTTTTGGTTTTATTCCCGAAGATGCTAAGCGGTGAATTGTTACATAGGGGGAAATATCATCAAGCCACGCACCGTCAATACTGGCATACACTTCATCAACACCTTCGCATAATGCGAATTGCGCTAGAATACGCTCGTTACATGATTCTGGGTCCTCGTCAACAATCAAATAGAAACGTTTTAAACGAATATCCTCAATAACACTTGAAACAAGTGGAAAACTATTCCCCCACTGATGAGGATTGCCTGTAACACGCATAAATTTGCGAGCATTTTCATAAATATGCTCAATATTTCGCAAGTCACCAAGAGTTGCTTTTCTCAATGTTACATCTTCCATGTCAACCTCTAAAAGAAAGCAAATAAAACTACGCAAAATTAGCTAATTATTACTTACACAAGTTTGCGCTCAAAAGGATCCGAACTAATTCCCTTCGCTAGAATATCCTTACACCATTGACTAGCACCAAATAAACTGTGGTCTCTATAGTTACCGCAAGATTCAATAGTTGTTGCAGGAACATCATCCCAAGTCGCCTTAAACGCAATAAACTCAAGAGATTCCTTTAAAGCGCGCGCCACATCTTCTGTGCTGTGTTCGCCCCAAGTTAGCAGATGAAAACCAGTTCTGCAACCAAAAGGCGAGCAATCAATATAGCCATCAATACGCTCGCGAAGTAACACTGCAATCATATGCTCAATTGTGTGCAAAGCTGCAGTAGGAATTGCTTCCTCATTAGGCTGCGTTAAACGAATATCATAGTTGGAAATAACATCCCCATTAGGACCTTTTTGCGTATTGATATAGCGCACATAAGGTGCTTTTACTTTAGTATGATCTAGTTCAAAACTTTCTGGTCTAGGTCTAGACGCATCCTGCTTATTCATAAGTATTCCCTTCGCTTAACTACACAATAAACAACGTACTCTTTATGTACTAAGTACTTCTATAGTAGACGGTAGTTGTCTAATTAGTTGAAAGATTTATTAGTTGAAAGATTTATTTACATGATTGCCGCGTTTACAAGAGCACGAGTGTAGTCATTTTGCGGACTATTTAGAACATCGCTTACTCTTCCAGATTCCACAATTTCCCCATCGTTAAGAACAATTACGCGTGTTGCTAAATGCTGAATCATACCTAAATCGTGGCTTACGAAAACACACGACATTGTTGGGCGCTCTTTTCGAATTGCCGCAAAAGCGTCGAGAATGCGAGTTCTTTCAGCAACGTCAATTGCACTCATTGGCTCGTCTGCAACCAAAACTCGAGGATTATTAATCAGTGCGCGCGCAATAGCAACACACTGAGCCTGACCTCCAGAAAGCTCATGAGGATAACGTTCCAAAAAATCTTTAGGATTTAATCCTACTAATTTCAGCATTTCACAAACACGCTGCTCAATAGTTGCATCGTCTAATTTAAGCGATTTTCGCCAAATATTAAGCGGCTCGGAAACGCTTTTTAGAACAGTCCAGCGCGGGTCTAAAGCCGCAAATGGATGCTGAAAAACAAGAGAAGTTTCTTTACGAAGCGCACTAGAATAGGAAATTTTTTTGTAATTTGTAGAAGAATTCACTATTTGTGAATCATAAGTAACAATTCCATCTGAAATTTTTTGAAGACCTAACATTGCGCGAATAAGAGTTGTTTTACCAGAGCCAGAACCGCCAATAATAGCAAGCGATTCTCCTTTGAAAAGCTCTAGATTAACACCCTTCAAAACTTCTGCGCGAGCTAAGGCACGACCCAAAGTAACGTGAATGTTTTTTGCTGTTAAAAGAGCAGAATTTTCGCGACTTACATTTTCTGTAGTTTCACTTTCGCGACTTACATTTTCTGTAGTTGCACTTTCACAACTTACATTTTGAGAATCTATTTTTTGCGCTCTTAAAGTCAACTTTTTAGCGGCATCAACCAATTGCTTAGTTGAAGTAACGCGTGGATTTTCAAGCAAATCTTGGACTTCTGCACTGTCAACCAATCGCCCAGAATCAAGAACATAACAACGCTTAGCAGCTTTTGAAAGCACAGAAAAATCGTGAGTTACAAAAAGCATAGAAGCGCCCATGTTGTCAACAAGCGAAGTCAACATGTTAACAACTTCTTTTTGAGTTACACTATCGAGAGCAGTAGTAGGCTCGTCAGCCAAAATAAGCCGCGGAGAAGTAATTAAAGCTGTTGCAATACCAACTCGCTGCAGCTGTCCGCCAGAAAGTTCAAAAGTGCGTTTAGAAATAATATTCTGCGGCAAACCAACCTTTTCAAGCATTACGCAAACTCTATTATGAACGTCATCTGCATCAAGTTGGTAGTGAATGCGCAAAGGAAGCGAAATCTGTTCCTCCACGCTTAGCATTGGATTAAGCGCGCGATTAGCCTGCTGAAATACCACGCCCACGTATTTTCCTCGAAGGCGAGCAAGATTCTCATCACTAGCGCCAACAGTTTGAACTCCCCCAAGCATGCAAGATCCAGAAATTTTAGTTTCAGACGGAAGCAAGCCGGTTGCAGCGCGAAGAAGCATAGATTTTCCAGAGCCAGAAGCCCCAACTAAGCCAACACGCTCACCATCTTCAACATGCAGCGAAACGTTGTTAAGAATAGTTTTTTTACCAAGATTTAACGTAAGATTTTGAATATTTAAGCTCATTTTGCGCCTACTTTATTCATACTTTTTGCGCAAGGATCCAATACTTTGCGCAACACGTCACCTAGCAGATTAAGAGCAACAACAACTATTGTTACGATCAATCCCGGCCATAGAACAGCCAAAGGATTGACGTGAATAAGCGTTACGGAAGTTGCCAAAACACGCCCCCAGCTAGGAACTCCCGACGGCACACCTACACCCAAGTAAGTTAATCCACTTTCTGCCAAAATCACCGTACCTGCAGAAAGAGAAAGCTGCACAAGCGCTACAGGCGTAATATTAGGGAGCACATGACGAAGTAGCACATATCTTCTTGAAGCGCCTTGAGAAATAGCTGAATTTACGTAATCTGATTGCAAAACAAGCTTTGCGCTTGGACGCACAATACGAGCCAGATTAAAACCGTATCCAAATCCACAAGCAATCACAATCACCAAAACGTTTGCGCCAAACGGAACCGCAAGCATAAGAGCAATCAGAACAGTTGGAACAGAAATAAGAGCGTCAACAGCCATAACGCTTGTTGCACGAATAATTTTATACTGCGAAATCATAATGCTAAGCAAAACCGTGCCAATTAAAGCAGAAATCATAACTGTGCAAACAACTATAACAAGCTCCACTCGAGAACCTGCCATAAGCCAGCTAAGCATGTCGGCGCCAGTTCCATCAGTACCAAGTAAGTGCGCAAAAGACGGCTTCTGCCACACTTCGTAGCCGTTTGTTTTTAGAAGAGAATAAGGAGTCCAAAACAGTGAGATTGCAGCAATAGCAAGCCAAAGAAAAAGCGTTACGCATACGAATTTACCAAATGAAGCACGCCATATACGTTTTAGAATAGTAAATTGCATCTTTTTCACAAAATCACCTTGACAACCTAGGGTCTAGCAGCCTGTGAGCAATATCAACCGCAAAACCAATTAGCAGAAAAAGAGCCGCAAGCATAAAAAGTTCACCCTGCACGGCAATTAAATCGCGCAAACCAACATCTCGAACCAAACCCATACCCATTCCAGGTAAAGAAAACAGGTTTTCAATAACCATCACACCCATAACCATGTGAGCGAAAGTCAAGCCAATAACAGAAACTAACTGAGCAAGAGCCAGACGCAAACCAACTCGCCAAACAACCTGCTTACGAGTCATTCCGCAAGCCATTGCTTCAGCAGCAATTTCACTATTAGCAATATTTTCAAGAATTGCTGCAGTGTAGCGCATAAAACTAGAGCCAACAATAATTCCAACCGTAATCGCCGGCAAAAGCAGAGACAAAAACGCTTCGGAAAAATCACTCCAGCCGTCAGTTGGAAAACCTTGAGTAGGAAGAAGACCCACTACGCCAACACCTTTGCCAAATAGCAAAATAAGAAGCATTCCACCCCAAAGAGCTGGCACAGATCCTGCAGAAATAGCAGTAAATCGAGAAACCACTTGAGATAGCTTCCCTTCATGAGTTACCTTAAAACAGCCAAGCGGAATACCAATTGCGAGCGCAATAGCAAGTCCCAAAAAAATCAGCGGAAAAGTTATAGTAGCGCGGCCTAAAATCATTGAAACCACTGGCCTGCCCGTTAGAACAGAGACGCCGAAATCTCCACGCATAACACCCAGAAGCCAATCGGCATATTGAGTAAAAAGCGGCTTATTTAAGCCAAGCTCAGCCCGCAGCTGCTCAACTTTGCCGTGAGGGGAGTTAAGACCTGCCATAACTTGCGCAACGTCGCCCGGAAGCACACGAAGCGCAAGAAAAACAGCCGCAGAAATGCAAAACAGAGCCGCAATAAAAAGCAGCAAACGTTGGCATATCATGCGAAACATTAATAACTCCCCTTTTTCACCAATTTTTAATTACTTAATTACTTGTTTAACTTTTGCGTAGATTTTTAGTTACTTAGTTAAACGCAAATTGTAAAGTGGCAAAATTTCTTGATTCATGTCAAAAGGCATTCCTTCAAGATTCTTCACCTTCGCAGTTACAACGCGGTAGTTAAACAGCCAATCTGCAGGCGCATCCTTGCTAATAATTCGCGCAGCTTTAGCAAGCAATTTAGCAGAATCATGCTCATTCGCACAAAGCATTGCCTTCGCATACAAGTCTTGAACCTGCTTACTATCGTAACCGTAGTAGTAGGTAGGATCCGCCCACTGGCCAAAATCGTGGCTTTCGTTGTGGTCAACCATCGACAAATCGTACTGCTTATTCTTGTACACGTCCTGAAGCCAAGTAGTAAACTCAACAACATTCACGCGCAAATCAATACCAACAGCTTCAAGCTGCGATCGCAATTGGTCACCAAGTTGAGTGCCGTAAATATTCGGGTAAGTAAGCGAAAGTTTAAGAGGATGCGACTTATCGAAACCTGCATCTTTCATAAGAGACTTCGCGCGATCAATATTATGAGGATAAAGCTTAGTTAGATCCTCATAACCTGGGTCAAGAGATGGGATTGGGCCACCAAGAGCCAAATCTGTACCGCCTCGAGACGCAATAATCTGCTTATGATCAATCGCGTAACGAATAGCTTTTCGCACGCGAGCATCCTTCGTACGCTCGCCATTCATGTTCATAGCAAGCACGAACTTGTCTGTTCCGTTTCCAGCTCGAACAACATAACGCTTAGAATCATCCTTAAATGGCTTAGCAAGCTGACCGGAAATAGGAGCAAGAGCTTTAACAGCGCCAGAAGAAAGCGCGTCTACAGCAGCGTTGTCATCAACAAAGTAGCGAACAACAACTTTTTCGGTTTTAGCAGGATGAATGCCCTTATATCGCGGATTTGCCTTTAACACAACACGATCTGAAGGCACGAACTTTTCAATTAAGTACGGTCCGGAGCCAACCGCCTGCGTTTTAGCATCGTATTTAGCTGTTTTATCAAACACTAAGCCCGCGCGAGAGCACAAGGCCCACAAAAGCTTCGCATTTGGCTCTTTAAGCGTAATCTCAAACGTGTAATCGTCCTTCGCTTTTGCAGACTCAACTTTTCCAACCATATTCGAGCCGCGATACTGCTTAGAAACAAGCTCATTAAACGACCATGCAGCATCTTTTGCCGTAAGCTTGTGGCCGTTAGAAAATACGGAATCCTTGCGCAAATGGAAAGTGTAGCGTAAGCCGTCTTTGCTTACTTCCCAGCTTTTTGCCAAAGAAGGCGAAACCTGGTTCTTTTCATTTCTCGTAACCAAACCCTCGTAAACGTTACCAATAAGAAGCTGATCTAGCGAAGAACCGGACTGGTTTCTAATATCGAGATTAGTAGGAGCTAGTTTTAAGCCGATTGTGATGGTTTTGTGCGACATTGTAGACGCAGCGTTTTGCGACTTGAACAAGCTTGGGTCAGTTACCGTTGCAAAAATCGCGCTTATTACAACAACCGCAACAATTACTATTGTAAATAGCCAAGGCTTGCTTAGCTTGCGATTTTTTGATGAAGTGTTTGATTTTGCAGCTGCATTAAGCGAGTCGTCTGTACTTGATTTAGACGCGCTATCTGCAGAAGCATTATCGCAAGAATTACTTGCGTAAGATTCACCAGAGAATATTTCGGTCGCGCCGTTTTCTTCGTGCACGCCTTCCTCAGGTTTTGCGTTACCCATACCATAAACCTTTCTAAATGGTACTAAGTTATTTAGTTGTTATTTATATTTAGTTGTTATTTATTTTTAATTGTTTTACGCTCGACGCTTGATTGCAAATTAAATAAATCAACCCCAAGTCGCCGGCAGTATCAATCGTAGCGCAAGCTAAAAGCAGGCTCACCGTGCAATCATCCAAAAAACTCGCGAAAAATTTGTATAAATACGATTTTAAGAACTCACAAGGTTGTACTATTTATAGGCATATATCCTACGAATGTGGTTAAATTCCAACAGAACGTAAACTTGCAAACGTGCGCAAACACATTTAATACAAAGCGAGGAATGATGACTGAGAACTTGAATACTACGGTAACTGTGAACGAATCCTCGGATCCGCAAAACCAAAGTGGTGAAGACCGTACAGCATTGAACCGCCAGCTGGCTCAAATGCTTAAAGGCGGCGTGATTATGGACGTCACCACCCCAGAGCAGGCAAAGATTGCTCAGGATTCTGGCGCGTGCGCAGTTATGGCTTTGGAGCGCATTCCTGCTGATATTCGCGCAGCCGGCGGCGTTTCTCGAATGAGCGACCCGGCTATGATTCACGGCATTCAGGAAGCTGTGTCTATTCCTGTTATGGCAAAATGCCGTATTGGCCACTTTGTTGAAGCACAAGTGCTTGAAGCTATTGAAATTGACTACATTGACGAAAGCGAAGTGCTTTCCCCAGCTGACGACGTGTACCACATTAATAAGCGCGATTTTGCCGTGCCTTTTGTTTGCGGCGCGAAAGATTTGGGTGAAGCTTTGCGCCGAATCAACGAAGGCGCTTCCATGATTCGCACTAAGGGTGAGCCAGGAACTGGCGACGTGATTCAGGCTGTGCGTCACATGCGCATGATGAATTCTGCTATTCGTAAGCTTACAAGCATGCGCGAGGATGAGCTTTTTGAGGAAGCTAAGAATTTGCGCGTGCCATTTGAACTCGTAAAGTATGTTGCACAGAACGGAAAGCTTCCTGTTGTTAACTTTGCTGCAGGCGGTGTTGCTACCCCTGCAGACGCTGCTTTGATGATGCAGCTTGGCGCTGAAGGCGTGTTCGTTGGCTCCGGCATCTTTAAGTCGGGCGACCCAGCAAAGCGCGCTGCAGCAATTGTTAAGGCTGTGACTAATTACAAAGACGCTAAGATGATTGCTAAGCTTTCCGAAAACTTGGGCGAAGCTATGGTTGGCATTAACGAGCAGGAAATTAAGCTTTTGATGGCTGAGCGAGGCGAGTAATTTTGTCAAACTCACCTATCAATACTGATAACTCCGCTCATACTGTAGCAGTTTTAGCAGTTCAGGGAGCTTTTCTTGAGCATCGCTTAATGCTTGAAAAATTAGGCGCGCGCGTAATAGAGCTTAGGCAGGCGCGCGATTTGGAGCAGTCTTTCGACAGATTAGTGTTGCCGGGCGGCGAAAGCACTGTGCAAGCTAAGCTTCTTCGCGAGCAAAATATGCTTGAGCCTTTGCGCGAGAGGATTTCTGGCGGCATGCCTGTTCTTGGCACTTGCGCAGGCTTGATTTTGCTTGCTAAGAACGTAGAAGGTAACGAAGTAAACGGTTTTGGAACGCTAGACGTGACTGTTAAGCGCAACGCTTACGGACGTCAACTCGGAAGCTTCCACTGCGATGCTAATTTTGGTAATCTTGGTGCAGTTCCAATGACGTTTATTCGAGCGCCTTATATTGCGGAAGTTGGCTCTAACGCCGAAACTCTTGCAACTGTAGGTGGCCACGTGGTAGCAGCGCGCCAAGGGAATCAAATTGGAACGTCCTTCCACCCGGAGCTTGACAGCGATACGCGAATTCACCAGCTTTTCTTGAATCTGTAGTTGAATCTGTATTTATTTATCTAAACAAAAACCTCTTGATGAATGACTAACACTCACCAAGAGGTTTTAAAATTATAGGCAAATAGACAAGCCTTATTTAATATGCTTGCAAACTACTTGCGATGCGCGCGGTAGAAGCGAATCAAGCTCTGCGTAGAAGCATCCTGAGCTGCCAAAGCGTCATCATCCTGAGAAATTGCAGGAGTAATCTGCTTTGCAAGCTGCTTGCCAAGCTCCACGCCCCACTGATCGTAAGAATCCAAGCCCCACACAGTGCCTTCAACGAAGGTGATGTGCTCGTAGAGAGCAATCAATTCACCCAAAGCGAATGGGGTCAAAGCTTCGCCGAAGATGGAAGTGGTTGGACGGTTGCCGCTGAATACGCGAGCTGGAACAATCTCTTCTGGAGTGCCTTCTGCGCGAACTTCGTCAGCAGTCTTACCGAATGCAAGAGCCTTGGTCTGTGCAAGATAGTTACCCAAGAAGAGCTCGTGAACGTCCTGATCGCCATCCTTAGTAGGATTTGGCGTGTTCACAAATGCAATGAAATCAGCTGGAATAAGCTGAGTGCCCTGGTGAATCAACTGGTAGAAAGCGTGCTGACCGTTGGTGCCTGGCTCGCCCCAGAAGATTTCGCCGGTTTCGCTGGTTACAGGAGTGCCGTCCCAGCGCACAGACTTACCATTGGATTCCATGGTGAGCTGCTGCAAATAAGCTGGGAAGCGGTGCAAATACTGATCGTATGGAAGCACAGCGTGGGAAGCAACCTTGTAGAAGTTGCGGTACCAAACGTTGAGCATACCAAGAAGAACCACAACATTCTTCTCGAATGGGGTTTCAGCAAAGTAAGTATCGATTGCGTGGAAGCCCTTCAAGAACTCCTCAAAGCGCTCTGGGCCGAGAACAACGGCCAAAGAAGTACCAACAGCGGAGTCCACGGAGTAACGACCGCCAACCCAGTTCCAGAAGCCAAAGGCGTTGGTTGGGTTAATGCCGAACTCTGCAACCTTTTCAAGGTTGGTGGAAACAGCTACGAAGTGCTTAGCAACAGCTTCAGCCTTCTTTGCGTCGCTGCCGTCAATAGCGCCGCACTCCTGAAGCTTATTAAGCAACCAGGTACGAGCGGTACGAGCGTTGGTCAAAGTCTCCAAAGTGGTGAAAGTCTTGGAAACAATGATAAACAAAGTGGTTTCTGGATCCAAATCCTTGGTCTTTTCGGCCATGTCGTTTGGATCAATGTTAGAAACGTAGCGAGCGCTAATACCAGCGTCAGCGTATGGCTTCAAAGCTTCGTAAACCATGACCGGACCCAAGTCGGAACCGCCGATACCAATGTTTACAACAGTCTTGATGTTCTTGCCGGTAACGCCCTTCCAAGCGCCGGAGCGAACTTCGTTAGCGAAATCGTAAATGCGACCCAAAACTTCACGAACATCTGCAACAGTATCCTGGCCGTCAACAATGAACTTGCCAGCATCCTCTGCAGGACGACGCAAAGCAGTATGCAAAACTGCACGATCTTCAGTATTGTTAATGTGCACGCCGGTGTACATCGCCTTAGTGCGCTCGTCAAGCTTTACAGCCTTTGCAAGGTCTGCGAAAAGCTTAAGAGTTTCAGGCTTAATTAAATTCTTAGAAAGATCGAAGTGGAGATCTCCAGCTTCGAAGCTCAACTTATCCACGCGATTTGCATCCTCTGCAAACCACTTCTTCAGGCAGACGCCTTCTGACTGCAACTCGTCGTAATGCTTCTGCAATGCAGCCCACTCTGGGGTTTTTACGGCGTCAACTGGCGGATTGATGGCCATTTCTAGGTCCTTTCATTTCTTTAACTGATGCGACAGCAATTGTCACTATCATCCACTTCACAAGATACTCACAAAAGCAGACAGAAACACGCGAAGCTTAACACAAAAATGAACACAATAACACTGATAATGTGCACAACCTACCTCACATTTGGAGCGTTATCCGCGGCTCAGCACTCCAAACGCGGGAAAACTACCCCACATTTGGAGCGTTTCAAAGGGCTAGGCGCTCCAAACGCGCGCAACCTACCCCGCATTTGGAGGGTTGCGGAGGGTTAAGAACTCCAAACGCGAGAAACCTACCCCGCATTTGGAGCGTTTCGAAGGGCTAGGCGCTCCAAACGCGAGAAACCTACCCCACATTTGGAGCGTTTCAAAGGGCTAGGCGCTCCAAACGCGCGCAACCTACCTCACATTTGGAGGGTTATCTGTTGCACGGCGCGCCAAATTAGACAAATCTAAAAAAATACGATAAAATACTTTTCTTGTGCGCGAGTCGCGAATGCGTCTCGGGCAACATGCCGCTTTAGCTCAGTCGGTAGAGCGTCTCCCTCGTAATGAGAAGGTCGACAGTTCGATTCTGTCAAGCGGCTCTCGACTCATTCGAGCGTGTTAATACTTACGATTCGTGTTACGACTTGTGTTTTCCACGCTCGATTATTTGTATGAGTTATGCGCGAGTGGCGGAATGGTAGACGCGCAGGATTTAGGTTCCTGTGTCTTACGACGTGTGGGTTCAAGTCCCATCTCGCGCACGTTAAATCTTAAATCTACAATTCACAAACTTTCGTTAATATCAACAAGTAATATCAATAAGTAGTATCAACCATAAATATCAACATCAGGAAGCGCGTATAAATGTTAGTAGCAGTAGACATTGGCAACACGAACATAGTGCTTGGCTTTTTAAAAAATAACAAAATCGTCGACACGTATCGCATGACTACAAAATCCAACCGTACTTGTGACGAATACGGCATTATACTTATGCAATTCCTGCATTTAAGCGGCTTCAAAGCAAGCGATGTTGACGATATAATAATTGCTTCTGTTGTTCCAAAAGTTATGCACTCATTTCGTTCTAGCATAATAAAATTCTTTAATATTGACCCAATGATTGTTGGCCCTGGTGTTAAAACTGGCATGAATATTCGCATTGACGAGCCTAAATCGCTTGGTGCAGATTGCTTGGCTGATTGCGTTGGCGCGTTCAACGAGTACGGTGGGCCTGTTCTTGTTATTGACTTCGGAACTGCTACAACATACAACTACGTTGATAAAAGTGGCGCTATTACGTGCGGTCTTATTTGTACTGGTATTAGAACTGCAGCCGCAGCTTTGTGGGATAATACAGCTCAGCTTCCAGAAGTTGAGATTTCTAGACCAAAGTCCGTTCTTGCAAAATCAACTCTTACTGCCATGCAAGCTGGCTTATACTACAGTTTCTTAGGTGGTATTGAGCGCACTATTGAACAGTTTAAGATCGAAATAAATGAGCCATTTAAGGTGATTGCCACAGGCGGATTGGGTAGTTTGTTTGAGCAGGATGTTAAATCAATCGACTATTACGATCCTAATTTGATTTTCAAAGGCATGGCAGAAATTTATAGAAGAAACTTACGCTAGTTTTAAAACTTGCGTTAGTTTTCTATCTAACAACAAAACCTTGATTATACCCGTATTCTTTTAAGTCTTTTTGCCACAAATCTAAACCATCTTTTATAGAAATACGAGGACCTGGATCGTCTGGAAGCCACAGCTGACTGCCGTCATCTTGAGTAATTCCAGCGTCAATCATAGACTGCACATTCAAGCGAGTACGCGACTTTCTACTCCAGTCATAAGCCTGCCCAACAGTTGTACGAAAATCATTTCTGGAATACACTTCAAACGGCAAATACTGGTATCTGGTATCGACTTGATTTGCAGCATCAGCAAATACGCGGTTAAATTTCTGACCACCAAAATAAGGTATGTCAATTCCGCGAGAATCACGTATTGTTGTTCGATTTAGAAAATTCGGGTCAGCAAGAGTTACAACATCCGCAGGAAACGCTCCACCGTTAACGCGCATTCTAATACCTTGCATTTCGTGACAAACAAAATTCACAAAACGCATAGCAGCTTCCGGCTTTCTACTTAATTTCAGCACAGATAGCGCAGATCCGCCCATTTCTGCATTGCGTTTTTCGCCGTGAAGCGTTGGCACATGCGCAACCTTCCACAATCCCGCTGTACCTGGCACATTCTCCAGAAGCAGAGAAGGCATCCAAGCTCCAGCAAAAACAGAAGCAATTTTGCCGGCTCCAATACCATTTTTCCAGCGTTGCGTCCAGGTTGTAGTTCGTGTGTCAATTAAGCCTTCGTCAATCATAGACTGCCAAAACTTAGTAAACTTTTGCGTGCCATTGTCGTAGCCCAGACGCACAGTAACTGTTTTTCCATCGTGCGAAGTAATAAAAGGACGTCCACCTGCAAGCCAAATCATAGCGTTATAAAAGCTGGCATCTCCCGAATCTGCAGCAATATAAACGCCAATATCCTTCAGTTTTCTAGCAGCGTGACGGTAATCTTCCCAAGTGCGTATTTTAGTTGCGTCAACACCAGCTTGCTTAAATACGTCATCGTTATAAAACCAAGCCATAGGTCCTGAATCCATTGGAAGGCCATAGATTCGCCCACCTAGTTGCACAGAAGACCAAGTACCAGGAGTGTAGAAAGTTCTAGTCCCCTGCACTCGATCAGTAATATCTAGCAGCTGCTCGCTTACAGCGTATTGCGGTAGTGCGAAATATTCCAGCTGAGCAACGTCTGGTATTCCGTAACCGTCTTGAATAGCGCTGTTTAGATTGCTGTAGCCGCTAGTGTCTTTTACAACAACACGAAGATCCGGATTAAGACGCTCAAACTCTTTTGCAATACGCTTCATGCTTGGCTCCCACGACCACACAGTGATTCGTGTTCTAGCATCCGCATTTCCGCATCCGGAAGATAGCAATAAAGACAAAACACACAATATTGAAAGCACTAATTGTTTCAAACTATTGCGCGATTGCAATATTTTTGCGAATGTAAGCATGAGTTGCCGCCTACTACTATTTTGTTACCATAAGTTTTATTCTACAGTTACAGATTTGGCAAGATTTCTAGGCTTATCAACATCGTAACCCTTTAATTTTGCCATATCCATTGCGAATAACTGCAACGCAACAACGTCAACAAGCGGGCTTAAAAGAGTCGGGCATTCAGGACGCCAGAAAACAATATCCGCGTATCTTGCAGCATCCGGATCGCCTTCTTCAGCAACCGCAATAGTAAACGCTCCACGCGCTTTAACTTCCTCAATTCCAGAAATTACTTTTGAGTGCAAAATGTCGCGTCCGCGAGAAGAAGGCACAATTACTACAACAGGCTCCCCCTCGTCAACAAGCGCGATTGGACCGTGTTTAAGCTCACCGGCTGCAAAACCTTCTGTGAAAGTATATGCGATTTCCTTAAGCTTAAGCGCTCCTTCTAACGCAACAGGATATCCTACGTGACGACCTAAGAATAGGAAAGACTTAGCTTCAAGCGTATGCTCTGCAGCTTTCATAATGGAATCTGACTGAGTGTCGAGAACATTCTGAATTTTACTTGGCATAGCTTTTAATTGCGCAACAATTTGCTGGATTTCGTCGCGATACATTGTGCCTTTTACTTGTGCCAAATAAAGACCGAGCATGTATGCTGCCACGATTTGTGCAACAAAAGCTTTAGTAGAAGCAACAGCGATTTCTGGACCAGCGTGAGTGTAGAGAACTGCGTCAGATTCGCGCGGAATGCTAGAACCTTGAGTATTGCATATTGCAAGCACACGACTTCCCTGCTCGCGCGCGTGACGCAAAGCCATAAGCGTATCCATTGTTTCGCCAGACTGCGATATTGCAACCACCAATGTTCGATGCGTCAAAATAGGGTCTCGGTAGCGAAACTCGTGAGCAAGCTCCACTTCAACCGGCACACGCACCCAGTGCTCAATCGCATATTTTGCAACCAAACCTGCGTAACTTGCCGTGCCGCAAGCAACAACAATAATTTTGTCAATCGCGCGCAACACGTCTTGGCCAATATGCACTTCGTCAAGAACAATATTTCCATGAGCGTCAAAACGCCCGCGCAAAGTGTCTGCAACAGCGTGTGGATCTTCATGAATTTCCTTATCCATAAAGGAATCCCAGCCGCCTTTTTCTACAGCAGACGCATCCCAGTCAACCGTAAAACACGTAGGATTTTCAACAACTTTGCCGTCAAAATCAGTAAGAAGCAAACCAGCTTTGCCGCTTTCGTCAATATTTCCAATGCAAACAGCTTGATCTTGGCCAACTTCTAAAACACGATCCGTATAAGCCACAAAAGCCGCAACATCAGAACCTAAGAAATACTCGCCGTCACCAAGACCCACAACAAGCGGAGAATCGTGACGAACAGCTGCAACAATACCAGGCTGACGAACATCCACTGCTAGAAGAGTAAAAGCACCCTTAAGCATTTTTGCAGTGCGGCGAAGAGCTGTAAACAAGTCTGCTTTACCGGTTTCTTCCACAATTTCGTTTGCGATTTTACCAAGCAGTTTTGCCGCAACTTCCGTGTCTGTTTGGGAAGAAAATTCGTATCCTTCTTCGTGAAGCTGTTCTTTTAGAACAACAGCGTTTTCAATAATTCCGTTATGAATAAGGGCGATTTTTCCGTCAACACTTGTGTGAGGATGCGCGTTTGCATCGCAAGGAGCACCGTTCGTAGCCCAGCGAGTATGACCTATTGCAGCACTCGCTTCCGGCATAGGATTCACACTAATATCATCTCGTAACACAGCTAGGCGTCCTGCTTTTTTGCGCACGGCAACCTTGCTCATTCCGGGTGCCACCAGTGCCACTCCTGAAGAGTCATATCCGCGATACTCTAAACGCTCTAATCCACCTAAACAAACTTCCAAAGGTTTTGCGCAAATCTTGCCAAAACCCGCATATCCCACAATTCCACACATAATCTTCTATTATACGTCAACCTCAAGGCTTGTGCAGTACTTTCTTCGCGTCAAATCTCGCGCTTCGAAGCCTTTGCCGAAATGCTTTTCTAACATAGACTGCAACACCATCAACACAGAAGTAATAACCAAATACCAAATACTAGCAACAAGAAGAAGCGGAATCGGCTTATAAATACGATTCGCAATAGCATTCGTAGCAAACTGAAGCTCAAGAGTAAAAGGCACAGCCAAAACCAAAGAAGTAGTCTTAAGCATACCAATAGTCTCATTACCCAAAGGCGGAACAATAATACGCATAGCCTGAGGAAGAATCACACGACGCATCATCAAAGAACGAGACATACCCAAAGCCTTAGAAGCCTCAACCTGACCAGCATCAACAGCCTCCAAACCAGCACGAACAATCTCAGACAAATACGCAGCCTCATTCAAAGACAAACCAACAACCGCAGCCGTAAGAGAAGTCATAACAACATTAGAATCAATAGAGAAAAACTCCACAGAAGTAAACGGAATACCCAAACTCAACTTAGGAACAAGAACCGCAAACATACCCCAAAAAACAAGCTGCGTATAAACAGGCGTACCACGGAAAAACCAAATAAAGAACCAAGCACACCCGCGCAAAACCGGGTTAACACTCTTACGCATCATAGCCAAACCAACAGCCAACACAATCGCAATAACCATAGCAAGCAAAGTCAGCCACAAAGTCCAGCCAATACCAGTAAGAACATTTTCGTCAATAATATATTTCGCTACTATATTCCACTCAAATCTACGATTAGTCGCTATAGAATACAGTAAAGAGCAGGCCACTAATGCAACAATTACCCCAGCAATAATAGGACCCGGCTTTTTAACTGGAAGAATACGCTCGTCGTTGTTCTTTTTAGAAAACATATTCACAATACTACTCTAAACTCAATCAAAATCAGAAGACACCAGAAAATCACACATTCGGATTTAATTCAGGATGCTTAACCATAATATCTTCCACACCCCAAGACTTCATGATTTTTTCATAATCTCCAGTTTGTATAAGTTTTTCAATACCAGCTTTAACAGCCTGAGCAAGCTGCTTATCACCTTTTTGCATAATAATGCCCATAAGCGCCTTGTCTTTGCTTGTTCCCAAGGCCTCAAGCTGATTATCGGTTTGCTCAATAGCAAAACTAGAAACAGGAGTGTCGGCGTACATAATATCCGCTCTACCAGCCACAACAGCAGTAGTTGCATCTGTTTGCTCTTTAAAAGCAAGAACATCTAAAGGACTATTTTTACTCGCTTTACAAAAGTCTCTAGCACTATACATTTGCGATTCGCTGGTAGTGCCTACTTGTACAGAAACTTTTCTGCCACACAAATTATTAAGACTTACCTTTGTTGGGTTTCCTTTACGAACAACAAACAGCAATCCAGCATTTGCGTACGTTACAAAATCGACGGCTTTTTCTCTTTCCTTACTTACTGTAAAACCAGAAACACCTATATCGAATTTGCTGCCAACAGAAGGCAAGATAGCATCAAAAGGAGCATTCACAATAGTAAGTTTTAAGCCCATTAATTTTGCTAAAGCTTTATTAAGATCAATTTCGTAACCGATTACAGTTCTACCATCTCTGGCGTAAAATCCTGCAGGAGCATAACCAATGTTTGTTCCCATAACAAGCTCGCCTTTTTCCAACAGTTTTTTAGGAAGAAGAGAGGCGATTTTTTCATCTTTTTTAATGCTATTAATGTTGTAACAGCGGTCAAGAAGAGGGTCACGGCCAACAGCATCGGTTGTTCCACAAGCTCCAGAAAATCCTATTAAAGTCGCAGAAACAAAAGCCGCAATAGAGCGCATCCACCTAGAAGATCCTAAGAATGTCCACTTATTCTTACGATGCACATCAAGTTTTTTAACATCGCAATTCGCTTGAATCATAGAATCCCTTAACAACTATATCTACTTGAACATGCACAACTGTACCACTAATCATAAAGCAATACGGTGCTATTCTTTTGAATTTTATAAAAGATTTACTGCGTCTTTACTGCGGCTTTACTGCAACTTTACTGCGGCTTTTAGGAGCTTCATAAAAGCTTCGTAAAAGTTTTAAAGCACGTGATGCAAGAAATCTTTGAAACGATTAGTTTGCGGATTGTCAATAATATCAGCAGTTCCGCACTCTACAACCATTCCATCATCCATAAATACTACTTGATCTGCAACTTCACGCGCAAAACCAATTTCGTGCGTTACAACAATCATTGTCATACCATCTTTTGCAAGATTTCGCATAACATTCAAAACTTCACCAACAAGCTCAGGATCAAGAGCAGAAGTCGGCTCATCAAACAGCATAATTTCCGGCTTCATAGCAAGAGCGCGCGCAATAGCCACACGCTGCTGCTGGCCGCCAGAAAGCTCAGCAGGATAATGATTCATTCGCTCAGCCATGCCTACTCGTTTAAGCTCTTCAATTGCTAAATCGTTAGCTTCCTGCTTACTCATTCCCAACACGTGAACAGGAGCTTCCATAACATTTTCCAATGCCGTCATATGAGGGAATAAGTTAAAACGCTGGAAAACCATTCCAAGCTTCGAACGCTGCTTAGAAATCTCTTTATCGCTAAGAGCTTGAAGACATTCCTCGCCTTTATGCGTTACCTTTTTTACACCAATGCGCTCGCCATAAATGCTAATACTTCCAGCACTAAGAGTTTCAAGCTGATTAATTAAGCGCAATAAGGTTGATTTACCCGATCCGGAAGGTCCTAAAATAACAGTTACCGTGCCAGGATTAACGGTTATATTAATATTTTTTAATACGCTAAGACTACCGAATGATTTCTGTACGTTGCTTAAGATTACTGCGGGAAGATTGCTTTCGTTATTTTTAATAGTCATATTCGCTCCCTCATTGTAATTTTCTAAAGTATTACTCATGTTATTCACCAAAATTTCGTATATGAAGCAATGCTACCACTAGGCGTTAAAGCCCAACATAGCCGCGTCGTTACGCCCTTTAACATTTTTCTGCTTAGCGTGCAAAGATTTGTCGCCGCGCTGATCCGCATCTGTGTCTAATTGCGCATGTTTTACAATATCTCGTGCTTCGAAGCCTTTGCCGAAATGCTTTTCTAACATAGACTGCAACACCATCAACACAGAAGTAATAACCAAATACCAAATACTAGCAACAAGAAGAAGCGGAATCGGCTTATAAATACGATTCGCAATAGCATTCGTAGCAAACTGAAGCTCAAGAGTAAAAGGCACAGCCAAAACCAAAGAAGTAGTCTTAAGCATACCAATAGTCTCATTACCCAAAGGCGGAACAATAATACGCATAGCCTGAGGAAGAATCACACGACGCATCATCAAAGAACGAGACATACCCAAAGCCTTAGAAGCCTCAACCTGACCAGCATCAACAGCCTCCAAACCAGCACGAACAATCTCAGACAAATACGCAGCCTCATTCAAAGACAAACCAACAACCGCAGCCGTAAGAGAAGTCATAACAACATTAGAATCAATAGAGAAAAACTCCACAGAAGTAAACGGAATACCCAAACTCAACTTAGGAACAAGAACCGCAAACATACCCCAAAAAACAAGCTGCGTATAAACAGGCGTACCACGGAAAAACCAAATAAAGAACCAAGCACACCCGCGCAAAACCGGGTTAACACTCTTACGCATCATAGCCAAACCAACAGCCAACACAATCGCAATAACCATAGCAAGCAAAGTCAAAAGAAGAGTCCAACCAATGCCATAAAAAACGTTATTGCTAATCAAATATATGCCTACAACATCCCACTCAAAGCGAGGATTTGTAACAATTCCATATAGTAG
The DNA here is from genome assembly GCF_049244275.1 of Gardnerella sp. DNF00753. Classification (NCBI taxonomy): domain Bacteria; kingdom Bacillati; phylum Actinomycetota; class Actinomycetes; order Bifidobacteriales; family Bifidobacteriaceae; genus Gardnerella; species Gardnerella sp. DNF00753. The sequence continues at coordinate 1,113,591 of NZ_CP058393.1, forward strand.
CGAGCATGCAATTACTGCTACGATTATGCCGGCAATAATAGGTCCAGGCTTTTTAACAGGCAAAATACGTTCAGCTTGAACTGCACTAGAGCTTGAGTCAGAAAAATTAGCGTCAGAAGAGTTCGCGGTTAAAGAGTTCAACATATTCTCCATAGTTTTCGTTTATATGAATATTTATAAATTATATAAAGTAATGCAAATTTACCATTTAATGTTATAAACGGTAAATTTGCATAGAAATAAGTGAGATTAAGATGCTACTAAAGCTTAGTTCAAAGCTTATCAAAGCTTATTAAAGCTTAGGATTAACTACAGCTTCCTTAATAGCAACGTTTTCAACGCCCCACTTCTTCAAAATATCCTTGTAAATTCCGGACTTCATAAGCTTATCAATGCCAGCCTTAACAGCCTTAAGCATTGCAGCATCGCCCTTCTTAACAGCAGCACCCATTGGCTCTGCATCCTTGCTGTTTTCAAGAATTTCAAGCTTTCCAGCGTTCTTAATAGCAGCGTAACCAGCTACTGGAGTATCTGCATACATAACGTCTGCACGACCAGAAAGAAGAGCGGTAGTTGCGTCAGTCTGCTCTTTGAAGCTCATGATTTCAAGAGGCTTATCGTTATTCGCAGCGCACTTCTTTTTAGCTTCTTCCATAATAGGCTCGCCAACTGTGCCGGTTTCCACAGTTACTTTTTTGCCGCAAAGATTCTTTGTGTCTACCTTAGTAGGATTTCCTTTACGCACTTCGAAAGACAAGCCAGCGTTTGCGTAAGTAACAAAGTCAACGGACTTCATACGTTCAGCATTAACAGTAAAACCGGAAATACCGACGTTATACTTGCTGCCGATTGCAGGAATAATGGAGTCGAATTGAGCGTGAACAATCTTAGCATTCAAGCCCATAACCTTTGCCAAAGCTTTAGAAAAATCAATTTCGTAACCGACTGGTGTTTTGCCGTCAGCAGCGAAGAATTCGGCAGGAGCATAGCTAACGTTTACACCAACAACAAGCTCGCCTGTTTTAGCTACTGCTTTTGGTACCAAAGCTGCTACTGCATCATCTTTTTGAACATTGCTTACGTCGTAGCTTCTGGCAACGTCTGGATCTGCATTCTGCTTGGAATCAGCAGGACCGCAGGCGGCAATAGTGCCAATCAAAACTAAAGAAGCAACGGCAGCAATAGGCTTAATTGATTTGAACATTTTCTTCTCCGTAAATCTAATAATTTTCAGTGATGCGTATAACTATACACGATAACCCTACTATTTTCACAACTATTTATGCAAAATAGTGTATATACTGAAATAAACATACTGCTTATTAGCAAAATAGTTGACTTCCTGAAAAAATATGACGCATATTATTCGCAATAATGTATAATATGTGGCGTGTCGCGTTGAGATGATTATTTAGCGCGCAAATTACGGTAACGCATAGCACGCAAAGCCTCGCGCTTATCTTGCTCCTCACGCAAGGCCTCGCGCTTATCAAATTCCTTCTTACCGCGCGCCAAAGCAATCTCAACTTTCACATAGCTTCCCTTAAAATACAGGCGCAACGGAACTACAGTATATCCTTTTGCTTCAGTCTGCCTAGAAAGTTTAGCTATTTGAGCCGCATGAAGAAGCAGCTTGCGTTTACGCTTTGGCGCATGATTATTCCAAGTACCGTTCAAATACTCAGGAATATTAGCCCCCTCAAGCCACATTTCACCGCGACGATCAATATTTACAAAAGATTCCGCTAAAGAGGCTCGACCTTCGCGCAAGGACTTAACTTCCGTTCCGGTAAGAGCAAGACCAGCTTCGTAGCAATCTTCAATAGCGTAGTCATGATGAGCCTTACGATTTTGAGCTACAGTGACCGTACCATCTTGAGCAGGTTTATTTGCCATAACTCCCCTCCAATACTAAGACCACAAACAAAACTTGCCATAAGACTTCTATCTTATGACAAGCGCACTTGAGTCTTCAAGCTTATTTTTAAGACACGCACAAACTACTTGTACGCGTCTTATGAACTTTAATAATGCACGTACTCGTAGTCGCCTGGATTGTAAATAGTTTCGTACGCTGGGAATGTTGAGAATCCGGTGCCGCCTTCAGAAATAAGCACTGAACCATCCGCATTAACACGCTCAACAACAGCAACGTGACCATACTGCCAGTCTGCAGTCCAGTTGCCAACGCGCTGGCCGCGAGCAAACACCATAACAGCACCAACGTGTGGAGTACGATTAACTAAATACCCTAATCGACGACCAGTATTCGCCCACTCGGCACCATTACCCATATACGATCCAACTGGCAAACCAAGCTGAGACCTACGCAAATAAGCCCACAATGTGCACTGACGAGCAGGATAAGCAGAACCGCCAACAGAATTGCCAGTATTATGACCGTAGCAGAACTTAGCTCCTTCAGGGCAATTGCCAGGAACAGTGTAATTCATGCCGTTAGCAGCACCATCGGAAAGCTGCATTGGAGGCAAAGAAGCATTAGTTCCAGCTCCCCTAACCTGCTGACGATTTCCAGCGTTAGGATCAGCGCGAGCAAATGACTTGTTTGCAAGAGCGCGAGCCTGAGCGTCAATAGCAGACTTCATTGCCACAATTTCTGCAGCTTCACGAGCAGACTGAGTAGTTAAACTACTTTTTTGACTTTCAAGCTGCTTACGAATATTTTCGCCCTGATCTCGCAAATCTTGCAACGACTTTCTGCGATCATTAGCAGCTTTAGCAGCAATCTGCGCGCTTTGAGCCTGAGTATCGGCCTGCTGCTTAAGTTTTGCGATTTCCGTTTCAATAGCAGCCAAACGCTGACGACGATTCATAGAAGTATTTAATTTAACTGCAGCATCATTTGCAGCGTTTGCCTCGCTACGAGCAACTGCAGCTTCAGACTGAAGTTTTCCAACAAACTGCTCAGTAGTTGTTGACTTCGTAACGATATTCATAACATCGGAGGCTTGAGAACCGTGGAAACTCTTACGAGCAAGTTGAGCTACAGCAGCTTTTGCATCGTCAAAATCGGCGCCAGTTTTCTTAATTTTTTCTTCCAAATCGCGCTTATCTTTTTGAGCAGACTCTAATCTTTGCTGAGTAGATTCTGCAAGACTACGCGCTTGAGCAGCCTGCTCTTCAGCCTGCTGAGCTGCACGAACCTGGCCTGGAATTTGACGCTCATTCAAATCATTAAGCTCAAGAATCTTCTTTGCCAGCTGCTTATTAACACCAGCAAGCTGACGCTTTAGATTCTCGTTCCTCTGCACTTTACGCCTGTATTCGTTCATATTAACAGCGCTAGCAGTATCAGCAGTTAATAACGAGCCAACAACGCCACTAAGCAGCATAGCAACGGAAACAACCAAGCTAACTATTATACGATTGTGCCTATTGTACACGCTACGTCGAGTTACGCTCATATTACTTCCCTTTCCACGTTACTAATGCGAATTATAGCGTTAAGTAAGGAATCACGCGAGTTTTTCTAAATTTTTTAGTTTTTTTGAATTTTTTACGCAAATAATTTAACTTACGCCTTTAAGTATCGTCTTAAAGCAATAGCAGAAGCTACTACAGAAAGCACAACAGCTCCAGCAACAAGCATTGGAACACACAACCACACAGTAGACTGCGTTATAAACGGCATCCAACGAACATTTTGCGCAAGCCAATCAGTTACAAACACTTTTACAACCAAGCTTAATGCCGCGCCCGCAAGCAAAGATCCAGCGAAGGAAGCGAAAGCACCTTCAAGAATAAACGGCATGCGAATAGTCCAGTTAGAAGCACCAACTAAGCGCATAATCTCAGTTTCTTGACGGCGGCTCGCTGCAGACATACGAATTGTAGTGCCTGTAAGCATAATGGCCACAACAACCATAACTGCAGCAAGAACAATCGTAACTACTGTAGCTCTATTAAGAACACTGAAAACAGGGTCGAAAATTTGTCGCTGATCAACAACCTCTTCCACACCATCTCGCCCAGAAAGAACTTCCGAAACAACCTGGTATTTCATAGGATTAGTAAGTTTTAAGCGAAGCGAATCCTGCATATCTGCGGCGGTAAGAGTTCTACCCTGATACATTCCGTTAGGATACTGCTTTAGGAAGGTATTTTTATAAAATTCGTTACGACTTACGTAGGTAATATTTGAAACGTCGTCGCCTAATTCTTGGTGAATAACATGCTCAAGTTTTACTATTTCAGCGTTTGTTGGAGCTTTTCCAGAAGCACAGGATGGAGATTGGCTAGTTCCATCTGGGCAAAGCCATGCAACAACCTCAACCTTGTCGTACCAGTCGCCCTTAGCTTTAGTGATTTGAGCCTGCATTAACACAGAAGCACCAATAAAAAGGAAGGAAATAAAAGTTACGAGCATAACGGAAAGAATCATTGAAACGTTACGGCGTAAACTAATGCATGTTTCGGAAAAAATGAATCTTAAACGCATTACTCTGCTCCTTCAGTTTTATTAGTGTCATTATTGCTATCGTCAACACTAATGTTCTCATTATTAGTATTTGCAGCCGCAACAGATGGCTTAGGTGGAGCTGGAGGCATAGGAGGGAGCTGAGACTTACTCTCAGATTCAGAATCAGATTGTGAATGATTTTCTGCTACAGATTGCGACTCCTCGCTAGTTTCAGATTGCGATTTTTCACTCACTTCAGAATTTTCAGTAGATTCATGAGTTTCATGAGATTCAGTGGATTCAACAGTTTCTGCAGATTCAGCGGATTCTTTATTATCTTCCGAAATCTCAACTTCTGAAACATCCTCTCCAACGTCTTCATAGTTTGTAGAAATCAACCCGCGTCCCCAAGTCATTGTTGTTTCCAAAGACTGGAACACTTCACCGTAACGGCCAGTCCTTCCAGAATGAACAGACTGAGCAAGGCGTGCAATACCATCATTTTCTGCCGTGTCACTTTGAAGAGATTGCGTAACAATATCAACAGTTTCACGAGCCTGCTCCGCACGTTGAGCTTTTTTAGAAAGTCGCTTATGACGTTCCGTATTTTCAGGCTGATTGCTTGAAGCTGAAATTTCAGCCTCTTCACTATTTTTTTCAACAGACTGCTGAGCTTTAGACTTTTGTTCAACATCTGAATCCGGGAAGTAAAGAGCAGAATCGTAAGAGCCTTCTCGCTCATCTCGAACAATCTTACCCTCGTGAAGCTCAACAACGCGCTTACGCATTGAGTTCACAATCTCCTCATTATGCGTAGCCATAACAATTGTTGTGCCAGTTCGGTTAATAGCATCCAAAACTTCCATAATTCCAAGAGAAGTAGTTGGATCCAAATTACCAGTAGGCTCATCTGCAAGAATAATTTGAGGATGATTTACATACGCGCGCGCAATAGCCACACGCTGAGCCTCACCACCAGAAAGCTCATGCGGATAGTTATTTTCCTTACCAGTTAAGCCAACAGTTTCTAGCACGCGAGGCACAAGCGAGCGAATAGTCGCTCTACTAGTGCCGATTACTTCCAAAGCAAAAGCAACATTTTGATAAACCGTTTTATTATTAAGCAGCTTATAATCTTGGAAAATAAATCCAAGAGATCTGCGATACTGCGGAACCTGACGGTTAGAAAGTCTGCGCAAATCGTTACCAGCAACGTGAATTTCCCCACCATTTGCTTCTTCTTCGCGAAGCAGCAAACTAAGCAATGTGGTTTTGCCAGAGCCAGAAGCACCAACAAGAAACACAAAATCTCCGCGATCAACATGCAAAGACACATCGCCTAGTGCAGGGCGCGTACCTCTCGGATATATTTTTGACACATGATCTAATGAAATCAGCGACATTGTTTCAATCCTTCCGAAGATTATGTGTAATTATTGGTTTTTAGTTCTAGATTTAGCTTTAGTTTAAGATTATTTTTCTGCTTCTTTTTCAGCTTCTTTTTGAGCCGCAACTCGCTGCTCGTGACGCCAACGAATGCCAGCTTCAATAAAACCGTCAATATCACCGTCAAAAACAGCTTGAGTTTGTGAAGTTTCGTAGCCAGTGCGCAAATCCTTCACCATTTGGTACGGGTGAAGAACGTAGGAGCGCATCTGGTCTCCCCAGCTTGCCTTAATATCTCCAGCAAGCTCCTTCTTTTTAGCAGCTTCCTCAGCGTGCTTAAGCACAAGCAAACGCGACTGCAAAACAGCCATTGCAGCTGCGCGGTTTTGAATCTGACTGCGCTCATCTTGCATAGAAACAACCAAGCCTGTTGGCAAATGCGTAATACGAACAGCAGAATACGTAGTGTTCACGCCCTGACCGCCAGGACCTGAAGCCTGGAAAGTATCCACGCGAATGTCGGAATCTGGAATATCAATATGATCCGTAGCTTCAACCAAAGGGATCACTTCCACTGCGCTAAAGCCGGTTTGACGACGTCCTTGATTGTCAAATGGCGAAATACGAACCATTCTGTGAGTGCCGCCCTCTACAGAAAGGCGACCATACGCGTACGGGGCATCCACTTGGAAAGTAGCAGATTTAATACCAGCTTCTTCCGCATAAGACGTGTCCATCATCTTAGTTTTATAGCCGTTTCGCTCAGCCCAACGCAAGTACATACGAAGAAGCATTTGAGCAAAATCAGCAGCATCCACACCGCCCGCACCAGAACGAATCGTAACAACCGCAGAACGAGCATCATATTCGCCGTCAAGAAGAGTCTGAACTTCCATATCGTCCAACTCGTGAGCAATAGAGCCAAGCTCATCTTGAGCCTCACTCATAGAATCAGCATCGCCTTCTTCTTGGCCAAGCTCAATTAAAGTCTTAGTATCCTCAATGCGCTGATCTACAGCTTGCAAACGCTTCAACTGAGACTGAGCTGCAGAAAGCTTACTCGTAACCTGCTGAGCATGCTCAGAATCATCCCAAAGCCCAGGCTCTGCAGCCTGCTTTTCTAAATCAGCAATCGTAACTTTCAACGAATCAACGTCTAAAGCCTTCACAATCGAAGCATACTTTGATTCAACATCGCGTAGCGCCTGTGCAAAATCAAATTCCGCCATTTACTTAAAGTACCTCTTTACATACCTGTTTTACGCAATTACTATTCGCAAAATACTTACAAAATCAACTATTTATAAGTCTAGCGTACGGTCAAAATCTCAGGACCATTCTCCGTAATTGCAATCGTATGCTCGCTGTGAGCGCCACGAGAACCATCAGCAGAACGAAGAGTCCAACCATCCTTAGGATCCTGGTAAATTTCGTCAGTAGTCTTTAAGAACCATGGCTCAATTGCAATTACAAGACCTGGGCGAAGCTTGTAGCCATGGTGAGCAGTGCCATCGTTAGGAACGTGCGGATCGCCGTGCATAATATGACCGACTCCGTGACCGCCAAACTCAAGGTTTACACTGTAACCATACTCGTGAGCAACACAACCAACAGCTGCAGAAATATCGCCAAGACGGTTTCCAGGCTGAGCCATGTTAATGCCTGCCTCCAGCGCTTCCTCAGTGCACTTAATCAATCGCAAATCCTCAGGATCTGCATGCTTTCCAACCACGAAACTAATAGCGGAATCTCCAACCCAACCGTCGACGTTAATTGCCAAATCAAGAGTTAGCAAATCGCCGTCTTTAAGATTGTAATCGTATGGAACTCCGTGAAGAACAGCATCATTTACAGAAGTGCAAATGTAGTGCGCAAAAGGACCAGTTCCAAAATCAGGAGCGTAATCAACATAGCAAGAAGACGCACCTTTGCGGCTCATAATGCGTTGACGAACGAAGTCATCAATTTCAAGAAGATTCGTGCCAACTTTGGTCATTGCTTTTAAGTCTTTAAGAATACTACCGACGAAGCGACCTGCAGGTTTCATCGCTTCAATTTCAGATGGAGTTTTCAGTTCAATCATGCTTCAAGACTAACGCGCAGGCACGAAAATAGCGCAAAATATGGCGAAAATATTGCGAAAATACTAGCTAATAGTGTCGCTTAATACTTGTAAGCTAAATTCATGCTTAATAACAATGAAAATAATAAAGAATCACAGAAGGAAATTTCTGCTGTAGATTTTGATCCAGCTTCCTTCTCGTCGGTTATTCGTCCACAAGACGACTTGTTCCGTTACGTAAACGGCCCTTGGATTGACACTTACACTCTTCCAGACGACCGCCCAATGTTTGGTGCTTTCCACAAGCTTGCAGAAGATGCAGAGACGCAAATTCGAGATATTTTAGAAAGCGAAGATTGCTCAGCTAAAAAGTCGCAAACTTTGTACCGCAACTATTTGGATACTGCAGCTATTGAAAAAGCTGGGATTACGCCAATTAAGGGCGATCTAGACGCTGTAGATAAAGCTTGCAGCAAGGAAGATTTGGTTCGCACTCTCGGCACGCTTAACCCTTACGGCGGACCGGACGCAATGTTCTATTTTGGCGTTTACGGAGATCCTAAGGATCCTAAGACGAATATTATGCATATTGAGCAGTCGGGATTAGGCTTGCCAGACGAAGCGTACTATCGCGAAGACAATTATGCTCCAATTCGCAATGAATACGTAAAAATGGTAGCTTCTTTGCTGCGCTTAGCAGGCTACGGAGACGCAACTACTACACAAGCGCAAGCCGAGCGTTTCTTGAATGTTGAAACGCAGATTGCAAGCAAGCATTGGGATAACGTAGCAACTCGCGATTCTCAAAAAACCTATAATCCTTACAATTATGCTGATTTAGCAAAAACGCTTGAAGCGCTCAATCTCGACGCTTTCTTAGACGCTACTCAAAAAGCGTACGATACTTGCGAAGAAGCAACAAATCAGCCAATCAACCTTCGTGAAGCTTTTAACAAAGTTGTAGTTCACGAGCCAAGCTTTATTGAAGGTTTAAATAAGATTTGGCAAGAAGCCGACTTAGAAGATTTAAAGCTTTGGGCGCGCGTGCACGTGATTTTGCGCTGGGCAAGCTTACTTAGTGAAGATTTTGCACAAGCGCGATTCGACTTCTACGGCAAAGTGCTTTCTGGTGCAACAAAGCAGCGCGACCGTTGGAAGCGCGCAGTGGGAGTTGTTGACGATTCTTGCGGCGAAGAAGTTGGCTTAGAATACGTGCGATTGCACTTCCCTGAGTCTTCTAAAAAGTATATGCAGGAATTAGTTAACAATCTTATTAACGCTTACCGCGAGTCGATTTCGCACAGCAGCTGGCTTGGCGAGGAGACTAAAGCGAAGGCTTTGGAAAAGCTTAGCAAGTTTGAGCCGAATATTGGTTACACGAATCATTGGGTTGACTATTCTGCGTTGAATATTAAGGAAGACGCTGGTTTAGTTGAAAATATGCGCGAAGTTTATCGATTTGGATTTGGTAAGAATACTGCGAAAGCTGGAAAGCCTGTGGATCGCGAAGAATGGCAGATGACTCCGCAAACTGTGAACGCTTACTACGATCCGTTGCTTAACGTAATCGTGTTCCCAGCTGCAATTTTGCAACCACCATTCTTTAACCCGAGCGCTCCAGACGCAGCAAATTATGGCGCTATTGGTGCAGTGATTGGCCACGAAATCGGCCACGGTTTTGACGACCAAGGTTGCGAATACGACGGCGACGGCATGCTTAACAATTGGTGGACTGAAGAAGACAAAGCCAACTTTGCTGAGCGCACTAAAAAGCTTATTGAGCAATACAATGCTTTTACGCCAACGCAACTTATTGTTAAATACTCTCACTTGAAGAGCAAAGAAGAGCGCAATGCGATGCCTCACGTAAACGGCGCTTTAACAATCGGCGAAAATATTGGCGATTTAAGCGGCGTAACTATTGCGCTTAAAGCTTACGCTTTTGCTTTGCAAAAGAGCGAAGGACGAGAGATTGACGGAAGCGACGACGCAATTCGCGAAACTTTGCGTAACGCTCCTAAGATTGATGGTTTCACTGCTTTGCAACGATTCTTCTTAAGCTACGCGTTGGTATGGCGTTCCAAAGCTCGTAACGAGATTGCTGAGCAGCTGCTTCAAATAGACCCGCACTCCCCAGCCGAATGCCGCACTAACGGAATTGCTCGAAACGTGGACTTGTTCTACGATGCTTTCAGCGTTAAAGAAGGCGACGAAATGTGGCTCGACCCTGTTGAGCGCGTGCACATTTGGTAAGTTGCGAATAAAAAGCAAATAAGTCAAAAAGTTAAAAAAACTAGAAGCCTGCAGACGCTTAATAAACGTTTGCAGGCTTATTATTTACTATTTTTAGAAATCATCCTTCGTTTTAAGAAAATCCAAGCCACCACTGCAATTGCGCACAAAACCAGCACGCTTAAAATCACAGAAATAATCACAATAAATTTATATGCTGAAGCATTTTTCTTCATAGCTTTCGCCAACTTTTTATGATGCTTATGCTTCAAATGCTTCTTTTTAGCCAAAGCTTTTTTCTTCTTAGCTTCCTCGTCTTTACGCTTCTGCTCTTCCTTCTTCTTTCGCTCCTCTTCAGCACGCTTTTTTTGCGCTTCGGGAGATTCTGGGCCAATCTTTCCATCCGGATAATCAACATCACCGTTATATTCCGACAGTGTCAACGCTCCAACAACACCATAAGGGCCGCCCGAAGATTCTCCGTAACCGAAAGAAATATTGCTAGGATTCAAAATCTGATACAAATGACCATTATCTTCGTTAAAACTTCCACCGGTTGCACGCAAAGCCGACTCTTCATCTTGAATCCACAATTGCATAGAACCAGCAAGATCCACACCCCAACTTAAATTTTCACCCCACGCCTTTCGGCCAGTGTAATCAGGCTCACTAACACCATCTGGACCAAAATGGCCAAACTGCCCATGCTGAGCGGTTTCTTGCGCGCGACGGAAAGCATCCTCTTCATTTTCAGAATCGTACTGAATATTATTAACATACGCTTCTTTAGTAAGACCTGAGCGGCTCACGTAATCTTGCAAAGGAACGCCATTAAAATACGTGCTGCGATCATCGTAAAGCCTAGATCTTGCGTTTCGAATAGAAGAAAGAACGTAACGCGCTACATTACTCGACTGAATAAAAGATGCAGAAGAAGCAAAATTAGTTGTTTGAATTATTGGATTCTGATGATATTCGTGATGATATTCGCGATTATACGCCTGATGATAAGCCTGATGATACGCCTGATGATACGACTTAGAATTTTCTAAAGTAAAATCAGCAAAATTTTGCGATATTGCGCACGCAGCTAGGCATACAGCCGAAATAACAAGGATACTAACCCAACTTATGCGCATATTAGATTTATGCTTCGCATATTGCTGATTACTTTCCACCATAAATATCTTCTTCACTGCATTCAATATTTTCAATACGTTCGCTCAATACTACCCTGCGACGAGGAATTATTACGCATGTGCAGATAATTGCGGAGCATTTACTAAATATTTTGTTGTAGTCAAGAGATTAATTACATTGTGGATAAAACCTAGGTTTTAACCACAATAGAAAAGTTTGCTGGCAAAGTTGTTGCGCAAAGTTCATAGTTGTTATTACTGCGGCATTTCCTCGTGGCTGCGAAGCTCAGAGGCAATGATGGCTCTGTATTTCGGGGCTGAAATGGCTGCAGTCCAATTTGTGAAAGGACTATGAAATATGGCACAACAACAGTCAACCGTGACTATTAGTGGATACGTAGGTTCTGAGCCTGTAAGCTTTGGGCGCAGTGAAAATTCTCCGGCTTGTTCGCTACGAATTGCGAGCACGCAATCATATTACCGTAACGACGAGCAACAATGGCATGAGCGTCCAACTACTTGGATGACTGTGAAAGCGTATAGAACTTTAGCTTCAAACGTGCTGAAAAGCGTGCATAAAGGCGATGCAATCGTTGTATATGGCAATTTGAGTACAGAAAGCTGGACGAAAGATGGAAACGATTATAATCGCGTAATTTTGGAAGCTTCTACTATTGGGCACGATCTGAATCGCGGAACTACTCAATTTACAAAAAGAAACGCTGAAACTGCTAAAAATGGGCAGACGAAAGACAGCAATCAGTCACAAAACGAAAAAATAGAACGTACTGACTCTCACTCAGACAGCACGGACGACGAATATGGAGGTGATGCTGATATCTAAAGAAAGTAAATAATACCTCGCGCACCACGATAAACAATAATGCCGCCAAGAATAGTAGTAGTAGTAGTAGTAGTAGTAGTAGTAGTATTCCTGGCGGCAAATTGTAAAACAGGCCGTTACTTAAGCAAAGCGTTTACACGCTCTACAATGCGGCTTGCAGCCTCATCAACTGGAACTGCTTCAACATTTGAGCCGTTGCGATCGCGGATTTCAATCGTGCCATTGTTCACGGTATCGCGACCCGCTACAGCAATCAGCGGCACGCCAACAAGCTCAGCATCCTTAAACTTTACGCCTGGAGAAACCTTTGGACGGTCGTCAAATATTACTTCGATTCCCTGCTTACTAAGCTCTTCAACAACCTTTTCTGCAGCGTCAAAAGCAACCTGATCCTTGCCTGTTGCAACAACATGAACTTGAGCTGGAGCAATCGCCATAGGCCATGCAAGACCAGCGTCATCGTGATGCGTTTCTGCCAAGCACGCAATCACGCGACTAACGCCAATACCGTAGCAGCCCATCCAAACTGGCACAGTCTTACCGTTTTCGTTAAGAACGCTTAAGCCCAAAGCCTTAGAATACTTTAAGCCAAGCTGGAACACTTGACCAATTTCCACACCGCGCTCGAAGCTCAACGGACCAGAACCATCTGGGCTCATATCGCCGTCGCGAACTTGGGCCGCTTCAACAACGCCATCCGCTTCAAAATCGAGGCCGTAAACAGCGTTGTAAACGTGCTTTCCTTCTTCGTCAGCTCCTGTAATCCAGGCGCTTCCCTTTGCAACGTGAGCATCCATCAAGTAGCGAACAGGATTTGCAATACCCCTACCCTCTTTGCGAGCTTGAGGACCTAATACGCTAAAGCCAATGTAGCCCTTAACAAACTCAGGATGAGACTTCAAATCATCCTCAGTTGCTTCTTCGATTTCCGCAGGAGCAAACTGAGCTTCAAGACGCTTCATATCTACCTGGCGATCTCCCGGAATACCAATAGCAACGATTTCGCGCCATGGCTCCTCATGCTCGCCGCCTTCAGCGTCTGCCGGATGCTTAACAGCAATAATAAGGTTCTTCAAAGTGTCGTCTGCTTGCCATTCGCGACCATCTTTACGCGGATGCAAGTCGTTAGAAACTTTAACCAAAGCTTCAATCGTCTTAGCGTCTGGAGTTTCGAGAGCTTCTGCTGCAGGAGTTGCCGAATAATCAACATCTTGCATTTCTGGAGTGGTAAGAGCCTCAACATTCCAAGCTTTTCCAGAAGGAGCGAGCGCAAAAGTATCTTCGCCAATTGGCATTGGAGCCAAGAATTCTTCGGAATCAGAACCGCCCATTGGACCGGAAACAGCGTGAACAATCACGTATTTAATACCCAGGCGGTCGAAAATTCGAGCGTAAGCAGCGCGCTCCTCAACGTAAGCAGATTTCAAACCATCTTCGTCAATCGAGAACGAATAAGCATCCTGCATAATAAACTCGCGGCCGCGAATAAGACCAGCGCGCGGACGGAACTCGTCGCGATACTTCGTTTGAATCTGATACAAAGTAACAGGCAAATCCTTGTACGAAGAATACATATCTTTTACAAGGAGTGTGAAAACTTCTTCGTGCGTTGGAGCAAGAAGATAGTCAGCCTCATGACGATCCTTAAGACGGAAGATATTGTCGCCATATTCTTCCCAACGGTTTGTAGCCTCGTAAGGCTCGCGTGGAAGAAGTGCCGGGAAGTGAACTTCCTGCGCACCAATACCGTTGATTTCGTCGCGAATAATCGCCTGAACCTTGTTCAAAACCTTAAGTCCAAGCGGAAGCCAAGTCCACACACCTGGAGCAGATTTACGAATATAGCCTGCGCGCTGCATAAGTTTTGCGGAAGTCACGTCCGCGTCTGCAGGATCCTCGCGCAGCGTACGAAGGAACAGCTGAGACATACGAAGTACATTGGAATTCATGCGTTCCAATCTATTTGTGCATGAGGACATAAACATTTGTTTACGCTACTAAACAAATTCACAATACGTAATTTTCAACTAAAACTCGTCATTGAATCCAAACTCATCGTTGCTAGTACTTGCAAAAATATCAAGTTCCTGCTGATTTGCGAAATCGTCTTCTATATTATTTGTTACGAAAGCAGCTGCCCCATCGCTAGCAAGCAGCTCACTCGCACGCTTTGAAGCATCGCGCAAAGATCCATCAAGCAGCACAGCATCCGCCGAAACGCTAAAAGCGCGTTCGTTAATACCCTTTAAATAAAGACCTTTCAGATTTTCAACGCGAGAAAGCGCCACATAACCCATTCCGGGAGCGAAAGTTCTACGCAAATCCATTACCGCAGCATCAAGCGTCATACCTTGCGACTTATGAATCGTAATTCCCCACGCACAACGAAGCGGCACTTGATTTACGCTAGCAAGCACAGTTTCGCCGTCGGTCATCTCCCAAGCAGCAGGCTTAAGAGTTACAATATTGCCATTTTCAAACTCAACAATCGGCCAGCCACCTTTAGATTCAGGCGCAAAACGCAACACGCGCCCAACAGAACCATTTACGTACTGCTTTTCCTGATCGTTTCGCAACGCCATCACAGCAGCTCCAGCCTTCAAAACTAAACGCTCCGGAGCGAGCATATTCTTCTTTAAGCGCTCAACAAGATTTTTAGGACCGGCTTCCGTTGCAACGAATTCGTGAGGCTCAGAATCAATTTCCGCAAGCTGCATATTATTTAATCCGTCTGCTTGCGCATTCGTTGGGAAAAGATGCACTGCAACTTCATCGTCTTCCGGATACTCACCAAGGCGACTAGCAAGCACTTGCTTGTCGTCGTCACTTACAAGACCGCCACGAATATCCGTTAAAACTTCAAGCAATTTGCCGTCATCCTGACGATGCTGCTCAGTTAAGTAGCACACAACAGGTTTCAAAGCATCCCATGCGAAAGATTCTGTAATATATCCTTCCGGATTTTTGCCGGCTGCAGCATACTTTTTGCGCGACTCAATAAATTCCTGGCTCGGCTCAAATACGTCGCGATTTCGCATAGAAGTGCTAACAGGCGGCAATTGGAAGAAGTCACCCGAAATAACTACTTGAAGCCCACCGAAAGGAGCGGGATTTTTACGCACCTTCCGGCAAACTTCATCAACCATGTCAAAAAGCCACGCGTGAATCATGGAAACTTCGTCCAACACGAGCACGTCCGTGGCTTTTATGCGCTTTCCTCGCCTAGCTCTAATGGTTTTAAGAAGCGTATCCGTAAGCGCGTTTGAAACACCAACTCCACTCCAAGAGTGAATTGTTTGACCGTTTAAGTGCGTTGCCGCAATACCGGTAGAGGCAGTTACGGCAACACTTAAACCGTTCTTTCGCATTTCGCGAATAGCCGCGTTTAATACGTAGGTTTTACCTGCACCCGGAGCGCCGGTAATGAACGCGCTCGCGCCAGCGTTGATTATGGTTAGGGCTTCGGATTGCTTCATTGGCAGTACCTTTTATTTGCGCTACTACGTTTAATAGTCGCGCTTTTCTGCGGAATTTACGTCCTCTAATGCTTCTCCGCGACGCTCGTAGTCACGAAGCAAGCTCGTGCTTTCAATATGCTGCGCGCCAGCTTTTGCCTGTGCTTCGCTTGGTCCTGGAGCTGGTACGAACATCATGTCACGGTAGTAACGAAGCTCGTCAATCGACTCAATAATATCCGCGAGCGCGCGGTGACCGCCGTGTTTTGCCGGCTTATTGCGGTAAACATCCGGGTAAAGTCTGCGTGAAATTTCCTTCAGTGTGCTTACGTCGATTACGCGATAGTGCAAATTTGCCATTAAATCTGGCATGTAACGGTCGAGGAATTTTTTGTCAGAACCAACTGAGTTTCCAGCAAGATGCGCTTTTCCGCGAGCAGGCAGGAAACGCTTTACGTACTCAACAACCTGCTTTTGCGCTTCTTCTAACGGCAAACCGTTCTTATTCCACTCGTCAACAAGCCCAGAAGAAGTGTGCATATTGCGTACAAAATCGTTCATGTGAGCCACAGCAGCATCGCTCGGCTTAATCACTAGATCAATGCCGTCGTCCAAAACTTTCAAATTAAAATCAGTTGGAACTACAGATACTTCGCATAACTCGTCGTGGAAAATATCGAGTCCAGTCATCTCGCAATCAATCCAAATTAAGCGCGATTCTTCCGGCGTAAAAGTAAGATCTTCCTTAGCTTCAGCCATTTTCGTTCCTTTCCTAATATTTTTTCGAACCCACAAGCCTACATCTTCGTAGAGACGAAGCGCGTATTAAAAACGACGAAAAGCAGGCAAGTTGTAGATAACTTGCTTAACTTTTCGCCGTTTAATGCAAAATTACTTGCGATTTATACGCAATTTATACGCGTAACTTGCGCAACTTGCGATTTAGTTGTGGAAACCGCTGTAGTTTGGCGCTTCTGCAGTCATCACAATATCGTGAGGATGCGATTCGCGAAGACCAGCATCAGTAATGCGAATAAAGCGGCCGCGCTCCTGCATTTCCTTAATATTGTGCGCACCAACGTAGAACATGGACTGGTGCAAACCGCCGAGAAGCTGGTAAAGCACAGCGTTAAGTGGACCGCGATATGGAACTTCGCCTTCAACGCCTTCTGGAACCACCTTGTCGGAGCTGGTAACGTCTGCCTGGAAGTAACGATCCTTCGAATAAGACTTCTTACCACGAGGAGCCATTGCGCCAAGCGAGCCCATGCCACGATAAAGCTTATACTGCTTGCCGTGAAGAAGAACCTTTTCGCCTGGAGCTTCCTCACAGCCAGCCAAAGTACCGCCGAGCATAACTGTGTCCGCGCCTGCAACCAAAGCCTTAGCAATATCGCCAGAATAGTGAATACCACCGTCTGCAATGCATGGAATTCCGGCAGCCTTGCAAGCCTGAGCAGCGTCGTAAACTGCAGTAAGCTGAGGCACACCAACGCCTGCAACAACACGCGTTGTGCAAATAGAGCCTGGGCCAACGCCAACCTTTACAGCGTCAACGCCAGCGTCAATCATAGCTTGTGCGCCTTGGCGAGTTGCAATATTTCCGCCAATAACCTGCACACCATCGAAAGCTTTATCTGCCTTAATGCGGCGAATCATGTCGAGAGCCAAACGAGCCTCGCCGTTTGCGGTATCAACCACAAGCACGTCAACTCCAGCTTCCATAAGAGCGCACGCACGCTGCCAAGCATCACCAAGAAAACCAATGCCGGCAGCCACGCGCAAGCGACCCTGATCATCCTTAGTAGCATCCGGATACTGTTCAGTCTTCACAAAGTCCTTAACAGTAATCAAGCCTGTAAGCTTACCTTCGGCATCAACCAAAGGTAACTTTTCAATCTTATTATCCGCAAGCAAGCGGTGAGCATCATCCTTAGAAATATCAGAAGGACCAGTGACGAGATTTTCACGCGTCATAACGTCCTTCACTTTCAAGCGATCGTAATCTTCGGAAGCAATGAAACGCATATCGCGGTTGGTAATAATACCAACTAAACGATTTTCGCTATCCACTACCGGCAAGCCTGAAATATGGAAACGCCCGCACAATTTATCTAAATCGGCGAGCGTAGCATCTGGGTGAACAGTAAGCGGATCGGTAATCATACCCGACTCGCTGCGCTTAACAATATCAACTTGCGCAGCCTGATCATCAATAGAAAGATTGCGGTGAAGTACGCCAATGCCACCATTACGCGCCATAGCAATAGCCATATCGGACTCGGTAACAGTATCCATAGCTGCCGAAATAGTCGGTACTTTCATGGTAATTTCGCGAGTCAGACGAGTGGAAGTGTCCACTTCGGACGGAATAACATCAGTTTCGTTTGGAAGCAAAAGGACGTCGTCATAAGCGAGACCGAGCTTCTCGAAAATTGGTGGAACAGGAGAATACACGGATTCCGTGTTAATATCAGTTGTAGCCATAGGCTTACTATACGTTTTTGCTATGACGTTTGTCGAAACGCACCACGAAACGCTACGAATTGCGAAGCTCGGGCAGGCGGCGACGCAAGTACGGAAGCATTGTTAGCACCGTAAGCAGCGCAGCAGCAATAATCATTCCAATCAAAACGTACACAGCTTTAAAGAACAGAATCATAATAGAGCCAAACGCAATCAGCGCCGCCCATCCCCACAAAATCAGCACAGCACCTTGCACAGAATGCCCGATGCGCAACATGCGATGATGCAAGTGCATGCGATCCGGATGCATTGGCGACTGACCTTTAGCAACACGCCGCGTAATCGCCAAACACATGTCGAGAACCGGCAGAAACAGCACTAAAATAGGCAGCAAAATCGGCATAAATACAGGCAAATAAATACTCGTGTGAACGGCAGAAGGATCCAAATGTCCGGTCATAATAATTGACGCGCAAGTAATTAAGTAGCCGATTAGCATGGAGCCGGAATCGCCCATAAAAAGTTTCGCAGGATGCCAGTTGTGCAAAATGAAGCCGACGCACATTCCCACCATTGCAACGTCAATAAGTGTTGCCATTGAAGCGTAGGATGGCGACGTGCGCGCAAGAATGTAGGAGTAGGTTGCGAAGGCAATTCCGCCGATTGCGACGATTCCGGAAGCCAAGCCGTCTAATCCGTCTACAAAATTTACTGCGTTAATTGAGGCTACAATAAGTATTGCAGTTATTGCGATTGATACGCTTGGCGATGCCGTTACGAGGGAGCCAAGAGGCAAAGTTACGATTTGCAGCCCTCCCCACGCAACGAACACGGCTATAAGCAGCTGACCGGCAAGTTTAAGCATCCAGTCTAAATCCCAAATGTCGTCGCATACCCCAAGCAGGCATATCATGACTGCTCCGGCGAGCACCACCCACGGCTGGTGAGTTCCAGCAAAAAGCCCGGAAATAAAGGGCATGGAACTTGCGAATGCCATGGCGACTGCGAAACCAAAAAGCATACCCACCCCGCCCATGCGAGGAGTCGGAATCGTGTGCACGTCGCGCGCGCGAACTTTACCGACGGCTCCCATGCGGATCGCAAGATGGCGCACAAGCGGCGTAATCAGCCACGTTGCTCCGCCTGCAATTGCTGCAATAAATAGGTAAACCCTCATCGGCTATGTCTTTCTGCTATTTTGATACTCGCGCACATCTTTTTCGCGCGTGCTTTCACGCTTTCTTATTTGATTGTAACGATTCGGCAGTATAGCAAAATTAGTAAATACTTTCGCTACTTTCGCAATTCTTGTTACTTTCGCAAAGCCTCGCGAATTTCACTCTCCGAAATCACACCTTCACGCAAAATCACAATACCGTCTTCGTCGTTTGAATCCGCGCCAACTACTGTGCTTGCTACGTGCGAGCGAGTTGGACCTGCGTTCAAATACAACGGAATTTCGTTGCCGAAAGCCGCAAACGCTTCTTCCACACTGTCTGCACTTTCGTTACCACTGCGATTCGCACTAGAAGCAGCCAAAGGGCCGGTAACTCGCAAAATTTGCATTAATTCCGGGCAATCCGGCACGCGCACGCCTTGAGTTGCTTCAGTTGCTTCAGCTTGCGCATTGTTTTGCGCATCAGTTTCATTCGTTTTGCACAACGTTGCAAGATTTGAAGCAACCGAGCCTTTCTTCGCGCGCGCAATCGGAGAATATCCGCCCGGAAGGAACTTTTTTCCTAAAATATCCAGCGGAGAAGGCAAATATAGACCAAGTTTTTCTAAATCTTCCACTCCGCTCATTAAAATTTGCAGCGCCTTCGTGCGCGGCCTGCGCTTAAGCTCGTAAATTTTGGCAACCGCGGCTTCATTGAACGGATCGCAAGCAACGCCGTACACGGTGTCAGTTGGCACTACGATTACGCCGCCTTCGTTAATGATTTGCGCTGCCATTTGCAGGGATTCTTCGTTGATATTGCAAATTTTACTCATTTTTAGCCTCTTTCTTGCATACTACAAATCTTGCTCTGTTTGTTAAGTCGTTTTTGACTTTTGCGCTGATAAATCCTATGTTTTTTGCATAATCTGCAAGCGCATCTCCTTGCGAAATATCGTGCTCCATCACCATCGCTCCCCCAGACTTAAGCAGCGCAAAAGCCGCGCGCATAATCTGCTCCGGAATAACTAAGCCGTCCGCAGAGCCGCCATACAGCGCAAGCGGAGGATCATATTCTCGCACTTCAATCTGTTCCGGCACTTTACTTTCTGGCACGTAAGGCGGATTTGTGATTACTAAATCCACTTTGCCGCAAATTGCGTGAAGTTCCGGCGTACAATCCGAAATATGCGCTTTGGTTGCGTCTGCAAGAACAGCATGATATCGACTGGAAATCTGCAGATTTTCGTGATTTTTTGCAGTTTCTTCAAAATTTTTTCGCAAATATTGGAAGGCTTCAGGAGATTTTTCTACAGCCCATACTTGCGCGTCTGCAACTTCAGTTACAACAGACAATCCGATTGCTCCCGAACCTGCGCATAAATCGACTACCGTGGGCTTGCTAATACCAGATTCTCTAAGCCAATCCAATCCAGCTTCAACAACAACTTCTGTTTCGGGCCGCGGCACAAAAACGCCTTTGCCAACTTGCAAATCTAAGTAGCGAAAAGGCGCGCGGCCAACAATATGCTGCAACGGCTCGCGAGAAGCACGCCTAGTTACAAAATCGCTATATTTTCTAGCATAATCTGGCGAAAAATCGGTTAAATCGCCAAGTATTAGCGCCTTGTTCAGCTCAGCTAAGCTTACGCCGCAAGCTTTAGACAGCAGCAAACGCGCGTCGTATTCCGCAGACTCCACGCCTGCAGACTCAAGCTTTTTAACAGCATCGCGCAAAACTTGCAAAAGTTCTTGCATTTTAAGAATTGTTTGGTTATTTCAGTAATTTTACTTAACTTACTCGGCTACTTACTTGGCTTGCGCTAAGCGGTCGGCTTCATCCGCCTGAATATCACTGTCGATAACAGGCTGCAAGTCGCCGTCAAGAACCTGGTCAAGATTGTAAGCCTTGTAATTCGTGCGATGATCCACAATACGATTTTCTGGGAAGTTGTAAGTGCGGATTCGCTCGGAACGGTCCAACGAACGCACCTGCGAGTGGCGCATATCTGCCGCTTCTGCCGCCTCCTGCTCGTGCTTCATGGCAAGCAAGCGCGACTTTAGCACGCGAAGGGCTGCCGCACGGTTTTGAATCTGCGACTTTTCGTCTTGCATGCTCACCACAATGCCGGTTGGAATATGCGTCATGCGAACCGCGGAATAAGTAGTGTTAACGGACTGTCCGCCAGGGCCGGAGCTCATGAAAATGTCGATCTTCAAATCTTTTGGATCGATTTCGATTTCGTCGTCATCTTCGTCTGCTTCTGGGAACACGATTACGCCGGCTGCAGAAGTTTGAATACGCCCCTGCGATTCCGTAACTGGGATTCGCTGCACGCGGTGCACGCCACCCTCGTACTTCATGCTGGCCCACACGCCATCTTCTGGAGCAGGCGTGCCTTTTGCGCGAATAGCAAGCTGAACGTCTTTTACGCCGCCAAGTTCCGTTGAATTTTCGCTTTGGATTACTGTAGTCCAGCCGCGCTTTTCTGCATAACGCATGTACATACGCAATAAATCGCCAGCAAACAGAGCCGCTTCTTCGCCGCCAGTGCCAGCTTTAATTTCCATAATCATAT
Organism: Gardnerella sp. DNF00753; assembly: GCF_049244275.1. NCBI lineage: Bacteria > Bacillati > Actinomycetota > Actinomycetes > Bifidobacteriales > Bifidobacteriaceae > Gardnerella > Gardnerella sp. DNF00753. Next base: position 1,135,330 of record NZ_CP058393.1, read on the forward strand.
CGCGCGCATCATCCGGATCCCTAGGGATCAGTGCCGTGCGAAGCTTTTCTTTTGCTGCTGGAAGCTGCTCTTCTAAGCGCTTAGCCTCTTCAGCAAAATCTGGGTCGTCGCCTGCCATTTCGTTTGCGGCTTCAAAGTCGTCGCAAAGCTGCTTGTAGTTGAGGTAAGCGTTTACGATTGAACCGAGTTCTGCGTGCCTGCGGCCGAGTTTTCGAATAGCGTCCGGGTTTGACGCAACTTCCGGGCTTCCCATGCGACTTTCAATATCGCGATACTCTTCTAACGCGGTAACTGCTGCCGGGAATTGTTCATCTACTGACTCAGCCATCATATTCCTTAAGTTAAAAATATTTAATTTAGCACATAAAACGCCAGCCCCGATTCCGCGAGTTACACGAAAGCAGGGCTGGCGTCACAAAAGCTACTTAGTCTTCTTACCGTAGCGCTTCTCGAAGCGAGCCACGCGGCCGCCGGTGTCGAGAATCTTCTGCTTGCCGGTATAGAATGGGTGGCACTTTGAGCACACGTCAACCGTCATGTGATCGCCATCAGCGGTGGAACGAGTTACGAAAGTGTCTCCGCAAGAGCAGGTAACCTGCACTGCGTGATAGTCGGGATGAATACCCTGCTTCATAATGTCTCCTATGGAATTCGGGCGACCCGGGTCGCAAAGCCCCAATAGCTAAGCGTGAACCGGAACCTTCGTTATTCTAGTCACCACCCTCGACTCGATTAGTTATTCTTACCGTCTTCGCGCTTTCTCCTATGCTTTGCAGCGAGCCCAGCCAAACCAACAGACGCTAACAAGCTGGCAAGTATTGCAGATTGCGCAACATTACTACCAGTTTTAGCGAGCACAGGCTTTGACTCTGGCTCTGGTTGTGGCTCTTCTGGCTCAGGCTGCTCAACCTCAGGCTCTATAACTTGAGCTTCAGGAATCACAGAATGCGCAAAATCTGGCACAAACGGAATCTCAGGCGTTGGAACAGGCGCTGGAACTGGCTGCTCCGGCTGTGGCTCCGGAGTTGGCGTTGGATTAACATCATTCGATGCTGGAAGCACCTCAATATCAACCGTCACCTTAGCTTTGCGACCATACTTATCTACACTCGTGAAGGTAAGTTCAACAACCTTCTTACCATCAACAATCTTAGGCGTACCAGAAATTGTGCAAGTAGTGCCTTCGCAAGAATAAGAAATTCCAAGCTGTTTCAAACTACTACTACTAGACAACGCATTAACAGTAAACGGCTTACCATCCACCGAAACGGTTGCGTTTGTATCAGTTGTTCCATCATCTTTAAGAACTCCCTTAGTTAAGTTTGCAAGCGTAAACGTTGCAGGAACACCCTCAACCGCCTTGCCGCTAAACTTAAACTCCACAGGATCCATCTGCTCGAAGTTTGCAGTAATAGTGGTTTCGCGCGTTGGCTGTGGCTCTGGTAGCGAAATCTCTGGATTTACTCCAGCTTTGCGCAAAAGCTGCTTCAAAACTTCCAAGCTAGACTTCTTGGAGCTGCGAATTATCTTTGCAACAAATGGCTTATCTGCTTCATCAGCAAGCTCAGCGAGCACTTCTCGCTGTTCATCAAGAACATAACGATCAATTGCGTTCTCAAGATTAGCAAATGTTAAGTCTATTCCAGCTTCTTGCATCAAATTCTTCAAAGCTTCTATTGAAGAATGCTTAGAATCGGAAATTTGTTTAACGAGCCATTCCTTTCCAGCTTCTTTAGCAAGTTTTACAAGCAAAGCTTTTTCACGATTATGCTCAACGATTTCATCAACATCAATGCCACTCTGGACAAGCTTATCCTTAATATTTTGCAAGGAATCATGAGAATTGCGAATTTTTTGAGCTAGATCCGTCTTACCCTTACTTTCTGCAATCTTAGCTAATTCTTCACGCTTAGCATTGTAGACTTGCGCAGCATGTTGCTTTTGCGCTTCGTTCAGCAGATTTTGCAAAGCAGCAAGCGTAGATTTATCTGAGTTACGAATCAACTTTGCTACATATGGCATACCATCCATGATTGCCATTCGAGCCAAAGCTTCTCGTTCTTCTTCTGTGGCCTTGCGTTTATCTGCCGGAGCCGCTGGCTTTTCAGTCGTATTAGGCGACCAATTCTTGAACACGTAGCCATTATCTGCAAGCACGTCTGGAACCTGCATAAGCAAATTAGTAGCGTCATTTCGCACCCAATATACTGAAACTGGCTTGTCTCCAGCATGTTCAAGAGGCGATTTTTGCAAACTTCCGCCCTTACCGGCTACGTACGTCACCTTCGTGTAGTTCTTTTCTACAAACTTGGCTGCAGCAGTGCCCTCAGCTGGCAAATCGTTATCTGCAATAACTTTAGGCAAAACGTACACGCGTACAGGCAACTTAGTTGTAACAGTTTTTTGCTTTCCTGTAGTCTTATCTTTTTCATCAGTAGGCTTAGTTACATTCACCATAATTGTTGAAATTCCAGGCTTTGAAACATCAACCTTAGCATTCTCATCTACAGATACACTCACTCTAGGGTCAGTGTTATGTATGAGCTTATTAATGTTTGGAATACCCTCACCAACGCCAATAACTGTTTCTGGAATCTTCACATCGTCAACGCCATTTTGCTCAGCAACGAAGATGCGCGGCTTGCTAATATCCCAATTGTCATGTAATAATATATTCGACTTATCGCCGCTTGCATTATACATTTGCCACTTTGTAAAACCAGAAAGCGTTGCAGCAGTGTCGCTTGCAACCTTCTTAGCAAACTTAATGTTATCTTCTTTATCTTTTCCGTGACGAATATACAGCAGTTTTGGCTTATACGAACCGTCAGCCCACGTTCTGCCAAATCCTGGAAGGAATATGGTTGCAACGTAACCGTCTGGAATCTCGTCTTGCTGGGAAGCGTCAATTACGTTCTCTACGCGCTTATAAACCGCTTGATACGTAGTGTTAGCTTCATATTTATTTGTCGATATGCTTGAGCTTTGCAAAATTTCGCCTGTCTTAACTTCATCTATAGTAAGAGGCTTAGCATTATTACTATTTTCTGTAAAGTTATCAAGCTTCTTCCAACCAACGAACTCGTAATGGTAGCCATCAGCATCATAATCCTTGCCAATAGCCTGCGGAGCTTTTACGCCAGAAGTTTTGTTCGTATGCGCGTAGAACAAGGTTCGAGAACCACTAGCCATAGTTCCATAACTATTATTCGTAATGAAGTTAACCTTCTTATACTTATCAGTTATTTCCTTATGCTCATTTTTCTCATCGTCAGTTGGATTAGCGCCAAGATCCTTTACATTTTCACCGTAAATCAAGTCGTGCATTACTTTAAGCTTGCCAACAGTCTTATAGTCATAATAATTCTTATGAGTAGAAGGATCTTTAAAGTCGTTATACGTAACACGGACTATTAACGGAACAGTGTAAACGCCAGCTTTATCAACAGTTGGAGCAGTAGATGCATACTTAACTGTTACACTCTCTACATTTGGATTCTTTTCTGTATCAGTCAAAGAATCATAATTAGCAATATACTTTTCTGGACTTGGAAGAGTCTCTTTATCTCCACGAATTGCAAGCAAAGTATCGCTCTTAACATCTGGAGTAGCTAAAGGCTTCTGATCTGCCACGAACTCTTGGAAGGATTCATTAACAGTCCAATTTGTAACTGGTTCAATAGCTTTAACGTCAGATCCATCATTACGCATGCTGCTTCGAGACCAAGTTCCCTTAGCGCCAGTGAGATTGTTTTGAAGCATCTCAAGAACATTCACTGTCTTCCCACCAACAGTCTTCGTAATTTGGGAAATATCAGTGCCCTTCTTTACGTAGAACACCTTAGGGCCACTTGTTTTGTCATTCCACAATCTACCCGGAGCAGGCTTAAAGATTGCGACTACAGCATCCTTAGGAACTTCACCACCGTCAGACGAATTGGAGAAGTAGTCAATCTTCTTGTAAACAGCGTGGTAAGTTACACCGTTTTGCAAATTCGCATCCGTGTAGCGGTCGCTTGAATTTATGTCAAACTTCTGCTCTGGATTTGGATTCGCAGCAGTCGGCTTTACAACCTTAGTTGCCCAGCCCTTAAACACGTAGTGGTAATTATCTCTGCTGTGATCCCTACCGAAAGCTTGCGGCACGCGGATTCTAACATCCTTACCTTTGTAAACGTAAGCAGTTAGCGTAGTTGTTCCGCCAGTAGAAGGAGTAGTGCCAGTCGTATCATGACCAATAATAGTGCCTTCATCGTTCTTACCGGTAAAGGTAATTGGAACGTAGTCCTTAGCATTATTGATGCCGTAGTCGCTTTTGCTAAACTTATCCCAATCGCTTGCGTACACCAAATCTGGCAGCACGCGGTACAGCACTTCAGCTTCAGCAGTATTTCCATCAAGATGCACTTGCACTTTAATCTTGTGCAAGCCTGGAGTGTTGTCAAACTTTTCGTCTTTCGCAAAGCTGAACGTAGCACCAGTTGGATAATCAGTAGCATTGGTTATAAGCTTCTTAGCATCATTACTACTTCCGGTACTAATATTCTCCTTTGGCGTAAGCACTTGCGGAGCTGTAGCAACAGGTGCCTTCAGCTTGAAGTTAGCAATGTAAATTACTTCAGGGCTATTCTGCTCTTCGGAGCGAATCGGCAAACAATTTACGCCATCAGAATACTGAAGCTCCGTAGAACCAAGAGCAGACGAACCGATTTTAGAAGTCCAACCAGCAAACTCAAATCCATCCTTCGCTTTCACTGTCGGCAGCGGCATCTGGTAAGCCTTCGTGCCCTTAATCGCATCGTACACAAGAGCATAACCGTCAGCTACATTACTTCCTTGCCAGTCGACAACGCTACCCATAGAGCTTTGACCATCAGCCACTTCGAACACGTAGCGCCTGTAGTTGGTTGGGCGAGCTTGCTCATCGTCATTGGGATTAAGCATTCGATCGTCTTTGAACTTAAGCACGCGACCGTCCTTGCGCTTAAGCACGCGAACGTCTTTATACCTGAAGGTGATTTCAGGAATATTATTAACATCCTGCTTGCCATCTTTGTCAGTTTTATAAGTAAAACTTTTCTGCGTAGTTTCCGGCATAAAGCCTTCAATCGGCTTGTAGAATGCTACGTCATAGTTTCTATTTACAGAGCTGACTTCGCTTTCTGGAAGAAGATCCTTTTCTTTGCCATCCTCACCAACAGTTACGTAGCGAACCTTATACTTGCGCGTATTGTACGTTTGGTACACAAACTCGCCAGTATTCTGCTTCTCATTGCTCGAGGCTTCAAAGCTCGTGAAATGCTTATCTGGGAAGTGCGTTTCGTCACTATAGACTGCTTCCGCATTGTAGCGCAAATGCTCACGCAAGCCGGAAACCGTTTGCTCGGAAACATGATCTACAAGATCAGCTTCTGTATGATTATTTTTAGCCTCATTATACTGCTTAAACGTTACGCCAGGCTTTAAGAATATGTGCTTAAAAGTGCCATTGTAGCGAGTATCCTTAACCCACACTGCATCAAGCTTTATATCTTCGACTACTTTGTTGCCGAAAGCGTACGGAAGTTTTGTGCCATTCTTGTCAATTTCCCAGCCGTAGAAGTCGTAGCCTTTGCGAGTTGGAACCTTTATATCTTTATTTTCCTTAATAACATAGTAGTGATCGAACTGCTGTTTCGTAACTACGTTAGAGTCCTTTATTTCTTTGCCGTTTCCGTCAATTTCAGGCATATTGTAGTTAAGCGTTACAGTGTGCTTAATACCTTCTGGCTTACCCCACGCAGCGTAAAGCTTAATGCCGTTGACTGGCATTGTAATATCTTTGTCTTCGCCATTTATAAACCGAGTGCCAGCCTGATCAACAGCCCAGCCTTTAAACACGTAGTCTTTTGGCAAATTATCAGGGCGAACGATGGAGTAAGTTTTGACGTTAAGCTTGAATGTGTACTTGCCGTCGAATTGCTTAGACTTGTTATCGGCATCGTCTTTAGTTACAGAAGCATCGTAAGACTTAACTGCGCCATCGTTGTAGTACAAGGCTGCGTCGTCGCCGGTCAATTTAGCGTTGCCGCGCTTGGTCAAGCTATACTCAAATGGCAGTTTTTCTGTAGCAGCGCCACTGTCGTCCTTTATAGCATTGCCGTCCGCATTATAAAACTGCACGTCGTACGACTGGCGCTTGTACTTCATCTCAAGCCAAGCGTTTTTCTCATAATTATCGCTTGGAGCATCTGGCCCATAGGCTGCATCTGGATCTTCATCGCTGTCACTAGGTGCAGGACCTAAATAGTCACGAAACTTTATATGATACTTTTTCCTAAAGTTTAATAACCCTTTAGCCTGCGCTTCAGTAATTTCATCATCGTCTGTTAATTTATCCCACTCTTCGGAATCCTTTTTATACTCACTAGAAGCTTCATAAAGTGCCTCTGAGTCATCGTTAAAGTCATCTCTATCTTTCTGCTCAGCCTTAAGACCTGATGATACGCTGTCAAAACCAGCAATAGACGGAGCTGTAAAGGTATAACCAGTGTTATTAACATCATCTTTGCTATATGAATCAGTTGAAAGCACATACTTAATATCATCGCCAGTATCGCCATTTTTTGCAGACGCAATACTTTGCTTTTTAATAATAACCGTATATGGCATATCCTTATTAGCACCGGTTGTATCAGCTGTAAGCAGACGCTGATTATCTTTTAACTCGTGTGTAGTCTGAGGATTATGCTCAGGGTCATCGCTAATTTTAGGCGCTTGGTTCTTACCCATCGCACGCAAACTAGGGTCAGCAAATTCTTCTTTAGTAAAACGATACGGAGGAGTATCAAGATACTTTACATCCCCTGCATATCCAATACGCCACCCAAGAAAAGCCTTATCTTCATCACTAATATCATTACTAAGATCTATCTCTTCTACTCCTGGCCAAATATCAGTAAGCTTTTGACCGTAGCGAACATTTACGCGGTAACCTTTATGGTTAATCTCAGTGCCATTATCATCATCTTTACCATCATACTTCTCTGAGCACTTGCCGCCGCCAGCATAGCAGTAAATAGTTGTTTTGCCATGCTCGTCTTTTTTCTTTATAGCAGCATTGTTAGCAGCATCAGAATTAATAAATTCTAATCCAGCAGGCTTAGCAAAAATAAGCTCGTACTCTTTGCGATCGTAAACTAAGTTAAGAGTGTTGTTTAAGTCGTCCGCGCAAAGCTGCGATTTACTACGTTTGCCTAAATCTGGGCGACCTGGCACAAAATCATGTTGCTCACTGTTAAGTTCTTTAGTAAGCTTCTTATTCACGTGGAAGTAGCGCGTGAATAAATCCTTGCCTTTGTTTTTAGCGTCACCAGGATTCTCAGTATCATACCCATCTAAGTTTGTTACATGCGTATCGTTCATCCAGTTGAACTTTTCAATTAAGCCGTCTTTGTATTTATTCGCTTCTGTACCCTGCAGCTCTTCTCTAGTTAAGCCAAGCTCTGGGTTCTTTACATAATCATCTTTGCTTTTGCCATTAAGCTTACTAGCATCATCAACAACGCCAGCGTCATTCATCTTATCAAGCGCAACGTCGCTATCAGTTTGCACATTCTTGCGCTCAACAAGACCAACAAAGTCGTAGTTTGCAAGCGAATCCGGATGCTCTTTGTCAACCAAATCTGCCTTCTGCACCCACACGTTCACGCGGTAGCTAGTGGCAGCGTTAGCTGACCAAGCTGCGCGGAATTGCACATTGTGATCCGGCATCTTGTAGTTAGTACTAGTTCCTTTAATTAGTGGACCACTAGAACTACTATCTCCAGGTTTTACTACCTGCCATCCAAGGAACTTATGACCACGATACGTAGGTTCTGGAACCTCAGGCACTTTCTGGCCATAATACACTTTTTGAGCAGTAACATCCGTGCCGCCAGCAGAATCGTAAGTAACTTCATAGGCCTTACGGTAGTAGCGAAGGTTCAAAACAAGCTTGTCGCTTTCATCTTCAGAATCCGAAAGTGGCGAGCTAATAAGATTATGCTCCGGTTCGTAGCCTCGAATATACGTTGAAACAGCTGTTACATTCGAGCCAACTGTGCCAGTAATCTCCGTAACATGTATAACTTCTTTAGTTATTGTAATGTTGTTATTCTTGTCTTTAGTTTTATGTTCTACAACAATGGCTTTGCCGATATTAGGTGCTTCTTCAAACTCATCTTTATTGTCAAGCTTTTGCACAAGGTGACGCACATAGTACTTAGCTGTTTTAGGAGCATAGTTGATGTTCAACTCGCCGTAGTACTGAATGCCGTCGTCTGCTTTTGGCTGCGAAGACGATGAAGATTGCGGATTTGTAGACTGTGAGGTCTGCGGAGCTTGAGCGACGTTATTTCCCCCAACAGCCGGCCTTTCCTTTACAGCGTAATCAGTAATCAGCTTCTTGCTCAAACGCAAGTAGCGAACAGCATCCGCATCCGTGCCATCGTCAATAACGAACTTGCTTTTATCTCCCTCAACTTTTTTAACGTAGTACTGGTAATCCCCAGAATGATATACGGACGGGCGGTATCCAGCAGCTTTTGGAAGCTCAATGTATTCGTAACTATTAACATCGTCAAGCTTATTCAACTTTTCAACGTCAATCGTAAGCTCGTACGGCTGCACAAGCTGCTTATTCGCAGCGCCGCCAATCGTGTAGCGAATTTGCAAATTGTACGTGACTTCCGGCTTTTTGTCGGTTTGTACCTGACTGTTGGCTTCACTGGTGCTGCCTGCCGTTGGATGCTGCTCATTCGGCTTAATTACCTGGCTATTTGGATCAGTTGCTGTGTTATTAGTTGTTGCTGAGCCAGCATTCTGTGTGCCAGCGTTTGGAGTAGACGTTGAAGCAGGTGAAGGCGTTGGATTATTGTTCTGCGTAGACCGATTCTGTGGATCAGAGTTCGATGAATTAGTTGAAGGCGTAGCGTTTATATTTGCGCCTGAGCCGCTTGTATTTGCACCGTGTGTATTGGTTTGCGAACCTTGTGTAGAGCCTTGTGTACCTTGTGTAGAGCTTTCTGCACTTTGCTTTTGTCTATTGTATTGCGCAGTTGTATCTGCACTTGTGCTCGCCGTAGTTCCAGCACCAGCATTAGATTCTGCACTTGCAGGAGTTACAGGAGTAGACTGTGCAGGTGTATTACCTGCAGGAGCCGCAGCAGTAGATGCAGGCGCATTATTTGCAGAAGATGCAGCAGGAGATGCAGGCGCGCTTGTTGTTGTAGTAGGTACACTACTCCCGCTATTATCACCACCGTTATTCTCAGCAGACCTAGGCTTACGCACTTTTGGCGCATTTGCAGCACTTACTGTATTCGTATTTTCTGCGTGAGTGCTTGAAGGTTGTGCATTTGTATTCTGCTCGCTTGCAGGCTTCGAGCTTTCAGCATTTTCAGGCTGCTTATTTTCAGCCGGCTTAACTTCACCAGCATTCACTTCCTGTTGCTTTACTTCTGCCGTATTCTTTTCATCTTGTTTTGCAGTTGGCGCTGATTCTGGCTTTGTAGTCGGCTGCACAGGTTGATTCACTGCAGGAGTATCAACTGGCTTTACTTCTGACTGCTTAACTTTCGCAGGCTCAGAGGACTGAGCACTAGCTGGCGGATTAGCCGATTCAGTAGCACTTGCTGTATTTTCTGAAGAATTAACATTTGCCTTTGAGTCGGAAGTTGTATTTTTAATTTCAGACGTCTTTGTAGGCGTAGCAGACTTATCGCCATTAAAATCCTCAGAAGAAATTGCAGGCTGCGTATTCTGAACGTTCTCAACATTTTCACGCTGCTTTTGCGCTTCAATCGCACGTCGCGCAATTTCCACAAAAGCCTTAGTCTGCCTGCTTTCTCTTCTAGCTCCCACACCCCAACGAAGCATGTTAAGCTCTTGCGATCGCAAATTACCCTTGCCGGATTTACTAACAACATTTGCACTATCAACAATATTTTGCTGGTTGATTTGCAATGCAGAAGCGGCAGCGGACGGAAGCATCATGGCTAAAGTCGAAGCAACAGCAACGCCAGCAACACCGCGATTGAAACGAGCAGGCTTTACTGCCGTAGCCTTTAGCGACGTAGTCTTTTTGGCGTTCACAGCTTTTTTAGCATTAGGATTTTTATTAGCTTTCTCAGCCTTATGAAGCGCTTTTTTAACTGATACACCACGCAAATCCTTGCTAGCAGCCATTACTTCTCCTTAATCCAACCAATACAAATTTGTAAAATATTACGCACAAATCTCATATAAATTATAACTTATATACAATACACCTGTAGAGTATGCATTCACGAAATAAACAATTGCTTAATATGCTTAAAAGTAATAAATAAGCAAATCCACACAATTCATTAAATCTTCAAAATGTCATATCATATCTACATGCCATAGCATTATACCCCCCCCCCATCAAACTTTTATAATTATCCTTTTATGCAATCCGTATCATATATATATATAGAAACTCACTCATAGTAACTTACACATAGCAGCCGCACAGAATATGTTGTACTATAGTAAAGTCTGCTTTAACGCAGCGAATATTTGAAAATTCAAAAGGGGTCGATCGGTTTCGACGGCGATCTGTTCGCCGCGGGGAAGCGTGCCGAGAATGCGAAAGTCCACTCGTAAACGTCCTTTCGCAAAAGAATAAGTGCTAAATCTAATCGCACTGAGTTCGCTCTCGCTGCCTGAGCTTCGCGCCAGGATTAACCAGTGAGCAGCTGCTCCGTTCACCCACTCACGTCTTCGGGGTGGTGCTGAACGTCATTAGAAGACTTGCTTGAATTGCCGGGCTGCAGGGCAATTCAGGGACTTTTACTGTAGATATGCTCGCCATGAATTGTCTGCAATAACATGGGGGCAGAAAAACTGCCGCACGGCCAGCAGACTACGCACGTAGAAGACCGAGGGTACGATCACCGGACCGGGGTTCAATTCCCCGCGACTCCACAAACGCAAAAACGCCACTGCTCTACCATCGCTAACGCAACAGGTAAACAGTGGCGTTTTGTATTCGCGAGCGCTAAGGCGACATAAACTACTCACCACTGCGCTGTTTATGCCGCATTCACATTGGTAGCCCTTGCGCCCCGCAATTGTGCAATACAGCCAGCATGTTCTGCTTCTCGTCACGCGTTACAGTAAGCCCATACTTATATTTGACAGCAATTTGACGAGCCACATATTCGCATCTAAATGATTTGTTAGAAGGAAGCCAGTACGCTGCAGAAGCAGATCCTTTTTCTTGATTTGCCGCGCCTTGCACAGCAAGTAAATTAAGCATATCGTTGCCAAATTTTAACCTTTTTGAAGCATTCCAATTCCAAGCCCCAGATTCCCAAGCGTTTTGCAAAGCAACAACGTGATCTATTTGCACCAAAGCGCTGGTTTTACGGCCACGTACGAAATTAATATCCAATCCAGTGTACGGATCATGAAGAAGCCCTGAGCGCACTTTGCACGAGCCAGCGTACTTGTATTTCACGTTTCGCAAATCGCGAGCTAAAACATCTTCTCTAACATCGCAACCGTTGCCATCTTCATCCGTAGTGCGATACCCAAATACTTGACGCTCGTAGCCTTTGTGATACGGTTTCGCTACACGAAGCTTTTTAAGCGCTTTAGCTGCATCTCCACTCGCCTCATACTCACCAGTAATCTTGCCTACATTGTTACTAATCTTTGGCAAGAGCAAGCCAACAGCAACGCCAATTAGTACAGCAAGTATAATCATCCAAAAAATTGCAGCTAACTGTCTTTTTGAAAATTTACGCTGCTTGTGCCTATACATACTATTTACCAGATGCTCCAGCTGCTGCAGCTGCCCCACCAGCCGCTTTACCAGCTTTACCAGCTTTACCACTCGTTCTTACCATCGAAGGTATACGCTGCAAAACAACGTCAATAACTTGCTGAATCATAATCACAAGCAACACCATTGCCATAACAGCATATACTGTGCTCCATGCTGGAAGATTCGTTGGAACAGGATGAATAGTATTTGCCACAACCAGCGCCGCAGCAGCAATACTTGCCAACGCCAAAGCTAGTATAAACGACGAGATGCCGGCTATTTTACGTGCTAAACGCATGTCTTGTTGCGAAACTTTTTTCATTGAAGCAATCATTCTATTTACACAATGCTCACCTTGACGGAAAGCAAGAATCTCATCAATACCAAGCTCAATATCGTTCACTTCGCACTCAACATCATTCTTTTCATAACGAAGCTTATTTACAACATGTTTTGAACGAATAAGCAAGTATCTAGGCAGCACAAACACAATAATCAAGCATGCTGCAATCGCAATATAAGATAAGTTTTTGTTGAAATAGTAAAGCACAACAATTAGCGGAATAACAGCGCAAACCATTCCAACATTCATACTTATATGAGCCTTATGCCAACGCTCGTTATGAATGTCTAAACCTGCAAAAGAAATCACAAGAGTAAAAGCTCTAATAGCCATGCATAAAACAGCAACCATAACGCATTGTTGCATTACAAAACCAAAGATTGGTCTGCCAGCAACAGCAAACATTGCAGAAACAATAGTTACAGGAATACACACTGTTGCCGCAAAATTAAGTGCTGTAATAAACGTAGAAAGAATAGCAAAAATAGCGCGCTTAAACTTGGAAATGTTACGCTTGCTAGATTCGGAAATAATAGCAGAAATAGGTGCGATATTTTTTATTTGCACACTTGCTTGCGATTTTTGAATTTCGCCCGACTTATTATCCAAAATATGCCTATAAGATTCCACAGTAACTTTAGCATCCGCAGAAGTGCAACCCGCATCGTTAGGCATTAAAACTATTACAGTTGCAGAGCGCGCAACTCTACGCAAAATCTTAATAATTTTTTCGGCTTCTGATTCACTAATATCTTGCGCACAATAGTCGAAAATGTAAACAGGAGTGTGACGAAGTAAAGCGCGCGCAAGAATAATTCGACGAATAATATCTTCCGGATTGTATGCTGAATCAGGATTATTTAGCAAACGATCAATAGGAATATCTAATCCGTCATAATCTGCATAAACAACGCCATCTACTCTAGCAGCTCGCAAAGCATCCCACATAGCAGTAGTTGTTGCATTTGGAGCAGCAAGAAGTAAGTTTTCGCGCAAAGTCATGGAAAACAGGTGACTTTTTTCGCTAACAACAGTAACAATATCTGCAAGAGCACCATAAGTAGCATCATTTAGAGAAAGATACGAAGAATTGCCACCTTCCCCAAAAGTATCAAGCGAAACAAATGGAGAATCATCATCTTCCTGAACTTCGTAACGATCGCTATAAGACAGCAATACGTCGGCGTTTTTGTTAAACCCAGTTCCAGAAAGTATGTACGAGTGCACATCAGACTGATATTTGCTTGGAACTACTTGAAGCTCACCAGAGCGCGCAACTATAGATAAACGCTCAAATTCGTTATTATTACTACCATTGCGTTTAATATCGCAGCGCATGCGCAAAGCAATATTCGTAGAACCATCTGGCAAAGATAATGTTGAACCGTCATCACTAAAAGCTATTGGAGCGTTAGAATCTGTTACAGTACGCAATAAAGACTCAACGTGCTCCATTCCAAGCACAGCATCACGAATAACATGCATATACTTGCTAACAGCTCTAAACGGCTGGACACTAAGCATTAGCAAAGGCATTGTTAGCAACGCTGCAGCAAGACCAACGCCTTTTACGCTAGATAACCAAACTGTAGCAACAATCGCTATTGCAGCAATAACATAAGAGCACAACGCGCTAACGCAACGCCAAAATGCATAGCGCATAAGCAAAACTAGCACAAGAGACGCAATATTAAACATTGCAGATATAGCGCAAATGCCAGCAATAGCAGGATTTACCGTGCATAGCACAGCAGAAATAACTACTGGAATAGGAATAGCCGCAACGATTTGAGGCACAAGAACGGCAATAAAACGCTGAATTGCAGAAATATCGTCATTTACTGAAAAATTTACAAAATCTCCAGTTTCTTCAATATTTGCAGATCTTAAAGATAGCATTGCATGAAGCATTTTTGGACGCAAACGCATTGCAACACGCGACTCAATATCTGTTTGCATAGTCGAAGACCAGTGAAAAGCCGCGTATTTTATAAGAATAATAGCAACTAAAGCAATAATATACGAAGTAAATTCAACAGAACTCATTAAAGAAGTTCCAACTGAACGAACTGGGCGAAGAACTGGAGAGAGCATTCCAACACAAACGTAAGCAAATGCAATATTCATAAGATAAGAAATCGCTAGGCACGCCGACCTTAAAGCAACTAAATGCTTAATTCCTGGAACGAACGCAAAACAGCGATTTATCATCTCCTGATCCTTTTCTTCATTACGAATACTCATTGCAAATTTTTCCAAAAATAAGTTCCCCCACCGCTTTTAAGATTACGCTTCACACACACCATCAACACGCCGGCTACCGCTAAATTATGTTGATTTTAAGCCGTTCTGGAGCTTTGAAACATTCGCCAAAAAGAAGGCAATTTAACATTTGCGTAGATTTAGCAAGAACAATCTACACTTATTAAAACTTGTTTATAAATTCACTTGTTTATAAATTCCAAGACAGTCTGTGCAAATCGCTAGGCCCTACTTCTTTAATTGCGTTTCGATGAGATAACGAACCGTAGCCTTTATTATGCGCCCAATCGTAGGCTTCATATTGCGTTTTTTTAGATAACATCACCATAAGATTATCTCTTGTAACTTTTGCCAAAACTGCAGCAGCCGCAACACTTGCACATTGACGATCTGCCTTCACAAGAGTATGCACTTTTACAGGAATCGGCACAAATGGTGCGTCAAAAGTGTTGGCAACTTTATCAATGTAGTCGCATGGACCATCCAATATTGCTGCAATACGAGTGTTTTCTTTTTTACACATTTGCATATCTTCCTCGACTTTTGCAATTGCTTTCAAAGCCGCAACTCCAAGCGCGTAACTAATACCCCACTCATCTATTTCTTTATTAGTACAAGATCCAACAGCCCAAGAAGTACACCATTTTTGAAGAGGATTAAATAAGTCTTCTCGACGACGCTCAGTAAGTAGTTTAGAATCAGCTAAACCTTCAGGAATTGTTTGCGCTTCGATTTGATTTTTACAAATAGCTGCAGCTCCAACCATTACCGGACCTGCAAGAGATCCGCGGCCAACTTCATCTAGACCAATAATCCAATCATATCCTTCGCAAAGCAAGCTTTTTTCATTATCGAGAGATGGCGTAAGAGGTATTTTAGAAGATTCTTTCGGCATAATTAAGACTTTACTTGCATAAGTTTAATTTACAAGTTTAATTCGCGATTTAATTTCGGATTAGTTGTTGTTTAATTTCGGTTTAATTCGCAGATTTGCTTGGAACATCGTCAAAAGCATCATGATGCTCGTCCAAAACACCAATTCGATCCAAAGGCCACGTACGGAACACTGCAACGCCCTCGATTTTAGAAATCGGCACCAAACCATCGTCCCCATCGTTACGATGGTAGCGAGAATCTGCAGAATTAGCGCGATTATCTCCAAGAACAAAAACATGCCCAGCTTTAACCTTTACCTTAAAAGGAAAAGCACTTGGGTCAACACCAGGACGAATGTAAGCAGATTCGCGAACCGGAACACCATTAACCGTAACAGGCTCCCCCGCACCCTTACATTCCACAGTATCTCCAGGCAAACCAATAAGACGCTTAATCAAATCCTTGCCAACTAAACCATTAGAAGATTCTCCACTTAGCCAATGAGCAGGATCTTCAAAAACTACAATATCTCCTCGATGCAAAGGAAATACTCTAGGAGTTAGCTTTGATGTAACAACGTAATCACCAATGTGAATAGTGTCAAGCATAGAACCGGAAGGAATAGTGTACGCGCCGAGCAAAAACAGGCGAATAATTAACACTACAAAAACTGGAATACCAAACCAAACTAAAGCGTCTTTAAGAGAAAAATGATCTCCGCTTTTTTGATTACGAGCATGAGCAAAACGTTTGATATTTCGGCTCTCTCTACTGTTTTTTTTGTTTTTTCTATTTTTCCTAAAACCACCAAAACCGGAAGGCTCATAACCTTCCGGTTCAGGCGGAACCGGTGAAGGATCTACGCCATGACCCGCTACAGCAACGATGTGAGTATCGCTAATTTGCGTGCCATCAGACATAATTTAATCCTTCACTTTAAGGTTGATTTACTTAGCAGCGCTGTTATCACGACGCTCGGCAATACGAGCAGCCTTACCACGCAAAGCGCGCAAGTAGTAAAGCTTAGCGCGACGAACGCGACCGCTACGAACCAGCTTAATCGAATCGATAGCTGGGGAATGAAGTGGGAAACGACGCTCAACACCAGTACCGAAGCTCACCTTACGCACAACGAAAGTTTCACGCACGCCAGCACCCTTACGAGCAATCACCACACCGGTGAAGGTCTGAATACGAGTGTTGTTACCTTCCTGAATCTTAACGTTAACGTCAACAGTGTCACCAGGACGGAAAGCTGGGATTTCCTCAGCTGCCTTAAGATGCTTAGCATCAAATGCTTCTACAGCATTTACCATAATATTCCTCCATCGCCGCCGCATACCGACGCATAGTAAGCGTTAGCAGCAAATGCGCTACGCAATTTTCCCCAAAAAGTTCGCTTTTTAGGGGGCTTTCGATCCGCGCAATCTTAAATAAGAAGCGACTAGACCTAAAGATAAAAGAACTATGCGGCATCCTTTTATCGAAAGCATACAAGTATCAAATTTATGCACAATAATGGACATTATTAATGAGCAGTATTGCACACTATTTCAAGCTATTTCAAGCTATTTCAAGCTATTTCAAGCTATTTCAAGCTATTTTAGCGTGCAACACCGTCCAAAGGAGCAGTTTCAACAGTACGAGTCAACTCGTCATCGTCGGCATCGTAATCAAACAACTCACCATAACGACCCCAGCTAATCGCAATATCAAACTGCTGACGAGCAAGCGCATCCGTATGCTTACTGCGCAACAAATCCAAAATCAACTCGCCGCGAAGCTTACCGTTGCGGTTACGACTCAAAGCCTGATCAATTGCGTGAACAAGAGGCGCATGCTCAATAGCTAGTCGCGCAAAAACTTGCTTACTGTGCAAAATGTCGGCGTTATGCCATTCTTCACCAGCAGAAGTAATAGTAATATGGCCGTTTTCTGCGGTAAGAAGATTAAGCATTGTTCCAGCATCAACAAGCGGGAACAAATCGTCGATTTCAAACGACAAGTCTGCTGCCAAATCAGCCAAATCAATTCCGTCTGGATTTTCTGAAATAACGTCAAGCAAACCTGCCATACCGCCTGGGGTTGCGTTTGGAAGCAAACGAACCGACACAGGCTCTGCCTTCGCCTCTCCAGATTCAGCTTCATCTTCGCCTTGCTTGTCTTCATCCTCATCATCATGATGACGCTGAATAAGCATATCTGCAATTGCTGCAGCTTCGTTATCTTCAGCATCCTCAGTATCTGCAGCTTGAGTTTGGTTCTGCAAATCATTAGACTGTGAACTCTCCTGCTCAGAAGCACTTTCCGGAGCAGAACCGGTCAAAATAGCGTACAGATTATCTACCATCGCCTCAAATTCAGCACTGTGCTTATCTCGAGGACGAGGCAAATCAACCTGAACGTCTGCAATTAGATGACCTGGATGTGAACCTAAAACAACCACACGGTCAGCCATTTGCACAGCTTCTTCAATATTGTGCGTAACAATAAGCACAGACTTAATATCGCGCTCCTCGCTAGACCAAAGCTTAAGCACTTCCTGACGCAAGTTTTCTGCAGTAAGAACATCGAGTGCGGAGAACGGCTCATCCATAAAAAGCGCATCCGGTCGCAAAACCAACGCACGCGCAATACCTACGCGCTGACGCATACCGCCGGAAAGCTCCTTTGGATAAGCTGTTTCAAAGCCGTCCAAACCGATTGCATCAATTGCAGCGAGCGCAAGTTCAGTGCGCTTTTCTTTGCTAACACCTCTAGCTCGCAAACCAAGCTCCACATTGTCTTGCACGGTAAGCCACGGCATAAGAGCAAAGGTTTGAAATACGATTGCAACCCCCGGGTTTGGGCCTGTAAGCTCACGACCACGATACGTTACTGTGCCTTCTGTTGGCTGCACAAGACCAGCCATTGTGCGAAGGAAAGTTGATTTTCCAGCACCGGAACGTCCCAAAATTGCTACGATTTCGCCTTCTCGAAGAGTGAAAGAAATATCGTGCAAAACATGCTGAGTTGTGCCGCTGTCGGAAGTGAAGCTTTGACTGATGTGCTTTGCGTCGATAATATCGCTTGTAATTGAGGATTGCACTGTTTTTGCATTGCTTTTCAAAGTATTCATAATTTTGCCAATCTGTTTTATAAAATTTGTTATTTTAGCTGATTCAGTTAGATGATTTAATTAGTTGATTTAATTCAGCTAATTCAATACGTAGCGTTTTTCGGAAATACGTTGTAGAGGCGACCAGAATAGTCGATTACTTAAAACAACAATTAAGCTCATGACAGTTACGCCAACCAGAGTGCGAGCAGTATCTCCCATAGTAGTTGCGTTGGTAATATAAGCACCCAAACCTGCAGTAGACATATGATGCTTACCGTATTCAACGATTTCCGACACAATCGAAGCGTTCCAAGCGCCGCCTGCAGCTGTAATACCGCCAGTGCACCAAGAACCGAAAATAGAAGGCAAAATAAGCGTCTTCCAACGTAAAACTCGAGCCAGCCTAAAGCTGCGTGTCATTTCACGCAAATCATCTGGAATAGCGCTAGCGCCAGCAATAACATTGAAAAGAATGTACCATTGCGTGCCAAGAGCCATCAAAATAATACTTCCCCAACCCAAGTCAATGTGCCAAGCCATAAACAAAGCCATTGCAAATGGGAATATAAAGTTTGCTGGGAAGCTGGCAAGAATCTGCACAATAGGCTGCATAATTCTAGAAATCTTTGGATTCATGCCAATTAAAACACCAACTGGAACCCAAATAAGCGAGCTAATAAGAATCAAAACAGCAACTCGCACAAAAGTAATTCCGCCAAGCATGCCTGCTGTAATAAACTCTTGCAACCCTGCAGTTGTATGCACAAAGTAAAGCATATGCACTACACCTGCTGCAACAATAAGGAACATTAAAACGTTAAACGCCCAGTCTCCAAACTTGCGCTGCGAAGCTTTATGAGGCCACTTAGCTCCTGTGCAGCCAAGCGGACGAGTAATCTTTTCTAGCCACTCTCTAATTGGCAAGAAAAGCTTGCTAATAACCTCATCCGCGTGAGAATGACGAATAAGCGTCAAAATAGCGCTGTGACGCTCATCGTCCGAAGCACTCTGCGTAATGCGGAAACGCTCAGCCCATGCAGTAAGCGGCTTCCACAAGAAGAAGTCAAGCGCCAAAACAACCACAACCATAGAAGCAATAGCCCACCAAATATTCCCGAGCTTATTATCTGCAGCAGATTGCGCAACAAAGCTACCGATACCAGGAAGAGCGTAAGTGTGGTTATTTACGGAAATCATTTCCGAAGCGGTAAGGAAGAACCATCCGCCACCAACAGACATCATGCAGTTCCAAAGCAGCGGAATCATTGCGTTTGGCATATCTAGCACCCAGAAGCGCTGCCAATGCGTAAGTTGCAAGCTGCGCACAGCCTCGTCCAGCTCCTTAGGCTCACTTAAAAGCGAGCGGTGGAACGAGAAAGTCATATTCCATGCTTGGCTTGTAAAAATAGCGAAAATCGAAGCCGCTTCAACGCCGAGCATCGATCCAGGGAAAATCACCAACCAAATGGTAACAGTCGCCGAAAGGAAGCCCAGAATTGGCACGGACTGCAAAATATCCAAAAGCGGAATAAGCACCTTGCCAAGTCTTCGACTTCGAGCTGCAAGAGAGCCATAAACAATAGTAAAAATAAGAGATGCCACTAGCGCAAGAAGCATACGAAATACTGAGCGCAAAGTGTAGTAAGGAAGATTAATTAAGTCGGTAGACACTTTAGAAGGAATACCGCTTGGGCCAATCGGCTGATTTATGCGCTGAATAAGGAAAGCAGTTACGCCAAAAACAGCAATAATGCCTACGCACACAATAATATCGGACCAGAAGCGAGTGTTCTCGTCAACCTGTGCGCCTGCGCCTTCCTTGCGCGAAGTTGTGAATACGGTCATAATAAAGTCCTCTGATAGGAGCTAAAGGTTTATTGCCTTTACTTATATTTTCTTAAATCTTTTTCAGATTTAGTTGCAGATCTATTTTCAGATCTATTTTCAGATTGATTTATGTAGCCGTATCACCATTGATTGCTTTTTAGGCTCAAAAAATTGCAGCTTACTTTTTATTTTTGCAAGTTTCCAAGTAAGTTTTGCAGATTTCGTAAGTTTTATTTTTGCAATCTTTGCAACCTAAATGCGGTGATTGCCGGCTTCATATATTCAGGAGGAACGTCCGAACTACTACTGCCAATAGTGTCAGAACCTTCACTCGTAGTGCGAGTACTAGAATTATGACTGTTACTGTCATGTTTCACGGCAAATCACCTCCTTAACGCCGTGCCAATTATAAATAACGATTAAACCTGTGTCAAGGCACGCTACGCACAGAGGAATCTTAAACAAAGCTATTTATTCTGTAATAAACAAAGCTTGTAATTCAGGCAACAAAGCTCGCAAAGCGTGGCCGCGGTGAGAAATACTATTCTTCTCTTCCTGAGTAAGCTCAGCGCTAGTTAAACCTTCCATTTGAACGCCGTTACGAATAGGCTGCTCGTCTGGAACAAAAATAGGATCGTAACCAAAACCGTTATTTCCACGCTCTTCGCGAAGAAGATGACCAATCATCTCCCCCATTCTAACCGTTTCAAAACCGTGAGTGTGCAGCATAACACTGCCTTCAGGAACTTCGCTACAAGCATCTGGAATAGCAAGAGCAGCAGCACAACGAAAACGCGCTGTTAAGAATCGATCCGGAATATCCGAAAGCTGCTTAAGAAGAAGAGCATTATTAGCTTTATCGTCACCATGAACTCCGCTCCAACGAGCAGACAAAATTCCAGGAGCGCCGCCCAAAATATCAACAATAATACCGGAATCATCCGCAATAGCAGGCAAGCCAGTTCTTGAAGCAACATCTCTAGCTTTAAGCAACGCATTCTGCTCAAAAGTAACTCCTGTTTCCACAGGATCTGGCAAACCAAGAGAACCAGCAGTAATCAGTTCGAACCTATCTGCTAGTTGAGCTAACTGTTCAGCTAAAATACGCTTAATTTCAACGAGTTTTCCCTCATTATGTGTTGCCACAACAAGTTTCACGCCCGCTCTCCTTCAATCTGTTTACTATTTGGCTAAAGCAGCTTTTTGCGCTTTCTGCAGCTCACGATTACCTTTTGTTGCTAAATCAAGCAAAGTATTTAATTCGTCGCGATTAAACGGACGATGCTCAGCAGTTCCCTGAATTTCAATAAACGTGCCAGAACCAGTCATAGCAACGTTCATATCTGTCATAGCCTGACTGTCTTCAACATAAGGCAAATCAAGCATAGGCGTGCCATTAATAACGCCAACCGAAACTGCCGAAACAGCATCTTTAAGAACGCTTGCAGCGGAACGAATATGACCATTCTTTTCCGCCCAATTAAGCGCATCTACCAATGCTACGTAAGCTCCAGTTACGGAAGCTGTGCGAGTTCCACCATCTGCCTGTAAAACATCGCAGTCGATTTGAATCTGGCACTCGCCCATTGCTTTCATATCGACAACTCCGCGCAAGCAGCGACCAATAAGACGGCTAATTTCATGCGTGCGACCGCCAATTTTTCCGCGCACAGATTCGCGGTCGGTACGCTCAGCAGTAGCTCGAGGAAGCATAGAATATTCGGCAGTTACCCAGCCTAAGCCGGAATCCCTGCGCCAACGAGGAACACCAACAGTAAAAGTTGCAGTGCACATAACGCGCGTATTTCCGCACTCAATAAGCACAGAGCCTTCAGGAACATCAGTAAATTTACGCGTAATTCGCACAGGGCGAAGCTCGTCAACTTCACGACCGTCTACGCGAATTGGTTTTACAGATTCCAGCATATCCTTGATTTGAGCCATAACTCACAAATTTAGCACGTGGCTGTTATCTTCTAATCACTGCAGCTGCTCAGAAAGTTCCATCCACTCTTCTTCAAGATCGCTAGTTTCTTGCGCATTCTGCTGCAATTCTTCGTTAAGAGCTTGAAGACCTACGAAGTCACTTGGATCGTGAGAAGCCATTTGAGACTCAATATTTGATTTTTGATCTTCAAGTTTTGTAAGTTTTCGCTCAATTGCTGCCACGCGTCTTGTGGCATCGTGATAGGCTTTGCCGGTAAGTTTGGGCTCAATTACTGTACTTTCTGAACTTTCTTTAGTTGTAGAATTTGCAGCACTCGAAGCATTCGCAGTACTTGAAGCGCCAACAGTACCAGTAGTACCACTACTATTTTCGTGATCGCGTTGCAATTTTTCTACAATTTGCAAATACTCGTCTACACCGCCAGGAAGATGACGGATTTTGCCGTCAATAAGCGCAAACTGCTGGTCAGTTACGCGCTCAAGCAAGTAGCGATCGTGCGAAACCACAATCAGCGTGCCAGGCCACGTGTCAAGCAAATCTTCCATAACAGCGAGCATATCGGTGTCAAGATCGTTTCCAGGCTCGTCCATAATCAGCACATTTGGCTCGTTTAGAAGAATCAAAAGCAGTTGCATGCGTCGCTTTTGACCGCCCGAAAGATCCGCAATCGGCGTCATAAGCTGCTCAGGCTTAAAACCAAGACGCTCCATAAGCTGACCGGGAGTAACTTCTTTCCCGTCAATAATGTAGCTCGGTTTATAGCGGCTTAAAACTTCCTTAACCTTATATTTTCCAAGCTTTTCAAGCTCTTCAAGGCGCTGCGAAAGCACAGCAAATTTTACAGTTTTGCCAATGTTTACGCGGCCAACCGTAGGTTTTAGCGAACCGTCAATAATGCTTAATAGCGTTGATTTTCCAGCACCGTTTGCGCCAACAATTCCGAAACGATCTCCAGGGCCGATTAGCCATGTTGCATCGTCGAGAATCATGCGGCCGGTAATAGTTTTTCGTTCTGCTGCAGCAGTTTCCGGATTTTCTTCAGAAAGATTTTCTTGATTTTCGTCGACTGCAATCGTAACGCTTCCTACGTGAGTTGGTTGCGCAAAAGCAGATTCTACAATGTCAACTTTATTTGATTTTTCTGAAGTAGCAGCGCTTTCTGCAATATCTGGATCAATATTTTTTAGCTGATTAGCATCGTCAAAAATTTGCGTAACATCAATCAAATCAACAACTTGCTTGCCAAGACGAGAAGTTGCCATTTTCTTTAATTCCAAAGTATCGCGCATTGGAGGCACGTCTGCAATAAGCTCGCGAGCCTGCTTTACGTGGAACTTCTGCTTAGTAGAACGCGCACGAGCACCGCGCGAAAGCCACGCCAACTCTTTTCTGGCCAAATTTCTGCGACGCTCCTCGCGCACATCAGCCTGACGCTCCCTTTCAACTCGCTGAAGCATGTACGCGCTGTAGCCGCCTTCAAACGGATCTATTACGCCGTCGTGAACTTCCCACATCGAAGTGCAAACCTCATCTAAGAACCAGCGATCGTGAGTCACAATTAAAAGAGCACCCTGGCCGTCCTGCCAGCGGTGAAGAAGATGCTCTGCAAGCCAGTGAATTGTCACAACATCCAAATGGTTCGTAGGCTCATCCAAAGCCAAAATATCCCAGTCATGAAGAAGCAATCTTGCCAAATCAGCTCGCCTGCGCTGACCGCCAGAAAGCGTACCAACTTTTGCTTCCAAATTGATTCCGCCAAGAAGAGCTTCCACGATTTCGCGAGAGCGCGGGTCTGCAGCCCACTCGTAATCCTCGCGATTTTCCAAAGCAGCCTTACGCACAGTTGCGTTATCATCTAAAGGATCGCGCTGGTCTAGCATGCCAAAAGTAAGCCCTCCGCGCTTAGTTACGCGACCGGAATCAGGCTGCATTTTACCGGCAAGCATTCGAAGTAGCGTTGACTTTCCGTCGCCATTTCGACCAACAATACCAATCCTGTCGCCTTCAAAAACACCTTGAGTTACATCAGTAAAAATCGTTTTTGTAGCAAACTCTAGCGAAACTCGTTCTAATCCCAAATCATACGTAGGCATAATGCATAAATATAGCTGCAGACTTCTACGAACAGATTTAATCTAACTTAATCTAAAAGCGTGCGTGTTGGCAATGTGGACTATAATAGTACTGTTATGAAGACTCAAAATAATCAAGAAAATCAGCACGATACGAAGAGTGCGCATAAAGCAAGTGGAGTTTTAAGATTAGACGACGGAGAGGCTCGCTCTGGGGATCCAACTCAGGAGCTTTTAGACGCTTTAGGCACAACTATTTCGCCGGATCTTTTGGTAGAAGCGCTTACGCATCGCTCGTTTTCGCACGAGCATCCAGGTACGCGAAATTATGAGCGACTTGAGTTTTTGGGAGATGCTGTTTTAGAGCTCGTATCTACAGAAACGCTATTTTCTGCGCATCCAGACATGACTGAAGGTCAACTTGCGAAGATGCGAGCGAAAGCTGTGTCTGAATGGGCGCTTTCTGCTGTTGCGCGCGAAAAGCTGCATGTTGGACCATATATTCTGCTCGGCCGCGGCGAAATGGAGCAGGGCGGAAATAATAAAGATTCGATTCTTTGCGATATTGTTGAGGCGCTTATTGGCGCAACTTTTGTTGAACACGGTATTGATGAGGCGCGCGCTGTTGTGCATCGTTTGATTGATGACACTTTGGCGGAAGTTTTGACCGAAGGTCCAGCACTTGATTGGAAGACTTCACTTACGGTTAAGGCGCACGATATGGGCTTGGAAGATCCGGAGTATCGTATGGCTGTTTCTGGACCTGAATATGCTCCAGTTTTTGAGGCGCGCGCAGTTCTTGCACACAAGGACGGCGACGAAGTTCTTGGCGTTGGAAGCGGATCTAGCAAACGTAAAGCGCAACTTGCGGCTGCAGAAGTCGCTTGGCACGCGCTCGACGCGCGTAAGTAACACCCAACCTCACAGCCATATAAACTAAAACAATACGAAAGAAAAAAAGAAAACCCTGCCACCCGTCGATGGCAGGGTTTTTCAATACAACCTAGTTGTTGTGCGCCGAGCGAATAGCTTCGCGGTACACACGACCGCGGAAGGTTCCGCAGGATGGGCAAGCCATGTGTGGGAATGCCTCAGAACCGCAGTTCGGGCAAGTCACAGTCTGCACGGCAGACGCCTTCCAATTAGCGCGACGCGAATGCGTATTAGCACGCGAGGTCTTGTATTTAGGCAGTGCCATAGTTTTTCCTCTATTTCGTTCAAACGATTGAGCTTAAGCGTTCTGTATATTACAGCACGCACCGTACAATTGCGTAATTTGCTCGCAATCTAGCGCGGCATAAACTACTCACGCGAGTAAAATTAATGCCGTTTTTCAGCATTCTCAAGTTGCGCTTTTAATCCTTCCAAAGCCGCGAATCGAATATCAGTAACATCGTGATGATGCTCCGGATGCTCGTTAAGATTTTCGCCACACTGAGAGCAAAGTCCGCGGCAATCTGGCTCACACAACGGCTGCAAAGGAAGCTCGCTTACCATCGTGTCGCGAATAAGCGCCTCAATATCAGCAAAATCGCCGCCACCAACCAGCGGATACACGTTTCCCGACTCGTCATTATCTTCCCAAATTTGAGATTCGTCTTCGTCAACATCTTTGCGATTCTTGCGATTATCCGCATGTTGCGAGCGCTCATCTACATAAGGGAAGAAAACGCACACATCTACTTTCCAATCACGACGAAGCGGCATCAAGCAACGCGTGCACTCGGCGTGCACTGGAGCTGTAATACTTCCCTGGAACATTAGGCCGTCAACAACAGCATCAAAGTCACCATCAACATGCACATCGCTGCCTGGCTTTACACCAATAACGTAATCTCCAATGCCTTCCGGAGCTGGAAATACGCGGTGTAACGCCATGCTGCTACCAGCGCGCGCAGCCATTTGCGCTACTGGAATCGCCCATGGTGATTGGGAAGGATGCGAAGTCATTTAATCATTCCTTTCGTCTTCGTCGTTATTATCGTATAAAGATTCTTTAATCTCGTCTTGTGCTCGCTTTGCAGACCTGCGTCGCTCTTCCAACACTCTGCGACCAGCTTGCACGTCTTGTTCCAACTTATCGAGCTGCGTCTTTAAGCCTTCCATAACATTAGCGCAATACTGATCTGCACCCTGGGTAAGCTTGTCTGACTTAGCTTGAGCAGTATCGAGAATATCGCGAGCTTTCTGCTTTGCCAAAGCTGTAACGTTTTCTTGACCTGCCAAGAATTGCGCACGCTCCTGAGCTTCTTCAATAATTTCTGCAGACTGCGACTGAGCAGAAGAAACAATGGAATTTGCTTGAGCTTGAGCCGTGCGCAAGCGTCGTTCCGCTTCACGCATTAATGCAGACGCGCGTTCCAACTGAACTGGGAGCATATCTTTCAAACGAGCTAACTGATCAACAAATTCGTCGCGATCAATTTTTACCATTCCAGCAGCAAATAACACGTTTTTTGCTTCCGAAAGCGTTGTTTCCATGGAGTCAATAATGTCGTAAACAGTAGTAAATTCTGCACGACTCTTTGAACGTACTTCTTCACTTACTTTAGTTGTTTGCGCAGCTAAAGGAGCTTCATCTTCTTCAAAATCTATTGCACCACCGTCTTCACGCTCTCGCAAATCCGGTAGAGGAAAAGCAGAAAATGCCGATGCTGCAGAAGCTTTTTTGTCACTTTTATCTTTACTTGCCTTATCTGCTGCAACGTCACGAACATCATTCGCATCAGAAACATTTCCAACTGCTGCAACAGATGAAGTTTCTGTGTTATCAGCATCTAAATCAACTAGTAAATCACCTTTAGGAAGATTCTGCTCTTCAGCAGCTGTTGTATTTATAACCTCATCTTGTGCATCTTCTTCGTCGGCAAGAATAGGATGAAGCGGAAGTTTTGCGTTATCTTCAGCGCGATTGTCCTCTGCTTGCTCGCTCACAATGCTGGATAATCCAGAGGTTTCAGTGTTAAGTTCATCTTTATTTGTCATTTCTACTCTCCTGTCTCAATTGTTCAGCGTAACTGAATTATTGTTTTGATCTGACGATTGTTCAGCAAAAAGCTTTTGTAATAAGGGTATTACGTTATCTGGAACCATGCCAGTAACATTTCCTCCGTGACGCGCAACGTCTTTAACTACGGAGCTTGAAACATGCTCAAGTATTGGATCTGCCGGCAAGAAAAGCGTTTCAATTCCAGCTAATTTGCGATTCACTAAAGCCATTCCAAGTTCAGCTTCATAGTCGCCGTTTTGACGCAAGCCTTTGACGATTGCCGTTGCACCTACTTTTTTGCAATAGTCGGTGATTAAGCCTGTTGTTGAGGAAACAACTATTTTTCCTGCGTTATTGCAGGAACAAGTATCAGCGCTAGTATCAGCGCAATTACTATGCGTATTACGCAAATTTTTCACAGCTTCGCGAATAATCTGCACACGCTCAGACTCTGAAAACAACGGTGTTTTTGCGGCGTTCACCGCAACAAGCACGTGTACTTCATCAAATAGATGCGTACAGCGTTGTATTACGTCTAAATGGCCGGCAGTGACTGGATCATACGAGCCGGGGCACACAGCTATAGTCATGCTTTTAGATTATCACCCACATAGCTCATAGTGAAACGCATACAACAATACAGTGCGGAAGTTTTCGTGCGTTTGTTGCAATAATGCTTTATGCTAGTTAATACTGACGTTTGATTGAGTCTGATTGAATTTAGTTTGATTAGGTTTGATTAGGTTTGATTTTATTAGATTTAGTCAGGCATGATTATAGAAAGGGATGCGCAATGCTTTCAACGTTATTAGCAGATAGCACACTTAATGCAATTATGGAAGCCGATTCGCAATCCTCTAATCCAGATTCCGGTTCAGGTACATCTACTTCCGTACTTGAGCGTCCGGAAGTAGATGAAGATGCTCGTTTAGACGACGGTGGAAATGCGGACCGATTTGCACACTACGTTTCTAAAGATCGCGTTGAAGAGTCGCGCTTAACAGGGCGACCGGTAGTCGCGTTATGCGGAAAAGTGTGGATTCCTCGCCACGAAGCAAACGACTATCCGGTATGCCCTGAGTGCAAGCGCATTTATGACGAAATGGGCAAGCTCAACTTCTAGCAATCAGCGCTACTAGTAAACGATACTAGCAAACTACTAACAAACTCTGCTGCTAAGCTGCTTTTCGCAAATGCGCAATTTATAAAACGCGTACTTCAGTTGGGATTGCAGGATCTCCACGCATCAAACTTTGCGCAGCCAACGGCAATCGGCTTAAAGCAGAAGCACAATAATCCTGGGCGCGCATAATCGCATCGTGACCCATAAACTGTTCGTCAGCTTCACCATCAACCATGTAATCAACCAGCAGATTCTCCCACGAATCCTCAGGCTTAAACTGAGCGAGTGCAACTTCCGAACCGGAAATCACGCGTTCGCAATCTGCCACTCCGCAAGAATCACTGCTGTAATCGTATGAACGATACGCCAACTTACGTCCAGGCACAGTCGCTTTATTCTTAGACCTCTTAGCAACAGGCTGCATTACACCGTCCGCTCCTTCGCGCTCAGTAAGCTTATAAACCATTGCGCAAGTAGGAGCGCCAGAGCCGGTTACAAGCATTGTGCCGATGCCGTAAGAATCCACAGGAGCGGTTTGTAAGGAAGCCAAAGCATACTCGTCCAAATCATTCGTCACTGTAATCTTTGTGTTTTTAGCACCCAACTCGTCAAGCTGATTTCTAACGCGACGAGCCAAAGCGCACAAATCTCCAGAATCAATACGAATTCCGCCAAGATCAGGTCCCGCAACTTCCACGGCTGTCTTTACAGCTTCCTCAATATTGTATGTGTCAACAAGAAGCGTAGTGCCTTTGCCGAGAGCTGCAATTTGAGAAGTAAAAGCGTCGCGCTCAGTGTCGTGAACAAGAGTGAAGCAGTGAGCCGCGGTACCAATTGCCTTCAATCCGTAAAGTTTCGCCGCAAGCAGGTTTGCAGTTCCCTTAAAACCGCCAATTACAGCGGCGCGAGACGCAGCAACTGCAGAATATTCGTTCGTACGACGGCCGCCCATATCCATGCAAGGACGTCCTGCGGAGGCAGAAACCATGCGAGCTGCGGCAGACGCAACCGCGCAATCGTAATTAAGAACAGAAAGCAGCAAAGTTTCAAGCAAAGTACATTCACCAAAAGTGCCTTCTACCTGCAAAA
The DNA here is from genome assembly GCF_049244275.1 of Gardnerella sp. DNF00753. Classification (NCBI taxonomy): domain Bacteria; kingdom Bacillati; phylum Actinomycetota; class Actinomycetes; order Bifidobacteriales; family Bifidobacteriaceae; genus Gardnerella; species Gardnerella sp. DNF00753. The sequence goes on from NZ_CP058393.1 coordinate 1,164,771, forward strand.
TTGGCGAATTCGGGAAGAACATCTCCCCCTCACGATAACCGGAAATTTTACCGTGGAATCGGAAATTTTCCAGCCATTTAATAGTTTCAGCGCTAACAATTTTACGATCACTTAAGAAACGCAAATCATCTTCCGAAAGATGGAATTTTTGCAGCTCTTCCAAAATGCGACCCGTTCCGGCAACAACGCCATAGCGACGACCCTGAGGCAAATGGCGAGTAAAAATTTCAAAAACGCACTTACGATTTGCAGTGCCGTCCTTAAGAGCAGCGTCAAGCATAGTGTATTCATACATGTCCGTCATAAGAGCAGATGAAATCTCAGCCATGATATTCCTTTCAGTAACGAACAAAATAAAAACAGCTAGGTAATAGATTGGTTCAATAAAGCTAAATCTAAAACCAAATCGCAATAATTGTATCGCTAACTAAAGAGCCTGGGCACGAAATGCAACTTCTCAAGTCGCTCTGAGTATGAAGAAGCATTTATAATGGCAATTATGCTTAATAAGACTTTGAATGAAGAGACTGCAAAACTTAGTGAAGCCGCGCAAAACTTGCGCTTATACAACACAGCTTCACACAAAACAAGCGTGTTTAAGCCTGCAAAACCTGGGCAAGTTGGCATGTATGTTTGCGGCGCTACAGTGCAAAGCTCACCGCATATTGGACACATTCGCGCGGCAATCGCATTCGACGTAGTACGCCGATGGATGTTGCGTCTTGGCTACAAAGTTACGTTCGTTAGAAACGTCACAGACATTGACGACAAAATCATGAAAAAAGCTAGCGAAGCCGGACAAACTTGGTGGGAGCGCGCATACATTTATGAGCGCGAATTTACTGAAGCTTACAACACTTTGGGAGTTTTGCCACCAACGGTTGAGCCGCGCGCTACCGGCCATATTACGGATATGGTTGAGCTGATTGAGCGCTTAATTGAACGCGGTCACGCATATGTTATTAAAGACAGCGCCGGGAATCCTACTGGAAACGTCTATTTTGATGTGCCAAGCTGGGAGCATTACGGTGAGCTTACGCACCAAAATCAAAATCGTAATGAAATTGATGGTGACGAAGCTTCCGCAATTGCAGACGAAAAAGGCCCAAGTGTTGACTCAGCAGGAAACGATATTTACAACCCAACCGACCCCGCAGACGCTTCCCCAGACAAGCACGACCCTAGGGATTTTGCGCTTTGGAAAGCACCTTGCGATTTCGACCAGCCGGATGCGCGCTGGAAAACACCTTTTGGCGAAGGACGCCCAGGTTGGCATATTGAATGCTCGGCTATGAGCCACCGCTATCTTGGCGACGATTTTGATATTCACGGCGGCGGATTAGATTTGCGATTCCCACATCACGAAAACGAGATGGCACAAACAACTGCCGCAGGCTGGAAAAGCGCAAATGTGTGGATGCATTCCGCGTGGGTTACAGCCAAGGGTGAAAAAATGTCTAAATCTTTAGGAAATGGCCTCTCCGTACCAGTTGTTTTAGCGAATAATTCAGCTTGGGTTGTGCGTTACGCACTTGGAGCCGTGCAATACCGCGCAATGTTGGAATGGTCCGACCAGGCTTTAGTAGAAGCAAAATCTGCTTACGATCGCATTACAAACTTCCTTGAGCGAGCTGGCAGATTGCTTGAAAATACGCCAACTCGAGAAGAAGTGCAATCTGTAGATGCAGACTTGCTTCCGGAAGATTTTACGCGCGCAATGAACGACGATATTAACGTCTCTGGCGCAAACGCGGCAATCTTTACAGCAATCCGTCAAGGTAATGCAATTCTTGACGACTGCGCACAAGCACAAAACAGTAGCACGCAAAAACTGCTATATACAGCCGTTTTACAAGTGCGCGCTATGCTAGACGCGCTTGGATTGGACCCTTATGCAGATCCTTGGACTTCTAACGCAAATAAATCTTCTGCAACCGGAGCAAACGGAGAAAGCAGTAAGGAATGCGCGGCTTTGGACGCTTTAATCGCTTTGCAGCTTCAGGCTAGAGCAGATGCTAGAAAGGCAAAAGATTTTTCTACAGCAGACGCAATTAGAGATGCACTGAATAACGCCGGAATCGTAATTGAAGACGGCGCTAAAGGATCTTCGTGGCATTTGCAGTAAAAACATCAACCAAACAACCACAAAGCTAAACGGATATACAAATACACAGCTACACAACCACACAACCACACAGCTACACAACGTTAGTAACAGCGGGTAGAATAGGAAAATTATGGCAGCATTTAGTTCGTTAACAGACCGCCTTTCTAGTGCTTTCAAGCATTTGCGTAGTAAAGGCAAGCTTTCAGAATCGGATATTGACGGCACAATCCGCGAGATTCGCCGTGCGCTTCTTGATGCCGACGTTGCTCTCGAAGTTGTACGCTCCTTTACAGCGCAGATTCGCGAGCGCGCTCTTGGCGAAGAAGTGTCTAAAGCGCTTAACCCTGCTCAGCAAGTTGTGAAAATTGTTAACGACGAGTTGACTAAAGTGCTTGGCTCTGGAGTTGATAGGCCACTTAATTTTGCGAAATACCCGCCTACTGTGATTATGCTTGCCGGTTTGCAAGGCGCTGGTAAGACTACTCTTGCCGGAAAACTTGGCTACTGGCTTAAAGATTCCGGACACACTCCTTTGCTTGTGGCTGCAGATTTGCAACGTCCTAACGCTGTTACGCAGCTGCAGGTTGTTGGCGAACGCGCGGGAGTTCCTGTTTTTGCGCCTGAAAAGGGCGTACAAAATGGCGGAAATGCAATTTCTTTGCCATGGTTTACTAAAGGCGATCCTGTTAAAGTTGCTCGCGATTCTATTGATTATGCGCGCGAAAAAATGTACGACACTGTGATTATTGATACCGCAGGTCGTTTGGGCGTGGATGAGGATTTGATGAAGCAGGCGCGCAATATTCGCGATGCTGTAAATCCTCAGGAAGTGCTGTTTGTTATTGACGCGATGATTGGCCAGGACGCTGTTCGCACAGCTCAGGCTTTTAACGACGGCGTTAACTTTACTGGCGTTGTACTTTCTAAGCTCGACGGCGATGCTCGAGGCGGTGCTGCACTTTCGGTAGCAAGCGTTACTGGAAAGCCAATTTTGTTCGCTTCTACAGGCGAAGGTTTGAAGGATTTTGAGATTTTCCATCCGGACCGAATGGCTTCCAGAATCCTAGATATGGGCGATATTTTAACGCTTATTGAGCATGCTCAGAAGCAGTTCGACGAGGAAGAATCGCGCAAGGCTGCCGAAAAGATTGCTGAAGGAAGCTTTGGTTTAGACGACTTTTTGGAGCAGCTTCAGCAGGTTCGTAAGCTTGGTTCAATGAAGAAGCTTTTGGGAATGATGCCAGGAATGGCCGCTCACCGCCAGGAGCTTGAACAGTTTGACGATAAGGAAATCGACCGCACTGAGGCAATTATTCGCTCTATGACTCCGGCTGAGCGCAGGGACACGAAGATTATTGATGGATCTCGCCGCGCGCGAATTGCGGCTGGTGCTGGCGTGAGTGTTTCTAAGGTTAACGCGCTTTTGCAACGCTTTGAGCAGGCCGCCAAAATGATGAAGCGTATGAGTGGCGGCACTGGAATGCCTGGAATGGGTGGTATTCCTGGATTTGGCGGCCCTGGCGGAAAGTCGAAGCGCAAGGATAAAAAGTCGAAGAAGAAGGGCGGAAAGTCTGGAAATCCAATGCGCCGCGAGGCTGAGGAGCGCGCGTTGCGTGAGCGACTTTCTGGAGAATCTTCCGGAAGCGAAAGTAACGACGTTGCTGGCTCCGCTTTTGCAAAGCCACAGCAGCCAAATCTGCAGAATCTTCCTGAAGGCTTACAAGAGCTTATGAATTCGGAAAATTCGAATCAAGATAATCAACTTCCACCTAACTTTGGCGGCGGATTAGCCGGATTATTCGGGAAATAAGCGGTTATTCGGAAGATGAGTTTTGTATTAGCAATTCTGTGGGTTATATTTGCGGCGCTTCTTTGCTGGCAGTTGCTTCGGTGGCTGCCGGCGGGCGCGGATAAATATAACCCACTTCCGTATATTATTGCGCTTCTTTCGCTTTCGACTTATGTTGTAGGAGCGCTGCTTTTATTCAGTATTTTCGCTACAGAATGGCAAGTGCTGTACGCATCTAAAAATCCGCAATCGTATAATTTCGCTCAATCTTACGCATATTTATGCATTGCTTACGCGGTACTATTTTTGATTTCACTTAAGTCATATACGCCGTACTGGTTTGGAAGATTTAGAAGCGCGCGAAAACAAACGCCGGAAAATTACCAGGAAATCCGCGTAATGACACTAAATTGCAGATACGGAAAAGCAAACGCATCTCAAATAATCGAAACTGCGAAAAAATACAACGTAAACACGTTACTTTTACAAGAATTAAGCGAATCCTTAGTAAAAAATCTTGAAAAACTAGGTATTTACGAAATTTTTCCGACTTCTTGCGTAGGTAGCAAAAGCGAGCACAATAACGGCGGATTCAACGCGATTTTTACACAATATTCCGCGATTTCTACTTGCAATAATGCCATAAAAATTGAGGCAGCAAGCGTGCCGAGCGTTACAACTTGCTTAGATTTTGGCGCGTCTACAAACGTTTTCGTAAACTTTGCTTCCGCACACCCAAAGTCGCCTATGCGCGGGTGCAAAGCTTGGAGCGAGGGAATCCGCTCGTTGGCAAATCTTGTGAAAATTTCAAAAAGTACTGAAAATACAAGCACTGCAGAAACGTGCGAATTATCTACCCTAACAATTCTTACAGGAGATTTGAACTCCACAATCGATCACCCAAGTTTTCGTTCGCTTTTAAAATCCGGATTTTTAGACGCTTCTATTTGTCTTGGAAAGCGCCTAAAAACTTGGCCTACTTGGCTTAAATGGCCAAATCTTACTCTTGATCACATTCTATTTTGCGCAAAAAATTTGCACGCCGAAGCCGTGTGGCAAAAAAACGCCGTAATAGACGGCACTGATCACCTTGCATACATCGCATCAATCGCCCTATATACGCTGGAATAAAAACGTCCAAGCGCGCAGGCATAATGGATAAGTTATTCGCGTGAATCGGCGCCCTCTTCCCGACCACGTGAGGAACATGTGGAAGCTCGTAAGGAGTGCCCCACACCCGAACGAAATTCCACGACTCTAGTTATAAGGAGAGCCATTTTGGCAACCAAGATTCGTCTTAAGCGACTCGGCAAGAAGTTCTATGCCTTCTACCGCGTAGTCATTTCTGATTCGCGCAACAAGCGCAACGGCAAGTCCATTGAAGAGATCGGCGTTTACGATCCAAACAAGCAGCCATCTATGATTCAGATTGATTCTGAGCGCGCACAGTACTGGCTTGGTGTTGGCGCACAGCCAACCGAACCAGTGTTGAAGCTTTTGAAGATTACCGGCGACTGGCAGAAGTTCAAGGGTCTTGACGGTGCTGAAGGTACTTTGAAGACTTCCGAAGCTGGCCCAGATGCACAGGCTCGCGTTGAGGCTGTTGAAGCTGAAGCTCAGAAGTTGAAGGCTGCTAAGTCTGAAGCCGCTGCTAAGGCTCAGGCTGCAGCAGAAGCTGCTGCAAACGAAGCTGAAGAAGCTCCAGCTGAAGCACCAGCAGAGGCCGCCGAAGCTGCCGAAGCCGAGGAAAAGGCTGAGTAATCATGCTGGCTCAAGCTGTGGAACATCTCATTAAAAACATCGTGGATTTTCCAGATGATGTGTCGGTGCGTTCTCACGAAAACGCTCGCGGCGAACTGCTGCGCGTGCGCGTGAATCCTGAAGACATTGGCCGTGTAATCGGCCGAAACGGTCGTACTGCTAATGCTATTCGCATTGTTGTGCAAGCCTTAAGCAATCACAATGTGCGCGTAGACATTATGGACGTACGTAAGTGAGATGAACGTGGCCTTAGACCAACAATCTTTTGACAACCCTCAGCAAAGTCGTAATGACCTGCTGAGGGTTTGTCGTATCGGAAAAGCCCAAGGTTTAAAGGGTGAAGTGACTGTACAAGTCTTTACCGACGAACCTTACGAGCGTTTCGAACCTGGAAACGTGTTATGCACTGCCGACGGCACGCGCGAGTTTGTTATTGAGAACGCAAGAACGTTCAAAAATCGTTGGATTTTACTATTCGAAGAATCACAAAATCGCAACGACGCTGAAGCTCTTAATGGCATTGAATTGTATGTGCCTGCGGAAGATGCGCAAGAGCTTGCTGCCGAAAATGCTTGGTATATTAAGGATTTGGTCGGTTTGCAAGCGCGTCTTTGCAATGAAAATCAGCTTGGGCTTCCGGCTGAGACTATTGGAAAAGTTGTGGATGTGCTCGATGGCGCGCAATCTCTGCTAAAAATCCGATTAAATAATCCGATTGACGACGATAATAAGACTGCGCTTGTGCCATTTGTTGAGGCGCTTGTGCCGGAGGTTGACGTCGATGAAGGGTATTTGACTATTGACCCTCCAGGCGGCTTAATTCCAGGTCTTTCGCAATAGAGTGCATTATGATGGACATCGATATTGTTTCCGTATTCCCAGAGTATTTTCAAATGCTCGATCTGAGCCTACTTGGCAAGGCGCAAAATAACGGCTTACTTAAGATTCACGCGCACAATTTGCGAAAGTGGACTCACGACGTGCATCAATCAGTTGATGACACTCCTGTTGGCGGCGGCGCCGGGATGGTTATGAAGCCGGAAGTTTGGGCTGAATGCTTAGACGAGCTGCTAAATCTGCCGAATCAGAAAAATGCGCAGGATTCTCAAAATACGCAGAATCTACCAATTCTTATTTTCCCAAACCCTTCTGCCCCACTATTTACGCAAAAAGATGCAACGGAATTAAGTCACGCTAATCATTTGCTATTTGGATGCGGAAGATATGAGGGTTACGACGCTAGAATTCCGGAATATTACCGCGCAAAAGGCATCGACGTGCGCGAATATTCGATTGGTGACTACGTGCTTAACGGCGGCGAAGTGGCAGTAAGCGTTATGCTTGAGGCGATTACACGCCTAATTCCAGGGTTTATGGGCAATCCTGAGTCGATTGTTGAAGAGTCGTATACTGGTGCGGACGCGCTTTTGGAACATCATCAATACACGCGTCCAACTACTTGGCGCGGTATAAGCGTTCCGGAAGTTCTGACTTCTGGAAATCATGCGAAGGTAGACAGATTCCGCCGAGACGAAGCGATTTCGCGTACTAGCGAAATTCGGCCTGATTTGATTGAAAAATTGGACTGCCACAAACTAGATAAAGCGGATCGAAAAACACTCATGGCTCTCGGATGGGAAGTTTCATGCGATCATCCGCGCAAAAACTTATGAAAAATAAGATTAGTCGCGAGAAGGCTGAATAAACAAAACAGAAGTTTCACCGTAATTGCGCGTGTCAAACAGCTCCCAACCCTCAGGAACCGCGGGAGCTACGCTACGCGCGCTGCGTTCAAGCACAATCAGCGTGTCGGCCGCAACGCTAGCAACGCCGCTAGAAATCATCGAAGCCAATAAACTTTCACAATCCGCAGTTTCGTAAGCATAAGGCGGATCAATAAAAATAAGTTCGAACGCTTCCCCACTATAATCTGCAACGAACTGCTCCGCACGCTTGCGAATCACCCTCATAGAAAGCGCAGAATCCCAAGACTTTGAACTCTGCAGTACTTTCAACGTACGAAGTATAAGAGCCGCTGCTTGCGAATTTGCTTCAACAGACACAAGCTCGCGCGCGCCACGAGATAGCGCCTCAATTCCTAACGCACCTGTGCCGGCAAATAAATCAAGAACGCGAGCATTGTGCATAACATCCCACGAATCAAGGCGCGAAAAAATTGCCTCCTTCGTGCGATCTGTGGTCGGCCGCGTGCAAGATTGCGCCGAAGTGAGAGGCAGAGATTTAAAACGTCCCGCAATAATATGCATACTTCTAGCTTAGCTGTAACCTCAAACGCAAACAAACGCCGCGCATTTTCCTGCAAATGTTCCTGTAGCTTTGCAGTATTGCGCTGCTTACGTTGAGTATTTATTGCTTAAAAGAACACTAGCATCATTGCTACTGCACACATCACGCCAAGCACACATACAACACACCAACCCACAGTTTGTTTTGCGACTTCAGTATACGAATACCAGTGTGGTAGAGATTTGAGATTTTTCGCACCGAGCGAGGCGAACGTCAGAGCCGAAGGCTGCTGATTCGTCGAGCGAAGAAGAAAAATCGAAAAATCTCTGCGATTAGCACGGTTATTAACGAATTAGCATGCAGAGTTTGGTGGATTTATTTACGAGCACTAAAAGAGGACTGAGAAGCTACATTCTTTAAGAAAGGCGAACACGCTAAACTCTTTTAACAGCCAGAGCGCCCGAAGGACGGGACGTGCGAGGAGAGAAATCCACCAAAACTCGCGCCACATTAAGCAAGCGCGAAAGCAGGTCGTCACGCAACAACAAACGCCGGAGAAAATTCCCCGGCGTTTGCAGTCAAAAACAACCCTACTTAATTTACTTATTTACTTCTTCAGGATTCGGAATCAAGAAGGAGCAAACAAACGCAAGTGCAAGCAACACAATGCCCGCAACCATCGAAGCCATGTATCCGCCTGTTGCACCATTAGTTCCTGCAACATTCGTCATCACAGCGTAGAGAATTGCAAAGCTCAAACCGGCACCCAAGTTAAACGCTCCAGCATTCATGCCTGGCAAATAGCCTGGATTATCTTTTGGAGAAAGCACAATACCAAGTCCGTTAAGCATAATGTTGGCAATACCAGCGTAGCTTACGCCCATAGCGAGCGAAAGCACCACAAGAGCCCACACAGAAGGCACTCCAGCAACGTAAATGCCAAAAAGCACACCAACCATGCTCAGCAAAATACCCACACGAAGCACCAAACGGTATCCAAACTTTGCGGCCAAAATACCAGCAATAGGTCCGAACAGGAATCCAATAATTGCGTAAGGGGTAAGCGTTGCAAAGCTCACAACATCAGCTCCCAAATGTGCACCAGCCTTCGCATCCTGCGCAAGCTGCGGCACAACGCCGTTCATCAAAGCGAATACGCCAGTCATCGTCAAAAGCGTGCAAGAAAGAAGACCCCACGTACGACGCTGCTTCATGTAATGCGTAGAAACAAGCGGAGCTGCACTATTGCCCTCAATCTTCCAGAACACAACGAAGAACACAACAGCCACAACCACGAGTCCTGCAATCATAGTCAAGTTTGCAGAAGCAAGCTTATCAATCTCATTAATTGCAAGGTATGCTGCCAAGAACGCAATGCCAAGGGTTATAACGCCAAGCCAATCCATTCGCGGCGTTTCTTCAGCGTGAGATTCATCCGCAGCAAGAATAACCATAACAACTGCAACAACAGCAATACCTGCCATAGTCCAAAAGACGGAACGGAATCCATAATTGCCAGCAAGCCATCCGCCAAGAAGGGCATCAACGCCTGCAATACCGCCGTTTACGGAAGTTAAGATTGCCATCAACCTTGCGTAACGCTTTTCTTCCGTCACGCGAACGCGCAACATAATCAAGCACATTGGAACCACAGGACCAGACGCACCTTGCAAAATACGGCCAATCATCAAAATATTCACGTCTGGAGCGAGAGCTGAAACAACGCAACCTAAAATCGTAGAAATTAAAATGCCAATAAGCACCTTTTTACGACCAACTAAATCAGCTAATCGCGGCAAAAACAGCGAGAACAAAGCTGCTGCGGTGAAGAATACCGTTTGAGTTAAGCCGATTTGCGTATCGGTTGTGTGAAGCTCTTTCGTCATCGTTGCCAATGCAGGAGACAGCATTGAAGCGTTAAGCTGGAATGCAAAAATTGCCACAAGAAGCGCCGTCATTAGCGCTACAATTGAGCGGCCGCCTTTATCTAACATGGAAGGCGCTGGAGATGAAACCTCAGTCATAATAACCTCGTATCAAAATTTGATAATACTTGGAAAATATCCGCAATAATTCTAGTACAATTAGCCAATACGCTTAAGCGCGTCGACAATCAAATCCCAGAATTTATCAAAATCAAGCTTCGTAGCAACCTGAGTATGGCACTCTTCAGCCGAAGGCTCAGGTCCGCGCAAATCCGCAACTGTCATACCAAGCGTCAAATCACCCTTAATTTCAACGTCAAGTGGGCAGCGACGAGTTTGAACAACACTGTGATCAATCAAATACGCAATCGTGCAAGGATCGTGCACAGGCGGATCAATAAAGTCCTGATTATTCTGGTATGCCTTGCGGAAGAAGTCCATTAAACCGCTAGCAAACGCCGCAAGAGGCGTTCCGACTGCGTCAATCTTTGCTTGAGCTTCCGGCGTGCAAAGAGCCTGATGCGTTAAATCAAGGCCAACCATTGTAATAGGCCACGCCTCGTTAAACACAACATGCGCAGCTTCCGGATCCGTCTTAATATTAAACTCCGCAACCGCGCTCCAATTTCCAACGTGGTACCCGCCGCCCATAAGCACGACTTCCTTAACGCGGCTAACAATTCGCGGCTCCATGCGCACAGCCATAGCAATATTCGTAAGCGGGCCGGTTGGAACAAGAGTAATCGTGCCAGGCTCGTGGCTCATAATCGTGTCAATAATCCAATTTACAGCATGGCCTTCGTCCAATGGGCGCGTCGGTTCCGGAAGAGTTACGCCGTCCAAACCTGTTTCGCCATGGACTGCAGCCGCAACTTCCAGCGGACGAATCATAGGGCGATCGCAGCCTGCGTGCACAGGAATATTAGTAGCATGCGCCATTTCCAGCGTTGCGCGCGCATTATACGTGACTTTTTCGAGACTTTGGTTGCCGCCAACAGTTGTTACGCCAATCAAATCGATATTCGGATTGCCAAGTGCTAACAAAATAGCCATGGCATCATCATGACCAGGATCGCAATCCAGGATTATGGAAGTCATTATTACTCCTTTGTAAACTGATTCATTTTTTCAAGTGCGACACTATAAGTCACATAACATTTGTTTATACACGTAAACAAATGACCAAAAATAAGTATAGCAGGACAACGCTTTATTGCAATAAAATTTCTGCACAATACAAAAGTGACATAAACTACTCACAGCTGAGTCGTTTCGGTCGGGATCGCAAGAAATCTGACGCAAACGGCATGAAAAAAGGGCTTCTAGCGATTTGCTAGAAGCCCTGCTTGCGGATGAGGCGAGATTCGAACTCGCGGTAGGTTTCCCTACAACGGTTTTCAAGACCGTCTCCTTAGACCGCTCGGACACCCATCCAATCTGCGAAGAAACGCAATAAACAATTAACACGCTTCAACGCACAAGGGTTAAGCATATCATCACGCTTGGAACGCGACTATCACGCTTCCCACTTCGTAGGCTCAATAACTTCCTTACCGCCCATATAAGCCTGCATTGCCTTTGGAATATCAATCGAACCGTCTTCATGCTGATGATTTTCCAAAATAGCCACAAGCCAGCGAGTAGTAGCCAAAGTACCGTTCAAAGTGCTTACTGGTCGAGTTCCGCCATCTTCCATGCGTTCGCGCACATTCAAGCGACGAGCCTGATACTCAGTGCAATTAGAAGTAGAAGTAAGCTCGCGATAACGGCCTTGCGTTGGAACCCAAGCTTCGCAATCAAACTTACGAGCAGCAGAAGAGCCAAGGTCGCCAGCAGCAGTATCAATAATGCGGTAAGGTACTTCCACCTTAGCCAGCATTTCCTGCTCCATGCCAAGCAACTTCTGATGCTCAGCGCGCGAATCTTCCTGCTTGCAGTAAACAAACATTTCAACCTTGTCGAATTGATGCACGCGAATAATTCCGGAAGTATCCTTACCAGCAGCGCCAGCCTCACGACGATAGCAGCTAGACCAGCCGCAGTAACGCAAAGCGCCGTTGCTTAAGTCAAGAATCTCATCCTCATGCATACCAGCCAAAGCAACTTCAGAAGTTCCAACCAAATACTGATCATCTGGCTCGCGAAGGCGGTAAATCTCGTCCGCGTGAGAATTCAAGAAGCCAGTTCCGCGCATAACTTCCGGACGCACAAGCGTTGGAGTAATCGCAAGCGTAAAACCGTGCTCTTCTGCTTGGTCTACAGCCATAGTAAGCATTGCGATTTGCAAGCGAGCCACAGCACCACGCAAGAAGTAGAAGCGAGAGCCTGCAACCTTTACACCGCGACGCATATCAATTCCAGCAACGCCGGTTCCAAGAGTTAAATGATCCTTTGGCTCGAAACCTTCAGCCGCAAAATCGCGAGGAGTACCAACCTTCTTAACAACCACGTAGTCGTCTTCGCCGCCTTCTGGAGCCTCATCTTCAACGATGTTAGAAAGCTTCCACATTGCGGTTGTGTAGTCGGCAGTAGCTTTTTCGGATTCAACCTTATACTCAGCCACCTTTTGAGCCAATTCCTTAGTTTCGGCAATAAGCGCAGCTTTTTCTTCCGCAGGAGCAGAAGCAACCTTCTTACCAATCGCCTTCTGCTCAGCGCGAGCAGCTTCAAAAGCCTTAAGAGCATCACGGCGCAAATCGTCATTGCGCAACACTTCATCGACGAGTTCAACGGACTCACCACGCTTGCGCTGCGATTCCTTAACTACGTCTGCATGTTCACGAATAAATTGAATATCAAGCATGCACTCTAGCCTAGTGCCGCAAGGCGACAGATAAATATACAGGCAAGTATGCAGATAAATATACAGATAAGTATGCAATAAATACATGGGGTATACTTATATAAACAGACTAAAGATAGGAGAAAAAATGGCAGTTATTCACGCAAGCCAGGAAGATTTTATGTCTATTATTAAGTCTAACGAAATCGTTTTCGTTGACTTTTGGGCAACATGGTGCGGTCCGTGCCGTTCATTTGGTCCAATTTTTGAATCTGTAAGCAATAATCATCCAGATATTGCTTTTGTTAAAATCGACATTGACGAAAATCAGCAAATAGCAGAAGAAGCAGAAATCCATTCTATTCCAACTATTCAGGTCATAAAAAATGGTGGATTGGTTTGGAATCACCAAGGTGCTATAACTGCTAACGAATTAGAGTTGGTAGTTTCAAAAGCAAAAGAACTTGTAACGGACGACGATTCAGAAGACTGAAATTAATAAACGTTGAAATAGCGCCCTTCTCTTTACGTGCTACTAGAATATTAATAACTTTGGTTATTTGCCAACTTGGTTATTCGCAGTCAAGCTCTCGATTGTGCTATTTATTTTGATTGCGTTTACTCAACAAAGGGAGATTTATGGCCACCAGTCACCGCAAGCATACCGTTACGCTTAGTTCGCTCAGTTTACGTCAGTGGGCTAAGTTTGGTGCGATTATTGTGAGCTCCGTATCTTTGGTGGCACTCGGCTTTACTTCCCGCGGCTTTTACACTTCATCTAAAGAGCACGCAGCACCTGTCACTTCGTATTCTGCAACTGATTCCACGCAAGTTTCTCGTGGCGCTGCTCGAGATGTTTTCACTAAAAGCGCAACTTCATATATAAACGTTGTTATAAACGGACATCATCGCACGATTTTAGGCACTAATTTTACCGACGTAAAATCAGTTTTAGACGCTGGCGATATTACTCTTGAACCGCACGATGTTGTAACGCCTTCACTTAACACAAAAGTTGACGAATCAACCGTTATTACAATCAATCGCGCCGGAGCAAAGCTCGAAACTTCCGACGATCCGATTGCTTTTAACGTTGTGAAAAAAGAAACAGCAGCTCTTCCAAAAGGTACTGAAAAAGTGCAAAGCCAGGGCGCTGACGGCGTTATGGAAACAGCAAAAATAGTTACGCGCACAAAAGGTAAAGTTGTTTCTTCCAACGTTTTTGCTTCCTACGTAAAGAAAGCTCCAAAAGACAAGGTTATTCTTGTTGGAACTGGTGGCGCTTCGGCAAATCTTGGATTAGCTGCTTCTATTGGGACTACAGTTCCAGCTGGCGAAATGCAGCAATGGGCTCACGACTGGCTTATTTCCAACGGTTATAGCGAAGCAGACTTTACAGCTACAGTGTTCATTATTTCTCATGAATCAGGCTGGAGAGTAAATGCTATGAATCCTTCTGGAGCTTACGGCTTGCCTCAAGCTTTGCCGGGCGGAAAGATGGCTTCTGCGGGTGCTGACTGGGCCACGAATTACCAGACTCAGCTTCGCTGGTTCTGGAATTACTGCAACGGCCGCTACGGTTCTATTCAGGGAGCTTATCAGCACTGGCTTTCCTACCGCAGCTACTGATTTAAGCAATTTTAATTTTTGAACATACTTTGCACTAAAACAAGTCGGTTCCGCAAGTCGGTTACGCAAGTCGGTTCCGCAAGGCAGTCACGCAAGTCGGTTTTTACGCTAACTGTGTAATCTGACTACGTACTCTTGTTTAGCGCGTTGATTTTACACGTTGGTTTTACACGCTTTCTAGCTTTAGAACAGAAAAGGATCTTATTGTGGCAATAGCAAATTGGCTATCTTCTGAAAGCCGTAATCTCAGCCATGCTTTGGCAGGAGAAGAAGCATACCGCAATAATCGTCTTACTAAACCTGCACTAATTTCCCTTGCAATTCTTACATTTATTACCTTCATAGGCAATTTTGCACAACTGCAACTTACGGCAGCTCTTCCAACAATTGTGCAAGAATTTGGCATAAGTGTTACAACAGGCCAGTGGCTAACCTCTATTTTCCAGCTGATTATGGCAATTATGGTGCCGCTTACAGCGTTCTTAACTCGCCGCTTTTCAACGCGTCAAATTGTTATTACTTCCATGCTTCTTTTTACAATCGGCTCAGTTCTTGCGTGGCTAAGTAACGATTTTATGATGGCACTTATTGGCCGCGCTCTCGAAGCGATTGGCACTGGCGTAATGTGGCCTGTTTTGCAAATAACCGTCTTCTCCGTATTCCCTGTTACACGACGCGGCATGGCCATGGGTAGTGTCGGTATGGCAATGAGCATTGCTCCAGCAATCGGCCCTACTATTGGTGGTTTGCAAACTGATATTAACGGATGGCGATCAATCTTCTTCTCTCTTACGATTATCGGCATAATCTCCGTGATTTTATCGGTTCTTTTCTTGCATAATTTTGGAGAACACGATCCTAACGCTCACGCCGACTTCTTCTCGGTTGGACTTTCAATTATTGGTTTTGGCGGACTTATGTTCGGCTTCACTAATATTGAAGGATGTGGAATTGCGAATCCGCTTTCTTGGGTTCCTATGGTTGTTGGCGCTTTTGGAATTTCTTGGTTTGTTATAAGACAGTTGCGAGCACAGAAGAGTGGGCGTATACCTCTTCTAGGTATTGGCGTGCTTAAGAATCGTTACTTTATGATTGGCACAATTTGCGCATGCTTAACTTTCTTCGCTTTTAGCTCGATTATGGTGCTTATTCCGCTTTATATTCAGTCTGACCGCGGTTTTTCTGCCACGATGAGCGGCCTAATTCTACTTCCAGGTGCTTTTGGAATGGCGATTTCGCAATATTTTGGCGGACGCATGCTGGATCGTTTTGGCGTTAGACCAGTTGCAATGGCAGGCTCTATTATTCTGCTTTTTGGCACTGTAATGATGAGTCTTATTGACATGAATACGTGGATTTGGTGGATTTCTATTTGGCAATTCACACGCCAAATTGGTATGGGGTTCTTGCTTATGCCAATAACAACCTGGTCGCTTAATTGCTTGCGTCCAGAAGAGCTTGGCGATGGTTCTGCAGTAACTAATACTATGCGTCAGCTTTGGGGTGCGATTGGCGCTCCTGTGCTAGTAGTTACTATGACGGTTCTAACAACGTGGCATCATACTGTTACTGGCACCGGTCACGCAGCAGATGTTGCTGCCAGCATTTTTGGCGTGCAGTGGACGCTACGTATTAGCGCGATTATTACAGCTGTTATGGCACTACTGGTCATTTTTGGTGTTAAAGGTGAAGGAACAGGATCAGCGCATAATCTTGCGCGCAGGGCAATCAATCGAATGCGCGTTATGCATATTCCTCACGCAACAGAGCATCACGATGTTATGCACGATCACACGCATCATCAATACTAAATAGCTCGCAGGCGACCAAAACTACTCACGACTGCGCTGTTTAGGTCGCCTTTCGTTTTAAGACACGTGATTTACTGCACAAATCCAAGATGATGCTGAGTAGCACCAGAGTCTTCGTTGTCAAACTCCCCCGCATCTGCAGCATCAACCAACGTCATGGCAGCATCCGCAAGATCCGGTCGCAACGCGTCCAACCAGTGAATTCGCGCATCTCGCCCAAACCAACCCATTTGTTTGCGCGCTAGCCTACGAGTTTTCTGCGCAATATCCTCAAAAGCCGCATCCTCGCTCCATACGCCATCCAAATAATCCATAATCTGCTGGTAGCCGAGAGCACGAGCCGCCGTAACCCCCAAACGCCCTCGAATTGCACGCACTTCGTCCACAAAACCCTGCTCGCGCATCAACTGCGTACGCAAATTCACACGCTTATCTAAATCGTCACGCTTTAAATCTAAACCAATTTGCAAGCAATCAATCACATACTTATAGCGCGGAAGCGTTGCAGAATAAGGCTTTCCTGTAAGCTCAATCACTTCAAGCGCGCGTATTGTTCGGCGAGGATTGCGCGCATCCATATGAGCTGCAGCAACCGGGTCCTTCCGCTGCAACTCCGCAAAAAGCGCACCCGCACCCTCTTTGCGCTCGCGCTCCTCCAAAGCCGCACGAATAGTCGCATCCGTACCAGGAAAAGTAATATCATCCACGGCAGCGCGCGCATACAATCCAGAACCGCCAACTAAAATCGGCCTAACACCGCGCGACTGCAACTCACGAATGCACTTTCTCGCAAGATCTTGAAAGCGCGCGACTGTCATAGTCTCCTCTGGATCGATAATATCCAGCAAATGATGCGGCACTTCCGCCTGCTCCTGAGCGCTTGCCTTCGCTGTACCAATATCCATATGCCGGTACATTTGATACGCATCTGCATTGATGATTTCCGCGCGCACTCCGCGTTCAGCTAATTTTTTTGCCAGCGCAATACCAAGACCTGTTTTGCCGGAAGCTGTAGGGCCTACGATTGAGATCACTTTTGGCACGTGATTTTGCTTATTTTCTGCCACGTCACGCTCCTTCAACACGTCACGCTCCTCAACTTACGCGCATACAAATCAGATTTATCTTAAATATTATAGATTAACCTACAGTTTAGCAGTTTCTCGAGTATTATAGAAAGACGTGATACTTGATCGTCATAATCGCGTAAACGCAGCAGAATTGTACGCCCGCCTTCACAGCAACGAAGCAATTAGTGAGCAGGGCGTCGAAAACAATACCTATATAGATAACAATACAAATACGCACGAGCAACACGAACACGAGCACGCACACACCACTAATTGCCCAAACTGCGGCAAATCCAACTCCCCAATGCTGCCGGAAGATCAAATCGACGAATTCGTAAACATGATGCAAGTTTACGAAGGCGCAATGTACGAAATAAGCACAAAGCTTGAGATTCTCGACAGCGAATTCCAGGTGCGCTTCTCTCACGACCCAATTCACCACATGGAGCGCAGACTTAAATCGGTCCACTCTATTTTTGAAAAGCTGCAGCGCCGCAATCTGGAAATTTCTACGCGTTCTATACGCGACAATCTTTTCGACGTTGCTGGCATTCGCGTCATCTGCAATTATTGCGACGACGTGTACTCCGTAGCTCAGTACCTTTCTAAACAAACAGATATTCAGGTGCTGCGAGTAAAGGATTATATTAAAAATCCTAAGCAGAACGGATACCGCAGTTTGCATGTGATTTACGCCGTGCCTGTGTTCTTGTCGTCGGGCGCGCATTATACGCCGGTTGAAGTGCAGTTCCGCACAATTGCAATGGATTATTGGGCTAGTTTGGAACATGCTTTGCGATATAAGTCCGGTTTGCCGGACGCAAAGTTGGCCGAGCACTCGCAGACTTTGCTTGATTGCGCACGCAGTTTGCAAAATATTGAGGCGCAGATGCAGGGCATTCACCGCGACATTAACGGCGCTCCTCGCGCTGAAGAAGCACCAAATAGCAGGGCGTAAGAATAGTTGCGTTAAGGCGCACGCACATACTTGCTTTGTGCAAACGTACTAAATTACGTTACAATTTTTAGCATTTTTTAAGATGCATCAGCTAAAATATTATGAGAACGTTGTCTTGACAGCGTTTTATTTCATAGCTGTTAAGGAGAAATTATGACAAACTTTACGCAAGATTATTACGGAGCGAGCGCTCCTGAAGTAATCGACACTAATGCTACTTACGCTTTTGAAAAAGCAAAAAGAATTTCTGTAGGTCGCACTTACGGTGAAATGACAATTGGTCTTGCTGTGACTGCACTAGTTGCAATGTTTACGCAAACCAGTAATTTATTCTTGCAATTTATGCTTGCAACTCGCGGCTGGGGTTGGATTTTGCTAATCGGCGCGCAAATTATCATATCCGTTTTTATGGGCACTCGCATCATGAAAATGAGCACTACTACAGCGCGCGTTCTGTTTTACGTTTATTCTGCTCTAACCGGTTTTACGCTCAGCACTATTTTTATGGTGTTTAGCTTAGGTTCGATTGCGCTCGTATTTGCGTTAACTGCAGGATTCTTCCTTTGCTTAACTATGCTTGCGCTTACTACGAAGATGAATCTACTTAAAGCTGGACCAATTCTTATGGTTGCGCTTATTGCGTTAGTTATTACGCAAGTTATTTTGATGTTCGTCGCTCCTGGTGCGGGCGTATTGCGAATTGTTGCGGCTATTGGAATCCTGATTTTTGCTGGTCTAACCGCTTACGATGCGCAAGCAACGCGTTCTCTTCTTGAACAGTACGCAAATCAGCCAGAAATGGTTAAGAAGCTGTCGATTTTCTGCGCTTTCCAGCTTTATTTGGACTTCATTAACATGTTCATTTATTTGCTGCAGCTGCTTGGGAATAACAGAGATTAGTAGTTCTGATTTTCTAAACATAAAAACCCTGCTGATTCGTTCGGCAGGGTTTTTATTATGCACTCTTTTATGCAATTGTTCCAGACAGTTACTAAAATAACAGTTAGCAGCTGGTGGCTGTACTTACGGACTAGTATTTATTTGAGATTGTTGAATAAGAAGGTTGAGTTTATGCCTGGGATTATTGGCATGTTAGTTAATCGTATTAAAAGTGGTTTAAATCTTAAAGTTTTTAAGCTAATTGTTGGTTCAATTATTTCTAGCTGCATGATTTTTGGCATGATACCTGCTTATGCGGCTTTTGCGCAAAATACGCTTGGGGGGGGGCTGCGTTAACTAAGCCTTCTGCATCTAGTACCGGTAGTGACAGTGTAGCCAAGCCAGAAGATCCAAACAATTTATTTGCTAATAACCCAAAACTTAAGAGAGACTTGTATAACAGCTTGTCTTACTCTCAAAACGATGGTTTTACTTTACCTGATTCTGTTGAAAAGTGGCATCCAACAAAAACAGATATGGAGAAAATCAAAAAGCTTGGTTTAAGCATTGAAGACATTAGTGACATCAGCTTTTTAAAGTATTTTCCAAATCTTGAAGAATTGAAATTAGATCACAATAATATTTCTGATTTAAAGCCGCTTTCTACTCTTACAAATCTTAAAACATTGGATTTGAGTGATAATAATATAAGTGATATTTCTAAATTGGCTGGTTTAACAAATCTTAAAAATTTGAATTTGAGTGGGAATAATATAAGTGATATTTCTAAATTAGCCAGTTTAACAAATCTTGAATCTTTGGACATAAGTATAAACAAAGTTAGTAATGTAGATAGTCTTGTTAGTCTTTGTAATGGCAAGCTTATAAGCATTAAGGCTGAAGAAAATAGTATTAGAAACGTTGATAAGATTTACGCTATTGCTGCTGTAAAAAGCGATAAATTGTTTGCTGATGCCAAAAAAGATCCGTATTCGTATGTGTTATATTCAAAATCCAAATACGATAGTTTGTATGATTTTTCTAACCAGCATATTGAAGAAAATATAACTACTCAGCAGGCTAAAGATGGGTATGAATATACTAAGCTTTTGGCGTCAACTATTAAAGATAAAGATTACAACTTTACTTATAAGTACGTTTATAGATATGTTCCCACTCCATTTATGCGGCCAACTTATATAAATGATAAAACTATTACAATAAACGAAAATGATGGAGTTAAATTAATAAATTTTGACCTAAATAAAACATTAGGATTTGAGTTCTATTCTCATACAGGTGGAGGAAATGTTCATGTTGGTCCTAATTTTTTGTTTAATGGAGAATTGTTGATTCGTCAACATAAGATACAAGATTTTAATATTGAACTTGGATTTGGTGAGGGAAGAGGGATTGATATATCATCTCTAAAATCCAAAGTTGTAATAGACGGATTTAAAAAGGGCACGGATTATTTTGATTTTTCATATTGGGATGCCTGGAATGAAAATATTAATACTGATGGTGCAATTAGCAGGAATGCATATCTGCCTGGCGAATACAATTTTGCTGCAGCTTTAAAATATACACAAGGAGAAGCAAAAGACAACAAGATAATCGGGTATGATTCTGTTGATAACTTTAATATTCACGTTAAAGTAAAAACAATGGCTGAAACGTGGCCTGCTAAAAGTAGTGATGTGAAAATTAATGATATTGATTCGTCTAGTGCTACGCAGTCTAGTAGCAAACCGACTGTGAAATCGATTAGTGATGATGTTAAAAATCAGGTTGAGGGATTATTTGTAACAGGTGGAAAACGTAAATATCCTGCAATTCCTGCTGGTTTAAAGCCTACTGCATGTGATTATTGTGATCCAGAGGATGATGATTGTAATAAGAGAAATTGTGGTAACGAAACAAGCGCTTATTCATTCTATTTGTATGGGCCAATGAATCCTGAACGGACTATTTTCAAAAAAGTAGGAGATTTTTGTGCATATACGAATGATGATGATGTTGATGTTGCATATTATTACAAGGCGCCTACGGTTACGATAGGTGATGATTTTAAAAAAATACCTGACGCAACTGATAAAGATCAAACTGTTAATGTTCCTGTTACGGTTACTTATCTTGATGGATCGCAGTGTAAGTTTTATGCGAGCTTTACTGTAAAGGCAAAGCCAAAGCCGAATCCTGATCCAACGCCGACTCCGCCAACGCCGCCGCAGCCGCAGCCAGAGCCTCAACCTCAACCTCAGCCTCAGCCAGCTCCGCAGCCAACACCAACGCCTGTGCCAACGCCAGATTCGCAGGATCCGTCTGTCACGCCTACACCTGCGCCAATTCCAGATCAGCCTGGAACCCCTTCGAATCAATCGCACATAACGGAACCAGAGATATTACCTAAGCCGTATTTGAAAATAGACGTAACGCCTGATCCAAACATAGGCACAACGCCTAATACTGGTTCAGAAAATATCAATACGACTAATCCGTACATTAATCAAAAGCCAGATGCTGCTAAAAATAATGCCGCTCAAAATGGCGTATCCCAAAATAATGCATCTCAAAATGGCGCAAATTCCTCAAATACGTCTAAGTCAGGCAACAAGGCTAATACAGGCAAAACTGCAAACAAATCAAGCAATAAACGTCACAAGTTATCTAATACTGGAACGGATACATACTGCGTAATCATTGCATCCTTCAGCTTATTAGTGCTTGGATTGCTTGTTGCAATTTCAGCAAGACGCAAAAATGTTGGATCTCAAGAATCTAACAAAATCTAACGAGCTACTATAAAAACCCTGCTGATTCGTCGGCAGGGTTTTTATTTATGTGTTCTACGCTCCAAACATGAGACCAGTCGCGCGCATTTGGAGCGACAAACAACCCCAAACTCTCCAAACGCCGGAAAAATACACGGCAAATGTGGTCAGCCAAGGCAAAAACGACAACAAATGCCAGAGAACTACACGTCGAATGTTTCCCAAACAGGCAACCAGAGACCCTAACGCAGTACGCAATCTGCACTAATGTCCAATAATCTACAATCAGAGAACCTAACGCAGTAACCCATCTGCACCAGTGCCCAAAAATGGGCAAAATGAGACACTCGCGCAGAAAACAGGTCATCGCTCGCAATGCATCGCTCAAGCAGGTCGTCGCGCCAACGTGAAACCAGTCGCGCGCGTTTGGAGCGCAAAACCGCCTCCAACCCTCCAAACGCGAGATGAATTACCCGCATTTGGAGCGATACGCCAGAGCAAACCCTCCAAAAGCGAGCATCAAATCCCGCATTTGGAGCAAGCGCGAAACAACAAAAGACCCCACGAGTTTCCTCGCGGGGTCTTTGTTAAGCCTTAGCTAATACTTTCAGTTAAGAAAATACTAGGCAAGAATCTTGGTCACACGACCGGAACCAACGGTACGGCCACCTTCACGAACTGCGAAGGTCAAGCCCTCTTCCATTGCGATGGCCTGGATCAACTCAACAGTGAATGTTGCGTGATCGCCTGGCTGAACCATCTCAACGCCGTCTGGCAAGGTGATAACGCCGGTGACGTCGGTGGTGCGGAAGTAGAACTGTGGACGGTAGTTGGAGAAGAACGGCGAGTGACGGCCACCTTCGTCCTTGGTCAAGACGTAAACTTCGCCTTCGAACTTGGTGTGTGGGGTCACAGAACCTGGAGCAGCCACAACCTGGCCACGCTCAACGTCGGTACGGGTGATACCACGGAGAAGAAGACCAGTGTTATCGCCAGCTTCGGCCTCATCCATCTGCTTGTGGAAGGTCTCAATGGAGGTAACGGTGGTGGTCTGGGTGTCACGCAAACCAACGATCTCAACTGGGGTGTTGATTGGGAGCTTACCACGCTCAACACGACCGGTAACAACGGTACCACGACCGGAGATGGTGAACACATCCTCGATTGGCATCAAGAATGGCTTATCAAGATCGTGAGTTGGGGTTGGGATGTACTCGTCAACAGCCTTCATGAGTTCCTTGACGGTCTCTACCCACTTGTCGTGATCTGGAGCGTCATCATGCAAAGCACCGTAAGCAGAGGTGCGGATGACTGGGCAGTCGCGATCGAAGCCGTTTTCGTCGAGGAGGTCACGGACCTCTTCTTCAACGAGGTCAATAAGCTCTGGGTCATCAACCATATCGCACTTGTTCAAAGCAACGAGGATCTTCGGGACACCGACCTGCTTAGCGAGCAAAACGTGCTCACGGGTCTGAGCCATAGGACCATCGGTAGCAGCAACCACGAGGATTGCGCCATCCATCTGAGCAGCACCGGTGATCATGTTCTTAACGTAATCAGCGTGGCCTGGAGCGTCCACGTGAGCGTAGTGACGTGCTTCAGTCTGATACTCGATGTGTGCGATGTTGATGGTAATACCGCGTTCCTTCTCTTCTGGAGCGGCATCAATCTGATCGAAGTCATACTGAGGGTTCAAATCAGGATATTCGCTGTGCAGCACCTTGGAGATAGCCGCGGTCAGAGTAGTCTTGCCGTGATCAACGTGACCAATGGTACCAATGTTGACATGCGGCTTAGTACGCTCGTACTTTTCCTTTGCCATGTGTTTGTCCTCCTGGACGTCTCGTAGTTTGCTTCACACGAATGTGTAAAGTCTTTCGCTACATATTTACTGGGTTTCTGGGTTAGGTGCCACTTCGGTGCCAGAACCCAGTCAACGTAGAAATTCTAGCGTTGACCGGGGACAGAAAACACCGAAGTAGCGTGCGCTTTATTCGCCGCGCTGAGCCTTAATAATCTCGTCCGAAACAGCCTTCGGGACCTCTGCGTAAGAGTCCATCTGCATGGTGAACATTGCGCGGCCCTGAGTCTTGGAACGAAGATCGCCGATGTAGCCGAACATTTCGCTCAGCGGCACCTTTGCGTCAATAACCTTAACGCCGGTTGCATCAGTCATAGACTGGATGTTACCGCGGCGAGAGTTCAAATCGCCCATGACATCGCCCATGTACTCTTCTGGAGTACGGACTTCGACTGCCATAATTGGTTCGAGAATTACCGGATTAGCCTTTGGTGCAGCTTCCTTGAAGCACATGGAACCTGCAATCTTGAAGGCCATTTCCGAAGAATCGACATCGTGAGTCTGACCGTCGGTGACGGTTGCTTTTACGCCCACAACTGGGAAGCCAGCCAACACGCCGGATTCCATAGCTTCCTGCACACCTGCGTCGATAGAAGGAATGAATTCCTTGGTAATGTGGCCGCCGGTAACTTCGTTGACGAACTGATAAGTTTCGCCAGATTCTGTGTCGAGAGGCTCGAAGTTCATCAAAACCTTTGCGAACTGACCAGAACCACCGGTCTGCTTCTTGTGAGTGTATTCCTGGTTCATAACAGCCTTACGAATGGTTTCGCGGTAAGCAACCTGCGGCTTACCAACATTCGCTTCGACCTTGAACTCGCGGCGCATACGATCAACGATAATGTCAAGCTGAAGCTCGCCCATACCGGAAATCAAAGTCTGGCCGGATTCCTCATCGGTCTTAACCTGGAAGGTAGGATCCTCGTCAGAAAGCTTAGCCAAAGCCAAGCTCATCTTTTCCTGATCAGCCTTCGTCTTTGGCTCCACAGCCACCTCGATAACAGGATCTGGGAAGGTCATGGATTCCAAGGAAATTGGGTTCTTCTCGTCGCACAAGGTATCACCAGTGCTGACGTTCTTCAAACCAACGAAGGTGTAGATGTTACCAGCTTCTGCGGAATCTACAGGATTTTCCTTATCAGCATGCATCTGGAAGATCTTGCCGACGCGTTCCTTCTTGGACTTGGTGGAATCGTACACGGAATCGCCTGGCTTAACTTC
Source organism: Gardnerella sp. DNF00753 (assembly GCF_049244275.1). Taxonomy (NCBI): domain Bacteria; kingdom Bacillati; phylum Actinomycetota; class Actinomycetes; order Bifidobacteriales; family Bifidobacteriaceae; genus Gardnerella; species Gardnerella sp. DNF00753. The sequence goes on from NZ_CP058393.1 coordinate 1,189,585, forward strand.
GCCAGAGTAAACGCGCACGAACACGAGCTTGCCATAGAACGGATGGGTGGAAATCTTGAAGACCAAAGCTGCAAATGGATCGGTGTTCACTGGCTTGCGGTCAATTTCAACGGATTCGTCGCCTGGCTTGAAGCCCTTAATGGATGGAACATCCTCTGGGCTTGGAAGGAAGTCAACAACAGCATCCAGCATTGGCTGAACACCCTTATCCTTGAATGCAGAACCGCAGGTTACAGGGAAGGCTTTGCGTTCGATTGTAAGCTTACGAATACCAGCGCGCATTTCTTCTTCAGTAAGTTCGCCAGTTTCGAGATACTTCTCAACCAATTCGTCGTCAGCTTCAGCAACCTGATCCATGAGTTCAGCACGATACTCTTCTGCACGATCCTGCAAATCTGCAGGAATGTCAACGGTGTCGTAGTGAGCACCCATATCGTCCTTAACGTCATTCCAGACGTAAGCCTTCATACGAATCAAGTCAACAACGCCAGTGAAGTCGTTTTCAGCACCGATTGGGAGCTGAATAACGAGTGGAGTTGCGCCGAGCTTCTCTTTGATGGTCTTGACGGAGTAGTAGAAATCAGCGCCAAGCTTATCCATCTTGTTAATGAAGCAAATACGTGGAACGCTATACTTATCTGCCTGACGCCACACGGTTTCAGACTGAGGCTCCACGCCTTCCTTACCATCGAAGACTGCAACAGCACCGTCGAGAACACGAAGGGAACGTTCCACCTCAGCGGTGAAGTCCACGTGGCCTGGGGTATCGATGATGTTGATCTGATAGCGGTCATCAACGTCGTGAGTCTGACGCTTCCAGAAGCAGGTGGTTGCAGCAGACTGAATAGTAATACCGCGTTCCTGCTCCTGAGCCATGAAGTCCATGGTAGAAGCACCATCATGAGTTTCACCGATCTTGTAATTCTTACCAGTGTAGTAAAGAATACGTTCGGTTGTAGTAGTCTTACCAGCATCGATGTGCGCCATGATGCCGATGTTACGAACCATATTCAGGTCGTTAAGCACATCTTGTGCCATATTCTTATCCTTAGCTCTTTAAGATACCGATTATCTTGTGGATTACCAGCGATAGTGAGCAAAAGCCTTGTTTGCTTCTGCCATCTTGTGGGTATCCTCGCGGCGCTTCACGGAAGCACCCAAGCCATTGGAGGCATCGAGAATTTCGTTGGCCAAACGCTCAGCCATTGTCTTCTCACGACGAACGCGGGAGAAGTCAGTAAGCCAGCGAAGGGACAATGTGTTTGCACGAGCAGGCTTAACTTCGACTGGAACCTGGTAGGTTGCGCCACCGACGCGGCGGGAACGAACCTCGAGGCTTGGACGAATGTTATCGAGAGCGCGCTTCAAAACAGAAACTGGCTCCTGCTCGGTCTTTGCCTTCACCTGCTCAAGAGCGGTGTAGACGATGTTTTCTGCGATGGACTTCTTACCATCGAGAAGGATTTTGTTAATCAACTGAGCCACGACGGTCGAGCCGTAGATTGGATCAGGAAGCAACTGATGCTTTTTTGCAGGTCCTTTACGTGACATGTTTTACTTCGCCTTCTTTGCTCCATACAGGGAACGACCCTGCTTGCGGTCCTTGACACCCTGGGTATCGAGCGCGCCACGCACGATGTGGTAACGCACACCTGGGAGATCCTTCACACGGCCACCGCGCACAAGCACAATGGAGTGCTCCTGCAAGTTATGACCTTCGCCTGGAATATAGGCGGTTACTTCAATACCCGAGCTGAGGCGCACACGAGCAACCTTACGAAGCGCGGAATTTGGCTTCTTAGGAGTGGTGGTGTACACACGGGTGCACACGCCACGACGCAACGGGCTACCTTTCAAGGCCAAAGTCTTTGACTTCTTAGGCTTGGCCTGACGTCCCTTACGGACGAGTTGTTCAATCGTAGGCAACTTAAGTTCTCCGATTCATTGATATGTTCTGTTTGGTGAAAACCGCCACACTGCAGCACACCTTAAACCTGAATCGGTTAAAAGAGTAAAAGCCACAGTCCACCGGCCCGATGGCCCTTGCGCCTCCAGTCACGCATTACTGCGCGCTATCTTTGGCACTTGGGATATCCCAACCTGCACGCCTATCACATAAGGCACGCCGTTGGCACACACGAATTACTATTATACACCAAAGTTTGACAATGCTTCTAACTAAATCACAAAAGCAAAATCAAACCAAGCTCAAGCCCAACTCAAGCCAAGCTCAAACTCAATTAAAACCAAAATCTACTTAAGAATTGGTCGCACAGGAGCGGAAACATCGAGCCTATGCTTATCTCCTATTTTGCTAGGATCGTCAATAATTTTAGCAACAATAGCCTTTTTTAATTCAATTTGTGAAGAATTTCCCCAAACAATAGTTCGCTTTACGTCACCAAGTTCCGTTTCAACAGAATCCTGCGTTTTTGCACTAACTTTCGTAACTCTAGCGCGCATTGATTCCGGCAGCGAGCTTACGATTTTCACAGCTTCAAGAACGGCTCTATTGTTTAGGCTTCGTTGAATATCCCCTACTTCGATTACCGGAATACCTTTAATAGACGCCTGCGCTACGGCATTTAAAACTCTACCCTTTGCATCCACAGCTGTGAGCTTACTGCTTTCGCGAGTTTTAAGCATTGCTGCAGGACGCTGAGCTCTAACCGTAATTTGTAAACTATGCGGGAAATTTTTAGTAACTTTTGCTTCAGTTACGCCAGGAATATCTTTAAGCTGACCAATTACTTCTTGCGAAGATACCAAAAACAGCGATTTGTCTACTTGAGTAGACGCTATCGATTCGATTTTCTGCTCACTCACCCATTCGTTAGAACCAGAAATAGTAATATCGTCTAGCTGAAGACGAAATGCCGGTGAGAAAAACAGAAGCCATAAAAGCGCTGCAAGAACTGCAATAACAGCTATCACAGCTAAAACACGTTTAAGCGTAAACTTCAAATAAGCGGATTTACGTTCTTTTAAGCGCTCTTTGAAATTGACGATTCTAGGACGAGTCATCATTCCAAAAGATCCAGAAGTTTGACTTAACGTTTTCTTTATGAAGTCAAGACCTGGCAAGCGCCTAGCATCAACAAATTTGCCCTGATTTTTTTCTTCGCGATTAGGATTCGTATCTGCTAAATTAAGGCTTTTAACAGTGCGAGGATGCGGCTTATTTTCAGAAGAATCATTTGATTTACTAACAATCACGCGACCCATACCGCTCCTTTCTTCGTGAAGTTTAAGTTTCCTAAAGACTAGCAGATATTTCTTAATACTTCGTAAATTATTTTTATAACGCTTCTAGCATAACAGACGTCATATCAGTAATACTTCCAGCACCAACAGTAAGAAGAACATCTCCGAATTTTGCGCGCGCAGCCAGTTTCAACGCAGCCTCACGCATATTTTCCACAGCCTCAATTTGTACATTAAGATTCTGTGATTTTGCAGCCTCAACAATAGTTTCTGCATGAATATTAGGAAAATCTTCCTGCTTTTCGCGAGCTGGAAAAATGCCAGTAACAATCACATCGTCAGCCAAAGCCAAAGCATTAGCAAACTCACTGGCAAAAGCACGAGTCCTAGAGAACAAATGCGGCTGGAACAGCACACGCAATTTCGCTGAAGTATAGCGTCTTCTAGCAGCACGAAGTAAAGCTTCAATTTCCGTTGGATGATGCGCATAATCGTCAACAACAGTAACACCGTTAACGCATCCTCGAATATCGAATCTCCTAGAAGCTCCCCTAAAACTTTGAGCACCACGAGCCGCATCTTCCGGCTTCATTCCAAGCAATACTGCAGCAATAATAGCAGCCGAAGCGTTACGCGCATTGTGCAATCCTGGAATTAGCAAACTAACTTCTAAGCTTACTGAATCTTCTATTTTTCCAGCATTTCCGGCAAGATTTCCAGCAATATTTCCAGGCAAAACAAGCGTAAATACTTCTCGCCCACTTACAGCCTGCTCGCTTTCATGCTTAATACCAGCAAACTGCGCCAAATTTTGCACGCGAGCGCTAGTTGAAGCCCACGAATCGTAAGCACCGTAAGCAATTGTTGCGCGCAAAGTTTCATCCGACATTTTTTCAAGAACTTTTCTAGCACCTTCGTCATCAGCGCAAATTATTACGTGACTAATAGCGTGACTTACGTGCTCAACAAAAGCTTCACGGTAACGTTCGCTAGAACCGTAATGATCTAAGTGATCCGCTTCAGCATTTGTTACGATTGCAATACTCGGGCGATATTTTTCAAAGCTTCCGTCTGATTCGTCAGCTTCAGCAACCATAACGCTTCCCTTACCCGCGTGACCGCCATCAATAACAGTGCCATCTGCAGCCTGTATTGATCCGCCAATCGCGTAGCTTGGGTCTGAAAGTTTTCCAGTTCCAGCAACGCTTAGTATGTGAGAAAGAAGCGAGCTTGTGGTTGTTTTACCGTGAGCTCCTGCAACAGTAACCCCAGTTTTTGCGGCAAGAAGTAGCGCAAGAATATCGCTTCTATGCACGAGTTTTACACCATGGGCGTAAGCTGCCACAATTTCTGGATTATTCGGCTTAATTGCGCTTGAATACACGAGCACATCTGCGCTGCTAATATGAGAAGCGTTTTGCCCAATTTCTACCGCAATACCTAATTCTTCCAAACGCTTTGTGTGATCGTTTTCTTCGCGGTCGCATCCGCTAACACTCACGCCTTCTTCGTGAAGCATTTCTGCAAGAACACTCATTCCTGCTCCACCAATGCCAATAAAATGCACTCTTCCAAGAGTGGATGCGTTTTTAGAATCTTCAAATGCAGCTTTTATTGGATTTAGAGTGATTTTAGAGCATAGCAAATCCGCATTTTTGTAAGCTAAATCCGCATTTTTGTAAGCTAAATCCGCATTATTATTAACATTCGACATTATTTTCTGCTTCCTTTTGCGATTTCAAGAATACGCTTTGCCATAACGTCTGCCGCGTTACGAATACCATAATTCCATGATTCTTTTCGCATATTTTGCAAACGCTTACTATCTTCTAATAAATCTATTCCTTCAAGATTTAACCATTGAGCACTAAAATCGCAATCGTTTACCATAACTGCACCGCCAGCTTTTACAACCGGCTCAGCATTAAAACGCTGCTCACCGTTACCAATAGGAAGCGGCACATAAACTGCAGGCAATCCTAAAGCGGAAATTTCGGCAACAGTTCCAGCTCCAGCCCTGCAAATAACCAAGTCTGCACAAGCAAAAGCCCAGTCAATACGCTCTAAATATTCCGCAATATGATAATCGCCTTTTCCAGCATTTTCAGGACTAATATCGTTTATTTGCGATTCACCTACTTGCTTTGCAACTATGCTTCGCACTTCTTCCGCTTTTGCGCGACCAGTTAAATGTATGACTTGCGCATGCTGCAAAATTTCTTTAGAAGCTTTAGCCACAGCCAGATTGATGCTTTTTGCTCCTAAAGAGCCTCCAGTTACCAAAATAATTGGTCGCTTTGGATCTAATCCAAGCTTGCAAGCGCCTTCAACTGCAGCCGATCCTCTATCTTCTTCTAGTTTTTTGCACAATGTAGAAATAGCAGGGCGAAGCGGCAATCCTACTCTTTTTGCTTCAGCACCGTTTTTTGCGTGCAAACCAGTGGTATTGTACACAGTTCCTATTTCTTCAGCCCATTTAGCACCTAATTTATTTGCCATTCCGGCTTTAGCATTCTGCTCGTGAATCACAATAGGAATATGCTTAGAATGAGCTTTAAAATAGACTGGAGCAGAAGCGTAGCCGCCGAATCCAACTACAATATCTGCCTTTCGTTTTAATAAAATATTTTGAACTTTGCGTGTTTCTTTAATCCAGCGCAAAGGGAATTTTAGTGCGTCAAGATTTGGTTTTCTAGGAAAAGGCACTTTTTCTATAGTGTCAAGTTCGTATCCTGCTTCTGGAACAAGATCTTTTTCCAATCCAACAGCTGTACCAATTACGCTAATATAAGCGTTTGGTTCCATACGTTTTAATGCGTCCGCAACAGAAAGTAGTGGATTAACATGTCCTGCAGTTCCCCCTCCTGCAAGCACAATATGCACTTCTTCCTGATTAGCATTAGTTTGATTCATTATTTCCCCGATTCTTCAATTGTGCTACTATTTTTCCATTTTAAGCTGTGGGTTTGCTCGCATAAGACCATCAGCGACTCCTACTGCAACCAAACACATAACAAGCGAAGATCCGCCTGCAGACACAAACGGCATAGGAACTCCCATAACCGGCAATAGTTGCACTACTACAAGAATATTAACTAAGCCTTGACCTACAATCCACGTTGCTATGCACATTAAAGTTATTGAAATAAACTTAGATTTTGTTTGAAGCGCGGAAGAAAGCATGCACCAGCCGATTATTATGTACAAAATAACTACTGCAGCCGCAACCAAAAATCCCATTTCTTCGCCAATAATTGCAAAAATAAAATCGTTATGAGCGTAAGGTAAATAATTCCATTTTTCGCGCGAGTTACCAATGCCAACGCCTAAGAGTCCTCCGGAAGCCATTGCGTATTGTGCGTGAATTGCTTGGAAGCACACGCCTTTAGCTGCTTTAGCGTCGCAACCGTGCAATGTTGCGAGAATTCTTCGCATACGATTTTGACTTGTTAAAACCAAAAGAGCAACCATTATGCAAGCAATAAATATGCTTCCAACAAGCCATTTGGTTGGAAATCCACCTAAATAGAAAGCTATAAGAGCAATAAGAATAATAATTAAAGCAGTACCAAGATCTTTACCGGCAATAACTAGAAGCAAAGATACGCCTAATCCGGCTGCGGCGGGAATATAGGCTCGCATTTGAACACGCTTATACGCTTCTTTTGCGGCAAGAAGTGCGATTGGAAGCCAAATACACAAAGATAGTTTTGTGATTTCTGCAGGTTGCAAAGTAATAGGGCCAAAAGCAATCCAGCCCGCGTTACCATTAACCTCTCGACGCAAACCTGGCACAAAGGTTAAAAACTGAGCTACGGCCGCAACAGCATAAATAATCGCAACATATTTTCTGTAGTACGAAACAGGCACGCGAGAAGCAAAAATATAGCCAATCATGCCCAAAATGCAGTAAAGAGTTTGGTTTACACCCTGCCCCCAAGGTGCAACTCCGTAAGTAATCATTGTTACCGAGGAGCTAGAAAACACCATAAATAAGCCAAATATCGATAAAATAATTACCGATATTCTCATTCCGTATAAGCACCACAGAGGATTTGTTAAACTTTTCCACCCAAGATAATGCTTAAGCGCTAAATCTTGACCCTGCTCTTCACCACTTTTTTTGTGCACTAATGAGCGCAACCACTTAATCGGCTTATTGTTGTTTAATACCATGATTGTGTACCCATCGTTGAGATTCTTCAGCAAAGCGATTTCCACGATCAGCATACGAAACGAATTGATCCATAGAAGCACATGCTGGAGCAAGAAGCACAACATCACCAGGCTTAGCGTAACGCCCGGCAGCTTCTACAGTTTGTTGCATAACAGCTTCGCCGAATGAAGAATCAGCATTTATAAGCGAATTATGCTCAATCCGCGCGCAAACCGCATCGTCAATACCATTATACGATTCAGCACTAGAACCGTCTGGAGCAACAATAGTTACAGGAATATTTGGAGCAGAATTATGAAGAGCTTCAACAATAGGACGCTGGTCTACGCCAATAACAACAACAGCTTTAATCACATGAAGCTGATTTGCTACTAAATCTTCAAAACAACCGCCTTTTGCCAAGCCGCCAGCAATCCAAACTACCGAATTATTAGCAAAACTTGCTAAAGACGCGGCTGCAGCGTGAGCATTAGTTGCTTTAGAATCATCAACGAATCGAATAGAATGCGAAGGATTGCAATCTTGAGCCTGCAAAGTTGCAACAGTTTGAATTCGATGACCGCCTGGAGCAAACTCGCATAAAGCACGAACTGCAGCATCAACGTTTCCAGTTAAGCCAAGAGCCAAAGCCAATGCTGTAAGAGCGTCAGCCAACAAATGTGGGTAAACTGTGCCATCTGGCTCGCATAAATGCCGCAAATCACGCAAAGCAACAATAGGCTTCAATACTCCAGGATCTCCCCCAGCAACACCGCTGTTATCAACAATCCAACCGTCTTTAACACCAATTTCGCCCAAAGAAGGCTCAGCTAAAGTAAATCCAATACGCTTGCAACTCGAAGCCACTTTTGCAGTTTGAGCTAATGCTTTAACTCTTTCATCTTGAGCATTGTAAACTAAAGCTTTGCGAACATTATTAAAAACTTTTGACTTGTCGTGAGCATAAGCTTCCATGCCACCATGCCAATCTAAATGGTCGGCAGCAATATTCGTAATAGCAGCACAATCAAGAGCCAAAGAATCAGTAAAATGCAGCTGGAAGGAGCTTAATTCAACGCATAAAGCGTCGTGATCAGCTTCCAAAGCCGCATGAGAAACAGATTTTCCAATATTTCCCACAGCTGGAGCATCTAATCCACAAGCGGTTAACATTGCTGAAGTCATTTCTGTAGTGGAAGTTTTGCCATTAGTTCCGGTAATACCAATCCAATAAGCAGGTTTATTTGTGCGCTTAGAAGGAACGCGCAAACGCCACGCTAATTCAACTTCGCTCATTACTGGAATATTATGCGATTGAGCTTCTTGCAAAAATGGTGTACGCGGATTAAAAACCGGAGAAGTCACCACAGCGTCTATTTTAGACCAGTTAATTTCTTCAAAATTATGAATATCAGCTTCAGGCTTTTTTTCGTCTGCAGTTATAGGATTAGACCCAACAGCTCGCAAAACTTCAACAGCTCCACGTCCAGAAACACCGAGGCCTGCAACAAGAACATTTTTGAACGTGAACGTGCTACTGCACTCGCATGATGATAGTGAAACAGACGAATCAGAACTCTTAAGAGTACTCATATTGAAGCCTTCCAATTTTTATATTAAATAAGCAATCCAGAACGACCTGCCCAATCCGCGTAGAACATCATAAGCGCAGAAAGAACAAACATAAGCTCAATCATCCAAAAACGCACAACAACCTTTGTTTCCGTCCAACCGAGCAATTCAAAATGATGATGAATAGGAGCCATTTTGAAAACGCGTTTATGCGTTGCTTTAAAGAAGCCAACCTGAATAACATCACTTGCAGCTTCCATTACGAACAGTCCGCCCAAAATTACTGCCAAAAACTCTGTGTGCGTAGCAATAGAAATAGCAGCAAACAAGCCACCCAACGCAAGAGAGCCAGTGTCTCCCATAAATACTTGAGCAGGATTGGAATTAAACCACAAGAAACCGAAGCATGCAACAGCTGCACAAACGGAAATAATAGTTAAATCAAGAGGATCAGAAACAGCGTAAGAGAAGCCAAAATGACCGCCGCCGCGCACATGGTAGCTTTCCCAAAAAGCAATCAAAGCGTAACCTGCAAAAGCAATCATAGAAGAGCCAGAAGCTAATCCATCAAGACCATCGGTCAAATTTACAGCATTAGACCATGCAGCAACTAGGAAATTCACCCAAATAATAAACACAACAATTCCAACGCCCTTACCGAGTATTGAAAAATCAAAGAATGGTCGCTCAATAAAACTCATTCCAGGCTGAGCGCTAGCAATACCGGATTGCGTTGGAAGAAGCAAAGCAAGAATAGCGTAAATACTTGCAAAAACAATCTGCCCAATGAATTTAGCATGCACAGAAAGACCAAGATTCTGCTTTTTTCTAACCTTAGCAAAATCGTCAATGAAGCCAAGCAAACCCATAGAAAGCATGGCAAAAAGCACTAAAACAGCAGACCAGGAAGGTGCCCTTCCAACAGCCATGTAACGGTAAAGTGCAGAAGCAGCCCAGCCTGCAACAACGGCAAGATTAATAACAACACCGCCCATAGTTGGAGTTCCGCGCTTTACTAAATGAGATTGCGGTCCATCCTGACGAATGTACTGCCCATAATGCAAGCGGTGCACCAAACGAATAAGCAGAGGCGTGCCTATAATCGTCACAACTAGCGACACAACAATTCCGATAATAAGCGCAATCACCGCTTAACCTCCGTTTTATATTCCGTTTGCACTACTTATTAATACTGGCCCAACGTTCAGCCAACACACTTAATCCTGAGGCATGCGAACCTTTCAATAACACAACACTACTCGGATGGTCGGCCACAATCTTCCAAACAAGTTCATTAGCCTCATAAGAGCTATGAGCTAAATGCACTGCATCATTGGCTGAAAGCTTTTTATTTTCCCAAGAATTGCGAGCGCCGTGCGCAATACACTGGGCTAAATTGTCTAAATCAGAATCCGTTTTTGAGCCAACAGCTATAACAGCATCAACATTTGACTTAGCAGCATATGAGCCAATATTTTCATGCAATTCGCACTCATTTTTGCCGAGTTCAAGCATTGAACCTAAAACAGCAATTCGGAAAACATTAGACTTCTTTGCATTGTCTTTACTTTCGTAAGCACATAAGCCGTCAAGTCCAGCTTTCATAGAATCAGGGTTAGCATTAAAGGAATCGTCAATAAGCGTAAACTCTTTGCCATCATAAGAAACGGTACTAAGCTGCATGCGATGCGGACTAATATGTGAAACTTTGCCAAGAACATCCGCAATATTTTCTAAAGGCATACCAAAATAGCGAGCAACATTTGCTGCAGCAAGAGCGTTCATAACATTATGCTCGCCTTGTATAGCAAGATGAACTTGCGTTTTATTCGTGCATTCAGAAGAATCTTCAGAAGATTTTTCAGAAGATTTTTCGTATTCGCTAAGCGTAAAAGTTGGCTTCCCAAAAGAATCAAGTTCTACGCAACTCGCACAAAGTTGATACTCGCTTTTAGGAGCTGATTCAAGCAAACCATTTTTAAGATTTCTGCCAAAGTAACGAACATGATCTTTGTCTGCAAGATTACTCATTGCAAAAACCCTAAAATCGTCCGCGTTTAACACTGCAATACCATGCGGCACAAGCCCTTGCACAATCTCACTTTTTGCCTGAGCAATGCGCTCAACTGAACCAAACTCTCCCAAGTGAGCAACACCAACTTTAAGCACAACCGCAATATCTGGTGGAGCAATTTTTGTTAAATTCGCAATTTCGCCAACATGGTTAGCACCCATTTCTGCTACTAAGAATCTAGTAGATGGGCCAACTTTTAAAGAGGTTAAAGGCAAGCCGATTTCGTTATTAAAAGATCCAACAGGAGCAACAGTTTCACCCAAAGTGCTAAGCAATGATTTAAGCATATCTTTAGTTGTTGTTTTTCCAACAGAACCAGTAATCCCAACAATTGTAAACGGCTGCTGTAATTCGCGTCTACGCTGCAAATTATGTTTAGCAAGCAATCCTAAAGCTTCAACGGAATTTTTAACAACAATCTGAGTAATATAAACGTCTTTTACAAAATGCTCAACAATTGCTAATACGGCCCCAGATTTTTCAGCGCTTTTTACATAGTCGTGACCGTCAACATGTTCACCAGCGATTGCAACAAAAACGGATCCTTCACGAACTTCACGAGAATCAGTAAAAACGGATGTAGCAGTAATGTTTTCTTGCTTTGTATTAGAGGAATTATTTTGATTACTAACATGCACAGTGCCATCGACTGCAGAAGCAATTTCAAAAACACTCATAGGCATCATGCTATTTTGCGTCTTCGCTTCACTAATTGCCTCATGGTTTTGATCACAACTCATAAAATCCTCCTAAATGCTCCGCATGCTTAAAACACTCAAAGCCCAAATCCAAAGTCCAAAATCCAAGTCTAAAACATCCGCTCAAAGTAGTTTGCACAACTAAAACACATATGCAAACTACCTATTTAACGCAATTCGTGAGAAACACGCAATGCACTTTTAATAGTTCCACGACGCACTCCAGCAGCCAATACCATTGCGATTGCTAGTGAAAGATGACGCTTAATATTTTGTCCGCCAATTTCGTCTGCTAATTGCGCTAATTCGTCAGATTCAGTAGATCTTGTAACGCAATACGAGTGATCTCTGCTACTAAAACCGTAGCGTTGTCGCAAAGAATAAAAACTTATATTGTTAGTTGCAGTTGCAGTGGCATTGTTAGTTGACTTGGCAGTTGACTTAGAGTCGTCGTCTACTTGAGATTTCTCAGCGCCTAAAACGTCAATATTTACCGACTGTAACGCATTTTTCGACAAAGTCGCGCTATTAAGTGCAATAACTACTGCAGCAGCACCATCTTCTGCACAAACTGACAGAGTATGCTGAACATCAGCAATATTTAACGGATATTCCAGCGAAAGTTCACGCTGCAAAGAAGACGAACCGGCATCACTAATAACACCAACAGGATTACCAAGCATGTGTAAAAAGTCTGCCAATCGCAAAACATTAGCATGAATTTCATCATCATCGTCACCTGCAACAGCAAAAGTTGCGATGCAAGAAGAAGGATCGAAATTAATATCGCAAGCAAGCTTTCCAAGAGCAACAGGATTAGCAGAAGATACAAGTAGCGGTATTCCTAAATCCACAGCTTCATTACGAAACTCCGGTGGAACTAGCGCAGCATACGCTCCAGCATCTCTAGCAGCCTCAAGTTGACGACGATCAACGTGGCCGAGCGGCACAAACAGGCAACCAGGATGCACTTGACGCACATCATGAGCAATAGAAGTAACAGTTACCTCAGATGCAAACGCTGGCACAACTTCAAAACCGTAGTTTTTTGCAGCAAAACCTAAAGTAACTCTTACTCTTGAATATTCATCAACCACATTCATTGCACACCCTACTTAGTATTAAACAACATTGTAATGCGCTCATTACCAATTTACCGCAACAGGGTTCGTGCGTGCAGCAGAAGTTGGAACATCGTACTTTTGCATAAGGAATTCGCCGATTGTTTTGAACAATGGGCCTGCAGTCATACCACCGTAAACGCCTTGCGGATCTTTTAGCACAACGGTTACGATGAATCGAGGATTATCCGCCGGAATAGCACCAGACCAGTCGCTAATTGTGGAGCTAAGACGGCCATCAGGTCCCGCAACTTCTGCAGTACCACTCTTTGCAGCAACACGGTAACCATCAACACCTGCGAAACGGTGATAATGCTCACCTGAGTTTTCAAGAGCGTTCATCATTTGAGCTGCAACATTCTCATCAATAACTCGCGTTCCTTGAGCACGCCCAGCCTTAGTTACATGACCATCAGAATCAATAACAGACTTAATCAAAGTTTGACGCAGTTTCACGCCTTTATTCGCAATAGTTGCCATAGCATTAGTAAGCTGCAAAGCGTTCACAGCATAACCCTGGCCGAAGAGAACAGTATCCTTCTTACGACCATCCCAAGATTGCATGCTAGGAAGCAAGCCGCGAGATTCACCCTGCAAATTCAATCCGGTATACTGGCCAAGACCAAACTTATAAAGATATTCGTAGCGCTTATCTAACGGATACCTTTCGCCAGCCATAACCATACCAACGTTTGAAGATTCAGCAAGAATACCAGCCAAAGTCCAATGTTCAACACCATGATCAACAGCATCATGATATGTTTGACCATTCTTATTAATGCTGTAAGGAACCGCAAACTGATCGCTAAGCTTGTGAGCGCCGGTTTGCAACATACCAGCCATTGCAAAAGCCTTACCAATAGAACCTGGTTCAAAGGTTTGACTTACTACGCGAGACACGTTTACTTTGGATTGCGTGCTACCAGCTTTAATATCGTCAGTATCTTCCAAAGCAAGAATTTCGCCAGTTCGAACATCCTGAACTACTGCAACACCCCATGCTGCACGATATTGTTTCTTTCCGTCAAGAAGAACCTTCTTAACATACCAATCAACATCGCTATCAATCGTAAGCTTAATATCACTGCCGTTTACAGCAGGTTTAGATTCTGTTACAGTTCCTGGAATCTTCTCATTTCCAACATTATTACCTTGATAACGCTGGTAGCCGTCTACACCGTTTAAGGTGGAGTCATGAGTTAGCTCAAGTCCAGAAACACCAACTTCGCCCTTGCGATTCTTTAAGTCTTTACGATTAACTTCATCCGCATTCGAAACGGCACCAATTACAGAACCAAGAATTGGGCCGCTAGAATACACTCGCTCACTACTATTTTCTGCATAAATGCATCCGGAAAGATTAAGATTGTCAATAGCGCGCTTAACTGCAGGAGTTACGTTACGCTTCAACAAAACGTAACGACCAACGCCAGCTAATTTTCCGCCAAGCTCTACAGAACTCATGTGAAGAATCGGAGCGAGCAAACGAGCAACCGCCACAGCGCCCGTGCCCTCTACCGGTTTACCATTTAGCATATGGCAATTATCTTCAGTCTGCTTAGTGCATGGCGTAGGCTTAAAAGCCTGAGCGTTAAGAGGGTCTCCAATAATATTGAATCGCTCAACGCTTTGTGCAAGAACAGCACCATTTGCATCCAAAATCTTGCCACGACGAGCAAGAATTGGGCGCACTCTGCTGCGTTCTGCTTGAGCTGCCTGTGCAGTAGAGCGTGCGTTAATTAGCTGAATATAGCTAAGCTTTGCAATGGCACAAATGCCTATGAAAGCGAAAACTATAGCAATAACAGCGCATTTACGAACAAAGTTTTGTTCTCTGGCGAAACGTTGTTTAAAAATGTGGCGCATCAATGTTTCTCCTGTTTTGTTTGTTGTGACTGTTGTTTTTGTTGCTGTTCTTTAGTTTTATTTTTAGGTTTATTTTTAGTTTTGTTTTTAGCTTTATCCTGCGTATTATTTTGCGAATTATTATTTTTTGGAACTTCTTTTTTGTTCTTTTGATTATGCTTTCGTTTAGCCGCATAATCACTTAAATCAATCGCAATAGAACCTTGCTGCGGTATCATCCCCATGCGTTGCGCTTTCGAAGGAAGCTCAGCATCCAAAGTATCGAGCTTTGCTTGCTTAGCCTCAACATCTTGACGCAAGCGTGAAATACGAGATTGCGTAGCAGTCTGCTCAAAAGAAAGCTCAGCCATTTGCGTACGAAGCATAAGCGAAGTAGACAAAGTCACAACCATGAAAATCACAATAATCATGAAATTTATGATTGGAACTTTGCGCGTATTACTCCAGTTCATAACTTTCTGCAAACGATTAAGAACCACGGAAGTTTGACGCTTAGCAGCACCAAATACTGCTGTGGAGGAATTTCGCGAATAATCTTTACGAGTTGACGAATCCTTAACACGACCTGCAGGAGCGGAAGTAGAAGAAGCCGAACGCAATACGCGATTTTTAGTATTCAATACCATTTTTATCGGCCTCCTTTACGAGGCTCTAAGCCATAAGCTTCATCTTTAAGCCTATTAAGCCAACGATTAGGAATAGGACGGCACAATTCAACAGCGCGCAAACGAACTGAGGAAGAGCGAGTATTATGCTCAATCTCCTCTTTAGATGCTTTCATTGCGCCTCTTGTAAGAGACTTAAAGAAAGGCTGAGCATCTTCAGGAATAACAGGCATATTCGCTGGAACGTCAACAGTTAAGCCCTTATTCATAAAGCGCTTAACAGTTGTGTCTTCCAAAGAATGGTAAGACTCAACTACAAGACGGCCATGTTCACGAAGATGCAAAGCAATCTTTGGAAGCGTGCGCTGAAGCTTATCTAACTCACCATTTACTTCAATACGCAAAGCCTGGAAAACGCGCTTAGCTGGATTTCCAGTAGCGCGATGAGCCTTAGGAATCACATCGTCAACTAAACGAACAAGCTGTAGGGAAGTTAAAAGAGGCTGGTCTTCGCGAGTTTCAACAATTCTACGCGCAATAAGAGACGCAAAACGCTCTTCGCCATACTCGCGGAAAATCTTAGTTAATTCGCGAGCATCATATGTTGCTAAAATCGTTGCCGCAGTAGTAGATTGCGTAGTATCCATACGCATATCAAGAGCGGTGTCGTGAGAGTAGGAGAAGCCGCGATCTGCTTCGTCAATTTGCAGGCTAGAAAGACCCAAATCCATAAAAGCTGCGTCAATTGAATCAATATTATGCGCGTTTAAGACTGAGTCAATTTCGTCAAAAGCTGCGTGAGCCGGAATAAAACGATTTTCCAAACCTTCGTTACGCATGCGTTCTGTAGCTAAAGACAGCGCCTCAGAATCTCGATCAATTCCAATAAGAGTTGCAAAAGGAGCTGCTTTAAGAAATGCTGTAGCATGGCCGGCAAGACCTAGTGTGCAATCCACTACAACCGCGTCTTTATGCTGCAAAGCAGGAGTTACTAAATCGACGCAATCTTGCAATAAAACCGGGGCGTGTATGGTTGTAATATCTTGCATTACATCACCGCCGGAAGTACATCGTCAGCAATATCGGAATAACCTTGCTCACGATCAGCAAGATAAGCTTCCCAAGCCGACTTATTCCAAATTTCAGCACGCGTACCAACACCAATAACAACGATTTCGTTACCTAAACTGGCGTAATCCCTAAGCATTGTCGGCACAACAATACGACCTTGCTTATCTGGCTCTTCGTCAACAGCGCCAGAAAGAAAGACGCGCAAATAATCACGAGCAGACTTATTGCTCATAGAAGTGCGCTGAATTTGCGTGGTCATGCGCTGAAACTCAGTCATTGGAAGCACGTAAACGCAACGCTCTTGGCCACGAGCCATAACAAAACCGCTTCCAAGTTGAGCGCGGAATTTTGCAGGAAGAGCCACGCGACCCTTATCGTCGATTTTCGGAGTGTAAGTTCCAAGCAAAATAGGAGCTAATGGCGAAACAGCAGGATTTTGCACATACTGAACAGGCTGCTGCATTGGCTGAACTGGCTGCTGAACTGGCTGCTGAACATTAGAGAACGGTGCAATTGGCATAGCTGCAGCTTGAGTAGCTGAATTATAAGCACCGGATGGAGTGGAGGTGAATGTCGGCGCTTGAATTGCTTGCTGAACAGCTGGCATAGAAGTTGAAGACACTCCGTAAGAGCCCTGAGCTTGCTGCGAATACTGAGGTTGAACAGGCTGAACATATGACGTCGGAATCTGCGGGGGTTCAGCTTGCAGTGGCATCTGCGTTTGCTGAGACATATCAGATTCAGTGGAGAAACCAGCCTGATTTACGGAATGCACAGAGGCAGAATTGGCTTTATTCCGCGGTTGCTTATTAGCAGCACGACGTGCCATACTCCACCTCCTAAATCAACGCACACTATGCCATTTGCACGTTAGTCACCATTTTACCCCATTCCTCCCCAAAAATCCCCACTTTTTTGCAAAATTTTTGATTTTTTTTCAAAAAAGCACCACCAGAAATAAAAATGAGACACTCGCGCAGAACGCAAACTGCAGCAGTGTCCCAAAACAAGCAAAATAAGACCCTCGCGCAGAACGCAAACTGCAGCAGTGTCCCAAAACAAGCAAAATAAGACCCTCGCGCAGAACGTTTACTGCACGAGGGTCTCTAAAGCGCTAAAAAGCACCAAAAGCGCAAGAGCGACTATAATTACAAGCGCGGCAAATACTTCTCCAGCTCGAAAGGCGTAACCTGTCGGCGGTACTCTTCCCATTCCTGGTGCTTATTACGCAAGAAATACTCAAAAGCATGCTCGCCTAATACGCTTGCCACAAAGTCCGAGCGCTCCATAATCTTCAAAGCCTCGTCCAAGGATTCCGGCAATGGCTGAATTCCCATAGCCTGACGCTCAGCATCAGTAAGCTCCCACACGTCGTCACTTGTTGGATCGCACAAAGTCATTTGCTTTTCAATGCCATCCAAGCCTGCAGCCAAAAGCACAGAGTAAGCAAGATATGGGTTCGCCACAGGATCCAAAGCACGGAATTCCATCCTGCAAGAATTGCCCTTACCAGGCTTGTACTGCGGCACGCGAAGAAGCGCGGAACGGTTGCTATGACCCCAGCACACGTAGCTAGGAGCTTCCGCCCCACCCCACAAGCGCTTGTAAGAGTTCACATACTGATCGGTTACAGCGCAAATTTCCGAAGCGTGGTGCAAAATGCCTGCCGCAAACTGACGCGCAATAAGAGACATATTAAACTCTTGACCAGCCTCATAGAAAGCGTTCGTATCTCCCTCAAACAAGCTCAAATGCGTGTGCATGCCAGATCCAGGCTGATCCGTTAGCGGCTTTGGCATAAAGCTTGCGTATATTCCGCGCTCAAGCGAAATTTCCTTGACTACAGTGCGGAAGGTCATAATATTGTCCGCGGTAGTAAGCGCATCTGCGTAACGCAAATCGATTTCGTTTTGACCAGGTCCGCCTTCGTGATGCGAGTATTCAACAGAAATACCCATCTGCTCAAGCATACTTACAGCATTCCTACGAAAGTCCATTGCCGAGCTTCTAGGAACGTGATCAAAGTAGCCGCCTTCGTCAATCGGCACAGGAGCTTTAGACCAATCATCTTGAGCTTCGAATAAGTAAAACTCAATTTCAGGATGCACGTAGAAAGTAAAGCCCTTTTCCTTCGCTTTTGCGAGCGCAGTCTTTAAAACGTGACGAGGGTCTCCCAGCGAAGGCTCGCCGTCAGGAGTTAAAACATCGCAGAACATTCGCGCTGTGCCTTCTGGGCCTCCGTGCCATGGAAGAATCTGGAAGGTTGATGGATCCGGCTTAACAATCATGTCGTCTTCCAAAACGCGCGTCATGCCTTCTATTGCCGAGCCGTCGAAGCCAATACCCTCTTCAAAAGCTGCCTCTAATTCAGCAGGGGCAATAGCAACGGATTTAAGCGTGCCAAGCACGTCCGTAAACCAGAGTCGAATAAAACGCACGTCTCGCTCTTCAACAGTACGTAGAGCAAACTCTTGTTGTCTATCCATAAATCAGCCCCTTGGGTAGCATTTACCGCGCTAATGTTAGCTTAAGCCAATTTGCGCAGTAATATTTATAAGCTCAATAAAATCAATAAGCTCGTTATGTATATTGTAGTGTATTCTTGCAAAATATTCTGCATGAATCTTAGCTATGAGCAATGAATTTACTTAATCGTAATGAATTGCAAACTATATGCTTATATTTATTCGCTAGTTTATTTTGCCGTATTTTTGGAATATTTTGTATGCTTCTAAGTCACTTAAGTCGTCACTGTTGAACATTTCTAATCCACGTTTTTCAAGACTATCGGCGTTTTCCATGCAAATAGCAAGATCTTCAACATCTCTTGACCAAACAGCTAGTGCCATTGGCGCCACGATTTCTTGAGGATCTTTTGCAGCCTGGTAGATTTTTGCAGTTATTTTATCTGCGCGATTTGTAATAAGCATTACGTCCATGCCGAGGAAGAACTCCACAAATTTTTTCACGTCGTCTTCTGGGCCGTTTCCTTCCAGATTTTTCAGCACTGCAACAGAGCCCTGTTCTTCCGAAAAGCATCGGGCGCTAACATTTGCCATTTTGCAGAAGGCCGCAAGCAATTTCGCTGGCTCAACGTATGTGACCATCATTGCAACTTTTGCTTTGTTTCCAAGTAAACCTTGTAAATCTTCCTCAAAATTAGCTTCTTCAATTCCGCGCATTGCTTCTTCAATAGAATTATTTTCTTGATTATTTCTATTGGAATCGTCTAATAAATCTTCAGTATTTGAATTACTTTGATTTTCGTTTTCTTGAAATTCTTTTTCAAAGCCTGCAAGCGCGTTATCTAATTCAGCATCAGTAAAAGAAGCGCGTACTGAATCATCATTGTTACGCTCATCGTCATTTTTGCGCTCGTCACCATTGTTTGACATATTCGTTGTTTCCTCCCCTTTCAATGTAACTTCTTAAAGCATATCTAGTTTTATATTTTACCAAACTAATACTGCATATTTTTACGCGCTCGGCAAGCAATTTGAGCCAAATACGATTTTCATTTCCGCAAACAGCGAAGTGTCACGCTTAACGCGGAAACGGTCGCCAAAAGTAAGAACTTGCGCACGTCCAGAATCGTCAAGTAAAGCCAAACGCACTTGGCAGCACCCAGGGTGACGACTTAAAATATTGCTCAACTCAGCCACATGACCTTTATCTAAAGCTTTGCGCGGAAGCACAATTGTTAACGGACGCTCATCAACCGACTCCAATGTTGGCACTTCAAACTCGGTTGCGCGCATAGACACAGTTTCATCACGCACCTCAACCTGACCGCGAATACGCACAACCTGGTCAATTGCAAGCTCCTGAGCCGAAGCTTCGTAAACTTTGCCAAAGAACATGCACTGTATTGAGCTTTCCATGTCTTCAACTGTGACAATCGCCCAAGCGTTACCTTTTCGAGACACTCGCCTATCTACGCTTGTAACCAGACCCGCGATAGTTACTTGCTGACCGTCGCTCATAGTTTTTGCGCGGTCAATTAGTTGAGCGATTGACATTTCTCGCAAATCTGCCAAAACTGCAGACAATCCGCTTAGTGGATGATCAGAAACGTACAATCCTAACATTTCGCGCTCAAAATTAAGCTTCGTTTTTTTATCCCACTCTTCAACATCCGGCACAGTGATTTGCATATCTCCCAAACCAGCGTCGTCAGATGAGTCAGAAGACGAGTCTACGTCTGCAAATAAATCAAACTGGCCTTCTGCCTGCTTGCGTTTAAGCGCAATCACAGAGTCTATTGCAGGGTCGCAAATTTGCAATAGAGCACGACGATTTGAATCAATCGAATCAAAAGCTCCAGCTTTAATAAGAGATTCCACTAAGCGACGATTCAGCGCGCTAATTGGCACGCGCTTTACAAAGTCCATAAAGTTTACGAATCTTCCGCGTCCAGCTTCACGCTCGGAAATAATGTCGTTTACAGCCTTGTCTCCAACGTTACGAATAGCACCCAAGCCAAAGCGCACAACATCTCCAACTGCAGAATATTCAAGAACGGACTCGTTAACATCCGGCTGCAAAACTTGAATACCCATGCGCCTTGCCTCGCCCAAATACAGTGCAGTTTTGTCTTTATTCGTGCGCTCGTTTTGTAGCAAAGCTGCCATAAATTCCACAGGATAATGCGTTTTTAAGTATGCCGTCCAGTAAGAAATTAATCCGTAAGCTGCAGAGTGAGCTTTGTTAAACGCGTATCCGGAGAACGGAACCAAAACATCCCACACTGCTTGCGCAGCTTCTTCAGAATATCCGTGCGCTTTCATACCTTCAAAGAACGGAACTTGCTCTTTTGCCAGCACTTCCGGCTTCTTCTTACCCATTGCTCGACGCAAAACATCTGCCTTACCAAGACTGTATCCTGCCAAAATACGCGCAGCAGACTGCACCTGCTCCTGGTAAACAATCAAACCGTAAGTTTCGTCCAAAACTTCCTTAAGAGGCTTTTCAACTTCCGGATGAATTGGAATAATATCTTGCAAACCGTTCTTGCGCTTAGCGTAATTCGTATGCGAATCCATATCCATAGGACCAGGCCTGTAAAGCGCAATCAAAGCCGAAATATCGTTGAAATTATCTGGTTTTAAAGTACGCAGAAGCGCGCGCATGCCGTCGGAATCAAGCTGGAAGACGCCTAAAGTATCTCCCCTAGAAAGAAGCTGGTACGTTGACTTATCGTCCAATGGAATTTTCGTATAGTCAATCGGCTCTTTTCCATTATTTTTAATATTTCGCAACGTGTCGCGAATAACAGTCAAGTTGGAAAGGCCCAAAAAGTCCATTTTTACAAGACCGAGCGTTTCACAAGTGTGATACTCGAAAGTTGTTGTAATCGTACCGTCAGTGCGCTCAAGAAGCGGAGAAGTGTTTGTGATTGGCTCCGAGCCCATGATTGTTGCGCAAGCATGAACACCGGTTTGACGAATCAAACCTTCAATACCTTTTGCTTCTTCCGTAATACGATGCGTATCTGGATCCGTATCGTACATTTCACGAAACTCGCGCGCTTCAGCGTAACGCTTGTTTTTTTCGTCGAAAATATCGTGCAAGCTCATATCTTTGCCGTTTTTAGCAGGCGGAAGAACCTTCGTAATTTTTTCGCCTACTGAAAACTCATATCCCATAATACGCGCGGAATCTTTAAGAGCCTGCTTCGTTTTAATAGTTCCGTAAATAACGCACTGAGCGACCTTATCTCTTCCGTATTTTTCGCCCACGTATTCAAGAACTTTGGCCCTGCCATCTGGGTCAAAATCAACGTCAATATCTGGCAAAGATACGCGCTCCGGGTTTAAGAAGCGTTCAAAAATAAGGCCGTGCTTCATAGGATCAAGCTCAGTAATGCCCATTGCGTACGCAACCATAGCGCCTGCAGCAGAACCACGACCAGGGCCAACCATCACTCCATGCGCCTTAGCCCAGTTAATATAGTCTGCAACAACCAAAAAGTAGCCGCAGAACTGCATTTGGCAAATCACACCGCACTCGTAATCAGCCTGCTTTAACACTTCCATTGGAATGTTGTTGTTGTAGCGACGCTCCAAGCCTTCCTCAACTTTTTTAAGGAATAGCGAAGTCTCATCCCAACCTTCCGGGCAGTCAAATTGAGGCATAAAAGCGCCATCTTCGCCGTCGTCGAACATAACATTGCAGCGTCGAGCAATCTCAAGCGTATTGTCACAGGCTTCAGGAAACTCTTTAAAAAGATCGCGCATTTGCTCAGCGGACTTCAAATAGTATCCGGAACCGTCAAACTTAAAACGGTCAGGATCATCAAGCCTAGAGCCTGAATTAATGCAAAGCATAGCATCTTGAGCTTCGCGATCTTCTTCGTGAACGTAATGCAAATCGTTCGTAGCAAGAAGAGGAGCATTAAGCTTTTTAGCAATCTCAAGCAAGTCTTTTGTTACGCGAGTTTCGATTGAAAGCCCATGATTCATAAGCTCAATAAAGAAATTGTCACGCCCAAAAATATCTTGAAACTCTCCAGCAGCACGCAAAGCTTCTTTAAACTGACCTAGTCGAAGACGCGTTTGAATAATTCCAGAAGGGCATCCAGAAGAGGCGATTACGCCTTTTGAGTAGGTTGAAAGCACGTCTTTATCCATACGCGGGTAGCGCATAACACGGCCTTCAAGATTCGCCACAGACGAAGCTTTAAGAAGATTTGTTAAGCCTTCATCGTTTTGCGCCCACAAAGTCATGTGAGTAATTAAGCCGCCGCCGGAAACATCGTCTGCACGCTGATCTTCCGTACCCCAATGCACGCGGCTTTTATCTTGCCTTGCTGTTTCAGGAGTAACATACGCTTCAATACCAATAATCGGCTTAATTCCAGCTTTTACGGCCGTGCTCCACATTTCGTACGCACCGTGCATGTTTCCGTGATCAGTAATAGCAACAGCCGGCATGCCCAACTCTTTAGCACGATTAACTAAATCAGGGATTTTCGACGCACCGTCAAGAAGCGAATAGTGCGTGTGATTGTGCAAATGTACGAAGTTGGTTTCCGGCTGAGTCATAAATGATATTCTATAAGCGAAAGCTGACCGAAAAATGCAAAAACGCTACTTTGATAATTCTCGCATAGCTTCTAAAGCGTGTTGCAAATCAGAAGGATAATTCGACTTTACTTTAATCAATTTTCCCGTTCTAGGATGCGTAAAAATAAGCTCAATAGAATGAAGCCACTGCCTTGTTAAACCAAGCTTTTTAGCCAAAACCGGGTTTGCACCGTACATAGAATCTCCGACTAGCGGATGGCCAATAGAAGTAAAATGCACGCGTATTTGATGAGTGCGGCCCGTTTCCAAATTAACACTTGCTAAAGTTGCTTGACCGAAGCGTTCAAGAACATCCCAATGCGTAACAGCAGGTTTTCCACTTGGCGTGATTGTGAAACGAAAATCCGAAACTTTTGCGCGACCAATAGGAGCTTCGATTGTTGCTTTATTTTGCGTTAAGTCGCCTTGAACAAGCGCATGATACGTTTTTTTAACAGTGTGATTTGCAAACTGCTTTTTCATTTCTTCATACGCTAAATCTGTTCTGCAAACAAGCATTAGGCCGCTTGTGCCAGCATCAAGACGACTTACAATACCAAGGCGATTTTCGTCTCCAGCAGTAGCAGAAATACTGATTCCGCGCTTTTCTAAAGTCTCTCCCACTGTTGGGCCACACCAGCCTTGAGCTTGGTGAGCGGCCATTCCAACCGGCTTATCTACAACTACAATATCTTCGTCTTTATAAGCGATTGTCATGCTTTCTTCGATTGCTTGATTTTGGAGCTGTAGTTCTATTTGATTATTTTGCTGACTTTCGTCTTGAAGCACATCATTTTCGCAACTATTTTCAGCAAAATCTTCGCCAACTAAATCATCGAATATTATTTCGTCACTACTAAGCAAAAGCGCAGATTTATTTGCTTTACGATTAGCAATACGCACGGTTCCGTTAGAAACAAGATCGCTTGCTTTTGAACGCGAAATATTGCGCAATTTTGAAACTGCAACGTCAAAACGGCAACCAACTAAATCTTCAGGAACCGGCATACTGCTTTGCATAATTAATTGTTGCTTTCGTCAGTATTTTTGGCAGTGACTTCGGAAGTATTTTCGGCAACGTTTTCGGCAGCGCTTTCGGAAGTATTTTCGGAAGCACTTTCATCAGCGTCTTCATCAGCGCTTTCGTCAGCACTTTCGTCATCACTTTCGCCAGGCTTAAACGGAGTTTCAAACAAAATCAAGCCAACAAACCAAATGCCTGCAACAGCAAGAATAATATCCGCAACGTTACCAACTGACCAACCGTAGTTAATAAAGTCAACAACTTTGCCGTCCAAAAAATGCTCGGCATAAATTGCGCGATCAATCAAATTGCCAAAAGCGCCGGAAAATGCTAAAGACAGCACAATCGTCCACTGCAAAGATTTTGTGCGACGAACTGCAGCAAGCATAGCTACACAAGCCAAAATCGCCACTATGCTAATAAAACTAGTTAAGCCAGAACCTAGTCCAAACGAAGCACCGCCATTTCGCACAAGCGAAAGCATTAAGGAATTAGGAATACAAACAATCTGCTTTCCATACTGTAAAGCGCTAAGAGCCCACAGTTTGCTAAGGCGATCTACAACAAGCCCAACAATAACAATAAGTGCAAAAACGGCTACGCGAGTACGTAGCCGTTTCACACGCACATCTCTATGCGTCAATTTTTATCCGATCTGTAAATAAAAATAGCATCAGCTTAAAGCGCGCAAACATTTAAAAGTTACGCGCTTTAAGAAGAAAACTACTCTTGCTTATCCTCATTGGAAGCTTGCTTCTGACCAAGAGCAGCATACGCGTTT
The DNA here is from genome assembly GCF_049244275.1 of Gardnerella sp. DNF00753. Classification (NCBI taxonomy): domain Bacteria; kingdom Bacillati; phylum Actinomycetota; class Actinomycetes; order Bifidobacteriales; family Bifidobacteriaceae; genus Gardnerella; species Gardnerella sp. DNF00753. The sequence goes on from NZ_CP058393.1 coordinate 1,214,821, forward strand.
TCGTCAGAAACCTGGGCAACCAACTGGCCAAGGAAGTCAGTCAAGCGAGTGCGATACTCAGTCTCAAACTGCTTGAGGCTCTGAATATTGCCTTCAATAACCTGAGTCTGCTTCTCAAGATTCTCGCGCACCTGACGAGCATAAGCGTCGGCAGCGGTGCGTGTTGTAGAATCATAGTCTGCAGCGCGGTGCTGTACTTCGGACTCGTACTGATCAGCCTGATCGTGAGTCTGCTTAGCATAATCGTCTGCAGCCTGGCGAACCTTACCAGAGTAAGCATCAGCCTCATTGTGAGCGCGTGCAGAATAATCATCAGCATCGCCACGAGTCTGCTTATTGTATTCATCTGCCTCAGAACGAGTGCGCTCAGAATACTCATCAGCCTTAGCAACTGTTTCGTTATAACGAGCCTGGCTCTCTTCAACAATCTGCTGAGCCTTAGCCTTGCCCTTATCAACGTACTGATCGTGCAATTGCATTGCAAGAGTCAACATAGCAGTTGCGCGCTCTGGCTCAGAACCCTGGGCATCAGCACCAGCGCCAGCAATCTTCTGCAAGCTACCAGTTTCAGTATTTGGCTCCATCTTAGAAACTTGTTGACGAAGCTGCTCTTCACGCTGACGAGATTCTTCAAGCTGCTTAGAAAGCTCCTGAACCTTAGCGTTTTCCTGCTGGGTAACAACAAGCTGCTGACGAACAGTTTCAAGCTCACGACCCAAGTTTTCGCTATTTGCACGGAAGTCATCGCGCTCGCGAGTAACAGCTTCAAGTTCCTTCTGAACCTGATCCGCGTTATCCGCCTTAGCGGTTTGAGCAGTAAGCTGATCAACCTGAGCACCCAAGCCATCCAACTGCTCCTTAAGCTGTTGGTTTTGAGCGGTAAGAGCACGGTTGCTTTCTTCAGCTTCACGCAACTTAGTTTCAGTCGCCTCAAGCTTTTCAGCAGATTCATTAGATTCGCCCTGCTGCTTAGCAGCGTTACGCAACGTTTCATTTTCTTGAGTTAAGGACTCAACTTTAGAAGTCAACTCAGCAATCTTGGTATTCAAGCCCGCAACATCGCGGCCGAGGGATTGTGTGGAAGCACCAAGTCCCTGCACTGCCTGCTGACCAAGCGCTTCTATTGTTTCTGTAACTTGATCGAGAAATTCGTCAACCTCGTCAACGTCATATCCTCCCTTGAAACGTACAATCTGGAAGGTATGCTCTCGAATGTCCTTAGGCGTCAACAGAGTCATATGCTTTACACCTCGCTTTTGGGACGCATCTCATTGATATATATCTATTCGATGCTATCACGTACGCAGAAAATTAGGGCAAATAATGCGAAAATTTATGCGCAAAACGCCGATTTTATAAAAAATGCGCATAAACCGCACGCAAATTTATAGTTCAGTTTGGCGAGATATAATTGCAGAGATTATACAAAGATACAAAATACTAGGAAAGGTTAATAATGACTGTTCTTGTTACAGGCGGATGCGGTTACATTGGAGCACACGTAGTTCACGCCTTACATAAAATAAATCAGAATGTTGTTGTAGTAGACGATTTAAGCTACGGAAAGCCTACTAGAATCGAAGGCGCTCGACTTTATGGCATGGATATTGCATCTCCTGATGCCGGAGCACGTCTTGCGCAAATCATGAAGGACGAGAATGTTGATTCCGTAATTCATTTTGCTGCCAGAAAGCAGGTTGGCGAGTCCGTTGAAAAGCCGCTTTGGTATTATCAGCAGAATATTAACGGTATGCTGAATGTTCTTGAGGGCATGAAAGATAGCGGAGTGAAGAAGCTAGTATTCTCGTCTTCCGCAGCAACTTACGGCGTTCCACCTGTTGATGTTGTGCCAGAAGACGTTGTTCCTATGATTCCAATCAACCCTTACGGACAAACTAAGCTTTTTGGCGAGTGGATGGCGCGCGCTTGCGAGCACACTTACGGCATTCGCTTCTGCGCACTGCGTTACTTCAATGTTGCAGGCTGCGGTCCGGTGGAATTAGAAGATCCTGCAATTTTGAACCTGATTCCTATGCTTTTTGAACGCTTGCAGCGCGGTAAAGCTCCTGCTATTTTTGGCGACGACTACCCTACTGCAGATGGCACTTGCATTCGTGACTACATTCACGTTTCGGATTTGGCAGACGCTCACCTTGAAGCGCTTAAGTATTTGGATCGTGACGAACGCAAGTACGACGCTTTTAATGTTGGAACTGGTAAAGGCACTTCCGTTCGAGAAATTGTTGAAGAAGTACGAAAAGTTACAGGCCTTCCATTTAAGGAAACTGTGATGGATCGCCGAGCAGGAGACCCTCCTCAGCTTATTGGCAGCCCGAAGCGCATTAATGAGGAAATGGGCTGGTATGCTCGCTACGATGTAAAAGATATTGTGGAATCTGCTTGGGCAGCTTGGCAAGCAAATCCTGAACATCATATTGACGTTGAATCGTGGAAGCAGATTGACTAGTAGACTGACTAGATAAAGCAAAACGCGCGACAAAACTGCCGCGCGTTTTTTGTTTGTGGCTCCGAGCGGGATCGATCCGCTGACCTAGCGATTTTCAGTCGCTCGCTCTACCAACTGAGCTACAGAGCCATGATGAATAAAAAACCCGGCGAACCGGGCCTTTACTAATCGCGACCCCGGCCGGACTTGAACCGGTGACCTCCGCCGTGACAGGGCGGCGCTCTAACCAACTGAGCTACGGGGCCGTGGCTTATTCTCTCGAACAGCCGAGTCACTATCTTACAGAATCCTCGCCAAAAAGCAAGTGCTCAGCTCTTTCGGCGTGTTGCCCACAAATAAAACGCTACTCAAGCTCAATCGCGCCAGTGCAAAGCTGATAATATTCACCGCGCTTAGCTAACAACTCCTCGTGAGAACCACGCTCAATAATTTGGCCGTGATTCAAAACCATAATCACATCCGCATTGCGGACCGTAGAAAGCCTGTGCGCAATTACAAACACAGTGCGCCCTTCCATAAGCGAATCCATGCCGTGCTGCACTAAGGCCTCAGTATGAGTATCGATTGAAGAAGTTGCCTCATCCAAAATAAGCACCGGCGGATTTGCAACAGCCGCGCGAGCAATCGCAATAAGCTGCTTTTGACCTTGCGAAAGATCTTCTCCGCCGCCTGTGAGCTTTGTATTATAACCATTTTTAAGTTTAGAAATAAAAGCATCAGCATGAGCTAATTTTGCAGCATTAACACAATCTTCATCACTAGCATCTAGGTTTCCGTAGCGAATATTATCCATTATTGTGCCTGTAAATAAGTTCACATCCTGAAGAACTGTGCCAACAGCGTAACGCAAATCCGTTTTTAGAATATCTCGCACGTCAATTCCGTCGTACAAAATCTGACCGTCGTCAATATCGTAAAAACGCGTAAGTAAATTCGCAATAGTAGTTTTTCCAGCACCCGTAGCGCCAACTAAAGCAACTTTTTGCCCCGGCTTTGCAAACCAAGTAATATCGTGCAAAACAGGCTTTTTGGAATCGTAGCCAAACACAACGTCTGTAAAACGCACGTCTCCTCGAAGCAAAGTATAGCGGCCATCCTTAGAAGTGCGAGCATCTCGCTTTGCATGGCACACAATCTCTTGAGCCATTTCACTTAAGTTTTGAGCGCGCTTTTTAGCTTTAGTGCCATTATCTTGCTTTGACCTTTTCCAAGCCCAATAAATATTGCTTCCTTCAGATTGTTCGTCTACTTCTTCAAGCACATCAAATGCTGATTTTTCTCCAAGATCTTCAGCAGACTGAAGTACACGCACTTTAACTAATTGCACACTGCCAGAATCAAGTTCTGGCTTTTCATCAAGTAACTCAAAAATACGAGAAGCTCCTGCAAGAGCCATCATAAGTGCGTTAGCTTGCATTGTAATTTCGCCAATAGGGTTAATAAATGCGCGCGAAAGTGCCAGCAAAGATATAAGCGTACCCAATGTAAGAGTACTAGATCCAGATAATCCCAGCGTTGGCAAACCAGCTGAAGCAGCCCACGCACCAAGTAAAGCAATTAATACATAAAGCAAATAGCTTGCATTACTAATAACAGGCATTACGTTATTTGCATAAGAATTCGCACTTGCAGAAATTTTTTGCACTTTTTCTATGCAATTATCTAATTTTTCAATAGAATCTGTCTCATGATTAAAAATTTTAATCACTTTGCTGCCTGTTGCAGATTCTTCAACAAACTCATTTAACTCGCCTAATGCATGCTGGAATTGCTCAAATAAACTGCCAGATTTCTTTAGCATAAAACGCACTAAATAAAGCAACATTGCAGTAAATATAGCTACAAAAACTGCAACCGGAAGCGATAAGCACATAATAGATATAAACGCTGCCAAAATCGACATTAATGCAGAAAAAGAGTCCGGAAAAGCCCACGAAATTGCCTCACGAAGAACCTCAGTATCGTTTGTGTAACGGCTCATAATATCGCCGTAACCTTGAGAATCTAAGTAACGCAATGAAAGCTTCTGCTGATGCTTAAACATAGAATCTCGCAAATCACGCATAACACTTTCAGATATATTCGCAACAAGCCTGCTCCAAAGCCAAGAACAAAACACACCAACAGCGTAAACACTTGCCATCAGAATAATCATGCGAACAAGAGGCGTCCAATCCTGATTATGCTTACCGACAAGCGGAAGAATATACGAGTCAACAAGAGATTGCAAAAACACTGCACTTACAGCTTGCACGATTGCGCTAACTATTATTGATGCAATAATTACGCAAATTTTAACTCGATACACAAGCACATAAGAGGCAAGTCTGCTAAGAGTTTTCCAACTAATAGCTGAATCATTTTTAGAAGAGTGAGCCGTTTTATTATTAGCCATTGTTATTTAGCTCCTTCTTCTTTAGTTGCGCTAGTTATTCGACTTTTTTCTTGAGAAACCGCCATATTTCTGTAAATTTCACAAGATTTAAATAATTCATCATGCGAACCGTTAGCAACAACACGACCATCTTTAAGAACAACAATAATATCCGCATGTTCGATTGAAGATATGCGCTGAGCAACGATAATTTGCGTAGAATCAGGCATAAACTTTTTCAAGCCATCGCGAATTTTACTATCCGTTTTCATATCAACCGCACTCATCGAGTCGTCGAGGATTAAAATTTTCGGCTTCCTCAAAAGTGCGCGCGCAATACACAAACGCTGTCGCTGACCACCGGAAACATTCTTACCACCCTGGTCAATATGCGTATTGTAGCCGTCTGGTAAATCTTTAATAAACTCATCAGCACAAGCAATTTCGCAAGCTTGACGCAAATCATTATCGCTTGCTTCCGCCCTACCCCAGCGAAGATTTTCTGCAATTGTGCCACTAAACAAAATATTTTTTTGTAGAACAACACCAACTTCTTCACGCAAACTAGAAGAATCATAATCGCGAATATCTTTTCCGCCTACAAAAAGAGCGCCAGAAGTTACGTCATAAAGTCTTGCAATTAATTGCACTAAACTTGATTTTCCAGATCCCGTTGCACCAACAATACCAACAGTTGCTCCAGAAGGAATAGATATATTTATATCATGTAAAATTTCCTGTTCTGCTGGAGTGGATTCATCTGTATTATCTGATTGAGGATAGCGTAACGAAACATTTTCAAAACGCACAGAAGCGTCAGAAAGCTTTGTAAGTGGATGCTTGGAAACAACTTCAGTATTTCGAGATTGCAAAACATGTGAAATACGATGCATCGAAGCTCGAGCTGTTAACGACATTACAAAAACTGCAACTAAATTCGCTAAAGCAAACAAAATTTGCAAAGCATACACTACTAATGCAGCAAGATTTCCCGTTGTTAAACCAAAAGCAGGATTATTTCCTGAAGCCACAATTTCGTGCGAAGCCAACCATGCAATAAGCAGCATGCCAGAATAAAAACATAAGTTAAATAAAGGAATACTACAATTTAACACATACTCAGCTTTAATAAAATAATCATAGATTTTATGTGAAATACGCGTAAAACGACTTATTTCATAATCAGAACGCACATAAGACTTTACGACGCGAATATTATGCAAATTCTCACCAACTCTATTATTCATCTCGTCAATCATTCGATAAATTCGAGAAAATGCTGGAGCAACTATACTAGCTCCAACAGCGCCAATTGCACCAATAATAGGCACAAATGAAAGAAAAACCCACGAGATGGCAGGGCTAATTGAAAAAGTAAACCACCAAGCAGTGATGATAATCATAACGCTGCGAATACCAGAGCGAATAATCATTTGGTAAGCAAATTGCACATTTGACACATCGCTAGTTATACGCGTAACAACAGTACCGCTAGAAAACTTATCTAAATCAGAAAAACTTAAACTTTGCAAGCGTGAAAACATGTTGTGGCGCAAATTTTTACCAAAACCAGCACTAGAATGAGCGCAACAAATACCAGAAATAACGCCTGCAATCATTGCGATTGCAGCAAAAATAAGCAATTGCAAACCATAATATTGCACAGATTCTTGAGAACGTGACATAATACCAAAATCAATAAGATTTGACATTACTGTAGGGATCTCAATTTGCATAGCAGCTTCAACGAGAATAGTAACAGCTGTTAAAACGCCAAGAAAACGATACCTTTTTAAAGAACCTAGTATCGTTCGAAGTGCTCGAGGGGCATAATCTTTTTTATGAGAATCTTTTTTTGATTCATCAAACTTACTTGGCTTCTCAGACTTCTCTGCCATTCTTCCCCTACTCTAAATTAAATACTTATTCTTTAATGATATCACTTTTGAATATAAGGCAGGCAGGGGTTAAGTGAACCAAGCAGCAAGAAAAGCCTGGTAAATTCCCCGCGTTTGGAGCGTTCAACACACAACAACACTCCAAACACGAGAAACTTTGCTCACATTTGTGGTTAAATTTAGGGATTTATGAAGCATCGCCTTCGCCTTGTACGCGATCTTTTCCGTAAATCGACGGAATAAAACGCTCCTGATCGTGAAGCTTTTCCCAAATTACAGGAGGATCGTGCGGATTTTCCAAAGACTTCGGCACGTCGATAATACGCTGATTGCTAGAGCCGCGGAATTGCAGCAGCGAATCGTGCAAATCTTTAATATAACGTCCGTCAACAAGAATATCAATATATTGCAGAAGCTCAAGCTTATCAGGCGTCTCCCCTGGGCGCATAAGCTCTTCCCACGTGTATCCAGTCCAACTCCAAATATCTTTAGTATTGCCAAATTCTTCGCGAATACGCTTACACAAAGGCAGCAAAATACCAGTATTAAGCAGCGGCTCACCACCCAACAAAGTCAAACCTTGCACATAAGGTTGCGCCAAATCCTCAATAATCTGATCTTCAAGCTTTTGAGTATAAGGGTGGCCTGCGCGAAAATCCCAAATCGACTCGTTATAACACTCAACGCAGTGAAAAGGACATCCCGAAACGTAAAGCGAGCAGCGAATACCCTCGCCGTCTGTCATCAAAAAACGCTTGTAATCGGCAATCATGCCCTGGCTCATGCGCTCGCTAGACCATTGGCCAGCGCGAGGATTATTAGAAAGTGAGGTAGGAATCCACGGACCACGATTCACATCTGCAGGCGCAAAATCATGCAAAGTAATGCGAGCCATATCCAACCCCCTTCAAAACCAAACAAACAACCAAAATTTGCGAAAATAAAATAAATCCAGCCGCTAGAAATTGTAATCACAAAATGCAATCATTTCTAACGGCTAGATTATCACCAAACAACAAACACAAGAAAAGCTATTTATCTATCTTAATTATCTATTCAACTTATTTTACTAAGTTTCAACATAGTTAATTAGCTAAGATTATTTTGCTTCCTCGTACCATTCACGAGATTCGCCATTATCCAGCGTAACGTGACCAGTTTCGCCAGACATGTGCTTTACGCGGTGCGCAATCTCCTCGTGGCGGCCGTGAACCATTGGGCGTTGAACAGGATTGCCCAAGTAGCCGCAAGTGCGCTTAGTAACATTGCACTTATCTGGGTCGCTGTTGCCGCACTCTGGGCAACGGAAGCCTTCCTTCGTTGGCTCAAAATCGCCCTGGAATCCACAAACGAAGCAGTGATCAATAGGCGTATTCGTACCCAAGTAGCCAATGCCAATCTTATAAGCGTAATCCCAAACAGCTTCCAAAGCCTTAGGATTTGCTTGCAAGCATGGGAACTCGCAGTAGTTAATAAAGCCGCCGGAAGCAAGATACGGGAAATCAACCTCGTAGCTAAGCTTCTCCATAGGAGTTGGCTGCAACCAAACCGGATAATGGAAGGAATTAGTGTAGAAGTCGTGATCGGTAACGCCTTCAATGCGGCCGAACTTCTGACGATCCATGCGGTTAAAGCGGTCAGTCAAAGACTCTGCAGGAGTTGAGTAAACGGAATAGTGGTAGCCTTCCGCCTTCGACCACTGCTGGCAAAGCTTATTCATGCGGCGAACCAAAGAAAGCGCAAACTGCTTGCCATCCTCATTCCAGCTGTGATCCTTCATCCAATCCTTGCCAAAGAACACTGCAGTAGTCTCATACAAACCAATGTAACCAAGCGAAACAGTTGCGCGCTCATTACGGAACAGCTGATCAACACTCTCGTTAGCTTCCAAACGGCCAAAAGCACCGTAGCGGAACAGCGTTGGAGCATTCACAGGAGTTGCCTGCTTGCAACGCATAATGCGGAATCGCAAAGCCTGGTGAGCAACTTCCATACGCTCGTCAAAAAGCTTCCAGAAGCGAGTCACATCGCCGTGAGATTCAAGAGCAATACGCGGCATGTTAACTGTTACAACGCCAAGATTCATGCGGCCGTCTTCAACATCCTTACCAGTCTTTGGATCAATCCAACCCTGAAGGAAGGAGCGGCAGCCCATAGGAGCTTTGAACGAGCCGGTAATCTTAACAATGTTCTCGTAGAACACAACATCCGGATACATGCGCTTAGTAGAGCACTCAAGAGCCAGCTGCTTCAAATCGTAGTTCGGGTCGCCTGGGTCGGCGTTTACACCGTGCTTAATAGTAAACACAAGCTTAGGGAAGATAGCAGTGTGACGATCCTTGCCGAGGCCGCGAATACGGTTAAGCAAAATAGCGCGCTGAATTTCGCGAGCAAACCAAGAAGTACCCAAGCCAAAGCCAACGGTTACAAACGGAGTCTGGCCATTAGAAACGCGGTTGGAATTAATCTGATACTCCATCGTTTGCATAGCATCGTAAATAGCTTTACGCGTCATAATCTTTGCATAAACTTCACGAAGCTGATCAAGCTCACTCAAGTTCTCATCAAAAGGAGTGTCAGCAGGAAGCGGATCCCTGTCTGAGCAGTGAAGATTCTTAGGCTCCTGAGCCTTCAAACCGTCAATCATATCCTTCGCAACTTCAATCGGCGTAGAATCCGGAATCATAGCGTGGGCCATTGCCAAGTTCTTCTCATAATCGCACTTAGCGTAAGGCTCAAGCATTTCGTCAGCGCGATTAACAGTCTGACCACCGTATTGCGCGCCAGCAATATCCTTAATAATCTGCGTAACCTGAGTTGCAGCAGTGCCAATAGACTTTGGACTATCCATCATTGCGTTACCAAGAGCAAATCCCTTAGCAAGCATGTCTCCAAAATCAGGAAGCGAGCAGTTGCTCATGCAAGTAAATGGCGAATAATCAGCGTCGTGGAAGTGAATATCACCCTTCATATGCGCGTTAGAAACCGCGTGAGGAAGCATAGAGAACGCGGAAGCCTTAGAAACAGCGCCCGCAAGAAGATCGCGCTGAGTGGCGTAAACGTTGGAATCCTTATTTGCGTTTTCGCGCACAAGCGTTTCGTCGCGATTCACAAGGCGATTAACAGCTTCGTTAATATCGGTAGCCTTTGCGCGATCAATATCTCGGTTCAAACGGTAGCTCGTGTAGCAGCGCGCAACCTCGTAAAGATGATTTTCAATAAGTCCGTGCTCAACCAAGGTCTGAATATCCTCAATTTTTGCTGGACCATTGTAACGATCTTGAATTTCAGCCTCAATACGATCCGAAATACCGCGAATCATCTGCTCTTCCTGAGGACCGACTTCCTTACCTAAGTCCTTAAAAGCAGCCTTAATAGCCATAATGATATTCATCGAATCGAAATCAACTACGCGACCATCGCGCTTTTCGACCTGCACGCGGGAAACTGGAGCTGCAGCTAAGTCATCATCCATGCGAATTGCTGCGCTCTTGGCGTCAGTTTCTTCCAAAACCTGCATCGGTACAGACCTTTCTCATAACACTGTTCTTCTAACTGTTCTCTCGCTGCAAAAGCATTATTTTCGCAACGACTTGCTCTACTATAACTCAACTCATGCCCAATATCTAGGGAAAAACGCAAAGATAACAAACTATATATAGTGATTTATTTCACATTCGCGATTTTTGAGGCGTGTCGAGGATGAGGTAGGCTTGATTGCTGGCGTGTTAAGTTTCTTTGGCAAAATGTGAGCAATGGGAATTACTTATCTCGCAGCGCTACGCTCGTGTTTGCTGTTGCGCGAGTTTTGGGGGATTTCTTTCCTCGCACGTCCCGTCCTTCGGGCGCTCTGGCTGTTAAAGGCGTTTAGTGTGTTCGCCTTTCTTAAAGAATGTAGCTTCTCAGTCCTCTTTTAGTGCTCGTAAAGAAATCCCCCAAACTCTGCATGCTAATTCGTTAATAACCGTGCTAATCGCAGAGATTTTTCGATTTTTCTTCTTCGCTCGACGAATCAGCAGCCTTCGGCTCTGACGTTCGCCTCGCTCAGTGCGAAAAATCTCAAATCTCACCACACGAATATTCCTACACTAAAGTATCGCAATTAAGCTGCGGTGGTGTGCGTAGGTATGAGTGCCTGGTGTAGTGTGTGCGGCAGCATGAATGCTAGTGTTCTCTGATTAACAAAAATAAGCACAAATATAATACACGCCGTTATGGGCGCTCACTTCGTGACGCTTTGATATATTGAGTCACGTGGAACAGATAGCTTTTCAGCATGCACAGGAATTCGGATTCCAACCAGGAGACATTGTGCAACAATGGCTCTGGGACGACGATGTTGACGAAACAATTTGCGAAAGTATCGAACAGCTTACCGGCGAAGAATTGGTAGACGAAGATTACGATGCTGCTGTTGATGGCGTAATTATTTGGTGGCGTGACGGCGACGATGAAGACGAGCTTGCGGACACCATTATGGATGCCACAAATATGCTTGACGACGACGCTCCTATGTGGGTTCTAACACCTAAGCCTGGCCGTGAAGGTTCCCCAAGTTCTAGCACCGTACAATCTGCGGCAAAGACGGCCGGAATGAACGCCGCAACGCCTTTAACCGTAAGCGCAGATTGGAACGGAATTCAGTTGCGCGCCTTCGGTAAAGGTCAGTCTAAGTAAAACTGAGCAGTTTTGGTCGGAATCTTATACAAAAACGACCTAAACTACTCACTCTTGCGCTGTTTTTGTCGGAATCTTACGAAAAAACGGCATAAACTACACACGATTGTGCAGTTTTGGTCACTTCACGCTCTTCGACATGTTGTTGTGACCACGCCCGCGGCTACTTACGCGTTCGCGGATAGATTTACGCTCGGTTTTACGCTCAGATTTACGATCTACTCTGCTCTCAGCTTTACGCTCGGATTTGCGCGCACCACTGTGACCATGCCCACCGTGTCCGCGCCCGCGCCCTCGACCGCGACCTTTGCGCTTCTGCTGCTCAGGCTCCGGCATGCTCCAGCCTTCCTGAAGCTCAGCCGCATCTCCCACAATCTCATCTAAAACAGGCGATGCAGGATTTACGTCTTCCGCTTTAGCGTTAATTCCGGCTCGACGAAGCATAGTGTGCGCCGCGCGCTTCTGATTAGGCAGCACAAGAGTAACAACATCGCCTTCCTCGCCTGCACGAGCGGTACGGCCCGAACGATGCAAGAACGACTTCGGGTCTTCCGGCGGCTCAGTTTGCACAACCAACGCAACGTCACTAATATCAATGCCTCGCGCCGCAACATCCGTTGCAACCAGCACGCGCACTAAGCCTTCTGAAAACACAGCCAAATGACGATCTCGCTGATTTTGCGACAAATTACCTTGCAAATCAACCGCAGGAATGCCCTGTTGCACAAACTTTTTCGCCATATTCTTCGCCTGATACTTCGTGCGCGTAAAGAATATGGAACGCTTGCATCCGGAAGCCAGCTTGCGCAAAACCTCGTACTTATCTCCCGAAGACACAGCAAAAATGTGGTGAGTCATAGTGTCAACTTGCGAATCAGCATCGTCAACCGCATGAATCACAGCGTTAGGAAGGAATCTATTCACAAGAGTGGAAACTTGCTTGTCGAGCGTGGCAGAAAACAGCATGCGCTGACCGTTAGGATCTACCTGTTCAAGAAGTCGCGTAACAGCCGGCAAAAAGCCCATATCAGCCATTTCATCGGCCTCGTCCAAAACGCTAACCATCACTTTTTCAAGAGTCAACGCGCCCTGCCGAATCAAATCTTCCAAACGACCCGGGCAAGCGAGCACGATTTGCGCACCCTTCTTAAGCTGCGATACCTGACGCTGGTATCTAACTCCGCCATACACCGTCACCGTGCGCATTCCGTAAGCCGCTGCAAGAGGAGCAATCACATCGTCAATTTGATGCACAAGCTCGCGCGTTGGAGCCAATATCATTGCGCGAGGAGCTGGAATATCGTCACTTTCGTTTTTACGACTATTTTTTCCATTGTTGATTAAATCAACGAAATTTTCTGCTAAGCGCGCAACCAGCGGAATAGAAAACGCTAAGGTTTTGCCGCTTCCTGTGCGACCACGGCCTAGAATATTCGCACCTTGCAAAGAATCCGGAAGCGTGGCCTGCTGGATTGGGAAGGCCGTGGTTTTGCCGTCCTCACGCAATACTTCTACAAGAGGATCCGGCACGCCAAGCTGCGTAAAAGTTACGTCGTCGCTGTAATTTTCGCGCGATTCGATTGCAGAATCTGGAATAATTACTGAATTTTTAGAAGATTTATTGTTTTTAGTGAAATCTTTCTTACTATTTTCTTTTTTAGCGAAATCCTTTTTAGCATTTTCTCGATTAGCAAAATCTTTCTTAGCGAAATCCTGCTCAGCCTCGCGAATTGCAGTCTCCTCGTAGCGTAAAGCTTTCTGACGCGCCTTTTCACGCGCCTTTTCCGCCTTACGATTGCGCTCTCTACGCGCATTAAATTCGTGATGATTATTCTTCGCGCCTCGCTTTTGATGAGACGCAGCATTATGAGTATGCGGCACAATAGCCTTTCGTAAAATATGTGTATTCAAAACTTAAATTTCAAACCGTGAACTAACTGAGCCTAGCACACGCGCCGCACAATCACGGCAAATGTTTCAAAAAAGGGTAAGCAGCAAAAAGCCCCACCGTGAAGAATCACAAGCGGGGCTCTATCTTTACTTATGCGATTAAGTAAGCCTGCTAAATGCACGACAGCTTACGAAATTCGCGCGATTTTCGTAAGCTTTCTAAAGCTTTGCAGGCTTTACAGCCTCTCGCCTAGTTGTTGCTACGACGAGAAGTACCACGACGCTTCCTCACGAAGAACGCAGCACCAGCAGCAGCAACCGTAGCAAGCAAGCCAATCACAGACACGTTGCTACCAGTCTTACTAAGCTGAGACACGCCACTCTTCAACACCTGAGCGCGCACAGAAGCACGAACCTCAGCCGCATGAGCCTTAGCATCAGCCAAAGCCTTACGAGCAGCAGAAAGCTTCTGAGCTGCAGCATCCACCTGAGCCTGAGTTGCATTAGAATCAGCAGCAACCTTCTTAGCCTCAGCCAAAGCAGAGTCCAAAGCCGCCTGAGCTTGAGCCACTTGAGCATCCGCCTGCTTCACAGCCGGCGAATTTTCAACCGCAGCATTCACAGCAGCAGAATTTGCAGCATTAGCAGCGTTGTTGTTGGCGTTAGCAGCGTTGGCGTTTGCGTTGGAAGCATTACCAGAGTTTGCACCAGCACCAGCGTTTGTGTTACCAGCATTGCCAGCTCCAGCATTACCAGGCTGAGAATCAGCTTCAGCACTATCAATCTGAACGTTCAACTCGCCCTTATCTACCGTAGTAGGCGCATTATCATTCACACCAAAGCCAGAGCCACCAGGGACTGGGCTTGGAAGCGGGCTTGGAGTTGGAAGCGGGTTCACATCATTATCAACAGAACCATAACCACTCAAAGCTCGAGCCGCAGCACGCAAAGCCGCAGCAGCAGCATTAACATCATCCTGCGTGGCAGACGGGTCAGCATACACTGCACGAGCCTTAGAAAGAGCCCTATCATAAGCGAGCTGCTTATCCGAAGGCGAAACAATGTAAGACATACGACGGCCAATAGTACTATCCAAAGCAATCTCAGCAGCCAAATCCGTCTTATCAACAGCAGCAGGAGTTGGAGTTGGAATTGGTTCCGGCTCTACAGCCTTGCCATCAAGAGCATCATAGGCGTCCTGAATCTTTTTCAGTGCAGCGTCGAGAGCCTTTTGCTTAGCTTCCTTTGTACTAAGATCTGGCTGCTGACCGCCAGGTTGCTGACCGCCTTGACCAGGCTGAGCCTGAGCATTGCCATTTAGCTTATCAAGGAGCTCTTGACCTTCCTTGATTGCCTTATCATAGGCATCACGCTTATCCTGGTTCGTCGCATTCGTGTATTTGACGTTCTTTTTCGTATCATCTGCCTTCGCAACAGCATCTTGAAGCGGCTTGGTGTCTACGCCGTCAAGTTCCTCGCGCGCTTTTTGAAGATTTTGAAGTGCAGTATCTACCGCTTGTTGAGCTTGCGCTTCCTGCTCGGGAGTGCGCGGAGTAGTATTTGGCTTCGCTTGATTTGCGTTATCCTCTTTAGCTGTCTTCAAAGCGGCTTCAGCAGCAGTCAAGGCCTGATCAAACGCATCCTTCTTAGCCTGAGAAGATGTGTTGTAGATAGGATTGCCTGGTGTAGCTTGCTTAGCGGGATCGGTTGGATCGGCCTGCGTTGGCTTAAGTTTAGAATCCTTATCTACTTCAGCCTGAAGTGCATCAGTACTTACGCCCGCACCCTTAGCTTTGTCATCAATGGCCTGCATTGCCTTAAGAAGATCCTTGTACAGCTCATTAACCTGATCTGCCGTCTTGGCATCGCCAGTTTCCTTAGCAAGCACGGCACCAGCGGCTGTGGAGGCGGTATTAAACGCTTTCTTTTTGTCATCGCCGTCTTGCAGACCCTTATACTTGTCGCCCTTAGCGAAATCATCAGCTGTCTTTTTCAGCTTCTCAAGGCGAGCCATTGCGGTATCGGTTGCAGTAGCATTGGCAAGCGCGTCGTCGATGTCGTCAGAAGTTGTACCGTCATCATTGGTGTGATTACCAGCATCAGTGCCATTGATGATCGCCTTGAAAGCATCCTTTTGAGCCTTGTTTAAATGCTTAAATTCATCAATCTTCTTTAGAGCATCTTCAATCTTCTTGGCTTTCAAATAACGATTAGCGATAGCAGTCGGGTCGCCAAGCTTTGTTGCGGCATTGATGTCCTTCTCTGCCTGCTTCTTTTCTTCGTCAGAAAGATTGCTATTTTTAATGAGCTCAATCTGCTCTTTCTTTTCCTTCTCAAGAGCGGTCTTATTGTCGTTCTCTTGCTGTTTTTTGTTAGTATTCTGCGCGTTAGTCACCTGAGTGTTGATGTCTTTAAGCGCCGCACTAATATCAACACCATCAAGAGCAGACTTTATATCGGATGGCTTCTTAGCACCCTTGACTGTTCCTTGAGCTGTGGTGATTGCAGCCTTGGCCGCCTCAACCTTATCTTTAACAGCAGCCTTCTGTTCTGCATTCAAACCATTTTCAGCATCGGTAAGCTTCTGCAAAAGCGCATCAAGCTTGGCATTAGCTGCAGCCTTGGCGTTAGCCTCATTGATTTCGTTCTGGCGCTTGGCTGCGTCAAGAGCCTTGTTGATACTATCAGCTGTAGCATTGTCTGACTTCAACGCGTTATCCAAAGCAGTGAGGGTTGCATCCTTACCAGGAGTTCCGCCAAGCAATTCGTTAAGAGCAGCATCATCAGCATGAGTATCAGCGGTGTTGTTCTTATCGCCCGTGCCATGATCGAGGAACGGAAGAGCACCCTTCTTGATGTCATTCTGCAATGCACCCTTTGCAGCATTAATCGCCTTGGCCTTCTCGAGGATTTTCTTTACGGCTTCAGGAGTTTTAGCACCTTCTGGATGTGCTGGTGTACTATCACCGTTAAGCTCAGCCTTTAGATTAGCCTTATCATCATCTGAAAGGTTTGGCATGTTATTGATGGTATTCTCAGCGTTGGTCTTGTCAGTTTGAAGCTGTTGTTTTTGCTTCTTGTCGCGCTCTTCCTTATCCTTTTTCTTTTTATCCTCATCAGCTTGCTGCTGAGCAGTAGTGCCTTTTTTGTTGTTGTTGATAGTTTGCTGAGTTGAAGGATCGTTTTGATTCTCTTTGCCCTTATCAGCAGCATTCTTGAGAATTGTCTTAATCGCATCGGGAGTTTGAGCTTGATAAATCTGATCCTCGAACTGCTTCTTCTGTTCAGGCGTAAGGTTTGGATTGCGCTCAATCGCTTCTTTCGCCTTTTTCTTCATTTCAGGAAGCTTGTCTTTATCTCCAGACGGCTTTGATTCAGTCTTCTTCTTAAAGAGCTGCTCTTTAGATACGGTGAACAGTGTCGTTTCGCCATTCTTGAATACAAGGCTCTTGCCGTCATCACCCATGGCCAGAGAAGAAATGCCATACGGTGCCGACGTAGACTTAAGCTCCATGTCGGAAGTGCCAGTCTTTGGCGTCCATCCCTTACTATCAAGCGTCAAGCTATTGTTGCTAATTTCGATATTATCAATCTTATTATTGCTGTTTGTGTCGTCGTAATTAGCTTTCAGGAAGTTCTTAACGGCATCTTTGAACTGATTATCGTTCGGACCAAAACCTGAATCGTTAGGGTCATTTTCAATTTCGAGCGGATTTGTATTGTACTTATACACAGCCTTTGCGGCATCGGTAAGCTGGCGGATGAGCTTGCGAAGCTCCTTTTCGTCATTCATGCTGTCAATCTTGCTATCATTAAGCTGATCAGCATTTGCAATACCAGCACGCTCGAGATCATTGTTGCTCAGCTTGTCAGTATCACGCTTCTGTTGAAGCAAAGCTTTTGCCTGTGCTTTAAGATCCGCAATCGTGGTATCAGCACCACCTGCTTGACCTTGATTCTTTTCGTAAGGATCACTAATAGTAATTACAGCATTGCCTGATTTGTCATAAACTTTTATGTCGGTATCGCTTGCCTGAACATAACTAAGCCCCGAATTACCATTTAAAGTAAGACCTGATGTTGAACCAGTTTTAGGCGTAAGTCCTTGGTTAAGAACGTACTTTCCATTACTGCAGTCATTTACCTGGCCATCATAGTTATCACGTACAAACTGTTTAACAGCAGCATTTTTCTCTGCTGGAGTTGGTGTTGTACCCTGAATCTTAAATTTTGTATAATTCCACTTATAGCCTTTTTTGTTTGTGTTGCTAGTGGTAGTAGTACCCGTTTGAGGCAGCACCTTATTATTGGAATTCTGTTTGAAGAAGGCACTCATAGGATACTTTGCAGATTTATAACCCTCTGCCTTAAAGGTGATGTAGCCTATACCGTTTTCAACGCTATATTCAACATCTGTTATGGTAACGTCTGAATTGTCTTTAGAATCTTTGCCTTTTAGTTTTTTAAGTGTTGATTTAAGTCCTTCAAGCTGAGTATTAACATTACCCGCCGTAGTTATTTCTTCACTCGTTGTCTTAAATGGATCAAAAGTAACCACTATTGGCTTATCAGAACTTTCAACAATGAAGGTCTTTTCAGCCTGTTGAGTTGGTGTTGAAGGCTCGGAGGTTTTAGGCTTTTCCTTAAGGAACTGCCATGCGTCAATAACTGTTGTGGAGCCATCTTTCCAGGTGATAGTTACGTCGCCAGTCTCAGAAACCGTTACAGGTGCTTGGTTGCTGTTCTTTTCCTTTGACTCATCATAAGGAGTAATGCCCTTGTTGGCTTCATCAAAAGCCTTGATAATATTGTTTATTTCGTCTTGCTTAAGCTTCTTAAGGTCATCAACCTCAATGGTGTCCGGCACAACATATGGCGCCCAATCGGCGATAGTTGCTCCCTGATACACGAGTTCAGAGGCAGGAATAGTAGCCTTAGAGCCATCTTTGTAAGTCACAACAAGGTTTTCGCCCTTATCATCAAACTTAATTCCATCGGAATCAGCAAGATGACTGTTAAAATCTGTATTATTTTCGTTAGCCTTCTTAAACGCCTTAAGAACTGCTTCTTTATCCTCTTTTGTCAGATGAGACGGCTTCACCACAGGCGTGCGCTCAGGCATAATTGGCTTATACTTATCGCTATCGGATTCGTCTTTTGCAACAAGAATGTTTGCAGGAATCGTGCGAGTCGTCTTGTCCTTAAAGGTAATAGTTGCAGAACCGTTATCATTTACAACAATGCAATCTGGACCGTCTTTAACTAATTTATCAAACAGAGTTTGAGCACCAGGTTTGCCACGATTGACTTTCTCGATTGCCTCTTTGACTTTACCTTTTTCATCTTTTGTAAGATTTGTAAGATCCTTAACAAGTGTCACATCAGGATACTTAAGCGTCAAATGATCCGCAATCTTTGGCGTATTGTGCTTTTGACCAGCCGCATAATGCCAATTACCAGCAAAACGATACACGCCAGCAGCAAAACGAAGCGGATGCTCATCGCGCTTTTCCCAAGCATCTTGAGTCATTTCTGCAACGTAGGTCATGTCATAATAGCGCGTACCTGCAGACTCCCAGTCAACGAAAATGCCTTGCAAGCCGGCGGTGTCATTCTTATAATCGTCCCACTGACTTTCAGTATTACCAACTTTGTCGTAACTTCCACCATTAAGACCAAGCAGCTGCTTCCAACCCTTGCTG
Organism: Gardnerella sp. DNF00753; assembly: GCF_049244275.1. NCBI lineage: Bacteria > Bacillati > Actinomycetota > Actinomycetes > Bifidobacteriales > Bifidobacteriaceae > Gardnerella > Gardnerella sp. DNF00753. Next base: position 1,233,829 of record NZ_CP058393.1, read on the forward strand.
GCGAGCACTTTACTATCCTTAAAGTAGAAGTTGGAAATATTATTCCAGTCTTCCGGCTTATTGTAGGTCTTCTGCGACACTATGCCATAGCCTTCGGCATTTGTAAACTTAAACTGCGAAGAGCCTGCAGGCTTAAATGGCTGATTTCCGCGCTGATTAGTCAACTTTTCAACGCGCGTATAAGTAATATCCTGAACGTCCTGCAAACCTTTTGGAACGCCAAACCACCACATTGGGCGGAATCGCCAGTCGTCAGCTGTGCCGTCTTTTTTGGCACAATTAGAAAGATAATGAACGCGAACAAACTTGCCAAGCGGGTTTTTACCCTCGTCTTTACCCGCCTTAGCGTTATCAAGCGTATCGTAATAATCCACCTCAATGTGGAAACGAGCTTCGCTATAGCTTGCGTCTGTTTTATAACCGTAATAAATGTTGTTTCCAGTGCCGTCTACATAACCGTCAGCGTATGCAGGAGTAGAAACGAATACCCCCCCCCCGAGCACCATAGCACCTGCAAGCATAGCTGCGCACACGCTCTTAGAAATCGGTGCATACTTAGCATTTTGAGCAGACTTTACTAAAGCAGCAAAATTATTCGCTTCATTAATCTTCTTCATTTTTTTCTTCACTCCGTTTATTCGACTACCGCTGCTTAATGCGTATTTCGGCAGCAGTAGAAAAATTAGCGTTTATAACAATAGTCTTCAACCGCAGTATAAATGCTTTGGTTATGCCTTGTTTATAACAGTTATAACATTGGTTATAACTTTGAATATAAGCCAAATGACTTAATACTGCGGTTGAAATAGTACAGTGTGTATAATACTCAAAATTTTATACATTTCAAGTATTACAATTTTGTGACTTTCGTCACTTTATGCGCAAATCAGCAAATCAGCAAATCAGATAGTAAGCAACCCGACGAGTACATAACACGCCGCGTAAGCAAAATCAGCAAATCAGCAAATCAGCGCGTAAGCTTCCTGTGCAAACGATGCGGACGAGCAGCTTCCTCGCCCAAGCGAGCAATCTTGTTTTCTTCGTAAGCCTGGAAGTTACCTTCGAACCAGTACCATTTTGCAGGATTCTCGTCGTCGCCTTCCCACGCAAGAATATGCGTAGCAACTCGGTCAAGGAACCAGCGATCGTGCGAAACCACAACAGCGCAGCCTGGGAACTCAATCAGAGCATTTTCCAAGCTTTCCAAAGTCTCAACATCCAAATCGTTCGTAGGCTCATCGAGAAGAAGTAAGTTTCCACCCTGCTTAAGCGTCAAAGCCAAGTTCAAACGGTTACGTTCACCGCCGGAAAGTACGCCAGTAAGCTTCTGCTGATCCGAACCCTTAAAACCAAAGCTTGCAACGTATGCGCGCGTAGGAATTTCAACGCCTGCAACTTCAATAAAATCAAGTCCGCCGGAAACAGCTTCCCACAAGTTCTTGCTTGGATCCAATCCTGCACGATTCTGGTCAACGTAAGAAATCTTCACCGTATCGCCAACAATAAGCTCGCCGCCGGAAAGCGGCTCCAAGCCAACAATCGTCTTAAACAGCGTAGACTTACCAACACCGTTCGGGCCAATCACGCCAACAATACCGTTACGCGGCAAAGTAAACGACAAGTCGTCGATTAGCACACGGTCGCCAAAAGCCTTGTGAATATGCTTCGCTTCCAAAACTTGCGAACCCAAGCGTGGACCTGCTGGAATCTGGATTTCGGAAAAATCAAGCTTCTTAGAATTGCGTGCTTCCTGCTCCATTTGATCGTAGCGTTCCAAACGAGCCTTGTTCTTTGCTTGGCGAGCCTTCGGCGAACTACGCACCCAATCAAGCTCATTCTTCAAACGCTTAGCAAGCTTGGCATCCTTAGCGCCCTGAATTTCCATACGCTTGGCCTTGGTTTCCAAGTACGTGGAATAGTTGCCCTTGTACGGGTAAAGCTGGCCGCGGTCAACTTCGCAAATCCACTCTGCAACATTGTCCATAAAGTAGCGGTCGTGAGTAACAGCAATAACAGCACCCTCATACTTGTGCAAGAACTGTTCCAGCCACAAAATAGATTCCGCATCCAAGTGGTTCGTAGGCTCGTCCAAAAGCAGCAAGTCTGGAGCTTCAAGCAAAAGCTTGCACAATGCCACTCGCCTGCGCTCACCACCAGAGCACACTGAAACAGGAGAATCCGGATCCGGGCATTGCAAAGCATCCATTGCCTGCTCAAGCTGCGAATCCAAATCCCAGCCGTTTGCAGCATCAATTTCAGTCTGCAACTTGCCCATTTCTTCCATTAACGCATCAAAATCAGCGTCTGGATTGGCCATTTCTTCGCCGATTTGGTTAAAGCGCGCTACTTTTTGCGCAATCTCACCAAACGCCATCTTAATATTTTCGCCAACTGTCTTAGTATCGTCCAGCGGCGGCTCCTGCTGCAAAATACCTACCGTATAGCCCGGAGTCAAAGAAGCTTCGCCGTTTGTAACATTTTCCAAGCCGGCCATAATTTTCAGCAGCGTAGACTTACCCATGCCGTTCGGGCCAACAACACCAATTTTTGCGCCCGGAAGGAAGCTTAAAGTAACGTCGTCGAGAATTACGCGATCTCCATAAGACTTACGCGCTTTAATCATCTGATAGATAAATTCAGCCAAAGTAATATACCATCCTTATAAACGTTGAAATTCCAGCGTTTACTGCTTTATGCAAAGCAATAAGTTATTGAGCGAAACTAAATAGCATTACGTAAAACTAAATAGCATTACGTAAAACTAGCATGTTGCCGGAGTGCGGTCAGACTTTTTTGTAGACTCTGCACCATCTTCCGGCGGCAACTGACAAAGAAATTCGCCCAAAATGCCAACAAGCATATCTACAAAGCAAACGAATCCTGCAATAGAACACTCGCGCACAACAACAGAATTGTAAAATACCATTTCACTGTGCGGCAAACTCATTAGCAACTGGCCTATATACCAGCCAGCCAAAATAGATCCAGCCATTCCCAATGACTTCGACAACATCAAAGCGGCAACAGCAAACTGCGGGCTTGTATGCTTATTGTTTTTCTTAGCTTTTTCACTAACACTTAAGTGAGTTTGCAAAGCCATAACAAATGTTGCAACACCGGCAACTACCATAATTGATATAACAACCCACGGAGCTCCGGCAAGAGACATAGCACTAGACTCTGTTGACGACACAAGAAATGCGCCTAGTACAAAGCCAAACAGCAGACCTAATACCAGATACCACCAAGGTGTGCGATACGCTTTCATTAATAATCATCCCCTAAAAGCCATTGATCTGAGTATATACCAACAGTTTGAGTATCTAAAGCAAGAGCTAAAGAATACGAAAGCGGGTTGTGATCCAAAGCAGCGTCCGACTCAATTTGCATCCATGGCATAAGTTCAGGTGATTTAGGATCCACTGTTACCATTTGCGCAATTTCTTGCGGCAGCCCTTCCGGATTTATTGATTCAGTTTCCGTAGCAGGTGCTCCGTATGAACGAGAGCCTAGAACGCGAAGAGTTATTTTGTCTTTATCTGAACAAGAAACAATACGAACTAAGCGCAACATTTCATACTCGTCTCTAGTTGAGGAAAGAAGGAAAACGCAGGTGTAGTAGTCAGCATCAAGCGCATTCGCAACATATAATGCGGATATGCCGTCTACGCGAGTTTCTCCATCTTGCTCAAGAAGTGCAACTATTTTCAGCATAGCAGAACGCGTAGCATGATTGGCGACACCCCTCATTGAGATTACCAAAGTTGTGCGCATTTGAAGCGGGTCTACGTCGAAAAATCGGTGTCTTTCTTCACTCGCAGCCATTTCGTTTCCTGGATTATTTAATTGGTTCTCGCAAAGATTTTCGCCAGTATTGTCACAAGTATTTTCACAAGAGTTGTCAGCGTTTACAGCCTCGCCTTCAGCGTTGCAAGACTTATTAGCAGCGTCATCTTCTGCAGAATTATCCATATAATCTTCAGCTGCAGCATTCGCAATATCTATAGCTGCTTGAGCCGCTGCCGCAGCTTCTGCATCTTCCCTACGCTTATTTTCTTCTTCGTTCTGTTCTATAAGCGTACGGAAGTAGTCTGCATTCGGACTATCTTCTAAATCATCAATATCAACTTTTCCGCTTCTAACAGCAACATGCGCAATACTTTCGGGAATTGCTCTGTTAGACATGTCGTACTCTCTTTTAGCAACACGATGCACAGTAACAGAAACGTCGTCAACTTCGCTTTGCAAACCGTAGTAGTTGCTGCGAACAGAAGCGCGAACAGTAACATCTGCTTCAACAACCTGCCATGTGCGCATAACAGAATCCGCAACCTTATTAGTCATAAGCTCCAAGGCGATTGACGGATGATCTTCAATTTCATCATCGTGCTCGCACTGCCTTAACGAAAAAGCAAGACGATCTGTCAATTGCGGAATATCAATTGCATGAGTATCGTTACCAGCCAACGCCCTGCTCAAATCAACTTTTAGAACAGCATCAATGCGAATGTTCGTATACAAGCCAATAACAATGTCGTTAACATTAGGCCTCACGCCGTTAAGCCGTATAAGGCTATAACTATTTTCTTCCACTGCTTTTCTCCCCGCCTATACGAGAAAGCGCACAATAGCAATATTTACGCTTGCTGTTGTGCTGCTTTCTCAGTTTTAATATTCGATTTTTACTTTTTGGTTTTACTTTTGATTTGCGCTTTTGTTTTCAACTTTGTTTTCAACTTTGTTTGCGCAAACCAGCGTTTTGTTACATTCTACTAGATGCAAAAAGAAAATACCTAATTTTACTCAGATTTTCCTTCTACATTTCGTCTTAAACTTTCCGGAATTTCCACAGGCGGAATATCTGAATCCGGACGCTGGTCGTTAGAAAGCCAAAGAGTACGCTCCGGAGCCTTGCGAATCTTACTAAAGATTTCCTTAAGCTCCTTCTCGTTAAGCGTTTCTTTTTCAAGAAGCTGACGAACCAGCTCGTCTAAAACGTCGCGATTATTGTTAATAATCTCCCACGCTTCAGTATGAGCAGTTTCAATAAGCTTATGAACTTCCTCATCAATAACTTCAGCCGTGCGGTTCGAGAACTTGCGTGGCTGCAAAGAGTCAAGAGATCCGGAAGCGTCATCGTCCGCGTCCATCCACTTAACTGCTCCAAGCTTTGCAGAGAAACCAAACTCCACAACCATCTTGCGAGCAATAGCCGTAGCTTTTTCAATATCGTTAGAAGCTCCGGTTGTTGGATCGTGGAACACAACTTCCTCAGCCGTACGACCGCCCATAGCGTAAGCCATTTGATCAAGAAGCTCGTTTCGCGACTGGGAATAACGATCCGTAGTTGGCATAACAGCCGTGTAGCCAAGTGCGTGGCCTCGTGGCAAAATAGTCACCTTTGTAACAGGATCCGTATTATGCAAAGCCGCAGCAACCAAAGCGTGACCACCCTCGTGGTAAGCGGTATTACGCAACTCGTCCAAAGCCATGCCCTTAGACTTCCTGCGAGGGCCAGCCTGAACGCGATCAATTGCCTCATCAATAGCGCGATTATCAATGTATTGCGCGCCAGAGCGAGCACAAAGCAAAGCAGCTTCGTTAAGAACGTTAGCCAAATCTGCACCTGTAAAACCAGGAGTGCGCACAGCAACCATATGAAGATCAACGTCTGGAACGAAAGGCTTACCCTTTGCGTGAACCTTCAAAATTGCTTCGCGGCCTTCCAAATCAGGAGCTTCAACAGCAACCTGACGGTCAAAGCGGCCAGGGCGAAGAAGTGCAGAATCGAGCACATCCGGACGGTTAGTTGCGGCAATAATAATCAAATTAGTGTCGTTGTCGAAGCCATCCATTTCCACAAGCAGCTGATTAAGTGTCTGCTCACGCTCATCGTGGCCGCCAGTCATGCCGCTTCCGCGACGACGACCAACAGCATCAATCTCATCAATAAAGATGATTGCAGGAGCGTTCTTCTTAGCTTCGTCAAAAAGTTCACGAACACGAGACGCACCCAAGCCTACGAACATTTCCACGAAGTCAGAACCTGCCATTGCGTAGAACGGCACTCCAGCTTCGCCTGCAATAGCGCGCGCAAGCAATGTTTTACCAGTTCCTGGAGGGCCGTAAAGAAGAACGCCTCGAGGAATACGCGCACCCAAAGCCTTGTAGCGCGAAGGATCCTTTAAGAAGTCCTTAATCTCCTCAACCTCTTCAACAGCAGCCTGCTCGCCAGCAACATCTGCAAACTTAGTCTTAGGAGTTTGACCTTCAACAAGCTTTCCGCGACCGCGACCGCCGCCCATTCCAAGCATTCCGCCGCCGGCGCCACCAATGCGACTAAACATGAACCAAATCATGCCAAGGAAGAAAAGAATAGGCACAAGCGAAGTTACAAGATAGGAGAAAATTCCGGAAGATTGCAAGTTTGCAGTCCAACCATTAGACGGCTTAGCTTTTTCAACTTCCTGAATAATCGACTTACCTTGAGCAATAGTGTAGTAGAATTGCACATCCTTGCCGTAATCATGCTTCTGCTTATCTCGCTTATTATACTTACTAAACTTTTTGTCGAGAGTAAGCTTCACAAGCTGCTTGTTATCAATAATTTCGGCATAGTTTGCTTTATGCGAGCGCAATAATTCAATACCGTCTTGGGTATCAATAGTTTGCGAACCTGTTTTTGCAAACATTTGGAAGCCGACTACAGCAAGAAGTACTAGCAGAACAATCCACGTCCATGGAGACTGCCAGATTGGGCGACGAGACTTATTGTTGCCGTCATTGCCGTCATTATTGCCTTTATTGTTGTTACGCTGGCCGTTATTTCGAGAATTCCTAGGATTTAGCGGGGTTAAGAACGGATTATTTCCGTTATTTCCGCGCCCAGGACCACCCATTGGGCCTTGCGGTGTCATAGGAGAAGCGCCCATGTAATAAGGCTCCTTTCAAACTCCCTAATTTCTATAAAAATTCAGGTAAGAATTTTGAATAAAGAATAAAGTAAGCTCTATACACAAAGCTTAATTGCCATAAACAGATGGCTTTAATACTGCAATACTATTGAGATTGCGGTAACGTTCGTCATAGTCCATGCCAAAGCCGACGACGAAAGCATCCGGAATTTCAAATCCCGTGTAGTCGATTTTAACGTCAACTTCGCGGCGAGCTGGTTTGCTTAGCAGCGCAAAAACTTTAACGCTGTTAGCTCCGCGACCCTTCAACTCGTTTACCAACCAATCAAGAGTTCGACCGGAATCAACAATATCTTCAACAATAAGAATATCTTTGCCGCGAACATCCGTACTTAAATCTTCACGAACCTTAATCTGCCCGCTAGTTTGAGTACCACTGCCGTAGCTTAACAAACTCATAAAGTCCATTGGCGCATTAACGCTCAGCTCTTGAGAAAAAACAGCAAGCGTATTAACAGCGCCTTTAAGCACTGCTACGAGCAAAATATTACGATTTTTGTAATCTTCGCTCACTTGCTTTGCAACCTCACGAATACGCTTCATAAGGTCTTCGTGGCTGATTAATTCATAGTCAATGTCATCTCGTATATCTGCAACTTGCATGTTCACTATCTTGGCATAAACGAATGACGATATTACGAGCGTGCCGCAACGCTTCATAATGATTCGGTAACGAAATAGGCTTTTGTCCGTGCCAATTTACACTAAGTTCGTCGATTGCTTTTATGTGACTTGAAGAAAAACGCAGTAAAAGCGCTGTTAAAGCTCTTGCTATAACACGACGGCGAATTGAAGGATGATATTGTGCTAATTTTTTTGCGTCCAAAACTATTTCTTGAGATTTTTCGTTAGCTTGCAAAATAGTTTCATAAGCTTCGTCGACTTTAGAATTTATGTAGTCAAGATCATCTTGAGCAAAATCAGCGCCTCGGGAAAGTATAGTCACCATATCTGCTTGTAAAAAGCGAGAAATATAAGGCATAAGAGTGTGTCTAATCCTAGAGCGCAAAGGGTAATTTTCGCAAAGTTCAAGATTTTGTGCAGACGTGTCTCCATTAGTAGGATCATCCCACCAAGAAATTCCCAAATCTTCGCAAATTCCAGTAGTTTGATTGCGAGTAAGCTCAATAAGCGGACGCGCAAAACGCACGTTTTGGCGCAAAGTTACAGCTTTCATACCAGCGACTGCTTCTAATCCTGCAGAATCTTTTAATCCAATAAGCACTGTTTCTGCTTGATCGTTAGCAGTGTGAGCTAGTAGAACTACGGCAGCTTTCTGAATTTTTGCGACTTCAATAATAGCTTCGTAGCGAGCAAACCTTGCTGCAGATTCTTCACCTTCGCCAGAATCTTTTACTTGAACAGACTTAATAAAAACGTATTTTTCGTTTATTCCAGCCTGAATACAGCGTTTAGCAGCTTCGCCGGCAACTTGTGTTGAATTAGGCTGAATATGGTGGTCAACAATTACTACGCCACAACGAAGCCCTCGAGACGCGCAAACAATAGAACTAAGCGCTGTAAGAGCAAGCGAATCTCTGCCTCCGGAGCAAGCGACAAGAACTAAAGGAGCATCGAGTGCAGTCTCATGCGTGCCGTGCTCATTAAAACACGAATCTTGGCTTTGAAGCGAAAGCTTGTCGAAGCAACGATTTATTGCGCCGATTCCTGCGCGCATACAAGACGAGTAAACCATATCGTCTAGTGTAGCGCGATTAGTAGCAGAAAATAACCAAGCAAAATATTAAATATTAGAGGTTTGGAAGCTGAGCCATGAACTTGTTAATCGCAACAAAAGCTCCCCAAAAATCGTAGGGTTGATTTGCAACAACAGCGAAAGTTAAAACGCCACCGCTTTTTCGAGATACGTTTCCAGACATGGAACTTACTTCGCTTAAGGAACCGGTTTTTACGCGCAAAAGTCCTGCAGCGGACTCATCCGCCAAACGCTTTCGAGAAGTGCCAACTAAGCCCGGCAAGGACAATCCTTCAGAAGAAGCAGCTCCCCCAGAATCTGCATTAATATTTAGCACCTGAACTTTTGCCAAAGTTGTAACAAGAACATGAGATTTTGGAGATAATCCCGAACAATCAGACATATTCAATCCGCGCGTGCTGATTTTAAGCTTACGCAAGCCTTCTTCTACCGCTTGAACCGCACCTTTCGGAGAATTGCTTTTATGAGCCGCAATAGCAGTTAAACGGCCAAATTCTTCCGCCAACGTGTTATCTGAAAGCCGAAGCATATAAGACATAACTTCATTAAGAGGCGCTGAAGAAACTTGCGCAAGAAGACGCGAATTTTCGGATATTAGCGGGCGTGTTTCACTTACTTCAATTTCAGGATTTTGAGAATCTTCCGACTTATTTTCATCTTCGGAATTTTTGCTACTATCCAAGGAGTTTTCAGTAGAATTTTCCGCTTTTTTATCTGTTTTATCGGAATAATTTCGTACTTCAATTCCTTGCTTAATAAGCAACCTTGTAAAAACTTGGCCTACGCTTAAAGCAGGATGAGGATCCGAAAGCGGAAAATCTGTTATTGCATCGGCATCAATACCAAGAATTTGAAGATCGCGCTGACGCGCATCGTCAATAGCCATAGACGAAGTTTCGGCATAAAAACGGCGCTCAGTATCCGTTTCGTAAACGAGAGCAGGAGCGCGCTTCGCACCAAAAAGCGAATCATCAAGCGAAAGGGAAACTTCGTGAATATTATCGAGCTTTAAGGCGGCTGCAGTTCTTTTAGCTAAAGTTGTTAAACCAGCCCTACCGTTTACATGAGACCAGTCGTTTTCACCAACCCCAAGAAGCATATCACCATTGCCGCGAAGCACAATTTTACGTAAGTTTGAGCCTGACTTTGAGACTGACTTTGAGCCGGAAGATTGCTCAGAATCTTTAACTGATTTAGGCAGCAAAAATACTTGAGTATCAAGAGTTGAACCCATATCCAAAGTTCTTGAAGCAACGGCTGCAGTTAGGGTTTTAAGAGTTGACGCAGGTTCTCGAGGAGTATTCGCTTCGTGAGAAGCAATCACGCTTCCATTAGCATCCATGATTACTACAGAAGTATTATCACTTATTGAAGGATCAGCAATTAAAGCGTCAATAAGCTTCTGAGATTGCTCGCGATTAATAGGCTTTCCGTAAGTTGCACCTTTTGCTAAAGAAGGAACACTAAGCAAAGCGCGCGGAGAAGACACAACAGTTGATTTGTGTTGCAAGCGCAAAGTTAACGGACCTGGCAAAATATCGCATACGTCAAGCGAAACATAAGTAACCATAATCACAAGGCTAAGTATTGCAGACAAACTTGCAATAAGAAAACGCCAACGAGATGGATACTGGCTTCTTAAAACCATAGCAGCATATTTGCTTGGTTTTTTAGAATCGATTTGTTCTAAAGAATCGCTCGATTTTGGTGCACTCGCATTAAGAGTATTTAAGGCATCGTTTGAGCCTTTACTACTTTCCATGCGAGCACACCTTTAAATCGATTGCAAATACCGCGCTTAACTATACATTGCGCTTGCAACAAAGCGTGCGTAAATTACGCAGTAATCGAAGCGAATCTGCGCAAGTTTTCTACAATGCGAATTATGCGCTTATCCATTACTTTGCCACCAAGAATCACGCCAACAACTAGAACAACCAAGCCGTTTACTACAAACAAAATGCTTGCAATCCACAGCAGTTGCGGCGCAAGAATCATAAACGCAATCGCAGCCGCAACCGAAGGAATCATGCATACTGCAGCAAGAAGCGTAAAACCTATTGGAGCAACGGATCTAGCGCCTGCAGAACCTTGCGGCCTAGAAAATGGCTTTTCGATTGACGCTACAGGGTACATTGCAATGCACGAAGAAACTGAGCCAATACCTATGGAAGCAAAAGCTACTCCGATTGGCGAAAGAGTCTGGAAGATAACCGCATTTACACTTTGTTGAATATTTGCTACAAGGAAAAGGAAAACGTAAAATCCTAATCCAAGAAGAGCAAAATACACAACGCAAATCACGGACCAAACTATTGTATGCGCTAATCGATCGTGCACGCCTTTTACGCCAATAATAGCGTGCATAGTAAAAGCTGTGCCGTCGTAAGCAATATTGTTTCCAACAACCATGCCAATCATCAAAGCAGCATACGTAAGCCAGCCAGATACGCCTAAACCATCTGCCAAACTCTCAAAGCCTATGCCACCAGCAACACTCGCAGTTGGAATTACCAGCATAAAAAGAGGCATAAGAAGCAAAAATAGCTGGCGCATATCTCTTCTCATAACGCTAATAATTCGCGCAATAATCGCACCGACTGTGTTATCTGGAACTGCTGCAAATAAGCCAATTCCCTTAGTTTTAACAACTGTTTTTTGCTCACCACGAAGCAACTTCGGCTCTAATTTTGCACAAAATACAGAGATTGCAAAGCAAACAGCAATGGTTACAACGCAAATAAGGAAGCGAGTAGCAAGGGCAAGCCAATTTCCATTAATAGCATCGAGCGGCAAAGCCATAGCTGCACTTAATGGCGTAAAAGCAGATACAGAGCACAAACTTGAGCTGATCAAAATTTTATTTTGTGAACTACCATGCCCGTTCATTGATGCAACAAAAATCATGTACGCTATAAAAATAGCAAAGTAAAAAATGTTTCTTGAATGCTTGTTTATTAAAATAGTGTCTAAAAGTTCAATAAGCATTTTGCTTAAAGACACGATTGTTGCAACGTAAAGCGGAGCCGCGATTACGCTTACTAAAACTGGCACAATTCCAAAGCTTCTGTACGCTAAAGACCACAAAACAAGCGCGATTGTGCTGCTTATAGAAAGCGCTCCAAAAAGAGAGCCAAGAAGCATACCTGCTTGCTGCTTTACGTAAGGAATACCGTAAAGCGCAAAACTACGCGACTTTAGTGTTGTGTCACTTCCAAACATAAACAGGTTTATAAAAAGCGTAAAAATTGACACAATAGACGCAACCATTATTGGAAGAGCTTGGAATTCCTGCCAATTTTTAGTATCTGGAAGCATGCCTGGATCAAGATACTTTCCTGCTTCCCAGCCTGCAAAGCCAAGAGCGCATATAAGCGCAAGTCCAAAAACAATTGCTATACCAAAGCCGATTTTTTGCCAAATCGACTTTCGCATAACAGAAAAAGTAAGCGCCCAGCGAAGGCGAACCATTGTAAAAATCATAGACATGATTACTTACCGCCTTTCGCTCACGCGTTGTAATTACTTGCGATTGGTGTTGCGCTATTGCCGCCGTTAAGCCAGTCAATGCGCGCAGCAGCGTGACGTCCGCCAACAAGCTCCATAAAGCGATCTTCAAGATTCTTGCCTTGAGCCACCTCTTCAAGAGTTCCAGCAGCTGCAACATGACCTTCGTTAATAATCGCCACGTGCGAGCACATTTTTTCAACCAATTCCATAACGTGCGAAGAAATAATCACCGTTCCGCCAGTAGAAACATATTCGGCGAGAATATCCTTCAAATTCGCGCTAGAAACAGGATCCACTGCCTCAAAAGGCTCATCGAGCACAAGCACACGAGGGCTATGAATCATAGCTGTTGCAAGGCAAATCTTCTTAGTCATACCAGTTGAATAGTCAGAAACCATAGTGTTTGCAGCTTCTGTTAAGTCGAAAGCAGAAAGCAAGTCGTTTGCACGCTTTACGGATTCTGCGCGACTCATATCGCGAAGCATGCCAGCGTAAGTTAAAAGCTGAAGGCCGGTAATCGTCTTAAAAATCTCGTCTGCTTGAGGCATTAAACCGATTGCGCGCTTAGCGCTATTTACATCACTCCAAACATCGTTGCCAAAAATCGAAGCCGAGCCAGCATCTGGCATAAGCAAGCCTGTAAGCATTTTAATCGTAGTGGTTTTGCCAGCACCATTAGGGCCTACTAATCCGTAGAAGGATCCTGCTGGAATGCTCAACGAAAGATTATCTACAGCAACTTTTTTGCCAAAAGTCTTAACAAATCCGCGAATAGAAACTGCTTGAACTTCTTCGCTGTCAGCGGCGTAAGTGTTTGCGCCAAAAACTGGAATGCTACCAGCAGAAGCACTTTCTGAAGCACTGCCAGCAGGATTTGCATAAGGAACAGAATCTACCATAGAAACCTCGCAAGATACAGATAAACGCACGCATTGCGCCACATTAATTGCGCAATCGCACGTTTACACCAGGACTTCTATTATCTCACACTCGCAATTTTTGCGCAATCGCGCCACAGCAAGCAAGAAACTCGCGCCACACTAGAGAATTTGATTCTTTCGCTCAGTGACCGGTGTGCTGAATCGGCTTCCACTCACTCTTGGAGAAAATAGCTTGGAACGCAATAGGCACGTACGAAAGCATAAAAATCGGGAAGCTAAGAGCGTACGCAAATAGCTCCTTATTCGTGGCCCCAAGCTTATCGTGCTCAACTAAAATCGTGAGCGACACGAACACCATCATTCCAAAAACGCTTGTAACAGTAGTGGTTATGAGGTTTAACGAAGACTCTATTTGACTCGTCCACGTTACGAATCCGAATGCGGCGAACACGAATCCCAAAATTAATCGCACAATCGCCAACACCATAAACGGGCAAAGCATAAGAGTAAAGTCCACGGACGAAAAATCACGCTCACGAATACCGTGGCGAATAAGAGCTGCTCCATAGTAGCGGAAGACTTGCAAAAAGCCTTTACTCCAGCGAAGGCGCTGTCTCCAACTTTGCCTAAACGACACTGGCTGCTCGTCGTAAAGCACAGCAGAACCGCAGTAGCCAACCTTGTCTCCGTGAAGAATTGAATCCATTGTAAACTCAAGATCTTCGGTAAGAAGATGGAATTTCCATCCGCGATTTCTGTGCATAATTTCACGCGAGAACATGAAGCCTGTGCCACCTGCGTGACAGCTTGACCCAAAAAGCATGCGCGAATTGTTAGTAAAGCGCGACTCTCGAATAAACCAAAGCGCAGATCCGGAAGAAACCCAATTGTCGGAAAGATTTACGGAATTTCGGTAGCTGGTTAAAATCTGGTAGCCAGCGTGGAATCCCTTATTCATCTCCTCAAAATAGTGAGGATCTAGCTTATTGTCCGCGTCAAAAACAAAATACGCGTCATAAACCTTATCCGCACCAATTTTCATAATGTGGTCAAGCAAATAGCTGAGCGCAAAACCCTTGCCAATATGCTCTTTATCGAAGCGCTCGATTACATTGCAGCCGGCATCTCGCCCAACTTTAGCGGTTTCGTCTGTGCAATTGTCGGCCACAAGCCAAATATCAATTAGATTATGCGGGTAGGTTTGCGTTTGAATACAGTGAATAAGATTTCCTATTACAGCTTCCTCATTTCGGGCAGAAATAAGAACTGCGTAATGCTTATCCATTGGAGCGTCTGGAAAAACAATAGGCTTAGCAAATAGCGACGCCACAGCGCACACACCCTGGTAAACAACGCTGCTTATGCCGATAATTATTACTAATACGTCAAATATTGATAGAAAAATCATTGCTTCCAACCGCTCCGTGGATTATTTTTTACGTTATTTTTTACGTTTTTAGTATTTTTTTCGCTACTAGCACGCTGCTGACCACTAGCTCGCTGCTGGCTACCAGCTCGTTTCTTGTGATTCACGCGCTTCCTACTATTCAAAGCAACATCTTTATTTACTTGATCTAATATTTCGCGCGAAATCGGCATCGTTTCTAACGCATCAAGCTGATCCGAATCAGAAGAAGTTGCGTTATCGTCATTCGCATCTTCCGAATCAGCAACATACGCTTGCTTGTACCAGTACAAAATATCTTCATTCATAGAAACGCGCGAACTTGTGCCCTTCATAACACGCTGAACACTATCGCTTACAGGCTTCATGAAGTTGCGTCTAATAGATTCAAAGCACTTTACCATAATCGACTTATGCTCAGGCTTTGGATCGTCCATAAGAGGCGAAGAAACCAAATGATACTGCTTCGTGCAAACCTTAAAAATCGCCTGCAAACTTGCAGTAACCGGCAAAGCCAAGAACGCTCCAAGAGCACCAAAAACAGCGCCCAATATAAGAACAGAAAGAAACGCAACAGCAGGATTCAAATCCATAGTCTTTTCGGAAATCTTAGGAGAAATCACCATATTTTCAATCTGCTGATAAATCGTAATAAAAATTAACGTTGCAAGAGCTGCACCAAAACCTTTAGAACCCCAAGCAAAAAGAATCGGCAAAGCACCACCAAGATAAGTACCAACAGTTGGTACAAATTGCGAAACAATTCCGCAGAACAAAGACAAAGGCAGCCAGTAAGGAACGCCCATTATTACGAGGAAAATTGCGGTTCCAGCTGCGTTGATTGCGGCTAAAATAATTCGCGAAAACAGGAAGCTGGAAATCTGCTCCTGCACAACCGACCAAATAAATAGGAATCTGCGCTGAGACTGAGGATTCATCCAGCGGCACATGCTTCTGCGCATTTTAGGGCCGGCTGCAGAAATGTAATAAGTCACCATAAGAATTGTGAGCAAATCAAGCAAGAAGGTAAGCACACCCCAAGTGGTATTCAAAGCTTGACCAGCAAAATCAACAACCCAAGAAGTCTGCACATGCTTCAAAATTTCCATACCAAGCTGCTCAATATTCGGCATTCTAAAACCAGTGGAATGAAGCACAAATCCAGCAAACTGATTGTATAAATCTGGCAAACCCAAAGCCATAGAAACAGCCTGCTGAGCAAACAAATTACCAAACAAGCCCAAAAGTAAGCCAATAATAGCAAGAAGACCTGTTAGCGTAAAACCGGAAGCAACACCACGACGCCAACCATGCCTAACTAATTTGATTACAAGAGGCTCCATTGCGAGCGCTATAAAAATCGAAATAATAACGTCGAAAACAATGAAGGAAATGCTTCCCCATGCAAACCATAAGAAAATAGACACAAAAGCAACAATTGCAACGTAAATAAGCGCGCGGCCAAGCCAGTCCGGCGGACGCCTATCGTCACCTTTTGCAGGGAAAAGCGAAGCTAAATCTAACTTATTCCCGCCATGCTCACTTGGATTATGCATTGCATGCTCACGCGGCGACTGCGACTGCGATTGCGACTGCGATTGCGGCTCTTGATACGTCATACGCACTATTGTACTTGTGCGAACTGATGAACAGTATTTACGGCATGTAACGGCGCGTACATAAAAACAACAGCATGTAACACAAACGTAACGAGATAGTCGAGTCGCTGAAATCCAAAAATAAATCTAAAGTTCTAAACTCGTTAATGAGTTTTAAGAAAGGAATGTGTTTCCATGACCACTTTGCAAACGAAAGAAGATGCAGCAGCCCTTATTGAAAAGGAAGGCATCGAGTATGTTTCTGTGCGATTTACTGATTTGATTGGCGTGCAGCAGCATTTTACAGTTCCAGCCGACGAGTTCTTGCACAGCGCATTTACTGACGGAATGGCTTTCGACGGCTCCTCAATGCAGGGCTTCCAAGCTATTAACGAATCCGATATGAAGCTTATTCCGGATGTTGATACTGCCTACATTGATCCATTCCGCAAGCATAAGACTTTGAACGTTGCTTTTTCGATTGTCGATCCTGTAACAGACGAGCCTTATTCTAGGGATCCTCGTCAGGTTGCTATTAAAGCTGAAGCTTATTTGAAGGCTACCGGAATTGCAGATACCGCAAGCTTTGCACCGGAAGCAGAGTTCTTTATTTTCGACAAGGTTCGTTTTGCAAACGACATGCAGCGTTCCTTCTACGAGGTGGATTCTAACGAAGCTCCTTGGAATTCGGGAATTGATACCGAAGACGATGGCAGCAACAACATTGGTTTTAAGAATCGCGTAAAGCACGGCTACTTCCCCGTGCCACCAGTAGATCACAATCAGGATTTGCGCGATGACATGGTTTATAACTTGCAAAAGGTCGGTTTGATTCTTGAGCGCTCTCACCACGAAGTTGGCGGTGCAGGTCAGCAGGAAATCAACTACCGTTACAATACGCTTGTTCACGCTGGCGACGATTTGATGAAGTACAAGTACGTTGTTCACGAAACTGCTGCTTTGGCTGGTAAGGCTGCAACCTTTATGCCTAAGCCAATTGCTGGAGATAACGGCACTGGTATGCACTGCCATCAGTCGCTTTGGAAGGATGGCAAGCCATTGTTCTATGCAGAAACCGGCTACGCTCAGCTTTCTGATATTGCACGCTGGTACATTGGCGGCTTGATTAAGCACGCTTCTTCTGTGCTTGCTTTTACGAATCCTTCGCTTAACTCTTATCATCGTCTTGTTCCAGGCTACGAAGCTCCAGTCAACTTGGTTTACTCTGCTCGTAACCGTTCTGCAGCTATTCGTATTCCTCTTGCTGGAGATGCTCCTGCTGCTAAGCGAATTGAGTTCCGTGCTCCGGATCCTTCTTGCAACCCATTCTTGGCATTCTCCGCTCAGCTGATGGCAGGCTTGGATGGCATTATGAACCACATTGAGCCTCCTGCCCCTGTTGATAAGGATTTGTACGAGCTTCCTCCAGAAGAGCACGACGGAATTAAGCAGGTTCCTTCTTCGCTTGGTGAAGCTTTGCAGGCTTTGGAAGAAGATCACGACTTCCTTATGCAAGGCGATGTGTTTACTAGCGATTTGATTGATACTTGGCTTGATTTGAAGCATGGTGAAATGGATATGGCTCGCTTGGCTCCAACGCCTTTGGAGTATGAGCTTTACTTCCACATCTGATTTGCAGTTAAGTTAAGATAAGCTAAGTTAATCTAAGCTAACGAAAAGCCGACCCTACGATTTCGCGGGGTCGGCTTTTTTGCGCGACGCCTGCTTTGGCGATCAAGCAGATTGCTGCGTCAGCTTCTTATTTTCTAGCACGTATTTCACATCAGCTTCAGACGCAACTTTCGAATCGTGCGTAACAACAATCACACATTTGCCATGCTTACTAGCAAGATTCTTTAATATTGAAATAACTTCTTTAGTTGTTGCAGGGTCAAGGCTGCCCGTAGGCTCATCCGCCAAAATTACCGGCGCAGAAGATACCAAAGCTCGCCCAATTGCAACGCGCTGCTGCTGACCGCCGGAAAGTTGCGTAATATTGCGATTTATTTCTTCCTCAGTCAACCCAAGATCTACTAGTACTTGAGCATCCGCACGCGAATTTACTAATCGCAAATTTTCTAATGGTGTCAAATAATCAATAAGATTAAAATTTTGAAAAACAAGCGAGATATGCTTTTTGCGATGCTCACAATACCCTGTCTTTGCAATATTTTCACCGTTAAAAAGCACTTCTCCACTATACGGAGTATCTAATCCAGCTAAAAGCGAAAGAATAGTAGACTTTCCAGCTCCAGAAGCTCCCATAATGCTGTACATTTTGCCAGTTTCGAACTCCGCATTAACGTCATTTAATACAGCAATATTTGCAGGTCCGTAAGTGTACTTCACATTTTTTAATTGCAATAAATCCGACATAATAAGCTCCTTATTCTTACATTATTTAAATATGATTTATACGATTTGTTTCATTTATGCGATTGCGCTTTTAGTAGAAAATTCGCATACGCAACTACATTTCTGCTAACTCATAGCACTTAGTATTTGCCGAGGCTTCTTTATAAACATAGGTATTACAGAAATAATTAACGCCACTATTGAAATAAACAAACCAATAACAAAAGCAGTAAATGTTTGAGTCAATGGCAATACTGGAACACCATCCGCAATAAATGACGAATTTACACTATGCAAAATCGCAGAACCAATAACGCCAGAAAAAGCAGCACCCAATCCCAGAGAAATAACAAATGACACAATATTGAGTATCACTATTTCAACAAGCAATTGGCTAACTATTACTGCTTTCGACAATCCAATAGACATAAGTACGCCAATCTCGTGCATACGCGCTCTAACCCAGAACACTAGTACAAGCCCAAGTACTAAAATTCCAACAAAACTTAGCGCAACAAAAATCATTCGCACAAGTTGTTGCACAGAATTAACTGAAGTTATTACACCAGATAATTGCGAAGCATTCTGCTCTACATCCGCCCACTCGCCAGAAATACTTTTAGCATCGCGTATTGCGCTAGCTAACGAATCAGAACGCTCAACAGCACAGCGCAAAACACTTCGCTTAGCAGAGCCAGCCAAAGACAACGCCGAACTTAAGTCAGTAAATATGCGATTTTCTGAAGTATCCGAAGGAAGAGCTCCCTTAGTTTGTAACTTACCGGCAAAAATGCCAACAACACGAACTTTTACATTAAACCCCTGCTTAAGAGTTATAGTAGAGCCAATCTTAAGATTATTCTTCTTAGCAAAATCGCGATGCACTATTGCACTACCCGCAGAACGATTAGTAATATGCTCACCCTTCACTAAACGGTACAATCCTTCTTGAAAACCTTGAGATAATCGAGAATCTGTTGTACCAGTAATTCCGGCAGCATGAGCCAAAACATCATCGTCTAATCTTGGACCTTGCAAAGGAAGCACAATTTGCTTCCCAACAGGCGTAGCTAAAACATCGCGCTCTTCCACTACAGTTTTTACGCCCGGAATCGCAGCAAATTTACGAATTTGGCTAGAGGCAATTCCTTCATTTGCACCCAAATCTTGCGGAATTGGAGAATTAGACGTAGCAGCAGAATTAGAATTTGCATTACTTTTCTCTGGAAGAGTTTCACCTCGAGTTTTTGCTCGTACAGTAAAGCCTAAAGCAATACTGGATTGAAGACGATTTCTGGCATCATCAACAGAAGCACTAATACCAGCTTGTGAAACTAGCGCGCTTAAAACAAGAGTCATAATCAGCACAATTATTGCGTTGCGCCGAGGCTTGCGAGATATTGCAAGCCATGCTCTAGAGCATAGAGAAATTACATCAACACTCATAATCACTCCAAATAAACTTTTATAAACTTTGCTAAAACTTGCCAAAACTTGCCAAAACTTGCTACGAAATACGCAATAGTTTTACTTCTGCAATCCAAGCAGTTCTCGAGGAGATTTGCACATCATTGGCAAATAAGACAGCACTACCGAAACAACAACTACCGCGCATACTATTGCCGAAACTCCAACAAAGCATTGCAAGTCTACTTGCACAATAAGTTTGTCCAAAGTTCTGGTTGCCAACGTTGATTCAAGATTCCCACCAGCTTGACCCATAGTGCTCAAATCATTAGCAGCTGCAGATTTTACGGATCCGAGCGCAGCAGTACCCATCCATGGAGCTATGATTTTTGCAAAAAGGTATCCAACAACTAGCGCAGGTATTGCAATAAGCAAAATCTCAGTAACATACTGACCAGCTATAGACAACTTGCTTTTGCCAATCGCCGTAAATACACCAATCTCACGACGCCGCTCATTCATCCACAACAAAAGCACCAATCCAAGCACAATAATAGCGAAAGATATTACAGCAATCGTCGTAATAGTCATCATTAAATGAACGCCTTTGGCGACTCTCAATAAGCCAGCAACGAACTGATCGTCACGAGTTAGCTGATAATTTTGCAAATCAATAGGCAATTTAGCAGCCTGCGCAATAATATTATCTGCATCCTCACCGCGCTTTACCTTAAAACTTGCATCCTGATATATTTCTTTTCCTGGCTTATATTTATACAATTCGCGCGTAGTCTGCAAATCTGTATATACAGTATTGGCAGTAAGTTCCGCCCTAGTTGCAACTTGACGCTTATTAGCTCCAGAATAAATTCCAACAATACGAGTTTTTACAGTTGCGGTCGATTGGTTAATATTGTCGGCATCGTAAGGGTTAGCGCGAAGCGTAAGAGTATCTCCTACATTCAATCCATTAGCTTTAGCGAGATCTTCATGAATAAGAGATGCATGAATATTACTAGTGATTAAATGCTTACCTTTAGACACAGTTATTGCTTTTGTTTTAAACGCATTAAGAGCATTAGAATTATTAGTGCCCTCAATGTTAACTGCATTTCCAAACTGCTGCTCTCGCTTTTGATCATAATCCTGAACGCCTGGGATTCTTGCAGCTTTAGCATTAACTAAATCCGCTGTTACATTTTGGCGAACTACGTACGAGGAAACTCCCTGCAACTTTGCGATTGCTTGCACATCTTTAGGTTTTACAGTTCCAGCTCCTCTAGGAGTTCCAGGATTTACTTGCGGATTATTTGCAAGTACGAAACTAGATTCCGCTTGAGCTTCAACTTTTTGCCCCTCTTTATTAGCAGCACTCGAAACGGCAGAAATTGCAAATAATAATGTTGAAATAAGAAATAGAATAATGAAAACTATTAATGTTTTTATTCGTTTCCTCAGAATGTAGCGTATTGCACGAGAGATAAACGTCATCGACTACCTTTCCTCATTGAAAAAATAATTGTATATAGTATGAAAACATACAGTATGCCAGTATAACATATGCACACTTATAACTTCTATATGCAAAAAGCCGGCCCTACGATTTTGTGGGGTCGGCTTTTTACTTAAGCTAAAGCGTTAAGACATCATACTTCCTACTATTCCTGCAGTCATTACGTACAAAATAACGAAAATAACAACCACAGTAAATACGAAGATAATCCACATCCATCCGCGGTCCATCTTGCGCGTGTATCTCGAATGGCTTACAAACGAGAACGGCAGCAGAAGCAACAAAATTGAAGCAAAGCTCTGCACAAAAATAGAAGGAACTGCTAATGTAACAACGCTTAGAAGCACTGCGCAAATCTGAATTGCAACTATAGGAATCATCTTGTGTGCAAACTGCATATGCAAAATAGGAATAGGAATTTCGTCTCCAAACATTTTTGCACCCATAATCGCCACAGCGAAAGTTATGTATGTGAAAAGAATTGAGGACACAAGCTGCGCAAAGAAGACGGAAATAGGAGGCATTCCGCTTGCAAAACTTGTTGACTGCGCAAACGAAGTTCCAAAATTGCCACCTGAGTTAATCAAAGAACTTAATGCAGTCACACCATAGTGCGCTGTTAAATAGGACTGAATTCCAGATAACAATGCGCTTACAGCAAAAACACAACCGGCATATACTATAGACACATTGTATTGGCGAGAAGGATTCTTTAAAACATTCATAACCCAAACGAAGAAGTTAATTTCTTGTCCTTGATGCGGCTGATTTGCAGGGAAACCAAATTGGCCCGGCATTGGATGCCCTGGCATAGGTTGTGGCATAGGTTGACCAGGCATTGGGCGACCCGGCATTGGTTGACCTGGACGGCCCTGCATTTGACCTGGGCGTCCTTGCATAGGCTGACCAGGACGGCCCTGCATAGGTTGACCTGGACGACCCGGCATAGTATTTGCTGGCATAGGATGGCCTTGCATAGGCTGGCCAGGCATTGGCTGTCCAGGCATTGGCTGTCCAGGCATTGGCTGTCCAGGCATTGGTTGGCCAGGCATTGGACGACCCTGCATAGGATTTGCTGGACGAGCTTGTATTGGCTGACCCGGTCTTCCCATAGGCTGGCCAGGCATCTGGGCTGGTCGGCCCTGCATAGGATTTGCTGGCATAGGATTGCCATGCATAGGATTTTCAGGTGCAGGCTTACCATTCATCGGCTGACCCGGCATAGGCTGATGAATTTGCTGTTCGTTCGTTGGTTTAACATCCGCCTTAGCAGACTCATTTGGCTTAGCAGAATCTTCCGGCTTAGCAGAAACTTCTGGTTTTACATCTTCAACCGGCTTAGTTTCTACTGGCTTAACTTCTTCAACCGGCTTAACCTCTTCAACCGGCTTAACTTCCTCAACCGGCTTAACCTCCTCAACCGGCTTAACCTCTTCAACCGGCTTAACTTCCTCAAAAGTCTTAGTTTCTTCAACCGGCTCATTAAGCTTATTTTCAGATTCTGCAACCAAATTTTGCAAGTTAGAAGCAGACTCACTATTAGGTTGATTAAACTTCTGAGTCTGATCAACACTCATTGGATTAGGCTGAGTCGGAGCATGCATCGGACGTTGCACTGGGAACTGCGTAGTATACTGCTCTTGAGCTTGCATAGGAGCGTTAATAGGAGCATGAGCTGGCTGCTGCATTGGAGCCTGATTAGGAGCCTGATTAGGATGCTGATTAGGAGCCTGCATTGGCACATTCATATTAGCTTGCATCGGCATATTATTTGGCATATTCATAGGTGCGCGCATTGGCTGATTAGTTGGACGCATACCTTGAGGCATCTGTGCACCTTGTGGCATCTGCATGCCTGCACCTTGCTGAGCTGGCACACCTTGCGATGCCTCTAATTTATTACCGCATCCTTTGCAGAATTTTGCAGCATCAATATTTTGAGTACCGCATTTATTACATACTTTCACTCTTCAATCCTTCTTTAATAACGTAACAATCACGCGCGCATACCTTAAAAAGTAAAAACGCATACAAATATTCTATTACACTATTGCAATGAACAAACTTAATATCGCAAATAATTTTCTAAAATATAAAAAACGATATTCTAGCTACGACTATTACAAAAGAATAAAAGAATAAAAAATATTCAGATTGCAAAACCGAGCGTACGAGCGGCAGCTACTGGAACTGCTTCATCTGCCCAATAATCTTCAAGGTTCTCGTCGGTAGAAAGCGAACGCATTTCCGCACGATCAATATAAAGTTCGCCGCGAAGATGATCCGTTTCATGCTGGAAAATACGCGCAGGCCAACCGTGCAAACGCTCGGAATGTTGTTTGCCGTCCTCATCCTGCCAAGTTGCCTGAACGTCAAGCCAACGCTGACGAACAGCCTGATAACCGGAAACACTTAAGCAGCCTTCGTAAAAACTGCGAGTTTGAGTACCAATAGGCTCATAATGCGGGTTAATAATAGCTCTAAACGGAAGCTCTGCAATGTCTCGAGGATCGTCTTCATCGTCACGAACATGATCTTCAATAACGGCAATCGCAAGACCTAAACCAATCTGCGGAGCAGCCAAACCAACGCCCGGAGCTTCCAACATTGTGCTATGCATAAGAGAGATAAGCTTAGTAAGAGTTGCACGTGTAAGCTGGCCGTCATACGCAACAGTACGCTGACGAAGAACCGGCTCACCAGCTTGCACAATCGGCAAAATACCATCTTCTGTAGCGGAATCAAGCAAGCGCTCAACAGCGCGACTGAGCTTAGTATCGACACTTGCGTGATGCGTAAACATAGGACTCCTTTTCACCGTTTTAAGTAACGCGCACAGTAACGCGAAAATCTACAAAATTTACATGCCGCGAGCAGAATTTGAAAGCAGCACTAAAGATATAAGTGTATCAAAATTATTTGCGCACTGCTAGAGCCGAGTGGAATGTGAGCAAATAGCAGGCGCAAAAATAAGCAAACTTATAACTTCAGATTATCAACCACAACTTGAGCAAGACGAGCACAAACCTCATCTGCTTGAGTCTGAGTTGCAGCCTCGCACATAACGCGCACAAGCGGCTCGGTGCCACTAGGACGAAGAAGAACGCGACCTGTATCTCCAAGAAGTTTCGACTCTTTCTCCACCGCTGCAAGAACAGCAGCGTTAGTTTTGGAAGCCATTTTGTCTACATTTGGAACGTTTACAAGAGCTTGCGGAAGCTGCGGGAAGTCTGCAGCCATTTGCGAAAGTTTCTTGCCCGAACGCACAACTTCACGGCACAAAGTTAAAGCCGTAAGAGTGCCATCGCCGGTGGTTGCAAATTCACGATTAATAACGTGACCAGACTGCTCGCCACCGAGCGAATAATCGTGCTTAAGCATTTCTTCCAAAACGTAGCGATCGCCGACGTTTGTTTGAACGGTTGCAATACCCATATCTTTAAGAGCAAGTTTTAAGCCGAGATTGCTCATTACTGTTACAACAAGCGTATCGTGATTCAGCTTACCTTCAGCCTGCTTTGCGCGCGCAAGAATACCCATAATCTGATCACCATTAACCATATTGCCGTTCTCGTCAACAGCTAAGCAACGGTCGGCGTCACCGTCAAACGCAACACCTAAATCAGCCTTAGAAGCTTTAACCATGGCTTGCAACTGCTCGGGATGAGTCGAACCTGCGTGATCGTTAATATTGTATCCGTCAGGAGAAGCGTTAATTACGATTACTTCCGCGCCTGCTCTGCGAAGAGCTTCAGGAGCCACAACGGAAGTAGCGCCATTGGCACAATCTGCCACAACACGCAAACCTGCAAGAGGCTTTGGACGCGTAGTAGAACCATTACTTAAAGGCGCAACAGCAGAAACCAAGTGATCAATATAAAGGTTTGTTGCGGTAGTAGTATCGTGGCTGACTCGACCAACACCAGCGCCTGTTGGACGCTCCCAATCTTGACCAAGAACAGCCTCAATCTCATCTTCCTTGCTATCTGGAAGCTTAAAACCGCCGCGCGCAAAGAATTTAATGCCGTTATCTGGCATCGGATTATGCGAGGCGGAAATAACCGCACCCATTTCAACGTTTAGCACGGAAGTTAAGAATGCAACGCCAGGAGTTGGAATAATTCCGGCATCAATAACATCAAAACCGCCAGCGCTCATGCCAGCAGCAAGAGCAGAAGCTAGAAAATCTCCGGAAACGCGCGTATCTCTGCCAATAAGAGCGCGGCGACGAGCGTGAGATGAAGTATCGCTTTCAGTAGCACTAGACGAAACCGGCGCATGCTTATCTCCTAAAACTCGAACTGCAGCGTCGCCTAAATCTAACGCAAGTTGCGCTGTTAAATCGCGATTTGCTAATCCACGCACGCCATCCGTACCAAACATCCTTGGCATAATAAAGCCTCTTTCGCAAAAATCACTTCATCCTGCGCGCAAGCAAACAACATTGCATACTAGCGCGTCACACACTGCTTGCAATCTTACTCGTAGCATTACATGACGCGCTAGCGCAAGGAAGCGTTGTAGCGCTGCACTTTAAGCGTGCGGCGAGAAGAATCGAGACCACCGAGCACCATACGTCGCAAAGCCTGATCCGCATCCTTATGCTCCTCAAGCCACTTTTCACCGCGCTCAACCAGTTCCTCAACCGGTGCATACACAGGATACAAGCCCTCAATCAGAGCCTCAGCCATATGGAATGTGCGGTTCTTCCAAATCCACTCAACTTCCGCAAAGTAGCGCTCAACATAAGGCTTAACCAAATCGCCTTTAGCTGTGCTTGCAAATCCAGCAACCACAGCGCCCATTTGCATATTAGTCAAATCGAGATTGCGCAAAGCCTGTTCAAAAGCCCAATCCTTAGCTTCTGCAGTTGAGCGAGCTGCACGAGCCTGATATGCATACTCACGATTCTCAGTCGTGTCTCGCTTTTGAAGTTCAGCGTCAATTCCAGCTTCGTCCAAAGCGTTTACGCCTGCGAGCGCAATAAGAATACTCCAACGCAAGTCGTTGTCGATTTCCAAGCCCTCCAAACTCACGGAACCGTCGAGCAATCCTTTAGCTACGCGCACAAACTCAGCATCTCCAACTTCGCCGTATCCAAGATAAGCCTTGAGCAACTGGAACTGTTCATCCGAGCCTGCGTTAGCCGCTAAAGCCAACTGCCACAATTCGTGAGCAACATGCTTTGCGACTTCTGCTTGACGCTCTGGAACTACGTAGTGGCTTGCAGTTACTTTTACTTGGCCAAGAGCATAGCGGAAAGTAGTTGATTCGCGCTCAGTTGCCAAAGCTTTAAGGCTTAATTCCACAAAGCGTTCTGCTGGGAATTCTGCGTCTCGAGTCATATCCCACAATGCGAGCCAAATAAGCGAGCGAGTCAAAGAATCCTTGAAACGATACAAGTTTTCGGCAGCAAATTCAAGCGACTTTGCGTCAAAACGTAGCTTCGTGTAAGTTAAATCGTCGTCGTTTACGAGAATAAGCGCTGGCATTTTTTCGCCGCGAGCCTCAACAACTTCCGTCACTTCGCCGTCAACGTCAAGTTCGATTCGCTTTGTGCGCTTAATTTCGCCACTTACTTCGTCCACATTGTAGAATCCAACAGCTAAGCGATGCGCGCGAAGAACAGGATGCTCAGCTGGCGCGCTCTGACGCAAACGCAAAGAAGCAATAGTGCCGTCAGCTTCTTCGACTTCAGTAGAAATCGTGTTAATTCCAGCCTTTTCAAGCCACTGAGCACTCCAAGATTTAAGATCGCGTCCGCTTGTAAGCTCTAACTCGTGCAACAAATCAGCCAAAGTTGCGTTGCTATAAGCGTGCTTGCTCAAGTAGTTGTGAATTCCTTCAAAGAACTTTTCGCGACCAACATACGCCACAAGTTGCTTCAAAACGGAAGCACCCTTTGCGTAAGTGATGCCGTCGAAGTTGACGGAAGTGTCGTTCAAATCGTTGATTGGAGCCACGATTGGGTGCGTTGTTGGAAGCTGATCTTGATTAAGCGCCCAGCTTTTTTCGCCGGAATTGAAAGTGCTCCAAGCGTCATGCCATTCCGTTGCTTCAGCAGTCGCAAGAGTAGAAGTGAATTCTGCGAAGGATTCGTTAAGCCAAAGATCGTTCCACCACTTCATAGTTACGTAGTCGCCAAACCACATGTGCGCAAGCTCGTGCAAAACGGTTACAACGCGGCGCTCAGCATAAGCGTCCGTAACTTTGGATTCAAACACGTACTGGTCTCGAATAGTAACCATACCAATGTTTTCCATAGCTCCAGCGTTGTATTCTGGCACGTAAATCTGATCGTACTTTGCGTACGGATACGGCACTCCCCAAGTCTTAGCGTAGAAAGCAAAGCCTTTCTTCGTAATATCGAACAAGTAGTCAACGTCTTTTGCAAAAGCGTCTTTAAGTGCCTGACGGCAGTACATTGCCATTGGCACTACGCGACCGTCCTCGTTGTTGTAAGACGTGTGCCACTCGGCGTAAGGTCCTGCGCAGATAGCAGTTAAGTAGGAGCTCATCTTTGGAGTTGACTCAAATACCCAGCGCTTCATGCCTTCTACAGCGCCATTTTCCAAAGTGCCTGCTTCAGTTTCGCGTCCTTCAATCGCAGTTTCGCTTTTAACTGGCATGTTGGAAGTCACAATCCAGCTCTCTGGAGCGTCCACACTAAAATCAAAAACAGCCTTTAAATCTGGCTGGTCAAACACTGCGTAAACGCGGCGAGCATCTGGCACTTCGAACTGAGTATACAAATAAACGTTTCCGTCGGAAGGATCCACGCTTCTGTGCAAACCTTCGCCCGTGTTGGAATACTGGCAGTTTGCCACCACTTCTACGGTATTATGCTCAAGCAAATTTGCAAGCTCAATTCGACTGTCTGCAAAAACTTTAGAAACGTCAAGAGCAGTACCGTTTAACACTACGGATTCTACGCTGTTTGAAATCAAATCAAGGAAGCTTGAGCTACCAGCTTTAGCGTCGAAGTCAATCTTCGTGCGCGAAGTAAAATCGCTGCCGCCCTTTCCTAAATCAAGCGCAACATCGTAATGAATTGGCATTTTGATAGCGTCGAAACGCTCTTTAGCTTCTACACGAGTCAGATTTGCTCCTGGCATATATACCTTCCTTATATTTTTCTTATTTTTGATTATATTTACGATTATTTTCAGCTATTTACGAATAATTGCGAATATTTTCTTTATTTTTGATATTTTTGATTATATTTGATTATTTTCTGCAATATCCGCAACTACCGGCACAAGCATTGGCTTCCTGCGCAAAGCGCGAGCAACCCAACTACCCAAAGTGCGTCGCATAATCTGCTGCAACTTATAAGTATCGTGCTCACCGCGCATCATCGCATCCTGCAACTGCTCAACAATCTGGTGACGAACCTTCTCAAAATCAGCCTCGTCTTCAGCAACAGCGTTCAAGAAGATCTTCGGACCAGAAACCACATTCGCATTGGCGGTATCAACCACAACAAAGCTTGACACAAAGCCTTCTGTGCCCAAAATCCTACGCTTTTCAAGCTCTTCATCTGTAAGCTCGCCCACAGAATCGCCATCAACATAAACGTATCCGCAAGGCACGGATCCAACGACTGCAGCGTTTCCGTGGTACAAATCAACCACGTCACCATCTTCTGCCAAAACAACATTCTTTGGATCAACGCCAGTTTTTACAGCAATCAATCCGTTTGCAACCAAGTGACGATGCTCGCCGTGAATTGGCATAGCGCACTTTGGTTTCACAATGTTGTACAAGTACAGCAACTCACCTTCGTTGCAGTGACCAGACACGTGAATTGCAGCGTTATCTTTGTTGATTACGCGAGCACCCAACTGCACAAGCTTGTTAATAACCTTATAAACTTCGTGCTCGTTTCCTGGAATAAGCGAGCTTGCAAGAATAACAGTGTCAAACTCATTAACAGTAATATCTCGGTGATTTCCGTCCGCAATACGCCCAAGAGCTGCCATTGGCTCTCCTTGAGAACCGGTGCACATGTACACGAGCTTGTCGTCTTGAACATCCTTGGCCTGCTTT
This sequence comes from Gardnerella sp. DNF00753, assembly GCF_049244275.1. Lineage (NCBI taxonomy): Bacteria > Bacillati > Actinomycetota > Actinomycetes > Bifidobacteriales > Bifidobacteriaceae > Gardnerella > Gardnerella sp. DNF00753. Next base: position 1,263,238 of record NZ_CP058393.1, read on the forward strand.
AAATCCACAACCGTGTTTTCAGGAATATGCAAGTAACCAAGGTCTGCGGCAATAGACATATTGCGAACCATAGAGCGGCCAACAAACACAACTTTTCTGCCAAACTTGTGAGCTGCGTCAACCACTTGCTGCACGCGATGCACGTGGCTTGAGAAGCTGGCAACAATAATTTTGCGCGTAGCTTCAGCAAAAGCGCGATCCAAAGCCGGGCCAATCGAAGTTTCAGGCTTCACAAATCCCGGAACTTCAGCGTTTGTGGAATCAGCCATAAGTAAATCTATGCCCTGCTCACCTAAACGCCCGAACTCAACTAAATCAGTAATACGATGGTCAAGAGGAAGCTGATCAAGCTTAATGTCGCCAGTATCAATCAAAGTTCCAGCAGGAGTTTTAACACAAACAGCAAGAGCATCCGGAATCGAATGCGTCACCGTAATAAACTCAAGATTAAACGGACCTACTTTCATCTTATCGCGGCCTTCAACGCGAGTAAGTTTCGGCTCAATATGATGCTCCTGGCACTTTGCTTCAACAAAAGCCAAAGTAAGCTTAGAGCCAATCAGCGGAATATCCGGTCGCATCTTAAGAAGATACGGCACGCCACCAATATGATCTTCGTGACCGTGCGTCAAAACTAAAGCTTCAACCTTATCAAGACGATCTTGAATATAGTGGAAATCAGGCAAAATCAAATCAACGCCAGGCTGCTCTTCTTCCGGGAACAGCACACCGCAATCAATAAGAAGTATGTGGCCGTTATATTCAATTACGTTCATATTTCGGCCGATTTCGCCCAAACCGCCAAGAGGAACGATTCGCATTGAACCTTTGCGATATTTTGGTGGAGCAATAAGCGCTCCTTCACGCTGATCGTTCACTACAGGAGGCAGCGCATTTGCATTGCGACGCGAGGAATTACCCTTTTCTTTGCGGGTTTCTGTATTCTTTTTTAATTCAGTTGTCATATTCATCTCACTACATCTTGCGCTATTGCGCACTTCTTCCTAGTGTACCGTTAGGACTCAACTCAGCTTTTGCTTCTAAACCGACATAAACTACTCACACTTGCGCTGTTTAGGTCGTTTAAGCACAACCACAATAAACCAACCAAACGCGGCTATAGGAATTGCAACCAGCGTAGACATCCACGGAACCATCATTCCGCCGTGCGAATCCCATGCGTCAATTGCAGTACCTGCCGCCATCGACCCAAGAGATGCTCCTACCGCAGAAGCTGTCGGCAGCCACGAAAGCCCTTCCGTAAGCGATTCTTCAGGTACAGTTGCCTTCACAATAAGATTTCCAGTTGCGAAAATTGGCGATACGCAAAGTCCAGAAAGCACCTCAAAAACGCTCATAAGCATAAGCCTGTCAATATTCAAGCTCATAAGCACGTAACCAATAGTCAGCACCGTCAAAAATACAATAAGATGCGACCAGTTAGATCCGCGGAATTTGTGCGAGCCGAAAATTATTGCGCCCACAAGAGATCCGCACGCAAAAAGTGCCAACTGCATACCAATAAAATGATCAAGACCTTGCGATTTCATTGCAGCCGTAACAGACACGTCAAACGCACTAAAGCTCATGTTGAACACAACAAACATGAGCACAAGAGGAATAATTCCACGGTATAAAAGCACGTTTTTACCGCGCTTTTTAGCATGATGATTGTGCAATTGTTTAAGACTGAATTTGTCAATAAACTTGCGCTTAGAATTTTGTTTTTGCGATTCTGATTCGTCTGCAGAGATTTCGCTTTCTTTTTGAGATGCGATCATAACGTCTACATCTTCGGCTGCAGCCGTTGGCACTTCCACGATTTTAAGCACTGCAGGCTGAGTATTTTTTAACGAAAAGAACCAGGCTCCACCCAGTCCGCTCGCTAAAACTGGCACAAATAATTGCGAAACTGGGTGCACAGAAGTAGCCAGCCATGCGGCCAAAATAGGGCCTAGAATAAACACAATTTCATCAATTCCAGACTCAAGTGCATACGCAACATTTAATAGAGAATCGTCATCTTCCGCGCGCAGAGTGTAAGCCCAACGAGTACGCACCAACGCTCCAAAAGCAAATTGCGTCACACCCATCGCAATCGCAAGAACAAAAAGAAGCGCTAGCGGAACTCTAAACAATGCCGCAAACGCAAACGAAATCATTGCAATAACCTGTGCACTAAGCGCAATAACACCAACTTTTCGCTGACCAAATCTGTCAAAAAGTTTTGCATAAACTGGCGTTACTGCAGCCTGCGCAAGAACGTAGGATGCGGCCATTGCTCCAGCTACAGTCCAATTGTTATACAAATGGTTTAATGCCAAAACAATTCCCAAACCAATCATTGACATTGGCAAGCGCGCAATTGCCCCCGAAATGCAAAACGCTTTAGCGCCGCTCAATGAAAAAAGTCTAGAATATTTAGAAATTATTGAGGATTTCCCCATGTCTTCTTTAGACTTTGCTTCTTCTTTAGACTTTGCTGCCGCTTTAAACGACATAAATTTTATTACTCCTTTTTAATTACCCAACTGTTACTTTTACATTCACAAATAAATTCGCAAATAAACTTACAAATAAACTTACGAATAAACTTACGAATAAGCTTCTCGAAGTTACGTTTACGCTCTAGTTTGAGATCTAGCGGTTGCCATTTTTGCACGCTTTGAACGAATCATTGGCTCACCAGAGTAAATGTACAAGTCATCTACCAAAGATTTCATATTCTTCGCCTCTAGCATATGATCCTCGCGCTTCCAAGAAGCATCTTTTCTAAGCCCGTGATAATCGTAAAAACTCACGTCACAAGCTGAATCTGTGTGCAAATAGTAGCGATTTACACCATTATTTCTAAGCAAATGCATTGTATGCTTCCACAATCCGCCGCCAACACCGTGCCCTCGAGCATCTGGAGATACAAGGAAAAGCTCCAATTCTGCTTGAGTTAAATTATTAATATGCGATTTTGCTTCAAGTTTTGTTTCCAAAGCGCGCATGCCATGAGCTTCTTCTAAAGCGCGAGCATAATTTTTATCTGCGTTCGCTTTCATAAAAGAATCCTGCTCTAAAAGCATTTGGCTTACTTCTGGGAACAAAACTGGAGCGTCAAAAACGCGCGCCAAAAGCAATCCCATAAACTTTCCGTCGAGTTGTGCAATAGTACCGTGAGTTGAAGGCTTCAAATAGTGCAATACGCAGCGGCGAGAAAGGCTTAATGAAGCCTCTTTCCCAACTTGTTGCGAAATACCCCAAGTACGTTCGTATTCTTTTACGATTGCGTCAATATCGCTAAGTTTTACAGGACGGAACTCTACGTTCATAATTCTGATTCTTCCTTACTTCATACTCAAATCGATGTTGTGCGTATGCCCGCCCACACACACTGCACGAGGAATCTGCACGTTTTCGAAGTGATGCACGATGCGTTTCAATCGCGGCGCAAAATCTGGCACAGCAAACAAAAATTGCAGCAAATAAGTTGCGGCAAAATGATTGCAATAGCAACATTTATGCGTCATCATCATCGAGGGAAATTAACGTGCCAGAGTGTAACTCGGCAAGGATTTCATCTTTTGTTTTTGCTTCGGCATGAATTTCACGTTGTTTTTCATCCGATACGTTCACATAATAAAGGGTGGCATCGATAGCCTCGAGTGGAGCGTTCGTCATAAGCGAAAGAAGCAGACGATACCAGTCAAGCTGACCGAGTTTTAACGCAATATCTTGCGGATCAGTTGGCTTACGACCAGTTTTCCAATCAACTACTGTATACAATTTACTTGAATCTTCTGGATCTAAACCACCTGCAAAGATTGCGTCAATTTTGCCATTAATAATTTGATCGCCTAATTCTGGCACGTGCGCAACAATCGGCTGCTCTGCTGCTATAGGTCGACGATAAGCCCATTTTGAAGTAGCTAAACGTTTTTCCCAAATTAATAATTTGTATTCGTCTGATTTTTCGGATTGCGCAGTTTTTTCGATTTTTGCAAGTTTTTCAGAAATATTTTCAACAACATCATCTTGAGTGGAATTTTTATTCAAGCAACCCGCATTTACAAACTGCTCCGCCCAAGCATGGAATCTCGTACCCAAATCAGATGCAGGAGAAGCAGTCCGCGGAATAGGACGAATAATTGCCATCCACTCACTTCGCAAACGATTAGCTTCTTTCGCTTCGAAAGAGTTGTTATTTTCGTCAGCATTTTGATTAAATACTGCCCTGCGCTGCACAGCCGTAACATTTACATTTTCAACTTTTGAAAGCTGATCCGCCCTCTTTTTAAGCGCAACCGTATTGTGATACCAATCAATTTTCGGCATCAAATCTGCATCCTGCAACAAAGCTTCTGCCCTAGAAAGTAGCGAATTTTCGTCAAGCTTGTCACTTTCGCAAGACTTGTCAACTGCACCAGCCTTGTCAATTGCACCAATCTCAGCAATTTCAGAATATTCAGCAGACTTATTAAGCGCATCTCGCACATATTCACTCGACGCACTCGGCCAAGCTAATGGCTGATTGTTGTTTTCGCTAGGAATTTCGCTAGGCTCACTAAATAATTCAACAAACTGAGAAGCAGACTCGCCAACAGCATAACCAACTTCATCTAAATCAACTTTTACTTCGGCAACAGATCCGCAAGATTCTTGCATTTCTTTAAATACTTCATTCCAAAAAACAGAAGGCTTTTTTGAGCGCGAAGATGAAGTATTGGAAGCAGAACCAGCAGCAGCAGCGTTTGCTGCACCATCTTCACTATCTTCCCCATTAACATCCGCCGTCATAGCACTAGACTGACTGCACGTAAGCAAAGCCGCAAATTTCGCTCGCGTCAACGCCACATACATAAGATGCCTCTCATCAACGTGCAAAGCTCGTCCACGCTCCTCTACTTGCGAAAGAGGAAGAGTTCCGGTTTTCATTGCAGCATCGTAAATTTGACGCGCTTCTACAGGAATTGCTCCTTCTGGAACATCTTCACGCTCATAGAATTTTTCGGCTAAATCAAGCATTGCTTGCGCGCGAGAACCGTAGATTTCCGCATCGATTTTTTCAACGGTTTCCATATTTTTCAAGGATTCTTGCGGATTCATACTAACACTCAAATCTGCATTGTGAGGAAATCGCGGCAAAATATCCGCATCGACTCTAATTGGCACAGGCACTTTTGATGCGATTTCAAGAGTTGCGTACGCGCTTTCAAAATACACGCCATCCTGCTTGGTTTGCTTTACGCGCAAACCATCTCCCTGACTACTTGGGAAAGCACCTTCGTTAAGCCCCACTATTGCAACAGCAGGCCATTCCAAACCCTTCGACTGGTGAATCGTCATCAAAACCACGTCTGCAGGCTCGTCAACTGAAGCAGGCTGATCGTCAATTTTGTCAATATTTTGAATCCAAGCAATAAATCCGCGCAAAGTAGGCTGCGTAAAATCACTCATTTCTTGCAAATACGCGTCAGCAAGCGAAGAAATTGCGTCAAGCGTGCTGTGCATATCGTTAAGAAGCGTCGAATTACTTGAATTTTCATTCATAAGCGCACGCGAAACAGCCACATCAATATCAATATTTAACGCTTCAACAGCAGTACGAACAACATCATGCAAGCTTCCAGATTGAGCACGCTCCACAGCGTCAAGAACTTTGCCTGCGCGAAGAATTGCTGCATTTGCTTTACTACTCAGCTTATTTTTAAGATGATTAAGCGTGTCTTTCGTAGAATTTTTTGCAAATACAGTAGAATTAAAGGCTTCAAGAAGAACATCCGCAATAAACACTCCACCGTGAACACTATTAGTTTGAGCGCCTTTAGACTGCTGTTCGCGCACAAGCTTTGCCCAAGATGCGCGCGGAGCTTTAGAATCCACTAAACCTGCTTGAGCCAAAGCGTTGAAAACATACTCAACGTTTTCATCGGTTGCAGCATTAGCTAAAGCCTCTAAATCGTCAGTACTAAGCGCAAATCGAGGCGTGGCAAGAAGTCGCATTAGCGCGGAAGTATTCGTGTGATCTGCAACAGCAGAAAGAAGAGCAAGAACGTCTTTTACTTCCGGTTTTTCGAGAAGAGCGGAATATCCAACAGTTAAAGTGCGCAAACCTGCTTTTTGCAAAGCTTCTTCATACATTGCAATATTGGTTTTGCTGCGAAATAGCACAGCAACTCTCGCTTGTAAGTCAGAAGCTAGAATATTGTCGTTTTGCGCTAAAGCATTTTGTTTTACATATTTTACGAATCGCACAACTGCTTCAATTTCTTGATATTGCGTAGGCATATTTAGCACGCTAACGCTGCCTTGCGGAGCATTTTCAAGATATTGAAGATTTTTGACTTCTACTTCCGAAGCCAACGAACTACTTTTGCGAAGAGACGGCACACGCAATGGTTTTGTAATAGCGTTTGCCGCCTGCAAAATAAGCTTAGAATTGCGGCGCGTTTGAGTAAGAGAAAACTCGCTTGATTGGTCAATATTAAGCGCTTGCTGAAGTTTTCTAAAAGCACCCGAGCTTGCTCCTCTAAATGAGTAAATTGCTTGGAAAGGATCTCCAACTGCAGCAATATGTGTTTGCTGATTAACGAAAGAATCACCAACTGAAGTATTCTCGCTACTATCGCTAGTATCACAACTATCATTACTCTCACTACTCTTACCGATTGCTACGCTTGAATTATGGAACAGCGTTGCAATCAGCATTGCCTGCGTTGTGGAAGTATCCTGATACTCGTCCAACAAAACTTGACTGTACTGTCTTCGATATTGCGCCGCAATAGAAGGAAAATGCGTTACCAAACGGTATGCAGCAATCGTAAAATCGCTAAATTGAGCCATATTTGCGCTACGTTTTGCAGAATCAAAAGATAGAACTAAGTCGAGCAAAGCAGCACGCTTTTTAGCGGCTTCAAATAATTTATTACAAGAATCGTAACACGTATTTTTTAGCGTAATATTTAAGTATTCAACGTATTCTTTTCCGTAATTTTCGCATTTTTTGAAATATTTTTCGTCTGATTCTGTTTTTGCGCGACGCAATTTAACAGCGCTTGGCTTTTTGGCAACAATCTTAGTTGTTTCGGCTGAGCTCAGCGCTTTTTGCAAATGTTCAATCCACGCATTATTCCAATTTTTAATTTCTAAAACAGCTGAAGAAGTGCTGTCTAAAGACTCACCCCTACTATTTAGACCAATCATCGAGCAGGAAATATCTGCAGCGAGCGCAAGAACGTCATCAACAAGAGCGTCAAATTTGTACAATTTCACAATTTCCGGATGCTTATCAACATACTCGTTTACTAGAGGCTTAATTAGTTCGCGCGCACCAGCATCGCTAAGAGGCTGCGTATTGTGATCAAAACCAACTAGCAAACCATATTGGCGCACAATTGACTGAAAGAATGCGTCATAAGTCATTACTTCTGGCTTCAAAAATGCGTTTGAATATGACGCATTCACGCTGCTTTGTTTACCTACGTTCGCATGTTGACTTACAGCTTGCGCAACTCTTGCCAACAATTCCGACGCAGCTTTATTCGTAAACGTAAGTCCTAAAATGCTTTCTGGGGCAACACCGCGGTCAATAAGATCAATAACACGACGTGTCATAGTATAGGTTTTTCCGCTGCCAGCTCCAGCAACAATAATCATATTCTTGTTTGCGGGCGCTGTAATTGCTGCAGACTGTTCTGCACTATCCGTGTTTTTGCGAGGAGATTTTGCTAGAACGGCATCTTCACGAAGAGCTTTTTCGTGCAAATATTTGTTATTCATTTCATCATCAATCATGATTGACGCACCTCGTATACGGTATCTATGCGGCCTGCGCAAGCTGGGCAGACTTGTTTTGCACGGCAATATTTCAAATGCTGCGAAGTTGGATGCGCAATAATTTGCTTAGATCGAACTGCAGCAGCCGCGTAGAAAACGCGCGAAATCATAGTAAGAGACCATTTTGCAGTTTCACTTAAACACCGGAATGACTGCCAGGCTTGCTCAGTTACACCTTTCGGGCATGTTTTCATAATTTCTTCCAACTGCGGGCAATCCAGCAATCTTGCCATATTTTTGAATCCGGCGCGACTTTCAAGCGGCTTATTGTTCAAAGCGTCAGCAATGCAAAGAGGCGGTTGATACAAGTTTTCTGCAACGCTGTGGTCTTGAGCCGGGTAATCGTTGTCAACTACATGAAATAGCACACTTCTTGCAATTGTTGGCGCATTAGAGTCGGAAATAAGTGGATTTTCGTCTGCAAAAAGCAAAGCAAGCTGGTAGCAGACTAACTGCAAATCATTAAAAACTCCTGTTGAAGGAGGAACTTTTCCGGTTTTATAGTCAAGTAAGCGAATATTTTCTGAACCGTCCGCATTTTTTCGCTTTTCAAGTCGATCAATTCTGCCGTGAATATGCAATTGCAAATCTTCGCACGCACCATCCGGCCAACCGCCTACCAATGCTCCCATCAACTCGTAACAGTCGCGAACAGAAACGGTTTGCAAATTTGCAGCTTTAAAAGTATTGTTCAACACGCGCGCAATGTCATCAAAACCAAAATGAGCGCTTGTTGGCATCTCACAGCAGGCTTCTAAAAGACTTCCAATGCTACTTTCTAAAGATTTTTCGCTCGGCGCAATAGATTCAACAACGCCATCATCTGACTTTTTTGCGTCAAAATTGTAAGTTTCCTGACTAAAAGATGTAACGAAATATTGTGCAATCGTATGAAGAGCACGACTTATATTAGATTGCCTAGAAAGCGCGGAATACCGCTCTTTTGCATCTCGAATATCAGCAAGTTCAGGAGCAATACTTTCGTAATACTCTTCCATGCGATTTGCAATTTCGTTTATGCGACTCACTTGCGCGCAATACTGAGAATACTGGGAATACTGGGAATCATCTACAGAAACTTCTTTAGATTCAACTTCCTTAACAGGCGATTCTTTAAGCACAGTGTCCATAAAATCGTAGTGCTTATTTTCACTAGCCCACCTTGCAGTTTCGTGAATTAACGTACCAAAATACGTTGCAGCACTTCCTGGCTGAGGACCTGCAAGTTGACGATTCAGTAATCCACACACTGGGCAAGCCCATAAACTGTCTACAGCAGAAGGAGACAAGCTCACCACAGTACTGTTAGATTTAGTAGAAATATTTTCCGCAGAAGAATTTTCTACAGAAGAATTTTCTGTAATTTCGCTCATAAAATCCCATTGACTACAATCAGCGCAATCAACTCCAGAATCTCGCAATAATCGCAATGCTTTAGCAGCGTCTAAAACTCCGCCATTTTCATTCGCATTATCGCAATTATTCTTACCGGCAGCATCTCGCACAAGTTTTGCACGAGCGGCACAAACCAATCCGCGAACATCCATATCTAAGCCTGCGAAAGGAATTTTAAAATCGGTAAAAGGCGTGCGTGAATTTTCGTTATTGTAGTAGCGTTCAGGCAAATAATAGTAAAGAAAATCGCTTGGAACAGCACTATCACTGTACTGCGCGCTAATATACAAACTTTCAGTAGCACGAGTAATAGATAGCAAAAAGCTACGCTGCTCACCAGCAAAAACAGCGGATTTATCGTTTGCGGCAAGAAGATTTGCAGATATAAATAGAGGCGAATTAGATAATTTATTAGTAGCATTCGCATTAAACTGCTGACTCATAGCTCGCTGCTTGGAATCCAACATAATACTTGCCAAACTTTCCGCGCCGAACATTGTGCTGCGCGAAGCAAGATTTGGCCACACACGCTGCTGCAAAGTTGGCATCCAAACAAGCGGCCAATGCTTTCCTGCAGCACCTGCAGGAGTTGTAAGCGTTACAGCATCTGGCACAGGAGCGACTCGAGCTAAAGAATCTGCCTCAATTTCCATGCCACGAACCTGCGCTATAAAATCGCTAATATCAGCTGGAAGTGCAGAATTTTCGTCGTCAAAATCTAATGAAACGCTGCTATTTTGCAAATCTGCTTCAAAACCGTAACTTGTCTCATCGCTGTACGAAGAAACGTAGTCAAAAAGACGCATTGCAGCATCTAGGCGATCGTTTGCCCTATAGCCTTCACGATTGTGCTGCAAAGCTGTGCGCTGCCAACGTTCAGCAACATTGCAAACATTCCACGCTTCACCAAGAGCATATTTAGCGTTGCGTAAATCTGGGCGAGAGGCAAATTTCAAAGCCAAAGTTTGCACATTTTTCCAGATTTTTACAAAGGCTGCAACATTAGGATTTCGAGGAGCCATATTTTGCAAAATACTTAGCACTGTTGAATCAGACTGCTGGGAATCAGTATTGCAATGTGCTACATCTGCAAAACAAAGAAGATAGCATGCCTCTAGCGAAAGAGCACTCATATCTTCGTTAATATCGTCATCTAAATTGATAACTAAATTAACATTAGAATCACCATTAGAGCTGTTATTAGAGGCGTTATTCAGATTACTCCTAAATTCATCCCACGAATCCTTAAGCTTTCTTAAAGGAATATTTTGATTGCTAAGCGAATTATTTTCGTCTTTTTGCTCATCTAAAACCGCAGACAGAGAAGCCAAAGATCGCATAAGCGACTCAACATTTTTAAGCTGCGAAGGAGTTTCAAACTCGCAATCACCATAAGAATGATTGTTATAGTCGCGAGTGACATAGTCGCGAGAGCTACGAACTATTGACGCAAGAGGACTTTCCATAATGCACTTAACGCGAGATTGCAGCCAAAATGCTATATTTTTTAAACTTTTGCCGCGCTGAATTTTATACGAAATACAATATACAAGATTCCCAGAAATGCAACGTTGAGCAAACTGAGCAAGCTCAATAAGCGCAAACAATCCTTGAACGAACGGCTCGTCCTTTAACGGTCGAGTTACTAGTGAATAACGCACTGGAACACCGTCCGCACGAAGCTGCTCACCAAAAAGACGAACGGTGGAATTATCGTGCGCAATAAGCGCCATATCGCTCCACTTGCGACGATTTTTTACATGAGCGTGTTTCATTTGCCAAATAACAGAATCTAATTCTTCACGCTGTGAACGATAAAGTGCAGTATTTACTGTTCCATCTTCATCTAACCGTAAATATTTTTGCACATCTTGAGAATTCTGAAGATTTTGAGGTTGATTTTGAGTATTCTCTTGATTCTGTGCTTGATGCTGATCTGTAAGCTGATCAGTAAGCTGATTCAACGGCTGCAATGGAAAAGCACCAACAAAAGCCGGCATTTTCCAAGGTCGATTTGGAAGCGCAACCGCAGTACTTAACTGCGAAGTCAAGGAAAGAGAGACGCGAGCAGCAAGCAAATCACGCATTGAAGGCGCTGAAATCTGATTTGAAGAAGAATCGGAAGTTAGCGCGGAAGAAACAGAAGAATCGGAAGAAATCGCATATTCCAGAGTTTGCTCAGCTGCATTAAACACACGCAAAGCAGCCGAAATTGCATAATCCGGGTACGCTCCCCTAAATGTTTGAACGGACTCGTCCGGGTTGGCAATCAAAACCAAACGCGTCCCAAGATTCAGCAAAGTTTCCACAAAACTCAAGCCGGCAAGAGTAATATCTTGATAATCATCAACAACAAGAAGAGCTGGGATTTCTGAAGAATTTACGTTAGACGCTTCACCAAGCAAGCGAGCAGCTTTTGAACCTTCAACCAAAAGCTCAGAAGCATCCAAACGGAACGACCCTTTATAAGTGTCTGCAAGCATTTTGCGATACTCAGATCTAAGCGCAAAAACAAGACGCCACTGCGTGCTGCGACGGTCAGTCAGAAGAGAAGTTGGCAAAATATTTTCAGATTCTGCGGTAGATTTTGCAAAATCAAGAGAATCTAAAACAGACTGTTCGTCGGAAGAATCGTTAATTCCAAGCTCATCCAAACGCGCAAGCATATCTCTTAGCTGGTGCATAAATGCGTTGCTAGTTTCAACATTACTATCTTCGTCGTTGCCGGTTTCAACGTTGCTGGTTTCAATGTTTCTGGTTTCGACGTTGCCGCCTGAGTCTTTAGAATTTAGCGAAGAATCAGAATCATTTCCAACGCCAGTTAAAGGCGAAACCCAAAGCGGAGTCCCAAAATAATCTTCAAAAAGCTGGCAAACATCGCAATCACCATTATCTCCCCTAAAAACATGCTCAATATGCTCGCGAACAACTTTGCGAAGAAGAGCATCCTGCTCAGCGCCATTAAGAAGCTTAGGATTAGGCTTATGCTGCAACTTACAATTGGCTGAAATAATACGAAAAGCAAGCGATTCCAACGTTCCAACCGGACGCGACTGCTCACTTACTCCAATAGAACGAATAATAATATTGTCAATGCTTGCAGCCAAATTTCTGTTTTGCACTGCCATTGCTGTTATGCTATGAGGCCAGCGCTGGTATCCCGCAATTGTTGCACGCACAGCAAACTGCGTTTTTCCAGTATTTGGAGCGCCATAAACTAGCAGCGTACTGGTCAAATTCCCAGCACAATTGCGTAACGTGCCATCAAATAGCGCTTGTAATGCAGAATCCTCACACATACGCTCAATTCTACCAATTGGGCAATAGTGGTGCGCAAGTTTTAACTAATTTTGCAAAACAGCTCGAGCGCGCGCATCTTTCAACGCAAGAAATACGCGGCCAACACCAATAAAAATAAGCGTAAACACAACAAGCAAATAAGCAACTCCAACGCCTAAAGTAGTGGCGTTAAAAGTCTGAGGAGCAAAACCAAACCAGCCTGCAGGAGCACCATAATTAAGGAAATTGTAAGGCGCACGCATTGCGTGAACACCCCAACGAACACCCGCAAACTCGCTAAGCATTGCAGCATAAGCAACATAAGCTAAAGGCGGAATAGTAGCAAAATAAATGTGTGCGCTGGTTGAACGGAAGCGATAGTCAAAAAGTATAAAATCTACGATTGCAAGAAGCGGTGCGATTGCGTGAACGCAAAGACTGCTACAACCGTTGCTCATATACGCACCAACAAAACCTAGCTTATTCGTAGGAGCTAAGAAGCAAAGATAAAGCGTAAATGTTACTGCAATGGCGATTGTCATCATGAATTTAAAAATGTACCAAGCGTTGGATTTTGAGTCGAACCATGCGAAAGATTCTGCAGAATCTGGCTGCGCAGCTGAATCTACAGAATTGCGAGCGCGCATAAAAGAGGTAGTGTCTAGTACAAGAGAACCAGCCAAAGCTACACAAATCATAAGATTAGAAAGATTTGTAAAGTAAGTAAAAGTCATAAGACCTTGCCACGAAGCTGCCATTCCGTAAACGGACGCGATTATTGCGATTGCTCGAATTACAGTGCGCGTGGCGTATTCACGCACATCGAGAGGATTGGCAGCAGCTGTGGTTTGTTGCTCTAGAATGGAGTTGTTTGCCATGTTGACTCGCTTTCGTAACGTATGTCGATTAGGTAATTTATAGCCTACTTACTTACCATATTTATGTTTACACTACCGGAAAGCGAAAATCTGTAGAAAAAGTTGCAAAAATACGGCGAGATTTTTGTAGATACGTGCAAAGCGCGCGGCGACGCTCCAAACGCGAGAAAAGTTCCCCACATTTGGAGCAAAACGCCACGCCAAACCCTCCAAACGCGAGAAAAGTTCCCCACATTTGGAGCAATATGTCAGGCCAAACCCTCCAAACGCGAGAAAAGTTCCCCACATTTGGAGCAAAACGCCACGCCAAACTCTCCAAACACGCGAAAAGTCGCGCACGTTTGGAGCACGAGCTTAGAACCTAGCACGCACGTAACCAGCAAAAGCAAGTAAGTCACGAACAAAAGATATAGTCGAAGGATGGTTCGGAGTGCGCAATCGCCGCAAAATCGCGGGCGGCGCTGAGATTACATCCGTAGGACCTGATCTAGATAGTGCTAGCGAAGGGAAACATTATGACAATAGATAACGCTGCAGAAGCAAACAACAGCTCGCAAAAAACTTACGCATCTACTACTGAGTCAGTCGCAACAGCAACAAAAGTAGACACACTATTTTCCGTGCGTGCGCGACGTCGAATGTTCCTTAACGACGTTCGCCAATGCATCGAACGCGTACGCGCACAGCAGCCTCTTACACACTGCATAACGAACGTAATCGTACAAGACATAACCGCAAACGCACTGCTTGCAGCAGGCGCCTCGCCAATTATGGTCACAGATCCGGAAGAAGCGCACGCACTCGCACAAATTGCCTCCGGCGTGCTAATAAACGTAGGCACATTCCATCAGCCTGAAACTTCCGAGTACATGCGCGCAGCTGTTGAAGGTTGCGAAAAAGCAGATACCCCATGGGTTCTTGACCCGGTTGGAATCGGCGTTCCAGCGCTTGCTCCACGCACTCGCTTTATACACGAAATTATTAAGCACCACCCTACTGTAATTCGCGCAAACGCTTCCGAAATCATGGCGCTTGCAGGAAAAGAAAGCAACGGAAAAGGCGTAGATTCTCACGATAGCGTAAACGATGCTCTTCAAGCCGCGCGCGAACTAGCAAAAAAGTATGGCTCAGTAGTGGCTATTTCCGGCGAAAAAGATGCGATTTACGGACACGGATGTTTAGCTCGCGTAACAGGCGGTCACAAAGCTATGACCAAAGTAGTTGGAACCGGTTGCGCTCTAGGCGCGATAGTTGCAGCATACGTTGGCGCAAACCCAGAACGTCCGCTCGCAGCAACTGTTGCAGCGCACGTGCATGCAGCCGCCGCTGGAACTTGGGCAGCTCGCCAAACCACAGCTCCCGGAACTTTCCGCACGCTGTGGATGGACGCGCTTTCCACTCTTAGCGTAAACGACATGTTTAGTTTGACAAATATTGAGTTCACTGTTGAGCCTGTGGATTGGACACTGTATTTGGTAACGGATCCACGCATGGGAAATCGTCCAGAAGAAGAAGTGGCTGTGGAGTCGGTTGAAGGCGGAGTTACAGTTGTGCAATTGCGCGATAAGTATTCCGACGACGCGGAAATTTCAGCAAAGGCGAAAAAGTTGCGTCATGCGCTTATTGATTCCGGCCACGGCGACGTGCCTGTGTTCATAGACGATCATGTTGATTGCGCGGCTCAGCTTGGTTTCAACTTGCACGTTGGGCAAAAAGATACTCCGTTTGTTGAGGCGCGAAAGGCGATGCCGGCTGAGTGGATGGTTGGTCTTTCTTGCGCGCGGCCTGATTTGATGGAGAAAGCTTACCTAGAGTGCAAAGAAAACGACGTTCCACTGCCGGATGTGATTGGCATAGGTGCCGCTTTCGAAACACATACCAAGGCTCACGACGTACCTCCGCTTGGAGTTGAAGGCGTGAACGAAGTTGCGAAAGTTGCGCACTCTATGGGCGTAAAAACATTGGCAATTGGTGGAATCCACGAGAATACGGTATTCCCTATTCGCGATCTTGAGCTTGACGGAGTTTGCACCGTGTCGGCGCTTATGTGCGCTGAGGATGCTGGAAAAGTAGCGCGCGAGCTTAAAAGCGTGATTACCAAATAATTACTGAGTGATTACTCAGTGATTACTGAGTAATCACTAATTCTTAAAGCTGTGCACTGGGGCCGGAATACGCCCGCCTCGCGTTACGAAAGCTTCGCAACTGGTCTGGTTCACCGGAATAATAGGCGCATACCCCATTAAACCGCCGAAGTTAGCCATCTGCCCAACGCCCTTGCCAATCACAGGAATAATGCGCACTGCGGTAGTTTTCTGATTGATCATTCCGATTGCGGATTCGTCAGCAATCATTCCAGAAATAGTAGCTGCGGACGTTTCTCCCGGAATAGCAATCATATCGAGGCCCACAGAGCATACGCACGTCATTGCCTCAAGCTTTTCAATCGTCAAGCAACCCGACTTCGCTGCGGCAATCATATTCGCATCTTCCGAAACAGGTATAAACGCTCCGGAAAGACCGCCAACATAGCTGCTCGCCATAATGCCGCCCTTCTTCACCTGATCGTTCAGCATTGCGAGCGCCGCAGTCGTGCCAGGAGCACCAACCTGATCTAAACCAATCTTTTCAAGCACTTCACCAACTGAATCTCCAACTGCAGGCGTTGGTGCAAGAGACAAATCAATAATTCCAAACGGCACTCCAAGCCTACGAGAAGCCTCTTGTGCAACCAACTGCCCCACTCGCGTAATCTTAAAGGCAGTGCGCTTAATAGTTTCGCACAGAAAAGCAAAGTCTTTGCCACGAGCCGCGTCAAGCGCGCTCGACACTACGCCCGGCCCGGAAACACCCACGTTAATCACAGCATCACCTTCAGTAACACCGTGGAAGCCTCCTGCCATAAACGGATTATCGTCAGGAGCGTTGCAAAAAGCCACAAATTTAACACAGCCGTAAGAATCTTTGTTAGCAGTCGCCTCGGCAATCTTTTTAATCGTGCGCCCAAGCAACTCTACGCAATCCATGTCGATTCCAGTGCGAGTTGAGCCAACGTTCACGGACGAGCATACAATTTCCGTCTCGCTTAAGACTTGCGGAAGCGACTCAATAAGCATGCGGTCAGCTGCTGTCATTGACTTAGCAGGAAGAGCGGAATATCCGCCGATTAAATCAACTCCAACAGTGTGCGCTGCCCTGTCTAAAGCGTGAGCAATTTGCACAAAATCTTCAGGCTTTTTACAAGACGACGCGCCAACAAGCGAAATCGGAGTCACGGTAATGCGCTTATTTACGATTGGAATGCCGTAATCGTGCGAAATATCGTTGCCAGTTTTGACGAGATCTTTTGCAAGACGCGTAATTTTTTCCTCAACATTGTGGCACACATCTTGCAGGTTTTCCGAAGCGCAATCAAGCAGGTTAATTCCCATTGTGATTGTACGAACGTCGAGCTGTTCTTGCTCAATCATCGAATTAGTTTCGCTTACTTCCATCAGGTTGAGCATGGCGTACTTCCTTACATTTACTTAGATTGCTACGATATTGCTACGAATTTTAGATTCTGTGCATTGCGGTGAAAATATTGCTACGCTGGCAGCGAATACGCACGCCGATTTCATTACCGAGCTCTTCTAATCCGTCCGCAAACTCACCAAATTCACAGTCCATAGTCGCCACATCAACAATCATCATCATATTGAAGAATCCGTCAACAATAGTCTGAGAAATATTCAAAATATTGACGTTATGATTAGCTGCATGCGAAGTTACTTTTGCAATAATACCAACTGTATCGCAGCCAACAACTGTAATAATCGCCTTAGAAGCGTCGCCTTTAGAAAGCGATTCCTGATTTTGTGCAATTGTAGTATTGGCGACCATATTTGCCTCCTGCTGTATTGCTGTGTGTATTTATTGCTGTGTTAATTTATTACTGTGTTAATTTTGCATTAGCTTTTCACTAATTATTTTTATGCATAAATATTATGCTGCTTCATATCTTCCGGCAGCGCATTTCGAAGCGACACAAGCGATCCGGAACGGAACACAGAACGAATACCGGCGGCAAGAAGAGGAGCAATCGAAAGAACAGTCATATTCTTAAGACGCTTTTCTTCCGGCACAGGAACAGTATCCGTCACAATAATTTCGCGAACACCAGCATCTTTCAAACGCTCAACAGCAGGACCGGAAAGCAAAGCATGAGTTGCAACCAACGTCACAGACTTAGCGCCCGCCTCGCGCAAAGTGCGCACAGCTTCACAAATCGTGCCAGCAGTATCAATCATGTCGTCAACAACAATGCAGTCACGCCCCTGAATATCACCGATAATTCCATGAGCTTCAGCATGATTTGGACGAGTAATATCGCGCGTTTTATGAATAAAAGCAAGAGGCAAATTGCCAAGTTTTGCAGCCCACTGTTCAGAAACTTTAATTCGCCCAGCATCAGGAGAAACAATAGTTGCGTTGTCGAGCTTCATAGAATTACGCACATAATCAATAAGCACAGGCATAGCAGTTAAATGATCAACCGGACCGTCAAAGAAACCCTGCTCCTGAGTTGCATGCATGTCAACCGTCAAAATTCTAGTAGCACCGGCAGCACGGAATAAATCAAACATAAGACGCGCTGTAATAGGCTCACGACCCTGATGCTTTTTATCCTGACGCGAATATCCAAAGAACGGCGCAACCACGTTAATACTGCGAGCAGAAGCGCGACGCAAGGAATCAACCATAAGCAGCTGTTCCATAATCCAATTGTTAATAGGATTCGTATGCGCTTGAAGCACAAACACATCCGATCCACGAACTGGCTGAGTAAAACGCACATACATTTCGCCATTCGCAAAATCGTAGGCAGTAGTCTCAAGCACATCAATACCAAGATATTTTGCAGTTTCCGCAGCAAGTTCCGGATACGCACGACCGGTAACAAGCATCATCTGCTTTTTTGGATTGCCTTCAAGAATTGTTGACATGATTGCCTTCCCGTTTGCAAACTTGCATGTACAGTGACAGAGTCGCTTTTTATTTTAGCAGGTAACGCGCCGGATTAGACACAGCCGGTGATTTACGCATAAATTACGCAAATAATTATTTAATAATTACTTAAATTACTTAGCAAAATACGCGCGAATTTCGTCTGCAGTTCCGTAAGAAGCCTGAGCGCCAAAGCGAGTTGCAGCATACGCAGAAACATAGGATGCTAAAGCTGCCGCGTCTGGCAATGACATTGAAGCAGCCAAACCAGCCAAAATTGTACCCATAAACGCATCTCCGCAACCGGTAGTGTCTTGAGCATTAACACGCTGTGCAGCAATACGGCAAACAGGATCTTCCTCAGCATACTGCAAAACAACAGAACCATCGCCACCTAAAGTCACAACAGCCTCATCAAAACCAAAGTTGTGCATAACTTCAGCAGCATGATTCCAATCAAAACCATCCCAATTGCCATCTTCTGGCTCATCAATCTTAAGCAACTGCGCCATCTCATGCTCATTCACAAGCAAAATGTCAGCAGCATCAATCAAATCCTTCGGCAAAGTAGGCACAAAAGGAGAATTATTAAGCAAAACTTTTACACCAGCATCATGCGCAATTTTCGCCGCCGCTGTAACAGTTTCCATCGGGCTTTCCAAGCAAAGACCAAGCACGCGAGCGCTAGTCAAAGCACTTTTAACAGACTCAATATACGCAACCGTAACGTGCGCATTAGAACCAGGCGCGTAAACAATCGTATTTTCGCCGCCCTGAGCATCAACTGTAATAACCGTTGCACCGCTAGGAGTGTTATCGACGCGCAAAATATTAGTGGTGTCAACACCAGCATTGTTCAAAGAATTAAGCAAAAAGTCGGCATTTTGATCGCTGCCAACAGCACCAAACATGCGCACATGCGCGCCAATTTTTGCCGCCGAAACAGCCTGATTTCCAGACTTTCCTCCAGGAAGAACCTTCAATTCGCCACCATTAACTGTTTCGCCTGGTTTTGGAAGACGGTCGGCAACAATCGTGTAGTCGGCGTTCATTGAGCCAACCACTGCAATCGCAGACTTGACGCAGTCATCAGCCTTCACTTTTTCTAATACATCCAGCGAGTCTAAAGTATCGTGGTAGCGCATCAAAATTCCTTTCTTTGTTTGATTTTTATTTTACAGTTTATGCTTGGCATTGTGCGCGTTTCCTCAATGTGGCGCGAGTTTTGGTGGATTTCTTTCCTCGCGATTTTGTTTTCGATATTCTTTAGTATCGTCTATGAGCTTTGTAACTGATTTAGTTTTTCGGTTTTGACGAGGCTAGAAAATTTGTGTTTGCGCAAATCCCGTCCTTCGTCGCTTTAACTGTTAAAGTATTTTGCTGTGTTCGCCTATTTTTAACAATGTTGCTTCCTCAGTCCTCTTTTATTGCTGAACACAATTTTTCCAGCCTCTCAACACACTAAACGACAACACAAAACTCATAGACTCGTGCAGAAAGTTACGTAAAGTGCGTGGTTTACTAAGTGCAACTAAAGTCACATAAATTTTGCTGCGGATGGGTGCGTGGTTGGGAGATTATTCTTGACGTGACGTGTGCAGTAGCACGAATGTTAACAGCGAACGACCGGCTACACGTGTTTTTTTATATATATAAGTCAGTCAGTACGCTTGCAAAGCAGAATCATCATTATGAAGATAAGCCCGAAGCCCACGAAATCCGCCCACGAAAAAACAGCGCCCGTAAACATAACGGCCGTAATCGCAGCAGTAACCGGCTCGCTCGCGCCAAGAAGCGTTCCTTTCACAGAACCTACGCGCATAATACCCTCAAGAAACAGCCAGTAGGCTCCAAAAGTGCCTGCAACAACTGTAAAAGTAAACAGCAAAAGCGCGCGCCAATCAAGCGGAGGCATAGTTTCCCACGGGCGCACAAACGGAAGCATAATCAGCCCCGAAATAATAAAAGTAATGCCGTTTACAGTAAGATTTCCCCATTTTGCAATCAACTTCACCGGCATAATCGCGAGCGCCGCAGTACTTGCAGCATCTGCCAATCCCCAAAGCAAACCCATAATCGGCAGGGAAAGCGAAGAAAGATTGCCACCCGTTGCCATTAAAGCAGTTCCTGCAAAAGCTAGAACAACGCCAATTGTTTCGCGAATAGTTGGCACGCGGCGAGTATGCAAGCACGCATAAACCAGCACGAATAGAAGATTAAGGCTTTGAAGCACAGTTGCGGTTCCGGAATTAGTCCAGTCGATTGTGCACAAGTACGAAACTTGCGTAAGAAGCACGCAAACTACGCCAGTAACAGCCATCGAGATCCACGTGCGGCCAGATTTTACTGCTCCTGCAAGTTTTTTAGGAGTGCAAGCTGCTGCAGTAATACTAAACAATATGCCGGCTGCAATTTGACGAACGCACGCAATTTGCAGCGGAGATACGTGATACGTTGACATGAGGATTTTTGAAACTGTTGCGTTTGCGCCCCAGAATGCGCCGCCTAAAAGAGTTAACAAAATGCCGATGAGTATGGCGTTCGTTGAATGGTTGAATGCAGGATTAGGGCGATCCGGCGTACTCGCTATTGCTTTTGCAGCGGATTTTGAAGTGTCGAAAGTTTTAGAGCCAGTTTGTAACTTAAGCTTAGACATATCAGATTCACCTCGCATCCCCAAAACAAGCAATTATGCAGCAATTATTGCACGCGCGCCCAACTAATATTGCACGCACGCAAACGGGGTAAGCAGCATAACTTGGAAAACAAAAAGCTCCCGACGCTAAATCAGCGTCAGAAGCTTAAGCGCGGAGAATACGAGATTCGAACTCGTGAGGCTGTTACACCAACACGCTTTCCAAGCGTGCGCCATAGACCACTAGGCGAATTCTCCAAACTGCTAACTTAGCAAGCAAATCACCCGCTAAGCAAACAACTTAAACAGAATACCACGAATTTGAGATATTGCAAACTCGCGCGCGCCGCGACAACGAAAGTTGAGATTACTTAATCAAAGGCGCTACTTGCGTTTCGTAAGCACGCAAAGCCATGTCGATTACGTTGTGCATATCGTAGTAGCTGTAAGTACCAAGCCTACCGCCGAAAACAGTGTTCGGCTCAGCTGCTGCAAGCTCCGCATAGCGCGCATACAAGGCTTTATCTTCCTCAGTATTCACAGGATAGTAAGGCTCATCGTCGCGAGTTGCAGCGCGAGAATACTCCTGCCACACAACAGTCTCCCCAGCTTTTACGCTTTTACCCGGCACGAAATCAGCTTCACCACTAGTCTCACCAGCAACGCCCTCAACTTCCTCACGCTCTGGATTAAAGTTCTTAAACTCAATCGCGCGCGTAAACGGAACGTCCGCATCCGAATAATTCATAACTGGGCAACCAAAGTGGTCACTCTCCTCGTAACGCACTTCCTTAAAGTCCACGGTACGCCACTTTAACTCGCCAAGCTTATAGTCAAAATACCTATCAACCGGACCGGTATAAACCACTGGAACTCCAGCCTCAGCCAACGCACGCTTATTAAACGGCTGCGATTCGTCGAAAAAGTCTACGCCAAGCGAAACGTGAATTCTAGGATCGTCAATCATGCGCTGCATCCAAGCTGTGTAGCCGTCAGTAGGCAAGCCTTCCCAAGTGTCTTTAAAGTAGCGATTATTGTAGTTAAATCGCACAGGCAAGCGCTTAATAATTCCAGCAGGAAGCTCGGAAGGATCCGTTTGCCACTGCTTTGCCGTGTAGTTTTTAATAAACGCCTCGTAAAGCGGTCGCCCAATTAAACTAATGCCTTTATCGTTCAAATTTTGCGGATCTTTACCAGCCAACTCCCCCGCTTGGCTTGCAATCAAAGCCTTCGCTTCTTCTGGCGTGTAGTGCGCGTGGAAGAATTGGTTAATTGTACCCAAGTTGATTGGCAGCGGATAAACTTCGCCGTCATGCGTTGCATAAACGCGATGCACGTAGTTAGTAAAAGACGTAAAACGATTCACATAATCCCATACACGCTTGTTGCTTGTGTGGAAAAGATGCGCGCCATACTTGTGAATTTCAATTCCCGTGCTCTCGTCAAAATACGAATAAGCGTTTCCACCAATGTGATTACGAACGTCAATAATTTCAACGCGAGCGCCAGTATGCTCTACTGCTTGTTGAGCTACAGTTAAACCAAACAAGCCCGCTCCAACAACTACTAAATCTGGGTAAGTTGTATTTTGGGAGGTTGCTGCCTGCGTCATATTATTTACCTTTCGTACTTTCGGTTGTTTTACGCACAATACACTTTAAGAATAGGCTTAAGCGTATATATACGTATATATAATGTCTAATATGACTAAGGCAACGAGTGCAGAAACCAAAGATAAACAAGCAATGCAAAAAAAGCAAGATACTAGCAGCGCAAATAGCAGCAACGAGGGCTGGGAAGTTGTAAATCGCGTTGTTTACCCTGTAAAAGACGCGGAAATTACTATGCCACTTTACGTAATTCCTTGGCATCGCTCCTACTTGCAGCGCACTGTGCTCGATCCTCGTATGAATACGCGCGCAATCGATATAAATAATCTAAATCTCACTGATTTCAAAAAGCTTCTTGCAGATACTAGCAGCCACCTACCAAATGTTGAAACTCAAGGCATTTGCACTGTTCTTTCGCGCAACTCACTTTGCGTTGCCGCCGGAAAGCACGTGTCACTTTGCACTTTCTTTAACGCTTTTCCTGCAAGCTATTGGCAGCATTGGACGCGCGTAAAAACTGTTAAGTTTACTGCTCGCGTTGAGGGAGCAGGCGCGTTGCAACTTATGCGTTCGACCGGTCGCGGACTTACGTATCCGGTGCAAAAGTTTGAGTTTGATTCTAGCAATCAAACAAATCAGCCAGCTCAAGTTATTAGCTACGAAATTCCTATGACTGGTCTTGCAGACGGCGGATATTTTTGGTTTGATGCGAAAGCGAGCGATTCTAGCTGCTTTACTGTTAGCGATGCTGAGTGGAGCGTACCGCGCACAAATAAAGTGCAATCAGGAAAACAACCGCAATCAAATAGCACTTTTTCTATTGCTATTACTACCTTTAACCGCCCTTCATACTGCCATAATCAGCTGAAGGCAATAGCAGAAAACAAAGCACTTCGCGCGCGACTTGACACAATTTATTGCACAGATCAGGGCACGGATTTAGTAAAGAATCAACCTGGATTTAACGAAACAAGCGCAAATCTTGGCAGCCAACTTACCTACATTCAGCAGGCTAATTTAGGCGGTTCCGGCGGATTCTCGCGAGGCATGTTTGAAACGCTTAAAGCAGGAAAAAGCAGCTACACTATGCTTCTCGACGACGACGCAATTAGCGAAACAGAGTGCATTCTTCGCGCGCTTCAGTTTGCCGACTACACAATTAAGCCTGCTATTATTGGCGGAGGGATGCTTCATCTTGACAATCGCACGGTTCTTTACACTCAAGGCGAACGATTCACTCGCAACAACGTGTGGATGAAGCCTTCACAGAATCTTGATTACAATCATGATTTTGCAGCTATTACTTTGCAAGATTGCCCTGAGCGCCATCAGCGAATAGACACTGATTACAACGGGTGGTGGATGAGTCTTATTCCAACTGCGATTATGAAAGAAATTGGTCTTTCGCTTCCTGTGTTTATTAAGTTTGATGATACTGAGTATTCGATTAGAGCGCTTGAGCACGGGTATCACACGATTTGCCTGCCTGGAGTGGCGGTTTGGCACCAGGCTTGGCACGATAAAGACCCTTCGCGCACTTGGGAAGAGTATTTCTTCCAGCGCAATCGTTGGATTTGCGGACTGCTTCATTGCACTCGTCCAAGCTTACGTTTTGCGATTGAGATGCTTCGAAGCGACTTGGCTTCCGGCTTAAAACTTGCGTATTCTGCTATGCATTTGCATCATATGGGATTGCAGGATATTTTGCGCGGACCACAATATATTGTTGATTCAATGCCTCAAAAGCTTGGCGAGGTTCGTAAAGCACGTCAATCCTTTAGCGATACGCAGCCTGTAAGTGACGAAGCGCTTATTAGCGAGGTTTTGCGAGAGCACGTAAGTCCGTTTACTGCGCACGACGCTAGAGCTTTGCGTAAGACGCAGAAGCGCGCTACGATTAAGGCTTTGTTTGCTCACGAAAAGCATGCGAAGAATCCTCGTCCAGAAGTTGCGATTCCAGCGCAAGACGTTTCTTGGCCATCGTTTGTGGGAGTTAATACTGCAATCGTTACGGCTCCAGATGGCACTACTCTTAATCTTTTCCAGCGAGATAGCAAGTTATTCCGTAAAATGTTGCGCGCGGACGCACTTTTGGCGTTAAAAATGTTGCGTAAGTGGAAGAAGCTTTCTCGGGAGTATCGCAGCTACGATATGGCGAGCGTTGAAAGTTGGGAGCAAATCTTCCGAGCTAGCAACAAGTAACAGTGACATAGGAAACATTTGCCGGTAATTTTCCGGCAAATGTTTCACGAAACCTGCTTAATCATCATCGCGCGATCGCTTAGCAAAGCATAGTCGCGATTTCGACTATCTCTAATCACAAACGTGCAAGCGTTCGCATCCACCGCCACAGCAAGCAAATCCGTGTAGTCGTCCTCAGTTGGGCTAGGCGTGCGCAAGGAAGTAAACAGCGTAAACTCGCCATTGTTAAACAAATTTAACGGCATTTCAAAATACACTGTTTGATGCCCGCGCTTCTGCATTTTCAGCACTTTAGAACCAGTATCGTAAGTAATTCCTCCGCGCCGAATGTCATGCAAAGCAATCGCCAAGTAAAAGTCACCCGGCTCGTCGTACTGATATTCCACAGCAAAACGGAAAGTATCGCTGCTCTTGTAAATCTTGTCTTCCAAAGCATAGGTTCTAAGCAGCGGACACTTTGCGTTCAAACCTTGAGCATACTGCCCCTTGCCCAGCTTTTCACCAAGCTTATTTTGCTTTTCGCGCTCTGCCTCAATATTTGCCAAAGTATATTGATCTGCCACGGACTCAGTGTTTCCAATTGCTGCAACTTCACCGTCACTAATCATCATCGCACGCGTGCAATAGCGTTTCACAGCATTCATATCGTGCGTAACAAGAATAACGGTTTTAGTTGGATCTTTACGAATATCTGTAAAGAACGCGTCACACTTGCGCTGAAAAGCTTCGTCACCAACGGCCAAAACTTCGTCAAGAACTAAAATATCTCCCTGCGCTTTAATTGCCACAGAAAACGCTAAGCGAACTTGCATGCCCGAAGAGTAATTCTTTAACTTTTGATCCATAAAGTCTTCAAGCTCAGCAAATTCCACAATATCGTCGTACATTGCGTCGATTTCTGCGCGAGTAAATCCAAGTAAAGCTCCGTTAAGATACACGTTTTCGCGGCCGGTAAGTTCCGGGTTAAAACCAACACCAAGCTCAATAAACGGCACAAGCTTGCCTTTTACTTTTACACTTCCAGTATTTGGATAGTAGATTTGCGAAATAATTTTTAAGAGGGTTGATTTGCCTCCGCCATTTCGCCCGACTATGCCAAAGAATTCGCCGCGATGCACGTCGAAGCTT
Organism: Gardnerella sp. DNF00753; assembly: GCF_049244275.1. NCBI lineage: Bacteria > Bacillati > Actinomycetota > Actinomycetes > Bifidobacteriales > Bifidobacteriaceae > Gardnerella > Gardnerella sp. DNF00753. Next base: position 1,289,175 of record NZ_CP058393.1, read on the forward strand.
ATGTCTTTAAGAACGTTCTGAATTTTGTAGCCTTTAATACCCTTAGTAAGATTTATAAACGCTTGCTTTAAGCCGGTTGCTTGCTCGGTTGGTAACTTAAAATATTTTCCTACGTGATTGACTGATAAAACAATATCGTCATCACGCACTTGCGCTGCTTGCGCTTCTTGCACTTCCGCCGCTTCTTCCTGCAACTTACTCATAAATTTCACTTCCCCATCGTAACTGTCATAAATATCGTAAAATTTTTCGTAAATTTAGCACGCTACATAATTTCTACAAAAGTGCGACTATTTTTTCGGAATATATACACTCCAAGCCACACTATTAGCACGGTAAGCAAAAGCGGCACGCAAGACATCCACGAGAATCCAAATTCACTCCACACGGTTGGTTGCGTTTCAGGAGCCAGCATATTGTGTCGCATATCCTGAATACATTGCGCTATAGGATTAAGCAGCTCAAGCTTTGCCAGCACCGCAAAAATACCGCCCTTATTAATCACGTAACTAAGCGGATAAATAATCGGCATTCCGTAGAACAGCAGCTGCTGAGCCACTTCCCAAATATGCAAAATATCGCGGAAGAACACGTACATAGTGGACATTATTAGCGCCATTCCGATTGCAATTGCATAAAGCTGAATCAGACTTATTGGAAGCAGAATCACTCTCCACGTAAAATGCACTCCGCCAATAATCGCAAAAATAAGCACGACTACTAAATTAATCAAAAAGCTTATTAAAGATCCAACCGTTGCCGAAACCACAACAATGTAGTTTGGAAAATGGATTTTGCGCAACAAATCGCCACGATCTACAAGCGAGCGCAAACCAATCGAAGTTGATTCTTGCACAAACTGCCACGCGCTAATTCCCATCAAAAGAACCACAGGGTATGTTGGCGTGCCGTCTGTCATTCGCAAAAACTTGCCAAAAATAAGATACATAACGCAAAACATCATCAACGGCTTCAACGCCGACCACGCCACACCCAAGAAAGAGCCTTGGTAACGCAGCTTAAAATCGGTTTTTACTAAACCGCGAAGCACGATATTTGCATACGCGTACTTTTTACGACAACGAGCCATGAGATTTTTCACGCTCTTAATAATATCAGTTATGTTGTAATTGAATGTTTTAATTGAAATGATACTTTAGCCTAAATGAGCTTATTGCTAAAACGAGCTTATAGTTGAAAATAGGCTTTAGTAATAATAATTGAGCGCTGCATTTGAATACTCTAAATCAACATTCATAAACCACTTATGCTAACATCGTACGTATGCCGAAAGTATCGATTATTGTTCCAATTTATAACGTTGAAGCCTTTTTACCAGAATGTTTAGAGTCTATTCAAAATCAAACTTTTAAAGATTGGGAATGTTTGATGTTTTCGGATGGAAGCAAAGATGGTTCCATCGATATTATGAAGTCTTTTGCAAAAAAAGATAGTCGCTTTGTGGTAATTGAAAAAGAAAACGAGGGCTACGGAGCTACTTGCAATCGCGGTTTGGAACGCGCTAAAGGCGAGTGGATTAGCATTATTGAGCCTGATGATTTTATTGATCCGCATATGTATGAGCGTTTGCTAAGCAATGTTGAGATTGCTGGAAAAAATTCTGACAAAGTCGGCGAAACTGGCGCAACCCTAGATGTTATCAAAGGCGGATACTGGCTTTTTTACGACGGCAAAGATGGTTATAAGTCGGCTGTAGAAACGCCAAACTTGTGCTATTTCATGCCTGAGCATCGCACTATTTTTAATCTTAGCGAATTTGCTGAGCCTTTCTACCATCATCCTTCTATTTGGTCGGCTATTTACCGCAAAGATTTTCTTAACGGAGATAACCGCAATCACGAAATCATACGTTTTAAGCCAATTCCTGGAGCAGGTTGGACCGATAATCCTTTCTTTGCACAAACTATGGTTTTAGCAAATAAAATCTGCTGGAATCCTGGAAAGTACTACTATTATCGTCAAACTAATCCGGGCGCATCTAGTTTATTGAAGGATTTCCATCTTCCTTTCGACCGTTTGCGAGATATGCGCGAGTTTCTTAGTAAGCAGAATATTTCTCGCGAAATTTTGCACGCTTTTTATTCTCGCGAATTTGATTACGTAAACTCCTTGATTACAGAGTTTGGTTTTGACGATAAGAATCCGGAAATCCGCAAACTTATTTATGAAGTTTTTAGTTCCATGGATTCAAAAGAAGTTTTCCTTATGGCATCACGCCTTAAGCCAGAATTTATGGATTATTACATGGATTTCCTCGGCTCGTCATACGAAGTTAAGCCACAAAAAGCAGAGGCAAATCCTAAGCTTTCGCTCGTAATATTTACGCATAATGCTCATTCTTGGATTGTTGATTCGCTTAAAGCTTGCAGCTCAATAAGCAGTATTCCTTGCGAATTTATTATTGTTGACTCGCATTCAAACGACAGTACGCTTGCAATTGCCAAAAAGTTTACTAGTAAAGATAAGCGTTTTACAATTCAGTCGCATGAAGATACCGCAAGTATTAAAGATATGCTTTCTAAAGCAATTTCTTACGCTCACGGCACATACACAATGTTTATGCCTTCAAGCTACATAATTAACGAAAAAGTGCTATCTGAAGCGCTAAATCAGGTGCAGTATTATAACGAAATTTGTGAAAAAGATAGTGAAAACGCGGCTAAAGACGCTAGTAAAACAGCCAGCGTCGACCTCGCTTTCTTCAACAATAAAAGCAAACACAGCGATTATTTGATTGATTGTGCATTAAAAAACAGCGCAAAAACTAAAGAATCTAATATTTTGCAGCAGCAGTTTATTATGCCAACGAATTCGGAAGATGCTAATAAAGACGTAAGTTACGGTCTTTATAAAGCTAGCGATATTCCGGAACTTTTGTTAGACAGCTGCTACAGTTATGGCTGGCAAAAAATTTGGCGAACCGACTTTTTGAAAGCTTCTAAAGCTGAAGCTGGAAAACACGACCTGCCTTCAACTTTAATGACTTTTACAACTCGCGCAGCATTAAAAGCACAGAAAATACTGTATTGCGATTTGTCTAAAACTTACGAAGATGCTTATGGAAGATTCAGCGTTGGAGCTGACGAAGGATTCGAAAACCTTCACCACACTAATATTCCAGAAAACTTCTGGCTTTCTATTGAGCATCACGCTATTAAAGATGAAGCGCCTCTTGAAGTTGATTCCGTAATCGAAACCGGAGAATGGCTTAAAAGCGAAGGCTTGCTTGACCAATACAATCGCGGATACGTAAATTCGCTTGTGAACAGTTTTGTTCACGACTGCCATACACGAGTAACGTCTGAATCTTTGGCAGATATTGTTAATAATAAGCTTCAAGAAGTGATGCAAATTATGGATCATGATCAAATTTCTAAGAATTTGCCAAGCTACTTCTACGATGAGCTTTCGTATAACGAATTCCAAAAGTTGCAGCTAAATACCGCTTCACGCACTTTGTGGCTTAAAGAGCGCATGCTTAAATTTGAGAGCAAAACTCTAAACTACGAGCAGGAAATTAGCAGTATTCGCACTTCTGCACGCTACGTTATTGGCGAGAAAATCGTAAAAACAGCGAAGAAAATAGCATTCCCGTCTATTATTGCAAAATTGCAGAAAAAGTTCCGTCTTATGAGGCGAAATAGCAAATAATTTACTTACTTACATATGCGAGAGTTTACTTAGTTGCGTAAGGATTTGTTGCTATATCTTCCTCAATCGCATTTATAATGCACTGATTCTCAAGGCAATCGCGACTAACATGCTGGAAGTGCGAGAACATGTCTGCTGGAAGCTGATAAATATTCCCGTAATAACTGTACAGAATTTTTTGCGCATCATTTGGCACGCATACTGAAAAATCTTCAAATTGATCTTGATTTAGTGGGAACATGTTTTTGCAGCTAACCATATATATGGATTCTGCATCAACATTATCAATACCGTAAATAACGCCATAAGTTTCATTAGTTGAAGATTTAGAAATAATATTTTCGTTTTGCGCAATTTCGCGATACTTTGTAAAAATACTTTCGATTTCTCTAGTAAACTTAGCACCATCTTCACGATACCCGCCTTTAAGCCACTCATCATAGAATGGCTGCGAGCGCAAATCATCTTGCAAAGTTTTACGAATCTCAATAAATCTTCGTCTAATCTGCTCATTGTACTCAGGCAAATAATCGTAGAAGAAAATATCTATAAAGCTAGGATTTTCAGGATTTTTGTAGCGCAAACGCAACTGCCTGCAGCATACGTAAGGATCAAAAACAAGAACTGCACGGTAGCGTTTCGACAACTCCTCATCATTTTGAAGAAGATTGAGTAAGGTATCAATATCTTCTCTAATCATTCCAAGATCAACATCATCATCCCATGGAATAAATCCGCGATGACGAACAACACCAAGCAAAGTTCCAAAATCAGCCCAATATTGAAGATTATGCTCGCGCGCAATTTCAGCAAACTCGTTTAAAAGACTAGCGCAACCTCGTTGAATAAGTCGCACGGAACCTGTTGCTTTAGGAAGCGAATAGTAAAAACGCTTACGCGCGTCCAAATCGCTTTCATTGTCACGCCTGTAATTAGACCAACCTAAAAGTGACGAATGCTCACGATTCGTAAGCATATCGACGTGCAGCATACGCTGATTTTCTAGTATATGTACCAGCTGACCGTCGAGAATTTCCTGCATGCGAGTTAAGCGAGTCTGCAAATCGCCAACTTGTGCGCGAAGATCTCTTATTGAACGCTTAGAGGAAGGACAACGGTCAATAAGCCCACGGAATAATCTACGAAATACTGACGCCATAATTCACACCTTTTGTATGTTTCTCCACTTTTACTCTCGATAAGTCATATGGTTATTCATTATATACGCTTTGTTGCTTGCGAGCGACCTATTCTTTACACAGCTGAGTCGTTTTGGTCGGATTTATACTCTCACTGTTCAAAATAAAGATTCAATAGCTATTTTTGAACGCTTGTTATATAATGAACAAAACACCAATCCAAGTGAGGTGCGCATGGCTATTAATCACAACGAATTTAGGCTACTTACTGCCCTACTAAATAACACAAACAACTCCCAGCAAATAAGTCAGCGAGATATTGCCACGCGCGCAGGAATTTCGCTCGGAACCGTCAATTCTTCAATCAAAAGCGCAGAAAATAAGCATCTTATTAAAGCGGCAGAAACATTGCAAATTACACCTAAAGGTCTTGCTGAACTTGAGCCGCACAAAGTTAAAAACGCTATTATTATGGCCGCAGGATTTTCGTCAAGATTCTCACCAGTTTCGTACGAAACTCCAAAAGGCTTGCTTACAGTAAAAGGCGAAGTTCTTATTGAGCGCCAAATCAAGCAACTTCACGAAGCTGGGATTAACGATATAACTGTTGTTGTTGGCTACAAGCAGGAGCAGTTTTTCTACTTAGAAGACGCTTTTAACGTAAAAATCGTGCCAAATAGCGAATACAACACTCGCAATAATAACAGTTCGCTTATGGCTGTAGCGAACCAGTTATCTAACACTTATATTTGCTCATCCGACAATTATTTTGACGAAAATCCCTTTGAAAAATACGTTTGGAAAGCTTATTATTCCGCACAATTCCAGCAAGGATACACTAAAGAATGGTGCATGACTTGCGGAGCACATAATCGCATTACAAAAGTTACGATTGGCGGAAGTGACGCTTGGTACATGATTGGTCACGTGTATTTCGACACCGAATTTTCTAAGCGATTTGTGCAAATTCTTCGCAAAGAATACGATTTGCCGCAAACTGCAGGAAAACTTTGGGAAGATATTTTTATTGAACATATTGACGAGCTAGATATGCAAATGCGCAAATACGATCCGCCAATTATTCACGAATTTGATTCTATTGACGAGTTGCGCGAATTTGATCCGCTTTTCCTAGAAAATATTGATAGCGCAATTTTTGATCATATTACTAAAACGCTTAATTGCAAGAAATCCGATATTTATAACGTGTATCCACTAAAAAATGGTCTTACTAATTTATCTTGCCATTTTTCAGTTGGAAAAAGCGAGTACGTTTATAGACATCCTGGCGTTGGCACAGACGTACTTATTAATAGAAAGGCGGAAGTTGAAGCATTAAATCTTGCTAAGCAGATTGGTTTAGACGGCACTTTTATTGCAGCAGACGAAACTGTTGGCTGGAAGATTTCGCACTTTTTGCCCGATTGCAAAACAGCTAATATGCACAATTTGAAAGAGCTTAAAGAGGGATTGGCTTTAGTGCGCTTATTACACGAAAGCAACAGAAAGATGCTTAGAACTTTCGATTTTTACTTAGAATCTCAACGTTACATAAGCGAATTAAATAATAGAAAAGTTACGATTCCGCAAAAAATTATTGATCTGGGATTGAGCGCAAAAAAGCTTCACGAATTAGTAGTATCTAAGGATCCACAAAACTACTGTCCTTGCCATAACGATATTTTGGGAGCAAATATTTTAATCGACAAACAAAATCGATACCATCTTATTGATTGGGAATATGCCGGAATGTCTGATTATGCGCAAGATTTTGGCACGTTATGCGTTTCGGACGAATTTAACGATACTGAAATAAACGAAGCTATGCCTATTTATTTAGCACACACTCCGTCAACTCAAGAAAAGCGTCATTTGCTGGCTTTTGTGGGATTCGCAGGATGGTGTTGGCATTTGTGGTCGCTTGTTAAAGAAGCGGAAGGCGAGAACATAGGAACTTGCATGTATACCTACTACCGGTACGCAAAACGCTATATTAATGAAGCTCTTAAAATGTACGAAAATTAAAACACGAAATTAGGTACTTATGAAATACGCGTTTTTAAGCGGATTCCTTTGGGGAATTGACACTGCCTTACTTGCAATTTTAACCACATTTCTTAGCTATAACAGCAGCACTAATTCAGTAATATTCGTTGGTATTCTTGGAGCTCTACTCCACGACGCTGTATGCGCAATTTTTATGTGGATTTACATAAGTACTCGAAAAAAATGGCATAAAACGCTTGAAATACTAAATAAACCACGGATTCTGGCACTTATTATCGTAGGATCTTTACTTGGCGGACCGCTCGGCATGAGCGGATACGTTTTAGCAGCAAGCAATATAGGAGCTGGATACGCTGCTGCAATTTCCGCCTTCTACCCTGCAGTTGGAACCGTACTTTCTGCGCTAATACTTCGCGAACGCTTAAGTGCGGCAAAATATTCAGCTTTTGCGTTAGCTCTTATTGCGGTTTCTGCTTTAGGATACTTTTCTTGCGCTCAAGATGCTCAATCTTACGTAAATTCAAACACAATACTTGGTTTAGCCGGAGCAATTTTAAGCGTAGTCGGTTGGGGAAGCGAAGCAGTTGTGTGCGCTTGGGCTACGCGCCAAAAAAGCATAGACGACGAAATAATACTTCATATTCGCCAAACTACATCCGCATTTGCTTACGTTATTATTGCGATTATTGCGATTGTTTCTAGTATATTTGTCTCTTCTACAGTCACTTCTACAGGCACTTCTGCAGTCACTTCTACAGGATTAGAATCCTATATTTCACTAAACACAAGCTCGCTTCAATCTTTCAAAATAGCAGGAATGGCGATTATTGTCGGCCTTCTTGGAGTGAGCTCGTACCTTTGCTATTACCGCGGTATTGCGAAAGTTGGAGCATCGCGCGCAATGGCTGCAAACGTTACTTACGCAGCTTGGAGCATGATAGTAACAGCAATAATCTCATGCACAATGCCGTCAGTTTTGGCTTGGATTTGCTGCATTACTATTATGTGCAGCACGGTTTTCGTAGCACGTCAGTAACATATCAAAGCCGCGAGCTGCAAACGGAATCATAAGCAAATACGCAGGAAGAATATACTGCGACTGCGCTTCCCAAACAATGTACAAAACTGCCATTCCTAGCACTATAACAAGCGGAGTTAAAAGCGGAGTCAAGTATTCGTAAGAAAATTCGCAAGAAATCTTAGACAAAGAAGAAGGCGACTTTCTTTTACGCAACAATACGCACAAAAATACTGTTGTAAACGCAACAAGCATAAATTGAAGAGCATCTAGGAAAGTAAAAACAACCATATTTAACTTTCCAGAATAAAGCGAGCGCAAAGCAGGATTCATTTTGCGATCAATTAAAACCTGCCTGTACGGACCGTTCCACTTCCAACTGCTTGCAAGCAAAGATTCGTAAGTTGGTTCAAGCCACTCTCCCGCAAACTTTTTAGTAAAGAAAGTCGCTATTTGCTTAGGATTTTTTAAGAAGAAATTAATATTTTTGCGTAAAAATTCAGTAGATTCCTTCTTTATAGTCTCTTTATTATAGGTTGCAACGTCAAAGCTAGTTGGGTATCCGTTATACCAGCCAGGATTATTTGGACCGCCTTTTCTAGCAGGATCCGTTGCCATCGCAAGCCAAACTGTAGAAGGCAAACCATCTTTTGCACTGTGACCAAAAGAATTAGCTGCATCTGCAACCGTAACATTACTTAAAGCAAAGAACGCGATTGCGAGCAACACACAAACAGCATGCTCCCACTTTTTAGAACGCAAAGCAGACACAATCCACACAACAATCATGCCAAGTAAGCAATAAACCATAGTAGACTTAAGTAATATTGCAAAGAATATGCAAATCAACGATTGCATTGCATCACGCCAACTGCCGCCACGAATATTTTTTGCGTGAAAAATAAGCGCTCCAAACACAAACGGCAAGCAAAGCGTATTGCCGTAAGCAAAAGTCGCGTAAAAAATCATAGGCAAAAATGCTGCATAAAAAAGCAAAGAAAGAATCGTCACATTTTTATTGCGGAATAATAAATTCACGTAGTACGCAATAAGAACGCCAGTAATAGCAGCACATAGTACATTCAAAACTTCAAACGCCGTGTATGCGTTAGGCCCAAAAACGATTACCAAAAATCGCATAAGAGAAAGAAGTGGGAATTGGAATGGGAAGCGAGTCAAGTAGCCGCCCGGGCACACAATCCAAGATAATTCCGAAGTGTCAACTCCACAAACCACAGGAGTTCTATTAGGATCTGCATAATATTGCGCTGCGCTAAACAGGTATACTGGATCCCACTCCGGCCACGCGTGAGTAACATGTACCCAAATTAAACCTGCCACAAAAACATAAGCAAAAACAGCGGCCGCAACGTAGCGTATACGCAACTTATTAATAAGCTCACGTTTTCGTAAAAACGCAATAATAAAGAATATTGCTGCGCTTATAGCAATTACGAATGGAGCCTGGAACCATAAAAATTCAAGAGTGTAGTCGCCTGGTAAAAGATGAGCTGAAATAACTAGATTAAGCAAGGATAGCGCGCTGAAAAATACTGCAGCGCACCAAAGTGCGGCAGTACTAAAAAAGCGCCCAAGCATTACGCTTATATTCTGCAAACACTTAACCATACTTTCAAACCCCTTTAAAAGATTACTTTTACAAAGTGCCTTTACAAAGATTATTTATAAAAATCGTATTTACAAAAATCGTATTTACAAAATTATATTTATATTATATTTACAAAGATTGCTCAATATAGTAGCGCGGACGATGCTTCGATTCCAAATAAATCTTGCCAATATAACTTCCAAGAATACCCATAGAAATCATAAGAAATCCGCCAATAAACCATATTGAGCACATAAGCGAAGACCAACCAACAGCAGTGTGATTAGTAAACAGCGACGCAATTACGTAAATAAACATTGCAAAACCAATAACAATAGAAAGCAAGCCCATATACGTAACTAATTTCAGCGGCTTAACAGAAAACGATGTAATTCCCTCTAAAGCAAAGGAAATCATCTTTTTCAAAGGATACTTAGAAACGCCAGCCGTTCTTACTCCACGCTCGTAATAAACTTTTGCGGTTTTAAAACCGAGCATTGGCACAATTCCGCGCAAGAATAAGTTGACTTCGCTGTACTCAGAAAGGGCATCCAACGCAATCGAACTCATTAAACGATAATCTGCATGGTTTGGCACAACTTCTGCACCCATTGAGGCAAAAATCTTATAAAAAGCCAAAGCCGTATTTCGCTTAAACCAAGTGTCTTTTTTGCGCGAAGAGCGAACGCCGTAAACAATTTCGCAACCATCTTGCGCAAACTTTTTAAGCATTTCATCAACAGCGTTTACATCATCTTGCAAATCGGAATCCATAGAAATTGCTGCATCACAACCTTGCTCGCGCGCATACATAAGACCCGCATACAGCGCATTTTGGTGGCCGCGATTATGCGCAAGCTTTACACCGCCAAAAAGTGAAGGATTTTTGCGATTAAATGAGGCGATTAAATTCCAAGTAGAATCTTTTGAACCATCGTCAACAAAAATTACGCGACTGTACGAATGAATAAGTTTCTGATTCATAAGATTAGTCATCTTATTTTGAAGAACCGCAGCCGTTTTAGAAAGACCTTCTTCCTCGTTAAAGCAAGGTACAACAATGTACAAAATTGGCACACTTTCATGCGCGCTGTTTAACGAAGTATTCATAATCTAACAATCTCCAGAAACTGTATTTACAAGTAGACAGTATAGTCTAGTACAAGAATCTAAAGTCACATAGAAAAATGAAAAACGACATTTCTGTTGATTTTGCGCCAATTTTATGGTGCTGTTGCTATGGTAGTAGCAGATAAACACGTAAAAAACATGTCTGGAGGACTCGTGGGACAGATTATCGTGCGTGTATTAGCTGGATTAGCTTCAATTGCTACCGCATTTACTATGAACGTTGTAGCACCTAAGCAGACCTCATTGCCTACTGGCGCTTTGAAAAATAATGTTGCAAATACTATAGTGCAACCTCATGCTTCCGGCGTTGTGCGTCAAACATCGCTTTCTGAAAATGAATATGGCGCTCATTGGGAAGATTCCGATGGTTCACCTGCTTTTATTGACGGAAACGGTGATGAATTCGTTAAAAACGCCAAAGGTGTTATTGACGTTTCTGAGCATCAGCATTTAATTGATTGGGATGCTGTAAAAGATTCCGGCATAGACGGCGCGATTATTCGCATTAGCTACGGTTGGGGTAATGGCTACGACAAGCAGGCTTTGCGCAATATTAGCGAGTGCAAGCGTCTTGGTATTCCATTTGGCATTTACATGTATTCTTACGCAGAAAAGCCGGAAGATGGTGCAGCTGAAGGTGCAGATATTGTCAGTCTTTTGAAGGGCGCTGGAGTTGATCCTGAAGATTTGACTTACCCTGTTTACTACGACTTGGAAAGGTGGAGCTGGAGCGGTCATAAACCACCAACATCCCCATACGTTTACCAGGATATTGTTGCTTCATGGTGGAATCAGCTGGTTTCTGCAGGCTACCATAAGCTCGGCGTTTACTCTTATACGAATTATTTGAGAGGACCATTAAATTCTCAGTATATTCACGAGCGCACAAGCTGGGTTGCTAGCTACGGTTCTCGCGTAGGCTTCCCTATTTCTACAGCTTTGCGCGGATGGCAGTATACGTCAAGCGGCAGCGTGAACGGCATTGAGGGTCGCGTTGATTTGAACGCATTTGGAATGGCTGATGGCGGCGAAATCAATGGCGTTTCTGAGTTTGGTAACACGATTACAAACACCAGCGCGAATTCTTCGCAAGATGTTGGAGACGGCTGGAAAGTAAGCAAGAAAGCGAATCGCCGCGATCTTTGGACCAACGGAGATAAAAGCTTTATTCTGCAGTACGAATTGCGCGACTCCTACTACGGTCACGGCGGATACGCTCGCCTTGGCGCTCCTATTGCAGACGAAGAAAACTTGGGCGGCGGCTGGTGGCGTCAACGCTGCAAGAACGGCGACGTTATTACACAGGGCCGAGATAAGAAGTACGTAATTCAGTACGAATTGCGCGACTCCTACTACAAGCACGGAGGATTCACTCGTCTTGGCGCTCCTATTGCAGACGAAGAAAACTTGGGCGGCGGCTGGTGGCGTCAGCACTGCAAGAACGGCGACGTGTTTACGCAAGGCCGAGATAAGAAGTACGTAATCCAGTACGAATTGCGCGACTCCTACTACAAGCACGGAAGCTATTCGCGACTTGGATCGCCTATTTCCGATGAGGAGAACATGGGCGGCGGCTGGTGGCGTCAGCGCTGCAAGAACGGCGATGTTTGGACGCAAGGTAAAGACACTAAGTATGTGATTCAGTTTGAGTTACGCGACTCTTATAACGGACATCGCGGTGCTGCTTGGCTTGGCTCTCCTGTTGCAGAAGAGGAAAATATGGGCGGCGGCTGGTGGCGTCAGCGCTGCAAGAACGGCGACGTTTGGACGCAAGGTAAATATAAGAAGTTTGTTCTTATGTTCAATCTTCGTAAAGATTACTACGCTCGCGGCGGCTTTGAAAAGCTCGGTGCTCCTGTTGAAGACGAGCATTACGACGGCAATGGTATTTGGCGTCAAACTTGCCAAAAGGCTATATTGCAAGCTAAGTAATTAAGTTTACTAATCTAATAAAGTGGCCGGTGTGCTAAACAGCATGCCGGCCATTTTTATATAGTTTGTTTTGCATATTAATTGCTTCGTCATTCATTCATGTAGATACTTGTGCGCTCCAAATGCGGGGTAAGTTCCTCACGTTTGGAGCGATTCACGAAGCTAAACTCTCCAAATGCGGGGTAAGTTCCTCGCGTTTGGAGCGATTCACGAAGCTAAACCCTCCAAATGCGGGGTAAGTTCCTCGCGTTTGGAGCGACGCGCAATACGTAAATCAGCGACCAATCGTAAATAAATCACTCCACTTAAGGAATAAATCAGGGTTTACGTTTTGTATATCAGCAGACGGCTCAGTATGATTACTGAATACTAATAAACCAACTATTACAATAGTTGCCGCTGCACAAAGCACAGCTGGAATATACAAATGCAAAGACGATTGCTCAGCAATTGCGCAATCTTCTTCACAAGTAACATCAAGATCTTTGCTATAAGGCTTAACTCTGTGAAGCATACTCATTATTGCAATCAAAATAAATATAATAATCGAATCGCAATAGTAACGGTACAAATTGCCGCCTAAACAGTAGTTAAGATACAGCAGCAAGAAGGATGCTACTAATCCAACAACTGTCATAATATACTCAATTTTTTGCATAAACTTACGTCTTAACGTGAACAGCCACCAGAAAAGCGGAATCATCATAAGACCGAAAATCATATGCGTGTAGAAAGAATTACCGTAGCCTTGATTATTTGCCCAAGGTATAGAGATATATGGGAAATTCTCCGAAATATTAAAAGGTTTCAAGAAATAATTAAGGAAAATATCGCGAATTTTAGTAGGATCAAAAGATTTGCTATTAAATCGCAAATCAAAATTCGTAAGTTGCTCTTCATTTCCAAAATTAAAGAAAGACTTAAAACGCAAGTAATTATAAGTTAATATTCCAGTTACGCCTACAATCGCAGGAACAAGGAAGCTTGAAGCTGCAGCAACGCGATTTAAAATACTTCGCTTTGCATCAAATAGTATCGCAATAAACAACGGCGCTATAAAAGCAACAACCGGAATACACGCGTTTGGCCTAGATCCGCATTGTAAAGCAAGACTTATGCCAGCGAGCGCAAAAAGCGCGTACCCCACGCGCGAATGAGTTGTGTAAAGTCGCACAGCTTTAAGAGAAGCGTATACGAATAAGATTCCAAACAGTATTGCGCTAAGAAGCGGCATATAGTAAAGGGATGCTGAAGATTGCAAGTAGAAGATTAAGCATCCGAATGGGAAAGCTGCTGCAGCAAGCAAAAACAGGCAGTAATTGGCGCGTATTGCAAAGAATTCAACAACTTCTCTAAGAAGCGCGAACATAGATGGAATAATCGCAACCGCAAATACTGTAACAACTAATATTGCTGAAGGAACTGCGTGCGGGAAGAGAAGATTAAAAGGCAAGTAAGTGAGCAGGAACGGCACGATGCCAAAGTAGCAGTAGTAGTGATTATTGTGTAGCACAACATCCCAAGGTATGGATGCTCCTTTAGAGCCCAAGTCCATGCGCTCGCCCCAGCTAAACGGGTTTGCGGATTCTACTAATTCTTTAGGCGGCTGCTGCAACAAAGCCAAGGAGTTTGATTTCCAAGCTTTAAGCTGTTCGGTGTACGGATTGCCGTTGACGCGATCGTATAAATCGGAAGGGAATGGCACGCGAATTCCGTGACCGCGGTACACAATAAAGCACAAATAAAGCGAGAATCCCATAAGAATTGCGCATACTGCCCAAAAAACTATATTTTGCGCAAGATTGTGGCGGTCGTAATTAAGCAAGTACCACTTTTTCTTATATACCAAGAACATAAGCGAGCTTACAACGAAAAGTATTGCCCACATTCCAAAGTTTACGTGCAGCGCAAAAGGCGGATTTACTGTTACAGCTTTGAGCGTAAAAGGAGCTCCGGTTTGATTAAAATGAAGCTTAGCTTTGTACGCAGTTCCATGACTTTCAAAACGAAGAACTCTAGTATTGTGCTTTCCGGTAGACATTTGGAAAGAATCCGCTAAAGTGTAGGCGTTTGGCGCAATGCCAAAGTCTTCTATTTCTAACGTGCCGGTGACGAAAGTTGAAGGCTTTTCTTGCTGCAACTCGATTTTCAAAGCTTTAGTATTTTCGTTAATTCCGCTTAATATTACGTCTGCTCCCGAATTTGGGATAGAAATGGAATCGCCGATAATTTGCGCTTGTTCTCTGTTATTTTTTTCACCGGTTTGCTCGTTGTAACTGCTGGAATCCGGTATGATTGCTTTACTTAAGACAAGAGGTTTTTGCGCGTAATTACGTGAGTTGTACGCAAGATACAGGTTACTGAAGAATGCGATTGCAATAAGACCAGTTATTACAAATATTGTTACGAACGGTAATATTTTTCGTATTGCGTTATTTTTTTCTAAAAATTTTTCTAAAAATTTTTGCAATTCCGTATTCCTAATCAACTATAAATTCTTTATGCCCTTTGATATGCAAGTATATTGCAAACTCATGATGGATGAAGGGAAATATTAGAAACGCAATAAAAAATACAGAACGAAACAATATATAGGAAAAGATATAGAGCAAAAACGAATTTCAAAAAGTGGAGCGGACGACGGGAATCGAACCCGCGTAATCAGTTTGGAAGACTGAGACTCTACCATTGAGCTACGTCCGCAAAATAGCAACTTGTTTAAGTATACAGAAGCTTACGACATAGAGCAAGTTTGCATTCGCGCGGCGATATGATTAAGTAAAAAGGGATACGTATCCAGAAAGGGTACATATCAGTTTGTGAGCGCAGATTAGTAAGGAGAGCGCATGATTGCAGGATTAGGTCACGATGTGGTGAATGTTGCGCAATTTGCTGAGCAGATGCGCGAAGGCAATGGTTGGCGCGCGCTGTTTTCTGTGCGCGAACTTCGGCAGTGCAGTTTGCGTTCCGATACGAAGCACGACGACGAAGCTTTGCATATTGCGGCGCGCTGGGCTGGAAAGGAAGCCGTTATTAAAGCGTGGTGCGAGGCGCTAATGAACTGCAATACCGGCTACCCCACCGAATACCCCTATACTCTCGATAACATGCCATGGGCTGGCGTTGAGATTCTTGACGATTCGTATGGCTGCCCGCGCGTGGAGCTTGCGCAAGAAGTGCAGAATAAGCTTTACGAATCAGTTTCGAAAAAACTTTCTACAGAACTTTCGGATTCGACTAATCTTACGAATCTTATAAAAACGTCGAAGATCACGGAAAAGCCGCAGCTTACGAATCTTCCAAATTCACATAGAGATATTCGTAACACAATTCGTTGGCATATCTCGCTAACTCATGACGGATCAGTGCAGAACAATACAGCAGTCGCCTCCGCTGTTGCTATGCTCGAAATCCTGTAGGCACAAATGCCGAGGAAATAACACGGCAAATGTGGTCAAATAACGCCAGAGCGAAAACAAACGCCAGTGAAAATACACGGCAAATGTGGTCAAAAACAGCCAGAGCGAAAACAAACGCCGGGAATATTCATGTCGTTTGTTGTCGCATTAAAAAATCACGCAAGTAGTTGTAGTATAGAAAGCAGATTTCTCTGTAAATGAGATTGCTGCGCATATGAGAGAAGGTTGCGATGTTTTGCATAAATTGCGGAAATAAGATTGACGCTGACGATAAGTTCTGCAATTTTTGTGGAGCACCTGTTGAAAATGAAATGCAACCGCAGCAACCGCAACCGCAGCAACCACAACAGCAACCACAACCACAACTGCAAGTCCAACCAACTCAGCCAACTCAACTAACTCAATCGAAACAACCAAGCCCAAATAAAGCGAATCTTCTTAACAATCGCAAACGTCTTGCAATTATGATTACTAGCATCGTGCTAACACTAGTGCTTGCGATTACCGGAACAGTTTGGTATTTCACAAGAAATACTCATGTAGCTTTTACAGTCTTTAACTCAAAATCGGAAGTAATTCCTAAACCAAAAGCTGGAGACGATACGGATGGAGTCGTAAAATCCTTGGAAAATAAGGGTTTCCGTACGAAAGTTATAGACGAATTTGGCGGCGAAAAGAAGGGCAACTTCCTTCGATACGAAAACGTTAAGCCGGGTTCTAAAGTGTCAACTAAAACAGTTGTGAAAATTTTAAGATCTAAAGGCCCGGGCGTTCCTGCGAAAGGCGTTGTTGGCGCAAGTTTAGACAATGCCAAGAAAATTGTGAAGTCAATGGGCGTTCCAGTAAAACTGCATCACGTTCCTTCTACCGATGCTGCCGACGGTAAGATTGTTGCGTCTAGCCCTATGCCTGGAAACGCTGTTGGCAAAGACGGCGTAATAAATATTGCCGTTGGTGAAAAGTGCGATGGCGTTCCGGTTGACGTGTTTGGCTTAGATAAAGACAAAGCCAAAGACATGTTGTCTTCTAAGCCTTTCGCCGTGGATCTTCGCCCGAAGTTCTCGTCTGCAAAGTATTTCGGCAAAATCGTTGGCGCTTATCCAGCTTTGGGCACTAAAGGCAGTCCTAAAGCCGTAACGCTTTACTATGGTGTTGACGCATCCAAAACAAAAGATATGGTGACTAAGCCAATGGATTACGGCGATCAAACGGCTCATCTTGTGCAACGTGCTGGTTCTTTCGTTGGCAAATGGTGCACGAAGAGTGGCGATTGCATCAATCTTATTCCGTGTCTTTATGAGAGTGAGAAAAAGTGGGAAAAAGACGAAAAAAGTATTACAGAACTTATACCGGCAGATATTGCAGATAAAAACGGCAAAATACCTGATAAAAATAGCGAAGGCTATATAAATTATAAGGGCGTTCTCTATTTGAGTTCATTAGGCCAAGATCCTACGGATTACGCTGTATTTGATAAGAATCTTCCAAATAGTTCAATGATGAGAAATCATCTTATTTCTGGTGATACTGGTGCTGTTGAACTGTATGCTGGAGGTTTTATCGCGCAATGCGGCAATCAAGATGCTCCTATTTATGGCGGTGGATTTACATGTCTGAATGGAAAATACGTCCAATTTCCAGATAATGATCCAGAAGAATATGAAAGAATTCATGACGATCCAGGCTACGGCATTGGTTACTACTACACAATGCAGGATTTTATGGTTGTTGTGCCTGTTGGTGCGAAGTTCGACAAGCTTGTAAATAGTGGATATTTCGTTGGAAAAGTTGAAAATAAGCCGGATTTGACACGACCATTTATTTTGCGCAGGAATCCTAAGCTTTACAAAGAAACACGCAAGGATTTGCCTGCCGGCGGAGGCGATTGGATTAATCCCTTTGTACCTACAAAGCGTAGTCGCGCAGTGCCGTTCGCGCCTGCCCCGGATGATTCGAACGCATACTATCTTGTGGAAGAACCTTTCGACTGGTCTTCGATTCCTGGCGAATCACTGTAAAACGCGCTAAATACGTAGCGCGACGACCTGCCTGAGCGTAATCAGCGCGAGTGCCAACTGCACTAGTGTCCCAAAACCGCAACAAACGCCGGGGATATTCCCGGCAAATGTGGTCAAATAAAACCAGAGCGAAAACAAACGCCGTGGAATAACACAGCAAATGTTTCCGCATAACGCCAAAACGACAACAAACGCCGAGGAAAATTCCCCGGCGTTTACAGTCAAAACCAGCTAAACCAGCAGCTCAGCAGTAGTAGCCGTCGGCGCTAAGGCGCGCGTCAGGATTGAGCAGCATCGCCTTTTCTGCCTCGTGACCGTCGTAGCGAGTGCCGTCCGGAAGGCGCGTGCCATCCTTAAGCAAGTGGCGATTTTCCACTGGCTCAAACAGCGGCGCGTGGCCCATCATGCCTTCCTCAAGCCTCCTCTGTCCTGCAGCTAAGCGAGCGTTTGCTTTAACGCGCCACTCCTCCAGCGCCTCAGTGCCATCGGCAGCAGCCACAGCAGCTTCGAAAGCACCAGGGTGAACCAACGCCACAAATCCGCTAACATGACCGAAGCCGAGCGAAGTTGCGAGCGCTGCCTTGACTGTTCCTGCACCAACGCGCATCGGCTCGCGCAACCAAACCATATGGTCGTCGCGCGAAAGCTTAGGATCCACGCAATCAAGCGACGCATTTGCCGGAATTACGCCAGTTCTAAACAGTTGCGTCAAACCGTTGATTTGGAAGATGCACGCACCGCCCTTTGCGTGGCCGGTTAGCGTCTTTTGGCTGATTACGAACAGCGGATTTCCGTCCGTGCGTCCGATTGCGTGCGCAAGAGTATTGTGCAGTTCGGATTCGTTCGGATCGTTGGCATTCGTGGAAGTATCGTGCTTAGAAACCACAGCAATATCGTCCGGAGTAACGCCGAGAGCCGCCAAATCGCGTACGAGCTTAGACTTAGCTCCACCCATGCCTGCAGCCAAAGCACCCAAGCCCGGAGCAGGAATAGAAGTGTGAATGCCGTCAGCGTAGGAGTGAATGAAACCAACCACGCCAGCAACAGGCAAACCAAGCTTCAAAGCAATATCGCCGCGCGTAACCAAAATCGTACCGCCGCCTTGAGCTTCAAGGAAGCCGCCGCGCCTGCGATCGTTCGCACGAGAGAAGAATCGTGGGCTTATGCCCTTTGCATACATTTCTTCACTATTTGCAGTTGCGTTCATATTGCCGAAGCCGACCACAGATTCCACGCCAATATCGTCGATCGCGCCAGTTACTACGAAGTCAGCTTTGCCGAGAGCAATCTTATCGACGCCTTCTTCGAGCGACACCGCTGCAGTTGCGCAAGCCGACACCGGCTGAACCATGTTTCCGTATCCGCCGATATAAGTTTGCATTACGTGCGCTGCCACAACGTTTGGTAGCGCTTCTTGCAGCACGTCGGTTGGAATTTCGTGGTTCAGGAAGCGATCCAAGTACAGTTTTCGCATTGAACTCATGCCGCCAAAACCGGTGCCTTGCGTAGAAGCAACCAGCGACGGATGCACAGATTGCAAAATCTCCGAAGGCGTGAAACCAGCGGAAATATAAGCGTCCACGGTTGTGACGATATTCCACAACGCAATCGTGTCAACACTTCCAACCATCGAAGCTGGAATACCCCACTTGAGCGGGTCGAAGCCCTTAGGGAATTGTCCGCCGACGGTTCTGGTCATCGCAGCCCTGCGTGGCACGCGAATCATAGAACCTGCCTTGCGCGTAACAGTCCACTCTCCCGACTCTGCATCGCGAGCAATTGCAGTATGCGCTTCATCGAGCGCCACGTATTCGCGCGCAATCGTTTCTGTTGATACGCTGAAAGTTACGTCATGATCGAGGAAGATTTCCGCTTCTTCTTCGTTCGCACCTTCCTTGTAGTCGCCGCCCATGCCGGTTTCGAATGGTCGAATTCCGGAGCGTGCTACTACTTCGTCAGCATACTTTTCTGCGATATCTTCTTCTGGAACAAGCGTGCCGTCAGCATCATACCAGCCCGGCTTTGGCGAGTCTTGCCAAGTGAGCAAGCCCATATTCCAAGCCAATTCCAGCACTGCCCCTGCAGAAAGTTTTACGGAACCGTCTTCCTTAATTCCAAGCTCTGCTTCGAAACGAGTACGTCCAGAACCCCATGGTCCAAGCTCACCGACGGAGACGATTACGATTTCGTCTTCCGGACGAGCTGTTACGTTCTTCCAATCAGACAAGTTGACTTGCGGCTGAGTTGGTACGTAAGGAGTTGGAAGCGCTTTGTTGGTTGATTTAGCAGTTGATTTTGCAGAAGATTTAGCAGAAGATTCTGCAGCTTCCGCCGCATTTTCAACAGCTTCTTCCGCAGCTTCAGCACGCTTTTGATCTTCCAACGCTTCTGCTCGAAGCGCGTTCAAATCAAGAGGCTCCTTGCCTAATCCGCCCGTAAAGTCTACGTCCAAAGGCGCAATTGCAGCCTGTTCGCGCGCCTCGCGAGTGCACAAATCAAGCAAACGATCTGCCATTTCTTGCGTAGAGTAGGTAGTTAATCCGTGACGCTCAACTACAGCAACCAACGGATCATTTCCGCCCATTAAGCCGGTTCCGCGCACCCAACCGATCTTTGGATGAGCGAAAGTCACGCGATCCGACCACACGCTTTCCGCATGCGCACGATTTACAATCGCGTCGAAAGCACTCTTGACTTCGCCGTAAGCGCCGTCGCCGCCAAACATACCGCGGTTTGGAGAGCCAGGTAACACAACGTGCATACGATGTTGCACATCAGTATCTGCTCCAATTTGCGCAAATCCAGCGATTGCACGCTCCACACCCCACAGCATTAAGCGCGATTGCGATTCAAAAAGCGAACCAGAATCAGCCAAAGTGCCGTGAACTGGAGGTGCTGCGAACGGGAAGAACATGCTCGGCTCGTAAGCAGGCTTCAAAATAGTAGTAGTTGCGCCGCTTACTTTCTTTGAAACCGTGCCAACCCACTTCACAAGCGCGTCAACATCGCGGTAGCTAGACAAGTTTGCTGGCACAAGCCAAAGTTTTGCGCCCATCGAAGCGTTTTCGCGATACGCTTTCTTTGCCCAAGACTTAACGCTCGGCTTGAAGCTGTGCGAAGTTGCAATAACGGTTGCACCGCCCTTAAGCAAGCCTGTTACTACGCGAGCAGCGATTGAGTTTGGAGCAACTCCAGTAACAACCGCAACTTCTCCTGCAAAACGAGTTGCTTGAGCAGTATCAGCGTTGCTTTGCGCAAGTTTAGTGCGAGAATCGCGAGCAATACCGCTAAATATTGTTGCAAGATTGTTGAGTTCGCGCGATTTTGCGAGACAAGCGAACCATTCGGCTTCCGAAGCTACAGCTTCCCCTGCACCAAGGAAACTACCAAAATCATTTAAGATTTCGGAAACTTCATTTACATGAATATCAACATTCTTTACAGCATGCTCGTAGTACAAGCGAGCAACGTCCTCGCGAGCAGAAGCCCAACGATCGTCGAAAAGAATCGCCTTTCGCTCATCGAATCGAGGCTCCACTTGCTTTGGCCAATCCGCACCTAATTCTGCTTCAACGGTAGCAACAACAGCAGCATTTTCGTCAGCTTCAGTTTCTGCTTTAGGCGCTTCAATTCCAAGCTTTGAAAGCACAAACTTAGCTGTTGCGGCAAGCACGCCGTCGGCTCCAACAACCTGCTGAGCGAAAGCGTCAAGAGCTGCAGAATCAACCACAGCACCGCCTGCACCACCAGCAGCACCAGGCTGAGAAACGCTAACGCCGTGAGCTTGAGCAACTTGTTGAATTGCTGCGTCGATTAAAGCGTCGGCTGCAGCAGTATTCTTTGCAGGATCCGTAGAAAGTTGCGCAAGATTTTCACCGCGCACGCTAGCACCTTCGCGAGTTTGCAAAACCAAAGCTGCAAGCACGTGCGCACGCCAGCCTTCGCCAAGCTGCCAGACTTCCGAAATACGCTTGTCGATTTGTGCAGGTTTCACGCCTGCAGCGCCGAAAAGCGCACGCAAACGTTCGCGCACAATGTCGGAAAGTACGGCACCAAAAGCCTTGTAGCGCGGAGCAACCGAGTCTACAAGCTTTCGCAATGCGCTCATTGGAGCCTCTGCAGCACCGTCCACGCTTGCCACGCCAAGCTCGGAACTAATATCCATAAGAAGCTGGTTTCTGCGGGAAGATACGCCGTTTGTAAGCGTGTCAGTTGTGTCTGCATCGCCAATTTGGTCGAGGCGAATTTTTGCACTATAGGCGATGAGCATTGAAATTGCGTCGGATGCTTTGAACGGCAAGTCTGCCACAGGGCCGCTTGCTGCTGCGTTAGCTGCAGGAGCAGCAGCAGCCGCAGGAGCAGCAGAGACAACATTTGCTGCAGGAGATGCAGGAGCGGCAGCTGTATCAGCAGCGCTACTTGCTTCTTGACTATCTTCCTCAGTAAACACTTCCGGCACAAGCGAATCCGTGTCCGTCATATAAACGCGACCTTCATCTCGACCAACGTTATAAACAGTCACTTTTTCGCCACTAAATTCCGGCAAAGCAAGAGTTTTAGCACCAAGATTTGCCAAAGTTGGCGCGTTTCCTAAACCAACTTCCACGTACTCTTCAACGCCAAGACCGCCGCGAGCGCGATCGGCAAACATAAGAGCCTGCGTTTCAATCCAGCGAACTGGAGATGCGAACTGCCACGAAAGCAGCTCCGTAAGAAGCAATCTACCAAGCTTCTGCTCATCGTCTGCGTAAGACTTCCAGGTTGCTTCGTCTTCCAAAGCTGCTTCAATACGCTCGGATGGCACAACGTCCAAAATCTTTTGCGCAAATTCGCGAGTAAGCTCAAACGGGCATGCCACGAGGTTTGGAATGTAGCGATCTACAAGCACAGAGTAGTCAATATGCTTTGGCAGAAGCGAATCGAGCTTATCGCGGAATTCCGGCACACCTTTACGAAGAATTCGAGAATGGAACGGCACGTCAATTCCAGGCACGAGCATGAACGGCGGCTTTCCACCGTACTCTTTCGCGCGCTTAGAAGCGTCTGCTTGCAAAGCCTTCAAGCCCTTAATCGTTCCAGCAATTGCGTACTGCTGGCCGGCCAAATTGTAGTTTACAATCTGCAAGAATTCGCCGGTAGCTTTAGAAATTCCTTCAACATAAGCGTTCACACCTTCGTCGCCAACTCCGAACTGGTTTGGTCGAAGTGCGCCCATGCGGTAGTTCGAGCGGCCTTTTTCGTCGCGCTCAATCAAATGATGCATTGTAGACCCGCGGTGGAACACCAATTCCAGCACAGTTTCGAGAGGAATAATCTGCGCGAAGGAGCTTAAAGCGTTGTATTCGCCAAGCGAGTGGCCGGCAAAGTAAGCTGGCCAAATATCGCATCCGGATTCACGCAAACGCGCGGTTTGTGCAAATGCTACTGTTGCGAGCGCAACTTGCGTAAATTGCGTCAAATTCAGCAGTCCTTCAGGGTGACGATATGTTACTCCGTGAGCTGTAAGTTCCTTCGGATTATCGCGCACAACTGCAAGAATTGAGAACCCAAGCTTTTCGCGAGTAAGCTTATCTGCCCTCTCCCAAGTATCGCGCACAGCAGGCGATTTTGCGCGCTCATCAAGCGACATTCCTTGCTTTTGAATGCCCTGACCTGGGTATACGAATGCTGCGCGTGGAGCGCGAGTAAGTGCGCTTGCTTTAGACACGATTTGCCCATCAACTCGGCACGTAACTTCCAAAGCAAGTCCGCCGCGACGAACTTTACCAACGCGCTCAACTGTGATTTCTACTTCGTCATCCAGCTGAACCATGCCGTACATGTTGTAAGACCAGCCGATTAGCTCGTAGCGAGCGCCCTTTTCGTCCAAAGCTTGAGCCACATGCTGAGCTGTTGCAGAAAGCCACATTCCGTGCACAAGTGGTGCGGAAAGTCCGGAAATTGCAGCACCTCGCTTAGAAGTGTGAATTGGGTTGAAATCTCCAGAAGTGCGCGCGAAAGCGGTCATATCGTGAGGCGCGCGAACTACTACTCTGCGCAAAGCTCTGCGAGGAGTGTCTTCAATTTCGTAGCCATGCAAGCCTTCTGCGTCGCCATATTCAGCAGCAGGCTCCGGAAGAGCGTTGCTAAAGCTGCGGCCACGAATAGCAAAACGCTCAGTTTCGTGCGCAAGTCGAGTTCCGTCAGCTGCAGTGTGCACAACGTGAATTGTTACAACGCGTCCGGAAGCAGACTCTGCGTAAGGTTCTGCCCAGCCGAGCAAATTAATTCGCTTATCAACATACTTGCGGAAATCTTCAGCATCAACATCAAGCTCAACTAAGTGATCCAAGTGAACCGCATTAAGCAAGCCTTCAATAATCGGGTAGCCGTCAACCATCACAGAGCCTAAAGCCGAGTAAATTGTTGGCCAAGCAGGGCCTACTAACGCGTCTGGCACAATGCGAGAAGCGAGAAGTCCGTCTGGCAATCGGCCAGCAGTAGCCGACTCGTGATCAATTCCAAGATTACGAGAGAAAGTATAAGAAGAGTGAACCAAGCCGAATGGGAAATCTCTATACCCTTCTTCCAGCAAATCTTCCGGCAATTTCGCCAAACTGCCATCTTCTTTTACTCTTTCAACCTTTGGCATTGCGTCAAGCACATCGCCTGTAATCGCAGTATTTCCAATACCAGCGGTTGCTGCAAGCATTTCGTACACGTGCTTTGGAAGACGCTCGCGGTCAACTACCGGAATACTTCCAGCTTTACTTGCGTCAACTGTAAGCGGAATTACAATATCTCTAACTGCGTGCTTGCGTTTTGGCGAGTTTGCAGCGTTTTTAGCAGCATTTTTAGCAGCATTCTGTGCTTCCTGATTTTCTTGATTATCCCAGAAAGTATCTAACTTAATATCTAAATCGAGAGAAATTACGTCGTTATTTGTAGAAGTTACAGTAATTACGTAATTTTCGTCACCCATAGCGCTTGCATAAGCCGGATTTGTAGTTACGTGACCAACCCAAGAAATATTCGGGCATGCGCGCACGTAAGCTTCCACGTTTGCAGCTGCTGCAATTTGTCTGAATGCAGACTGATTTGCATTATTTTTCGCGCTATTATCCGCACTTCCAGCACTTCCAGCAATTTCCGCGCTTTCCGCACGATTTAGCATAGCCTTCTCAAAGCGACCAAGAATATCCGCAATAGGCTCATCCATAGTCGTAATTCCAGCAACGGAAATAGGACCTGGAATTACGCGCACAGCGTCAGCTGAGTAGCGCGAATCTTCCGACTGCCAAAGCTGATCTTGACCCCACCAGCGAAGCAAATCGTTGTCAATAACTGGCACGAAAGGCATTGGCTTCGGGTATTCGCGCACCAAAGTTGGGAACCATGCGGCATCCATTGGCACAACGTTCATCTCTAGAGCTTGAGGCAACGCTTGCAAAAGTGCGTCTAAAGCAGCTTGCGGCTTTTCGCTAACTTGCGCACGAGTTGGTAAAATCGACGTAAATTCGCCGGAATCTTGGCTCACTAATCGCGCTTCAATACGCTGCAACAAGTGAAGATAACGATCTGCATAAGTAGGATCCACCCACGGGTATGCCAAATCGAGGAAACGCTGCGCAAATTGAGCGTAAGTCATGCTTTCCACGTCACCAAAATATGGTTTTGCAGTAGAGTTAAGCGCTTCTATTACTTCATCGCGTCGAGTTTCAAGCTCTTCAGGATGCTTCATCATATGAACGAGCAACCTACCACAGCGAGCAGAAGCGTTTTCTAACTCGTAAATATCTGCGTGCAAATGGCTTAAACCACTCGTCACACCGCCAATCACTTTGCCAGAAGGAACCCAACGCTCACCCATTGGTGCGAACGGATCCTCATCAAAACCTTCAACGCTTGAAGCTTTTGGCATCACAATACCCGGAGTTTCAACGAGCATACGCTTTACTTCAGGGCTTGTGTGCGCCTCTTTTGCTGTCATTGCAGCTGTACCAATCATCACAGCATCAACAGGCATATTTGGCAAACCGTATTCATTTGCCCACTCGCCAGAAATGTAGTCTGCAGCACGCTCAGGAGTGCCAATACCACCGCCTGCAACAAGCACCAAATTTTCGCATTCGCGCACTTGTGCGTAAGTTGTCATAAGCAAATCGTCAAGAGATTCCCACGAATGGTGGCCGCCTGCAGCACCGCCTTCAACCTGCACAATAATCGTGGCTGGAGCAACAGCTTTAGCAATTCGCACAACTTGACGAATTTGGTCAACTGTTCCCGGCTTAAACGTTACGTAAGGGAATCCGTCTTTTTGCAAAGACGCTACTAATTCCTTAGCTTCGTCAAGTTCTGGAATGCCAGCAGAAATAACTACACCGTCAATTGGAGCACCAGATTGCCTCTTTTTTGCTACGATTCGTTTCGAACCAAACTGCAAATTCCACAGGTAGCGATCCATAAACATGGCGTTAAATTCAACAGTTGCGCCTTCACGAAGCTGATTTTCAAGCGACTTCATATGGCGATCGAAAACTTCCGCAGTTACCTGACCGCCACCAGCAAGCTCAGCCCAGTATCCTGCATTCGCTGCAGCCGCAACGATTTCCGGCTCTACTGTCGTTGGTGTCATTCCTGCAAGAAGCACAGGAGCTTTGCCGGTAAGCTTGCTAAATTTAGTAAGAACTTTGCGTCCGGAAGGAGTGTTGATTACTCGAGGCGCAAAATCAGCCCAGCAACCGGTACGCTGTGGCTCAGAATCCGAGTCTGCAGTTGAAAGCTCGGCGCGAGAACGCATTGTAGCAGCTTCCACAACTCCAGCGCCCGTACCTTGCACAAGCACTCCCGTAAGCTTTCCAAGCACTTCGCTAGGACCCATATCTAAAATCCAAAGCGAACGCGCATCGTTCTGCTCCAAAACTTCGCCAATTTGCGCAGCCCAATCAACAGGAGTTACAAGCACAGCATCAGCCAATTCGCGCGCAACTGTAGTGTTCAAACCGGCCTCATTAGCCCACTCTACTACCTGCTCAACAGCGGATTGAAGCATTGGCGAATGGAATGGCACAGTAACATCCAAATATTCGGCAACCGGCGCAAACACGGCTCCGCCGCGAACTTTCATTTCGCGCAATTTTTGCGAACGCTTTGTTTCTTTTTGCGCTTCGTTTGCAACAGCTTCCATATCTTCCGGATAGCCTGCAATAACCACGTGATTGTAAGCATTTTTAACAGCAATTGACACTTCTCCGCGCGTGCGCTCTACGCGGGAAATCAAGGCTTCTGCCTGCTTTTTAGTAACTCCTTTAAGAGACAGCATTGGAGTGCGCTCACCGTCACCAGTAATTTCAAGCATGCGAGATTCGCGATCCCCTGCAGCTCCGATTAAGTATGCGATTGCAAGAAGTTCTTCGATTTGAGCGCGAGCCTTCTGCCAAGATTTTGCTTTCAGTCGCGCTTTTACAATTTCTGCTGCGATTACGCCTTGAGAATGACCCAAAACTGCGCACGGCTTGTTTACTTCAAAGTTGTATCCAAGATTTGTTAAGTCGCGCACTGCACCGAACTGTGCAAGCGTAATTCCAGGCACACTAAGAAGCGCGTTTGCAGCATTAATATGCTTATTTTCTAGCGCGTCAAACACGTTTATGTCGCCGCCGGCGTTGGCCAAAAGCTCGGCGTAAATTGGCGCGAGCAAAGCTTTTGCGCCTGCTTCATACTCGTGGAGTTCTGCGTTTAATTCTTCGTCTGAACTAAGCTCACGCAAAGCTTCAACCCACGGAGTTGACTGTCCTGCAAACACGAGTGCGTGTGGATCATTAGCGAGTTGGTCGAAAAAGTAGGTTGTCATAATATTTCCTTCTCGTTGATTCGTATAAGTTTTGTAAATTTTTATAAGTTTTATAAGTTTTGCGATTTCTGTAGATTTCTGTAATTTCTGTAGATTTCTGCAGATTTCTACAGATTTCTACATTGGCTGATTTCCGTGATGCTTGCCAGTTCTAGAAACGCGCTTTTTACTTCGCAAAAGCTTCAATGAGCCCGCAATCATATCGCGAGTCTGCTCCGGATCAATCATCGCATCAATCTGACCAGTTTCCAGCGAAAGATTTGCATTCACAGTAGTCGCTTCATATTCGTCAACCAGCTGCTTTCTAAGAGCCGCAACGTCTTGTCCACGCTCTTTAGCTTTTTGCAAATCTTTACGATGAATAATATTCACAGCACCTTGCGCACCCAAAACTGCAATCTGACTGGTTGGCCACGCGTAATTTACGTCCGCACCCATCGACTTGGAACCCATAACGATGTAAGCTCCGCCGAAAGCTTTGCGCAAAATCACAGTAACAAGCGGAACTTGCGCATTCGCGTACGCATAAATCACTTTTGCACCTCGGCGAATAATTCCTGCGTGCTCTTGATCTGAACCAGGTTTGTAACCTGGAGTATCAACCAAAGTCACAACAGGCAAATTAAACGCATCGCACAATCGCACGAACCGCGCGACTTTTTCGGAAGAATTTACATCCAAAATACCAGCGTTCACTTTCGGCTGATTTGCTACGATTCCAACAGGATGCCCCTCAATGCAAGCGAAACCAACCACTGCAGACGCAGCGTACAATTCCTGAACTTGCACAAACTCGCCGTAATCAACTATTCTGCGAATCACGTCGAGCACATCGTAAGGCTGACGATCGTTATCCGGAACAATACTTGCCAACTCTCGAGCAGTTTCGCGATCCGCGCGCGTTGCAGCATAAGCAAAAGTTGGAGGCTCTACTTCGCAGCTAGATGGCAAGTAAGCGAGAATTGTGCGAGCGTAGTCGATTGCGTCCGCTTCATCTTCGCCCAAATAGTGAGCGACACCGGAGGTTGCGTTATGCACGAGACCGCCGCCCAAATCGTCCATGCTAATAGCCTCGCCGGTTGCAGCTTTAACAACATCCGGACCGGTAACGAACATGTTTGAGTGCTCGCGCGTCATAATAATAAAATCAGTCAACGCAGGGCAATACACAGCGCCGCCAGCGCAAGGTCCTAGAATAATTGAGATTTGCGGAATCAAGCCGCTTGCTTCGCAAGTTTTTTTGAAGATGCGACCGTATTGCATAAGCGCGCTAACGCCTTCCTGAATGCGAGCGCCGCCAGAATCAATTACTGCCACAACTGGCACGCGAAGCTCAACAGCCATGTCCAAAAGATGGCAGATTTTCTCGCCTTCAGCTTTGCCTAAAGTTCCGCCGCGCACAGAAAAGTCTTGAGCGTAAACTGCAACTTTTCTGCCATAAACTTCGCCAAAGCCGGTGATTACAGCGCATCCGGCAACGTCGTTATTTATGTCACCGCCGTTAAAACGTCCGATTTCCACGAATGAGCCGGTGTCAAAAAGCAAGTCGAGACGCTCGCGAGCAGTGCTTTTACCTTTTGCGTGCTGACGCTCTAAAGCTTTTTGTTCTGCATCACGAGCAAGTTGTGCTGCGTGCTGAACAGCTGCTTTCCCGCGACGAGGCTGCAAGTTTGTTGCGTCAGCAGAGCTATTAACAGAAGAGCTATTAACTGTTTTCTCTGAAGTTCCAGAGATTTCAGACTTTTCTTTTGCTAAAGTGCTCATTTCTGCTCTCCTTCCGGCTTTTCAGAAGACTTTTCAGAAGATCCGGAAGATTTTTCTGCGCTCTTATCCGCGCTTTTATCCCCAGCAAGATCAATAGTCACAAGCTTTGCGCCCGATTCCACGCCGTCACCAGGCCCCACAAAAATTCCGGTAACAGTACCAGCTGCAGGAGCGTAAACGTAATTTTCCATTTTCATAGACTCAAGTACCACAAGCAAATCACCCTTGGCAACCTGCTGGCCTTCAGCCACATTCACGCGCGTAATAACAGCTTGCATAGGCGCTGCGATTACGCCTGGAATCTGCTTTTGTTCCTCAGATTTGTGAGTACTTCCGCGAAGAGAACGTCCGCGAAGAGGCTGCGAAGCTCTAGAAACGCTACGAACACGAGCAGAGCCAGTCAAATTGTCAACAATATCTTGCGGAATTGTAAGCTTTACGCGCTTATTATCAACCTCAATAATGAAGGATTCCATTGCAGGCTGCTTATTTTCGGATTCATCCGCAGACTTTCCAGAAACAAGCGAAGCCGGCTGACCACCCAAGGAAGCTGCAGGAACGCGGTTCAAATATTTGCGTTCCATCCACTTAGTAGACACGTCAAAACTGTGATTTTCCGCAGTAAACTCAGGGTCGTTAAAAATCTGCTCAAAAAGTTTTGCTGGAGTTGGCACGCCCTCAATACAAAGTTCCTTCAAAGCGCGACGCACGCGAGCAACAGCGGTTTCGCGACTTTGCGCAGTAATAATAAGCTTGCCCATCATGGAATCGAATTTTGGAGAAATATTGTCTCCAACTTCAACACCAAAATCGACGCGAATACCAGGACCGGAAGGCCACTTTATTTTCGTCAAAGTTCCGGAACTTGGAGTCAAATTCGTAGCAGGATCTTCCGAAGTAATGCGAAGCTCAAAGCTGTGTCCGCGAGGTTCTGGATCCTTAGTCAACTCGCCGCCGTCAGCAATATTGAGCTGCTCTCGCACCAAATCAAGCCCGCTAACTTCCTCACTAACCGTGTGCTCAACTTGCAATCGCGGATTAACTTCAAGGAAATAGACTTTATGCTGAGAAGTCACCATATATTCGCACGTGCCAAGACCAACGTAGTCAACAGCTTCAAATAGGTTACGAGAATATCGGTAAAGCTGATCTTTTTCATCGTCAGTCAAGAACGGTGCCGGAGCTTCCTCAACCAGCTTTTGGTTTCGGCGCTGCACCGAGCAATCGCGCGTGGAATATACGGTGAAATTTCCGTGAGCATCGCGGCCGCACTGCGTTTCTACGTGGCGAGCCTTGTCAATAAAACGCTCAATAAAATATTCGTCTAAGTCGCCGCCCTGAAGAGCGTCGTGATTCATATAAAAGCCGCGCAACTCGTCGTCGTTACGAACGACTGTAATGCCGCGTCCGCCGCCGCCATCCGTGCGCTTCATCATCACCGGATAGCCGTGCGTTTGCGCAAAAGTTAAAAGTTCTCGAATATCTTTTACCGGCTCCGAAATGCCTGGAACTGGCGGCACTTTCGCGCGCACAGCCACTCGACGAGCTGTAATTTTATCTCCCAAATCAATAAGCGCTTCCGGGCGCGGGCCAATCCAAATAACTCCAGCATCGTTGACTTTCTTCGCAAAAGACGCAACTTCTGAAAGGAAACCATACCCCGGGTGCACAGCATCCGTGCCACTTCTTTTAATAATGTCAAGAATTGCGTCCTCGTTTAAATAAGTGTCGCGATACGTGTCTCCAGAAAGTGCGTACGCTTCGTCTGCCATTTCTACAAACTGCGCGTTACGATCAGTCGGCGCGTAAATTGCAACAGTAGAAATGCCCATTTCGTGAGCCGTGCGAATAACTCGCAAAGCGATTTCACCGCGGTTTGCGATGAGAATTTTTTTGATATTCGTAACCATACGTTACAAGATATTAGAAAAGTTGCGTTTACGTATGAGCCGACATACACAAAAGCTAGAGCAAAATTTTGTACACTTCTCCAATGCACATGATTTTTGTGGCACGTATTGTGATTAGCGAAACGGAAAACAGCCGGCAAAAACTTAAGTTAGCACAACTTTAAGTTACGGATAATCTATCAGCAAGCCGGCAATAACCAAAAGAAGGTTTTCATGACTAACATGAATCAGAATAATGCAACAACTGCAACCGCAACATCTAATGCAACCGTTAGTAAAGTAAAAGCAGCCGCAACTTGGCTTGCTAAGCCGGTTCTTCTAACCGCACTTTTGGCACTTTCTACAATGGCTGGAGCTATTTATCTTCCTATTACTCCTGTGCCAATTACGTTGCAGACTCTTGTTTTGTGCATTATTGGTTTGACTTTGAGCTGGCAAAAGGGCGTTGCGTCAGTTGTAATGTATTTGGCTTTGGGCGCTGCAGGTTTGCCTGTGTTCGCTGGATTTAAGGGCGGCTGGGCCGTATTCGCAGGTCCTACTGCCGGCTTCCTCGTTGGCTTTATTTTTGGCGTTGCTGCAACTGCCGCTTTGAAGCGCGTATTTGACGTTGCTCTTGACGCAATGATGCCAGAACGCTCATTTAAGAAGACTTTCGCACGCTTCTGCACCTACTCAGTTGCTTCCATAATCGGCACGATTGTGATTTACGCATTCGGCATTTTTGGTCAGAGCTTACTTACCGGCATGCCGCTTTCTACTGCTGCAGCAACCTTGATTATCTTCATGATTGGCGATTTAATTAAGGCTTTTGTTGCGAGCGCGGCTTGCTCCGGCTTGTACAACGCACTTAACAAAAAGCGCGCGTAACAACTAAACATAAACGCTCCAAAAGACGGAAATTCTCCTCGCATTTGGAGCATTTAACTCACCACAACGCTCCAAACGTGGGGAATCTATCTCATGTTTGGAGCGTTTACTGTTGCGTAGCACTCCAAACGTGCGCAACTTGTCTCGCGTTTGGAGCGTTCGTGGCTGCAAAACCCTCCAAATGCGGGGAATCTATCTCATGTTTGGAGCGTTTGGTGTGGCGTATCGCTCCAAACGTGGGGAATCCATCTCGCGTTTGGAGCGTTTTTTACTTAAACTCACTCTTCGTACGCAACTGCCTGCACATCGCCGCTTTTTACCACAATCTCCTCGCCGGAATCTTTGCGAATCGTAAGAGACGCATCCTCCCCAATTTTCACAGCCGTTCCTGTCACAATGCTTCCATCAACCGGATGCACATTCACTTTGCGACCAAGAGTCCAGCACACATCGCTTAGCTCCTTAAGTAAACCGGCGCAATTACTTGGATAATCACGAATAAAATCGCATAATCTCACTCGCAATCCAGTAACGATTTTTGCAGCAATCGCATCACGCAATTCTATAGCTTTCGGCAGCCCGCTCATGTGCATTTGCAGCGAAGTTGCCATCTTAATCGGCAATACTTCTTGCGGCACATGCAAATTCAATCCGATTCCAAAAACTACTCCAACAACATCATCCTTGCTTGGATCAGCCACAATTTCTGTTAAGATTCCGCCCTCTTTGCAGTCGTGCAAAAATACGTCGTTTGGCCATTTAAGTTTAAGCGCGCATGCATCCGCATGAATCGGCGAACTCTTATATTCTCGGAACGTTTCCAGCAGAGCATCTCGCGCCGAAAGCCCTGCAATTATTGGCAACCAGCCGTTTCTACTTTCGTCCATAACTATAGTTTTTGGCAGCAAAGTTACGAAAGATACCAAAAAACTTTCCCCAGGTCTACTCACCCACGCGCGTCCAAGCCTGCCGCGACCAGCTGTTTGCTCGTCTGCAACAATCGCAAATATTGTTGGTTTTCCGTCATCTCGCGAAATTATTTCGCCTTTTTGTATGATTTCGCGCGCAATATTTTGCGTAGAATCCGTAATTGCGAAATATTTTACTAAATCTGCTACATTTGACGTGCGCGGCATCAATGCCACACTTTGCGAAGAAAAAGTAGTCATAGGTATAATTTACATCAGATTACGTGCTTTAGCGTGTTTATTTTCACGAATTTAAGCAGAATAAGTAGCAGCAGTTAGTATGCGTAAAAAATTAGCAGGTGTAACAGATGAAGCAAATACGTTGCAAAATGCAATCTGAGCAGATGCGCGCAAGAATAGAGCTCGCATCTCGCATATTTTGTTACGTACTTTCCACAATACTTTGCTTTATTCTTGCACTTTGTACAAGCCTCGGCCCAATCTTTCGCAACCAAGACATTAAGGTTCATTTAGGTTCGATTACTGATTTTTCTTGGATTAATGCGCTGATTTTTATTGCCGCTTTCGCAGTATACGCGACTATTTTGTGGACGATTATTTATTACGGCAAGCATGCTTCTTTCCCTAAGCAATATAGCCGTTTTGGGGCGTGGATTAAGTCGATTTTTAGAAAAAAGCACAAGATTAACACAGAGAAAACAGATAAAACTGTCGAAAAAGCTGACAAGAAAACAAACGAAATCAAAAGCGAAAACACAGCTACTCGCAAAATCAAAAAGCACCACGCACACGCAATCTGCCGCCTAATTCGCAACATTTCGAAGCGTTTTTATAACGCCGCGCTCTGGTTTATTAAGCATTCCACACGAAACCGCCGCAATCTTTTCCTCACTTTCTTCCTAGGCTGGATTTGGGCTCCGGTCACTTTGCTTGCCGCGTACGGCGCAGATATCTGCTCGCAAATTCGCGAGTACAGTTGGGCTTGGAATCAGGTTACAGGCTTAAAGCAGCCCTATATTGGTTTCTTTAGCTTCGTTCCAATGGACATTTACCCCACAGCTCACTACCTTTGGCCTTCGAAGCCAACCTATTTAACCGATCAGCACAACATTGTTCTAACCGTTATTTACGGCGCTACAACCGCAGTTTCTCGATATTTTACCGATTCCAACGATGCTGGAATTATACTTTTAGCTTTTATACAGTTTATATTTGCCGTTTGGTGCGTTGCCGCGAGCGCAAATCGTTTCTTAAATCGACCTTGGTTAAAAATTGCACAATTGCCGCAAACCCAGCAAACGCAGCAAACCCAGCAAACCCCAATGTTCGCAAGATTCGCCGTCTTGCTAATGTTCTTGCTAAGCCCGCTTGTTGTGTGCTCCACAATTGCGCTCACAAAATCGCCACTTTTTGCCTTCGCGTTCCTATGGTGGTTCGGCATAAATTATGAACTCAGCAACGCATATTCAAACACAAGCAACACATATTCAACCTCCAGCAAAACTAAGCAAAACTGCACAAAAACCAACTGGCACACCGTTTTAGAGCTTCTTATTTCTGTATGCGTCATGCTTATTGCCGCAAAATATGCATGGTATATTCTACTTATACAATGCGTGCTTCTGTTTATATTCATGCGCAAACGCTGGCGTCTGTGGCTCTGCACTATTTTGCTTCCAACGATTATTATTCACGGCGCTCTGCTGCTTCTTATTTCCAGTGGCGCAATTATTAATGGCGATCCTATTGAAAGCCGCGGCGTGCAATTGCAACAAATCGCGCGCATTGCAAAACTCGACCCACACAGCATTCCTAAAAGCGCAAAACGTATTATTGCACCTATTTTTAACCTCGATCAAACCGCAGAAGCTTATAAACCTTACGATGCTGATCCTGTGAAATCTTCTGGATTGCAGTCAAAGAAAGTAAGTTACCGCTGGCGCTACGTTAGTCGCGAAAATATTAGCAAATTAAATATTGCATGGTGGCAAATGGTAACACATAGTCCGCTTGTGGCAACGGATGCTTTTCTTGCGAAATCTTACGGCTATTTCGATATTTTTGACCGCCCATACGTTGGTCCAGAATACTATATTGACACGGATAATATTCGCAATTCAGATTGGATTCGCTACTGGAATCCTCAGTTCCGCACAGATTTTGCAGATTTCATAAGCACTTGGAGCGATATTCCAGTTATCGGCTGGCCTATTCACGGAAATACTTTTGTGATTGCAACGCTGCTGATTGGGGTTGCGGAAATTATTCTTCGCCGTTGGCGCACGGTTTTGTGGCATATGCCTTTGGCTTTGCTTATTGGAGTAATGATTTTGGCACCTGCGAATAATTTTGAGCGTCATATGCTGCCTATTGCTTTTGCTTTCTGCTTTGTGGTTCTTACTTTTTGGAGAGATACTTCTACTCGCACGCGCTATAATAATAAAGAATGTTTAGAGTTAAAGGCACAAGATGGACGAGAAGCATACACAGCAGTTTGCGCAAAATAGCAGCGAGCGCGCTTCACTTGTACCTTCTGAAGATTTTGATTTTCTCTCGCTTTTAGCTGGCGTGCAATCTTACGAAACTAATCAGGCTGAAGCTAACCAAGCTGAAACTAGCCAAGCTGAAGCTAATAATGCTGAATTTAGCCAGGCTGAAACCAATCATACTGAAAATAATCAGGCCGAAGCCAATCAGCCCGAAAATGCTACTGCGGAAGCCAAATCTAATGAAGAAAAGCACCGTCACCATTTGTGGCATAGGCTTTCTGCAAATCAAAAAGATAATAAAAGCAAAGACGCTAAAAACAAAGATAATAAAGGCAAAGATACCAGCAAAGATACTCAATCTTCCGCAAACTCCGCCCCGCATTTTACTCCCCTACCGAGCGCTCCTAAACCCACTGATTTTGGAATTTTTGACACTCGCGACGGCCAGATTTTCGACTCAGCTATGCGCCTTCGCCTGCACACTTTAATTGCAACTTGCTTAATGAACGGCATTTGCGATTCTAGAATTAACGCTTTTATACATTTGCTTCAGTGGCCCGACTCTCCAAAAATAGTTATTATTGCAGGAACTTTTGGCAAGGAAATCACTCCGGATGACGGCCCAAATCGAAAACCAGCTCCTGTAGCTCCTGCCGACAATACAGATGCTTTACGTCGCAATATTTGGCCGCAACTCGGAAGCTGCAACGCCTACGACGCTATTGTTGAGCGCGTGCAAAGTAGCGCATTGCAACGTATTTCTAAATCATGGCAGGCAACTAAGTCTTTTGCTAAAAATATTAACGATTCCGCTGCCTTTGCTACGCCTTCGCATATTATTCTGCTTGCCGTGCGTGAAGAACCTAGCGAACAAGCTTTAGAGAAGATTTGCAGCGTGTTCGCTCCTTCTAAAAAGCCTATTTGCGTAAGTAGTTTAGTTGAAGGAGTTAGTGAGATTTCTTCCGAACTTACCGCAACTCTTGCGTCGATTGCTGTTGCGCCGGCGATTAAACATTTGCCACAGGTTATTCATACTGATGACGTGCTTCCAGAACGCGCGCTTATTGGCGATTCTACTGCTTTTAATACTTTGTATAACAAGGTGTATCAAAGTTTGGCACCATACAGTAGTGATGATCCAACTCTTGAAACGATTGATATGTTCTTGCGTTTTGGCGGCGCTCTTGATCAGACTGCGCACGAGCTGAATGTGCATCCAAATACTGTGAGATATCGCTTGCGTAAGGTTGCGCAAACTACAGGTTGGGATGCGACGGATCCGCGCGCAGCTTACGTGCTGCAAACGGCAATAACAATTGGTCGCATTCGAGATTCGCACTAAACGAAGTGCACGACAATAAAGACGCGCGACCTAAACTACTCACCTCTGAGTCGTTTTGGTCGCATCGCAACAACAACATCTAGCAATGGTACAGTCAGCAAGCATACACATACGAAGAAAGGGCTTGGAGCCTGATGCCCCTAGTAGCACCAAACCCAAGCCCTTTAACAAAACCGACTCGTTTCCCTAACAAACAAGCCAGCCAAACACTCAACAGTCACGCCCCCGAAAACCAGCGCACAACACCACTGTGAAGAAAGAGATTTGGCAAAACAGTAGAATCATGCAAAAGTCCGAAAGCAAACCCGCTGCAAGAACATAAAGCCCTTACAGCACGTTGAGTGAAAGATTTAACAAGTGAGCGCACCATACTCACATACAGTGCGCTCACAAACAAATCATTAAACAATCAACACACTTAATGTGCTAACAGCTTAGTGACGGATCTTGCGAAGAGCAACACCCATGCCAGCAAGCACGGAAGCAGCAACAGCAGCCAAAGCTACAACAGCACCGGTCTTAGCCAATGGAGCAGCCTTCTTAGCATCAGCCTTCTTGTCAGCCTTCTTGTCAGCCTTAGCACCCTTGAGAGCCTTCAAGACATCCTTGGCGCCAGTATCGCAGCTCAAATCACGAGCGTGATCATTAGCGGAATCCAAGATAGCTTCAGCGCGAGTGCGGTTGTGATGAGCAACCTCAAGCAAGCCCTTAGCCTGAGCAATCTTACCCTTGATTACCTTAGCTGCATCCCAATCCTCAGCAGCCTTAGCATCATTGTAATCCTCGTTAAGCTCTGCAAGGATATCCTTCACAGCAGCCTCAACGTGGCCGTAGTGCTTTACAGCCTTCTGGAGCTGACGACGAAGCTTAGCCAAGTAAGCGCAGTTGTCGCCACCAAAGTTCTTAATGATGTTAGCCCAACCGGACTGCTTCAAACCGAACTCGAGCTTGTCGAGAAGAGCATCGTAAGCAGCAATGTTGGTGATACCCTTCTTGATAAGTTCAGCGGTCAAACCCTTGTAGTTGGTGTAAAGAGTGCTGGTACCGAATGGGGAAACCATGGTAGCGCCAGATGGCTCATCGCCACCCTTCAAAAGATTAATAAGATCAAGCTTCTTATCATCCTTTGGAGTGGTTGGAGTGGTTGGAGTGGTTGGAGTGGTGTTAGATGGCTTACCAGCATTAATCACATCATTATCAGAATCAACCTTATTCTGAGCATTAGTGACAGCCTTCTTAGCTTCCTCAACAGCAGCCTTCTTAGTCTTGGTTGCTTCCTTAGCCTGATTGTAAGCAGTCTGAGCAGCAGCCTTACCAGTCTCATCGGCGTTATCAAGAGCAGTCTTCTTAGCAGCCTCTTCAGCCTCAGCAGTCTTCAATTCCTTCTGCTTCTTCTCGAGATCCTTCTTAGCATCATCGAGAGTCTTCTGATCCTTCTTGAGATCTTCCTTAGCCTTAGCAACCTTAGCAGCATTAACATCCTGCACGAGCAATGGGCTAAAATCAGGATCTTGAGCCATTGCTGGGGCAGAATCTTGAGCCATTGCTGGGGCGGCGAAAGCCAAGCCGGAAACGAGGGTGGCGCCAGCAGCGAGTGCGGCGATAGCCTTCTTATTCAACATAATATTTTCCTTTCTTCTTCTCCACCACGCTTAAAACGCAGTGAAAAACATAAACCCACAAAATCAATCTCTTGTGGATAACTTTCAGATAGAGTATCTAGCTGAAAGCTGTTATTAACATACCCCCCCCCCCCGTTCGAAAAAGTCAAGAGCAAAAATATGCATCCAACACAGAAAACATCAACAAAATTACAAAAATATTCAAGTAAAATCGCATAAAACCATAAAAAATACGCCAAACAACACTGTTTAATCGTAAAAAATACTATTTCACGATTTTCAAAGATTTTTCTCAGAAAACTCTCAGGAAACTCGCGGCAGCTCCCCCGCGCAGCCCGCAAACCCTTGAAAAACCGCCATTCCTAAACGACACGCCGTGCACCCCCACGCACGCGCAACCTCTCTCGTCACCTATTCGTTACTAACGCAGATTGTCTACTGCACTAACAAAGCAAAACACCATTTATTCGTTACTAATGCAGAAACGCAGCGACATAAGTAACAAAAAACGCTGAAAACGTAACTCAAAAA
The DNA here is from genome assembly GCF_049244275.1 of Gardnerella sp. DNF00753. Classification (NCBI taxonomy): domain Bacteria; kingdom Bacillati; phylum Actinomycetota; class Actinomycetes; order Bifidobacteriales; family Bifidobacteriaceae; genus Gardnerella; species Gardnerella sp. DNF00753. The sequence goes on from NZ_CP058393.1 coordinate 1,328,406, forward strand.
GAGCACATTTTCAGCGTTTAAGCCTTAACGCTTAATTATATTGTGCGCAAAATTACGCAGGCAATAAATTCAGCAATAAATCAGGCAGCGATGCTTGCAATATCCACTGGAACACCAGGAGCCATCGTGGAAGTCACAGTTACCTTAGTAATGTAACGACCCTTGATGGTGCTTGGCTTCAAACGGCGGATTTCGTCTGCAACAGCCTTGAAGTTTTCTTCAAGAGCCTTGGCATCGAAGGAGAGCTTGCCGAAGAGGAAGGACAGGTTGCCCTGGCGATCCACGCGGAACTCAATCTTACCGCCCTTAATGTCTGCAACAGCCTTGGCAACATCCATGGTCACGGTGCCAGTCTTTGGATTTGGCATCAAGCTACGAGGACCGAGAACACGACCCAAGCGGCCAACCTTACCCATCATGTCTGGGGTTGCAACGACTGCATCGAAGTCAAGGAAGCCACCGGCAACCTTTTCGATCAATTCGTCATCACCAACGATGTCGGCGCCAGCTTCCTGAGCCTCAGTAGCCTTTGGGCCACGAGCAAACACCAAAACCTTAGCGGTTTTACCGGTGCCGTTTGGCAAGTTCACAACGCCACGAACCAACTGATCAGCCTTACGAGGATCCACATTAAGGCGCATAACAGCCTCAACGGACTCGTCGAAAGCGTGCTTTGGCATGCTCTGCAACAAAGCAATAGCTTCAGCTGGGGTGTACAGGTTATTGCGGTCGATCTTCTCAGCCGCTTCACGATACTTCTTAGAACGCTTAGCCATTTCTACACTCCCTTTCAGTCGGTAACGGTAATACCCATCGAGCGAGCGGTGCCCGCGATGATCTTCATACCGGCCTCGACGTCACGTGCGGAGAGGTCAGGCATCTTAATTTCGGCGATTTCGCGCACCTGAGCCTTGGTCACAGAACCAACCTTGTGAGTCAATGGATTCTCGGTGCCCTTCTGAATGCCAGCAGCCTTAAGCAACAAAGCAGCGGCTGGTGGGGTCTTCAAAATGAAGGTGAAGGAACGATCTTCGTAAACGGTGATCTCTACTGGGACGATCTGACCCATCTTGTCCTTCGTCTGGTCGTTATAGGCCTTGCAGAAGTCCATGATGTTCACGCCGTGGGAGCCTAATGCTGGACCCAGTGGTGGGGCTGGATTTGCTTTACCAGCCTGAATCTCGAGCTTAATAAGCGCGGAGACTTTCTTTTTCGGAGCCATAATATGGTTCTTCTTTCTTGTACAAGCGGTTCAAACGGTTGCTGCAAACGCTGATATAAAGCCGTTTTGCAGCTTCCTCCCGCATCTTGTATTGCTGTGCTGTGCTAGCGGATTACTCCTCCAGTCACAAGCCTTCCTATTATGCCACATCTTCGCGACACGCTGCATTACGACAGCTGCAATTCTTAACAATTTAGCAGCAACATATTTTCGCTACATGCTTAGCATGAAGCCACCTATGCATATTCACAAAATATGCCATGGCTCAGTAAATAAACAAAACCGGAGCGCAAATTAACGCGCCCCGGTTTGTGAAAGCTATAAAAACTTAAGATTTCGGCTTAAGATTTCGGCTCAGGATTTCAGCTCAAACAATCGGCTCAACCTGGTTGAAACCAAGCTCCACAGGAGTTTCACGACCAAAGATGGAAACCAACACTGTAAGCTTCTGAGTTGTAGGCTCCACGTCCGAAACCACAGCAGCCATAGTAGAGAATGGACCGTCTGTAACAGTAACCTGATCGCCAACCTTGTAAGCAACTTCAACCTTGCGCTTACGTGCAGCTGCAGGCTTATCTCCAGCGTTCTTCAAAGCTTCGGAAGCAATCATCGGAGCCATCATTGCCACAACTTCCTTGCGGCTCAATGGAGCTGGCTCTCTAGAAGGTCCAACGAAACCAGTCACGCCCTCAGTTTCGCGCACAATGCGACGAGCGTTTTCATCCGGCCACATGCGAATCAGCACATAACCTGGCACACGCACGCGGGTAATAACTTTCTTACCCTTTTCCGTATGCTTCTCAACTTCTTCCATTGGAACTTCAATCTGGAAAATCTTATCTTCCAAACCAAAGTTCTGCACACGAGATTCAACGTTAGTTTTTACGCGCTTCTCATAGCCAGAGTAAGTGTGAAGCACATACCACTTGCCTTCCAAAGTGCGCAGCTTCTTAGAAAACTCAGCTACAGCAATTGCGCCGGCATCAGTTGGATCGTCTTCAGTTGATTCGGAATCAGTTGCGCCAGCTTCAGCTTCAGCTTCAGTGTTATCTGCATCAAGAGATGCAACAGCGGCTTCAGCGGCAGCGGCATCATCAGCATCGTTAACTGGAGCTGCATCTACGGCTTCAACATCTTCTACAGCATATGCAACTTCTACAGCTTCTGCTTCTTCGGGATTGAACTCATCAGTCATATTTTATACACCTTCAAAATTTCAACTCAGCCGAACAACCACATTACGAACTTGCCTAAGCCAAGATCCATGCAGGTTACGAAAGCCATTAAGAATACAACGAATACGAACACAGCTATAGACCAAGCGAACAACTCTTTGCCATGAGGAGCAACAACCTTGCGCGTTTCATCGATAGTTTGCTTGACGAACATGCCAATGCGCATGAACAAGTTCGGCTTTACTGCTTTATTAGTGCTGCGTGCCTGTGCCATGCCTTATTCCTTCGTGTAGAATTTGTGAACTAAAAACTGGCAGGGACGGCGGGACTCGAACCCACAACCTACGGTTTTGGAGACCGTTGCGCTACCAATTGCGCCACATCCCTATGGTGAACTTGCTTATCATACCCCAAAAGGTGCGACATAGCAAAACCGCCAGATAGCTATGTTATCTCATGGGCATGATTTCGCGATTAATAGCATTTAGCGAGTGTCGTATAAAGCTAAGCCACAACCCACTAAAGTTGAGATTCAACCCACTTTTTCATGCGACGCATACCTTCTGCAAGCTGATCGTCCGCGAGCGCGCAAGAGAATCGCAAATAACCTGGAGCGCCAAAAGCCTCTCCTGGAACAGCAGCAACATGTGCTTCATCAAGCAACATTTCCGCAAATCGCGAAGAAGTATGCGGAACTTCGCGATGCTCGCCAAGAGGACGCTCAAGAAGCGCCTCAACGTTAGCAAAAGCGTAAAAAGCGCCGTGAGGAAGCGGACAAGTAACGCCGTCAATATTATTCAGCGCTTCCACAATTGCTTTGCGACGAGCGTCAAAAGATTCGCGCATTGTGCTAACCACGTCTAAAGATCCGCCAACTGCAGCAATTGCGGCTCGTTGCGAAATATTAGAAACGTTAGAAGTCATGTGACTTTGCAGCTTTACTGCAGCTTTTGCAACATCCGCAGGCGCAACCATCCAACCAACTCGCCAGCCTGGCATTGCGTAAGTTTTAGCAACACCGTTTAAAATCAGCAGCTGATTTCTAACTTCCGGAACCTCAACACCAATGTAAGAAGTTGAAATTCCGTCGTAATGAAGATGCTCGTAAATTTCGTCGGAAAGCACCCAAATATGGTGCTTTACAGCCCACTGGCCGATTGCGCGAATAGTTTGTGCGCTCCAAATAGCGCCCGTAGGATTCGAAGGCGAATTTACAATAATTGCGCGAGTGCGTGGAGTGCGAGCGGCTTCAAGCGCATCAATATCTGGCTCAAAACCACGTTCTGCGCCTGCCAAAACCGGCACAGGAACGCCGCCCGCAAGCTTCACGGCCTCCGGGTAGCTAGTCCAATATGGGGCTGGAATAATAACTTCATCACCATCATTTAGAAGGATTTGGCAAGCTTCGTAAACGGCTTGCTTTCCTCCGTTTGTTACTACAACTTGATTCGGTGAGACTTCGTAGCCAGAATCGCGCTTAACTTTACGGGCGATTGCTTCTCTAAGCTCCGGCAGACCGGCAGTAGCGGTGTATCGGTAGTTTCGAGGGTCTTTGCAAGCCGCAGCTGCAGCTTCGACAATATAAGAAGGAGTAGGAAAATCCGGCTCGCCTGCGCCGAAACTTACTACGTCAACGCCGGAAGCTTTCATAGCTTTTGCTTTGCCGTCGACTGCAAGCGTTGCGCTTGGTGCTACCCGGTTTATGCGCTCGCTTAATACGCGCCAATCTTCTTGTGCGGAAGTATCTACCATATTCTCTGCCATGGTTTCTAGTGTAACCGCAAGCCGCGAAACGGTAAATTTGCCGGAAATTCCCCGCGTTTGGAGCGTCAAAGCAACACAAACGCTCCAAATGCGAGAAAAGCTGCGCACATTTGGAGCAAAAACCACGCCACAACCCTCCAAACGCGGGACAAGTTGCGCACGTTTGGGAATACAGCTAATTACACAAGCACAAGATTGTCGCGATGCACCACCGGATGCGCATACTGCCTGCCAAGCGACTCCTCAAGCTCATCGCTTGTGCGCCCCATAATCTCCGGAATCTCCTCAGCATCAAAAGCCACTAAACCTTTCGCCAAGTGATTTCCCTGCTCGTCGTCAATCCACACCGGATCCGTTGCCGAAAACTCTCCGCAAACACGCACAATACCAGCCGCAAGAAGGCTCGCACGTCCGCCGCGCACAGCCTTAGCAGCACCCTCATCAACCACCAGCGTTCCGTGAGGATGTGACGCAAACCCAATCCAAAGTCGCCTAGCAGAATCGCGCGTATGAACCGGAGCAAACGCAGTTCCAACAACATCTCCAGCAAGGGCCGGCCCTGCGTTTCCAGCACAAGTAAGCACGGTTGGAATACCTGAAACTGCCGCCACATGCGCGGCCTCCAGCTTCGTCACCATACCCCCAGTGCCTACTCCCGAAACACTTGCACCAACCTTCACTTCTTCTAAAGCGCGCGTCACATCCGGCACAAAGCTCACTCGTTTTGCACCAGGCTCGCTAGGCGGCGCAGTATAAAGCGAATCCACATCTGTAAGCAGCACAAGCGCTTCTGCACGCACAATATTTGCCACAATAGCTGCGAGTCTATCGTTGTCGCCGAAGCGAATTTCGTTGCTAGAAAGCGCATCGTTTTCGTTTACGATTGGGATTACGCCAAGTTCCAGCAAACGCGTCATTGTGCGCTGCGCGTTACGGTAGCGAGATGGCGAAATAGTAACGTCTGCCGTCAGTAACATCTGCCCTACTCTGAAACCAAATTGCGAAAATGCTGCTTCATATTGTGCCATAAGCAAGCCTTGACCAACCGAAGCCGTGGCCTGCTGAGTTGGCACATCTTTTGGACGCTCCGCAAAACCAAGTAGTCCAAAGCCCGCGGCAATCGCACCAGAAGACACAAGAACAATTCGAGCACCTTGCATTTGCGCGTGACTAATTGCAGAAACAAGAGCACGCAACTTTTGCACATCCAGCCGCCCAGATGCGTCCGTAAGAGAGCTTGAGCCTACTTTTACAACAATTGTGCGCGCCTCGCGGATTGAACACCGAACCCCGTCTTCGGTAAGTTCAATTTCCGGATTACTCATAAAATTCCCCCTTGATTCCGCTAGTTTTCCTGTTCTTCACCGCGCCCAAATAAGCTATTTTCGTCATGACGATCGTCGTCCACAGAAGGATCCGCCCAATGTCCCGACTTTCGCTCAGCCATCATCGCTTCTCGAACCGCAGATTTAGCGTCCATCATGCTGTGATAATCTCGTCTACGCTCTGCATTCGTGCGTCTTGCTCCGCGAGGATCGTTCGCTTCGAGTCGCAAATCCTTGCCACGCGCACCCAAATTAGCTCCGTCCAATCCTTCCGCACCGGCTGCAATGCTTGGATCCCAGTCGAAGCAAACCATGTGCTTGCCGCTACCAATGCGAATTTCATCTCCCGGACGCGCGCCCTTCTTGCGCAACTCGTCTTCAACACCGAGCTTTGCCAAACGATCTGCCAAGTAGCCTACTGCTTCGTCGTTGTCAAAATTCGTTTGTACAACCCAGCGCTCCGGCTTGGTACCGGTTACAGTGAACCAAAAATCACCATTTCTGTCTTCTTCGCGCTTAATTTCAAAGTCCGAACTGTTTCCGCGACCATCATCGCGACGCCTGCGCAAAGTCGAAGCCGGCTGCTCAAGAGGCTGAATAACAACGCGCTCTTCTTCGCGAGCCGCTTCCTCGGCAGCGAGCTTCTCACGCATCTTTTCAACCAGTCGACCAAGCGCAAAACCAAGCTCTTTCAAGCCTTCGTGAGATGCTGTAGAAATCTCAAATACAGTCAATCCCATTTTCTCAAACTCGCCGCGCACAAAATCAGCCAATTCCTTAGCTTCAGGGACGTCGACTTTGTTAAGAATAATAATTCGCGGACGCTCCGGAATTGGGATTGCGCCCAACGGAAGCTCAAGTTTGTTAGCGTATTGCGAAAGCTCATGTTCAAGAGCGTGATAGTCGCTAATTGGGTCGCGATTTGGCTCAAGAGTTGCGCAATCAATTACGTGCGCAATAATTTCCGTGCGCTCAATATGGCGCAAAAACTCAAGACCCAAGCCCTTTCCTTCGGATGCTCCTGGAATCAAACCTGGCACGTCTGCAATTGTGTAGCGATAATTTCCGAAACTTACTACGCCAAGATTTGGCACCAAAGTAGTAAACGGATAGTCAGCAATTTTTGGTTTGGCTGCGCTAATTGATGCGACTAGGCTTGATTTTCCTGCAGATGGGAAGCCTACTAAAGCCACGTCTGCAATAGATTTGAGTTCCAAAATTACGTCGCGTTCTTCGCCTGGCTCTCCCAAAAGAGCAAAACCTGGAGCACGTCGTACTTTATTTGCCAAAGCTGCGTTACCAAGACCACCGGCACCGCCTTGAGCTACAACAAATTTATCCCCAACATGACGCAAATCCGCCAAAACTTCACCCGGACGCTTAGCGGCTCCAGCTGCGCCTTTGGCTGTGAAAACAACAGTTCCAACAGGCACAGGAAGCACCAAATCAGCGCCTTTTGAACCGTCTTTAGTGTCGCCCAAGCCCATCGTGCCATTCTCTGCTGTTCGATGAGGCATAAAACGGTAGTCGAGTAAGCTATTTGCGTTACGATCAGCTACAAAAATAACTGAACCGCCGTCTCCACCATTGCCGCCGTTTGGGCCTGCCAATGGCTTGTACTTTTCGCGACGGACTCCGGCGGAACCATTGCCGCCGTCGCCACCCTTCACGTGCACTGTTACGCGATCTACAAAATCACTCATACTGCTACCTTACTCGAAGCTAAACACTTAATCTCGAAGCTACGAAAACATTTGCCGGAGATTTTCCCGGCGTTTGTTTCCGCTCTGGCTGTTTTTGACCACATTTGCCGGAAATTTATACGGCATTTGTTTCCGCTCTGGCTGTTTTTGACCACAAACGCCGGAAATTTATACGGCGTTTGGAGCACCAAACCCGCTTCAACGCTCCAAAAACGAGGAAATATGCGAGAACAAAAAAGCCGCACCGAATTGGGTGCGGCTCGAAGACTAATTTGTCACTCAGGCGGTAACAACGTCAACAACCTTGCGGTCGCGACGAATGCCGAACTTCACATTGCCGTCCGTCAAAGCGTACAGCGTGTGATCCTTGCCCAAAGCAACATTCTGACCGGCGTGGAACTTAGTGCCGCGCTGACGAACGATAATGTTGCCAGCCACAACAGCTTCACCGCCGAACTTCTTCACACCAAGATATTGCGCTTGCGAGTCGCGACCGTTGCGCGAGCTAGACGCACCCTTCTTATGTGCCATCTCACTGTCCTTTCAGGTTTATAACACCGTCAATCAGGCGATGGCCGTGATCTTGACGAGAGTCAACTTCTGGCGATGACCCTTGCGACGAGCCACACCAGTCTTGTTCTTAAACTTCATAATGCTAATCTTTGGGCCCTTGGCTTCGTCGTTCAAGACTTCTGCCTTCACCGTGATCTTAGCAAGATCCTTGGCGCTTAAGGTCACCTTAGCACCGTCAACAACGAGCGCGACCGGGAATTCCACGGTATCGCCCTTCTTCGCATCGAGACGGTTCACGAGAATGGCGTCGCCAACCTCGACCTTCTCTTGATGGCCACCGGCCTTCACAATCGCGTACATAATTCGTTCCTTAGCTCAATTGAAAGCTTACTTCTGTCTTGCGCACAGCAAAATGCGCGCGGCAAGACACCGACTATCAAAAATACACCCACCCATGTACTAACGTCAAGTGGTTAGTTTCATTGGGCAATGCAGACAATATTCAATATTGTACTCAAGGCATATACTTAATAGATTATCCTTAAGATTATTAATACTCCGTAGGCTCTCTATATTCTGTATATTCCGTATATTCTTCAGTTTTTGCAGGTTCAGAAGATTCTACAGATTCGGTAGATTCCGCATTTTCTGCGAAATTAGCAGTTTCTTTAGTTTCAATTACTTCCGCACTTTCCGCAGATTCTACATTTTCCGCATTTTCATCATTTCCAGAATTTCCAGCAGATTCTATAGATTCACTAATTGCGGACGCTGCAGCAATACGCGCAAGCTTAGCACGCACTTCAGCGCTAGAACCCTGCTGCTTTTGCGGCTCTGGAGCAACCGTAGAAGTTCCATGACCATACTTGTTCGTTTTCACAAACGGATCGCCACCCTTAAGCGCATAAGGATCGGCATATTCCGAAGAAACCGTCGGCTCATCGTGCAAAATAAATCCACGACCCTTGCACGTTGGGCATTCCTCCGAGAAAGCTTCAACCAAGCCCTGTCCAACACGCTTACGCGTCATTTGCACAAGACCAAGCGAAGTAACTTCAGCAACCTGATGCTTAGTTCTATCTCGCGCCAAGCACTCAAGCAGTCTTCGCAACACCAAATCACGGTTGGCTGGCATAACCATGTCGACGTAATCAATCATTACCATGCCGCCAATATCGCGCAAACGCAACTGTCGCGCGATTTCTTCGGAAGCTTCCAAATTACAGCGCGTAACCGTTTCTTCCAAAGACTTACCGCGTCCAATAAAACGACCGGTATTAACGTCAATCGTAGTCATAGCTTCAGTTCGATCAATAACAATCGAGCCGCCCGACTGCAAGTAAACCTGACGCTCCATGCCTTTTCGAAGCTGGCTATCAATCTGCCACTTGTCGAAAATATCTTTGCCCTCATGCTCAGCAGGATCCCAATACTCAACCTTGCTCAACAAATCAGGTGCCATCATTTCAAGATATTCGTTAATGCGCTGGTGCACGCCCTCGCCTTCAACAATAAGCTTCTGGAAGTCATCGTTGAAAATATCTCGAACAACACGAATAGCCACATCCGGCTCGCCTTGAAGCAGCTTAGGACGCTTGCCGTGCAAATACTCCTCACGCTTTGCTTCAATGCGATCCCACTGCTTAACAAGCGATTCAAGATCCTTCTGAATTGCCTCTTCGCTTGCACCCTCAGCAGCAGTACGAATAATAATGCCCATATCTTTTGGAGCAATCTTAGAAACAATAGCGCGCAAACGCGAGCGCTCACGATCCGAAAGCTTACGGCTTACGCCCGTCATTCCGCCAGAAGGAACAAGCACAAGGAAACGACCTGCAAGAGTTACTTGCGAAGTTAGTCGCGCACCCTTGTGGCCAATCGGATCCTTAGTAACCTGCACAAGCACAGGATCTCCGGACTTAAAAGCAAGCTCAATTCTGCGAGGCTGACCTTCCAAACGCGTCATATCCCAGTTGACTTCGCCAGCATAGAGCACGCCATTTCGAGCCTGACCAATATCCACAAACGCAGCTTCCATGCTTGGAAGCACGTTTTGAATGCGACCAAGATAAATATTGCCAACGGTTGCAACTTCTTGAATATCGGAAACGTAGTGCTCCACAAGAATATTGTCTTCAATAACGGAAATTTGCGTGTGACGATCGCGCTCGCGAACCACCATCAAACGATCAACATTTTCGCGACGAGCAAGGAAATCCTGCTCCATAATTAAGTTTTGACGCGCGCGCTCGCGGCGATTGTCACGGCGACGCTGACGCTTTGCTTCAAGTCTAGTAGAGCCCTCAATATCCGTGATTTCGTCAATATACTGCTGCTTGCGAGAGCGCCTAGAAGATAAATCGTCGGCACTTAAGCGAGAAGAAGCAAAAGAATCATCCGAAGAAGACAATGACGACTGCGAAGACTGCGATTGCGATGAAGCTGCGGAATCATCCGAAGACTTAGAGCGGCGGCGACGACGGCGACGCGTGTAAAGCGTTTCTTCTTCGTCTTGAGCGCGAAGTTCTTCTGGATCCGGTATTAAATCGCGATCTTCCTGAGATACTTCGTCAATATTTTCGCGCGAAGAACGACGACGGCGACGACGACGCGTTATCATTCCCTCATCGTCATCTTCATCAAGAATGCTGCTTGACGAGTCGCGAAGACGACGGCGACGACGCAAGCCAGTATCTTGATTGTCATCTTGACCATAATCTTGACTGTCATCATTATTGTCTTGATTATCATCTCGAATGTCGCTGCGGTCGCTGCGATTGTCACTGCTGTCGCTGCGATCATCGCTATTGCCGCGATTCCTTCGATTGCGAAGATTTCCTCTGTTTCTGCGGTCGTTGCGATCACTGCGATCACTGCTGTCGCTGCCATCGTTGCGATCGTCGCTATCTAAAATATCGCTAACATCAAGAGTTTCATCGATTTGAGTATCAATAGGCGCATAAACAATATCGTCGTACGCAAGATCCTCTTCAATTTGCTCGACTTCGGCAGCAGCTCGACGCTCAACCGCATTCAGACGACGCGAGCGGCGAGAACGTTGGCTTTTTTGAGAAGATTCATTGCGATTACGATTATTGCGACGGCTTTGACGCTCATTCGCACTGTTTTCAGATTCGTCTTCAAAATCCGATTGAGAATCAGAACGTGCATCCTCACGAGAATTTGCGCGCGAATCATGACGCAAATCCGCGCGAGAAGACGAACGCGAAGACGAACGCGAATCTGCGCGAGAATCATCCCTGGAATCTTCGCGCAAACGCTCGCTTTCATCACTATTAACATGAGCCGGCAAAACAGGCTCTTGGAACAGCAAAGAAGTAATAGGGCGAGATGACGTGTGGCTTTCAGAATGACTGTCAGCATGACTGTCGACGTTGCTGTCAACATGGCTTTCTGCGCGACTTTTAACGTTATTAGCGCGACCAGCAGCGCGATTATCGCGACTATTAGTGCGACTATTAGCGCTGGCATTGGTGCTGGCATTGGTTCTAGCATTATTGCGATTATTATCGCCCCTATCAACTGCGCTATCAACGCCGCTATTAAAAATCTTCGTGCTCGACTCTTCTACCTTTAATTCCATCGCTTCGCCGGCTGCACCAGCACCACGCGTCACGCGACGGCCTCGGCGACGACGCACAACTCCAGCAGCAGAAGTAGCAGAAGCGGCAGAAGTAGCAGCTATACCTGCAGCAGAAGCGCCGACAAACGACACATCTTTAGCATCTTTAGCATCTTTAACATTTTTAGCGTCTTTAGCGTCTTTAGCCGCAACCGGATTTTTAGACACAGTTATACTATTTTCAGCTTCAGATTCATTGAAGCGTTCTCTCATTATTCTGGGCACTATGCTCCTCACGAAACGCTGCAATCGCCTCGCATCCCTGGCTTTAAGATGAACACGCACGCACGCGAGCCACCCCAAGGCTCTCTACAAAGTCTAATTGCGCGACGGCGGACGCCAGCCTCGGAAAAACACTCACGAGGGGATCGACGCCATCAATCGCCCGGCGGCTTGCAGTGCCACCGCTCTCTAGTATGCCATATTGCCGAGTCAAATATCCAATTTACTGAATATTAAAATTTACAACGTTACTTTTAAGCCAAAAGCAGAAAAACTACACGCGCGCTACTATCTGCACTAATGCAAATCGTTTGCGCACTCGCAAAAGTTGCATATCGCTCCTATAGTTGCAGCAGAGGTTTGTACGAATATATTTGCGCACTACTTAATATTTGGAATAATATTTGGAATAATTTGCGATACCCTTGGGAGGCACGAAATGGGCTTAATCAGCGCTATGCAAGGCTTTTGCGTAATCGGCATTGTGATTCTTGCCGGCTATATTACCGCCCGCCTTCACATTGGCGGCTCTCAAGCTCAAATGGTGCTAAATCGAGTAAGTTTCTTCGTTTCAAGCCCTTGCTTAATGTTCGCAATTCTTTCTAAAGAGCCTATTTTTGAGATTTTTCATTCTTCGATTTTTGTTGCGTTCTTTTCTGCAATGATTGTTGGACTTGCGTTCATATTGCTTAACCGCATATTTTTCCACCTTCCTGCAGCCGACTGCACAATTGGCGCGCTTAATTCGCTTTACTTAAATTCCAATAATATTGGATTGCCGGTTGCAACTTATATTCTTGGAAATCCTGCACTCGTAGCGCCAATTTTGGTTATGCAACAGGCCGTTTTTACTCCTGTTGGCTTGACGGTTCTTGACATCACGACTACCGGCAAATTCTCGCTTAAGCGTATTGCTCAGCAGCCTTTGAAGCAGCCGCTTTTAATTGGATCTCTTGGCGGAATTGTGATTTCTGCGATTTCCGCAAAAGTTGGCTATTTCCCTGTTCCGAATTTTTTGTACGATCCTATTAAAATGATTGGCGATTCCGCAGTCCCTATGATTTTGATGGCTTTCGGTATGTCGCTTTACGGAAGTAGACCTTTGCAGAAGGATTCAAATCGCGCTGCGATTGCAACAGTTGCGGTGCTGAAAAATTTGATTATGCCAATTATTGCGTTTTTGCTGGCTTACTTTGTGATGGGTTTTCGCGGGGCGACTTTGTACGCGTGCGTTGTGCTTGCGGCGCTTCCAACAGGCCAAAACGTTTACAATTATGCAGCTAGATACGGCGTTGGCTTAAGTTTTGCGCGTGACGGAATCCTGTTTTCTACGGTTACCAGCCCGATTTGCATAGCTGTAATCGCCGCCATTTTGGGGTAACTAATTCTCGCACATTCGTAGCATTTGCAACAAGAAATTTACCTTTCGCAAGTTGGAAGTCTACTTCCAGATTCCGCAAAACTAACTCATACTTGGAAGTCTACTTCCAAATTGAAGCTACCTTTGCGCACCTACCTTTGCGCACCTACCTTTGCGCAACTAGAGAATCGAGGCAAGCGAATCAAGGCGCGCGCGGAAAGACGGCCAATCAGTGCGCATTGCCGTAAGCAGCTTCAACTTAGGCACGTCGTCAATCGGCACCCACTTAATTTCCATACTCTCGTCGTCGTGCGCGCAAGGATCCACACTATGCCCCGGCTTTTCAAACGCAAAAACCGTTGTATAGCACCAGTTTCCGTGATCTTCACGGTAAGCTCCAACAACCTCAATATCTTCCGAAGTAATATTCGCTTCTTCAAACGACTCGCGCAACGCTCCCTCAATTGCACTTTCGCCGTCGGAAATTGCTCCGCCCGGAATGCCCCAAGTACCGCCTTCCGCACTCCAAAGCGCGCGATGCTGCATCACAACGTGCGTCACGCGCCCGGTCGCCTCATCTCGCCTAGCAAGCAGCACTCCAGCAGCACCGTTATGACCCCAGTGCCTTCGCCCACAATTGCACTGCACCCAACCATCCCCCGGCTGATGCACATTTTCTTTAGGAACTTCTGTGGAAGTCGGATCGTTCTTCGCACCAACTTCTTCCAAGGTATTCTTATTCCACAAATCTGGCCAGGCGTATCCAAGCTCGGCAACCATATTGCGAAGAAGAGGCAAGCTGATTCCAAGAACTCCGTGCGGATCTCCCTGAATTCCCTCAATAAAAGCTCCGCCGAATCCTTCTAGCGTAAAGGATCCCGCAACTTCCAGCGGCTCGCCAGTTTCTACGTACGCGCGAATTTCAGCGTCGCTCATATGTGCAAAAGTTACACTTGCGTGGCTTGTTTTGCATACAATTTTGCCAGTTTTTGCGTCGATTAAGCAATGACCAGTCCACAATTGTCCTGTTTTGCCACTCATATTCTTGATTCTCTCAAAAGCAATTTCGGGCGTGTGCGGCTTTCCGTAGCATTCGCCATCGAGCAGGAACATGGAATCGCAGCCAACAATCAGTACACCGCTACAATCATGAGAAGATTTATTTGTATATGCAAAATCGTGAATATCGAAAGTTTTTGTAGGAACAGTTACGCCTGAAAAGTCGCGAGTTTGCGCGGTATCTACGTTATGCGTTACGTCTGCTTGAGAGTCGCTTGCTAAAGCGTTGCTAGAAGATTCACCAATTTCAGAAGATTCAGATCCCGCAGTTTCAGCTTCAGCTTCCAGCGGATATCCAACAACCAAATCGCCACTAGCGCTTGCAGCCGCATCCGCCACACACTTCCACGCATCATACACGGCAGAAGCCTTCGCGCGCGCCAAAATCGAAACGCGTTGCTCAGCGCTCAACTCTTCAACGTTTGTTCCGCGCTCACTAGCCGCATCGCGCAAAGCCGCCGGCTCATCCACTTCACTCTCGTGAATCACAGGGATCACGCCGGCCGCCGCCAAAACCGCTCTACGCGCAGGCGACTTTGAAGCCAAAATCAACGTAACTGCCATACTTTACTCTTCCTTTTTATACCTTCGCACAGCCTATTTTCTGGTTACTGTAATACCGCCTGTAGCTGGCATTGCTCATTATGCATCTGAGCGTCTCTCAAAATCAAAGATTGTAAATACTTGCTTTTATTTGGCATGCCATCTCTTTTAGCAGCGCGAGAAATATATTCACTCCAAGATTTAGGTACACGAAAACGCTCTTGAACACTACTTTCGCGCCTTTCTTTCGAATTTGGTCTTCCTGGTCCAGATAAGGATGCAAATATTTCAGTTGCATCAGAATCTTCAGAAAGTAAAGTTTGCATAATTACTGAAGCATCCTTGCCTGAAAATTGAGCTACAGGAGGATTATTTGGAGCAGACACATTTTCATCAGCTAAATTCTCATAAATATCCATGCAAATCACCTCATTTGCTCCACTTTTTCCAATATTTAAACCATTTATCAGTTAAATGCTCTACGTGAAACACAAGAAAATCTTTACCTTGTGGCCTCGCAAGTACCTCGATTAAATCATCTTGCCATGCACCCGGATGCCTTAAACATATGACCAATGCAACAACTGTTCCTTTTGAACTAGGTGGATTCGACACATCATTAGGATCAACTAAAGCAAACCATATAGGCTTAGCCATAGCTTTTAGTATCTCTTCCTCATTTAGATGATCTTCATCGAAATGTTTGTATGCAGATTTGGGATCAAATCTAATAGCCATTCGATAATTGTACCACAATTTATTGACTTGTTGCTTCATTACAACTTCGCACAGCCTATTCGCGAGTTATTGCCACGCCCGAAGAATCAACCGACATGTGAAGCACCTGCCAGCCATCGCGCGAAAGCCACGGCTCCGCAATTTTGTCGATTTGCTCGTTTGCGAGCGCACTGTTTCCTGCATAAAATACAGCAACACAAGAACCTGCTCCCGAAATCGCGGCCGCAAAACCGGCATCTCGAAGCGATTTCACCAAATCCCATGAATCCTGCATAAGATTCGCGCGATACGGTTGATGAAGAGTGTCTTGAGTTGCCTCAAACAGCAGTTCATTTCTAGAAAGATTTGATTTTACAGCATCGCAAGATTCGCTATTTAGTTCACCAAACGCAACCGGAAGCATTGCAGCTCGAGACACGTTAAATATTGCGTCACCATACGGCACTTTTTCTGGAAGAGCTTGACGCGCTTTTTCTGTAGACAGCTTAAAATCAGGCACAAAAATAGAAACGGAAATGTCTTTTGAAACCTTATATTGCACCGTGTGAAACTCTTGCGAATCCTTCCAACTCATTGTCAATCCGCCAAAAACTGCGGGAGCAACGTTATCTGGATGGCCTTCAATTGCGGCCGAAATCTCAAAAATTGTCTCACGATCAATATTGCCTTCGTGCGCAAAACTCCAGGCTGCTGCTACTCCTGCCACGATTGCGCTGGCGGAAGATCCCATTCCGCGCGCTTGTGGTATTTGATTATGCGCTTCAAGAGTAAATTTCAAGTTTGGCAATCCAAAAATTTCGCAAGCTTTACGAAATGCTTTTACAACCAAATGATTTTCGTCGCGCGGAAGAGTATTTTCGCCTTCTCCGTGAATTATTACGCGAACATCTTGCGACTCATCCAGTGTAAACACCAACGAATCAGCGTAGTCAAGCGCAATTCCTGCAGTATCAAACCCGGATCCAAGATTTGCGCTGGTTGCTGGAACTCTAACTGACACGCTGTTGCATACTGGTTTCATTTCGCACCTTTTTCGTTAGAGCGTTTACTTAATAATTCGCAAAGCAAGCGGCTTATCCAGCACAAAATCTAAATCTTGCAAATCCTTGCAAATAGATTGCACAGTAGCTTTAGAACATTCGCGCACAAGAACGCGCATACTTCCAGGCCCACCAAGACCGCACTGTGGGCAATCCGACTCCCCTTCAACCTGCTCGTATTGCGCTTCACAAGCCGAAGCCAAACGCTCAACCTTAACGCCATAATCTGCAAAAACATCCATAACTTCGCTGCACAAAGCCAAAGAAGTGTCTTCCATGTTGCAACGAATCACAAAATCAGCACAAGTCTGCTCGCTAGAAGCCGGCACATACTTGTTGTACATTGGCACACCAAAGCCGGAGCATCCGCGCACAATATTTCTAGCTGCGCTAACAACATCTCCCACAACAGCGCTGGCAGTTGGAGCGCCGCCAGCACCGCGTCCGTAGAACATTAAGTCATCTGCAGCCTGAGCTTTTACAAACACAGCATTAAAACTGCCATGCACAGAAGCCAAAGGATGTTCCGCGCCAACAAGCGCCGGATACACGCTAACGCTCACTCCGTCATCTGCACTTGACTCGCCGTCACAGCCGTCACAGCCGTCACCGCCATCACCGTGCCTCTCAACTGCCGCAAGAAGCTTAATCACGCGCTTTTCCGCGCTCGCTGCCGCAATATCTTCAGCCGTAATCGCGCTAATTCCCTCAACGGAAACATCGTCAATACTTACCGGCATTTGGAATGCAAGAGTTGCAAGAATAGCAGCCTTATTTGCAGCGTCGAATCCTTCAACATCTCCGGTTGGATCCGCTTCTGCGTAGCCTTTTTCTTGAGCTGCACGCAAAGCCGAATCAAAATCAAGTCCGCGCACGGTCATTTCGTCAAGAATATAGTTTGTAGTGCCGTTTACTATGCCAAAAATTTGCGTAATTTCGTCACCAATAAGAGACTCTCGAAGCGGACGAAGAATAGGAATCGCTCCTGCAACAGACGCTTCAAAGTACAAGTCAACTCCGTGACTTTCTGCACACTCGTATAATTCCGGACCGAACTTTGCAAGAAGCGCTTTGTTAGCTGTCACAACGGATTTTCCGTGGCTCAGCGCGCTTTTTACAAAAGTATGCGCAGGCTCAAGTCCGCCAATAAGCTCGACTATAATATCAATGTCTTCGCGACTACATAAAGAGGCGGTGTCTGTAGTTAGCAAATCGCGCTTAATCCAAGGCACATTAACTTCCGCTGGGCGTAAGCACGCAACTGCTGCGAGCTCAATCTCAGCACCAGTTCGCTTCTTAAGCTCATTGAACTGTTCAACTATTAGTCGCGCTGTTTGAGACCCAACAGTTCCAGCCCCAAGTAGACCTACGCGAATAGTTTTAGTCGATTGATTGCTTTGCATAACTTTCGCCTCCTTCGTTGATTTATTTTATATTTTATTTTTATGCGATTATTTTTTACTCGCTTTTACGCAAATAACATTAGCAAATTAAGAAGTATTGAAATAATCAAAAACGCTATTACTCCAACAGTTCCGTACAATGCTTTGTTTCCAACTTTATTTGGAAGTTCTTGCGGAGCATCGAAGAATACGAGATACTTGCGGCGACGAACTAGCAAAACCACGCCTACTATGAGCATGGCAATCATAAACATCCCATAAATTCCAGCTAGAATAAAACCGGTTGGTAGGCTAGTTAATTCCTGACGCGACATCTTTTCTACGTCAATCATATTTCCGCTTGCATCAACCAGCTGCTTTTCCAGCCACAGGGCAATTATGCTTCCTTGGAAATTCACAATCATATGAAGGAATATGCTGTAGCTCAACTTGGACGTGCGAATATAAATGTAGCCAAAAACAAGTCCAAGTCCAAATGCGTAGAAGAATTGGAACACGTTCATGTGGAAAAGCGCGAAAGCAAGTGCGGAAAATACAATAGCTCGCTTTTCTCCATACACGCGCAAACGAGAAAGCAACTGTTTTCTAAAAAGCCATTCTTCCACAATTGGCGCAAGAATTACCACAAATATGAAGGTTTCCCACATATTTCCCGCTGCAATAGTGTCTGAGACGCGATTTTCTGCTTTTCCGCCGCTAAGAACTGTTGCTAGGAAAATGCCAACTATATTACCAATGTACATAATCGGTATGCACACAGCAAAGAATCCGCCAAATTGGCTAAATTTCATAGAGAATTGTCGAGTTTTTGCCGCAGGAACAGTGCGCATAATAAGCATTGCGATTGGTAGAGCGACTAAATACTGCGAAATATCCGACACAAGTAATGTGTTAAGAGAGTCGCTTAGCATGCTCTTAGGCACAAACCTTGAAGAAAGAACTCCAAGAACATATGCAACAGCAATCCAAACTACTAGGAATACGCATAAAGACATGCCAATAGTTCCTTGACGTTTGCGCGCTAACAAATAAGTCTCGTCGCGCCATGAATTTTGCAAATCTTGCATACTTATTCCTTTTTGTTTCTGCTTTTGTTTCTGCTTTTGTTGCTGTTTTATAGTTGATTAAATTATTTCAAAACACCTTCAATAAGCTTTGTGATTAAATCGCTGTAGCTTATTCCGGTTGCTTCCCAAGCTTTTGGATACATGGAAATTGGCGTAAATCCAGGCATCGTGTTGATTTCGTTAAGAATTACGCGGCCATCTTTAGTTACAAAAGAATCCACGCGACTTAGTCCACGCCCATCTGCCGCTTTGAACGCTGCAAGTGCCGTTTTGCGAACGCGCTCTAAAGTTTCCGCTGGCAAGTTTGCTGGAACTTCAACGTGCGAAGCTGCGGAATCCATGTATTTGCTGTCAAAATCGTAGAACTGGTCTTCACCAGCCTCGCGCTTGTCTAGCACAACTTCTCCAGGCCAGCTTGCTTTCGGTTCTTCGCCGTCGCGAGCTGCAAGAACCGCGCACTCAATTTCTCGAGCGTCAATTCCCTGCTCTACCAATACTCGCCAATCGTGCTCTGAAGCCTCAAAAACAGCTTCTGCTAAGGCTTTAGCATCGCGCGATTCAACTTTTGTAACTCCAAAACTAGATCCCGCACGGCTTGGCTTTACAAAAAGCGGATACTCGAGTTTTGCTGCTTCAACTTGCGCAAGAATTTCGCTTGCATATGCATCGAAGCGATTTTCCGCGTCGCTTGCAAACTTGCGCGCATCAAGTGCAATTCCAGGAGCAACATTAATTCCGGCAGCTTTAAACAGTTGCTTTGCATAGTATTTATCCATGCACGCAGCCGAAGCCAACACTCCGCAACCAACGTATGGAACTTGCATCATTTCTAGCAAGCCTTGCAAAGTGCCATCTTCACCGTTTGGACCGTGAAGAACTGGGAAAACTGCGTCAATATGACCCAAACTTGTAAGTGTACCGTCATTTTCGCGGGCTAAAAATCCGTCTGCGCCTTTGGCAGGGTCTAGCACAACATCGCGCGTTCCAGCAGTTTTTGTTATTACCGGAAGCTCTCCTTCTTCCATGCGGAAGTTTCGCGGATCTTCGCCGCCAACAATCCACTCGCCCTGTTTTGTTATAGCAATGCGCACAATTTCGAATCGACTTTCGTCAACCGCACTTAAAACGCCAGCAGCCGATATACACGAAATCGAATGTTCGTCTGCTTTACCGCCGTACAAAAATGCCACACGCTTTTTTGCCATTATTTTCCCTTAGATTATTTTTGATTATTCTGAATTATTTTGTATTATTCTGGATTATTTTCAAAAACGCTTTGTTTTTACTCTTCGCAAACGTCGTCGTCGAAAAGCATTGCGAGCATTTCTTGGCAGGAGATTCCTTCTTCCAGCACGCGAGCCATTGCGCTTGCAAGAGGCGTTTCAACGCCCAAACGCTTGCCCATTGCCACAACTGCGCTTGTAGTTGGAACACCTTCTGCAACACCATTGCTTACAGCGGTTGCTTCTTCAACGCTCATACCTTTACCAAGATTTGCGCCGAAAGTATAGTTGCGGCTTAGTGGAGATCCGCAAGTTGCAACTAGATCACCAAAGCCTGCAAGACCTGCAAAAGTGCGAGAATCTGCGCCTTCCGCAACACCCAAAGCAGTCAACTCTGCAAGACCGCGCGTTTCAATCATAGCTGCAGTATTTTCGCCGTATCCTGCGCCTCGAGCCATGCCAACTGCGAGCGCAACCACGTTTTTAAGCGATCCGCACATTTCTACGCCGATTACGTCGGTTGAAACAAACGCCTTAAAGTAGCTGTTTGAGCATGCTTTTGCAACTACTTCTGCCTGAGATTTTTCTGCACAAGCAACTACTGCTGCAGCCGGGTGGCGAGATGCAACTTCCTTGCTTAAGTTTGGTCCGGAAAGTGCAGCAAAACGGTTACGCGGCAAGTTCAATGCTTCGCACACGACTTCATCCATGCGCTTTCCTGTTGTGCGCTCAATGCCTTTCATAAGCGAAACAACAATCGCATTTTGCGGAATAATCCCCACAAATTCTGCTAACGCAATGCGAGCAAACTGTGCCGCAATCGCCACGACTACAATATCCGCGTTCGCAACAGCTTCTGCGCGATCCCCAGTTGCAGTCATATTTTCTGGAAGTTTTTCCACACTTGGCAGGCGCACGCCGTTATGATGATGGTCGCGAATTCCTTCAACGATTTCCGGCTCTATTGCCCACATCATCACTTGATTTCCTGCGTCCGCAAGCACTTGACCAAACGCAGTTCCCCAAGCACCAGCACCCAACACCGTAACGTTCATGTTTACGTCCTGCCTTTCGGTTTGAAGTTTCGTGGGCTGCGTTATAGTTTCGCGCATTTCGCAAGCTAATTTGCAGCTCAATTTTGACTTATAATCACACTATTACTTAATATTACACACGCCGCTTTACGGGATTTTAAAAAGATACTTTATTTTATTCTTACGTATATTTTTTATTCTTCCGTAACGCGTTTCATCTGCCTGTAATCAAAGTATCCAGCAGGCGCTTTTTCGCCGCGAATCTCTTCCATAATTTGCGTCATACGCACTCGCACGCGACGAGCAAGCTCTTCAGCAGATTCCATTGGAGGCAATTCTCCCCAATTTTCGCTTCCCTGCAGCAAGTCGGAATAATCAAGCTGAGTATCGTAGCACATTACAACGTTTTTCTTCGGCCAAGGCCACCAGTGGTTAATGCTTGCAGCACCCCACACAACAGCGCAAAATAGCGGAATCTGATGCCCTAGTCTTCTAGAGGCTTCAAGCGCAATAATTCCAATGCCTGGCTTCATACTCATCGGCCATTTTTGAGGGTCGCGCGTTAAAGTACCTTCTGGCCAAATGCTTAAAGGTCTTCCGTTTGTGAGGATTTTGATTGATTCTTCCTCAATTTCGCGCGCTTTTCCGCTTCTGCGCGGCACTGATTGCATACCTACTAACTGGAACCATTTGCCTAAGATTGGCCAGTGCGCAAGTTCTGCTTTTGCCATGTAGCGAGGTCTGCGTCCTTGGTGGAATAGCGCGGTCATTGGTATAAAAACGTCAAACATTGTAACGTGCGTGCAAGCGGTAATAAACACGCCTTCTTCTGGCACGTTTTCTAATCCCCACGCGCGTACTTTGCAACGCGAACGCAATACGCGCGACGTTCCTTCGAGCAGTCTTTCGGCGGCTTTAGGATTTTGCGCGTCAATTTCTGCCTGATTTGGCTTACGTGCGCCGGTTGGGTAGTAATACGTTGGGTCAACTAAGTTGTGTACGCGAGCTAAGCGCTCTACTTGCTCATCGCTTAAGGGTTTTACGGCGCTTCTTGGCGAAGGTTTTCCTTTTGATACCATACGTCTATTGTGCCGCACGCTATAAACCTGTACTAAACCTACTTTCTTAGCCTTTTGTATTTACTAGCGCTTTTGAAATCAGCCCATGCTTAGGCGAGCAAACCCAAGCAAGCACAAAAAGCACTGTTGCAACTAGCACAATCGTGCCGCCTGTTGCAGTATCAAAGCTCCAAGAAATATACATGCCCACAATCGACGACGCGCAACCAATAACCGGTGCCAAAATCATCATCCTAGACAGCCTATCTGTAAGCAGTCGCGCAGTTGCAGCAGGAGTCACAAGCAGCGCAAGCACAAGCACGTTTCCAATAATTTGCACAGAAACAACCACGGCAATCGCCACCAAAACGTACAGCATTCCGTCTAGCCACGCAACTGGCAATCCCATTGCGCGCGAAGTTTCGCGATCCATCGACACGCAAACAAGTTCTTTGTGAAACATGCTTAAAAGCGTCAAAATAATCAGCCCTGTAACAGCTACCACAGCAATATCCGAGTCCGGAATGCCCGTAATAGAGCCAAAAAGGAAGGATTCCAAAGATCCGGCGTAGCCTGAAGCTTTTGAAATTATTACAATTCCAAGCGCGAAAGCAGATACGAAGAATACGCCAATAAACGAGTCTTCGCGAAGCCTGCGGTTTTGGCTAAAAATAGATACGATTAGTGCGGTTGCAACTCCTGCGAGCGCGCCGCCAAGAAGCAGGTTCCCTTGCAATACGAAGGCGATTGCGAGTCCTGGAAATACGGAGTGCGCTACAGCGTCACCAATAAACGCCATTCCGCGAAGCACCACATAGCAGCCCACTGCTCCGCAAATTACGCTAGAAAGGCAGGCTACAATAAGCGCTTTTAGAAGAAACCAAAGGTCCGGATTGCTTAAGTCTTGTATAAATTCGATTGGAGATAACATTTACTTTTCCACCTCTATTTTTTCCCGATTACTCGCTCAACTGCTTTAATAAGCGGATTTTCAGGCGCTACATGGAATGTTTGCACCCACTTTTCCGCGCTCAAATTTTGCGGCTCGTCGTCGCCAACAATAGTGCCATCAAAAAGCATGATTCTTGAGCATGAGTTAATTGAGCCGATTATGTCGTGAGAGCTCATAAGAATTGCTTCTCCGGACTTTGCTAAATCCAAGAACAGGCTCGTAAGTAGCTCTTGAGTTGGCATATCGAGTCCGGTAAAAGGTTCGTCAAGTAGAAGAAGTCTAGGCTCGCCGGCAAGTGCTCGCGCAACCAACACGCGCTGACGTTGGCCGCCGGAAAGCTCCCCAATTGTGCGATCTCGAAAATCAGCCATTCCTGTGCGGTGAAGCGAGGCAAGCGCAATTTCGTAATCTTCTTTTTTTGCGCGACGAACGTAACCGATGTGACGAATCCTGCCCATCATTACTACATCTAAAACAGAAAGCGGAAAATCCCAAGCAATATCGTGCCTTTGCGGCACGTAACCAACGTAAGATACGCGCGGATTTACACTATCGCCTTCTGCGCTAGGAGCTTTAACTTCTAGTTTTCCAGCGTGCGGAATCAGCCCCATAATTGCACGAAACAGCGTAGTTTTGCCAGCACCGTTCGCGCCCAGCAATCCCACGAACTCGCCACTATTAATAGTAAAAGAAACGTCTTTTACAACAGCGCGATTTGCGTAGCTTACACTTAAGTTTTGCGCGTTAATAACAGTACTATTTTCGCTAATATTTTTATTCATAAGTCACATCCACTTCGCTATTACTTCGCTATTACTTCACTATTACTTCAAACATTTCGCTAAAGAATCCGCGTTCGCGCGCATCATATCTGCGTAAGTTCTAACTTTCGCGTCGAAAGCGTCACCATAAATTGGGCAAACTTTTACGCGCGCTTCAGAAGCCAATTCTTTAAGCACAGACGAGCGCGAAATCAAATTCGGTTCCAAAAATACTGCCGGAATTTCCAAGTCGCGCAAAATTTGCGAAAGCCTACGCCTATCTTGCACGCTCGGCTCACTCGAAGGGTTGATTGTTACAAATCCTGCAATATTTACGCCGTAAGCTTTACCTAAGTATGCAAAAGCGTCGTGCGTTGTAACCAAGTTGCGACGCTCTTTTGGAATTGACGCAACTTTTTTGCGCATATACACGTCCACATCTAAAAGCTTGTTAATATAACGGTCCGCATTAGCGCGATATTTGCGAGCGTTTTTAGCGTCCACTTCGCACAAGCGATCCGCAATTGTGCGCACATAAGCAATACCGTTTTTTACTGACTGCCACAAATGCGGGTCAATATCTCCGTGAACATGCTTTCCTAAAACAGCTTGCGGAAGCTGATACAACTTTTCGCGAGCAGCACCCAAAAAACGATACCCCTGCTCTGCCGGAATCTCCTTCAGCGCATTAGTCGGCACTTCTACTACTACATCGCGAGGCGCATAATACACGCGTTTTGGCGCAGCAGAGCGCTTTTCTTGCAAAGTATCCACTCGGTACATAAACCCGTGCGACGCCAAATCGTATGCTAAATCGGCATGACCTTTATTTAAAACCACGCGAGCTTTGCGATTTTTCGCTACTTTCTGCGCATTTACGCCAACAGCAAAACGCATTCTGGTATTACCTAAGCTTGCAACTCTTGCGCCTTGAGCATCTAAAATATCCGCATGCCAGTCAAGCGTGTACTCTCCTGGCTTGCTAAAAGCCCAGCTTAAATGCGTGTGAGCATCCGCTGGCAAATCAACGTGATCTTCGTCGCTAATTCCGTTCGCTGAATTTACGTAAGTTTCTACGCTTCCAAAAGTGCCTGTAAGGTAAGCGAATAATGCTCCAGGTCCTTTTACTTTTGTTGCAGTTAAGCGGATTCTGTCAGAGCGCTTCATGTTGTATGCGTTTGGCTTTATTACGGTTGCGCGTCCTTCTTTTGTTACTGTTGAAGGCGCGTTTGATTGTGAAGACTGCGAAGATGCAGAAGATTGCGATTCTTCAGAAGATTTAGAATTTTGCGATTCTTCAGAAGATTTCACAGTTGCCGATTTCGCATTTGCAGCTTCTGCTCCAGCAGCCATACGCTCCGTAGCAAGACCTAGCCAAATAGTATCCAACGACACGTCTTCAACCATTGGAATAATATCCGCCGCATGCTTCACGCTTTCTTCCGCAAGCTCAACATTAGGCACGCCTTTTCGCAAATTCGCATCCAAAGCGGTAATCACTCCATGCTCTTCAAGCATCATGTAATTACTAAAAGCCAAATCTGCATACACAACGTCTCGAATTGAGCGCAAACGCGGCTCGTAAGAATGGGGATCTGCATTATCTGGCACTATTGAGCTTACATTTGCAGCGTCTCCTGCAACATTTGCCACCATATCTCGCAAAACGCCGGTAGTAGTAACCACATTAATGCGACCATCCATATGCCCTGCGCGCGTATTGCCGTTTGCGCTTCCACAAGCAGAAAGCGGCAAGATAAGCGCAACCACTGCAATTGCGTCAATCGCAGCAAAAAAAGTTTGCTTTACTTTTCTGGGCCAACGAATCACCCTTACACACTCCTACTACTTTTAATAGCGAAATAACCTTAATAGCGCAATAACCAATTCAAACTAATAAGTCCGCGCTTATAGAGGAACCAAATTCCGCCAGCAGTAACGGATAGAACAGTTAATACTCCGCCAATAATAAGCGAGTATGCAAGCACAGGATTCCTACTAAACAATCCTTTTGCACCTTTTGCTTCAGACTTCACAACATCGTCATTATCGTTCAACTTCTGTCGGTACAAACTTTTAGCAAGCCTCTTGTTACTAATTTTTGAAACAAGACCTTTATGCTTTTTAGCTTTTCTTGGCAATTGTTTTCCAGAGTGTGAATTATTTGATCCAAAATCACGACCACCAACAAAAGGATTTCCGCCACCAACGGCACCGATTCCGCGGCTGCCATGATTGCCGACAGAACGAGGCAAATTGGTAGTAGGTTTTACTGGATTCTGAGGTGTAGAAGGACCACCATTTTTGACTTTATCATCCTTTTTTCCAGGATTTCCACCGCCGACAGCAGAGCCCATTGGCGTTTCTTGTGGATCTACGCCAACAGCAACGTGAATATTTCGAGTTACTGTAGAATTTCCGTCGGAAGCCTGGAATTGCAATGTGTAATATCCCGGTTCGTCGAAATCCCAATTCGCATGAGCATGCGTATTTGCAGGTATCGTATAATCTGTTGCTCCTTGAGTGGAGAAAATCTCTTGATCTCCACCGCCCAAGCCGCCGAACATCCAAACGCGTACGTTTCCAGGACCTTCAACTCCTGTTAGGCTCAATTGAGTTGGCTTATGCGGATTCATAGACTGATTATTCCAACCCATCCATGGCACACCATCAATTTGTGTTTGCGGTATACGATAAACGCCCTTAGTTTTACCAGCCTCACCAACTGCGAATACAACTGTGTCTGGATCTCTAAATACGTGGCTTCCTGTCACATCTTCTTGCACAGCCATATCAACATTATTTGAATCGCCAGTATATACAGCAATATCAACGTGACCGTGGTCTATAACAAGCTTGTCGCCCTTGATGTCTTTGAACTTTGTTGCAGAAGATTGCTGATTTTGAGAATTTTGCTTTCCATCTTTAACGTTATGAATCCCACTAAAAAGACCACCGTTATTATTCCCAGCAAGTCCTTGTTGTTGCATTTTTGCTCCAGGCCATGGAGTCACATACACAGTGTTGTTATTGCCGTTAATGAAGAAAGATCCGTTACTTTGTTGCACATTAATGCTGTGATCCTCACTTTGAGAATCATCATCTGAATCTTCTTCGTCGTCTTCGCCATCTTCGTCACCGTCAAAAGATGCGCCATCATAATCAGCAAAATCGCCAGCTGTTACATCATGATTAGTTACATGGAACGTATAAGTCTGCTCAGAACTTTGCTCCTCGTCACCAACAGTAGCAGTAGCCTTCATTTTTAACTTGTACACACCAGGACGGTTAAAAGACCAATACATGTGCTCGTGTTTGCCACCAGTCTCAGTGATGTCAACATCTTTCGGCCAGTTTTCAGCAGAGCCGAGCATTTTCTCATAATCGTCACCGCTGCGAGTGTACATAAAAACTTCGCCATTGTGAGGTGCTTCGATACCAGTTAATGACAGTTTGACTGTTGGATTAACTTTTGTAGAACCAGCTCCCTTATATAACGGTCTAGTATCTAAACCAGGCCACAAAGCGCCAGTATCCCCGGCTCCAGATTGATCAAAGAACCAAACCACACCTTCGCGAGTTGTTGCGTAGATTTCTTTTATTACCGAATTGTTCTCATCTTTGGAAAGCTGCATGATGTTTTTAGAACCGACTTCAAAAATAAGTCGATTCGTATCATACCGAGTGTCATTATAATCTTCACTTTCAAACGCATCGCCCAAGGTACCTAATACCATGCGATTATTCTTAGTATCAAAGAAAGTTGCAAAAACGTCAGTATGACCTTTATACGCGTGGCACATTGTAGCTTTACTATCAGCCGCAGGTTGCGAATCAGTTTTATCTAAGCGAGCGGCTGCACACGCTTCAAAATTAGCTTTCTTTATTTCGGCAAAATCTTTAGAAGATTTCTTTCCATTTGCAACAGTTGCGTCACTACCATTGCCAGCAGCAAAAGCTGCAGGCGTTCCCATCATCATGCCACACAAGCACACGCCCACCAACAAAGCGCGAGATAATTTCTTTATACTATTACGAAACATTTTCGTCACACCATTATTTCCACTGAGTACCATCAGATTGCATATTGTCTGATTGAGAATATTGAGAATATTGAGAATTATTAATTGGTGACATTACTGTCGTTTCTTGATCACTCACTAGATTTGACAAGGTATTGTCACCATTTGCATTATTCACAGAATTTGCATTATTTGCGTACTGTTGATTAGCTTGTGCAGAAACTTGCTTAGCAAGCGCAAGATTTCGTGCTTTCTTGCTTTTAACTACAGCTATTAGTACAAAAATCACAATAATTATGGCGATAATAGCCACGAAAATACCTACGATTTGAAGAACTAAAGCTGTATCGTCACTTTTTTCAGATACTTTGTGAGAATGCTTATGCTTGTTGTGAAGGAGTTCGTGATGATGATTAGCTTCATCTTTTTCGGATTCATCGTTATCTTCTTCATCTTGACCCTCTTCGTCGCCCTCGTTGCCACTTGCTCCAGCAGCACCCGCACCTAAAGCAGCATTAGGATCGGTATTATCTCCAACCGCAAAATTAAGAACACGCGTATCACTTACTGCGCGTCCATTCTTCAATTTTCCAGAAAAAGTAAGCTTCACATGATAAATTCCAGGCTTAGAAAACACCCAATTCACGTGAGTATGAGCGTTAGTTTCAATCCAGCTGTTTTGCGGATAACCTTTAGTACTATCCCAAAGTTGCTGCGGATTATTATTGCCATTTTCTAAGTAAACGTGCAATTTTCCAGGGCCGCTTACTCCTTCAAGCGAAAGGTTAGCTCCGCGATCAAGCTCGTTTAACACTCCACCTTCCTGAGTATTCCATCCAAGCCATGGAACATCAGGATTCTGAGTTTGTGGAATTACGTAAAGCTTGGTTCCAGGCTTTTCGCCAATAAAACTGTAGGCAGCATCATCAGGCATAGGAATTATTGAATTGCCACCTAATTTAAATACCACATTTTCTGGGTCTCGCCACACTGGTTCGTCACCAGTATCATCGCGAATCTTCAATTTCCATTTGCCGTCGATTAGCGTTGGTCCAAAATCAGCATGACCTGCTTGAATCATAACTGGCTGATTGCCTTCATTAGCATAAGCAGTTTCCTGCATTGGATTTGGTGCACATAAAGATGCAACCAAAGTTACTAAAGAAAATATGAGCGCAAGCAAC
Source organism: Gardnerella sp. DNF00753 (assembly GCF_049244275.1). Taxonomy (NCBI): domain Bacteria; kingdom Bacillati; phylum Actinomycetota; class Actinomycetes; order Bifidobacteriales; family Bifidobacteriaceae; genus Gardnerella; species Gardnerella sp. DNF00753. Next base: position 1,357,417 of record NZ_CP058393.1, read on the forward strand.
GCAGTAGCATATACATGCTTTCGTTTTACTTGCAATGTTTCATTTTGTTTGTAATTCATTATTTAAACTTTCTAGTAATAATACGAATACCATTTACAACAATTTCAATCTAGGACGTACCAATGCGCCACATGCACCAGTTATTGCACATAAGCCGACGCTCGCACCTGAAGCTGCAACCGCAACCCACTTAGTCGAGGAACCATCACCTTTTGTATCATCTGAATCATCTTCATACGCTTCATCAGATTCTTCGTTGTATTGCCTTGCAACTTGCAAAGCATGACGTTCAGTATTCTTAACAAAATCAGAGTTATTGACAGAACTATTTTTAGACTTATTGCCAGAATTATTATCTGTTCTTACGAAATTACGAACAGTTTGCCCACTTTTCTTAGAGCTCTTGTTTTTAGCGTGAGTTCCACCAGAAGTTCGTCGCGATGAATTATGTAACGATGTTCCGCTTGAATTTTCTGTTCTTATAAAAGAGCTAGAACCAGAGCTAGAACTAGAACTAGAACCATTTTGCGCATTATTGTTAGAATTATTCTTAGGATTATTCTTACTATTAGTGAGGTTAATCTTATTGTGATTATTCTTTGTGCGCTTTAATTTTTTGTTGGATTTCTTAAAGAAATTAGATTCGAATTGGAATCCACCATTAGAACTAGATCCAAATAGTCCCGAATTTGCAGTGCCGCCGAATACACCTTTCAAAAAGTTCTTTCCACCAACAAAATGCTTAGTCTTATTTTTGCGCTTATTATGGCGCTTCTCATGGCGCTTTTTTCCATGAGGATTCTCATCATCTTCAGAATCAGAACCGTTTTGATCATCATTGCCATCATTGTTATGAGAGTGAGGAACGCCCTTCATCTCAATAACATAATCGCAAAACTCATCAAATTTGCTATTTCTGTAAAGCTCACCGTTCTTTAAAACTAAGGAAGGACGAATAGTTGCACCTTGCATTGATGCATCAAGCTTTAAGTCCAACTTGCTGCTAACAGCACCAGGGATGCGCTTAAAATCGTTTTCCCCTTCCTTTTTAATCAACCAAACATAGTCTTTAACAATGGAAGTTACAGGATTAGTAGGGTCATCGATTGGCTCTCCAGTAGTAGCATCAGTTGCAACGTGAGGGTTAAGCAATACTGTTTTCGCGTGTAAAGTATCCCCTGGTTTGAAACGCTTATAAGGAGCAATTGCTTTTACTACAGGATGTCCGTCAGCACCGTGATCTTCAACGGCGATGGTTGCAGACGCAGTATCTTTACCAATTTGCGTTTCGCCTTCAGTTGCGTGAGCATACACTTTCATCTTGTTCATTGCAGGCTCAGCTGGAAGCTGCAATCTCTCAGCAAAAAGAGTGGTTCCATACGCGTCAGGACCCTCGTCAGCGCGCACATATCTCCACTCAATACGAGCACCCTTTGGTTTGTTAACTACTTTTAAATCTAAACCGCCATAACCCTCGTATGAATGATAATGCGGATGTTCTCCAGAATCGCGAATATTGCCGATGCGCATATCGCCGCCATCGTCTTTATCCGTGTCTTTATGTTCTTTGGAAGCTTCGTGCGCTTCTTCATCATCGTCAGGATTAATAAAATCACCACGACGGTGCAAATCAAGCGTTTCCGAAAGGCCAGAAGCAGGTACTTTCCCTGAATATGTGTCTTCTACTTCAAAAGTGTATTCTGCAGGCTCGGTTGTGATCTGCTTCTTAGTGTTTTTATTTGTAATAGTTGCTGCTACTTTTAGCTTGTAAACTCCAGGCTGCGTAAATCCCCAGTTTGCATGCATGTGACCAGAGCTATGTTGGTGAATTACGCCAGGTAACATAAATCGGCTGCCATCAGTATCAGGTTCGTCGTCTAAATCATTCTCTTCAAATGATACTTTCTTCGTATTTTTACCAATGCCACCGGTAGTCCAAAGCAGAATGCGACCGTTCATTGGTCCAGTAACTTGCTGGATTGCAATATCTGCTGTTGCGTCATCTGCGTGAGATGCACCAACTAAAGTTGCAGCATAACTTGTGTCCCAACCCGGGAAGAGAGGATTTCCTTTTTGCTTTCCGGAACTATCGAGATAGTAGTATTCAGTAGCGAGAGAAGGAAGTTGCGATTTTGTAGTGTACGTGCTTTTTGCTACGCGTAAAGTAGTGTTTTCAGGCTTTAAGAAAGTGGCACCGTCTTTTTCGACAGCCATAATGAATTTACCGTTGTATTGAATTGGGTAAAATACGTCTGTATGACCGTGACTCAGCACTTCCTTTTTTGCAGGATCGTATTTTTCTCCAGGATTACTATTTTCTAATGCAACTGCCGGTAAAGCTGCACTAAATCCTGATGCAAGCACAGCAAACGCAAGTATTGCAACACTTGCCATTGCAAAAGCACGTTTCACAATATTCCTAATGACCTGAGTCATAATTATTATTTCGCTCTCTACACTTCATCTTCTTACCGTTATATGCGCTCTTCTTTTCGCAAATAGTTATGGAAGATTTTAACAACGTCTACTAATAATAATAATGATTCTCATTAAAAGCAAGTCGACACTCCGAATAAACAAAAACGCTGGCGCATCAAGCAACCAGCGTTATTAGATAATCTTTTTTAAGCAGATTTAGTAACTTATTTAAACAACTTTAGTAAGTTTAACTTTAGTAAGTAACTTTAGTAAGTTAGCCTTCTACGATATCCGCATTAAGGCAAGTCTTAAAGTGACGAAGCGCCCACTCATGCCCTGCAGGATCAAAACTTGCTACAGCATCCTTATGAACCACAATCTTAAATCCAAGATTATACGCATCAACAGCAGTGTGAAGCACACAAATATCCGTGCAAACTCCCACCAAATGCAACTCCTCAATGTGGCGTTCGCGAAGCTTAATCAGCAAATCCGTGCCATTAAACGAAGAGTAGCGAGTCTTGTGAATGTAATACACGTTGCTTTTATCTTTATTCGCTTCGTAAAAATCGCCAAGCGTGCCATATAACTTCTGACCGTGAGTTCCGGCTATATTGTGAGGTGGGAAAAGCTTAGTTTCAGGATGATACGGGTCATTCAAATGATGCGTATCAATCGCAAAAACAACGAACTCACCAGCGTCAAGAAACTCTTGCGAAATCTCAGTAATACGCTTCTCGAGCTTTTGAGCAGGCTCACCTACAGTAAGAGAACCATCACTTGCCACAAAATCATTCGTATAATCAATGTTAATAAGGGCTTTATTCATACCTACTCCTTGTATGAAATTTGCAGAATAATCGCTAATAGCATAATCTCAAATAGCACACGCTTTAGTGACAATATTCCGCATTATTAATTGCTTAATTTTATTTCAATTGATAGCCCAATTATCAACTCAATTGCTGGCCCAATTGTAATCGACGCAATACTTAATACTCAAAGCTCACTGGAATAAGCTCACGGAAATCTTAACGATAGCTTACGTAAAGCTTTCCTAAAGCTTACCAACAGCATACCGAAAGCTCACGCTTCTGCGCCGACTACAATTATTTAATCACCACCATGCGGCAAATGCGATATTCCGCGGATTCTTATGACTGTTTCCAACAACAAATGCCGTCAGTTTTCATCACGTTTGGAGGGTTAACCCTCGCTCTACGCTCCAATTGCGAGAGGGCGCTCCCGCGTTTGGAGGGTTTAGCGCCAGTATTCGCTCCATTTGCGAGACTACTCTCTCACGTTTGTAGATTTAACTTTTGTTTTTGCTCCATTTACGAGACAGTGTTATCGCGTTTGGAGGATTACAGATAACAGTAGTGTGGGAATAATAAAAAAGCGGGGAACAATCAAGTTCCCCGCTAGAAAGAATAATGCGGCAGCGTGCTAGTCTCCCACACCCTATCGAGTGCAGTACCCTCGCCGTGTCAGGCCTTAGCTTCCGGGTTCGGAATGGGACCGGGCGTCTCACCTGAGCCATGACCACCGCAAAACTATATTATACACTCACCAACAGTGAGTGGCAACGTGGCGGTTTGGGAACCGGACATGAACGCGAGCAAAAAAAGCTTTTACTAACCAATCGTTAAGCGAATCGTTTAATACTCCATGATGCTAGAAAATAATACTCAAGTTTCAAACTAGCCCCTCCTAAAAGCAGAAGGGAAGAATGTCACCATCGCCCGTTAGTACTGGTCAGCTCCACCCCTTACAGGGCTTCCACGTCCAGCCTATCAACCACGTGTTCTACATGGGGGCTCACACACTAAAGTGCAAGGAATGCTTATCTTGGAGCAGGCTTCCCGCTTAGATGCTTTCAGCGGTTATCCCTTCCGAACGTAGCTAACCGGCGGCGCCACTGGCGTGACGACCGGCATACCAGAGGTTCGTCCACCCAGGTCCTCTCGTACTATGGGCAGGTCTCCTCAACATTCCAACGAGCGCAGAGGATAGAGACCAAACTGTCTCACGACGTTCTGAACCCAGCTCGCGTGCCGCTTTAATCGGCGAACAGCCGAACCCTTGGGACCTGCTCCAGCCCCAGGATGCGACGAGCCGACATCGAGGTGCCAAACCATCCCGTCGATATGGACTCTTGGGAATGATCAGCCTGTTATCCCCGGGGTACCTTTTATCCGTTGAGCGATGCCACGTCCGTACGCCGGCACCGGATCACTATCTCCGACTTTCGTCCCTGCTCGACCCGTCAGTCTCACAGTCAAGCCCGCTTGTGCGATTACACTCAACACCCGATTGCCAACCGGGCTGAGCGGACCATTGAGCGCCTCCGTTACTCTTTAGGAGGCAACCGCCCCAGTTAAACTACCCGCCAGGCACTGTCCCTAACACGGATAACGTGTCGAGGTTAGACGCCAGATATGGAAAGAGCGGTATTTCACCTGTCGACTCCACGCAAGCTAGCGCCCGCGCTTCACAGCCTCCCGCCTATGCTACACGATCCACACCTAACGACAATACCAAGGTATAGTAAAGGTCCCGGGGTCTTTTCGTCCTTCTGCGCTTAACGAGCATCTTTACTCGTACTGCAATTTCGCCGGGCTCCTGGCCGAGACAGTGGGGAAGTCGTTACGCCATTCGTGCAGGTCGGAACTTACCCGACAAGGAATTTCGCTACCTTAGGATGGTTATAGTTACCACCGCCGTTTACCGGGGCTTAAATTCACCGCTTCACCGAAGCTAACGGATCCTCTTAACCTTCCGGCACCGGGCAGGCGTCAGAGCGTATACAGCGGCTTACGCCTTCGCACGCTCCTGTGTTTTTGGTAAACAGTCGCTACCCCCTAGCTTGTGCCACCCCCAACAGCTCAACAGTGTGAAACCATATCACCATCAGGGGTCTCCCTTATGCCGAAGGCACGGGAGTAATTTGCCGAGTTCCTTGGCCAGGATTCGCCCGATCGCTTCGGTATACTCTACCAGACCACCAGTGTCGGTTTAGGGTACGAGCGGAATCACACCTCACGTTGAAGCTTTTCTTGGCAAGCAGGATCACCGGAATCAGCCTTACAGCCTACCCATCACGCCTCAGCTTTAACATCCCCCGGATTTACCTAGAGGACAGCCCACACGCTTAGCCACGGAAAACCACCTCCGCAGCCGGCTACCTACCCGCGTCACTCCCACGCTAACCTACTACCGATACGCTCCCAACACAAACAAGCCAACAACCCCGAAAGGAAGCCAGCCTGTAAATGAAGGTTAGTACTCTCAGATTCAGTTCGAACGGTGTAACACCGGTACGGGAATATCAACCCGTTCATCCATTCGACTACGCCTGTCGGCCTCGCCTTAGGACTCGACTCACCCGGGGACGACGAACGTGGCCCCGGAACCCTTAGTCATCCAGCGGACGGGATTCACACCCGTCTCTCGCTACTCATGTCTGCATTCTCACTCCTGTAAAGTCCACGACACGTTCACACGGCCGCTTCACCCCTTACAGGACGCTCTCCTACCCCGCATGAAACAAATCATGCAGCCGCGTCTTCGGTGGCGTGCTTAAGCCCCGCTACATTGTCGGCGCGGAACCACTAGACCAGTGAGCTGTTACGCACTCTTTCAAGGATGGCTGCTTCTGAGCCAACCTCCTGGCTGTCTATGCGACTCCACATCCTTTCCCACTTAGCACGCGCTTCGGGACCTTAGACGACGATCAGGGCTGTTTCCCTTTTGACGACGGAGCTTATCCCCCGCCGACTCACTGCCGTGATAAACCTAACAGGTATTCGGAGTTTGGCTGCTATTGGTACCCGGTATGGGCCCGCAAGCATCCAGTAGCTCTACCCCCTGTAAGCAATAACACGACGCTGCACCTAAATGCATTTCGGAGAGAACCAGCTATCACGGAATTTGATTGGCCTTTCACCCCTAACCCCAAGTCATCCCCCCAGTTTTCAACCTAGGTGGGTTCGGTCCTCCACACGGTCTTACCCGCGCTTCAACCTGCTCAGGGCTAGATCATCCCGCTTCGGGTCCAGGACATGCGACTAAAACGCCTTTTAAAACTCGCTTTCGCTACGGCTCCCCCACCCGGGTTAGCCTCGCCACATACCACTGACTCGCAGACTCATTTTTCGATAGGCACGCCGTCACCCCACAAGAAGGCTCCGACGGATTGTAAGCGCACGGTTTCAGGAACTATTTCACTCCCCTCCCGGGGTGCTTTTCACCTTTCCCTCACGGTACTAGTACACTATCGGTCAGACAGGAATACTTAGGCTTACCCAACGGTCTGGGCAGATTCACGCGGGATTCCACGAGGCCCGCGCTACTTGGGAATAAGCATAAAGAGACATCGCACGACAAGCTACGGGGCCATCACCCTCTACGGCTGGGAATTCAATCCCATTCACCTAGCACGACATTTTATCACTCTTCTCAACCCCGTCAGAGGCTGAACAACCAATCCCACGACCCCGAATGCGCAACACCTGACGGTTATCACACGCACCCGGTTTAGCCTGATCCGCTTTCGCTCGCCACTACTCACGGAGTATCCTTTCCTGCAGGTACTGAGATGTTTCACTTCCCTGCGTACCCCCCACAAAAACTGTGGTGACCACCCATAACAGTGGCCGGGTCTCCCCATTCGGAAATCCTCGGATCAAAGCCCACTCGGCAGCTCCCCGAGGCATATCGCAGCCCGTCACGTCCTTCATCGGTCCTGTCTACCAAGGCATCCACCATACGCCCTTACCAGTGACACACACCAGTAAGAAACCTAACAGCAAAATTCTCTAGACAACAAATCATCACACTAAACGATCACAAAACGATCAAGACGACTCCACCAAAATGGAGCCGGTCGAAAATCAGTAAAAGCAAAAACATGAAACCCTAAAAAGAATCTCACATAATCACTCGCGTCCACTATCCAGTTCTCAAACCACCACAACACCACAAAACCCAAGCCAACACTAAAAAGCATCAACCTGAAATCCTGTGAGTCAAGGACCGCAACCCCAAAACAAAGGGGGGTGGCAATCCGGGAACCCAAAAGCATGCCCAACATACTCATTCAAAAAACGTTAACTATTGTTTTCCACACCAGTAACCACACTCATCTGAGCGTGCACAAAAACTCCGTAGAAAGGAGGTGATCCAGCCGCACCTTCCGGTACGGCTACCTTGTTACGACTTAGTCCCAATCACGAGCCTCACCTTAGACGGCTCCATCCCAAAAGGGTTAGGCCACCGGCTTCGGGTGCTGCCCACTTTCATGACTTGACGGGCGGTGTGTACAAGGCCCGGGAACGCATTCACCGCGACGTTGCTGATTCGCGATTACTAGCGACTCCGCCTTCACGTAGTCGAGTTGCAGACTACGATCCGAACTGAGACCGGTTTTAAGGGATCCGCTCCATGTCACCATGTCGCATCCCGTTGTACCGGCCATTGTAGCATGCGTGAAGCCCTGGACGTAAGGGGCATGATGATCTGACGTCATCCCCACCTTCCTCCGAGTTAACCCCGGCGGTCCCCCGTGAGTTCCCGGCATAACCCGCTGGCAACACAGGGCGAGGGTTGCGCTCGTTGCGGGACTTAACCCAACATCTCACGACACGAGCTGACGACGACCATGCACCACCTGTGAACCTGCCCCGAAGGGAAACCACATCTCTGCAGCTGTCAGGCACATGTCAAGCCCAGGTAAGGTTCTTCGCGTTGCATCGAATTAATCCGCATGCTCCGCCGCTTGTGCGGGCCCCCGTCAATTTCTTTGAGTTTTAGCCTTGCGGCCGTACTCCCCAGGCGGGACGCTTAACGCGTTAGCTCCGACACGGAACCCGTGGAATGGGCCCCACATCCAGCGTCCACCGTTTACGGCGTGGACTACCAGGGTATCTAATCCTGTTCGCTCCCCACGCTTTCGCTTCTCAGCGTCAGTAACAGCCCAGAGACCTGCCTTCGCCATTGGTGTTCTTCCCGATATCTACACATTCCACCGTTACACCGGGAATTCCAGTCTCCCCTACTGCACTCTAGCCCGCCCGTACCCGGCGCAGACCCACCGTTAAGCGATGGGCTTTCACACCAGACGCGACGAACCGCCTACAAGCTCTTTACGCCCAATAATTCCGGATAACGCTTGCGCCCTACGTATTACCGCGGCTGCTGGCACGTAGTTAGCCGGCGCTTATTCGAAAGGTACACTCACCCGAAGGCTTGCTCCCAATCAAAAGCGGTTTACAACCCGAAGGCCTTCATCCCGCACGCGGCGTCGCTGCGTCAGGGTTTCCCCCATTGCGCAATATTCCCCACTGCTGCCTCCCGTAGGAGTCTGGGCCGTATCTCAGTCCCAATGTGGCCGTCCGCCCTCTCAGGCCGGCTACCCGTCGAAGCCTAGGTGGGCCATTACCCCGCCTACAAGCTGATAGGACGCGACCCCATCCCATGCCACTAAACACTTTCCCAACAAGACATGCGTCAAGTTGGAGCATCCAGCATTACCACCCGTTTCCAAGAGCTATTCTGGAGCATGGGGCAGGTTGGTCACGCATTACTCACCCGTTCGCCACTCTCACCAGTCAGCAAGCTGACTAGATCCCGTTCGACTTGCATGTGTTAAGCACGCCGCCAGCGTTCATCCTGAGCCAGAATCGAACCCTCCACGAAAAACTTCAATGAAGAGCCAACATAAGGCTCCAATATAAAAGAAAAAGACGAGACATTCTTTAAGGAAAGAACATCCCAACAAAAACCTCACCACCATTTAACCATCTCTCAGGCACCCTGCAACATGCAAGGCAGGCAATGAACTGGCAATAATTAACTAATAAGTAGTACAGACACGCTCTTGAGTTCTCAAACCACCACCACACCAGCCGGCTCAATCAACCCCGAAGAAGAGAACCAGCCGCGCTGAGCAGCAAGAGATAAACTTACACCAAACCCAACCAAAACGCAAACCCACCCCACAAACCAGCCACAAAAACGTTGGAAATACTAGCATCCCCCGGAGTGTCGAAAAACTAGAAAAAGTAACTAAAAATACGTGCGTTAAAGAAATCCGCCAAAGCAGCAATATTCGGCTCACCATATTGATCCACCAACTGCAACCAACGGCAAGCATTTTCTTCCCCAAATCGTGCAGCTTTGCGACGATACTCTTCAACAGTCAAAAAACGAGGCGGAATAGACTTACTATTGTATTTATCCGCAACCATAACAATTTCTTGTTCAACAGTTTGCGGCTTATAGTCGTCCACAGGAAGCGGCAGGTTTTGCAGAGCAACCTGCTCGCGAGTCAACCCAACTCCAGTATGATTGCGCGCAAACTGGGCAGCTTCCTCGCTAAAACCACATTTAAGCAAATAGTTGTACCCACGCAATCCGTGCAAAATATAATTCGGACCGTCAAAACTCAATTCGCCATCAAAATTTGCGGATCCATCTTTCTTCAGCACAAAATACGTGCCAATATCGTGCAACATTCCACCAATAAAAGCAGCGTACTCATCAATAGGTTGCTTTGGCGCGCGCCCACCTTTAATTGGCGGAAGATCAGAATAATTATTCCCAATAAGTTTTTTAATACAAGATTGCGCGAGTTTAGAACGATCCAAAATAGAAGGCGAACACTTTGCTTTAGACTCAAGCAACATATTGCAATGATGCGCAATTTGCCAAGAGATTGTGGCAATTACCACACAATGGCCGTGAATAAGGTTGTAAGCAGATTCAGAAGGCGCAGTAGTGCGATGCAATTGCTCCACCTGGCTAAAATCAGGCAAATCGGCATTTTTTACTGCATCGCACTGTAGCGTTTCTTCTGAATTGTTACGCATTTTATTCAAGATTCTTTATTTTCCGCACGCGCAGCATCTTCTACAGCCTGTACAACGGCATGAGTTACGTTGGCGGCGTCAAGATTAGTTTTATCGCCACTAAAATTCGCGTTAGATGCCTTTGCTTGCGCCTTAAGCGGCACAGGACTAATGTTCCCAGTGTTTGCAAGTTTTTCATCTGCAAACAGAACATTAGCTGCAGCAATATCACGAGCGTTCATAACTGCAGTCTGCTCCGCATCAGTAGGCCGAATATCAGAATCAGCCTGCGTGGCAGTTTCAACAGCTGAAGCGCCTTGCAACGATTGCACTGCACGCTGCGAATAATCTTCACGACTCAAGCGCGGAGGTCTGCGTGTAGAAACAAACAGCGGCTGCACTTCAACCACAGGATTATAAGGCGCCAAGCCAAACCACTTAACTGGAGTTCCAGCAATATGACGAATCGCATACTTCATTTTTAGTGACAATGCGCCACGCACAGAAATATTAGATTCCGGCATTAAAGCCTTGTGCAGCAGAACGTAACGGATTGGACCAATATCTGGATCCGCATCAACCTTTGGATACACAGATTTTTGACGAGGAAGCTCGCCGGTATGCGATAAATCGTGCATAATTTGGTGCAAATATGCAGGTATAGATGGCGAAACTTTAAAACCTAACTTTATTTTTACGCGGAACAAATAATCCGTACCAAAGTTTTCAACGCAATACTCGCGCGTAAACGGAGCGTCGTCGGTTTCCACAGATACAGCCCACCAAGCTCTAGCTCGCTTAGGATGGTCAGCAAAAATGGAGAAGAAAATTCCAGTATCAAGTCGCTTCATTTCGCGATCAGAAGTCAAGTAAACAATATTGTCGGCAAAATACGGGATTCTAAAATCACCATGCAACTTATCGAGTACAGGCAGGAAGTCTTTAGGCTTCATATGCAAACGCTGCGATCGCTCTATCTTGGTACCGTCTTTCCAAGTAACCATGATTGTTAAAATCGAAGCTCCAAGAAGCATAGTGAACCAGCCGCCGTGCATAAACTTTGCCATGGAAGCAATGAAGAACATAAGCTCAATCATTAGGAAGATTACAGCAAAACCAATAGCTGCAAAACGCTTCTTCTGATACCACATATGAGCTGTAAGCAAAATGGTGGTTGCTAGCATTGTAAGCGTTAATGCCAAGCCGTATGCGCCAGAAATATGTTCAGAGTCGCGGAAAACAGCAAGCACTGTAATAGTCGCAACGCAAAGCACAACATTCACTACAGGAATATAAAGCTGTCCACGAGTGCGCGCAGGATAACGAACCTGCAAATGCGGCATCCAATTAAGGCTAGTAGCTTCAGAAACCATAGTGTATGCACCAGTAATCAAAGCTTGAGAAGCAATAATGCCAGCTGTTACAGAAAGAATAACTGCAATATATCGCACATTAGGTTCGAGCATTTGGAAGAATGGATTTAATCCTTCCACAGACCACAATGATTTATCGTTCTGATGTTGCAGCATCCACGCGCCCTGCCCAAAGTAATTAAGCAGCAGAGCAACTTTAATAAACGGCCACGTTGCGTATACGTTTCCTCGACCAACATGACCCATATCTGAATACAACGCTTCCGCACCAGTAGTAGAAAGGAAGATTACACCCATAACTGCCAGACCCTGCACATTGTGCGAACTGAACAGGAATTCCACACCATAAATTGGGTTAAGCGCTTCAAAAATAGTCCAATCTTGACCAATATTCATAACGCCAACCAACGCGAGGAAAGCAAACCAAAGCATAACTACTATGCCGAAGACTTTACCAATACGCTCAGTTCCGCGCTGCTGAACAGAAAACAGTATGACGATGATAACAACCGTAATCATCATCGACAAATTCTCGTTTTCTAAGAATATTGGTTTAAACACTGCAATAGTGCGCAAACCTTCTACTGCGGAAGAAATAGAAACTGCAGGAGTTAGCACAGAATCTGCCAAAAATGCAGCTCCACCAATCATTGCCGGTATTGCAAGCCACGCACCTTTTTTGCGCAAAAGTGAGTACAGGGCAAAAATACCGCCTTCGCCTTTGTTGTCGGTTCGCATTGCAACGAATACGTATTTGACGGTTGTGATCAACGTAATTGACCAAAACAAGAGCGAAAGCATGCCGAATACGGTTTCGCGATTAATATTTTGTAATCCGCCTTGACCGGCCAAAAAAGTTTGAGCAGTATACAAAGGCGATGTACCAATATCGCCATAAACAACACCAAGAGCCACAATAGCCATGCCCAAGGTAAAGCGGTCAGAGCTTGTTTGCAGCTTTGCCCACCATCTGCCTAAAGGACCTCTAACAGCGCTGGCAACAAGTTTTTCTGCTTCCTTAACTTCCTGAGCCTGCTGTTGCGCTATTACTTTTCGCTCTTCACGAGTTGTTGTTTTTTGAGACACCTTTGGTGCCTTTGTAAAAGACGCAGCTCGTAATATAGCATCCTTCGAACTCTTAGTAGTCTTCGGACTCTTCTCGGAATCTTTCGCGCCGTTGCGAGGATCCTTTGTGCCTTCTGCTGACGGCACAGTAGTGCGTGACTTCGTCATGCTTAATTGTTCCTCCTAGGTAAGGCTCTTCTTGATGCCACAAGAAGATGCAGTCACCTTGCCCTTCACAGTTTTATTTCCGTACTTGGATATTGTATACAACGATAGCTATATAGTGCAAAAAATCTTTAGAAATCGTTGAAAAATAAGGATTATTAAGATTGTCTTTTTGCTTAAAATCCGTAAATTTTCTTCGTGTTTTCTCTAGTTACTTTAGCCGCCTTCTCAAGCGAAATATCTAGTACATTAGCAAGCACTTGCAAAGTATACGGAACCATATAAGGCGCGTTTGGCCTACCACGGTAAGGCATTGGCGTTAAATACGGCGCATCTGTTTCTACAGTTATGTGACTTTCGCCAATAATCCTGGCAGACTTACGCAATTCTTCGTTTCCTTTGTAACTTAAAGTTCCGGAAAAACTTGCGTACCAGCCGTGTTCTTTTAGTATTTGGGCTAAATCTTCGCCGCCTGCGTAGCTATGAAACACTGTTCTCTCAGGCGCTCCGTCTTGCAATAAAACTTTTACTACGTCTTCGTGCGCGTCACGATCGTGAATTTGCAACGGAAGATTCAGCTCTTTTGCGAGCGCAATATGGTCACGAAAAGCTTCTCTTTGTGCAAGCCTCGCAGACTCTCCTGTGCGAAAATAATCCAAACCGGTTTCTCCTATTGCAACAACTTCTTTTGGATGCGCAATTACAAGCGAACGCAAATGTTGCATAGCTTCGTCGAATGGAATATCGTGATACGGCTTATAAATTATTGGCAATCCGTCTGGACCTTGTGCTCCCCTGTGTCCGTGTAAAACGGCTTCGTTTGGGTGTATTGCAATTGCTGCACGAACGCAATCCGCGTGTGATGCAGCAAACGAAATTGTCGGCTCCCAGTCTGGGTATTCGCAACCTACTTCTAGCATGTTGGAAACTCCAGCAGATTTTGCTTGAGTAACCAAGTCGTCTGCAGTCGGCTCGTTAATGAGTTCGCGCCCTTTTTCTGCTAATTCTTGGTTAAGATTATGCGCAAAATCAACGACACTAAGCATATGCGTGTGGTCGTCCGCAATTGTTACGCCGCTTTTTATTAGATTTTCCCATACTTTAGATTCTTCGGTTAATTCAGGCGCCCAATTATGCTCGCGATGATGTTTACTCATATTTTTAAGTCTACTCGCAAATAAAACAGTATTTTTACCAGCGATTTTTCTTCCAGCGATTTTCTACAAATACTTTTCTACAAATACTTTGTATGCTTACAAAATTGTTTTGCGAATTGCGTCGTATTGAGATTTAACAAGGCGATAGTAAGATCCTTTTTCTTCCATAAGTTCCTCATGCGTACCGCGCTCAACAATTTCACCATGGTCTATTACGCAAATCAAATCAGCATTTTCAATAGTAGAAAGCCTGTGTGCGATTACAAAAGACGTACGATTTTTAAGCAACTGAGCCAATCCTGCTTGTAGAGCTTCTTCCGTACGCGTATCAATATTGCTGGTTGCTTCGTCGAGGATCAAAATACGAGGATCTGCCAAAAGTACGCGCGCAAAAGAAATAAGCTGCCGTTGACCTGCGGAAAGAGTAGCTCCTCGCTCCTCAATTTCAGTGTCGTAACCTTTATCCATTTCACTAATAAACTCGTGCGCGTGAACAGCGCGAGCAGCAGACTCAATTTCTTCGTCAGTTGCGTCTAGTTTCCCGTATCGAATGTTTTCGCGCACAGTTCCGCTAAAAATAAAGCTATCTTGTAGCATTACTCCCATTTGTTTTCTAAGCGACGCTAAGGTTACTGAGCGCACATCGTGGCCGTCTATAGTAATCGAACCTTCTGAAACGTCGTAGAATCTAGAAAGGAGACTTACGAGAGTAGTTTTTCCAGCACCAGTCGGACCTACTAGAGCAACGGTTTGCCCCGGAGACACGTGCAAGTCAACCAGGTTCAAAATTGGCCTTCCGCCTTCTTCGTAACGGAACACAACGTCGTTTACGTCGACTTTTCCACGAATTTGCGGCAATTCTTGAGCCTCCGGCTTGTCTACAATATTTGGCTTAATTCTTAGAGTTTCAAAAATTCGCTCCAAATATACTGAGCATGTTACGAGCTGCGTGTAAAAATTACCAATATTTACTACTGGATCCCAAAATGTAGTCGAGTACCATACGAATGCTATAAGCGTTCCCGTGCTCACGTTCATTCCGCCTAAATTCGACACTCCAACGTAGTACAAAAGCGCTATTGCAGCGGTTTCAATAACTGAAGCTCCAGGCCAAAGCAGCATTTGAAACCTAACGTTTCGCATCCATGCGCTTCTTACTTCTGCTTGCTGATTCTGAAAAGTTTCGTATGCTGCAGACTCTCTTGCAAAAGTTTGCGTTGTTTTTACGCCTGCAATTGATTCGTGCAAATACGCGTTTAAATTACTTTGCTTGTTCGATAGTTTTTTAGACGCTTTTCGTTGCAGAATTTGCAAAACGCGCGTCCAGATTATAAATATTGGAAATAGCGCCAAACTCCATAGCGCCATTCGCCAATCTATAACAAACATTGTTATTAATGTAATAATCAGCACAAAAACGTCTGAAAATACGTTAATAAGACCAGAAGAAAGAGTATCCGAAAGAGTATTAATGTAGTTTACTATGCGAATCAAAATCTTTCCGTGCGGGCGCGAATCAAAATAATCAAAAGATAGTGATTGCACGTGAGTAAAAATATCGCGTCGCATGTCTCTAATTATCATCTGTCCAATTCGCGTAATTGCAAGTGTTCTGTATGCTAAGCCTAGCTCGTACAGCACAATAAGCAGCATAAAAACCGCAATAATTTCATATAAGTACGTGTAGCTTTTCTGCGGCAATACCACGTCGATTAGCATTTTTGTAATCATTGGCATTGCTGTCATAATTATGCTTCCGCTTATAACCACCATAATTACGAGTAGGAGTTTAGTAGCGTACGGCTTCATGTATTTTTTAACGCGCATAAGCTCGTGCACGTTTACATGTTCTTCTTGTTCTTCGTCTTCGCGATAAGTGTTTCGTTGAGCCATTTCTACTCCCCCTTCGTTTCAAATCCTGCAGACTTGCCGCTTTGCAATCCAAGCTGCTTCCTATAAATTTCCCAATACCTTCCATGCTGAGCAACAAGCTCCGCGTGAGTGCCACGCTCTACGATTTTTCCGTGATCTAACACAACAATCATGTCTGCATCTTTAACGGATGAAATTCTGTGCGCAATAGTGATTACGGTGCGCGTGCCGTCGAGTTTCTTTAGCTCTTGCTGAATATGCTCTTCTGTTTCCATATCTACAGCAGAAGTTGTGTCATCCATAATTAGGATTGCAGGATCGTTTGCTAAAGCGCGAGCTAAGCTTAAGCGTTGCTTTTGGCCGCCAGAAAGACCAACTCCGCGCTCTCCTACTACAGTTTCGTAACCTTCTGGCATGCTCATAATAAAATCGTCAGCTGCTGCGATTCTAGCCATTCTGCGAATTGTATCGTCTAGTTCCTTGCAATTTTCTTTATCTTGAGGCAAACCGAATCCAATATTTCCTGCAATCGTGTCCGAAAACAGGAAAGTTTCCTGAGCTACTATGCTAACTTCATTTCGCACAGTTTCCAGAGGCCATTCACGCACGTCTTTTCCGTCAATTAAAACGCGACCACGCGTCGGATCGTAGAATCTTGCAATAAGGCTTACAAGAGTTGATTTTCCAGACCCAGTTTCACCAAGAATACCAAGCTTACTTCCGGCAGGAACGCTTAAATCAATATTCTTTAAGATTGGAGAGTCTTGATCGTCCGGGAATGCAAAATCAACATGTTCAAAAGTGATTTCGCCTTTTACTTTAACGCTTGCGTCCGCTTCTTTTAGAAGATTAATATGAGATTCTTGCGTAAGAAGCTTACGAATATTAACGCAACCCGCGTTAAAACGCTGCCAGTCGTTAATAAGCCATCCTGACATTCTAACCGGCATATGAAGCATCCAAAGGAAGCTGTTAAAAGTAACGAATGTGCCTAATGTCATGCTGCCGTTTAGCACGAGCAATCCGCCGAAACCAACTGTTATAAGCTCGAGCACAAAACCCATGCCATCAAGCCACGGCATGTATTTTTGCGTGTTTTTTGCAAGCGTAATATTTCGATTAAAGTAGTCTTCGTTACATTCATCGAATTTTTTAGTTTCGTAAGACTCACGCACGAAGGCTTTTACTACGCGATTTCCTTCAATATTTTCTTCAACCATTGAATTCATGCGCGCAAAAGATTCGCGAATTGCAAGGAATTTCGGTCTAGCTTTTTTGCCCATAACTCTTGCAAGCATGAACAAAAATGGCGTAATTGCCATAAGAGCTAAAGCAAGCTGCCACTGAATTGAAAACATTATTACTAGCGCAAGCACGAACATTACTACGCAATCTAACGCCATATAAGAAACCCAGCTTAGAATATGGCGAATCGCATCCGTATCCGACGTCATTCGGCTCATAATATCGCCTGTGCGCGTGTGATTAAAGTACGTAAAATCTAAAGAGTGCAGCTTTTCGTACTCGTCGCTTACAAGGCGGTACACGGCGTTTTGGCCGAATCTTTCCATTTGAAGCTGGTAAATGTACCTTGAGCCTACGCGAATAATCATCATCGCAACCATTAAAACGCATACGCTTATAAGCAGATTATGCTGTTTGCCAATAATGATTTTGTCTACAATAAATCCCGAAAGCAACGGCATTGTCATTGCCATTGTGTCGTTAATAATAAATAGAAAAATAGAAATCCAAACTCTCCACATGTCTGGCTTGCAGTATTGCAATACCCAGCGCACGTTGTTCGCGTCTTTGCGTTTATTTGGGTTGACGTACATGCGCCGGATTCTCCTTTGTTTGATTTTGCGATTTATTTTTTATTAAGTTTTATTAAGTTTACATTATTTTCTGCGTGATTATTTTCTGCGCAATTATTTTTTACGCAATTACACACAAAAGCATGTGGCGTGCAGCCCAAAGACTACACGCCACACGCTATAAGTTAAGCAATCAGCTTAGTAAACTTGCGCGAATTATCGCTACAAATTTACTTACTTCTGCCAGCCCATATCCTCTGGGTAGGTGGTTGCGTAACCAGCAGGGCCGTTGTTAGCAAAGCCCTTCTTGAACACCTGGTAGATAGGAGGAGCGGAAACTGGAAGAGTGCCGTACAAAGCAAGAGCTGCAGATTCTGCCTTGTTTGCATACTCAGTCTGTTCCTTGTAGTCGTAGGTCTTGCCGACCTTGTTGAGCATAGCATCAATCTTCTTGTTGCCAACGAGACCGAGGTTGGAATCGCTGTCAGACTTGTAAACCTGGCTTGCTGAAGACAAGAAGCTCAATGGAGAATTGGACTGCCATGCCAATGGAAGCACCTGGTACTTGTGAGAAGCAACAACCTCGGAGAACTTAGCAACAGCCTGGTTCACAGTCTTGCACTTGATGCCAGCCTTCTTCATCATGGCCTGGAATGCGTTAGCAAGAGCTGCCTGAGTAGAATCGTCGCCGAAGAAGGTGAAGGAAATCTCAAGAGTCTTGCCATTCTTGGCGTAGTAGCCATCCTTGCCCATCTTGTAGCCAGCAGCTTCAAGGGTCTTCTTAGCGTTTTCGGTGTTGTACTTGCCGTCAGCAGGAAGATTGTTCTTGTAGCCAGCCTGGAACATGGAGAGAAGCTCAGAACCTGGCTGCTCGCTCTTCCAGTTCATGCCCTGGAACTGAATCTTGTTGTAGGTAGCAACGTCGAATGCCTGAACAATAGCCTTACGAACTGCAAGCTCGTTAAGTGGCTTGGACTTGGCGTTGAAGTTAAGCACGCGAACCTTGGTGCTGTAGCCGTAACGGAGCTGAGCGCCCTTAACGCTACGAGCAGACTTGATTGCGTCCTTAGCAGAAATGCTATCGGTTACAGCGTCGATTTCGCCGTTCTGGAAGGCGTTCAAAGCTGCGGTATCTTCCATACGCTTTACAACGACCTTATCGAGCTTTGCCTTCTTACCCCACCACTTTGGATTGCGGGTGAAAACAACCTGATTTTCGGTTGCGGATTCAATCTGGAATGGACCTGCACCCCACTCGTTGTGAGGATTGTTTACCCAACCCTGGTTGAAGGTCTTAACGTCACCGGCCTTTGGATGAACCAGTGGAGCGAAAAGCATTTCCCATGTTGCGCATGGCTTCTCATAAGTCACTATAACCTGCTTTGGAGTGGAACCTTGTTCAACACTCTTGATGCAGTCATAGCCTTCAGTACTTGGGACGGAGTAATCCTTGTTCTTTCCGTTCAAAGCCTGCCAAGTAGCCTTAAATGCGGTGTAATCAATATCAGTGCCGTCGTTCCACTTGGCCTTTGGGTTCAAGTTGTACTGAACAACGAGTGGCTTATCGCTAACCTTCTTGACGGAAGTGATGTAGTCAGGGTTGTACTTAAGCTTTTCACCCTTAACGGTGTCATAAGCCATAAGATTTGGCTGGTAGAAGCCCCACAAAGTAGCCATGTAGCCAGAGTTACCATCGTTAGAAGCGTAATTCCAGTTTGGACCGAGAACAGGAAGAGCAACGGTGTAAGTGCCGCCGTCCTTAACGTTGTCACGTGACTGTGGATTATCGTAACGCTTGTTGACATCTGGCATTGGAAGTTCGCCAGTGTAAGAAGTGTCAACACCAGCAGCTGGCTCTTCAGTCATACCTGCTTTACCAGCATTGTTAGTAGCACCGCCGCAAGCGCCGAGCAGCATTGCAACAGAAAGTGCAGCTGCGGCAAATACAGTCAGTTTACCTGCTTTTGTATTTTTCATGATTCCTCTCATTCCCCGGATGATGTCCGTCTTCCGGTATGTTGTATGAGTATATACAACTCTATGACATTCGACAAATCGTTTTCACAAAATATTGATTTTTTTCTTTTCAACTTTATGAAAAATAGGCAAAAAAGAATAATTTATTATCTATAATAGGCAAAACAGAAAATTTTTTAGTTTATTTTTGCTAAAAAACAAAATATATTACGTTTTTTAAATTTATGTTACACAATAAAAAATCGCGCATGTTGTAATAAACATGCGCGACTAAGTAATTTATTCAGATTGATGAAGATTAACTAAAATCGACAAGTCATGAATTACCTAACATCGTCAAAATTATCTTCTTCAGAAAGAATAATACGCTTACGGTTCTTCTCAATTGTAGGATCCGGAATTGGCACAGCGCTAATCAAAGCCTGAGTGTAAGGGTGCTTTGGATTATCAAACACCTCATCCGTTTCGCCAGATTCAACAATTCGACCGTGATACATAACAGCAATTCGGCTAGAAATATGTCGAACAACAGCCATGTTATGAGCCACGAACAAGTAAGCAACGCCAAGCTTATCCTGCAAATCTTCAAGCAAGTTAATAATTCCAGCCTGAATAGAAACATCCAGAGCAGAAACAGGCTCGTCAAGAAGCAAAAGCTTAGGATTCACAGCCAACGCGCGAGCAATAGCAATACGCTGACGCTGGCCGCCAGAGAACTGCGTTGGGAAGCGATCAACTTGATCAGGATTCAACTCAACCAATTGCATAAGCTCAGCAATACGCTGGCGAATTTCTTCCTTCGACTTCTTTTGCACGAGCAAAGGCTCTGCCAGAATATCGTAAATAAGCATACGAGGATCAAGCGAGCTCATTGGATCCTGGAACACGTACTGAATCTTAGAACGAAGTTCGCGACGCTGCTCACGAGTCAACTTATCGTTCAACTCAGTACCAAAAACTGTAATAGAACCAGACTCAGGCTTCTTCAAGCTCATAATTTCCATCAAAGTAGTTGACTTACCCGAACCAGACTCGCCAACCAAAGCCACAGTTTCGCCTTCACGAACTTCAAGATCAATGCCGTCAACAGCACGAACCTCACCAACCTTACGGCGCAAGAAGCCGCCGCTAGTAATTGGGAAGGTCTTAACCAAGTTCTTAACATCCAAAACAACATTGCGCTGTTCACGAGGAATGCCATCAAACATAGGCTTGATTGGCCTTTCAGTTTCAGCGTGGAGCAAGGCGCGAACTGTTTCACTTTCGGCTTCAAGGCCCATCATTGTGCCGTCGTCCCCACCTTTTTCTTCAGCCATAAGCATATCCATAGTCGGCTTAGAAATTGGGGTTAAGCGGCGAGTGCGCTTTTGGTCAACGCGAGGAACAGCGCCCAACAAGCCAATAGTGTACGGCTGAGTTGGGTGAGCAAAAATCTCCTCAACGCTATTATGCTCAACCAAATGGCCCGCATACATAACAATAACTTCGTCTGCAACGCCAGCAATAACGCCCAAATCGTGGGTAATGAAGATCATTGCAGCGCCAGTTTCTTTCTGGGCCTTCTTCAAAACTTCCAAAACCTGAGCTTGGATTGTAACATCCAAAGCGGTAGTAGGCTCGTCTGCAATAATAATATCCGGATCGTTAGCAATTGCCATAGCAATCATCACGCGCTGGCGCATACCACCAGAAAACTCGTGAGGGAAAGCCTTCAAACGCTCAGCAGGCTTAGTAATACCAACCAAATCAAGCAATTCAATAGAACGCTCGCGAATCTGCTCTTCGCTCATGCCC
Organism: Gardnerella sp. DNF00753; assembly: GCF_049244275.1. NCBI lineage: Bacteria > Bacillati > Actinomycetota > Actinomycetes > Bifidobacteriales > Bifidobacteriaceae > Gardnerella > Gardnerella sp. DNF00753. The sequence continues at coordinate 1,378,902 of NZ_CP058393.1, forward strand.
GGGTTATGAATAACCAAAGCTTCCTTAAGCTGATCACCAATAGAGAAAACTGGAGTTAAAGCAGAAAGAGGATCCTGGAAAACCATGGCAATATTCTTGCCACGAATCTTACTCATCTCTAAATCGGACTTAGTTAAAAGCTCTTCGCCCTTATACTTCACAGAGCCCTTAACGCTTGCGTTTTTATCCAGCAAGCCCATAACAGCCAAGGACGTGACCGACTTACCAGAACCAGATTCGCCAACGATACCAATAGTCTTTCCGCGGTACAAATCAAAATTCATTCCGCGCACAGCATGCACAGTACCAGCTTCAGAAGCGAAGCTAACCTGCAAATCACGTACAGAAAGCAATGGTTCGTTGTTTTGATCTTGCATCGTAGTTTCTTCCTTAATTGCGTTATTATCCATATCAGTCATGTTCATACCCCCAATCAAGCCCTACTCGGCCTTACCAACAGACTTAGAATATGGATCGATAGCATCGCGCAAGCCATCTCCAATAAGCTGCACAGAGAAGGTTAACAAAACCAAAACTGCAGACGGCACCAAAAGTACCCAAGGAGAAGTCTGAACTACGCTTTGACCAGCATTTAGCAAAGTACCAAGAGAAGTATCTGGAGCCTTAATACCAAGACCCAAGAAGCTTAAAGCGGTTTCGCCGTTAATCGCACCAATAACACCAAGAACCGTGTTAATAATCAACACAGAACCCAAGTTTGGAACCAAGTGGCGAACAATAATTCGGAAGGAAGAAACACCTTCGAACTTAGCTGCGCGAACATACTCGCGCTCACGCAGGCTCAAAGTCAACGTACGAAGAGTACGAGCGTAACCAATCCAACCAAAAGCAGTTAAGCCAAATGCCAACCACAACCAATCGCTACCACCACTAGAAGCACTAATGATTAAAGCAATCAGCAGGAAGGAAGGAACAATCAGCAGCATGTCCAAAAGCCACATACCAACCTGCTCGAACCATCCTTCGAAGTAAGAAATAGCAGTACCAACCAAAGCAGCAATAACTGTAATGGTAATAGAGCTAACAATACCAATGGAAAGTGAACGGCCAAGTCCGCGCACAACCATTGCATACATATCTGAGCCGCCTGGCGTAGTGCCGAGCCAATGCTCTGCAGAAGGAGGCGTTGCGAGAGAAGAAAAGTCTGGTTCGTCATAACTCCACTTTGAAATCTTTGAGCCAAACAAAGCAAAAAGAATCAAAATTACGAGCATAACCAAGCCAACAACAGCTGATGGTCGACGGAAGAAACGACGCGTGTAAAGCGTCATCTTTCCAGTGCGCTTAAAATTGCCCCATGCGTTAGAAGTAGCCGTTTTATTTGCAGCAGACTCAAGAGGTTCTGAAGATACATCTTTTTTATTCATGTCAATGTCACCTACACTGTTGCACAATTAGTTCAAACGAATACGTGGATCAAGCCAAGCAGAGAAGATATCTGCGAGCAAGGCACCAACTAAGGTACATACGGCACCAAATGCAGCAATAGCAACCGAACCGTTGATATCGTTCTGCATAATGGTCTGAACGAAGTAGCTACCAAGGCCGTTAATAGCAAACACGGTTTCAGTAATAACTGCACCGGTGAAAACGCCTGCAATAGAGAATGCGACGTCAACAGCTGTTGGAATCAAAGAAGTACGCAAAGCGTGACGACGAATAGCCATATTCAAAGGTAAGCCCTTCGCCCTAGCTGTACGAACGTAATCAGCATTCATAGTATCGAGAAGATAAGTTCGCTGAGTTAAATGATACCCAACCATGCCAGGAACTGTCATAACAATTGTCGGCAAAATCAAATGCTGAAGGAAGTCAAGAATGAACATAAACGGGTCAGAACCCTGGTAAGAGTGCAAACCAGTAACGTAGAAAAGTCGCACGCCTGCTGCGTGGTTAATGCTAATAGCAGCAAGCACAACCATCAAACCCAAAACTGCTGCAGGAACAACCAGCAGGAAGGTTGCGGTGGAATTAAGAACTCGATCTTGCCACTTGTACTGACGGATAGCAGTGTAAACACCAACGCTAACACCGAGAACAATACCAAGAATTGTAGCGCCAGTAACCAGCTGAACAGATGCGCCAATACGAGACATGATTGCCGGGCCAACTGGAGCCTGATCTGGGCTCAATCCCCAATCCCACTTAGTAAAAATGTTGTAAATCCAACGGCAATAACGAGTAAACACTGGAGTCTGGTCGTTAATATTTGCCAGATCCAAAGAACGGTTAATAGATGCAATTGGCGGATGTGGATGCCTAGACATGTAGTTCGAACGCGGTCTCATAAAAGCACTTGCCAAGAAATACGTCATGGATACGGCAACAAACAGCATCACCACATAATTCAGGCATCGTTTAACGATGTATCGTATCATTGTGACTCTTTTCTACGCCTAACCATTGTTTACCTCCATTTGGCATGCTGCAAATCGTCAAATCTACAGCGTAACCGCTTTAGCGTTTCGCCCTCAAAAGGGCGCGCTTGAACTGACCCTCGTCAATCCGGGACACATAATTAGTATATTTTTAGCCAAGCTATGTACAAAAAGCTTAACAGAAAATATTTTTGCGAAATACTTTTTTAAGTATATAAAAGCAAAATTTAGAATATATAAGTTGTGTTATACAAATTACAGCTTTCGCAAAAGCGCGGAATTTCAACGTTTCTTTGATATATAATTACGAGAAAATATGTATTACAGGGTCAAAAAATTATTTTTATACATACAAAATACGCATTATCAGCAAATATAATAAATTCAAAAATTAATTACAAAAACTGAATATTTAACGGAAAAAGTCTAGTTTTACAAAAATAATTAAGGTTATTCGCACAAAGGCCGGAAATCGCTATAAACAAGAAACACACGCAAGACATTGTGCAGTATACAATATCTGTTATTCGTATTATCAACTCTAAAAGGAGACTGAGTAAACTCATGGCTGAAAACGTTAAAGCCGTAACTCTGGAACATGTAAAAAATTATTCCAAGCATTTCAACGAGCAGCGTGCAAATCTTTTAGCAGCAAATGCAGCAGTAACAAATGGCGTGCTTAAAGCTGCAACAAGCTATCAAGGCCAGCGCGCACTGCCACGCGAATTCTCTGTGGAATTAAAGCAAGGAAGCATTACAAATCAAAAACGTTCCGGACGCTGCTGGATGTTTGCATCCCTTAACACTTTGCGATACGAGTTAATGCATAAGTGGAATTTAGACGACTTTGAGTTTTCAGAAAGCTACCTGTTCTTCTGGGACAAGATTGAAAAAGCAAACGCGTATTTGGAAAACGTGTTGGCAACTTTGGATGAAGAACTTGATAGTCGAGTTTTTGAAAGCATTAACTACGGTCCGATTGATGACGGCGGTTGGTGGCAAATGTTCGTCAACCTGGTAAACAAGTACGGACTTGTGCCAAAGAGCGCCTACCCTGATTCGCAGAATGCAACTGATTCCGACTCCTTTGTGCAGTACATCAATACAAAGTTGCGCGAGTTTGCTTGCGAATTGCGCGAAGCTTATAAGAACGGCTCTTCTTTGGAAGAATTGCGCGAAATGAAAATCCGCGATTTGGAAACCGTTTACCGCATGACCACTATTGCGCTCGGCGAGCCGCCAGCAAAGTTCGACTTCTTCGCACGTACTAAAGATGACGACGATAAGAAGGACGAGAAAAAGAACGAAAACAAGGATGGCGAAAAAGCCGACGAAGAAAAGAAGGACAGCAAGGACGACAAGCCAAAGACTGGCAAAGACGAACGTCCGATGATTCGCGAATACGGCATTACTCCACTTGAGTTCGCTAAGAAATATGTTCCTGTTGACGTAAACGACTTCGTAACATTGTGCAACTCGCCTATGAAACGAACTCCTTTCAACAAGCGCTATCAACTCAAGTACAGCACGAATGTTGCTGAAACAGATGAGCTTGAATTTGTGAACGTTCCTCTTGAAGTGTTCCGAAAGGCAGCTGTAGCGCAGCTAAGCGACGGACACCCAATTTGGTTTGCTTGCGATTGCACACAGTTCTCTTTGCGCGATAGCGGCTTCTTTGATCCTGCAGTAGTTCGCGTTGACCAACTCTTCGATGTTGAATTTACATTCGATAAGGCGAAGGGTTTGGAATACATGGATATTCCAGGAAATCACGCTATGACATTTACAGGCGTAAACTTAGACGAAAACGGCAACCCGGATCGCTGGAAGATTGAGAACAGCTGGGGTAAAGATGCAGGCGAAGATGGCTACTACGTTGGCTCTGCCGACTGGTTCGACCGCTACGTTACTGAAGTAATCATCAATAAGAAGTATCTTGACGAAGCAACTCTTGCCATCTTAAAGCAAGAGCCTGTAATGCTTGAGCCGTGGGAGCCACTTTCAAAGCGCTGCCGCTAGTTTAAGTGCTTAAATTTATAGGCGCAGATTGCTTTTTGCAGTCTGCGCTTTTTAATTAAAAAGAAGCCCGGCGGGAGGAAACCCGCCGGGGCAGAGAGAAAGAGAGAAGAAGGTTTCAATTATGGGGTTCGCGAACGAACCTCGCTAATGGCGAACCATTAACATATGTTAGTATAGCTAAACTTTCGTCCAAAGAAAAGAGTTTTTCCTTAAAATTTCCTTAAAATATTTTTTATTAAGAAAACTTGCTATATTTTTTGTTATTTTATAACGATTTACCTAAAATTTTCAACCTATTCGCCGCTATTTTCCAAAGATTTTTTTGCAGCAGCAAGTCTTTCTGCTTCAACACGCTGACGCTCTGCCAATGCAGAAGCAAAACGTTCAAGCTCCTCATCAACCGCTTCCTTCGGAATCTTAGCAAAGATAGGAGTTGGCTTAGGAACAGGCGTTCCCGCAACCAATTCTTCACTCTCCCAAGGATGTACAGTTTCACCCAAACGATAATCACCCGTAATAATCGGATACTTAAAGTCCGGATTATCCAAATCCTCTACTTCCTCAATATGAGGCAACGGTGAGAACACGCCAGTGCCACCAAGAGCTTCCCAAACCTTTTGCGCTGCATGAGGCAAGAACGGAGCAAGAAGATGATTAGCATCCGAAACAGCCTGCGCTGCCACGTGCAATACGGTTCCAAGACGAGCTTCGTCATCCTTAATCTTCCACGGCTCAGTTGCGGAAATATATTTATTAATATCCGCAACCACTCGCATCGCTTCCGTAAGAGCATTCTTTTGACGATGACGCTCAATCAAACTACCAACCAAAGCAAACGCATCAGAAGTTTGATCAAGCAAAGCGCGATCCATTGAAGTCATAGAATCTTCGTCCAAAGGAGGAATCTCGCCAAAATTCTTATTAATAAGATTTGCCACACGGTTAACAAGATTGCCCCAACTTGCAGCAAGCTCTTCGTTATTATGACGAGCAAACTCAGCCCAAGTAAAATCGGCATCAGAATTTTCTGGACCCGCAATAGAAATGTAGTATCGCACAGCATCCACAGGGTAACGAGCCAAAATATCCTTCACGTAAATAACAATTCCGCGCGAAGAGCTGAACTTCTTGCCTTCCATAGTCATAAACTCAGAAGCAACAACCTGCTCAGGCATATTAAGCGGTCCGTAAACACCAGCTTCGCCGCCCTTTGATCCAGCTCCGTTATATGCAAGCATTTCCGAAGGCCAGATTTGAGAGTGGAAAGTAATATTATCCTTACCCATAAAGTAGTAGCCAGGAGACTTAGGATCACACCACCAGTCTCGCCAAGCATCCGGCTTACCCTGCCTGCGCGCCCACTCAATAGAGGCAGACAAGTAGCCAATAACGGCATCAAACCACACGTACAAGCGCTTATTTGGATTATCAATCCACCCTTCAACAGGAACAGGAATGCCCCAATCAATATCGCGCGTAATAGCTCGCGGCTTTACTTCCTTAAATAAGCCAAGCGAGAAGTTAATAACGTTAGTGCGCCAACCTTCGCGCGAATGAAGCCAATTAACATTCGCTTCAGCCAAAGCAGGCAAATCCAAGAAGTAGTGTTCAGTTTCTTCAAAGCGAGGAGTTTCGCCATTGATTTTAGAAACAGGATTAATAAGCTCATCTGGATCAAGCTCGTTTCCACAAGCATCGCACTGGTCGCCGCGAGCGCCGTCCGCACCACACAATGGACAAGTGCCCTCAATATAACGATCCGGCAAAGTACGGCCGGTAGAAGGCGAAATTGCAACCTTCTGCGTACCTTTATAAATATAACCATTCTTTAAGCACTGGCGGAACATTTCCTGAACCACATGCTCATGGTTTGCGGTTGTTGTGCGCGTAAACAAATCGTAGCTTAAACCTAAATCGCATAAATCCTTAGTAATTACGCGATTGTAACGGTTTGCAAGCTCTTGCGCAGAAACGCCTTCTTTATCTGCCTCAACCAAAATAGGCGTGCCGTGTTCATCAGTTCCAGAAACCATCAACACGTCATTACCCTTCATGCGCTCGTAACGCGCGTACACGTCTGAAGGAACACCAAATCCAGCAACGTGACCAATATGACGAGGGCCATTAGCGTAAGGCCATGCAACATTCACCAAAATATGACTCATAGGCAAATATTATCTTGTTCAGCGCGGACAGTTCTAGCCGAATATCAAAGAAAAATTTAGAAAAAAGCGCAGAAACTAGCGCAAAAATGGCGTAAAAATAGCAGATTCTTACGAATATTCTAATTGTGAATATGTGCAAAACTTTTAGCTAATACGAATTATATGCACTTAAAAACAATAGCGATTCAATGTCGATTAAGTATCTACTTAAATAGCAATTCACATATCCACAATTTATTTATTTAATCTTATTTATCTCTAAAAATTTTCATAATCTCAATTCTTAAATCAATAAAAAGAGAGGAAGAATATGATTAATCAACAAATGGCATATACGATTTGGAAAATCGGCAAAATAGATAATGAGGAATTTCCACCGCTTCTTGACAACAACCATTTACCTGGGCCAATGTGCATGAAAAAACTTTCTAAATTTGGAATATTTAACCGATTAACATCTAATACCGGATACTCGCACAAAACGGCTATTTCTATGTGCGGAAGAAGCAATATAGTAAACGATTTAATACCTTCGCAAAGCGTTGCTTGCTTATTTACAGCTGCGTGGGTTTGGCTTGGTGGAGAATTTCCTGAAAATATAGATGTTATTGATTACGGTCATTATAGAAGGAAACCGCACGGTCACACAATTCGATCATTTCGTAGGAAATTAAACGAAAAAGACTATGTTACTCTTGGAAAAACTCGCATAACAACTCCGGAAAGAACAATATGCGATTTAGCATATACACAAAGCGACAGCGAAAATTACGAGCTATACAGAAAAAGCATTGCAAACTTACTAATATCGCACTATCGCGTAGATTTGCACGAGTGCAGACGTATTATTGACAGCAATCCTTATTTTCCAGGCTCTGTTCGTGCAAGAACTTGGCTGAATGATATTTCGAATGAAATAAGGAGAGAGTGGAAATGAAATTTAACTCTTTCGCTAATGAGCACGCAAGCTCGCCTCCAAAGCCTCCAATAATACTTACTCCTGTTGTTGCAAGCGACCCCGAAACAAATCCGGAAATATTGTGGCATATTGCAAAACATATACCCGAATTGCGTAAATGGGTTATTGCAAATCCTGCTGCAGACGCTCAGCTTTTAGAATACATTTCTCAACAGGGCGGACCGGATGTTCGTCACAGTTTTGAAGTGTTATTTGCGGCTTATGACAGCGACATATGACAGCGACATATAGCACTACTTATGTAAGTTTACGGCGCTTTTATGGCAAAGTTTTTAGGATTTATGAAAATTTATACGAAAATTTTCTACTCCGCCTCACCTTTTTGCTTAAGGCATGCTGCGTAAACTTGCTTACGATTTGCAAAAGAACCATCTAAAAGCGGATGCTCTTTTACTACTTTCGTAATCGCTTCTTTAATGCGCAAACCTTCCTTTTCTGCGCAATCAGCCGCAAGCTCAGCAAGAGCATCTACACTTAAATCTTTACTTTCTGCTCTAACTTCATCATCGTTAGCTCCCCCAATAACCAGCACAATTTCGCCACGAGGAGGATCTGCCATCACGCCGTCGTAAATACTTTGCACATTTCCGCGGCGAATTTCCTCAAAATCTTTAGTAAGCTCGCGGCACAATGCCATTGGTCTATTAGGGCCAAGCACGGCTAATAAATCTTGCATAGCTTCTGCAATTCGGTGCGGAGCTTCATAAAACACGATTGTTCTGCGCTCTGCTTTAAGCGAACGCAAATGCTGCTGACGCTCACCCGACTTTCTTGGCAAAAAACCTTCGTAGCAAAAGCGGTCTGTTGGCAAGCCAGAAAGCGCAAGCGCGTCAAGAACCGCACTAGGGCCTGGAGCGCATGTAACAGGAAGCTCACGTTCAATAGCACGTCGAACAATTGCTAAACCTGGGTCGTTAATAGTTGGCATTCCAGCATCTGAAACCACAAGAACCTTAGCGCCCTGCTCTACTTCATCCAGCAAACCGTCCGCCTTATTTCGCTCATTGTGATCGTGATACGCAATAACGCGCCCAGAAACATGAACCCCAAGTCGATTCGCCAAATCGTAAAGCCTACGCGTATCTTCAGCTGCCACAATATCTGCAGTTTCGAGGAGATTTATTAGCCTAGAAGAAGCGTCACCCATATTGCCGATTGGCGTTGCGGCAAGAAAAACCTTGCCGCAACTACTACCAATAGGCGATTCTGCGAGAACGACTTTGCTACGTAAATTACGATTTCCTGAAGTATTATTTTTAATTTCTTCAGATTCGGTCTCGCTCATTTTTACTCCTTGCCAATTCACACAATCTTTGGCATTGGTGTTGTAAGAGATGCAGTAAGGTTTACTTGCACAACTCCAGCACCAGCGTGAACTTCCACCTTCTTTAAGGTAACTGTGCGCTCCCCAGCAGGCTTGCGATCGTCATCCGTCATGGTTGCAGGAGACTTAACTGCCACCAACGCAAGGCTGTTGAAATCAACACCTGCGTTTGCACACAAATCTTGCGCTGCAGACAGAGAATCAACAAAGCCATCTTTTTCAATAATGCGATTAGCTGGAACGCCGTAAGCTTCTTCACACAGCAGCTTAATTCGATTCATAAGAGTGTTGCCGCGCCTAGATTCAGGAGAATACGCTTTAGTATCTGCACTAATTACAGACACAAAATCGTCGAGCTGATCTGCCAAACCATCGCCGCCGTCGCGGAAAAGATTGCCAACAATCGGCTTCCTAAATCCTAATGTCTTAGCTTGTTCCAACAATTCAGGCACTTTATCATCCTCGCCTTCCCACAAATTAATAAGTGGGAAAGTAGGAATATTAAGAGATTCAAGACGAGCAACATGGAATGGGTATCGCCAAGACAAATCTGGATCGTCGCGCCAAGTTGTTGCGCGAGTTACAACCACAGCTGCAGCAGGCCAAGCCGCGCCAAATTCGCGAGAAGCAATATCAATCCACTTTTGAGCGCCAGCATCAGTGCCATAACCAGCTTCTACAACAACAACATCGTGCTCAGCGCAAGCCATTTCAACACTTACCAAGCTTGGAATGCCGAGCGAAACGTTTGCGAACGGGCCGCAATGCACATAAATCGGCGAACCGTTAATAGTTTCTGTTTTTGCAGGCTTCACAGCATCGGTAAGAATATTGGTAATTCGCCACAAATCAACGAAATCACCAAACTTACGAGGAACACCATCCTTCGTGCCAGCAATCATTGAGGCAACGCGCTCGGAAATCTCATCCATGCTGCGCGAAAGAACAACAATTTGCATAAGCTCGCATGTTGGAGTCAAAACAACTCGCTCAGGAACAGTGCCCTTGCCATAATCAACAGCAATGCTGCGAAGTGAACGAGATGGAACTTCACTTACGCGAGGAACCAAAATCGTATCAAGCACGCCTTCATCAACTGCTTTTTCTGCAAACGACACAAGCAAATTCTGTGCGCAAGCAATAGCAGCCATCTCACCGCACAAACCCCAATCAATAAGCTCAGGATGAGAAAGCGAAGACTTACCGCCGCCACTTGCGCCACCTTTAGAGCCGGCTGCAGTAATGCCCATGCTTGGCTGACGAAGAACGGCAGCAGCATCAACACCGCGCTCGCGCAAGGCATCAACTAAAGCAATCGTAGTAGTTGTTTTACCTTCACCACGAGATGCTTTTAGCGGAGTGTCTGCAGTAACAAGAAGCACTTTCCCATGCTTGCGAGGCTGATCAGGATTCTGCTTTAAATAGTCCAAATACCCGAAGGCATCAATCTTTTTAACCAAGCCGAATGTTGTTGTGTATTTATCAATAATGCTCATGTTCCCCACTTTCATAGGCATAATGCATAAATGCATATTTTATATAATTTAATGATCAGAACGGTTAAAGCCATTCTTCATACGCATACTTGTAATGTAAAGAACATTATCAAGCAACGCGTCTGTTTCCTTCTTCAATCTTTCTGCCATGCCGTCATTCGCGTCAGCCAAAGCCTCACGCACTTTTTCGTCGCGAAGAGCGGCAATAATTTCTTCCGGATTGCGCACAACATCGCCGCAATAACCGTCTTCATCGCATTCACGCTCTGGCTCGTAATCGCTTAAAGAAACGCCAAGCAAATCAGCAATTTCTTTATCTGTGCGCTTAACCATTGCATGTCCAAGAGAGCCAACAGTTTCCTGATAACGCTCAATCGTATTAGCCGTATCGTTAAACGCAGCATCGGCAAGAGCTGCAATAATGCGATTTTCCCAATAGAAGTTTTCGCTTGTTACGCGAGTAGTTGTATCTTCCAAATATTTTGGAGTGCGATTTACATTCGGATAGAACGGCACCAAAGCGTTGAAAGGATTAGAACCGTAAGTAATCCACTGAATTGTACGCATTTCTTCAGGCATGTAAGGGCGGATTTGCATTACAGCAAGCTCGCTTTGACGGTTAATGCCGATTGGGCGCAACATGTGGCGAGTGTGCTCGTTACCAAGCTTGCCGTAAGGATCATATTCAGTGCCCTGATAATGCGAGCTCAAAACGTACTTAACGTCCTCAATTGTTACCTTGCGTTCTGGCTGACGCGCCCAAGGAATGTCGTTGCTGTCCGGACGATGGTCCGCATCTTTACCATCCCACACTTCGTCATACGGATTCAAGAAGCGCTCCATGAACCACGCGCGAGGCGTGTTATAAACATGATCAGAATCCGAATGAGAGCCGAAAGCATCGCGAGGATTGAAAGGAGAAGCGTTTTCAACCGACAAATCCAAGTGATTTTCTTTAATAAACTCAAGCAAATCAGCCGAGCACATGTGCTCTTCTTGCTCACCAAAAGCGTCATCCAAGTCAAACTCGTCAATACCAAGCTGGTTTGGCATAACAACGTAAGCTTCATCCGGCACGCGCTTAGCAATCCAATGATGGCCGCCAACAGTTTCAAGCCACCAAATCTCGTTTACGTCCGAAAAAGCAACGCCGTTCATTTCGTAAGTGCCGTATTTTTCAAGCAACGCACCCAAACGCTCAACGCCTTCGCGAGCGCTACGAATATAAGGCAAAACAATCGTCAGGAAGTCTTCTTCGCCAATTCCGCCTGGAACTTCCGGCTTGTAGTCAGCATCTCCAACTTTGCCCTGTGCTTTTTGAAGCTCAACCATTGGATCCGCTCCGAGCACGCGCTCGTTGGACGTAAGCGTTTCGGTTGCGCTCATTGCAACGTTTGCTTCGTTTACGCCGGCCTCTCCCCAAATTCCTTCGCGCAAATCAGCGTTTGGCACGCTTGTGTATTGCATTGGATTGTCTGGAAGTTCAACCGTCACGTGACTAAGAACAGACTTATAAACGCGAGGCTGATCTTCTGGCTTTACTACTACTAAACGTTTTGGATTAAACTCGCCATTTGCGGAGTCTTCGTTACGCGCAATAAGCGTAGATCCGTCGTAGCTTGCGCCGCGTCCGACGAGAATTGTTGTGCATGCCATTTGCAGCCCCCATTGTGAGTTTCAATATTTTACTAATTTTTTATTCCTGATTGATTCTATCGCTAGTTACTTAAATTAGGCGCGCCCAGTAAAGAACATTCCGCCCGCATCTACGCCGCTAGTGCAGTTACGAATTTCGCGCAACAATTCATTCATGTAGAAGCCTTGTTTAAGATTTGGCAAAGGTTGTTCCGTGCCAAAAACTTCAAGCATGTATTCGTGATCTTTATCCGGAGGCTGCGGGCCGTTGTAACGCATAGTAATTGCTGGATCTTCACAACCAACGAATCTGCTTGCTTGTGAATTGCGTCCTTGAACTGCTTCCGGAATCATCGACGGCATTTTGCACGAAAAATCTTCCGGAATTTGCAAAGCATGAGAATCGTTAAAATCAAACATTAACGCATCTACTGGCACGTTTGCAGCCGTCCAATGAATCCATTCAAAACCGCATACCGGTATTGCGTCATCGTCAACAAGTCGCCAATGCAAGTAGTGAACAAAAGATGGCATATTGTCAATATAAAACGGGAATGAAACTACTGGAACTCCGTTAATTTTATTCTGCGACGGTGCAGCTTTAGAATAATCGTCCGGAATAATAGTGAAATCTGTAGAAATATTCATAATTCAAGTATCTACTATTACACAGCACTAATCAACTGCGTTAATAAATTACCTATTTGCAAACTATTCGCTTTACGCGCGTTGAGCACTGTTACTAACTCAGTCAGCAAACTGAGAAAATAACGGTAATAAGCTCAACACTGTTAAAAACTCAGCTAACAAACTGAGAAAACAACGGTAATTGGCAAAACACTGTTACTAACTCAGTCAGCCAACTGAGATATTAACAGTGTTGCAGCTTTATCTATAACTTTGAAGACTAATAAGATTAAAAAAAAAACGTGCGCCCAGCTATATAAATAACCGGGCGCACTGATTTAGAAAATGGAGATTTTATACTCGATTTTTACTTTTCTGCAGCCTCCTTATTAGCAGCCATAGCAGCCTTCTTGGCAGCACGCTCTTGTTCCTTAATGCTTTCAATGAACTCAGCATGCTTTACTGCAGGAAGCCAGCCGGTGTTAACAACCTTAACCTGCCATACCCAAGCCAAAGCAAAGATTATAACTGCAAAAACAATCAAGCTTACAGCACCAACGCCTGCACCAAGGTGAGCGAAGTTACCAACAACGGTACCAACCCAACCAAAGTCAGCATCGCCGAAGGTGGAGTTTGCCAAACCGAAGGAACCCATAACCGTAAGCAATACTGCTGGGAGGAATGTAATAATCAAGCCGTTGATGAAGCCGCCAAGAATAGCGCCACGACGGCCGCCGGTTGCGTTGCCGAATACGCCAGCACCACCGCCGTCGAAGAAGTGAGGAACCATGCCAGGAAGAATCAAGGCCAAGCCCCAAGCCGGTCCCATCCACACTGCAATAATGCCAAGAGCTACAAGACCACCAACGAAGGAAGCCAAGAAGCCAATGAGGGAAGCGTTAGCACCGTATGGGAACACGATTGGAATATCCAATGCTGGGCGTGCGCCTGGAACAACCTTGTTAGCAATGCCCTGGAATGCAGGAACCAATTCGCCCAAAATAATACGGACGCCGTAGAGGATTACGCTAACACCAATACCGAACTGCAAAGCCTGAGCAAAAGCAGCCATGTAGAATGCGCTGTAATCAGCAGGATGAGATGCGAAAATCTTGAAGAGTTCCTTTGCCGGCAACACAACAGAAGCCCATACTGCGAACACAAGATAAAGCACAACCATCAACAAAGTGGTGGAAACCATGGAATCGCGCAAGAAGCTCAAGCCCTTAGGGAAGTTGATGTCTTCAGTGGACTTTGACTTCTTACCAACAGCAGCGCCAACAGCACCAGAAACAATGTAGCTTAAGGAGTTGAAGTGGCCGATTGAAAGCTTATCGCTTCCAGTAATGCGGTTCATGAATGGCTGCGCAAAAGCTGGCAAAACAACCATAACCGTTGCCATAATAATGGAGCCAACAATAACAATAAGAAGCTGGTTGCCAGCACCAAAGCCTACAGAAAGCACCAAAGCTAGAAGCATAGACATGAACACCATGTGGTGGCCAGTCAAGAAGATGTACTTCAGTGGAGTAAAGCGAGCAGCAAGAAGCATAAGAACGAAGCTAAGCACAATAATGTATGCAGAAGTAGCACCATACTGTCCTGCAGCCTGAGCTGTAATAACCTCGTTTGTAGGCACAACGCCGTGCGCACCAGTAGACTTCAAAACTAAGTCACCAAATGGAGCAAGAGCACCAACAACAACGCCAGCACCTGCGCCCAAAATAAGGTAACCCATAGCAGCCTTCAAGCCGCCTGCAATAACTTGTCCTGCACTACGCTTGAGCGCAATAAGACCGATTGCTGCAATAATACCAATCAAATAAGCCGGCACATTCAAAATCTGCTGACTTATGAAATTTAAAACCTGAACTACAATGTTCATTTTTATTTCCTTCTTTTTTATTCCCTAGGGGAAGGCAAATACTATGAGTAATTACTATACGTAACGCTCAAGTACGCTTTTCACCTCTTCAACATCCATGAAATTTTCAATTGTTTCCACAGGAGTGGTAGTACCCTCAAGCTCTGGAGCGAGCTGAGGAGATGTGAGTACAAGGTCGTTCATATTAGCGGTACCTTTTGCACTTCCAGCGTCGGAAGTAGTAACCGTAACATCAAGACCAAGGTCTGCTGCTGCAGCCTCAACATTGATTTTGAGCAGTACAGACGTGCCAATGCCGTTTCCGCATACGCACAGAATATTCATAATAGCCTCTTTCGTTGAGTTATCATTTTTAATTTTACAAAATTAATTTATGATTTAACATCTAACTTTTAAGAATCGCGCGAATTTCTTCAGCATTTTTTGCTTGCGCAAGTTCCTTAGTTTTTACAGGATTAGACAAAGCTGCAGCAACTGCGGACATAACCCCAATATGCTCGCTTTCGTCGTGACCTGCAAGACCAATAACTAAAGAAACTGGATCGTTAGCAGCATTGCCAAATTCAACAGGCGTACTTAAACGAACCCAGCTTAAACCGCTTTTAAGAACCGCTGCCGATGGCCTTGAATGAGCCAAAGCCAAGCCTGGAGCAATAACAATATATGGCCCCATTTTCTCAACGGTTTCAATCATTTGATCCGTGTATTCGTCAGTGGTAAAGCCAGCTTCTCGCAAAGCATCGCCAGCAAGACGAATCGCATCGCGCCAATCCTTAGCCGCAACGTCAAGATTAACTGCAGCGTCCGGAAGAAGCTCGTCAATATCAGCGCTCATATTTTCTCTTTTCTGATTATTTTTAATTTTTTACTATTTTTTAAATTTTGTGATTATTAAATTTTGGTTATATTTAAATTTTGATTATTCCTGCATAATCGAGTGGTAGAACTTTCCAGCTAAAGCCTCTTGAGCTTTAGCTTTTGCTTCATCAAATGTAGTCTGAGCAAGTTCAGCACGAACATCGTCCAAAGCAACCGGCGTCATAGAAAGCGAGTTAATACCAAGACCAGTAAGAACAACCGCTAAGTCTGGATCAGCCGCAGCTTCACCACAAACTCCAACTGGCATACCATGAGCGTTACCAGCGTCTGCAATCATTTTGATTGCACGCAACACGGCAGGATGCCAAGCAGTTTGGTAATTAGAAACAGATCCAAGAGTTCGATCAGCCGCAAGAGTGTACTGAGTTAAATCATTCGTTCCAATAGAAACAAAATCAGCAACTTGAGCAACTTCTTCGGCAACCAAAGCAATAGAAGGAACTTCGGCCATAACGCCAACCTTCTTAAGACCTTTAGATTTACCAAGCTTTACAAAATACGCAGCTTCATGCTCGTCTGAAACCATTGGAGCCATTACCCACAAATCTGCATTAGTGGCGGCATCAGCACGAGCCAAGGCCTCAAGCTGGCCATCTAAAACATCCATATGCTGCCTTAAAGTGCGCAAACCGCGAAGACCTAAAGCAGGATTTGGCTCATCTTCCGGAGTTAAGAATGGCAACGGTTTATCTGCTCCAGCATCAAGCAAACGAATAACAACTTTTTTGCCATCAAATTGAGATAACAGCTTTGTGTAGGCTTCTGTCTGCTCTTCTACACTAGGCGGCTGCTCGTTACCAATAAACAGAAATTCCGTACGGAACAAGCCAACGCCTTCAGCACCATATTCGTGCGCAATTTGAGCATCCGAAGGCTTGCCAACATTTGCCAAAAGTGGAATCAAATGACCATCTTTAGTACTTCCAGGCAATCCGCGCAATTCGCGAGCACGACTTAAGCGCTCACGAGACTCTTTAACATGCGCAATTTCTTCTTCGCTAGGATCGCTTATAACGCGTCCGCGGGCAGCATCAACTACAATCATTTGATGATTCTTTAGCTGGCAAGCATCGTGCGCTCCAACAACAGCAACAATTCCGCGAGCGCGCGCAAGAATAGCAGTGTGGCTTGTAGGACCGCCGTCGATTGTAACAATTGCCTGAACCTTGCTTAAATCAAGCGAAGCAGTATCGGCAGGAGAAAGATCCCTAGCAACCAACACAAAAGGAGAATCGCTTTCTGGCACTCCAGGCGCTTCGACACCAAGCAAGGACGCAATAACGCGCTGGCCAACATCGTGCAAATCTCCCGCACGCTCAGCCATATAGCCGCCAAGATTGCGCAACATATCTTCAAACTGCGCAAATCCTTCCCAAGTAGCACGTTCAGCTGTTTTCCCAGCAGAAATTCCAGCTTCAATCGCACTTATTAATGCTGGATCCGACGCCATTTGTGCAAGAGCCTGCATAATTGGTGCTGCTTTTTTAGTTCCTTCATCCGCTGCTTTAAGAGCAGCTTCCGCGCGCTGTTGCAAATCTTTATTTACTGCATTTAGAGCGTTTTGTACTGAAGTCTTGGCATCTTCGATTGATATTGCCGAAGGACGCGCCACATCTTCTGGCTCGCGCAAAGCAGGTGCCATACACAATACTTCACCAGACGCCATTGAACGACCAATACCAACACCAGTGATTACCATACTTAAACCCTCCTTTAGGTTTAGACGCTTTACCACAGCTGCAACGCCGCAGAAGCATTTCTTGCAGGTAAACGTTTCTTACTAATGAAACTATACACCATTAAAAACGTTGTTACAACAAGTGAAAACGTTTTCTGTATTTTTCAGTTAATTGTGTTACACTTAACATTAAAAATAGCAATAAAAAACTTAAGAAAAAAACTTTGCTTTTATACGAAAGTAAAATAAAAGTAGAAATTATTAATTTTTTATTCAAAGGAGAAAAAATGTCAGTCGCAACTCGCACCGTTACTATTGAAGACCCTGTTGGAATTCACGCTCGCCCAGCATCTGAATTTTCACAAGCTGCAATGGCATCAAATTGCACCGTAACAATCGCAAAAGGTGAAGGAGCTCCAGTAAGCGCAAACAGCATTCTTTCTATTATGGGCTTGGGCATTACTAAGGGAGATTCAATCACAATTACTGTAGACGGCGAAGATGCTGAAAATGTGGCAGCTAAGCTTGTAGAAGTAGTCACGAAAGGCGAATAATATAGAGTTAAGTAAGCAAATAAACGAGCAAATAAATAATATTCACTTTATAGTATTCGATTTGCGGTGCTGCTTATTATTAGCTACAGCACCGCACTCATTCGGGGGCATATATGGCAAATCAAACAAATCAGAATGCCTCCATTACTCATGTAGCGGCGCTCGCAAAAGTTTCAATCGCAACAGTATCTCGCGTACTTTCTGGCCGTCGAGCCAAAGATGACGATATTGCAAAACGCGTTAGAAAAGCTGCAGAACAGCTTAATTATTCAGTAAATTATGCAGCAAGCGCATTAAGAAGCGACACAACTAACACAATCGGCGTGGTAATAAGCACAAGCAACGTAGACGATTCGTTCAACGTAAACATGCTTTCCGCTCTGGATGAGGCAGCTAAGACAATAGACAAAATACTTCTTGTTGGCACTGGCAAAGACGCTGAAACGCAAGAAGAGCGCATTGAGGAGCTTATTGAGCACAATGTTGACAGTCTTATTGTGATACAGTCTAACAATATTGATTTAACAAAAATACTTGAAAACTACGTAAATAATCTTCCAATTGTGCAAATCGGCGGCACTGCAACTTCGTTCCACATTAACTGGGTTGGCATGGATCAAGAATCCATGATGGAAGCTGCTTTAATACATCTTTCACACCACGACGCGCACAATATTGCTTATTTAAGCGGAAATGTTGACTCCACACAAAACGCAAACTTATTCGCTAATTTCCAGACTGCTGCAAGCCGATTAAGTCTACTTCCTGAGCCAGATTGGACGACTTTTGGCGAGCTTACTTATCAGCGTGGATTTAAGGATACTATGAGGCTCTTTTCCACTTCTGCAGCTAAGCAATCACGCAGACCAGACGCTATTATTTGCGCAAACGACGCCGTGGCAATGGGAGCTCTTTTGGCTTTAGATGAGCTTTCTTTAAAAGTTCCGCAAGATGTTCGCGTAATAGGTTACGGAGATAGCAGGCAGGCAAAAATATCTGAGCCTAAGCTTTCTTCAATCAGGCCTCCATACCAGCAGATTGCGCGCGAAGCTATTCGCTTAGCCACTGTTGATAAGTCCGAACAACATTGGCTTCCAGCACACATGGAATTTAGGCCAGAAATTATGCGACGCGAGTCAACTAACGCGCCGAGAATAGGCACAAGCGATATGTCACTTCCGTGGCGAATATAGTAAAGCCCTACGTTATTTTTATAAAAGAGAGCAGAATAACGCTTCAAAAACAAGCGTTGCGTTGCCGTTTCTAGCCAAGCGCTTACGAGCTGTGGCAATGTTGTCAACAAAACCAAGCGCCTGCTTCACCGTTAGTTTTTTAGAAAGTTCTACAATCCCAGACTTGTATTCTTGATTTATTATTGGCGAAGAATCCTGCGCATTGTTAAGTATGACTAAAACGTCTCGATACACGCTGCTGATTGCGTCTAAAGAACGACCTAATACGTCGCGACTTACGCGAGTAACTTTGCGCTTTACCTCATCTTTTTTACCGATTGCGTTGTAAGCTGTGCGCAATTTTGGCGCAATACGATCGCCCTCTTTTAAGCCGTTAATTCTTAAAAATTCTTTCTGCTGAGCTTCAACATTTCGCTGAACTTCATCTTCTGCTTGAGCTTTTGCGTCCTCAATAAGCATTGCAGCAAGCATAATTGCGTCAGCAGCCTCATGCATGCGAAGCAATCCTGCAACTAACTCATCTCGTCTGCTTAAAGCACGCTCGTCGCTTGCGTAAATCAACGCGGTTTCTATATTTCCTTGAGCAAGTCTAGCTGCGCGACCTGCTAACTTATTATCCGCATCCGTTTTTTTAATAAGATATTCTGCTACAGACTTCTCATCCGGCATAGCTAATTGCACAAGCTGCGTGCGAGAACGAATTGTTGGAAGCACATCTTTAGCGCTTGAAGCACAAAGAAGCCAAATAGTGTGATTGCTAGGCTCTTCAATCTCTTTAAGAAGAACGTTTGTGCTTCGCTCCAACATTCTGTCAACGTCTTCAATAATTATGATTCTCCACGGAGCAGTGCTAGGCATCTGTTCGGAAATTCCAATAACTTCGCGAACATCGTCGATGCTGAGAGTCACACCTTCGGTTGCAAGCGTATGAACATCCGGATGCGAGCCAGCTAAAACTTCTTTAGCAGTTTTACTAAGCTCTTCTTCCCCAATAATATTTCGATTTTCATCTAAACAATCCGGGCTTTCGAGAGCAGCAGCAAAAGCGCGCGCAACTTGCACGCTACCAAAGCCAGCAGCTCCGCAAATTAGCCAAGATTGGGCTATTTTACTGGCGTCCGCACAAGCAACTTTTTGCAAACGCTTAATCACCTGCTCTTGGCCAACTACGTTATCCCAAACGCTCATTGCTTCACCCACTAAATTTCGTTTTACAGCATTTTATTTAGATTCAATTTGCGCAATTAAATTATTCACATCGCTAGAAATTAGCTCCGCTAAGGATTGTGCAGAACATGTTGCGTCTAATACACGATACCTATCTGCAGATTCCTGCGCTAAATCCAAAAAAGCTTCTCGAGTGCGACGCTGGAAATCAATTCCGGCTGATTCCATTCGATCCTGCTCACGATGCAAGCGCTCAAAAGCTGCTTCCGGCTGCATGTCTAGCAAGTAAGTGCGATTAGGCCACAGAGAGTCAGTTGCCCACTCGCTTAAAGTTCGCACATCATCCATAGTCAATTCGCGGCCGCCTGCTTGGTAAGCAAGCGAAGAATCAATGTAACGATCTGTAATTACTACCGCTCCACGGCTAAGCGCTGGGCGAATCACTTGAGCAACATGCTGAGCGCGATCTGCTGCAAACAATAAAGCTTCAGCCCTAGAAGACACAAAAGATCCGTGCAACAATATTTCTCGCAAAGACTTTCCAAGATCAGTTCCGCCCGGCTCGCGCGTCACTACAACTTCTCGCCCCAAAGATTGCAAATGCTTTTTCAGCGCCTCAACTTGCGTTGTTTTACCAACGCCGTCAATTCCTTCAAAAGAAATAAATAAGCCTTTATTTTCAGCATATTTCTCACTGTTGCAACCACAGTTTCCTCCGCAAGCGCAACCGCCTGAAAAATCACCATTCTTAGATGCCATATTTTGTGACTCCATACGCAAGGTCTATTTAATCTTTAGATTTCATTCCTATGCTTTTTTAGCGGTAGATTTCTTTGCAGTAGTCTTCTTTGTGGAAGTTTTCTTTGCTGTAGATTTTTTCGCAGTAGACTTCTTTGCGGAAGATTTTGCAGCGCTCTTCTTGCGTTTTACAGGTCCTGCAGCGCGCTTTTGAGCCAATAGCACAAACGCATCCTGAGGATCAATTGATTCAGGCGTGTACTGCTTCGGCAAAGTGCGATTCGTTTCGCCATCAGTAATATAAGCCCCATAGAAGCCATCTTTAATTACAACAGGCTTTCCAGTTTCAGGATCCGCACCGAGCTCGCGAAGAGGAGGCTTAGCAGCACCGCGAGTACGCTTACCGTACTTTGGTTGCGCAAACAAAGCCTTCGCTTCTTCTAAAGTCGTAGTAAAAATAGCGTCTTCACTAGCTAAAGAGCGCGTTTCTGGCTTAGAATCAACTTCAGAATAAGTCTTAGTTAAGTATGGGCCGTAACGTCCGTTGCTTGCCTCAATTCGAGCAAGTTTAACCACACCTTCAGCATCAACTTCTTCATACTCGCCAACCAAACGCGGCAAGTGCAAAAGCTGCAAAGCATCTTGCAAAGTTAAGGTTAAAGGATCCATAGTCTTAAACAAGGATGCCATTTTTGGACGCGACTTAGAAGACTTAGCATCTTCATCATCCTGAGAGTCAACTAAAGCAACGTATGGGCCAAAACGACCATTTCGCACTTCAACAGTGCCACCAGTTTCAGGATCTTTGCCCAACACTCGCGGACCTTCAGCATTGTTATCTAACAATTCTCGCGCAACATCCACGCTAAGCTCATCCGGAGCTAAAGTTTCTGGAAGAGATGCGTGTCGAGGATTACCCTCAGCGTCCAAATGCGTAGTATCTTCCAAATAAGGTCCGTAACGGCCAACGCGAACATGCAAGCCGTCACCAATATTTATAGTGTTGATTTCACGCGCGTCAATTTCGCCAAGTTCCGCAACCTGCTGCTGCAAACCAATATGCGCTTCGTCAGCAGACTTCGCAGAATCATCTCCAGAACCAAAATAGAATCTAGTTAGCCAGTCGCGACCGGTTTCTTCGCCGTGCGCAATCCTGTCCAAACCATTTTCCATATCCGCAGTAAACGCGTAATCAACATACTTTGGGAAGTTAGCTTCCAAAAGCTTGATTACAGCAAACGCAAGCCATGAAGGAATTAAAGCACGTCCACGCTCATACACGTATCCGCGATCAATAATCGTGGAAATAATCGTTGCATAAGTAGAAGGGCGACCAATTTCCTTAGCTTCCAGCGTTTTTACCAAAGAAGCTTCGGTGTATCTTGCAGGCGGCTGAGTTTCGTGAGAATCCGCACTAACACTTTTAGCTTCAAGAACATCCCCAGATTGCATTTGAGGAAGCGCTTTTTCGCCTGCGCCATCACTTTCAGCTGCAGATGCGTTAGCAAAAACTTTCATAAAACCAGCAAAAGTAATTACTGTTCCAGAAGCTTGGAACAAAGCTTCACCATATTCGCCAGCAGAAGCATTTAACTTAACTGTTGCTGTAAAACCAGTAGCATCTTCCATTTGAGACGCAAGAGTTCGCTGCCAAATAAGCGTATACAATTTAAGCTGATCTGCAGGCAATTTATCCGCCAGCTCGTCTGGGCTTAAGAAACGCGCTCCAGCAGGGCGAATGCATTCGTGAGCTTCCTGCGCTCCTGCAGACGTAGTTGCGTACTGTTTAGGAGATTTAGAAACATACTCAGCGCCGAACGCTACCCTAGCAGCATTGCGCGCAGCCTCAATAGCCTCTTTAGAAAGCGTCACGGAATCCGTACGCATGTAAGTAATATAGCCGTTTTCGTATAAGGATTGCGCAGCTCGCATAGTTTGACGAGAGCTCATCGACAGGCGGTTTCCAGCAGTTTGCTGCAAAGTTGATGTAGTAAAAGGCGGCAAAGGACGACGGCGGTACGGCTTCGTTTCCATAGAGTCAACTACAAAATCTGAATTTTCAAGAGCTTTAGAAAGCTTGGACGCAAAATCAGCGTCAACATGCAAAGCTTTCTGAGACTCACCTTTTGCAGCAACAAGCTCGCCTTTTGAATTGAAATCTTTAGAACCAGCCAGACGACGACCAGAAAGCTCGCTCATGCGCGCTTCAAAATCAACGCTTTTACCATCAGAGTCTTTAGAGCTCAAAACAGCACTAATATCCCAGTATGAAGCTTTCCTAAAAGCCATGCGCTCGCGCTCGCGCTCAACAATAAGCCTTGTTGCAACAGACTGCACGCGTCCAGCAGAAAGACCTGGACCAACTTTTCTCCAGAGCACAGGAGAAAGCTCGTAGCCATACAAACGATCTAACACACGACGCGTTTCTTGCGCATCAACCATATTGCCGTCAACATTTCGAGTATTACTTAACGAGGCTTGAATAGCATCCTTAGTAATCTCGTGAAAAACCATACGCTTTACTGGCACTTTTGGTTTCAAAGCTTCAACCAAATGCCAAGCAATAGCCTCACCTTCGCGATCCTCATCAGTTGCCAAATACAGCTCGTCGGCTTTGGCGAGCGCAGACTTTAAATCGGCAACTGTTTTCTTTTTATCTGCTCCAACAACATAGTATGGAGCAAAACCATGATCAACATCTACACCAAACTTGCCAAACGCAGCTTTGCGCGAGGCTGGAACTTGGCTTGGTTGAGCGAGGTCGCGAATATGCCCCACAGACGCCATAACCGTGTATCCGTTACCCAAATACCCGCCAATTTTGCGCGCTTTCGTGGGAGACTCCACAATGACTAGCTTATGTTCAGCTGCCATATTCGCTCCTTTCCTAACACAATCAAACATACACGCATTAACTGTATGCTTCGCACTAACTGTATCGCAAGTTACGCTGTACGTCTATTAAATTCCACCTCGGTGGATAAAAGCAGATAGAGTAGACATTTTTCATGCAGCAGACGGTGGTGTTGGAGGTGCACCAACTAATCCAAGCCTTCCAAGCGGGGAAGCTGTAGAATGACGCATTACCATAATCACTCCATAAACAAGCAAAGATGCACCAATAGTCAGCCAATATGTTGCAGCATAAGATACACTAGCCGCCCACTGTGCGAAAATATCTACGCCTGGCAAAATTTGCCATATTAAATATAGTGAGTAAAGGCAAGTAAGAACACCCAAAGTAATCATAGAACTTCCTACAATTTGCACGCTAATTGAGGATCTTCTATACGCGGGCATGTCCATTCCGCTGCAACGCGTTAAAGCAAGCGCAATAAGAGTTGCTGCAGCAACTATTAGCAATGAAATAAGCACGTCGGAAGACCTGTGCCAGTGCCCAGCAACCAGTGAAAGTTGCACCAAAATAGTTATTACAGCGCTTGCAACAGCAACCCATGCGCGCCAAACTCTAGAAACGGTACAAATAAGCAAAGCACAAGCCGCACAAATAAGTAGAGCATGACCAGAAGGTGCTGAATTTGCCGACAAATACTCAATATTGATAAGCATTGGTCGAGGAAGAATCTTTTTTAGAGGTTCAGCTGCTGCGGCCAAAATAATGATTCCTGCACACTGCCCAAGCAGCCACCAGCGTTTTCTAACGCAAGCTAAAACTAAAGCGACTGCCGCAATAACAACGCCAAGAATAATGACAACAAGTGAATTGCAGAGCGGTTTTAAGCAAGTAGATAGCCACGCTGGCATTCCTCTAGAACCAAAACCGTCAATTACCATTTCCTCGTAGCTTTGGCCGAGTATTGTTTGCACGCTCACAAACCAAACGCCAACTGCAGAAGCTAAAAATATGACTGCAAGCGCAACACACCATAATATTGTGGAAACACGCGGGCGCTTAAGTAGAGGATCAAACTCGTCAACATCGTCTTCTTGTAAGGAAGAATCTTTATTTGATTTTGATTTTGCGTTCGTTTCTATGCCGGTTTCTGCGCCAGCTTCCGCAATCTTCTTTGAATCTAATAGCTCGACTGTAGATTCATCGCTACTAGGCACTGCAGAAAAAGCCTTAACCTCTGGCAAGTCTGGAAGCTCTTCAATATCTTTCAAACTATTGGCGTTTAAGCCGTCATTTGTTCCTGTAAATTCTTCGCTCATACTTTAGACTTTACGACAGTCTCTATGACAGCGCTAGTTTTGAGCATAATAAAATTTTGACAAAATAAAACCTCCACGCACCCACCAGAGGCCACTTACCCTTGCTGCATTTCTGCCCTGGGGGGATTGGGTGACATAGTGCCACGCGGAGGCTCTAACTATATTACACGATTTTCGCTACATGTCGAGTAGTAACAACGAGTAATAGAAACTAAAAATAAATTAATAGCTACTATTAGCAATAAATTAGGCTCTCCAAACGCTTTTACCGCGCTCTTTCGCTTCTTCAACATCTGCATTAAGCTGCAGCTCATCCGCTTCAACTTCGCCAGCAATATAGCGCTCAACTAATTGACGAGCTTCGTTATCTTCATGCTGAACTGCAGGAGACTTCATAAAGTAGGAGCTTGGAGCCAAAATCGGGCCAGAAAGCTTGCGATCCAAAGCAATTTTTGCGGCTCGAACAGCATCGATAACAATTCCGGCAGAATTTGGAGAATCCCAAACCTCAAGCTTGTACTCCAAATTAAGCGGAACATCACCAAAAGTCGTACCTTCCAAACGCACAAAAGCAAACTTGCGGTCATCCAACCAAGCAACGTAGTCGGATGGACCAATATGAACATTGTGCTCATCCATTTCGTGAGGAACGATTGAAGTTACTGCGCGAGTCTTAGAAATCTTTTTAGACTCCAACCTTGAACGCTGAAGCATGTTCATAAAGTCCATGTTTCCGCCAACATTCAGCTGATAGGTGCGGTCTAAACGAACGCCGCGATCTTCAAAAAGTCGAGCCATAACACGGTGAGTGATCGTTGCACCCACCTGGCTTTTAATATCGTCACCAATAATAGGAACTCCGGCATCGCGGAACTTTTGCGCCCACTCAGGATCGGATGCAATAAATACCGGCAAGCAATTTACGAAAGCGCAACCAGCTTCCATTGCAAATGTTGCGTAAGCTTTATCTGCCTCTTCAGAGCCGACTGGCAAATAAGAAACAAGCACATCAACATGCTTATCTCGCAAAACTTGAGCTACGTCAACAGGCTCAGACTCGGACTCGTCAATCATCTCACGATAATAATCACCTAAGCCGTCGTAAGTAGGGCCGCGCATAACTTCCACACCCAAATTTGGCACGTCAGCAAAACGAATTGTGTTATTCTGCGAAGCGCCAATTGCTTCGCTTAAATCATGCCCAACTTTTAAAGAATCAACATCGAATGCTGCAACAAACTCAATATCGCGCACACGATACTGTCCAAAAACAGCGTGCATCAACCCTGGAATTTTCTCACCGTCATCAGCGTTTTTGTAATATTCAACGCCCTGAACCAGCGACGAAGCGCAATTACCTACTCCGGCAATGGCAACGCGGATGCTCATATAGACTCCTTGCCTGCAAAAAATCAGCGGCATTACGTTATGCCGCACTCATACACATTTCATAATACTATTTCCATAAGCATTATGTGCAATATGGGAGATTTTCAGTCGTTTCTACGCCGAAACATGTAATTTCTGTGAAAAATTCAATACCGGGCGCTACGGTGGAATGTATGGTTGTAAATAAAGCTGGAAGACGAGCGTCGAATTCGTGCAAAAACGAGCCAAGAAGCGTATCGTCACAATCACAAAAAAATACGAATACACCAGCCTCTCTTCCACCTCGTGGACAAGGCTCATACGGCTCATATCATTCTTCAGGTTCCGGCAATAGCAACCGAGGCTCAAGACGAGAACGCTCACGCGCATACACTCGTCAACAGCGCAGAAAGACTTGGCGCGGAAGGCACCCTATTATTTTTTGGGCACTAATACTAATTTTTGTACCTATTTTAATCGGCGCAGCAATTTTTGCTTATATGTACGCAACTACCGACATACCTGCTCCTGACAAAGTTGCTATGGCAGATAAAACCAAGGTTTATTACGCAGATGGAAAAACAGAGTTGGGGTCTTTTGCTGAACAAAACCGTGAGATTATTAATTGTTCAGTTCTTCCTAAATACGTTGGACAGGCAATAGTTGCTTCAGAAAACCGCTCCTTCTACCAAGATGGCGGAATTGATTTTAAGGGAATTGGCCGCGCTCTTATTCATAACGTTACTAAACGTGGTCGCTGGGGCGGCTCTACCATTACACAGCAGTACGCTGAACGCTACTATCTTGGCGAAACTAAAACGTATCTCGGTAAACTTCACGAAGCTATTTTGGCTTTGAAAATCGCTCAAACACAAGATAAAGATACTGTTTTATGCAATTACATGAACACTATTTATCTTGGACGCGGCGCTTATGGTATTCAAGCGGCAGCAAAAGCTTATTTCGGCGTAGAAGCTAAAGATCTGACATTATCTCAGGCAGCTCTTTTGGCTGGCATAATTCCTGCTCCAAGTAGTTGGGATCCTGCAATCGGTCCTAAAGAAGCCAGCATTCGCTTTAAGCGAGTGCTGAAAATTATGAAAAAAGACGGTTATATTACGGCTTCTCAGGCAGCAAAAGCTAAGATTCCAAAAACAATTACACAAACTACGCAAAATATGTATGCAGGTCCGCAAGGCTACTTACTGCACATGGTTCGCGACGAGTTGACTAGTAATGGCGCTTTTAGCCAGGAAGATCTCGATAGCGGCGGATACCGTATTATTACTACGATTGATAAGTCTAAACAAGATTTAATGTTTAATGTTGCAAGCCCTTCTCAAGGCGGACGTGGGATTGTGCCGCAAGGATTGCAAATTGGCGGAATTTCCGTAAATGCAAAAGACGGCTCGATTATTTCGGTTTATGCAGGCGACGACTATTTAACAAAACAGTTAAATAACGCAACTCAAGCACTTTATGAGCCTGGATCTACAATGAAGCCTTTTGCTTTAATTGGCGCAATTCAAGCAGGCACGAGTCTTGACACAATGTTCAACGGAAATTCGCCGCGCAAGTTTGACGGTATTGAAAAACCTGTTGGAAACTTTGCAAACGCAAGCTATGGCATGATTAACTTGTATAGAGCGACTGCAGATTCCGTCAATACGGTCTATATGGATTTGCAGAGTAAACTTGGCGCTAAAAAAGTTGCACATACAGCTGTTACTGCAGGACTAAATCCTAAGAGAGTTAATGGTAAAAATCCGTTTACTGTGCTCGGTAATGATTCTGTACATGTAAGCGAAATAGCGCGCGCTTACGCAACTTTTGCTAATCAAGGCAGACGCCCAGATTTGCATATTGTTGCTAGCGTAAAGAATCCTGATGGCAAAGAGTTTTATCGTGCACCAACTGTTGGAAAGCAAGTTTTCTCGCCAACAGATGCCGCATTAGCCACAAAAGCAATGGTTGGAGTAGTTCAACACGGTACTGCAACCGAAGCCAGATCAATCGGAAGACCTGTAGCTGGTAAATCTGGAACAGCAAACGACGAAACCGCTGGAAGCTTCGTAGGATTTACGCCTAATATTGTTACGGCTTTTGCAATTTGGAATCCAGACGCAAATGGCAGCCCGCAAGTAATTAAGCCATTCCACGGGTATCTTGGCGGAAGCGACTACCCTGTTCACTTGTTTACTAGGTACATGCGTCAAGCTGTAGCAGGAACTCCTGTTGCTAAATTCCCTGAAGTAAAAGATACTGGTAAGATTGGTGGGCCGGACGGCACGTGGGGCTTAGGCGATCGACATGCTTACACTCATGATGAAGATGAAGAAGATAAAAATAAGGACAAAGATAAAGATAAGGATAAAGATAAAGACGATTTAGACCCTGACCATATTAATCGTTCGGACAATCCGTGGGATAGCTATACAAATAGCGGAAACTACGGAAATAGTTACAGTGGAAGCTACGGAAATTCGGAATCTGGAAACACTGGCGAAAGCCAATCCGACGCTTCTACGCCACACAGCGGGCAGTAATTACAGAAAGTATAAGGAATCATAAATAGTGGAACAAAAAACTGAAAAATCAGAAAAAATTACAAACACACAATCGAGCAAGAATATTTTGCGTGCGGTATTTTGGGATATGGATGGCACGCTTATTGATTCGGAACCGTATTGGCACGAGTCTGAATTTTATTTAGTAGAAAAATACGGCGGATATTGGGATGAAGATTTAGCTTGGAAATGTTCTGGCGGATCTTTGGAAACAGTTGCAAATAAAATGATTCCTTCCGGGACTAAACTTACCGTAGAAGAAATCGGCAAAGGGATGGTCGATTACGTTGCAGCTCGCGAAGCTGAACGCGTTCCGTGGATTCCAGGAGTTCTAGACCTTCTTAAAAGCCTCACAAATGCTGGTATTCCTTCTATTTTAGTCAGCAATTCGCCGCGTTGCCTAGTAGAAAATATTGTTAAGCATGCTCCAGAAGGCGCTTTTGCTGGATACGTTTGTGGAGACGATGGTTTTAAGCCTAAGCCAAGCGCTGAGCCATATTTGGCTGCTGGAAAAATGGTTGGTATTTGTGGGAGCGCGGAAGAAATCGCTGAACAAATGGCTCACTGCGTAATCATAGAAGATTCTTTATCTGGTCTTACTGCTGCAGTTAATTCGGGAGCTACTGTAGTTGCGCAAACTGGTTTTTCGCGCGCAAATATTTCCGAAAGCAAGCACCACGATGAGCTTAATGGATATGAAGGCGTGAGCGCAAAAACTCTTGAAAATATTGTTATTAAACGCGCCAAGCGCGCCAAAGAACAACAGATTTCTCGTCTTTAATTGCGTTATTATCACTTGCGTTTGCATACTCTGATGACGAATAAGACGACGGCAAAGCTCGGCGCTCAGTGCGAATATCTCGTCTCCAGCGCCGAGCATTACGCGAACGCTGCATTTCCACAATGTCGCCATCTGCGTTTGCAGCAAAAATATTGCGCTCTGAAGACTCTGCAGCTTCTGTTAAATGACGAACTTGCCTTTTAAGCTGTCGATTTTCTTCTTGCAGATCCAGAATTTGCATAATTCCAGCTAAATTGATACCTTCATTTTGACTTAAATGCTGCGTTTGTACAATTCTGCTTATATCTCTCAAAGAGTATCTGCGAGCGCCACCTTCTGTGCGCTGAGGCATGATTAAACGCAAACGATCGTATTGGCGAAGGGTTTGCGGATGAGTATTGGTAAGGCGCGCTACATGGCTGACGGTAAATATTGGCAAATCGATTGTAAAACCTACTTCGTCCGCTCCGTCAAGCGTTGCACTACCACGCACTAAAGCAACTGCGCACATTTCATACAGTGCTTTAGTTTCACGCGTTATAGGTGTCATAGCACGCCTTCCTTTACTTTACTTTACTTTTACTTTTCTTAATTTATTTTTACACTAATTTTGTCTCAAATTATTAATTTCTTCCGCGTAAGATTCGCCGGCAGTCTTATCAAATTCTTTTGCTACACGCTTAAGCAACATATTTGCTCGTTGTGGCAGGCGAATTTGCACAAGACCAACGAAATCGCCATTTGCTCCCGGAACTCCAGCGCCTTTCACACGAACCTCATCTCCGCTAGATGAGCAAGCTGGAACTTTAAACGTAACAGGATTACCATCTACGTCATTAAGCGTAACTTTTGCACCATGCACAGCTTCACTTAAAGTTACCGGAAGAGTTGCGACCAAATCGTTTGCGCGCAAAGTGAATTTATTAGATTCTTCTACATGAACTTGTAGGTACAAATCTCCTGCAGAACCGCCAAATCTTCCTGGCTTTCCTTTACTCTTTAAACGAATTTTTTGACCGTTTTTTACTCCGGCTGGAATATGCGTTTTAAAAGTCGATCCGGCTGCACGCAGCGAAACAGTAGCACCCTTAAATGCCTGCTTAAAAGTGAGTTTAATATCTGTTGTTATATCGTCACCTTTCGTAGGCACATTTTGGTTTTGAGCACTTTCGTATTGCTCGTCTCCAAAACTGTTCGCGCTTTGGAATCCAGACGCACCAGAATTTTGACGTCCACCGGCAAACATGGAGAAAATATCACCCATATTTGGGCCAGCGCCACTACTTGCGAAACGAATGCGCGAGCCGTTTCCGCCCATTCCGCCCATGTTGCCCATGTTGCCCATACCGGCTCCTCCATTAAACATGGAGAAAATATCCGAGAAGCTTGACGCATCAAATCCGCCTGCTCCCCCGGCGCCACCGGCAAAACGAGCACCTCCTGCACCAAATTGACGAATAGCATCGTAGCGTTGGCGCGTTTGGCTATCTTTTAGAACATCATAAGCTTCAGAAACGTCCTTAAACTTTTCTTCAGCTTCTTTTGTTTTGTTCAAATCCGGATGATACTTACGCGCTAACTTACGATACGCTTTAGTAATCGTTGCTTCGTCAGCGTCTTTGGAGACACCTAAAACTTTATAAAAATCTTTAGCTAACCACTCATTTTCAGCCATTTGTGCCTCCTTTCTTTACAAGCACATTGGCTATTTCGCTTTTTTGACCAAATATAGCCTGCTCGTGCCAACTCTTATGAGCCAGCACGAGCAAGTTACGCAATAAAGTTACAACTCAGAGTTTCGTTAGGAATTACTTGGTGAAGAAACGACCACACGAGCTGCGCGAATAACACGATCTCCTATGCGATACCCCGCCTCAACCACAGCGTCCACAGTTTCTTTTGTAGCGTCTGGATCAGGACGATGTAAAACAGCATCGTGCTTGGTCGGGTCAAAGCCTTCGCCTTTTTCGCCGAACTTTTCTACGCCGAACTTCTCAAAAGCCTTATCGATCTTGGTTGCAACAGCCTTAAACGAATCATCCATTTCGCTGTGCTCGCGAATACGGTCAATATCATCCAAAGCTGGAAGCAATGCTATTAGCACGTCGATAATTCCATGCTGTCTGAAACGATCCTGCTCTTTCGCAGAACGATTGCGGAAGTTAATAAACTCTGCTCGCTCGCGTTGCAACGCTTCTAAGTATTCAGCAGCCTCTTTTTTGGCTTTACCTAAAGGCGTTAAACTGCTGTCGTCTGCATCTTTACCATCTTTCGATTCAGAAGATTCAGAAGAATTTGCGACATTTGCAGAATCCGCAGAATCCGCAGAATCCGCAGAAACGTTAGCATCAGACTGAGCGTCATTCGTTTCTGCACGATTCACGTTTTCAGCTTGCTTTGAAGACTGTGCAGAAGTCTTCGCAGAATCTTCTGCAGGTTTTACATCCAGCGAGTCAGAATCTTCCATTCCTTGCAAATATTCGTTGGTGTTAAACTCGGACATTACTTGTTGTCCTTATCGTCCTTGTCGTCGTCCACCACTTCGGCGTCAACCACGTCATCATCCTTAGAGGCAGATTCAGCACCAGCATTTGCACCAGCCTGAGCACCAGCAGCAGGACCAGCTTGAGCACCAGCAGCGCCCTGCTGAGCGTAAAGCTGCTGACCAATCTTCTGAGCAGAAGTCATCAACTCACTCTGAGCAGACTTAATCTTCTCAACGTCATCACCCTTCAAAGCTTCCTTCAAAGCGTTCACCTTTTCGGTAACTTCCTTGGAGATTTCGTCGGAAAGCTTGTCTTTATTATCGTTTACAAGCTTTTCAGTTTGGTAGGCAAAAGCTTCTGCCTGGTTGCGAACTTCAGCTTCTTCCTTACGCTTCTTATCTTCAGCTTCGTGAGCTTCAGCTTCCTTAACCATGCGATCGATTTCGTCCTTTGGAAGGCCAGAACCACCGGTAATAGTCATGGACTGCTCCTTGCCAGTGCCCTTATCCTTAGCGGAAACGTGCACAATGCCGTTAGCATCAATATCGAATGTGACTTCAATCTGAGGAACGCCACGAGGAGCTGGAGCAATACCAGTCAACTCAAAAGTGCCAAGAGGCTTGTTATCGCGAGCAAACTCACGTTCACCCTGGTAAACCTGAATCAACACGGATGGCTGATTATCTTCAGCAGTGGAGAATACTTCCGAGCGCTTCGTAGGAATTGCAGTATTACGATCGATAAGCTTTGTCATAATTCCGCCCTTGGTTTCAATACCCAAGGAAAGTGGAGTTACATCAATAAGCAGAACGTCTTTGCGGTCTCCCTTAATAACGCCCGACTGCACAGCTGCACCAACAGCCACGACTTCATCTGGGTTCACGGACTGGTTAGCTTCCTTACCGCCGGTAAGTTCCTTTACCAAATCCTTCACAGCTGGCATACGAGTAGAACCACCAACAAGAACCACGTGATCGATCTGGCTTACGGAAATTCCAGCGTCAGAAAGCACGTTGTTAAATGGTGTACGGCAGCGACCAAGCAAGTCAGAAGTCATTTCCTCAAAGTGAGCACGAGTCAAAGTTTCATCCAAATGCACTGGAGTGCCGTCAGGAGTCATTGCCAAGTACTGCATAGAAATTGAGGTGGAAGTAGAAGAGCTAAGCTCCTTCTTTGCCTGCTCAGCAGCTTCCTTCAAACGCTGCAAAGCAATCTTATCCTTGCTCAAATCAACGCCGTACTTGTTCTTAACTTCGCCAACGAGCCAGTCGATAATCTTCTGATCCCAATCGTCGCCACCCAAGTGGTTGTCGCCGTTTGTGGCCTGAACCTGAATTGTGGAGAATCCGTCGTCATCCTTACCAATTTCAAGCAAGGACACGTCGAAAGTACCACCACCCAAGTCGAATACCAAAATGCGCTCGTCTTCCTTGCCTTTTTCAAGACCGTAAGCCAAAGCTGCAGCAGTTGGTTCGTTAATAATACGAAGCACGTTCAAGCCTGCAATCTTACCTGCATCCTTAGTTGCCTGACGCTGAGCATCGTTGAAGTATGCTGGGCAGGTAATAACAGCATCGGTTACAGGCTCACCAAGGTAGGCTTCTGCATCGCGCTTAAGCTTCATTAAAACCTGAGCAGAAATCTCTTGTGGAGTCCACTTCTTGCCATCAATTTCAACAGTCCAATCAGTGCCCATGTGGCGCTTTACAGAGCTAATAGTGCGATCAACGTTTGTTACAGCCTGACGCTTAGCAACTTCACCAACCAGAATTTCGCCTGACTTGCTAAATGCCACAACAGATGGTGTAGTGCGAGCGCCTTCAGCGTTCACAATAACGGTTGGGCTACCGCCTTCAAGAGTAGCGATGCAAGAATTAGTTGTACCCAAATCAATACCTACTGCACGTCCCATAATTTCTCCTTAACTAGGTATTGCACATTTTGTGCAATTACGTTTTCTTTTAAGTTTTGTAGTTACGTAAGCTGAGCTCTATTTAGGTTCCTTTTTGGAAACTAGGTAAATCATCAGCTTTTTTACTTTCCAAAACTTGAGCCTACTACACTCAACTTATAAAAGTCAACTTTTATTCCCAAAAATTACAAAAAACTTTATACAACTAGACTCAAGTTTTGTAAGATGTGCAAAATATAAGAAAAAATTCACATGCCAAACTTAAAACGACGCAAAGAATTATCTAATGCGTTGTAGCGCGCTAAAACGCCAATAAGCGGCGTGCCAATACCTGTTATGAGTTTGATTGCTTCAGTTGCCATCATTGCGCCTACAATAGCCGCAGTCGCGCCCAATACCGCCGATTTTGGCACAGTTTCTTTAGGCGGAGGGCAAGGGTACAAGTCCCGCAAGCACGGCCCCTCTCCAGGCATAAAAACGCTTACTTGACCTTCATAATAAAGAACCGAGCCATAAACTTCCGGCGTTCCTGCGCTCCACGCGGCATCCGCAATCAAAAAGCGCGTAGCGAAATTATCACAACCATCAATTATTAAGTCATGATTTTCTACAAGACGCTTCGCGTTATCTTCATTAAACCTAGGTATAAGGTTGATTTTTAATCCGGGAGATAGTGCCTGCAGACGTTTAGCTGCAAGTTGCGCTTTAGATTGGCCACACTGATCAACAGTGTACAAAGTCTGCCTTTGCAAATTAGAAAGCTCAACAACGTCGTCGTCACAAATTGTGATTTCTCCAACTCCTGCTGCAGCAAGCGAAAGCAGGCATGGAGAACCAAGTCCGCCAGCACCAACCATGCAGATTTTTGCATTTCGAAGTAATTGTTGATGCTCAAGAGTAAAGCCCGGCAGGAGCAAGTGGCGGCAAGTGCGCTCCGCCTCAAGCTCCTGCAGGTTGTCGTAAATTTTATTAATCGTCATGCTTAAATAATTATGCCGAAATTCATAGTACGAAATTTACAGCACGGAATCAGCCCAAGCGCGACCCTCAACAGGCGAGGAAGCAAGAGCATGATTTCGCATTGGAATACGTCCAGCATCGTGAGCAAGCTTGCCAGCAGTTACAGCAGCAGCCATTGCGCGGCCCATTTTCACTGGGTCCGGGCAGCGAGTTACTGCGCTTGCAAGAAGCACGCCAGAGCAGCCGATTTCAAAAGCTTTAACAACGTCGGAAGCAGTGCCAACGCCGGCATCCAAAATCACAGGAACGCCAGCTTCCTTGCATTCGCGCACAATCAACTCAATATTTCGAGGATTCAAAATACCAAGACCAGTGCCGATTGGAGCACCACCAGGCATAACAGCCTTCACACCAAGCGAAACTAAACGACGAGCCACAATCGGATCGTCATTCGTGTAGCACAGAACGCTAAAGCCTTCTTCAACAAGCTTTTCTGCAGCAAGCAAAACTTCTCGAGTATCCGGAAGCAAAGTATCGTCATCTGCAATAACTTCAAGCTTAATCCAATCGGTTCCAAGAGATTCGCGAGCCATTTTTGCAGTAAGCACAGCGTCATGTGCAGTTTTGCATCCTGCAGTATTTGGCAAAACGTTAATATTATGACGCTTAAGCATTCCATAAATATCCACGCCTGTTTTTGCGTGACGGCGCAAAGCAACCGTAGCCACTTCCGCACCCGAAGCAACAAGCGACTTCTCCATAATATCAATGCTCGTCATGCCGCCAGTTCCAAGCAAAAGCCTTGAATGTAGGGTCTTACCACAAAGTTGCCAAGTATCGGCACTTTCTTCTGCATTATTTTCAGAATTATTTTCTGTCATTTTAAGCCTTTTATTGAAAATTTAATATTTTGTAAGCGTCAGCCGCCTTGAACCGCGCTGAGAATCTCAATTTGATTCCCATCGCAAATCACAGTCGATGCCCACTGATTGCGCTTAAGCACATCGTCGCCAATCGCAACAGCTATGCCAGGACCAGCATCCGAACCGTAACGTTGAGCAATAAGCTCAGCAACAGTTAACCCATCTTGAACTTCAATAGTTTCACCATTGACGACGATTTGCATAATTCAACCTTTATTAACGTCTTATTAAAATTGCGCAACTAAAACTTGCGTTACTAGAATCGCTTGTAACTAGAAACTTGAGCTACTAGAAACTTGCGTTACTAGAAGCGAGCAGGATTGCAGCTTTCCAAGAATCCCTTTTCCTTCTCGGTCAACTCTTGCTCAAGCACAAGCTTTGTAGTCAAAGAAGAGCCCAAAGCGGTGAGCAAAATGCCGTGACGGAAGTAGCCAGTGGAAATCGTAGTATGCGTCTTAGGATCAATACCAATGAATGGCAAATCGTCCGGAGTTCCAGGGCGGCCGCCAGCGGTAACCTCAGTAATCGAGCATTCCTGAATGCCAGGAAGCACGCTTGCAGCATCGCGAAGCAAGTCGAGCACGCCACCGACCTTTGGAATATCGCGGTCGTCTTCGCGAGAAGTAGCGCCGAGCACAAGCTCGCCAGTTTCCTTAGCGCGAGGCACCAAATAAACTGGGCGGTCATGCACAAATCCACGAACCACAGAGCTCAAAATTGGACGCAAAGGCTCTGGAATAGTCATACGAATCATATCGCCCCACACAGCGCGAAGCTTAAGCTGAGGAAGCATGTCCTTAGCTCCCAAGCCGGATGCCAAAACTGTGTCTGGGCCTAAATCGTCTGGAGTGCTTGCGCGACGCTCAATAACAACACCACGCTTTTCAAGTGCATCAATCATAGCTGCAGTGAAAAGACGAGGGTTGATTTGATGATCGTCCGGCACGCTTACAGCGCCAGCAATAGTTGGCGAAAGAGCAGGTTCAATTTCACGAAGCTTACTCACAGAAATATGCTCAGCTCTACGTCCGTAACGGTGCTGCAAGTTTAGCAACTCATTCACGTGCTCGTTATCTGCAGCGTCGCCGCCGATTACGTAAGAGCCGCACTCTAAATAACCGGTTGGCTTATCAGTATACTTTGCAACCGAATCAACCAATTCCTTATACATGGTTGCGGACTCAAACATAAGTGGATACAACGCTTCTTGCTGATATTGCATTTCTGCGGTAGGAGCTAACATGCCGGCAGCATGGTGAGAAGCGCCAGAGACTGGATCCGGATCAATTATGCTAACTTTTACGCCGGCTTCCGTAAGTCTCCACGCTGTTGCTAAACCAATAATACCTGCACCAATAATACGAATATTTCGCATATATACTCCTTCCCTACGGCGGCATTACCCGCATCAGGTTTACGGTCGGCTTTCGCCCTCTCAGCCTGTATAGAACAAGCTCCCGCGTTTCGTAGCTTTGACCTTCAAAACTGCGATTGTAAAGCACTGCAATATTGCCAACTTTAGCGATATTACAAACGCTACAGATAGACGTAACGAAATTATGTGATTTTCGTCACACTACCGTGTAGCATTCTAACACTTTTACAAAAAATCTGTTAATTGAAACGGCATGTCAAGCGGTAAAACTAAGCAATTTTCGTTACTGACGCAGATTGCGTTCTGCGCGCGTAACTTATCTCACGTTTGGAGGGTTTGAGGATAAGTTTCGCTCCAAACGTGCGCGACGACCTGCTTTCGCGCAGCATTTCGCGCGCGAAAGCAACTCGGAGCGTGAGCTTGCTCAAGTTGAAAGCACGGTGTGCTTTCAACGCAAGCTCAGTAGCGAGCGCGTTAACCGCGCGAGCGTTCTTTCGTGCAGCAGATGAAAAAAAAATCCCTCGCGGATTATCGGAGGATAACCTGCGAGGGATCTGTTAGTTATGCGTAAAGTTACTCTTTAGAGTGCTTGCGACGGCGAGAAGCAACTCCAGCAGCACCAAGACCAGCAAAGATTGCAGCAAATCCCGCAAACAAGCCAGTTGCAGCACCAGTCTTAGCAATCTTATGACCAGATGCGCCACTCAAACTATTAAGCAACGCAGCCTTAGCCGCCTGAAGCTTCCTCAAAGCCGCATCAACCTGAGCCTGCGTAGCATTAGGATCGTTAAGCACGCTCTTAGCCTCAGCCAAAGCCTGCCTGTAAGCCACAGCCTGAGCAGTATTAGCATTAGCGTCCACAGCATTGTTAACTTCGATTTGCAAAGCAGACTTATCTACCAAAGCACCATAAGACTCATGGCCGTTTACAAAACCGTAGCCATTCCAATCTCCAGTACCATTGCCAGAGCCGCCGAAGTGACTCAAGAAGTCAAGAATACGCTTCTTAGCATCTTCAAGCTTCTTCAAAGCCGCATCAACCTGAGCCTGAGTTGCGTTAGGATCTGCAAGCACGCTACGAGCCTCAGCCAAAGCATTCTCATACGCTTCAATATCAGCCTTATTGCCAATAATGAAGTACGGCGACTTACGGAAGTTAGCATCATCATCAGCCTCATCCTGAAGCTTAGACTTATCCGTGCTATTTCCAGCCTTAAGCTTAGCCTTAGCATCCTGAAGACGCTTCAAAGCCGCATCAACCTCAGCCTGAGTTGCGTTAGGATCTGCAAGCACAGAATTAGCTTCGTCGAGCGCGTTCTTGTACTCGTCAAGAGCCTGCTTAGACTCGTCATCACCCTTAGCTTGAGCATTCTGATACTCAGGAGACTTAGTGAAGTCATCACCAGCCTCTTGGCGCAAATCATACTTGACCGTGCTGTAGTCGTCAGTAATCTTCTTCTTAGCGGCTTGCAAGGCATCTAGAGCATCGTAAAGCTCTTTCTGGGTTGGGACGTCAGTTGCGCCATCCTTTGGCTTGCCAGTAGTGCGGTCGAACTTCTCAAGAATCTTCTTAGCAGCAGCAAGCTTCTCGTTGTATTCCTTAAGAGCTTGCTTAGACGCGTCATCACCCTTAGCAGTCGCGTTCTTGAACGCAGGAGTGTTCTCGAACACGTCATCACGCTTGTCTTTATCTCCGTCCTTAGACTTATCAACTTCTTGCTGAAGCTCAGTAGAACTGGTCTTGTAGTCAGCAAGAATCTTATCCTTGATTTCCTTAAGCTTCTGAAGAGCCTCGTCAACTTCCTTCTGAGTTGGGATGTTCTTAGCATCAGACTTTGGTTTATTGTCATCACCAAACTTTTCAAGCAAAGTCCTAGCCTTCTTCAACGCTTCCTTATAAGCAGCGACGTCAGCATTTTCCTTGCCGTCTTTACCCTTCTTAGAATCAGCGTTCTTGAACTCGGGAGTATTCTCAAAGTCATCTTTACCAACGGTAGTTACACCGTCAGCAGTAGACTTCGCAGACTCATCCTTCAAATCCTTAGCATCGGTCGTAAAGGCATCATCGATAGCTTTCTTTGCCTTTTGCAAAGCATCAAGAGCTTCATCAACCTGTTTCTGCGTTGGACGATCTTCTGGCTTTGCATTCGGATCTGGGTTCTTCACCTGATCGATAATCTTCTTCGCTGCTTCAAACTTATCGTTATAATCTTGAAGCTTCTTGGTGGCAGAGGTATCAGCCGTTGCATCATTACCAGTTTCGGACTGCTTCTTATACAGAGCATTCTTGTATGGAATCGACTCCTCAAATGGAGGTATTACAGGCTTGTCGTCTTTATCCTTGTCGCCAACCTCCTTTTCAAGAGGCTTTGTGTCGGTCTTGTAGTCGCTGGTAACTTTGTCCATCGCCTTTTGCAAAGCCTCAAGCGCATCATCGACTTCCTTCTGAGTAAGCTTGCTAGCATTCTGCAACTTGGCAGTTATTTTATCAACAAGCTTGGTGAGACCTGGATTATCATTAGTACCCTCCAAATCCTTACCAGCTTGTTCATGCTTTGCGTTGGTATTGTCATCCTTTATTGCAGTAGCATTCTTATACTCAGGAGTCTTCTTGAAATCACCATTTGCATACTTCTTAGCTTCTTCAAGCTTCGAAGTATCCGTCTTGTAGTTGTCTTCAATCTGCTTCTTTGCCTTCTTCAAGGCATCAAGCGCTTCGTCAACCTGCTTCTGAGTTGGGCGTTCGCTGAGATTAGTAGCGTCTTTCTTAGAAAGTAAATCACGCGCAGCCTTCAAAGCCTTCTTATAGGCATCGACTTCGTCATTGTCTACCTTATTGCCGCTATCGTCATCCTTCTTCTTGGCGTCGGCATTCTTGAACTCTGGCGTAGCTTCAAAGTCTGCATCGGCTACTGTAGCACCGTCTGCAGTAGACTTCTTCGCTTCCTCGTCAAGCTTAGAAGTATCGGTCTTGTAGGCATCAAGAGCTTTACGCTTCTTATTTAGCTCTGTCAAAGCATCGTCAATCTGCTTCTGAGTTGGCTTAGCGTCGAGAGGCGTGTCCTTGTTATCGTGCTTTGAGAGCAACTCCTGAGCCTCGGACAACGCCTTGTCGTATGCCTTCTTAGCTTCCTTAGCAGCGTTATTCCTCTCGGCATCTTCAACCAACTTAGTTGGATCAGCTGTATCTGGCTTCATGAAGTGAGGATCAGATGCGTTACGGTATGCGTCGGAAGTAACAGTACCTTCGGTAGCTTTCTCAGTACCACTGGCCTCTTTACCGTGCTTGTTAGCGCTTTCTTGAAGCTTAGATACATCAGTCTTATAGGTTTCAAGAGCCTTGCGAGCATCGTCAAGCTTCTTAAGAGCCTCGTCCACTTTGGCCTGGGTAGCGGTTGGATCCGTCAAGAGCTTCTTAGCCTCAGTAAGCGCATCGTCGTAGTCTTTAGCCTTCTGCTTGACGGTCTCATATCCAGAAGTATCTTCCTGGCCGTTATCACCCAGCTTGTGCGGATCCTTGGTGTTCTTATACGCCGGATCTTTCTGAGTATCAGTATCCTTATTAATGGATTCCTGCAGCTTATCTGTCTTAGTCGCAAACTTGTTCAAATCTTCCACAGCTTTGTTAAGATCTGCAAGGAGCTTTGGCACATCCCTATTCAAAGGCTGACCCTTAGCATGTGACTGGATGTTCTTAAGATAGTCAGGACTACTAGTGTCTCCATCCTTTGCAGGAATATTATCTGTTGAGATTGCAGCACTACCAGGCTTGCCATCGACCGTATCTTGAGGCATCTCATCATTAAATGCCTTTTTCAGCTTCTCGAGCGCATCATCGTACGCTTGCTTTGCCTTAGCTTCGTCAGAACCTGCAGCACCAGCGGACGCGTTTAGATACGCTGGGCTTTTAGTTATAGCCAAGCTGTGAAGCAGCGCCGCCGAAATCTTGCTGGTATCGGTTGCGTACTTATCGATTGCCTTACGGGCTTCAACAAGCTTATCTTTAACCTTATTAGCCTGATCTTGCGTTACTGTGCTATTTGGCTTCCTAATCTCCGTAAGCAAGTCTTTTGCAGCGTGATAAGCGTCGTTGTAGGCTTTGAAGTCTTTTGCGGCTTGAGAATCTTTGCCCTTAGCTTGCGCTTCATCAAAGGCATTGAAGTACGCTGGCATCAAATAACCGCTGAAGTTGTCCGCAATAGCTTCCGCTAAATCAGTTGCCTTTGTCTGATACTTATCAGCATGAAGTGCTGCTTCAGCATCTTCAAGCGCTTTCTTAGCCTTTTTTACATCGTCATTTGTAGCGTTCTTGTCACCAAGCACTCTCTTAGCTTCTGCGAATGCGTTATCGTAGTCCTCGACAGCCTTTTTAGCATCAGGGTCGGTGTCTTTCTTTGCGGCGGCGTTCTTATAGAACACGCTCTGCTTCGACTTATCGTCTGGCTTCGGATTATCGAAGCTCTTTTGAACGGCAGCATCAAGAGGAGCCTTGTCGGTTGCGTTCTTGTCAAGCGCATCCTTAGCTTTCTTAAGATCCTCAATAGCTTTGTTCACATCCTTTTGGGAAGCGTTTGGATCAGCTGACAAACGAATTGCGTCCTCTAGCGCATTATCATATGCTTCACGCTCATTTTCAGTTGAATTTTTATATGTTGGGTCAGCTTTCTCCAATTTCTGATCAACAGTAAGAGTATTCAGAGTATCGTTCGTATACTCATACACATGACCATGCTCAGCAATAGCAGCGTTAAGCTTATCCTTGTTAGTGCTGTACTTATCAAGCTCTTTACGTGCAGCATCAAGCTTAGCCTTTGCGTCGTCAACAGCCTTTTGCGTAGCATTGGCATCCTTGTTTACTTTCTCAGCTTCTTCGAGAGCTTTGTCGTAAGCATCCTTAGCAGCAGTTGCCTTATTGTTCCTGTCAGTATCATCAGAACCATCAGCCTTCTTAAAGTCAGGCTCAGTAACATTCTTATACTTATCAGTAGTTACCGTACCAGGAGTTGCAGCAGTACTACCATCAGCAGCTTTACCATTAGCATTAATCGACTTCTTCAGCTCTTCCTTCTTAGTATCATCACCATCAAGAGCATCATGAGCCTTATTCA
This sequence comes from Gardnerella sp. DNF00753, assembly GCF_049244275.1. Lineage (NCBI taxonomy): Bacteria > Bacillati > Actinomycetota > Actinomycetes > Bifidobacteriales > Bifidobacteriaceae > Gardnerella > Gardnerella sp. DNF00753. The sequence goes on from NZ_CP058393.1 coordinate 1,421,293, forward strand.
GCTTAATCGTTGCGTTATCAACCTCAGCCTTAAGGTCTTCACTTAAATCAGCATCAGCTGTAGTTCCAACTTTCTTAAGCGTTTCTTTGGCAGCAGCAAGTGCCTTGTCGTACGCATCTTTCTTATCAGCAGACGCGTTGTAGTACTTCGACTGTGTTGGAACGTCCTTGCCATCAACATTTTCGGTCTTGTGATCCTCAATCGAATCCTTCAAATTACTTGTCTTATGATTCGTCTGCGGCACAAAGATAACGTTAATCGCCTTTGCCGTATTGCCTGGATGGCGACCTTTCTCCAGATAAACATCCTTATAGTACGACATTGCATACGGCTCAACAAACAGACGCGCCTTGAAAATTTTGCCTTCTTGCCGGCTACCTTTACAGGGCCAGCTTCTGTATCCCACGAATACGAGCCTGCTTCAGACTCCGCGTCTCCAAGCTTTACGTCAGAATTAGAAACCTTCTGAACTCCATACCAATACGCACCGTTCATATTTCCAAGCGTAAGTTCAGTTGTAGGCTCGCCTTTTTGCAGCACATAGTGCATGTGTGACTTGCGCGCGTTATTACCTGTACCTTCATATTCAAGCTGCTCGCCGCCTGTAAGCTCGCGCAAACCAGACTTGGTATCATTTGGCGTAGCTTTCAACAAACCAAGAATCTTTGTTGTATCAAACTCTTCTGCCCTGGTTGGGTCGTAGCGGTAGATGATAGTGGTCTTCTGATCATTACTCCAAGAAATACCTTCGTCGGTATCGCGACCATCAATCTTAGTCTTCGTCCACGAAACGGTGTAATCCTTGCGAATATTTGGAAGCTTTGTAAGCTTACTCTCTTTTACATTAGAGGTAAACTTTGCAAATGCCTTATCGGTCTTGATTTTAACGGTAATAATGTTTTCCGCCTGACCATTCGAGATACCTATATTTTCATGACCAATGACAGTATCACCTTTGACATATTCAAGCGAAATCTGATTCTTGTAATCTTTTTCACTCAGACCAAGCTTTTCATTGTCTTTATTAGCTGCGTAAATAGCTGTCTTGATTCGGTCAAGTTCGGCGTTTGAATAGCCAAGCGGATTAGCAACAAAGACTGCTTTATCGCCAGTCGGAACAACAACATCACCTTCCGCAACTCTCGTAAGCACTAAGTCGCTCAAAGGAATCTTTGGATCATCCTGCGGGCTCAAGCCATCGAAGTCGATTGTTGCAGTGCCATTGCTGTCAAACGTAACTTTGTCAGTAGATACGCCGTTAAGTTTTGCAAGATTCTTTTTGATTTGAGTCTTTTGGTCATCTGTCAACGCGCTAAAATCAACTGTACCCACAACCGGCTTCTCAATGCGAGTACTATAGCGCACTACAGTAAGAGGTATTTCCGGAGACTTCATTCCCAAATCTGTTACCAGATACGTTTTAAGCTTTCGCTCGCCAAATGAGTAATCTCCACTATCATTTTTCTTATTGATTGCTTCAAACATAGCTCTGTCATAATCACCCATTCTTTGCGGAATTTTTGCATCTACCGTATCTGGAGTGTTATTAACAGTGCTTTCATCAACACGCAAGCCAACACCCGCTGACTTACTTTGAGCAACAAGCTGATCAGCTACACTGCTACCAGCCTTATGTTCAGTAGGAAGATTTACTGCTTTGTGAAGTACTTCTCGTACTTTATCTGCCGACAATCTCTCGTCATACTTTAAGACGATTGATCCTGCTGTTTTTGGCGGAACAAGCGTTGCAACACGGAAGTTATTAGATGTTTTGTCATGCTGCAAATTAGTCTTATCGTAATACAAGAAGATTGAGCGATTTGCACAATAGCCTTGACCCGAAGATATGCCGCCATCCCTGAATGGCTGCTCCATAATCAAGTCCACACTACCGTCATTATTTGTCTGTAACTTGTAAATTCCAGAATAGCTTTGGTGCATGTCATTTACACGCTCAGAATCAAATTCGATGATTTTCTTGTAAGCATCAGGATCATCAGTATTAATACTATCTTTTGAATCTGGAAGAATTACTACGCGTGCAACCTGCTTACCATCCGCACGCTTTGGCAAATGGTACACAATTTCTTGCTTCTCAAGATTCGTGTCAAATGTATTGCTAGAAGTTGCCCAACCATAAATGTTTGGCAGCTTTTTGGAAAAATCTATCTCATTAGGATTGTGCTCTGTGCCAGCGCGATCTTCTCCCTGAGCTACTGTGCTTGCAGTAGTTTCCGCAAGGGCGCTACTGGCTGCAGAAGTGCTAGTTTCTACCGGAGTTTCTACTGGAGTGCTACTAGTGACAGGAGTGTTAGTTTCCGAAGTAGGGTCATTAGCTACCGGAGCGCTATCTGTAGAAACCTTCTCGTCAGTCTTATTATTTTTGCCAGTCAGCTTAATCTTATTACTGTCTTCAGCATTAGCTTCAGCCTTGTCTTCAGACTGATTCTTCTGCTCAGTTTCAGACTCATCCTTCTGCTCAGAATCTTTATTAGTGGAACTCTGCTCCTTCTTTTCATCCTTATCATCAGGCTTAGTGCCTGACTTCTTATCTGCAGCCACAGGAGCTTTTGCAGGCTCAGCCGCAGCACCAGCATCCGCAGCCATTGCAGGAGTTGCTCCAAAAGCGAACGCCGCACCAGCCAGAATACCTGCTGCGCCAACCGTAAACGTTGCCACCTTGCGAGCGTCAACAGCCTTTTCAATTGCGTTATTTACTGCAGCATCCAAAGTTACTTTGTGCGCGTGCTTTCTAGATTTCGCTACCATGTTGTCCTTCTTCCACTTAGTTATCTAATAAAAACAAATTCACACGCCCACCTATGGACATGCAAAATGCAAATTCTTAATAACAATCATCTAAATTTTCATAGCTCAAATTTATAAAATCTCAAGCTATCTTTGTTAGGTTATTATAACAATTTAAAAAATTTTTTAAAGATGAATAACACATGTTTAAATCAAAAAGCCTGTAATACCCCCCCCCCCAAAGCCTTATTTTTCAGCGGTTTTAAGAATTAAAATTTATTTGTGAATATTTTGAATTAAGGCGTTTTTACAACCTTTCACTAATCTGTCTAAACATTTGTTACCATATAAATTCTAATTTTTGACAATACGAATTTACAGAAATAAAAATGCAAAAATACAGATTTGCAAAATCGCAACTCGTTTAAAAAACAAATCTGCTGAGAAAAGTACACAACTTCACCCAGCAGATTACAACTAACTCAACAGAGCTAAAATCTATTGAGAAAAACATTACTCACTCAACCGAGCGCAGCAAAATCTCCTCAAGCGCATGCTTTACCGAAATAGGCAGCGTGCAACGCCATTGCGCCCACTTAACTACGGAAGGCTGATCAGTTGCGTAAGCGTTAAGCATATCAACATTGTTGCGATACTTTTCTGCTTCCGATTCGTTTTCGTATTCAAGAGTTGAGACTGCAGCAATAGAGCTTGCACTTCCACCAGCCTCACGCACTGCGTCAAAAGCCATTTCCTTACCGCAGTACGGCACTTGCGCTTGAAGCAGGAATCTGTAAGCGTCGCCAACTTTAGGGTCTGCAGCAATTTGCAATCCGCCGTCAACAATTACACGAACTTCCGAACGAGCCGGCACGTCTTTTACAGAAACAGTTAAGCTCAAAGTTGATTCTTCGCCTTCGTAAGAAATTGCAAAATCGCTTGCATTAAGCTCTCGGCTTCCTACAAAAACGCGCACGTTCGCAAAATCTGCGCAAGCAACTCCTCTAAATACAACGTTCCAGTTGCGTTTTTGCGGCACAGATTCTACGGCAGCTTCCGCACCTTCTACGCCGGAAATAATAAATTGCGAAGAACTATTGCCGTCTCGCCACACAAAATTCATACGCGTGTCGGCGGTATTACCAGCGGACGCTGCAGCAAAATCACCGTTGTCCTCTCGCATCACAAATTCGCCGTCAGCTCCAGGGAACACGAGCACGCGCAAATTACGAGGATTTTCAACGCTATTAACAGATTCAGCAATCTCAGCACTACGCTCGCAATCTGCCACTTCTGGCAAAACTTGCGTAGGCACAATCGCCCCGGCACGCGCAAAAGCAGGCACTCGGTCAAGCGAGCGCCACGCTTCAAACCTGCGACCATTCCAGCCGCGAGACACGTACCTGCGTCCGTCAAACAAATCGTACCAGTCGCCTTCAGGCAACCAAACTCCGGCACATCCGCGCAAAGTAGCAGAATCATTAGGCGAAGTAATCGGCGCTACTATAAGTTCGCTTCCAAAACGGTACTCGTTAGGAATTTCGTAAGCCATGCCAACTTCCGGCGCCTGCCAGTACATTGGCTCAATAATCGGCCTGCCTTCAAAAGCTGCACGATAATTCATCGTATAAACGTATGGCAAAAGTTCCGCGCGCAAGCGAAGCATTTTCACCATTGCTTCGCGAGTTTCCTGAGGGAAATTCCACGGCTCTTTTCCAGCAAACGGTGAGCAAGTCGAGTGCAAACGATTAATAGGACTAAACGCGCCGAAAGCGTACCATCGCGCTTCTAACTCGTTATTTCTAACGCCAAGCATGTGTCCGCCAATATCGTGACTCCACCATCCGTAGCCAATATTTGAAGCTGTAGAAGTGAAGTAAGTTTGGAAAGCAAGGGAATCCCAAGTAGTAACGGTATCTCCCGAGAATCCAACTGGGTAACGATGCGAACCAGGCCCCGCATAGCGAGAGAATGTAAGCGGCCAGCGGCCGTCGCGCGCAGCATCCTCATAATGCATGTGGTTCAGCATCCAAAGCGGATCCAAACCAGGCTCGCGCGTCACACCACCCTGCTGCCAATCAATCCACCAAAATCGCACGCCTTCATCTTCCATACGATGATGCATATTGAAGTAAGCTTCAACAAATTGCGGGTTCGTTAAATCAAATTCCACAGCTTTGCCGCTCGCCGGATCAATGCCAGCATCTTGCGCAACTTGCGCATAATCTTTTTCAAACGCACGCACTCCGTCGCGCGGATGCAAGTTCAAAGTTGGAGCCAATCCAGCCGCGTTAAGTTTACGCAAAAAAGCACGATGATCCGGAAAAAGCTCCTCATTCCACGTGTAACCCGTCCAACCGGAACCATACTTCGAATCAACGTCCGTCACATGCCAATCCATATCAATAACAGCCGTGCTAAAAGGTATGCCTTCGCGCTTAAAACGATTATGCAATTGCAAATATTCGTCTTGACGGTAGCGATAGTATCTGCTCCACCAATTACTTAGCGCAAAACGTGGAAGCAGCGGCTGAGCGCCTGTGAGCTTATAAAAGTCTTGAATTGCTTGAATATAGTGATGTCCGTAGCCGAAGAAGTATAAGTCTTTATATCTTCCTGATTGCTCGCTAACTTTTTGCGCACACGACTTAACCCAAGCCCCATACGGGTTTGGTTTGCCATTTATTTCCTCAGCTGGCACAATTTCGCAAGTTGCAGAATCGTCTAAAACAGACCATCCATCGCGCGAAAGTATTCCTTTACCAAGCTTTACTGGGCCGTTCGCCTGATCCAAAGTTCTAAAAGTTCCAAGAAGATTTCCCGGGCAGTCGTCGCCGTAATGCCACGTGTTAAATTGAGTACACGGCACTCCGCGCACAACAATACTTAATCCTTCTTTGCTAAAAGCTTCGCAATTATAAGTAAGATGCAGCTTTTCAGTTTCGACTTCCAGCCATCCGTTTTCGTTTTTGCGCGCACTAAATTGCGGCTGAGTATCCGAGCTTTTGTGAGCAAAATTGCGGCATATTACAGTTTGCGTAGGATTGTCAACAAACTTTCCGTCGTCACTCCACTCAAGACGCAACAGCGAATCTGTAATAACTGTAATTCGCCACTTTTCGCCTTTAATTACCTGAGTATCCTGAGCCTTTGCGTTTGAATCAGTTGCGTACTTATAAAAAATTCCCGACTTGGAAAAGTCCATTTTTGTACCTTTGCTTTTTATTAATTAACGCACGTTTTTATTTGACGAATACTGCGAATAATGCTGCAATCGCCAGCATTACCGGATACCATGCGTACATTGTCCAGCGAAATACTGGCGAATCCTTATGGCCGTCTCCGTAAGGGCTGCGATAGTGCAAAACTGCCACGCCAATACCAGGCGCAAGCATCGACATAGCGCCAAACATGCCGGAAATCAGCTCCATGCGAATTTCATGCTTTTGCATCAGCTCAAAAATCAGCACAAACACAAGGAATAGCGCGCCTCCCCAGAAAATTTGTTGACGCACATAAACTTTGCCAATAATATTCCACAATAATCCTGCAATTACTACTGCAGCATACGAAACACTGCGCAAAAAACCGCTAAAACGCTCTCGAACCATGTCAATTCCCATAAGAACAAACAGCGCAATTACGAGCGCAAACACTGGATTTTGCGAGCGCAAATCAAACGCGCAACCGGATGTAGTAAGATCGTACGGCACTTCGCAAATTATTGCCAAAATCAAAAGTCGCAATATATAAAGATTCACGTTATGCGTATTGTGATACCCGCGCATAAGAATCCACGCATACCATGGCAGCGCAGTCCAACTAACTACTTCGCAAAGAACCGCGAATGTAAGAGCAAGCATATTATCTTTGCGCAAGCCGCCGAACAAATGCGGTATTACGGGAGCGCTAAATGCACTAAGCATCATCATGAATGCGCCAAGCATTTTAAACTTGCGCAAAGTAATGCCCATTTTTATGTTTTTATCTGCACGAATTTTAGGCTTTAGCACATCCATGACTTGCACTCCCTCGTATTTCCACGAATTGTTTCGCATAACACTTACTCTAAGTAACGTTCTAGCGTTCTTTTTAAGTAACGTTCTTTTTAAGTAACGCTTGCTTATTTTTTACTGCTCTGTTTTACTACCGTTTATTGTATCGCAGTATTTATTGCGACTTAAAGCGGCAGATTGAATATTGCAAAACTTTGCGCGCCGAGTTTCAAAGAATTTCCGCAGCTTAATACTTCGCCGATTTTTAGCAAAGGATTTTCTACTGCTTCCTGAGTAAGATTTGCCAACGTTTCAAACGGTACCGTTTCGGCGTTCATTCCAGGGTTCATAACAACGATGCTTCTTTCGACAGCCGATTCTCCCTCGTTACTTTTTGCGCAACGCTCGTAAGCAAATCCGCGGCCGTCAACAGGAGCATATAACACTCGCCATGATGCGTCAGCTTGCAAAGAAGCGCGACTATGACGAAGCGCAATAAGTGAGCGCACCCACGAAAGGAAGGAATCTTCGCAATTAATTTGCGCAGAAACAGTTGGAATTTCGCCACTTTCTACAGCTTGTTTGCGAGAATTTGCGCAAGTTCTTCCATCTGCTCGCACTTCAACAGGCAAGTATAATTTAGATTTTGCAGCTGTTGAGAATCCGAGATTTTTTGTGTCATCCCACTGCATTGGCGTGCGCGTGCCCGTACGAGCATAACCGCCTTCTTTTGTTGGAATATCGCGATATTTCATTCCAATTTCGTCGCCGTAATACACAAAAGGCACGCCTGGCATTGTAAGTAGCATTCCGAAAGCTACTCTGCGCTCACGCTCATCTAAGCGCGGAGCCATGCGCGGCGTGTCATGATTGCAAGTGATGAAACTAAAGTAACCTTGGTTGCAAGTTGACTCATATTGTGGGCAGTAGTCGTCTAAGAATGGGCAAATGCTGCCACCACCTCGCGCCGAAAAGTAGCTGTGATCATGTTCAGGATTGCTATCTAAAGCGTTATCAACATCACGAGCTAAACGTGCGTAGCCGTTAGGATTTCCATCCCAGCGCCAGCTTAAATAAAAGTCCATGTCAAACCCAGCTGCCAACGCCTGACGCGGCCTGCCCCATTCGGAAACGAAAGCAGCCTGCGGATACTCTTCTTTTACAGCGCCCAGCATTTCCTGCCATGCGCGAATTGTATTGTCTTTCCCAAGACTTCCTTCGCCATTATTGTCATCGTTTTTTACAAGCGAATCAGCCATATCAACACGGAAACCGTCAGCGCCGAGCGAAAGCCAAAAACACATAACATCAACCATTGCGGCGCGAGTTTCGGCAGCCTCTTTAGAATCAGGCGAAGATTGCCAATCGCGATCCCTATGTGCAAAACCGTAGTTTAATGCAGGCTGGCATTTGAAGAAGTTTAGAATGTAGGTAGCATCTCGCTCGGTTTCTCCGCCAATAAAAGGCATAGAATAGCCACTAAATGCGCTGTCTGTCCAAATGTAGCGCTTGCTTAACTCGTTTTCTTGAGCTTTTGAACTTTCGCGGAACCACTCATGCTCTTCACTGGTGTGACCTGGCACTAAATCAAGCAAAATATGCATTCCACGAGTGTGAGCTTCATTAAAAAGCTGCTGCAAGTCTTCGTTAGTGCCGTAGCGAGCAGCTACTTTTTTGTAGTCACGCACATCGTAACCAGCGTCTTTAAAAGGAGAGTCGTAGCAAGGATTAAGCCAAATTGCGTTGCAGCCAAGCGATTTTACATAATCTAATTTTTCAATAATTCCTTGAATATCTCCTATACCATCGCCATTTGCATCATAAAAACTTTGCGGATAAATTTCGTAAAAAACCGCGTCTTTAAGCCATTGAGCATGATTATATAATCCCATTGCTTTACCCTTCTTTTGTTGCTATATAAAGTTTATACGACGACACTTTAAAAACATATTATTCAAAAAAATACAAACAACCCGCCATTCATTTGCAAACGACATAATATCCGTGTATACTACACATTGCTTACGAACGGATTTTTGTGAGACTTGTGACGCTGCTCTACGCAGCTATCGCGATGTTGCGCCACAACGAAATCCGTTACTACGCCACCAAATGATATGCCAGTTTTGGCATGATATAGGAGGTCAAGGACGACGAATATTAAGAAGATGCTGGGTGCAGGTCTTGCTGTTGCTACATTGTTTGGATTTGCAGCTTGCGGTTCTAGCACAAACACCGATAATAAGGCTGCTGAGTCCGGCCCTGTTCAGCTTACAGTTTGGTCTGCTTCTGAAGATCAGAAGGCAGGCGGCTGGGTTGACACCGTCGAGAAGGAATTCCAGAAGGCCAATCCAAACGTTAAGTTCAAGAACACTGTTGTTGAGCCACCAAAAGCTGCTGAGTCTGTAAAGAAGGACGCAAAGGCTGCTGCTGATGTTTATCTCTTCCCTAACGATCAGCTTGGCGACTTGGTTAAGGCTGGCGCAATTGGCCAGTTGAGCGATGACGCTGTAAAGCAGGTTAAGGAACAGAACGAAGATACTTTGGTTAATTCCGTCACCGCTCAGGACGGCAACATGTACGGCGTTCCTTACACCGGCAACACCTGGTTCATGTACTACAACAAGGCTAAGTTCTCCGCTGACGAAGTAAAGTCCCTCGACAAGATGCTCGAGAAGGGCAAGGTTGCATTCGATCTTAGCAACGCTTGGTACCTCCCAGGCTTCTACCTCGATGGCAACATGACACTCTTCGGCGAGAAGGGCACTGATGCCAAGGCTGGCATGAAGCTCGGCGACAAGGCTGCTGAAGTCACCAAGTATATCGCAAAGCTTTTCGCAAACAAGAACTTCGTTCTTGACGGCAACAGCGCTGGCTTGAACGGCCTCAAGAGCGGTAAGGTTGACGCTTACTTCTCCGGCTCTTGGGATGCTGCTGATGTAAAGAAGGCTCTCGGCGACAACTACGCTGCTGCTGCTCTTCCTACCTTCAAGACTGAATCCGGCGAACATCAGATGAAGTCCTTCGCTGGTTCTAAGGCTGTTGCTTACAACCCTAACTCCAAGCACCCAGAGATGGCTGCTAAGTTTGCTGCATTCTTGGGCTCCAAGAAGTCCCAGCAGATTGCTTACGAGAAGCAGGGCGTTATTCCTTCCGACAAGTCTCTTGCTGATTCCGTGAAGTCTGATCCAGCTGCTGTTGCTCAGATGGAAACCATTGCTAAGACTTCTGTCTTGCAGCCAGCAATCCCTGAGATGGGTAGCTTCTGGGAGCCAATGGGCAACTTCGGTAAGGCAATTGCCAATCATGAAGTTACCGAAGCAAATGCTGATGCTAAGACCGCTGACTTTGCCAAGGGCTTAGCTGGCGCCGTAAAGTAAGCATTTACTTTCGATAATTAAATAAGTTTATATAAATGCGTAAGTGAAAATTACAAGTAACTTGTGCATTTGCAAATAGCACGCCCCAGTCCCCACTCTAGTGAAAAGGGGCCGGGGCGTGCTATTTATATATACTTCTCTAAAGCACTCACTGTTTATATGAAAGGTATGTCATGACTGGCACGACATCCACAAAGCGAGAAAGGCGCCAGAAGAAGACGTCAAATATAGAACGCTTTGCTCCTTCACCATATTCACTGAAAGAGGCTGCAGAGCACGCAGACGTTCTTTCGTGGATTTCCGTTATTATCTTTGGTTTCGGCACTTTTGTTCGCAAACAATTCATTAAAGGCATTTTGTTCCTTTTGTGTGAAGCTGTTCTTTTTGGATTCTTATTCACAACCGGTGCAGAGTACCTTCCAAAAATTCTTACGCTTGGCACAAAAAAGCAAGGCAAGATTAAAGTCAATGGTTTCTGGCGTTATACTGCCGGAGATAATTCTGTAGAAATTTTGCTGTACAGCGTTATGGCGATTGCAGCAGTTATCGTGCTCATTTACTTAGCAACGCTATCTCTACGCAGCGCTTATAAGGCACAGGCTATTACAGCAAGCGGCCAAAAGCCAGTAAACTTTATTAAAGATGCTTCGTCTTTGCTCGACAGCAAAGCGCACATTGGTTTGATGACACTTCCAACCGCAGGTATTGTTCTCTTCACCATTTTGCCATTAATCTTCATGATTTCTATGGCATTCACCAGCTACGATAGGAATCACCCAGTTCTGTTTACTTGGACTGGATTAAACAACTTCTTCGCAATTGGTAACGCTAAGAGCTCTATTAACGCAGCTACATTCTTCGACGTTTTGCTGTGGACTCTTATTTGGGCATTCTTTGCAACATTCCTGAACTTCTTCTTCGGTATGTTTATTGCAATGATTATTAACCGCAAGTCCACTCGTCTTAAGGGATTATGGCGTACTTGCTTCTCTCTTACCATTGCAGTTCCACAGTTCGTGTCCTTGCTTGTTATGAACAACATGCTTCAGCGAAATGGTGCTATTAACAGCATCCTTCTGGAAAACCATTGGATTGCTCAACCTCTTCCATTCTTCCAGGATGTGACTTGGGCTCGCGTAACAGTTATTCTTATTAACCTTTGGGTTGGTATTCCATTCACGATTATGCAGATTACGGGTATTTTGCAGAATGTTCCTGCAGAACTTTACGAAGCTGCAGAGCTCGATGGTGCAAGTTGGTGGCAGCGTTTCATGAACGTCACTATGCCATACATCATCTTCGTGATGACTCCATACTTGATTACAACCTTCACTGGTAACATCAATAACTTCAACGTTATTTACCTCTTGTCTGGCGGCGAACCGACACCACTTGATTCTTCCGCAGGTAAGACAGATTTGCTTATTACTTGGCTCTACAAGTTGACAGTGGATCGCGGAGACTACAACATTGGTGCTGTTATCGGTATTATGACGTTCATTGTTCTAGCCGTCGTAGCACTTATTACGTATCGCAACTCTGGATCTTATAAGAACGAGGAGGGATTCCGGTGAGTAATAAAAATACCGCTATGCAGCAAGAACCTGTTGTACACAGCACTCGTAGCGTCTCTCTGTTTAAAGATCAACGTATACGAAGAATAATCGGAGATATTTTCTCCCACCTATTCTTGGCTGTACTGTCGATTATTTGGTTGATTCCAATTGTTTGGGTTTTCTTGGAAAGCTTCAACAAGAACGAATCCCCATTCCAGAAGACATTCTTCCCAACAGAGTATTCGTTCAATAACTATATTCGCTTGTTCACCGAGCGCGAAGCCTTGGACTTCCCGCGCATGTTCTTGAACACTTTGGTTGTGTCCATTTTCGTGTGCATTATTTCCTTGCTCTTCGTACTTGCAGTGTCGTTCTGCATGTCTCGCCTTCGCTTCCGAGGACGTAAGACATTCATGAATATTGCTTTGATTTTGGGCATGTTCCCAGGTATCATGGCAGTTATCGCTATCTACTTCATTTTGAAGGCTCTCGGTTTGACGAATGGTTCGGTTGTTCTAATCGCACTTATTATCGTCTACTCCGCAGGTAGCGGCGCCGGCTTCTATGTTATGAAGGGCTACATGGATACGATTCCAAAGTCTTTGGATGAAGCTGCTTACTTGGATGGCTGCACTACTTGGCAAGTCTTCTACAAGATTATCCTCCCAATCTGCAAGCCTATGATTGTGTTCCAGGCAATCACAAGCTTCTTGGGCCCATGGCTTGACTTCGTTATGGTTAAGACGATTGCCAACAGCCAGGACAACTACACTGTTGCTTTGGGCTTGTGGAAGATGCTTGATAGGGAATTTATTAGCCACTGGTTTGCGCGATTCTGCGCAGGCGCTGTGTGCGTTTCGATTCCTATTGCAATCCTGTTCATCATTATGCAGCGCTTCTACGAAGAGTCCATGTCTGGCTCCGTTAAGGGCTGATATTCTGCAAGTGATTTGTAGGATTTAAAAAAAGATGAAGGCCGAGGCGCTTTCGAGCGTTTCGGCCTTCTTTATTACGCAATTCAAAACATCAAAAAAAAAAATTAAAAAATAAAAATTAAATAGTCGAGGTTAAAAATAATCTAAAATAACTTAAGCTACTCGCAGTTTGACTCAAAACGATACTGGTTACAAAACCTTACTGCATTAAGCCAAATGACGCTCGAATAAAGTTACGTACAAATAAAAACTCCAACTAATAAATTAAAAATAAGTAAATCGTAAAATTTAATATCACACTTAATTGCAAAACATACAGTAAGATAGTACTTACGAAATAACAAAATAAGAAGGATATTACACATGACGTTCCCATCTTCGGCAACCTGGCCAGTGTACGAAGGTCCTCTCGGTTTTACTTTGAACTCAAAGTCCACAACTTTCACCATGTGGGCTCCGACTGCACAAACTGTGACTTTAAGACTTTTTGAAACAGGCAATAACAGCGAGCCTACTCAAACACACGAGTTAAAACCGCTGCACGATGGCGCTTGGCGAGCTAATTTCCGCAAGCGCTTGGACGGCATATACTATGATTACCTCATCGCTTTTCCTGATGGCACTGTAAATCGCACAAGCGACCCTTGGGGTATTGCGAGTGGCGTAAACGGCGAGCGCAGCCTTGTTGTAGACGAAGAGCGCATATCTCCTGCCAATTGGCATAAAGATAAGTCTCCTAAGTTTGTGCGCCACGCAATGGTTGTTTGGGAAACGCATGTTGCTGACTTCAGCAGCAATCCTAATGGCGGTTTTAAGCCGGAGCATCGCGGCCAGTATCTCGCTTTTACCGAAGAGCATACAACTTTACAAAACCCAGATTCTTCCGACTGCAACTTCCCTACCGGATTGGATTATTTAAAGAAGCTTGGCGTTACTCACGTACAGCTCGAACCTATTTACGATTTTGCAACAGTTGACGAAGCTGCAATCGACAATGCGCGCAAAAATGGTGCTTCATCCGAAGAATTAGATTCTCTATACAACTGGGGTTACGACCCTCACGCTTATAACGTTCCAGAAGGTGCGTATTCCAGCAATCCTTACGATGGCACTGCACGCATACGCGAATGTAAAGCGATGATTGCGGCATTACATGCTAATGGTCAACGCGTAATTATGGATGTTGTGTACAACCACATGTATCGTTCCGCAGAAAATGCTTTTGAATGTGTTGCTCCTGGATACTTCTGCAGGCGTAACGCAGATGAATCATTCTCTAATGGTTCTGGATGCGGCAACGAAATGGCTTCTGAGCACCCTATGTTCCGCAGGTTTATTATTGAATCTTTGCTACATTGGGCACGCTGCTACCATATTGACGGATTCCGCTTCGATCTTATGGGTTTGACGGATACAGAAACCTTGAATCAGGCTCGCGCAGAACTAGATAATCTTCCTGGCGGCAAAGATATTGTTATGTATGGCGAACCTTGGGGCGCTTCAGACCCTGCTGCCGATGAAGCAATTTCTTTGGGAAATAAGGAAGGACGTCATACTCTTAACGAGCGCATTGGCTGGTTTAGCGACGAATCTCGCGATTCGCTTAAAGGCAATGTTATGAATCATCGCGACCGCGGCTATGTTAATGGCAACGAATTTTGGTGCTGCGATGCTGCTCGTCAAGCGTTGGACGCGTGGAGAGATACGCCTTCTGCAGGTAAAGACGTTGGCCAAATCGTTCAGTACACTTCTGCTCACGACGATTTAACTTTGTGGGATAAGCTTTGTATTTCTATGCGTGACAATGCTGGCGATTTTGAGTTTAACGCCCAAGACAAGCAGCAGGTTGCAGATATTTTGAACGCGAACATGTTTGCAGCAGGAATGGTTCTTTGCTCTGCTGGCATCCCATTTATGCTAAGTGGAGAAGAGTTTGGACGCACTAAGCACGGTTGCGATAATTCTTATAATCGCGGCGTTTTGCTAAATCAGCTTGATTGGGCGCGCGCTGAACAATTCAAGCCTTTAGTTAATTGGTATAAGGATCTTATTGCGCTTCGAGCAGAACACAGCGCATTGTACGACGGCAAGCGAAAGCAGCTTACTACATCTAATCGCACTGTTTTAGCTACTAGAATCGGCAATAATATTATTGTTTGCGCAAATCCTATGTATCATGAAGACGCAACTATTGAGTTACCAACAATTCACAGCACAAAGTCTAAGGGCTGGAATTGCATACTTAATTCAAACGATTATTATTCCGATTGGACAGGCTCTAAGCCTGAGTCTGACGCATTTATTGCAAATGAAGAAAATAATACTACTCTGCATTTGCCAAGACGCACTTTCGTAGTGCTTAGTGCTAAATAACTGCGTTTTAAAAAAACTTACACCTGATATCGCAACGCTAATTTGCAAACGATATCAGGTGTTTATATAATTGACAAACAGAGCGTATTTCAATCCAGAGATGTATTGAGTGCACTCTACCGCCATAGTGGCACGTTTGGCACGCTTACGACGACGTTAGGGATGTGCCAGATTAATAGATAGAAGGAGCACCATGAGCAAAACAGCTAACGGCACAGCTGACACTGATAAGCCTATGGAAGAAAGCGCTGAGCGTCTTGCACGCCCGCTTATAAAACTTGCAAAAGCATGCGGTGTTGCCACTTTTTATATTGATCAGCAGGGAAGCTACACAGAGATTACAGACGAAGCATTGGTTGGAGTGCTTGACGCATTAGGGATGCCTGCTGACACTCAAGATAATATAGCGTCATCGTACAAGCGAGTGCAGTCTAAGAGAGCCAGTGAACTACTTCCTCCAACTGTAGTTTCATTTAACGGCACAAAAACTTGCGTACCAATTCACGCTGGGGGTTCTAAGCCGGAAGATATTAGACTTTCGCTTACGCTTGAAGACGGCACTGATTATGAAGGCAAATTAGGAAATATCCTAACGGAGGAAGACGGCGACCTATACACTGAACTTCCTGACGATTTGCCAATGGGATACCACACTTTGCACGCTCAAGTAACGAATAAAAACGGCGAAATTTCGCAGAATGCAGACGTTACATTGATTGCAGCCCCGGCACGCATTCCTCTTCCGGAAAGCGTAAAGAAGCAGCACCGTTGGGGCTTTATGACGCAAATGTATTCTGTGCGTTCTAAAGACTCTTGGGGAATTGGCGATTATGGCGATTTGCGTCGCCTACTTAAGGATGCTGGAGAAATCGGCAAAGCTGATTTTATGCTGATTAATCCAATTCACGCATGCGCTCCTGTAACTCCACTTGAGCCTTCTCCATACTTGCCTGAATCGCGTAGATTCTTGAATGTTACGTATATTCGCCCGCAAGATATTCCAGAATATGCTGAATTAAACGGAGAAGATCTTGCTAAAGTCGAGCAACTGCACGAGTCTATTGCTCCTCAAAACAATAATCCAAATCCTATGGATATTAACGCTGCTTGGGACGCTAAGCTTCCGGCTCTGCGTATAATCTTCAAGCAACCTCGCTCTGCAGAACGCGAGCGCGAGTTTACTGAGTTTAAGCATCGCTCCGGTGAAGATCTTGATGCTTTTGCCACTTGGTGTGTTGCTTTTGAAGTTTGGGGCGCTCCTTGGGGAGAAAACTTGTGGTTTGACACTACTGGTAAAGGCACTCCGCAAATTGAACGACTTAAGCGCGAGCATGCTGATTTATTTGAGTTCCATCGTTGGCTCCAGTGGATTGCGGACGAGCAGGTTGCTGCAGCTCACGCTGAAGCTAAGGCTGCAGGCATGGCAATTGGTCTTATGCAGGATATGGCTGTCGGTGTACACGGCTACGGAGCTGACGTCTGGTGGAGTCCGGAACGATTTGCTAACGGCGTAAGCGTTGGCGCCCCTCCTGATTTCTACAACCAGCAGGGCCAGGATTGGGGTCAGCCTCCATTCGATCCAAATTACCTGGACGAAACAGGCTATATTGCTTACCGCGATATGGTTCATAACGTGTTCTTGCATGCTGGAGCTGCACGTATTGACCACGTTCTTGGGCTTTTCCGCCTGTGGTGGATTCCACAAGGCCAGGGAGCAAGAAACGGCGCATACGTGTACTACAACGTAGACGCAATGATTGCAGTTCTGACTATTGAAGCAACTCGCGCAGGCGGTGTTGTTATTGGCGAAGATTTGGGAACTGTACCGAAGTATGTTTCTAAAGTTCTTGCTTCTCACGGCGTGCTTGGCACTGTTGTTGAGTGGTTTACTCACGACGACGAAGCTGAAGCTGCTACTAAGAAGCTTGGAAAGAAGCAGATTATATTTGCTGATCCTTCTACTTACCGCGAGTACGCGCTTGCTTCTGTTACTACGCACGACATGCCACCTACAGCGGGTTATCTTGCGTTTGAGCATGTGAAGCTTCGCGAACAGCTTCACTTGCTTACAGACTCCGTAGAAACCTTCCAAGAGGCTGCTCAGGCTGAGCGTGACGCTATGATGAAGATGCTTCTTGAGGGCGGTTGGATTAGTAAAGAGGCTGCAGAGGACGTAGAAGACCACGTGCAAGAGATTGTGGAAGCTATGCATGCAATTATGCGCACTTCCCCATCGTTGCTGCTGCAAGTTGCTTTGGTTGATGCTGTTGGCGAGCGCCGCTCTCAGAATCAGCCTGGCACTAGCACGGAGTATCCAAATTGGCGTATTCCGCTTGCTGATGCAGATGGTCGCGTAGTCCACACTGATGAAGTATTTAAGTCGCCACGAGTGCTTTCTATGACAGCGGTTATGCGCGGCGAAAATACAAGGAAGTGAGTATAATTAAAACGTTGGTTTACTGAGAACCGACTCAATTCCCCGCAAGGAATATGGTTTGCACAGTAGCAAATTAAAAATATTTCTTGCAATGATGTCCTATGTGAGGCGAGTATCTACGATGATGCTCGCCTCATTAATTATTTGCATAAATTACTTCTTAATATA
The DNA here is from genome assembly GCF_049244275.1 of Gardnerella sp. DNF00753. NCBI lineage: Bacteria > Bacillati > Actinomycetota > Actinomycetes > Bifidobacteriales > Bifidobacteriaceae > Gardnerella > Gardnerella sp. DNF00753. The sequence continues at coordinate 1,438,885 of NZ_CP058393.1, forward strand.
CTTTGCGAAAACACGCTCCAACAAAGGCGTGTGAAGCATAATAGTCGATCCCCAACCAATGAATAATAGCAAAGGTAAGCCTTGCGGAAAGTAAATAACTGATGCAGCCACAAGACCTATAAAAATAGCGTCAACAATAATCATTCCAAGCGTTGCTTGCCAGTATGCAACGCTGAAAATAAAAGCATTCAGAATAGTTTTGCCAATAGAATTTTCAAAACGCGCTTGTAATGCGAAAACCCATTCTGCTATAAGAATCCAGATTATGCTTATTGCAAATTGCGGTATTAAAAGCGGTGGTATTCTAACTGCAATCCAAGCCCATAATATAAGAGCTAAAAACGGAGCCATTACAATCCAGATTACAGTTGATTTCAAAAAGTTGCTGGCAAAAGCGCGAAAGTATGCAGAAGTCATGTGCCCTTCCGCATTTTCTACACGTCTTGCAGCATCGTGCGCTGCGCTAACAGCTGCACCAATGGTGATTAAAGGTATGCTAGTAACAATCATAAGTATGGTAAGCCACACTGTATTAGCAAATGTTTCCATACCTTGCGCAAACTTTGAATCCGGGCTTCCAAACGAGAACATTTAATTATCTCCTTTACGTTTCTGTTTGCGCTATTTATAGCTGACTTACTAGCAATACTCTTACTAACAATACCCCTACCAACAATACAATGGTGGTGACTTACAAATCTTACGACCGTAGTCACCACCATTATTTTAGCCACTTGAGATTTTGGAGGAGAAGAAATCTCAGCCTTTTACCGCACCTGACATAACGCCTTTGATAATATACTTCTGGCAGATGAGGTAGAAGATAATAATTGGAAGAATGGCAAGAACCAAGCAGCCCATCATGGCACCCATTTCAACGGAACCATAGCCACCCTTCAAATACTGAACTGCAATCGAAACCGTCTTGTACTTGTTCAAGTCCAAGGTAAGGTACGGAAGCAGGAAGTCGTTCCAAATCCACATAGTTTGCAGAATAGACACAGACACAATTGCTGGTCGCATAATTGGGATAATAATCTGGAAGAATATGCGCGGCACAGAAGCGCCATCAATCATTGCAGACTCTTCAAGTTCTTGTGGTATTCCCTTAATTACACCAGTGAAAATAAACACTGCAAGACCAGCGCCAAAGCCTAAGTAGATAATCCACAAGCCCCATGGAGTGTTCAATCCGAGCTTATTGGTGATGTCGGAAAGAGTGAACATAACCATTTGGAATGGCACAATCATGTTAAATAGGAACAGCACGTAAAGCATTACAGCGAACCAATTGTTGACTCTAACAATCCACCATGCGCACATTGATGTGCAAAGCAGAATTAAAATCACAGCTCCAACGGTAATTACTATAGTCCACCAGAAGCTCATTATAAGATTCGTGCGCTCAATACCTAGGGAGTAGTTACCAAGCCCAATAAACGTTTTTGGATCAAAGCTAAAAGGCTCGCTAGCAATATAAATCTTCGACTTGAAGGAATTTATAAAAACTATAGCGATTGGGAAAATCCAAAGTAAGCTTACGACGGTAAAGAAGATTGTCCAAAGTACCGGATGCTTCATTTTCTCGTTCATGCCACTACCTCCTTAGACCTAGTAAGCATATTCTGAATCAAAGCAATAACAGCTACAATCACGAAGAACACAACTGCTTTTGCCTGACCAACGCCTTCACCATTTGTACGCCCGTAGAAAGTGTTGAAAATGTTCAAAGCCAACATCTCAGACTTATGAGAAGGCATACCGTTCGTCAAAGCCAAGTTCTGATCGAATAGCTTGAAACCGTTGGTAACTGTTAAGAATGTGCAAACAGTAATCGAAGGCATCATAAGAGGTATTGTAATCTTAAACAGCGTTTGCATCGGGGTTGCGCCATCAACTGCCGCAGCCTCAATAACATCTCCTGGAAGAGCTTGCAAACCAGCAATATAAATAATCATCATATAGCCGATTTGCTGCCAGCAAATAAGCAGAACCAATCCCCAGAAGCCATACACGGCAGAATATGTAATAGAACGGCCGAAGTATGCCAAAATACCATTAAGTACCAGCTGCCAAACATAGCCCAGCACAATGCCGCCAATAAGATTTGGCATAAAGAACACAGTGCGGAAAACGTTTGATCCCTTAAATTTCTTAGTCAACATATATGCAATTGCAAAAGCAATTACGTTAATAAGAACAGTTGTTACAACAGTAAAAGCTATAGTGAACATTAGCGAATGAAGGAAATGAGGATCCTTAAACGCCTTAACGTAATTACGAACGCCAATGAATTTACTATCCGTAACAGCATGGAATCTAGTAAAACTCAAATACACGCCCATAATAAACGGCACAACAAAACCAATAATAAAAGCCGCAAATGTTGGCAAAGCGAATAACGCCCACCATTTACGTATTGCTTTTCCGCTCATACTAATCATGACTCGTCACTTTCTCCTCCTTGAGTGCGACGTCACCATAGACGTCGATGCCCGAACCAATATCTTCATTCTACTACATGAATGAGCGATGTCAAACGTTGTCATTTTCTTGCAAAGAATTTATAACAAATTGCAATTCTATAATTAAAAAATTGCTTGCTATCATTGGCTTTTTAACAAAATCTGCTAAAATGGAAACGGTTGCAAACGTTTGTTTATTACGAACCACAAAAGTCCGTATCAAACAACCTACACGATGCCGTGTTAAACCGTTTGGCGTATGGGAATAAAGGAGTTCACATGCCGGCAAATATTCAAGATGTTGCAGATAAAGCACACGTGTCAGTTTCTACCGTGTCTCGTTCATTTACACGCCCAGATTTAGTTTCAGCTTCAACTCGCAACAAGGTATTGGAAATCGCAGAAAAGTTGAACTTTTCTATTTCCAAATCTGCAGCAGCATTAAAATCCGGCCGAACTTTGCGCATAGCTTTACTTGTAAGCGACCAAATTCGCCTATGGTTCAGCGCATCTATTATTCAAGGTCTTAACCAAGTATTTCACAGCGCAGGCTACGATTTATCTATTTTCCAGATTTCTAGTAGTGAGGAGCGTAACGAATTTTTCACAATGCTTCCAACTAGACGAAACGCAGACGCTGTTGTTGTATGCTCTTTTGACGTAAACACTAACGAAATTGAACAGCTTAAAACTACAGGCGTGCCTATTGTTGGCATAAATTGCTTGCATCCTAAGGATTATGATTTTGATTCAACTATTAATATTGACGATGATCAAGGCGCGAGGCTTATGGCACGTCACTTGATTGGATTAGGGCATCACAATATTGCATATGTTCGCACTACTCGCGATGTTTCACTACATTTCAGCGTTTTGCAACGTTATCATTCATTCATTGACGAGTGCAAAAAGAACGCTATTACGCCAATTGAGATTGTTGCTCCAGCTAATTTAGACAGAATAAGCGCTATAGTTTCTATGCTTCTTGGAAACGCAACAATGCCAACTGCTATTGCTTGCCAGGAAGACGGAATTGCAATACCTCTTATGTTCCAGCTTGCTCGTAGCGGTTATGCAACTCCTAGCGATGTATCAATTATTGGTTTTGACGATAGTTTTTACGCTCATGAAACTGGTTTAACTACTATTAGACAAGATCCGGTTGAGATTGCTGCAACTGCAGCTAAAATAACACTTTCGCTTATAAAAGGTCAGGAAGTTGACAATCCTTATAGAATTGTGCCAGCTCAACTTATTGTGCGCTCAAGCACAGCGGCTTTATTAAGCGAGTAAATATTTTATTTTATTTAAGCAAGTAGCTTTTTATAATTCCTACACACTATTTAAATAACAAAAATCCGCTAGGACTTAACACTAAACTGTGTCAGTATCCTAGCGGATTCGCTTACGTCACCTTTGCTTACTTACGTCAGAGGTGTAACGTTTATTAATTTATTTTAAATCACTCATCGTCTTCGTGAGCCTGAGCATATTCCTTAGCCCAGCCATCGACGAATGCGGTCTTGACCTTATCCCACTTGCCAGTGCCCTGAGCGTACTCAAGCAAAGCGGAACCAAGATCGTTCTTCCAGTTGTCAGATGGCATGACGGTGAAGTTCCAGCTTACTGGGGTCTTACCGGACTTTGCATCCTCAACAGCTGCCTGAGTCAATGGGTTGTCGGACTTAATGTCTGCGAAGCTCTTGAATGGAGTTGTGAAGCCCATCTGCTTGGACAAAGCATCCTTACCAGCATCGGAAGTAAGCAGCCACTTCAAGAAGTCCTTAGTAGCCTTCTTGTTTGCGTCAGAAGCCTTATCGTTGATGCACCAGTAATTCTCAGAACCGGTGGCCAAGCCCTGCTTCTCTTCGCCCTTAGCACCAATGTAAATTGGGAGCATGCCAAGATCTTCAGCCTTCATACCAGCCTTGGAGAGGTCACCCCAAGCCCAAGTACCATTCTGATAGAACACAGCCTTGTTCTGGGAGAATTCAGCGTTTGCATCTTCACCAGTCTTGGAGCTGAGCTGAGTTGCAGGAGTGGTGGAATCATTGATGTAGAGATCGAAAATCTTCTTGTAACCATCAAGGAACGTACCCTTAACCTTTGCAGGCTGCTTGGTAACGTGATCTTCCTTGAACTCGTAGTACAGAGGAAGATTTGCAAGGTGGGTCTTGAAGCGCCAGTCAGAGCTGGAATCGAAACCTGCAGAAGTAAATGCACCATCAACACCGAGATCTGCCTTATGCTTCTGAATGTCGTCAGCAACAGCCTTCAACTTGTCGAAGGAGTTGATTTCTTCAGCAGACTTAACCTTAGCATCCTTAAGCTCGGTGTACTTCTTGAGCAAAGCCTTGTTGTAAATCAAGCCGTAGGTTTCCATTGCGTATGGAACACCAACAACCTTATCTCCATCCTTAAGAGCAATATCCTTGTTCTGAAGCTGGTTGTAAAGCTCGGTATCCTTCAAATCAGCAGTGTAATCTTTCCAGCTTGCGTAACCGACTGGACCGTTAATCTGGAAGAGTGTAGGAGCTTCGTCGCCCTTGCTGATTTCGCTCTTCAAAGACTGCTCGTATGTACCAGAAGCAGCGGTCTGAACCTTTACCTGAACGCCAGTCTTCTTGGTATATTCCTTAGCAACTTCCTTCCACTGGTTTGCAGCTTCTGGCTTGAAGTTCAAGAAGTAAACCTTACCCTTCTCAGCGGCTTTTTCGCTGGAAGAGGAACCGCAAGCTGCGAGAGCGCCAAAAGCCATCGCTGAGCAAGCTACCAGTGCAATTGTTGACTTAATCGTACGATTCATCATCGAACCTTTCTCGTATGCCGACAATCCCTTCATTGGACTGCCACACCACTAGGTGTCCTTATCGACAATACTTATTATGCCTCAAATATTTGAATATTGCAAACGATGGCATAACCTAAATTAACGCGTGTCGCCATAAAAACTGCACATAATAATATCTTTAATGAAATTGGAAGGTATTTTTGAAAATAATTAAAGGGATTACGCAACAATTTAGCAAACGATTGCGCAACCCCTTGAGGATTATAGTTCAAAACAAATTATTTAATTAAGCTAACTACGCCCATGAGCAATCTTATATTCCTTAGCCCATCCGTTAACAAACGCGGATTTAAGAGTATCCCACGCCTTTTCAGCGCCAATAGAAGTCATACCGTCTTTTGTCGCTTGAGCGTATGTAAGCAGATCAGAGCCAACATCGTCTTTCCAACCGTTAGATGGCATAGTAAGAAACACCCACTTAACAGGCACTTTGCCTGGCTTAGCAGTGTACTCAACAGCGGCCTGAACAAGAGGATTTTCTGCTTTAGGGAAACCTATGAAAGGAGTAGCAAAACCCATCTTATTAGCTAAAGCATCCTTACCATAATTTGAAGTAAGTAACCAACTAAGGAAGGCATTAGTAGCCTGCTGATTCTTTTTTGAAGCCTTTTTATTAATGCACCAATAGTTTTCAGAACCGGTAGCCATGCCTTGCTTCTCTTCGCCCTTAGCACCAATGTAAATTGGGAGCATGCCAACATCGGCAGGCTTTATGCCAGCTTTTGAAAGATCACCCCAAGCCCAAGTACCATTCTGGTAGAACACAGCTTTACCAAGAGCAAACTCATAAACAGCATCCTCACCAGTTTTAGTGCTTAACTGACTTACAGGAGTTGTGGAATCAGAAATATAAAGGTCAAAAATCTTCCTGAAATTATCAACATAGTCGTAATTAATTGACTGAGGCTGACCATTAACGTTATTCTTAACGAATTGATAATACAAAGGCATATTTGCAAGATGCGTCTTAAAACGCCAGTCTGAGCTCAAATCAAAACCTGCAGACGCAAAAGCACCGTCAATCCCAAGCTCATCCTTGCGCTTTTGCAAATCGTCTGCAACAGCCTTCAACTTACCGAAAGAAGTTATTTGATCTTCAAAAGATTTTCCGTCTTCTTCCGGCTTCAACTTTGCATCTTTAAGATCCGCATACCTAGCAAGCAAAGCCTTGTTGTAAATCAAGCCGTAATTTTCAGTAACATATGGCACAGCAACCGGCTTACCGTTATCCATAAAAGCAAGATTTTTATTGCTAAGTTGCGTATAAAGAGGAGAATTAGTTAAATCAGCAGTGTAATCCTTCCAGTTAGCGTAGCCAACAGGACCGTTAATCTGGAATAACGTAGGCATGTCATCTGGCTTATTTGCATTTTTCTCTACTTCAGTTTTAAGTCTCTTTTCATACTGACCACCAGTTGGTGTAACTATGCTTACTGTAACACCAGTTTCATCCTTGTACTTTCTAGCAACTTCTTCCCATGCAGCAGTAGCTTCAGGCTTCAAATTGAAGAAAATAACCTTCCCATTAGCAGACCTATCGGTATTTGCGCCAAAAGACTTAGAAAAACCAAAAGCAGTAAACGCGCAAGCCGCCAAAACAGCGCAAACCACTAGCGCAATAATCGACTTAACTGAACGACTCATCATCGAACCTTTCCACACACTGCTAATCTCTTACGAACTAACTAATTACTGCTATTGAATACTGAATAAATCACAATAGTGAGCTAATATTACAGCAAACGCAAGACTCAAATATATAAATATCTTTGCAAAAAGATTTGCGCAAATCGCAATAAAATATCTGAAATTCTAAACTGTATTTCAGCAATTCCAATGCACAATCACACTATCGCCTTTGTACTCGCCCAACACAGAATAATGCGCAGTATCCATACGAAGAAGTCGCGCAAATTCAGGATTTACTCCCAGCCAGCGAGTAGTTAGTATGCGCAAAACATGAGCATGCGCAACCACAAGCACATTTTTACCCTGCTTAAGTTTAGGCATTGCAGCATCAATAACGCTTTGCGTGCGCTCTGCAACTTCTTGCAAAGTTTCACCAGACGTACGGTGCACTGAAACATTTTCGCCATTTGGCAAAGTTTCTTTAGCATCAGTAATCATATGCGCAGGAAGTGCTTTAGGCCCATGCTTCCACACATCCCAAGCCTCAACTCCACTTAATTCAGCAATATCAGCGCGCGTGCGACCTTCTGCTGCCCCATAATCCCACTCAACAACCCCTTCACACAACGTATATGGAGAATATCCAGCGCCCTGAGCTGTTTGCTGCGCACGACGAAGCGGGCTAACAAGCACACAATCTGGATTAAAGCCTTGCGGAAATTCCTTACGCAAACGCTCCCCAGCTTCTTTTGCTTGTTCAACACCAACTTCAGTAAGCGGCAAATCTGTGCGCCCAGTATGTTGGCCGGACACACTCCAAGCTGTTTGGCCGTGACGAAGCAGCACTAAACGTCCAAGTTCTTCACACTTTTCATCATTCAATTCTTGAGTGCCATTAGTTTGCATAGCTTCACATTCCTTTAGCGCGCCAAGTACCCTTCTATCGCGCCGGGCGCCGCACAGCACGACTGATTTTTACGTAAACAATTCTCAAAATGCATCCACACTGCTGCAAATCAAGATTACTGTTCTATGTTACCGCCAAAATTGGTATTTCGTTACCACTAACATAGAAAATATGACGCAATTATCATCGGCAAATAATAAATTCGCTCGCAATCATCGCGCAGCTCAAATTACCGTGCAACGACTTAATGCAGCGAATCATAAGATTGATGCGCTTCGCGAGCGCCGATTAAAAAACCCAAATACTTTAGGAGATTCGTTGCTTAAAGTCGCACTGCCTTCTTTCGCAACGTTTATTGCCGGGCAGATTGCGCACGTAATATGGAAAAAACATGTTGATACTCGAAAAATCAATTTAGACTCTAACAATCATCCTAACAATCTTTCTAAAGAAAAAATTGAGCAAAAGCAACGTGTTAAGCAAGAAGAGCCGTTGCTAATGTCTATTGGTTTTGCAGTATTTTCTGCGATTCTTACTACGATTGTTGGTCGCTTAGTAAGCAGCGGAACCTTATCTTATATTGCGCGAAGGCAAAGAAAGCGTCAATTTAGAAAAAATAAATTCTGATTTTGAACAAATGAACTGAGAATGCAGAAATAAGAAAAAGAAAAATAAGATAAGGGACAAAAGAAACGTGCAAAACTTACGTCATAACGAAACTATTGATACTTTACTGAACCGCCGCTCAATTCGCGCTTTTAGCAATGAAACAATTGACGAAGATACAGTCGCAACTCTTGAAACCGTAGCCCAGCGAGCCGCTTGCAGCCAGTTTTTGAACGACTGGTCAGCGATTAAAATTACGGATAACTCAATTAAGCAGAAGCTTTCCGAAATCGGCAATCAAACATATATTGCCACTGCTCCGCTGTTGTACGTTTTTATTATCGACCAACACAGAAACGCTGCAATCGCGCAAAAAAATGGCATCGACACCAGCAGCGACGAGTTCATGCTTAAAACTCGTTACCGCTTTACTCAAGCACAAAATGACGTTATTTTAGCACTTCATGCCATGGAAACTGCCGCGGAATCTTTGGGTCTTGGTTGCGTAATTCTTGGTTCAATTTTGAACAGTAGAACTCAGCTTATTGATATTTTGAATTTGCCTGAATACACGTACCCTGTGCTCGGCTTGGCAATTGGTGAGCCTGCGCAAAATCCGGAATTAAAGCCACGAATGAGCGCTAACATGCAGATTTTTGAAAACACTTACCCTGCTGACGACGCTGAATTATTAGAAAATCTTGCTGATTTCGACAATCGCGTGCATCAATATTACGATTTGCGAAACGCTAGCCGACCAGTTGATGCTTTTAGTGCGCAAATTGTTGCATTAGCAACTGATAATAGTGCGAAAAAGCATGAGGCAGAGGATGTTGAGCAAGTTGCAAGGCAAGGTTTTAACGTTGCATAATTAGCTCCGCCTTAACTTAGCACAACTTTAACTTAGCGCCGTCTTGGCTTGTATCCGCGTTTTCTAGATTTCGGCTTCGCGCTTGCAGACGGCGAGCGCATATCGGAATACATGCGATCTACCGGGTTTTTATGCGTCAAATGCCAACAACCGCAATATTCGCAAGCGTAAACCCATAACTGTGTTCCGCGCTCTCTTAAACTCTGCTCCGCTGCCATAAGAGCCTGCCCTTTATTCTTATACATGATTTTTTGGGTAGATTCGCAGCGCCTCGGAGTAAAGAAATACATAGCCTTTATGGTATCAAACCGCTTAACAGAGCTTATACAAGACGTACGCAATAGCGTAAATCACGCATTATTCCTAAACTTAAGCCACAAAACACATTCACGAAAGTTCAAAATAAATTCAATTTCTTATACTTTAGTTCAATTTTTCTACTATTTTTCGTCATTTTTTGAAAAATTACTATACAAAAACAATTTCAGCGACTATTATTGGGCAAATAATTCAATTTAATACTTATATTTTGAACTTTATTGTGAACTTGTTCAATTTATAAATGCTGGTTTTACGAGAAAGACAGATTATGGCACAGAATTTTGCTGACGAGCTTAAGAAAGCTATGAAACGCAAGGGATACAAGCAGATTGACGTAATCGAGCTTGCATCAAAAAACGGCCATAAACTTGGCAAAAGCCAGTTAAGCCAGTATTTAAGCGGCAAAACTGAGCCTCGCAAAGACGTGCGTAACATGCTTGCTGAAATTCTTGGAATCAGCGGCGACGGAATCAAAGGCGGTCATTCTTGTGCAAAAATCGATCAAAACTGCCAGTCTGCAGAAGAATCACAATTAAATCAGCCACAGCTTACAGAAGCTGAACTTTCACAAACACTCAAACATAGAAACTTCAACAAATCCACAAAACTCGAACACGTGCTTTACGACGTTCGCGGTCCTGTTGTTGAAGAAGCAAACCGTATGGAAGCAAATGGAACGCATATTTTAAAGCTCAACATTGGAAATCCTGCGCCTTTTGGCTTCCGCGCTCCAGACGAAGTAATTTACGACATGCAGCAGCAGCTTATTGACTGCGAAGGCTACTCGGATAGTCGCGGACTTTTCTCTGCGCGCAAAGCAATTATGCAATACGACCAGCTCAAGGGCATTCCAGGCGTGCAAATGGAAGATATTTACACTGGAAACGGCGTTTCCGAGCTGATTAACCTTTCTATGCAAGCGCTGCTTGATTGCGGCGACGAGATTCTTATACCAAGCCCAGATTATCCGTTGTGGACTGCGTGCGCGAGCTTGGCTGGCGGCACTCCTGTGCACTACATGTGTGACGAAAAGTCGCATTGGTATCCAGATATTGCCGATATTCGCTCTAAAATCACGCCTCGCACTAAAGCAATCGTGATTATTAACCCGAATAATCCTACGGGCGTGCTGTATAGTCGCGAAGTTTTGGAAGAGATTGTTAAGATTGCGCGCGAGTTTAATCTGATTATTTTTGCTGACGAGATTTACGACCGTCTTGTTATGGACGGCAAGAAGCATATTTCGATTGCTTCTCTTGCTCCAGACGTGTTCTGCGTAACTTTTAGCGGACTTTCTAAGTCGCATATGATTGCTGGCTTCCGCATTGGTTGGATGAGCCTTTCGGGAGATAAATCCAAGGCTCGCGACTACATTATGGGGCTTAACATGCTGTCTAATATGCGTTTGTGCTCGAACGTTCCTGCACAGTCGATTATTCAGACTGCTTTGGGTGGATACCAAAGTGTTGAAAAGTATTTGGAGCCAGGAGGACGCGTGTACGAGCAGCGCGAGTACTGCTATAACGCGCTTCAGGAAATGGACGGCGTAAGCGTTGAGCGGCCAGACGCTGCTTTCTACATGTTTGTAAAGCTCGATCCTGCTCGCTACAACATTCACGACGACGAGCAGTTCGCGCTTGATTTGCTTCGCGATCAGAAGTTGCTGATTGTGCACGGAAAAGGCTTTAATTGGCAGACTCCAGGCTACTTCCGCGTAGTCTACTTGCCGCGCTTGCAAACACTCCGCGACGCAATGAGCAAACTCTCTAACTTCCTCTCCTACTATCGCCAGTAGCCGCAACCCCTGCCTATAAACTGCAACAAAACACTCATTTCGCTCACAGTCCAGAAAAAGGTGTAAATAAAGGTGTACATATCAAAAGACACATATCATTCTTAATATGAAAGAAAGAAAAGTAAGAAGAGTAAGCAATGAGCGCTGTAGCACGAGTACGATCGGGTTTGATTATATCCGTTTTATCGCTTAATGCTTTTCTTTTAACGAGCTGTAGATTTGGCGTAAGTCTATATCTTTTAATACATGTCGACTTATCTCACGCAGCGCTTAACGCGGTTTCCGTAGCACTTATGACCTGCGTAGCAGCACCGCTTGGCGGAATTATTGCAGATAAATATCCACCAACTAGATTGTTTATAGCACTAACGTTTTGTTTTGCCTTGTTGTGTACTGGATACGGTTTCGCTTTAGTAGCACAGCATAATCTTATTGCTATTACGGTTACACTACTCGGCATAATATTCGGGTTCTTTACCGCATTTTCTTCGCCTAATCAAAAAGTATTGATGGCATATAGCGCACCAACTGGCGAAAAAACCAAGTTTTTGGCAAGCATGCGTATGTGGATTAATCTCAGCAGGCTTGCTGCACCTGCGATTACTGGCATATTTGTTGATATATGTAATCCGCTCATTTTCTTTACGAGCATTGCTATTGTGATGATACTAGCGGCGCTACCTCTACTGTTAGTTAATCTAAACCAGCAAGCACAAAATAGCTCAAACAATACGAAGACAGGAAGCAATAAAACTGCTGGTTTTGCAGCTTCTCTACACTATATGAAATCTACACCATGGTTAATAGTCTTAGGAGTAGTATCAGCATTACAATCTGGATCATGGCTTGCTGCATTCAGACTAATGGGAGCACACCATTGTCTCACACTTTTTCATTCGGCATCCACGTGGGGGTCAATAGTCAGCATATTTAACATTGGCATGATTGTAGGTTCGCTATTATGCAAATATATTGTGCTACATTATGAGATTTTATACTCTATTTTATTACCTGGGTTCCTTTCTATTCCTTTACTTATTTTCGCACTTAATAATTGGATTGCTCTTTTTCTTTGCTCTGCTTTCATTGCAGGTATTATTTTTGACGCCACTATTGTCTATGGGCAAACAGCTCTTCTCGATGGCATACCAACACACATTCTCGGCGCAACTACTACTTTTACTTCTATTATGGAGCAATGCGGCATTATCGTAGGGTATGCAAGCGTACTAGCATGGGGAAATCTAAATTCATCATTATTCATAATGATTGCTTCTGGCGTAATACTTGTTTCAACAGGTATAGCCTTATGGATTATTCAAGCTCGTAAACAAACATACCCATCAATGCTTACCAAAGATTATTGGACACCATCAGCATGGGTAAAAAGAAGCATATAACAAGCTATTTAGTGCGAAAGCACAATAAAGCTATGCAAATGCAATTACATCACAGGACAATTAGTTTGCACATCCTGTTGGAATCCTGACGGATCTCCTAGTTTTGCTTTACGCATATGCTCTTTGAAAAAGTTTCGCGTTGCATCATCACAACGGTCTGGACCCATAAACGGCATGCTAGGCACTTTTTCGAGCTCATGCAAAGCTTTACTTGCCGCTTGCTCATCACTAGCATACGTGTCTAACCATTGCCGTTCCCAAGCACACTGATAATAATTAGATGCTTGCGTATCACCATATCCACTCTGGAACTGGCTGTCTTTTTCTTCTCCAACCAAGTTTGCAGGAGCTTTATATTTTTCAGGCCAACTAAGCTTTGCCACAGATTCCTGATACTCCTTCTCTATATGAGCAAAATCAACAGTCTCTCTAGACGAACTATTTTGCGAGCGCGCACCATCCACACCACTCGCATTATTGTTGCCTATTCCTCCACACGCATTAAGCATAAGAAGCGCACTAAGCACACCAACAATAAGAGTTGCTTTACCAATAGTATGATTATTCATTATTCCTTCTTTCTTATTTTTTGAAAATTAACGCAATGCTAATGCTGGTTGTAAACGCGATGCTTTTATTGCCGGCACCACACTTCCAGCAAGCGCTGTAATAAAAGCCGCAATAACAGCTCCAATAGCGGCTTCATATGGGTAAACTGGCGGACTAACGGGGCTTGCCGCATCCCAAAAACTTGATGCTATAGACACAAGACCAAAAGAAACAGCAACAGCAGCAATCGAAACTATTAGTGCTAAAATAATCGCACTGCCTAACACGAGTGAAGCAATCGACCATTTAGTAGCACCCAAAGCTCTGCGTATAAGCAGTTCATGCGTGCGCTGCTCCAACGATGCTAAACCAATATTGATTAAACCTAGCGCGGAAACAAAAAGCAATAATGCTGCTACGATAGCAAAACTTAATTGCAATACTATTATCACATTCTCGTAATCATCACTATTATCATGTCTTCTAATTTCGTTTACTTGTCCACCACAACAGTCGTAAAGAGCATCTGAAACATAAGATTTAATTGATTTTTGAGGACGATTTTCTTTATTCAACCAGTAGATTGAGCCTTGAACTTCTTTTCCAGAATATTCCCAAAGAGTTGGAGCGTAACGTAATAATCCTAGAATATTCACGTATACTTTTGCTGAGTCTACGCCATCGTTCACAACTCCAACAATCTTTATAGGACTCATTTGTGTTGTTTTGCGAGAAGTAATAAATGCTACTTCACCAATCTTGTATCTTTTGCTAGCAGATTGGTTTACTACCATTTCTAATGCGTTGCTTTTATCGCTATTACTAAACCATCTTCCACTTACAATAGGTAAGTTATAAACTCTGTTGTATCCTGCCGTAGTGTAAACAGCGTCAACATATTGAAGATTGCTGGTTTTATATTCTTTGCTTATTTTTACACTCTTCGAGGCTGGCATAGAAGCGCTAAACAGTAGTCCAGCGTTTGGTTGTAGCATAACGTTAGCGTTACGGTTTGCGGATTCAATGCGATTTAAGAATTTGTCAAATACTGAATATTCGTTAAAATTTTGTGCTGAAAAAGTAATCTCGTATGTTGGTCTACGACCGTTTAGCTGTTCGTTAGTTGCAATAAGATAGTCCTTACCAACCGTGCCAATAAGCACTGACGCAATAACAGCAATGATGCCGATAAACATTGAAAAACCTGTGAGGAAGGATCTCATAGGAGACAGGCGCAAATCTTTAAGCAGCATGATCATAAAGAACACCGCCTTCCATAGTAAAAATGTGAGAGCAAGAACGAGCTACTTTCATATCATGAGTGACCAATAGTAATGTTGTTCCAGATTCTTGAACACGATCATGCAACACTTGAAGCACTTTTTCTCCCGTACTACTATCGAGCGCACCAGTTGGCTCATCGCAAATAAGTAATTCGGGATTAGTAACGAGAGCACGCGCTATCGCGACTCTCTGCTGTTCACCGCCTGATAGACTTCCAGGGTATTCGTTTAGTTTATCTTGCAATCCAACAGCACATAATGCTTCTTCTATCGTTTTTCTTCTTGTCTGCTTGCTTTGTTGTAGTCCTGCGTATAAAAGCGGCAACTCAACATTTTCTCTAATGCTTAAATGCTTAATGAGAGAATAGTTTTGGAAAACAAAACCAATATTTCGAGCGCGCATATGCGATACTGTATTATCACTACACTTTTGGATTGACTTGCCAGAATAATAGTATTTTCCAGTAAAATTTTTATTCAAAAATCCAATAATAGAAATAAGACTCGTTTTGCCGGAACCAGACCTGCCAACTACCGCGTATGTTTCACCTTGATTAAGTAACATAAAGGCAGAGTTAACAGTGGTAAGCCATTCGCCATTGCCTAGTTTTACACGCGCTGACACGTCTTGTAGTTCAACCAGTGGAACAGGATTGTTCTCCATAATCATTGCACTCCTGGAATGAGATCAGGAGAAACACCTGCTACAACATCACCCTCATGCAAACCAGACGTAATTTCAATATTAGCGCCGTCACTGATTCCAAGACCAACTTCTTTACGCTCCCAATTATCGCCTTTCTTGTATGAGACTAATCCTTTTTGGACTCTTCCAGCAACCGCACTAACAGGCAGAGTTAGAACCGATTGTTTATGCTTGCCATTAAAAACAAGCGTCGCATTTTGGCCTGATTCTACTTCTGTGCTTTTATCTATTAAACACGTTAAAACTTTCGACGATACACTAGGCGTACTTTGCGCACTCGACTCATCTGTTTGAGTTGAATCAGCATTATCATTCTTGCTACTACCCGAAGCTGCAACATCGGTAGAAGTTCCACCGCTTTGTACTATTTGCAAACAATTGGTTGGTCCAACACTGTCTTCAACTTGGAAGCGACCTTTAACATCTGTAATATCCGCAGAACGAAGTAAAGCTTTTGCGTTAAGGCTTATTGAAAAACCTTCATATTTAAGAGTGAATAGCGGGAAAGATTTAGGCACGTCCGCAGATGATTCAGCTACTGACACAACTTTAGCGCCTACGGGAGCAATAATTTTGTTACCAGCATTGTAGCCTAGAACACTTCCAGCTTTTACAACACTTCCTGCTTTTACCGATGGAGAAAAATTCCCTCTACTTACAGCAGTGATAACAAAGGTAGACGATTGTTCTATTGCTGCTTTACCCGACACAACTTGTGTTAAAGGCTGTTTTTTGACTGAAACAAGTGGAACTGAATCATGTGATGCCTGCTGCTGACTATTATCAACTGCTCTACCAGAGCATGCAGTAAGCAAACACACTGGCAGAGCAGCGAACAAGAATACTTTCGTAAACTTACGCATAACACAAAGCTCCTTACTCTCCAAACTCGCAAACGCATAGGATGCGTCGAAACAAGCCTCTCAAACTGATCCAAAATAAATAAAGGGCTCGGTAATGCTGCAATTAACGCTTTTATGATTACCACTTCATTTAGAATTTCAGCTTTTGGTTAATAGCTTATAATCGCCGTAAAGAGTTTGCATCACACTAAATGATGATTTTATTTATGATTTTTGGAGCTTGCATAATACCAGAGAATGATTTATTTTGCATAGAGTTTATACACTACCGAGCGACTTACTTGCGCATAGCCTCAACCACATTGTGATTAAATCACTAAGCTTTAAGCGAACTTATTCGCTGCGGAGTAACCCCCGTAAGCTCCAAGCAACTACCTTTATACAATCTGCTTTGTAAAGGTTTTCCTAGACAAGATATTCATCATACAAATTCAAGTATTATTATTACTTAAATAATGCTTTTCTAAAGGAGCAGTATGATAGCAAAGCGTATTACTGTTGGCATTGTTGATGATGATTGTTTTTGTCTACACGGCCTAAAAACATATATTGAACAGGTTGTTCCGTCCTGCAATATTTGCTGGTTATCCGCGCACGCCGATCAAGCAATTCAGTTTTGTCAAAATCAATGCCCAGACGTGCTGCTAATTGACATGTATATGTCTGGGGTTTCGGGAATTAAAATATTATACGAATTGCGAAGAAGATACTCACTCCCAATAATAATTGCTATAACTTCATTCCCTATCAACGATTATGCTTTAAAAGCATCAACAGCAGGCGCGCAAGGCATTGTTGGAAAGAACCACCCAGAAACTATTTGCGCCATGCTTAGCAGTATTGCCCATGGCACGTTCAAGCCACAAATAATAGGCGATTTTCATTTTGACGACACGACGACAGCATTCCAACGTTTGCAAAATAAGCCAAAAAATGGACGCCTTGCTTTAACGGATCATGAGACTGAAATTGTAAAGTTGTGCAGTAAAGGAATGACTAATGCGCAAATCGCTAAACGTTTATTTGTTGAAACTTGTACTGTGGAAACTATCCTTCGTCGCGTGTTCAAAAAATTGAATGTGACAAATCGTTCACAACTTATTACCACATGGCTGCATGATGAATATTTAGGAAATGATACACAATGATTATTTTCTTAATGCGTCGTTTGCGAGAAAAGATTATTGACAATAAAACATTTTTACTATTGGGATGTTTGTCGAGCGCAATGGATGCATATATTTACTCAAATAGCGACAATAGCACAATACAACTTGTCATAGTTTACATGATTCTTGCTGCTATAAATTTGTTTCTTTGCTTGCTCCCGCATTTTATGAGCATGTGCTATATTTTTGTACACCTCAGCATTCTTGTTATTCCTAGTCTGAATCTTCCACCAGTAACTTTCGGGCTCATCATATCATTTGTTTTTATTTCGTATTTATATCCGATTCAATTTACACTACCTTTATTCTTAGTAATAGATGCATTACACTACGTTGCATACCGATACTTATCAACTTTGTCTTTCAAGTATCTTATTGCTTACCTTTTAATAAATATATTTTGCGTTTGCACTGGTATTATTTTGCGCATTTCTCACCAAAAAATGGTTCTTTATGAAAAAGATAAGCAAACAATTAATAATCTTCATCTGGCTGTGCGAATGCACGATAGATTAACTAATAAGATTGCAGATATTGCACTACAAAGTAAAATAGCATTACTTGACAAGTCTATTTCTAAAAAACAGCGAAGTGCTATTGAGGCAATAAATGATTTGGCAGATCAGGCTTTTGAAGAAGGTCATAATATTATCGACATTCTACGTGGAAATACTGCTAAGCAAGATGCTCGAAGCGAGTTTATTCAGCACATTGAAGATACACTACAAATGAACGACTCAATCAATACATCTTGTGGATTAAAAGGAAGATCCATATGCAATATATCTAGTAACGATATTCCTGAAAATATTAACGATGAAATCATCTGTGAAGTTATTGAATTAATCGAAGAACTATATTTGAACATGCGAAAATATGCTTCTTTAGTTTATTACATCAGAATTTCGATACGTAAAAAACAAATTGTTATAAAACAGTTCAATGTTCGATTTTTGGACAGGAAAAGTAAAGATGCAATTCGTTCAGTATCTCAAAAAGGACTTCTGCTTCATCGCGATACAATAAAGCATTTAGGCGGTTCACTCTATTTTCGAGCCTTTGGTAAGTATTGGGAATGTAATGCAGTTATTCCTTTCAAAAATGAACATAACTGTATAGATAGTATGCTTTACTGATTCAGTTTAAAAGATTAATGAATCTTAAGCAGTTTTAGTTAGTAATTATTTGTAAAGGTTTTCATATACAAGATATTGTTTACCTTTTAGCACGCCATTAATTTATAAATTGTCAAAGTTTTATATACACAATTATTTTCTTGTATTAGAAGGAGAAGAATATGAGTAATTTAGAAGATACAAAAGCACAAATTCCGTCCGTATTTTGGACAATAGCCAATGGTGTATTTCTTGCTAGCGGAATTGCGCTGATTGTAATGCGTAATGATTATCTATGGGGAGTGCCTCAAATTATCGCTGGATTATTTGGTCTTGCAACCATGTTTCTCATTAAAAAACCGTGGTGCGCGCAGCTATATTTTATCGTATCTTCACTAGCTGTAATAGCAAATGGGCTTATGGAAATATTCGGCATAATCCACGGATCTGGATACGGTTATGTTCCGCTGATTATTGGCATAATCGTGCTTCTATTTATAGGCCTTGACAAGGATGAAAGTTCAAAAGCTCTTGGAATTGCCAAGAATAAATAAAAGCATTAGACTACGATTTTAACTTAAAACATATCGCAATTTTCAAAGGCCAAGCTGTAAACATGCATCTTACGACTTGGCCTTTGATTATTTATCTGTTAATGATTTGTTTTGCATAAAGTTTATACACTACTGAGCGACTGATTTGCTCAGAGACTAAAGCATATTGCATTAAATCACTAAGCTTTAATCGAACTTATTCGCTGCGGAGTAACCCCCGTAAGCTCTGCAACATCACGAACCGTCAAGCCCTGATTCCTTAGTATGCGAACCGTTTCACGCATAAGCATAGATGCCTCTTGCTGAGTTTTTATAGCTGCCGATTTTGCATCTAATTTATCAATTAAGTAAATAGGCATTGCATATAAAAATCGTATAAATCTATAACCGCAATGCGCGCACTTCTATCTGATATTTTCCAAAGTACTTTGGGTTTTGCAAGATAGATTGGTTTTTGTGGAACTACTTTTCTTGCGCAAGTTCGATTGGCGGATGCTCCGCGCGGAAAGTATTTACGTGCGCTTCAGACGCATACCCCAGCGCAAAACCAGTAATCAGCGCATACTCCGGCGGAATGTCGAATACTTCGTCAAGCGGTGAACGCCACGCGGCAAGAACGCCAAGCGGGCATGAATCTACGCCTTGCTCTTTAGCAGCCAACAGTAACGTTTGCAGCATAATTCCAGCATCCAGCGCAGAAAACGGCAGAAAATCGCGGCGAACAAACACAAATCCCATAACTGGCGCACCGAACGCCTGGAAGTTGCGCAAAGTGTGAGCATTCCGAGCAGGAAAATCTTTACGATCAATATTTAAATGTTTATACAACGCCAACCCTAAACGCGCACTGCGCTCTTTAAGTGATTGTGGATACGGAGCCATTACAGGAAAATCTCCATCCGGCTGGCTCATTTTCTGGGCTATAAGGCGCTCTTCTTCGCTAAGGGTAGCGTCTTTAGTACGAAACATTGCTTTGCATTTTTGCGTATATGCATCAATAAGCTGCTGCTTTAGTTCCCCTTGAGCAATAGCTAGCATGTATCCACGAGTGTTGGACCAGCTCGGCGATTGTGCAGCTGTTTGCAAAATAGTTTCAAGAATTTTAGAATCGACTGGTTTATTTAGAAAATCACGTGCAGAAAATCGCGACTTTGCGAGTGCTTCAAAAGTTTGTGTAGTCATGTCTTTTAGTATATCGCACCAAATACGCACGCAGTACTTTTCTCGAGTTTGCGCTACGGCCTGCCGAAGCGCTGCGATTTAGCGCGCGCTGGCCATTCTTCGGACACTGGTGCAGTACGTTTTCTGCGCGCGTGTCTCTGTTGTCTGTTTTGACGTTATTTTGGAACATTCTCCTTAGTTTTTCTCCGGCGTTTATTGTTGTTTTGGCGTTATATGGAAACATTTGCCGTAAGTTTATGCCAGCGTCTCGAGGATTACAGATAACAGTAGTGTGGGAATAAAAAAAGCGGGGAACAATCAAGTTCCCCGCTAATCAAAGATTAATGCGGCAGCGTGCTAGTCTCCCACACCCTATCGAGTGCAGTACCCTCGCCGTGTCAGGCCTTAGCTTCCGGGTTCGGAATGGGACCGGGCGTCTCACCTGAGCCATGACCACCGCAAAACTATATTATACACTCACAAACCGTGAGTGGCAACGTGGCGGTTTGGGAACCGGACATGAACGCGAGCAATAAAAGCTTTTACTAACCAATCGTTAAGCGAATCGTTTAATACTCCATGATGCTAGAAAATAATACTCAAGTTTCAAACCAGCCCCTTCTTAAAAAGCAGAAGGGAAGAATGTCACCATCGCCCGTTAGTACTGGTCAGCTCCACCCCTTACAGGGCTTCCACGTCCAGCCTATCAACCACGTGTTCTACATGGGGGCTCACACACTAAAGTGCAAGGAATGCTTATCTTGGAGCAGGCTTCCCGCTTAGATGCTTTCAGCGGTTATCCCTTCCGAACGTAGCTAACCGGCGGCGCCACTGGCGTGACGACCGGCATACCAGAGGTTCGTCCACCCAGGTCCTCTCGTACTATGGGCAGGTCTCCTCAACATTCCAACGAGCGCAGAGGATAGAGACCAAACTGTCTCACGACGTTCTGAACCCAGCTCGCGTGCCGCTTTAATCGGCGAACAGCCGAACCCTTGGGACCTGCTCCAGCCCCAGGATGCGACGAGCCGACATCGAGGTGCCAAACCATCCCGTCGATATGGACTCTTGGGAATGATCAGCCTGTTATCCCCGGGGTACCTTTTATCCGTTGAGCGATGCCACGTCCGTACGCCGGCACCGGATCACTATCTCCGACTTTCGTCCCTGCTCGACCCGTCAGTCTCACAGTCAAGCCCGCTTGTGCGATTACACTCAACACCCGATTGCCAACCGGGCTGAGCGGACCATTGAGCGCCTCCGTTACTCTTTAGGAGGCAACCGCCCCAGTTAAACTACCCGCCAGGCACTGTCCCTAACACGGATAACGTGTCGAGGTTAGACGCCAGATATGGAAAGAGCGGTATTTCACCTGTCGACTCCACGCAAGCTAGCGCCCGCGCTTCACAGCCTCCCGCCTATGCTACACGATCCACACCTAACGACAATACCAAGGTATAGTAAAGGTCCCGGGGTCTTTTCGTCCTTCTGCGCTTAACGAGCATCTTTACTCGTACTGCAATTTCGCCGGGCTCCTGGCCGAGACAGTGGGGAAGTCGTTACGCCATTCGTGCAGGTCGGAACTTACCCGACAAGGAATTTCGCTACCTTAGGATGGTTATAGTTACCACCGCCGTTTACCGGGGCTTAAATTCACCGCTTCACCGAAGCTAACGGATCCTCTTAACCTTCCGGCACCGGGCAGGCGTCAGAGCGTATACAGCGGCTTACGCCTTCGCACGCTCCTGTGTTTTTGGTAAACAGTCGCTACCCCCTAGCTTGTGCCACCCCCAACAGCTCAACAGTGTGAAACCATATCACCATCAGGGGTCTCCCTTATGCCGAAGGCACGGGAGTAATTTGCCGAGTTCCTTGGCCAGGATTCGCCCGATCGCTTCGGTATACTCTACCAGACCACCAGTGTCGGTTTAGGGTACGAGCGGAATCACACCTCACGTTGAAGCTTTTCTTGGCAAGCAGGATCACCGGAATCAGCCTTACAGCCTACCCATCACGCCTCAGCTTTAACATCCCCCGGATTTACCTAGAGGACAGCCCACACGCTTAGCCACGGAAAACCACCTCCGCAGCCGGCTACCTACCCGCGTCACTCCCACGCTAACCTACTACCGATACGCTCCCAACACAAACAAGCCAACAACCCCGAAAGGAAGCCAGCCTGTAAATGAAGGTTAGTACTCTCAGATTCAGTTCGAACGGTGTAACACCGGTACGGGAATATCAACCCGTTCATCCATTCGACTACGCCTGTCGGCCTCGCCTTAGGACTCGACTCACCCGGGGACGACGAACGTGGCCCCGGAACCCTTAGTCATCCAGCGGACGGGATTCACACCCGTCTCTCGCTACTCATGTCTGCATTCTCACTCCTGTAAAGTCCACGACACGTTCACACGGCCGCTTCACCCCTTACAGGACGCTCTCCTACCCCGCATGAAACAAATCATGCAGCCGCGTCTTCGGTGGCGTGCTTAAGCCCCGCTACATTGTCGGCGCGGAACCACTAGACCAGTGAGCTGTTACGCACTCTTTCAAGGATGGCTGCTTCTGAGCCAACCTCCTGGCTGTCTATGCGACTCCACATCCTTTCCCACTTAGCACGCGCTTCGGGACCTTAGACGACGATCAGGGCTGTTTCCCTTTTGACGACGGAGCTTATCCCCCGCCGACTCACTGCCGTGATAAACCTAACAGGTATTCGGAGTTTGGCTGCTATTGGTACCCGGTATGGGCCCGCAAGCATCCAGTAGCTCTACCCCCTGTAAGCAATAACACGACGCTGCACCTAAATGCATTTCGGAGAGAACCAGCTATCACGGAATTTGATTGGCCTTTCACCCCTAACCCCAAGTCATCCCCCCAGTTTTCAACCTAGGTGGGTTCGGTCCTCCACACGGTCTTACCCGCGCTTCAACCTGCTCAGGGCTAGATCATCCCGCTTCGGGTCCAGGACATGCGACTAAAACGCCTTTTAAAACTCGCTTTCGCTACGGCTCCCCCACCCGGGTTAGCCTCGCCACATACCACTGACTCGCAGACTCATTTTTCGATAGGCACGCCGTCACCCCACAAGAAGGCTCCGACGGATTGTAAGCGCACGGTTTCAGGAACTATTTCACTCCCCTCCCGGGGTGCTTTTCACCTTTCCCTCACGGTACTAGTACACTATCGGTCAGACAGGAATACTTAGGCTTACCCAACGGTCTGGGCAGATTCACGCGGGATTCCACGAGGCCCGCGCTACTTGGGAATAAGCATAAAGAGACATCGCACGACAAGCTACGGGGCCATCACCCTCTACGGCTGGGAATTCAATCCCATTCACCTAGCACGACATTTTATCACTCTTCTCAACCCCGTCAGAGGCTGAACAACCAATCCCACGACCCCGAATGCGCAACACCTGACGGTTATCACACGCACCCGGTTTAGCCTGATCCGCTTTCGCTCGCCACTACTCACGGAGTATCCTTTCCTGCAGGTACTGAGATGTTTCACTTCCCTGCGTACCCCCCACAAAAACTGTGGTGACCACCCATAACAGTGGCCGGGTCTCCCCATTCGGAAATCCTCGGATCAAAGCCCACTCGGCAGCTCCCCGAGGCATATCGCAGCCCGTCACGTCCTTCATCGGTCCTGTCTACCAAGGCATCCACCATACGCCCTTACCAGTGACACACACCAGTAAGAAACCTAACAGCAAAATTCTCTAGACAACAAATCATCACACTAAACGATCACAAAACGATCAAGACGACTCCACCAAAATGGAGCCGGTCGAAAATCAGTAAAAGCAAAAACATGAAACCCTAAAAAGAATCTCACATAATCACTCGCGTCCACTATCCAGTTCTCAAACCACCACAACACCACAAAACCCAAGCCAACACTAAAAAGCATCAACCTGAAATCCTGTGAGTCAAGGACCGCAACCCCAAAACAAAGGGGGGTGGCAATCCGGGAACCCAAAAGCATGCCCAACATACTCATTCAAAAAACGTTAACTATTGTTTTCCACACCAGTAACCACACTCATCTGAGCGTGCACAAAAACTCCGTAGAAAGGAGGTGATCCAGCCGCACCTTCCGGTACGGCTACCTTGTTACGACTTAGTCCCAATCACGAGCCTCACCTTAGACGGCTCCATCCCAAAAGGGTTAGGCCACCGGCTTCGGGTGCTGCCCACTTTCATGACTTGACGGGCGGTGTGTACAAGGCCCGGGAACGCATTCACCGCGACGTTGCTGATTCGCGATTACTAGCGACTCCGCCTTCACGTAGTCGAGTTGCAGACTACGATCCGAACTGAGACCGGTTTTAAGGGATCCGCTCCATGTCACCATGTCGCATCCCGTTGTACCGGCCATTGTAGCATGCGTGAAGCCCTGGACGTAAGGGGCATGATGATCTGACGTCATCCCCACCTTCCTCCGAGTTAACCCCGGCGGTCCCCCGTGAGTTCCCGGCATAACCCGCTGGCAACACAGGGCGAGGGTTGCGCTCGTTGCGGGACTTAACCCAACATCTCACGACACGAGCTGACGACGACCATGCACCACCTGTGAACCTGCCCCGAAGGGAAACCACATCTCTGCAGCTGTCAGGCACATGTCAAGCCCAGGTAAGGTTCTTCGCGTTGCATCGAATTAATCCGCATGCTCCGCCGCTTGTGCGGGCCCCCGTCAATTTCTTTGAGTTTTAGCCTTGCGGCCGTACTCCCCAGGCGGGACGCTTAACGCGTTAGCTCCGACACGGAACCCGTGGAATGGGCCCCACATCCAGCGTCCACCGTTTACGGCGTGGACTACCAGGGTATCTAATCCTGTTCGCTCCCCACGCTTTCGCTTCTCAGCGTCAGTAACAGCCCAGAGACCTGCCTTCGCCATTGGTGTTCTTCCCGATATCTACACATTCCACCGTTACACCGGGAATTCCAGTCTCCCCTACTGCACTCTAGCCCGCCCGTACCCGGCGCAGACCCACCGTTAAGCGATGGGCTTTCACACCAGACGCGACGAACCGCCTACAAGCTCTTTACGCCCAATAATTCCGGATAACGCTTGCGCCCTACGTATTACCGCGGCTGCTGGCACGTAGTTAGCCGGCGCTTATTCGAAAGGTACACTCACCCGAAGGCTTGCTCCCAATCAAAAGCGGTTTACAACCCGAAGGCCTTCATCCCGCACGCGGCGTCGCTGCGTCAGGGTTTCCCCCATTGCGCAATATTCCCCACTGCTGCCTCCCGTAGGAGTCTGGGCCGTATCTCAGTCCCAATGTGGCCGTCCGCCCTCTCAGGCCGGCTACCCGTCGAAGCCTAGGTGGGCCATTACCCCGCCTACAAGCTGATAGGACGCGACCCCATCCCATGCCACTAAACACTTTCCCAACAAGACATGCGTCAAGTTGGAGCATCCAGCATTACCACCCGTTTCCAAGAGCTATTCTGGAGCATGGGGCAGGTTGGTCACGCATTACTCACCCGTTCGCCACTCTCACCAGTCAGCAAGCTGACTAGATCCCGTTCGACTTGCATGTGTTAAGCACGCCGCCAGCGTTCATCCTGAGCCAGAATCGAACCCTCCACGAAAAACTTCAATGAAGAGCCAACATAAGGCTCCAATATAAAAGAAAAAGACGAGACATTCTTTAAGGAAAGAACATCCCAACAAAAACCTCACCACCATTTAACCATCTCTCAGGCACCCCACAATCTGTGAGGCAGGCAATGAACTGGCAATAATTAACTAATAAGTAGTACAGACACGCTCTTGAGTTCTCAAACCACCACCACACCAGCCGGCTCAATCAACCCCGAAGGAGAAGAACCAGCCGCGCTGAGCAGCAAGAGATAAACTTACACCAAACCACACTCAAAAGCAAATCACACACATGCCAACAAGCCAAAACCATTGAAACGAAGCCAAAACATCGGCGTGTTGAAACAACGTCAGTAGCGCTCAAAAAAATCGCAATCGCACAAACAACGGCAAATATGCAGCAAAAATAATCAAAAAAATAATCAAAATACCCAAAACACGGAGTGTTGCGAAAAAATCAAAAACAAAATAAATAAAAACTCAGCAAAAACAATATGCTTGCAATATACGTGCACACAATATATATGCGTGCTATATATATGTATATGAGAAATAGCGAGAAAAATAGCAAGAATAACGCACGCAACAACGCACACCATCATATTGTTGTGCTAACAGGCGCGGGAATATCTACCAGCGCGGGCATTCCAGATTTTCGCGGTCCAGACGGCGTATGGACCAAGCACCCAGAACAAATGAGCGTTTATGACATAGACGCATTTTTAAGCAGTAAAGAGGAACGCATATATTCTTGGAGATGGCAAAAAGAGTCGCCCGTTTGGAACGCACAGCCGGGAACAGCTCACAAAGCACTTGTAAAACTCGAGCAGGCAGGCATGCTCGACCTTATAGCCACACAAAATTTTGATGCGCTTCACGAAAAAGCTGGTAATAATCCAGACATCATAGTGAATTTGCACGGAAGCATTGGAACATCGCACTGCATGAGCTGCCACGCGAGCTATAAAACTGCCGATATTATGGCAGATTTAGATGAGCACCCGGATCCGCATTGCAGGCGCGCTCTGCCGTACCGCGGAAATATGCCTTGCAACGGTCTTATAAAAACAGACGTTGTTTATTTTGGAGAAGCACTTCCCGAAGGCGCTATGGAACGCAGCGCGCAAGCAATTGTTAAAGCAGATGAATTATGGGTTATTGGCTCCACGTTAGAAGTATTTCCAGCTGCCAGCCTAGTGCCGTTAGCTGCGCGCGCAGGAGTACCGATTACGATAATGAACCTGGGCGCTACACAATATGATTATTTGGCAGAGCGTATTATTCGCGAAGATATTGCGAAAGCTCTGCCAAAATTAGTAGACGAAACTATTGCAAAGTAATTATTGCAAGGTAACAGCGATACCTTCCCAAGGCGCAAGAGTACCGTTTTTAAGCGATGCAAGCGCGTGATTTACGTCGTAGGTTGTAACCATTACGTCATGCTCTGTAAAGCTACCAGAAGCGCAATTTTGCAGCATTTTCGCACTTTGTGCAGGAATAGGCACAGTTGAATCAGTCATATTAACCATTACGAGCATGCGTTCTGTAGATTCTGAAGAAGATTCCGCATTAGATCCCGTAGAATCTTTCTTCATCACGCAATCAGATTTAAGCTCGCGCACAAAAGCGTACACACACTCGTCATCCGCATCAACCAAATTCCAAGAGCCAGCAGAAACAATCGGCTCCGAATGACGAAGCGCAATCAAATACTTATAAAAAGCGTAAACGGAATCAGAATCTTCCATCTGCTCAGCCGCATTAATATCCACATAATTAGGATTCACACTAATCCACGGCTCCGCATTATTTTTCGATGCGACATTAAAAGGCATAAATCCCGCATATTTAGAAGCATTCCACTGCATTGGAGTTCGAGAATTATCGCGGCCGCGCTTTGCGAGCGCATCCATCATCGACTCAGCCGACTGAATATGCGCTTCTTCTACTCGCTGCTTAAACATATTCAACGCTTCCAAATCGCGATACTGCTCGAGACGAGTAAAGTGCGCGTTAGTCATACCAATTTCCTCACCTTGGTACACGTAAGGTGTGCCGCGATGCATGTGAAGAAGCATTGCAATCGCCTTAGCAGAGCGCACGCGCATCTCGTCGCTAGACTCACTTCCCCAGCGAGAAAGCGCACGCGGTTGATCGTGATTATTAAAGAACAGGCTCGCCCAACCAGCATCCGCTACAGCTTGCTGCTGCTCGGCCATTACGCGCTTTAATGCCGTAAGCTTTAGCGGCACAGGATTCCACTTAGTGCCGTTTTCGCAATCAATATCCACGTGATTAAACAGGAATAGCATGTCGAGCTCGCTGTGAGCAGGGTCAGTAATATACGTGTTGCGGTGCGGAGAAATTCCCGGAGCTTCGCCAACAGT
This sequence comes from Gardnerella sp. DNF00753, assembly GCF_049244275.1. Classification (NCBI taxonomy): domain Bacteria; kingdom Bacillati; phylum Actinomycetota; class Actinomycetes; order Bifidobacteriales; family Bifidobacteriaceae; genus Gardnerella; species Gardnerella sp. DNF00753. Next base: position 1,467,136 of record NZ_CP058393.1, read on the forward strand.
AAGATAGCCTTCGCGCCCTTCGAAAACTTCTGCACGCATCTCGCGCAAGAATTCGTCTAAACGAGGACCGTCCGAGCAGAACGGGAATGGCGAAGAATAGCCGTCGGCTCCGGCTGGCAAATCTTCAATCTTGCAACCAACCTCACCCGGCAAACGGCCTTCAGAATCAACATGCTTTGAAATTTGCGTAATCACATCCATGCGGAAGCCGTCAATTCCGCGATCCATCCACCAATTCATCATCTTGTACACGGCAGCGCGAACCGCGGGATTTTCCCAATTCAAATCTGGCTGCTTTGGAGAATACTGGTGAAGATAGTATTCTCCGCGCTTCGAATCATAAGTCCACGCGGAACCGCCAAAATACGAGCCCCACTTGTTTGGCTCCGCGCCCGGCTCACCAGGAACGCATCCTTCGCGCGCAGGTCTCCACCAATACCAATCTGCGTAATCACTAGTAGCATCCCTAGAAGCCTGGAACCAAGCATGCTCGTCAGAAGTGTGATTTACTACTAAATCCATCACAACTTTAAGCCCGCGCTCGTGAGCTCCAGCCAGAAGCTCGTCCATATCTTCCAAAGTTCCGAAAAGTGGATCAATATCTTGATAATCGGAAATATCGTAGCCGTTATCGTCTTGCGGAGACTTGTAAACAGGGCTGAGCCAGAGCACGTCAACGCCTAAATCAGCCAAATAATCGAGGCGCGAAGTAATTCCCTTTAAATCACCAATGCCGTCGCCGTTAGTATCTTGGAAGCTTCGCGGATAAATCTGATACACAACTGCATTCGCCCACCAAGGGTTTGGCGTAGCGCCGTTTGTGCGCACGGATTGCGGCAAGTTTGCTCTGTCAAAAGTAGTCATACATTCCCCATTTATTTAAGTAAGTAAGTTTTACTGCGTATTTTGTATTACGAATAATTTTATATTTAATAGTATTTGTGATTTTAGACTCTAAATTTTAGCAGAATATCAGATATTGCGCAGCTAATAAAAAAGCGGCCCGCAGCAAAAGCCGCGAGCCGTGCCTCCTTCTCATTCATTACAAGATCTATAGGGATGCTCTCCAAATCACTGCTGATGATGCAGCTTGAATGCAAGTTCCGCCAAATGCACGCCGTGAGTTAAGAATTCGTGAGTGCGGCAAACATAGTCGTTTTCGCGACCAAGTTTCGCAATATAACCGTTGATGTAATCGACTTCCGTTTCGCGGCCGCGGCTCATATCTTGGTACATAGAAGGATAGTGCAAAGGATTTGCCACGCGACTTACGTAATCGATAGCTTCCATCTCCTGCTGACGCGTATTAACCATTCGAATTCCGGCGCGATCACACACGTCATACGCTTCGTTAATAAGCTGTCGAGCCATATCCATAGCGCCTGGGTAAGAAATAAACTGACCCATTTGAATCTGATACATAGTGCACAAAGTATTAATTACGGAATTAAAAATCACCTTTGCCATGCATGTACCCTTGAAATCTTCCGTAATAGTAGGGTTCAATCCGGCAGCCTTAAAGTCGTCTCGCATAGCAAGCTCAACGTCACTCACCTGCTCGTTTAACGCGCACATATTCATGGTTCCAACGCCGACTTTACCAATAAAATCAACGTCTCCCGGACCATTCAAAACGGTTGCAATCATTGCAGTTCCGCCATAAATATGGTCATCCGGGAAGTACTGCTGCAACTTTTCAAAGTGTCCCCAGCCGTTCATTGCAGCAAACACAACCTGATGCTCTTTGAACAAATGCTTGCAACGCTCCAACATTTCCGCAAGCTGCATTTGCTTCATAAACACAATCCACACGTCTGGATCACCGTCATAATCTTCAGGCGTATACATATTGATCGGCACTAAATGGCGGTTTTCATGGTCTCGGCTAACCATTACGCCGCCTTGCTCGCGAACCTTATTCACATTTTCATCCCAGGCGTCAATGAAATCAACATGAATGCCAGCCGTTTCCTGCAACAAAACGCCATAGCGATATCCCATAGCTCCCGAACCGATCATTGCATATTTCATGCCACTCATAGTGACACCTCCTTTTAGGTAAAAATGTGCTTAGGCGAGATTCATGCGTTTTACAGGAATTACGTCGAAGCGACTACAAATATTGCAAAAGCAAAAGTAAAAACGATTGCTTTTTGTTTTTATAGCATATTACTCAATTAGCGGGGATTGTCAAAAATTTTTCTGATTGCGTTTCTTATGGCGTTTCTAATTAAAAAATTATTCCGTTTTAACGGTGATTTTCAAAAAAGTTTCGCAAAACTTGTGCACATTCAGATTCACAAACCGAACCAATAACTTCCGGATAAGATCCCACGTGTGGGTCTCGTAAAATATCCCATACAGATCCACACGCACCCAACTTTGCATCCCAAGCACCAAACATTACGCGACGAAGTCTAGTTTGTAAGATTGCTCCAGCGCACATTGGGCAAGGTTCAAGAGTTACTACCAAAGTGCAGTCAGATAAATTCCAAGATTTGCGCGAAGAAGCAGCAGATTTCATAGCGAGCACTTCCGCATGAGCTAAAGGATCGTCCATCTTTTCGCGCAAATTTGCGCCGCGGCCAATAATATTTCCGTCACCATCAAGCACAACTGCACCAACTGGAACTTCTCCAGCTTTAGCCGCTTCGACCGCCAACCGCAACGCTTCCTTCATTGCGTAAGTAACGGAATCATCATTTTTGTTCATAAAATCGGCTCACACAATCAACTGCACAATCAACTCACACAATCAACTCACAAATCGCAACTGCTACAGAAGTCCCGACGTAATATCGTGCAACATGAACCACTTTCGAATATCACCAAGTTCCTCCATATGCACAGCATGATCAAGACCTTTGTACCGCTTTTCCTCAAGCCACGTGTGCTCCTCAAGCCAAGCGGCCGCTGCTGAAAATTCATAAGGCGGAATCACATCATCTTCTAAACCGTATCCGAAAAATACAGGCGTATTGTGCTCAGCTAAATCGTCATCTTTTAAAGCAATTTCGTCTGCAGAGGCAGGAACGTTAGGAGCTATAAATCCGGAAAGCGCAACGGATGCGCGATAACGTGCAGGATTCAAGCGCAATAAATGAACTGCGAGCGCTGCTCCCTGAGAAAATCCGAATGGAACAACATCTCGATTTTCGGGAATATTCGCGCACACCCACTCGTCTATTGCGGCTGCAGCAGCATACATGTCGTAATCTAAATCTTCTCGCTGCGGCACAGCGTCATGGAACCAGCTGTAAGCTCCCTCTTCAAGCTTAAGTGGAGCGCGTAGTGCAATTGCATCGTTATAAGGCGCAACAATTCTCAGCAAATCTAGCAAATCTTCTTCGTTAGATCCCCAGCCGTGCAATAACAGCAGCAGTGGGTGCGTTGGGTGCGCAGCAGCGTTTCCTTGCGAATACTGTACTTGCGTTACTTTCAGCGGCTCTCCAAAACGACCCGGCACTACGTGAGATTCGCGGCCAATATGCGGTTCGTAAGAATTGATTTGCGCATTATTGCGATTTGGTTCATCGTTAGTAGACATAGTAGTCATTGCCTCACCGCCGCTTGTATAAATTGTTACGTTACAAATCTTTATTTTAATAAATATTTTGTATCAAATCATTATGATTTTCTGATTTACAGCATACACATATAAAAAATTAATTAATAAAAATTAATTAATAGAAATTTAAAGAATGAATATTTTGATTTTAGTAACTTTCGAATTAAAAAGCAGAGTATCGCAAATTTAGTACGATTTGATAATTTATCAGACGTCTGACGAATTGTAACGTGCTTACTGTAACATACAAAGAAAGCCAATTCAGCCGCGATTTCAAGGAGGATATCATGCTGAAAACTGAATTCGTTGTAGGCGCGTACGCGTCACTGCCAAAATCACGCGAAGAACAACGACAATACTACGATTTACTCGGAAGTCAAAACTGGGTTGCCGGAACAGAAATCCCATACCCGGGCGATTTAGCAGATTCGCAAACCCGAGAATGGCTAGCAAACGCAATACCATCAAACTGGCACAAAAACACAATAACCGCAATTCCCGGAACAATGCGGCATATAAATTTTGATCCCGATCCAGAATTTGGCTTAGCAAGCCCGAGCGAAGAAGGGCGACTTCGCGCAATCGACTTCTTCAAAAATATTCGTAACGCAATAGCTGATTTTGCAAACCTTCGAAACAGCTGCGATATTTCGCATATTGAAATACATACGGCACCAACTCGAATAGCGCGCGCGGACGCAATGAAAAAGTCACTAGACGAGCTCGCGCAATTAGATTGGCTTGGAACAAAGCTCGTAATAGAACATTGCGACAGGTATATTGAAGGGCAAAATCCAGAAAAAGGCTTCCTTCCGCTCGAAGACGAAATTCAAATTGCAAAAGATGCAGGAATTGGAATCACAATTAATTGGGGTCGTAGCGTTGTTGAAGAACGCAATGCTAAAGCCGCTATAAATCACGTACGCGAAACAAGAAAAGCTGGAGTGCTTAAGGGAGTAATGTTCTCGGGAGCAGGCCCAGAAGCTACGCAATACGGGTACGAATGGATTGATGGACACTTGCCTATGGCTCCAGACGAGCCAACGTCCTTAATGACTCTTGCGGAAATTCAGGAAACTGCGCGCGAAGCTTTAAAAGACGATTATTTAATCGACTATTTGGGTGCAAAAGTATGCGTACCTCAAGATTCCAGCGTTCCAGAACGCTTGAACTATTTAAAGCATATTTACGAAGCTGTAAACGCAACACAAATTGCGTGAATTAAAAACTCAATCAATCAGCAAATAAAATATATTTCTACGGATGTGACTTATGAACGAAATAAAAGATTCTCGCTCTACATATCTTGCTTTTGACATAGGCGGAACAAAAATAGCTTACGGATTGGTTACATTACCGGAGTCGGCATGCAGCAAAAATATTGCAGATGCGGCTGATACAGCAACGGCAAATATTGCAGATGCTGCAGGTTGCGTTATTCCGTCCGTGCAAGAATACGGTTCAATACCAACCGAAGCGTCAAAAGGCGGCGAAAGCATAAAAAATCGTTTAGTAGAACTAGCGAAACAAATCCTGGAAAAAGCGCAAAAAAATGGCAAAACCATTAGCGGAATCGGAATCGCAGCCGCAGGAGTGCCGAATAGTAAAACTGGCGAAATAGTTGCAGCAACAGACATTCTTCCCGGTTGGCGCGGACAGCGAATTTACGACGCGTTTAAAAGCATAACTGATTTGCCAGTTTATATGATTGGAGACGTTGGCGGACACGGACTAGGGGAAGCTATTTACGGAGCTGGGCGCGGAAAATCAATCGTACTTTCCGTTGGAATAGGAACCGGCGTCGGCGGCGCAATTATTATAAACGGCAAACTTTTTACTGGAGCACACTCAGTTGCCGGTCACGCCGGTCACGTTGTTAGCGATTTGGGAGTTGGATTCGAATGCTCTTGCGGAACGCACGCTGGGCATATTGAGCCAGTTGCGTCCGGAACTGGTCTTGCAACTTTATACAACCATAATTTGCCTGCAGGTGTTCAAAAAGCGGAAAACGGGTACGAAGTATGTGTTTACGCAAACGAAGGTCAACCGCACGCTAAAGAAACGCTTGCTAAAAGCGCAAAAGCATTGGGAGAATGCATAGCTGGAATGGCGAATCTTATAGACCCGGATGTTATTGTGCTTTCGGGGTCTGTTGTAGAAGCAGGAAATATTTGGTGGGATTCAATGCGAGCTGGATTTGAAGATTCTGCTTTAGATTTGGTTAAAAGCACGCCGATTTTTAAGGGAAAGCTTGGTGGCACAGCTCCGCTTATTGGTGCTGCTTTCGCCGCTTTTACAGCTTCTCAAATTTGAAATATTTTTAAAAGGAGAAAAACTATGAATCCTGTAGTTGAAAAAATTAAGGGCGGCTTAATTGTTAGCTGCCAAGCTTACCCTGGGGAGCCGCTTAGGCACCCGGAAACAATGGCACAAATGGCAATGGCTGCCGTAGAAGGCGGCGCTATTGGAATTAGATGCCAAGGATTGTCGGATATTTCCGCGATTAAAGGTCAAGTTGACGTTCCTGTAATCGGCATTTGGAAAGATGGCCACGATGGAGTTTATATAACACCTACTTTGCGTCATGCGCGCTGCTGTGCGGCGGCTGGAGCAGATATTATTGCGATTGACGCAACTGATAGGCCGCGTCCAGACGGGCTTACTTACGAGCAGACTGTTAGCGCTTTGCACAATGAGGGCATAGTAGTTATGGCTGATTGCGGAAACTTCGATGACGCTAAACGCGCTGCGGATTGTGGAACGGATATTATATCTACTACTTTGGCTGGTACTTCTCCAGGAAGACCGAAAACAGACGGGCCTGATTTTGAACTTTTAGGCCAGATTTTGCAAGCTTTCCCAAATTACCCTATTATTTGTGAGGGGCGTATTCACACCCCTGAGCAATTGCATGAGGTTATGCAAATGGGCGCGTGGGCTGCAGTTGTTGGGACGGCAATTACGCATCCAACGTCAATTACGCGTTGGTTTGCAGCAAAGCTTTAAAAAGAATAAATGAATTTTCACAATCTCGACACACGCACAACTTGACATCAGACATCAGACCTCTTATGTTTAAAGTAACGTGAAAATCACACGAGCGCATAATTGAAAACTATTCACATTCAAAGATGAAATGTGAATCAACAAACTCAACGGTGAGGAGAAAACATGAAACGGATTAGCTCAAAGCTAACCACTGCAATAGCTGCAAGCCTAGCCGCATTAGTTATGCTATCTGGCTGCGGTGGAGCAAAAAATAAGTCAGCAAAAGCACATACTGCTGTAAAAGATACGATTACAGCTCAAGTTGCGTACGCAAGCCGCGATTTCGCACCATCTACAACCTCTGGCGCGTTGCCAATGGCAGCAAACTGGCATGTTACGGAGCCACTTTACGCTCTTGACTACAGCAACTTTAAAGTTTTCAACGCACTTGCAAAAGGAGAACCAAAGAAGATTTCCGACACCGAGTACGAAGTAACCATTCGCGATGCCGCTAAGTTCTCGGACGGAACAGAAGTAACCGCAAACGACGTAGTATCCTCATTCAAGCGCACAACCGCGCAAGGAAGCCTCTACATATCAATGCTCGACTTCATTGATTCCGTAGAAGCAAAAGACAATCGTCACGTAATCTTTAAGCTAAAGAAAGCCTTCCCACTGTTCAAGCAGCGTCTCGCTTTGATTCAAATTGTTCCAACCGCAAAGTCGGATGCAGACTTAAAGAATCAGCCAATCGGATCCGGCCCATGGAAGTACGTATCAATCACCGATAACCAAGTAAAGTTTGAGCGCAACGATTTGTACAACGGCAAGTACAAGGCACAAACCAAGAACATGGTTTGGAACATAACCGTTGACGATACCGCTCGCGTAACTGCTATGCAAGGCGGCAAAACAGACGTAATGGAAATGGTTCCAGCACAAGCCTTCAATACTTTGAAGTCCTCCGGTTCTGAACTTAAAACCGCTCAGGGCTTCACTCTCCCATTCGTTATGTTCAACACGAAGCAGAAGCCATTCGACGACAAGCGCGTGCGCCAAGCTGTACTCTACGCAATCGACGTAAACAAGCTCATAGCAAACCAAATGAGCGGTCAAGGCGATCCTGCAACAAGCTTCTTGCCGAAGAATTACGCAAACTACCATAAGGCAAAGAACGTATACACCAAGAACATCGACAAAGCAAAGAGCTTACTCAAGGAAGCCGGCGTAAAAGGACCTATCAAGTTCACCCTTTACACAACCGACCACACTTGGATCACCCAGCTCGCTCCGCAAATCAAGAACGATCTTGCTGAAATAGGTATGGACGTAGACATTCAGTCTATGAAGTCTTCCGCACTTTACCCATCAATCACCGATCGCGACGACGCAAACTACTCGATGGTTTTGGCACCAGGCGACCCATCCGTATTCGGAAACGACCCAGATTTGTTGATGAGCTGGTGGTACGGAGACAACGCTTGGACCCGTCAGCGCACATTCTGGAAGACTTCCGAAGGATACGCAAAACTTCACAATCTTATGGACAAGGCTTTGGCAGCTAGCACACCAGCCGAGCGCCAAAAGTATTGGAACCAGTGCTTCGACTTGATTAGCGACGAAGTTCCTCTGTACCCACTCTTCCACCGCAAGACTACGACTGCCGTAAAGAAAGGCTCTTTGGCAGAGTGGAATGCAATCGGCTCCACCGGCATCAACCTTGTAAAAGCAAAGCTTACAAAGTAGGTGCAGAACCAGACGTATTAAATAAACGTCAATCCCCTAACCTCTAACCGCAAAACCGGCCCAACTGTTTACCTTTCTCGCTTCTGTGCAGACGGGCCGGTTTTGTTATAAAAAATAACAATTTCTTCAATGGATGTGTGGATGTCTTATGAGTAATTTTCTTAGACTTTTAGGTAGGCGACTAATTGCCCTGCCGTTCATGGCATTCGGCGTTACGTTCCTCGTATTCTTCCTTATGTCATTTTCAAAATATGATCCAGCAGTTGCAGCTTTAGGCGAAAACTCGTCTCCAGCAGCACTTGCAGCTTTCCGCCACGAAATGGGCTACGACCGCCCATGGTGGGAACAGTTCGGATCCTACATTCTTGGTCTTTTCCAAGGAAACATGGGTGTTTACGGCGTAAATAAAGACTCCGTAGCAGAACGCGTTGCAGAAGCATTCCCAATCACTCTGCAGCTAACTTTCATCGGCTTATTAATTGCAATAATTTTTGCAGTAGTGTTTGGCGTTTTTGCAGCACTTTACCGCGATACTTGGGTTGACCAAACAGTTCGAATTCTTTCGATTATTGCAATTGCAACCCCATCCTTCTGGCTTGGTGTTCTTTTGATTTACGTTCTTCAAATTAAGCTAGCTTGGCTCCCAGGTTCCGGCGATTTTGTGCCGTTCTTTGAAGATCCAGAAGCTTATATTGCAAGAATGGCAATGCCTTGCTTCGCACTAGGACTTCCAGTAGCCGGCCAGCTTACGCGAATCATACGAACCTCAATGGTAGAAGAATTGGATAAAGATTACGTACGAACCGCAATCGGCGCAGGAATTCCAAAAAGCGTAGTAGTTGCTAGAAACGTATTCCGCAACGCCCTAATCACCCCAATTACAACTTTGGGCATGAAGATTGGTTACCTTATGGGTGGCGCAATCGTTATTGAGGTTATTTTTGCTCTGCCAGGAATGGGCACGGCAATGTTCGATGGCATTAACGGCAACCAGCCAATGCTTGTGCAAGGCGTTGTACTTGTTGTTGCAATCGCATTCATCTTCATAAACATCATTGTTGATTTGCTCTACGTATTAATCAACCCAAGGATTAGGACGGTGTGACATGCTATTTGGAAAGAATCAGGTAGTAGATGCCGCATCAAAGCCAGGCATCAAGTTTAATAGATTTAACAAAATGAGCTTAGGCTCCAGAATTGCGTTCATTGTGATTGCGCTTCTAGCATTTTGCGCTATTTTCGCGCGATTTATAGCTCCGTGCGATCCAGTAAAGATTACGCAAAACTATCAAGCTCCGACAAGTGCGCATTGGTTTGGTACCGATAACCTTGGCCGAGACGTGTTCTCTAGGGTTATGTACGGCGCGCGCTATTCGCTTGTGATTGGCTTGTCATCTGTGCTTTTCGCACTGGTTATGGGAGCTATTATCGGCTCAATCGCAGCAGTAAGCCGCACCTGGATTGCTGAGCTTATAATGCGATTGATTGATATTGTAATGTCCATTCCAGGAATCGCATTAGCGGCCGTATGCCTTGCAATTCTTGGACAATCCATGATTGGCATCATCATTTCTATCGGCGTGCTTTACGTTCCACAAATCGCAAGAATTGTGCGAGCAAATATTATAAGCGAATATGGAAAAGACTACGTACGAGCAGTAATCGTTTCTGGCGCTCGAGCACCATGGATTTTACTCAAGCATGTAACCCGAAATATTGCAGCTCCAGTTATGGTGTTCACGACGCTTTGTGTTGCAGACGCAATCGTTTTCGAAGCCTCGCTTAGCTTCATTAACGCAGGTATTCCAGAGCCAACTCCAACTTGGGGCAACATTTTGTCTTCCGCAAAAGCGGGCGTTATCTTTGGATACTGGTGGCAGGCATTGTTCCCAGGCCTTGCGATTATGATTACCGTTCTGTGCTTGAACATTCTTTCTGAAGGAATTACTGACGCAATGGTTGCGGCACCAACCGCTCCAGTTTCTAAGACTGCAGCCGACGCTGATGCAGCTCGTAAGGAAGACAGGATTCTTACTGACCCAGTTGCAGCATACAAAGAGCAGCACGCAGCTTTGGTTGAATCTCTTGCGAAACTTCGCGAAGCTGAACTAAAGCGCACGGATCGTTTGCAGCCAACGTCTACAGAGCCTCCAGTTATTGAGGTTAAAGACTTGTGCATTCAGTTCCCACGCTACGGCAGCGTAAATGTTGTAGACCACTTGAGCTTCTCTGTTCGCCCAGGCGAGACAATGGGCTTGGTTGGTGAATCTGGTTGCGGTAAGTCAATCACTTCGCTGGCGATTATGGGCTTGCTTGATCCAAAAGCTAAGATTAGCGGACAAATCCTGTTTAATGGCAAGGATCTTGTAAAGCTTAGCCCAAAGGAGCACAATGCTTTGCGCGGCCACGAGATTGCAATGGTTTACCAAGATGCTTTGTCTTCCTTAAACCCATCAATGCTGATTAAAACGCAGATGAAGCAGCTAACTTCTAGAGGTGGCACTCGTAGCGCCGAAGAGTTGTTGGAGCTTGTAGGCTTGGATCCAAAGCGCACGCTTGAATCCTACCCGCACGAGCTTTCTGGCGGCCAGCGTCAGCGCGTGTTGATTGCAATGGCACTTACGCGAGATCCAAAGTTAATAATCGCAGATGAGCCAACAACCGCTTTGGACGTTACTGTTCAAAAGCAGGTGATTGACCTTCTTAACGAATTGCGCGAAAAGCTTGGATTTGCAATGGTGTTTGTAAGCCACGATTTGGCTCTTGTTGCCAAGGTTGCGCACTCGATTACCGTAATGTACGCAGGCCAGGTTGTTGAGCAAGGCTCCACTAAGGAAATCCTAACCGACCCGCATCACGAGTATACGCGTGGTTTGCTTGGCTCCGTAACCTCCATTGAGGCTGGTGCTCCAAGATTGCACCAGGTTCCAGGAACGGTTCCAAGCCCATCCGACTTCCCTAAGGGAGACCGATTCGCTCCGCGCTCCTCGCATCCAGATCAAGGACTTGATGTGCGCCCAATAATGAAGCGCATTCCAGGAACGTGGCACTTCTACGCCGCGCCTCCAGAGCCTGAATCGGATGTACCTTCCGCAATTTTGACCGCCTCCGATCAAGGAGATGTGCGATGAACATGAATGTTAACGAAACAAACAAAGTACAGAACGAAAATGGCGATGTTCCAATCATCGAGCTGCGCGACGCCGAAGTGGTGTTCACTACTCGAGCTGGATCTGGCTTGTTCCATAAGAACCAGATTACTGCAGTAAACAAAGTAAACCTTAAGCTGATGCCTGGCAAAACAATTGGTATTGTTGGTGAATCTGGTTGCGGAAAGTCTACTACTGCAAACATTATGTGCGGACTCCAGCAGGTTACGAGCGGCAAGGTTTTGTTTAAAGGACAAGACGTTACGCATCGCACTGCAAAAGAGCGTATGGATATTGGTCGCGTTGTTTCTGTTGTGTTCCAGGATCCTGCAACAGCTTTGAATGCAAGAATGAGCGTTGTTGATCAGCTGATTGATCCTCTTGTTGTGCACAAAATTGGCAACAAGGAAGCGCGCGATGCTAGAGCCAAGGAGCTAATCCGAATGGTTGGTTTGCCTCACTCTGTTCTTGGCGCTTTGCCAGGTCAGCTTTCTGGCGGCCAGCGTCAGCGTGTGGCAATCGCTCGTGCGCTTTCGCTTAATCCAGATGCAATAATCGCAGATGAGCCAACTTCTGCTTTGGATGTTTCTGTGCGTGCTCAGATTTTAAATCTTCTTTCCGACTTAAAGAAGAGGCTGAATCTTTCCATGGTGTTTATTAGCCACGATATTCAAACAATCCGCTACATATCCGACGAAGTCGTTGTTATGAATCACGGAACGATTGTTGAGCGAGGCGAAACGCATCAGGTTATTAACAATCCTCAAAATGATTACACGAAGATTCTGATGGGAGCGGCACCGTCGCTGTTGCACCCAACGGAAGAAGAGTGCAAGTAAGGTGCGTTAAATAAATCCACACAAAATCTTGGGCGGTTCACTATCCCTCACAACAAAATTCAAGCGAGCCGCCCATCTCACTCAACTAAATTACGAAAACAAAATATTAAACAAAAATTTTAAATTCGAAATTTAATATCGAAACTTTAAGCACGAAAGAAGTGTAATTATGACTGAAAAATTCCACGGCGTTATTCCTCCAGTTGTTACGCCATTAACTGCAGACGGCGAAGTAGACGTTGTTAGCTTTGAGCGCTCACTTAATCGCATGATTGATGCTGGAGTAGACGGCCTGTTTACACTTGGCTCTTCTGGCGAAGTGGCATTTAGCACAGATAAGCGCCGCCGTGAAATCATTGAAAACGTAATGCGCATTGTAGACGGCCGTGTGCCAGTTTTGGTTGGCTGCATTGATACGGAAACAAACCGCGTAATTGAGCACGCAAAGGAAGCCAAGGAGCTTGGGGCTTCTGCAATCGTTGCAACAGCGCCATTCTACGCACTCGGCGGCATGGCAGAAGTTGAGCGCCACTTCCGTCTTATTCACGAAGCTGTTCCAGATTTGCCATTATTTGCTTACGACATTCCAGTTTGCGTGCACACGAAACTTCCTGGCAATTTGCTTGTAAAGCTTGGAAAAGATGGCGTGCTTGCTGGCGTTAAGGATTCTTCCAACGACGACGTGTCGTTTAGGTTCCTTGTAGACGACAACAACAAGGCTGGCCACCCATTGACTTTGCTTACGGGCCAAGAGGTTGTTGTTGATGGAGCATACATGGCTGGCGCAGACGGATCTGTTCCAGGCCTTGCAAACGTTGAAGCAACTGGTTACGTGCGAATGTGGAAGGCTGCTCAGGCTGGCGATTGGGCAACGGTTAAGAAGGAGCAGGATTGGCTTGCTGCTTTGATGCGAATTGTTACCGTACCTAGCGGCGTGGCAGGCTTCGGCGCTGGCGTTGGAGCATTTAAGACCGCAATGGCATTGCTTGGCGTGTTTGACACAAATCAGATGCCAGATCCAGTTTGCCCACTTAAGGGAGAAAATGTTGAAGCCGTGGCTGGCGTTCTTAAGGAAGTTGGCTTGACTTTGGCAAAGAATCCGCAAGAAGTGAGCGATTCCACTAAGTAGCGGCTTAAGTGCGTATCTTAAGTAAAAATCATAAATAATCATAAATAATCTAATAAAGCCTTTTATTTATTGTGCATAGTAAGTAAATAGTGTTGCGGTGTGCGTTAATTCGCATGCCGCAATGCTAATAATTGCTTAAAGCTTTAAAGGAGAAGCAAAGATGGCAGAAGTTATTATTGTAAAAGATCAGGATGAAGCTGGCGAGCTCTACGCAAAAGCAGTTGTAGATTTGATTAGTCGCAAGCCAGACGCAGTACTTGGCCTGGCTACAGGGTCTAGCCCATTAAAAGCCTACGAGCATCTTGCAAAGCTTGTTAAAGAAAATAATGTTGACGTTAGTCGCGTGCGCGGATTTGCGCTTGACGAGTACATTGGATTGCCATTAGAGCACGAGCAGTCCTACCACAGCACAATCCGCAGAACCGTAACCGACTTAATCGACCTAAACCCAGATTTAGTGCACGTTCCAGGAGATGTTCTTAACGGAGCGCCATTAAGCGAAGGCAGCAAGATTGCGCACGCTGGAGCTGACTACGACGCTGCTATTGCTGCTGCTGGTGGAATCGACGTGCAAATCTTGGGAATTGGCTCCGACGGCCACGTTGGATTCAACGAGCCGGGATCTTCGCTTGCGTCTGGAACGCGCGTAAAAACCTTAACTGAGCAGACTCGTGTAGATAACCGCCGATTCTTCGACGGAGATATTAACCAGGTTCCAACTCACTGCATAACCCAAGGAATTGGAACGATTTTGCGCGCTAAGCATCTTGTTCTTCTTGCGTTCGGCTCAAATAAGGCAGATGCTGTAGCTGCAACGCTAGAAGGCGGAGTAAGCTCGCTATGCCCAGCTTCCGCGCTTCAAATGCATCCACACGCAACCGTGATTATAGACGAAGCGGCAGCAAGCAAGCTTAAGTTGGCAGACTACTATCGTTGGGTGTACACAAATAAGCCATCTTGGCAGGGAATCTGATAGATCCGATACCTCTGATAGATAAGTCTAAAATTAAGTAACGTATTCAAAAGCACAAACGCAGGTGGGTTAAATGTCAAAAAATGCATACTTAGATGCCGTAAATAAGATTGATGATTCACTAAAATCAAACGAGGGGCGCAGTTTTGTAGTGCGAAACGTTAGCGTTGTAGACGCGCGCGGAATTGTTCCTAACGCTTGGATTTTGGTTAAAGATGGCGTGATTTTAGAAACGGGCATTTTAGACGAAGACCTTGCGCTGGCGATTAATGCTTGCGGCTTGCGCGCATCTGACTTAAATGTTGTAGACGGCGGTGGCTATTTTGCTGCGCCAGGCTATATTGATTTGCACGCTCATGGAGCCTGGGAGCATTCGTTTGACGACGGTGCCGAAGGGATTGCCATTGCGCGCGCGTATCACATGCTTCACGGAACAACTAGGCAAGTTCTTAGCTTGATTACAAATCCTCTTGACGTAATGCAAGAGAATTTGCGCACTGTTAAGCGCGTTATGCAAACGCGACCAGATGTGCTTGGATCTCACTTAGAGGGGCCGTTCTTGGCGCTTTCTAGAAAAGGCGCGCACGACCCTAATTGCCTAGTGGACCCTACTCCCGAGCGTGTTGAGGCGCTGCTTGAGGCGGCGGATGGCACTTTGCGCCAGATTACTATTGCTCCTGAGCGTGAACATGGCATGGAGGCTATTAAACGTTTTGTTGACGCTGGCGTAATCCCAGCCGTTGGCCATTGCGATGCGGATTATCAAACTGCTCGCACAGCTTTTAACGCAGGTTCCACGCTTATGACACACATGTTTAACGCTATGAACGGCATTCATCACCGTAAGCCAGGTCCAATTCCTGCAGCCTTGGAGGATTCGCGCGTCACGATTGAGCTTATTAACGACGGCTTCCACGTTGAAAATCCCGTTTTGCAAATGGCGTTTAATGCCGCTCCTAATCGTATTGCGTTTGTAACAGACGCTATGGCCGCCACCGGTTGCGCGGATGGCTCGTATAAGCTTGGAGCACTTGACGTTCAGGTTACAGACGGTCATGCAAGGCTTGTTTCTAATGGAGCTATAGCGGGGTCTACTTTAACGTTAGACGTTGCGATTAAGCGCGCTGTTAAAGAGCTTGGCATTGGCTTGCCGGCGGCAATTGCGGCTGCAACTCTCGTTCCAGCCCGCGCTCTTGGGGTAGATAAGCAGAATGGTATAACTAACGCGCCTTTGGGCTTGGTTGAAAAGGGTTACGCAGCCGACTTACTTTTGCTTAATTCTGGGACTTTGGCCGTCGAGCACGTTTGGCTAGAAGGCCATAAAATTTCGTAACGGAAATCGTGTCGTTGCGATTAATCGTGATGCTGTAGTACTCAGGCATCACCATTGAAGATGGAAGAACCGCTCTCTAAACTAGAGCGGTTCTTCCATTTTATAGAATGTATGTGCTTCAGCGCTTTTGCAGTCTATTAAGCAAAATCGACTGAATTGGCTCGTAATGGCTATTTACAGCCTGCCTATATCCGTCTGCGTCTCCCGCAATAGCAGTTTTAAGCATAAGTTCATGCGCTCTAGCGGTTTTTTCAAGCTCGTCCGAAACTTCCAGCCCCAATTGTGGTAAAACAGCCATATGCACAAGCCACAAGCATCGCACAAATTGCTCTGCAATCGTATTGTTTACCGCGCGCAAAATGCCCGTGTGGAAAGCAATGTCTTGTTCCAAGAACGTTTTTCCAGCATGCGCCTCTTTTGTCATTGTTTCCGAAAGCGCTTCCAGCTCTGGATGCTGCGTTCCCTTAAGCGACTCAACAACTTTATCCGCGCATCCAAGGTCTAGGAATTTGCGCATTTCTACAACGTTACTCAAGTCTTCAAAATTCTTATTAATGGAGATTAAGGAGCGAAAAGCGAGTGTTTCCACCATTGGGTCCAAAGATAGCGAGCCAACAAACATGCCTTTCCCTTGCTTAACTTCCACAATGTTAAGTGCTTCCAGCTTGCGAATCGCCTCGCGCACCGATGACCTTGATGCGCCAATCAAATTGCATAGCATTGGCTCAGTTGGCAGCATGTCTTTTGGTTGCAAGCGTTCTCTTAAAATAAGCGATCTGATTGCATCCATCGTTTCGTCGCAACGTTTTCTTGCAACAATCGGAGCGGAGTTAGAGCTTGCTTGCAATAACGATAAGCGGTCTAGTGTTGTCATCTCATCGTCTTCGCGGCTGCTAAATGTCTCTTCCATTTTGGCTCCTTTCAGTTCGCGTGAGTCTTCTCTCTTTTATTTCTTCCATTTTTTCGTTTTTGTGTACTTTGTTTTTGAAACCTGTTTGCAAACTATCTTGCCGACAAAGCGAGGAATCTATTGCTGTTATATAAATTCCAGTAGTCTCTTTTTCCCACAGTAGTTGCAAATTGTGTTTATTGCTAGAGGTAAGGCATTGATAAACGTGGTGGAATGGGTTTACGCACACATTTTTTTGCCACGTTTTGCCGCCGTCGAAGCTAAATCGCACAACTCCGCGGCCGCGGTACGGCATCATTTGGCTTGCGTTTGCAAATGCTATGCAGTCTGCGTTTTGCGCGTTTTCGCCGCTGAAGCAGGTTGCGCTCGGCTGGCTGAATATCTCGGGCAAGCTTTGGTCAAAAATCAGCTCGCTCCACGTTTCGCCGCAATCGTGACTAATGGCCTTGCCTACGCAGCCCGAGCGATTTTGATTGCGGAAGAACGCCAGAATATCGCCATTTTTGCGCTCTACAAACACGGTTTCGGAGCTTGTTGCATCGTCGTCTTGCATTGTTGCGGGATCTACGATTTTGCCGCCCATTAATCGCCCTTCGTTAATCATTTTGCCTCGGCGCCACGTTTCGCCGTCGTCGTCCGAAATAAGCGCTCCCGAAGAATAGTGCGATTTGCTTTGGCCGCTGCAATAAAATGGCACGAGTATTCTGCCGTAATGTTTTTCGCTATGCCTAATAATAATTCCGTTCCCTGGGCATACTCCAGCGAAGCTCATCCACGGTTCTTTAACCATGTGGTCAATTAAGCGTGGTGCGCTCCACGTTTCGCCGCCGTCGTCCGAGTAGATTTGCGCTATGTAGCAAGTTTTTTCGGCGAATAATGGCTGACTTTCGCTTGCAATTTCTGGCGATTTCCATATGTCCCACGTGGAACTGTCGCAAGTTTGATTATTGTGCAATCCGCTGCTCAGGTCTCCGCTCAAATCGCCATTTTTTATGCTTCCATCTGGGTAAATTAGCCAGTTTGTTGCGCATTCTTTTTCGCTAGAATTGCATGGCAATTTTACGGCTGCGCTTGCGTCCATTGCCGCCGCGTAGTGGCCACCTAAGCGGTCTATAAGCTTGATTCTTCCGCATGCGTCTACGCCTACAGCTGTTTTGCAATTTGTTAGCCCAATTCCGCCAGGATTAATGTCAATTAATACGTTGATTCTTTCGCTTTTGCCTTCTGGGTCTAAAACAGGGCAGGAGTCGATTGCACTGGCGCCCAGTTTTCCAAGGTTTTTGCCAGGCATGTTGATTACGGTTTGCAAAGGCCCCCACGTTTTGCCGCCGTCCGCAGACCTGCGAATCACAAAGTTTATGTGATTTGGAGCGTCGTTCGAAACGCTTGTTCGCTGGTCTGCTCCCGCGATTAGCGTTCCCATGCGCGTTTTTACAAGCGACGGTATTCTGTAGCTGCGAGAGTCTGCGTAGCCTGTGTCGAATAATGCAGTTGTTACAAGCGGTTTTACTCTTGATATTCTTTGGATTTGGCCTTCGCTTAGCGCACTAAAGTAGATTCCGCCCGTTCTAGCTTCGCCCATTAATCGCACTCCGCGCAGGTTTTCGCCAATGCTTACGGCGTTTAATCCCGTTATGTTTGCAAACCAGAATTGTCCTATGTTGTGCGACTGGCTGTATCCGTCTACGTAAATGTCGATTGCTCCGCGATTTGCGCGAATAATCAAGTCGTGCCATTCGCCGTCGTCAACGCTTGCGGCTGCTTCGATTACGCTTTTTACGCACGTTTCGCTGTCGATTAGCGTGATTTTTATGCCTTCTGGCCCTGCATACACGCTTATTTTTTCGCTAGATTCTAGATTAGTTTTCGTTCCAACAGTTCCGGCTGCAAAAAGCACTCCGTGTTGGCCTGGCCCGCGCAGCCTAAATTGAATGTGCAGCGTTCCGCTGGACTTGCAAGATACGCGTTTTATGTCTCTTGCGCAAATCGTAGGTCCTGCAAACCATATTTCTGGCTGTGCTTGAGTGGCCGAATTTGCGATTTCTTCTGGATTTGGCAAGTGGTTTGAGTAGTAAAAGTCGTAGATTTGCGAAGATTCTGCCTGTACTGCACACACTTCGGCCGCTTTTTCGCTCACTCTTTGCGGTCCAAGATTCGTTGCGCTCGCAAAGCACTGGTATCCGTCTAAATAAAATCGGCTCCCAAAACTTCCGTACGTTATTGCAAAATCGTGTTCTCGCCCATCGCATGCGCCTAGCGCATCTTCCATGTGCAGTGCAATTTCTTTTGCACCGTTTGCGTCGGCGTTATCTTCTAAAAGATTTTGCGCACTAAGCAGGGGAGCATCTTCTTTAATACTTATTTTTATTATTGGAGTTGCGTGCTCTTGATGCGTGGAAGCTTGCGATTTTTGCGCGGGCTTAATATTTAATAAATCGCAATCCGCATTTGCTACAAATTTGAACCCTATTATTCCTTCGTTTTGATTCCCGCGATTCCCGCTATTTTCGCTAGCTGCCGTAATTTTTATTGTGGCATGATTGAATCGCGTGTGTGCCGAACCCCCGATATTGGCAATTTCTTCACCCAGGTTCGTCGTCTTCGTTGAACGACGTTCCATTTTAGTCCTCCATGACCGTAAAAATTAAAACACCAATGTTTTAACACATCTGACGTCTTACGACGTTCACTATTCAGTCTATCACACATTTTTAAGCAAATGCACAATTGTTACACATGATGTTGCAGCCGTTGCCACAAAATAAAAAAGAACGTTGAAAAATCAACGTTCTTAAAGAGTGCGAACGGCGGGACTTGAACCCGCACGAGCATACGCTCACTGCCACCTGAAGACAGCGCGTCTACCATTCCGCCACGTTCGCATACAAAGTGCAAGGCTATCATATTTGATATAAATTCGCAATGTTTAGCCTAGCATTTTGTGGTAAAAACTGCTCTCAGCCTTTTGAACCGTTTTCATAGTAATGAGCAAGAGTCTCATCACGGAACTCTTCAAAATAGCCACCGTCAATAGAAGCTCGAATATCGTCGAGCAGCTTCACGAAGAAACGCTCGTTATGAATTGTTGCAAGCGTAAATCCGTTCATTTCACTAGCGCGCAGCAAATGATCCACATACATTCTGGAATAATGAGTGCAAGTGTAGCAATCGCAACCTTCTTCAAGCGGACGCTGATCATGCTTAAACTCAGCGCGTTTAACGTTATAACGCCCATGACGAGTAAAAATTGCTCCGTTTCTTCCGCATCGAGCCGGAGCAACACAGTCGAAAGTATCTCCGCCGTTTTCAACGCAAGCAAAAATATCATCCACGGCTGCAATACCAAGCACGTGACGTGGGCGATTTTCCGGCATAGCATCGCAAATCCAAGCGCAAGTATCTCCAATAATTCGCTTCTCAATAGCGCCACCAATACCAACGCCATCAAAATCTAAAGAAGCAATCTGCTCGGCCGCATGCCTACGCAAATCCTCATAATTAGCGCCCTGAACAACACCATATAACGCTTGATACGGCTTACCCACACGCTCCTCGGTTAAACGCTTATGCTCTGCAACACAACGCTTAGCCCAGCGGAAAGTGCGTTCTACTGACTCTTCCTGGTAGCGACGCGTATTCATCAAAGTTGTAAGCTCATCGAAAGCAAACATAATATCCGCGCCGAGCTTGTGCTGTATTCCCATAGAAATTTCTGCACTAAAACGATGCTTGGATCCGTTAAGAGGAGACTTAAAAGTTACGCCATCCTCGTCAACAAAAGCCATACGCTCCTTACCGGCTGCAATAACATCGTCCGAC
This sequence comes from Gardnerella sp. DNF00753, assembly GCF_049244275.1. NCBI lineage: Bacteria > Bacillati > Actinomycetota > Actinomycetes > Bifidobacteriales > Bifidobacteriaceae > Gardnerella > Gardnerella sp. DNF00753. The sequence goes on from NZ_CP058393.1 coordinate 1,487,590, forward strand.
TTCATGCCGGTAACGTCCATTGCAAGGGTCTTCTTAAAACCAGCACCCAAAGAAAGAACCTGAAAACCACCAGAGTCCGTAAAAGTTGGCTTATCCCAGTTCATAAACTTTCCTAAGCCACCAGCCTCGTCAAGAACATCCGCGCCCGGACGCTCATACAAGTGAAAAGCGTTTGAAAGCATGCACTGAGCGCCCAAATCCTTAATGCTTTCTGGCAACACTGCCTTCATCGCAGCTTGAGTTGCAACAGGAACAAAGGCTGGGGTGTGAATATCTCCGTGAGGAGTGTGTATTACACCAGTGCGCCCGTAGCGAGCGCCGTCACGACCTTTGCCTTCAGCAGTATTGGAAAGTCGCGTTTTATTTGTAAACGAAAATTCTTTGCGGTCACCAGGCTTCCCAGGCTCAGCTCCGCGTGGATGTTCAAGAATACTTGTCATAGCATTTACTTTATTAGAAGGCATGACGATAGCATTAAATAAATTTAATAGTGCATATAAATAAGAAGATGGTTTATGATGGTGTATCAAGAGTCTTTTTTAAGGAGGATGAATGGCTGACGATTTGTATGGTACCAATCAGCAGGAATCCAATAACAATGTAAATACTGAGGCTATTGCACAGCAGCAAGGCACGCAGAACCCGCAAAATCAACAGGATCAGCAGAACCAGCAAGGCACGCAAGCTCAGCAGGATTCGCAGAACACACAGCCGCAACAAAACTCGCAGCCGCGTACTGCTCAGAATGTTCAAGCTTATAGTCCTGCTCCAGAGTTCGGCGCATACGGACCTGTGAATAATAGTGGAACAGCAAACCAGCCTAACGCAAGTCAGCCTAACGCAAACCAGCCTAGCGCAAACCAGCCTAGCGCTAATGCGGCGCCTGCCTCATATGTTGGGCCGCAAAATCCTTATGCCCCTTCAGCAAATACTTCTAATGCGTTCGGAAATCCATACGAATCTAACGAAAATATTAACCACACAAATGGCGATTATGTTAATCAAAACGCGCAGCAAAATCTTCCTACAGTGTTTAATAGCACAGATGAAGGAGACCACAGCGAAACAAGCGCAGTAAATAAGGGAGAAAAGTTTGTCAATCTTCAGGCAAATAACAATACTCCGCCTGTTATGATTGCTATTTTATCTGCAGTAATTTCAGCAATAGTTTGTGTTGTTGTAATGACTTTCGTAGTTTCGCAAGGCCTTATTGCAATACCGCAAGGAAGCTCCTTAGAAAGCGTCGGTTCAAAAGCATCTGGCCCTGGAACCGCAATAGTTAAAGGCGCACAATCTCCTGATTGGCGTGGCGTAGCTCGTCAAGTTTCTGGCTCCGTAATTTCTATTCAAACGCGCTTAGCCAAGGGAATGGGCAAGGGTTCAGGCGTAATAATTGATTCTAAAGGATACGCAGTTACGAACAATCACGTAATTGCAGACGCAAAACAAATTCAAGTTACGCTTTCTAACGGCCAAATATATTCTGCAACTTTAGTTGGAGCAGATAAAACGACAGATTTGGCTGTTCTTAAGCTTGATAATCCGCCAAAAAATTTGAAAACTGCACAATTTGCAAATTCGGATTTGCTTGCGGTTGGTGAAGCAGTTATGGCTATTGGCAACCCGCTAGGCTATGACGACACTGCTACAACAGGTATTGTTTCAGCATTAAATCGTCCAGTATCTGTTATGGACGATCAAAGCCGTTCAGAAATCGTAACTAATGCTGTGCAAATTGATGCCGCTATTAATCCAGGAAATTCTGGCGGACCGACCTTTAATGCAGCAGGCCAAATTATTGGCATAAACTCTTCTATTGCAGCCACTTCTACTCAAGGCGGAACAGCAGGCTCGATTGGTATTGGTTTTGCAATACCAGCAAACTTGGTGAAGCGAGTAGTTTCAGAAATTATTAAAAATGGTTCTGTTAAGCACGTTGCTTTGGGAATTATGATTAAAAGTGTTGCCGTGGAATCAAATGGTATTACTCGCGGCGGCGCTCAAATTGTTTCTGTAAATCAAGGAACTCCGGCAGCTAAGGCAGGACTTAAAGCTGGAGACACCATTGTGGCGTTTGACGATAAACCTGTTGCTAATAATTACGCTCTACTTGGGTACGTTCGAGCAACAGCGTTTAATAATAAGGCTACACTTACTGTAGTTCGCGGCGGAAACACTCTTAAATTGACTGTTACGTTCAACCAAGAAGAAGCTGCTGTTAGCGGAATGAATCGTAAAGAAAAGACGCTGAAGAATAATAAAAAGAACTCTCGAAATCGTGGTAGTAAATCCGATGACGATGACGACGATGATTTACAGCAGCGTGACGATAGTGACGGAGACGACGGCGGCATCTTTGATCCGTTCGGATTCTGGTAAATTAAATAACGCCTGCAAATATTTAAGGCCATAATAAGTACGCCCCAACAGTAAGATGCATCTTGCGATTATCTTGCAATTGGGGCGTATTTATTTATTTCTTCACACTACTTTTGCGCTCGTATACAGTTACTGTTCCTTCGGAAACATTCGATTTGAAAGAGGATTTAGTTTTAGCAATAACATGCGCCGTGTAATGCTCAATATTGTAGTCCAATGCAACAAAGTAGTACCACGGTTCGCTTGATTCGGTTACAAAGAATTGAGGTTCTTTTTTAGCCTTGCAAGCTGATATTTCATCCCACGCTTGAGACTCAGAAGGACGTTCATTAGTAATAAACGAACTGTTTTTATAACTGCAATCAATAAGATTCTTCGCAAAATAAGGGTTTGCTGTAATAAGCTGCCAAGAATACTGGTGAACATCCTCGAATTCTGGGGAAATAGTATTACCGTTACTATCTAATTTTTCTTCTTTATGCAGCCAAGATGTTACGAAACGCTTATTTTCTGCGTGATTTCGCTGAATAAATTGAGCAAGAGCGCGAGAACCTGAGTAGTCGAATCGAATATCATTAACGCAAGCAAATATATTCCAAATCAAACTTGGCGCTAGCAAAATAACAATAATAGATTGAGTAAATGCACACTTATTACTTAACTTATTTGCAAGCTTAATATCAAAATTAAGCGGCTTATTAGCAACACACATCCACAGTTGCGCAATAAAGAATACGAATACGATTCCTGCATGATGCAAAGTAAAATATTGCGTTGCAATAATAGCAAAAGTCAAATAAGGAAGAATAAGAGATACCAACATTTTCCTACGCTTTGCAATACAAATAGCGAAAGCCCAAATCAGTATTGAAATAAGAACGCAAATAATAGTTGGCAATATTCCTAAAGACATTCTTCTCAAAGAGACGTCTCCAGCGAATGCTGTAAACATGCTTTCTGCCGGAACTACGAAAATAAAATACAGAAATTGAATAAGATGAGAATTTCCGCTAAAAGTTGCGCGAGAACCAAATGCGTTAGCAGCAGGCCAAATGCAGGCAACGCTTGCAAAACCAACAAAAGCAAGCAAAATCCATCCAAGCAAACGATTTATGTTAGAAAATATTTCGCAAACAGCATTCTTAATTCCAGCTATCTGTACGCTTCGCACAACCCAAGCCAAGGCAAAACCTGCAGCAATAGCAATTCCATAAGCACTAATCGCACACATTAACACAAGACTTAGCACAAGTTTCCAAGTATTAGATGGCTTAGAATCCGCATATTTCCAGTAATGTGCAACCATTAGCAAAGAAACGCATAGCAATGCGTAAGGGCGTGCAGTAACGCCGTATTGGAAGCAAATAAAATAAGTAAATGGCAGAAGCGCAATAGTAAAGCGATTAAAAGGAGCACGGAAAATCAGCCATCCTCCTAGAAGAGCAGCGCACAAAAACTGCACACCTTTAAGACCAATTTCGTACGGAACACCTGTTTTTGCAGGGATTGAAAGAAGAAGCGTCCAAAGTGGCGGATGCCCTTCGTAATGCGGACGAAGAGTTAACAAATCAGCAAACGAAGAATCGCGTGCAATAAGCCAACTCTGCGCTTCATCAAACCACGGTTCATGGAAGTACATAACTACTGCAACAACAGCCATGTATGCAATAAAACTAAGCGCGCGCGCATGATTTACAATCCATAGTTTATTTGTTGTTTTCGGAGTATTTGTATTTGCAGTACTCGTATTCGTAATAGTATTTTCGTTCATAAATGTTTTATTTTCTTCTATAGTATTTTCACTAATATGCATATTTCTATTTAATTATTTCTTTCAAAATTGCGTCAGTACTAAACTTCAGCAAATAAAAGCCCCAACCAAATAAAATCACGCTAACACCGTAACAATACAGTGCAAGCGTGATTTTAAAGTTTGAAATTTTTTTAGTTTTGATTCAATGCAGCCAAACGACGAGCGTTAGCCACAGCATACAAGCTGATTCCAGCCGCAACCGAGGCGTTAAGTGACTCAACTGCGTTAGAAATTGGGATTCCAGCAATAGCATCACAAACTTCACGAGTTAGTCTGCTCATGCCCTTACCTTCAGAGCCAAGAACCACAACCAGCGGATCAGTTTCAAAACCCGTTCCACCAACGAGCTTATCGCCGCCGCCATCAAGACCAATCGCATACCAGCCGCGCTCGCGCAAACCTTGAATAGCCTTATTCAAATTAACAACTCGAGCAACTGGCAAATGAGCTGCAGCACCGGCAGAAACTTTCCAAGCGGCAGCAGTTACGGAAGCGCTTCTACGCTCAGGCAAAATCACGCCGTTAGCTCCGAATGCTGCAGCAGAACGAATAACAGCACCCAAATTTTGCGGATCCGTCACGCCATCTAAAGCAATAAACAACGGACGAGCATTAATTCGAGCAGCGGCAGAATCAGCAGCTTCCATTGCGCGAGACTTCTTTTCTGCACGTTCAACCAATTCCTGCAAAGAGTAATACTGGTAAGGCTGCACTTTCAAAATAATGCCCTGATGGTTGCTAGAACGCGCAATTCTATCCATTTCCAAACGGTCAGCTTCCAGCAGACGCAAGCCCTTAACTCCAGCAAGTTTTACAATTTCGCGAGTGCGATCATCATGTTCGATTCGGCTTGCAACGTACAACTGTAAACTTGGAACTCCAACTCTAAGAGCCTCAAGAACAGCATTACGGCCAATAACCAACTCATCCGAATCAGAGGCAAACTTATCCACCCTTCGCCTTGCAGCTAAACGCGGGTCAGCGAAAGTGCGCTTTATAGCAGCTTTCTTAGCGAAATAAGCCTTATGATATACGCGATCTTCAGCCTTTGGCGTAGGTCCTTTGCCTCGCAATGCATTGCGATGTTTTCCACCCGACCCCTTGGTCGGTCCTTTTTTCGTAGTCATACCTCTATTCTCACATGCCCCCGAGGCATTGAGTTCGCAATAAGCAGCATTAACTTTTAATAAATATCAATAAATTTTATTAATTTTACATACTTCTTTTTAGCTTCGACACTTATTGGCGCGTTATATGACATAATAGAACGGTACTTATTTATTGCCGTAAGCTTTTAGAAAAGTGCGAATAACTGCTTTGTAAAAGTGACGCAATATTCCACAACCGCGCAATAGTTACAGTGCTGAACGTACAAAATAGCGTTCGCGTTGCGATTATTGACTACTCCGCGGCGCTCCCAAGGGGGGAAACATGGTTGATCACGCTCTTGATCAATCCAACCGCAAGGTATCTGATGCCAATAATCAGGATCCTTCATTGCAAAACATTCAGCAAGTATCCCTTGCCTTACACGTAGACGTAACTTGCGGCTTAAGTTCCGAAGAAGCATCTAAACGACTTGCACAATTCGGCCCGAACGCGCTTGCTGCATCCGAAAAAACGCCAGCATGGAAGCGATTCCTTGAACAGTTCAAAGATCCACTTGTTTACTTGCTGATTGCAGCTACTATTATTTCTGCAATTGCTTGGTTCGTGGAGAGAGCACAGCATAAAGGTAACAGTGGTGGAGAAGTTCTACCGTTTGATTCCATTGTTATTATCATAATTTTGATTGCAAATGCTGTTCTTGGATTTATTCAAGAGGCACGCGCGGAAGAAGCGGTTGAGGCTTTATCCAGGATGAGCGCTCCGCAAACTTCGGTTTTGCGAGATGGACACGTTATACGCATCGATACTACCGAGGTAGTTCCTGGCGATATTCTTGTTCTTGGAGAGGGCGATGCTGTTTCTGCGGACGGCCGTTTAATTGCTGCAGCATCTTTGCGTGTTGCTGAAGCAAGTCTTACGGGCGAATCGGTTGCTGTAAGCAAGCGTCCCGATACTTTGCAATCCGCAAAAGCTTTGGGAGACCGCACAAACATGGTTTTCAACGGAACTGCTGTTACGCAAGGAACTGGTCGCGCTATTGTAACTTCAACCGGCATGAGCACGCAGGTTGGAAAAATTGCGGATATGCTTTCCAAGTCGGACGAAGAATCCACTCCTCTTGAGCGCGAGATGGTAAGAGTTTCTAAGGTTCTTGGTATTGCTGTATGCATTATTGCGGCTATTGTTCTTGCATCAATGTGGCTACTAGAAGGCTTCCATAGTATTCAGGATATTATTGATTCGCTTCTTCTTTCTGTTTCTCTTGCTGTTGCTGCAGTCCCAGAAGGCTTAGCTGCTATTTTGACTGTTGTACTTGCTCTTGGCGTGCAGCGCATGGTTAAGCATCATGCGGTTGTAAAAAAGCTTTCATCTGTGGAAACACTTGGTTCTGCTTCTGTTATTTGCTCCGATAAAACAGGCACATTAACTCGCAACGAAATGACCGTTGAGCGCGTAATTACTCCTAGTGGAGAAGTGCAGCTTACCGGTAGCGGCTACAAGCCTGAAGGTCGAATGGTGCTGCTTGATTCTGAAAATGCGGATCTTGCTGTCCCGCAAAATCTTGCTACAGAAGTATTAGGAGCTTTAGGTTCCGGCTATTTGGCTAACGATGGCGATCTTCATTACGACGAATCTACTAAAAATTGGCAGCCAGTTGGAGATCCTACAGAAGTGTCTATTGTTGCTGCAGCGCGTAAAACAAAGGCAGATAAGCGTTACGCTCACTTAACTCGTGTTGCTGAAGTTCCGTTTACTTCTGAACGCAAACGCATGTCTGTAGTTGTAAAAGATGGTTCAGATTCTGGAAATCTTATTGTTTGCGCTAAAGGCGCTCCAGATGTGCTTCTTTCTTACTGCACTCGAATTGCAGTAGCTGGTGCTGTACGTCCGCTTACTGACGGCGATCGTGAAGATATTTTGGCAACTGTTGAGCGCCTTTCGGGGGAAGCTTACCGAACTCTTGGAATGGCGTACCGTCCGCTTGGTGTTGATAGTCTGGCGAAAGTTGACGGCATGGTTTCTAATGCTGCCGGCCAGATTGCTGACGTTGCTGAGCAAAGTGACGTTTTGGAATCTGATTTAATTTGGAACGGCATGGTTGGAATTATTGACCCGCCTCGCATTGAAGTTCGAGACAGCGTTGCTCAAGCTCACCGAGCTGGAATCCTCACTGTTATGATTACCGGCGACCATCCTCTTACGGCTACGCGCATTGCTCGAGATCTTGGAATTATTGGAAAAGATGAGCATGCGCTTACAGGCGACGAACTTGACGAGTTGCTCTCACGCGACGACGACAATATTGCTTTTGATGAAGCTATCAGTAAAACTAGCGTGTACGCGCGAGTAGCTCCTGAGCACAAACTTGCTATTGTTTCTTCATTGCAACGTCAAGGAAATATTGTTGCTATGACAGGCGACGGCGTAAACGACGCTCCAGCCGTAAAGTCTGCCGATATTGGCGTTGCAATGGGCATTACTGGTACAGAAGTAACTAAAGAGTCCGCCAAGATGATTTTGGCTGACGATAATTTCTCTACAATTGTTGCAGCAGTGCGCGAAGGACGTGGAATTTTCGACAATATTCGTAAATTCTTGCGATACTTGCTCAGTTCTAACGTTGGTGAAGTTTGCACCGTTTTCGGTGGTGTTGTTTTTGCTGGAGCGCTAGGCATCACGCAGCCTAATTCCGTAGGTGTTACGCTTCCACTTCTTGCAACTCAGCTTTTGTGGATTAATCTGCTTACGGACGCAGCTCCTGCGCTAGCGATGGGCGTTGACCCGCAAACTGACGATGTAATGGATAGAAAGCCTCGAAAACTTACCGATAGCGTTATCGACCGACGAATGTGGGGAGATATTGTATTTATCGGCATAATTATGGCTGCTATTACGTTAATTGGAATGGATATGCATTTGGCAGGAGGCTTATTTACTGACCGTTCTGTTGGCATTATGAGCCATGCTGCACAAATGACTCACGCTCGCACAATGGGATTCACAATTCTTGTGTTTGCGCAAATGCTTAACGCACTAGCCTCTCGTTCCGATTCACAAAGCGTATTTGTAGGTTTGTTTGCAAACCGTTGGCTTTGGGGCGCTATTGCAGTTTCTGTGCTTCTACAGCTGGCAGTAATTTACATACCGTTCTTGAATGAACCATTTGGCACTGTGCCTTTGAGCTTAACTGAATGGTTTGAGTGCCTTGGCCTTTCAATGGTTGTGCTTATTGCTTCGGAGTTAAGAAAGTGCGTGTTACGTTTCATCGCAAAGCACAAGGCTCAAAAAGCTTTAACTGTGGTTGCTTAAAAGCAAGCAAACACAGACCGCGGCACGCGCTACAATTATCAGTATTGTAATTTTCGCGCAAAATAGCAGTAAATATTTCGTGCGAACAATGAAGTTACTGATGTATAAGCTTTATTGCAAGGAGATTTGACGTCATGCTGTTGTCTGATCACGACATTCTCAAAGCTCATGATGAGGGTCATATTGATTTGACCCCATGGACCCCGGAAATGGTGCAGCCTGCGTCAATTGACGTGCGCCTCGACCGATTTTTCCGCTTATTTAACAACCATGCTTACACGTATGTTGATCCTGCAGAAAATCAGGGTGAACTTACAGAACAGTTCGAGGTAGCTCCTAATGAGCCTTGGATTTTGCATCCTGGTGAGTTTGCTCTAGGAGCTACATGGGAGTATGTAAAGCTTGACGCAACCATTGCTGCACGCTTGGAAGGCAAGAGCTCGCTTGGACGTCTTGGTATTTTGACACATTCCACCGCTGGCTTTATTGATCCAGGTTTCGAAGGTCATATTACTTTGGAACTTTCTAACGTGAGTACTTTGCCGGTTAAGCTTTGGCCGGGTATGAAGATTGGCCAAATGTGCTTCTTCCAGTTAAGCTCACCATGCGAGAATCCGTATGGTGCAGCTGTTAACGGCTCGCACTATCAGGGTCAGCGCGGTCCAACTCCGTCGCGTTCGTATGAGCATTTCTACCGTGCTGATTTAAGCTAGCAATGCTTTTATGGCATGTTTTTTTGCAAAAATCGTAAAATTCAGAAGAAAAGTATAATATTCACAGAGAATTTTCAGGTTGTATTACTGTACTGCTCAGAATAGTATGGTTTTATAATAGTGTCGAACAAAACGACAGGTGCATGGCACCTAGAATTTATTCTTTTCTTCTCTCCTTTATTTCCCCGGCGCACAGGCGCCGGGGTTAAATTTTTTCGCAACATAAATTACTTCTCTCCCAGCAGGAGTTAAGATCTGTTTTGCGAGCTGCGGATAAGATAGTCAAATGCAGATAATGCAGCATTTGCGCCCGTTCCATACGCTGTAACAATCTGCTTATACGGTTCGTCCGAACAATCTCCAGCAGCAAAAATACCTGGAACATCAGTGCAACCAGCGCGATTTGTAATAATTTCTCCTCTATTATTTAGAGGAATCTGATTTTCCAGCCAGCGAGTATTTGGAGCCAAACCAATCTGCACAAATACGCCGTCCGCTTCAATAACATGCTCTTTAGATTCGGAATTATTCACACTATTTCTATCTATATATTTAACTGCCGTAACTTTATTGCCATTGCCTTCAACTTTGCTTACAGCAGCACTCGTAATAATTTCAGTATTTGGCAAATTATGCAAAGTATTTAGTAATACTTGATCCGCTTTAAGAGTATCCATAAATTCGACTACAGTAACGTGCTTTGCAATACCAGCTAAATCAATCGCTGCTTCTACTCCGGAATTTCCGCCACCAACAACGACAACATTCTTATCTTTGAAAAGTGGACCGTCGCAATGAGGGCAGAACGATACGCCTCTATTCCTATACTCATCTTCTCCAGGAACGCCTAATGTACGCCAAGTTGCGCCAGTTGCAATAATCACTGCACGAGCTTTCAAAGATCCGCCAGAACGAGCATGGATCGTATGCAAACCGCATGATTCTTTGGCTAAATCAAGCGAGTCTGCCCAATCAGGAGTAAATACGTCAATATCGTATTGCGAAATATGTTTAGTTAAATCTGCTGCTAGCTGAGCGCCAGTAGTATGCGTTTGCGAAATATGATTTTCAATACTTTCGGTTTCTACAACCTGCCCGCCACGATGATCCATAATCATAGCCGTGCGCAAGCCTTTACGAGCAGTGTAAATTGCGGCAGCAGAAGCAGCAGGGCCACCACCCACAAGAACAATATCGTATGGGTCTTGCGCGTTCATTTTTTCTGCGAGCGCAACATTTGCCGCAGAAATGCTATTATTCCCATCAGATTTTTCGTTAGACGCAAGTATTTCCACCAGTTCATCTATTCCTGCCCGTCCGGAGGAAATAAGTTTGCCATCTTCAAACACTGCCGGCACGCTCATTATGCCAAGGCGCTCCACTTCTTCTCTAAAAGCGCTACCTTCTACTGCAATATGCTGAATTTTAGGGTTAATAATAGAAATGGTATTAAGTGATTGCACAACTTCTGGGCAATTTAAGCAAGTTACCGACATGTAAGTTGTTACATTGTGTGGACCAAGTTTAAGTATTGCTTCGCGCTGCTCATCACTAATTTTTGGCGCATAGCCACTTACTTGTAGAAGCGCTAATACTAAAGAACTGAATTCGTGTCCTAAAGGCAATCCTGCAAAACTAACCGATACAGTAGATTCTCCATTTACTGAATTATCTAGTTTTCTGCGCAATTCAAAGCTTGGCTTACGCTTTGAATTGTTGATTTCATTATTATTTACTTCAACAATACTGATTTTGTTGCTTTGTTGAGATACTTCTTCTAACAATGCTCTAACTTTTTGAGATGTTTCAGAATTGTCAACGTAAGAAACGATTTCTATTTTAGATACCATCTTTTTTAGTAATTCTGAAAGCTGAGCAGTTAATGACGCATTCAACAAAGACATAATCTACTTCCTTCGGTAACTTTAGCCACAAACAAAAATAAGCTAAATGCGTAGGAAGCTAAGAACGTAGCCCCCTACGCATTGCGAAAATTCTTTAAAAAGATTCTTTAATATTTAATTGCAAAAATCAGATTTTGCCGACCAAATCGATAGAAGGCTCCAAGGTTTCTTCACCCTGCTCCCATTTTGCTGGGCAAACTTCGCCTGGGTGCGCTGCAATATACTGCGCTGCCTTAACTTTACGAAGCAGCTCGTCGGCATTACGGCCAATGCCATCAGCTGTCATTTCGAAGAATTGAATCATACCTTGCGGGTCAACTAGGAAAGTTGCGCGGTGAGCTAAACCTGATTCTTGATTCCAAGCATCAAAATTACGCGAAAGAGCTCCGGAAGGATCACCCAACATGGTGTACTTTACTTTTGCAATTGCTTCAGAATCGTCATGCCATGCTTTGTGCACAAAATGTGTATCCGTAGAAACTGAGTAAACTTCAACACCTAGCTTTTGCAATTCTTCATAGTGGTTTGCAAGATCTTCCAACTCAGTAGGGCATACGAATGAAAAATCCGCTGGGTAGAAGAAGAAAATAGCCCACTTGCCGAGTACGTCAGCATCGCTTACTTCAACAAATTCACCATTCTTATAACCATTTACTTTGAATGGAAGAATATGCGTGTTCATTAAACTCATACTATGCTCCTCAATATGTTCAATTGTGCTTTCTAAGCGAAACTATCAATACTGATTATAGGCAATAAATAGTGTTGCTTCCATAGTTAAAAATGTATTCTATATCACTAATTAGGGTATTTGACAGCATTGTTTAACAGAATATATAGTAGAAAGTCTTGTTTTTAGTTGCATAAGACTATAAGCATGCATATTGATTTATTAAGCAAGATACGCGTATACCGTATAATGTACTTGGAATAACGCACTAAAACAGATAAAGGATTAGCGCAAATATGAAAAGCAACGCTAGCATTTTCAAAACCATAAGCGGCATAATAGTGGCTTTCGGCTTACTTTCTACAAGTTTTATTGGTTTACCATTAGCTACAACTACAGCTGCATTAGCAACTGAAAATAGCACTACTGCTAGCGAACCAGTGCACACTCCTTTGACTGCACAAACTGCTCACGACATTTCAACTGGCAAAATTCGTTTGGAAAATAATCAGATTGATTCATTGCTTTACCATAAAGCCGAGCTAGATCCAAATCAAGACAGCGACGGTGATGATCTTAAGAACAGCGAAGAGCTTTACACTTACGTAAAAAACGGGCGCACATATTACGGATATAATTCACATCCGCTTATTAAGGACACCGACGGCGATGGATTAAACGACAAAGACGATAAAAATCCTCGCAGGTGGGATATTAGCCCTCGCGATATGGCACTGTTTATGGAACTCGTGTATAGAAAAGACGATTACGTCAAAAAAGTACTTGACTACTCAAGACCACTCACTGACATTTATAAAAATCGCAACGAATATAAGCTCATGCATAACGAGCTTGCGCCATTCTGGAAAGTCAAAGAAACATACCACTTTGGAAGCGGATTTGATGCAATATTATTTGAAAATGTAAATCCTGCATATCCATTTATTGAACAAAACGGCGTGCAAGTTCTTGGAATCCGAGGAACTGAAAGCGGCGGAGATTTTACTAATGACATTAAACTAGCAATTGGATCAAACCCGAGCCAAGCTTTAGATGTAAACAATGTGATGGATAAAATCAATAGAGAAAAACTTGCTACTAATTTATACATAACAGGGCATTCTCTCGGAGGTTATTTATCTCAACGTGCTTTAATTTACGCTAAACAAAAAAATTACCAATGGATTACAAAGGCTTATACTTTTAACGCTCCAAAGATTAAAGGAAATCCATTCAACAAATGGCTTTGGGAAACATCTGATTTTGGCGATAAATTAACAGAAGAGTGTTATGCCGTTCATTACAAGGTTGATAATGATAAAGTAATAGGACCAATAGGAAACCTTAACGGCGCAATAAGCATAGGAGAATCTGGAGAAGGTCACGGATCTCGTAGTTACTTGGAGCCTAGAATGGATAGTTTCAAAGGATTCACAGTTGGCGAACGCAATAAAATTGAGGGAATCGGTCGCAAAATTGATGCACTTGACGGATTAGTTAATGAACCAGTTATTAAAACTGACGAACAATCTTTCGAGCCTAAAATTAAAAACATAGACATTTTTGAAAACGATAAGTTACCAAAAGTAACAGATTATCTTCTTAACGCATCTGACAGACCGCAAGGATCTACTATTACAGATATTACAGATAAAACCGCTATTGATACTTCTAAAAGCGGAAAATACGAAGGTAAAATATTACTTACATTATCTGATAATTCAGTAAAAACTATTATAGTTCCAATAATTATTCATAAGCGATTGGCTAATATCGAGGAACTTCCAAACGTTACGGTAGTAGAAGGTAAGAAAGTAGAAGTCAAAAAAGATACTACGATTCCTGCTGATTTCGACTTTAAGCCGTATTTGCAAGGTTTACCAGAAAACAGCACAGTAAAAGTTGTAGAACAACCAAATACAACAAACATTGGTGAAGCAACATTTAAAGTAGAAGTAACTTTTGCGAGTGGCGCAAAACGGAAGGTAATTCTTAAAGCTCACGTTGTAAAAATAATTCCGGCAACACCATTAAAACCAGCGAAGAAAACCATTCCTTGGACCAAGCTAACGCCAGCAACTCCAGTTACACCAACGCCTGCGCCTGCGCCAACGCCAGTACCGCCTGCACCACCAGTGCCGCCAACACCAACTCCGGTACCGCCTGCTCCAACACCTGTACCTCCAGCGCCTCCTGCTCCATCGCCTGTACCGCCAACCCCACAGCCACAGCCACAGCCACAGCCACAGCCACAGCCACAGCCTGAGAATCCACAACCACAGCCTGAGCACCCTGCAAACCCAACTCCAAACCCACAGCATAATGAAAACAATCATCCTGCTGAACCTGAAAATCCTACAAATCATAACAAGACCAATCAGAGTGCGGGAACTACAACAATACCGTCAGCTCCAGCAAGTGTTAATAAACTTAAAACCGAGCTTGAAAACACTCTAAAAGCCGGCGAACACAACATTGTTTACGCAGGTAAAAGTAACAAAATTACAGTTACTTTAAATGCTCGCGCAGACTTTCTGAACAGACTTAACAAAGAAAAGCAAGTAAAAGCCTACGCATACATTTATTCAAATCCTCGTCTTCTAAATGGACAAGATGGAACCGAATACGTAACGGTTCATTTCAGTGCAGATGGAAAACCATCTTTCGACGCTGTTATTCCACAAGAATATAGCGGCAATCACACTATTGTTCTTATCGACGAGCAAGGCAATCAAGTTGCTTGGACGAACGTTTTAGTAAAAAGGGATGACACTTCACAAAATTCTTCCACAGGTGAAACTGGTATTCCACAAACACAAAACACACAAAATGTGCAAAATACTAGCGAAAATGAATTAACTTCAACCGCAAGCACGGAAGCAACTGTTAGCGCAAACAAGAACGTAATCGCACAGCCAGAAGCGAGCAAGCCAACTACAAGCAGCCATCCTCTTGCGAATACTGGAATCCAAACAATTCCAGCGCTTATTAGCATCGCAGTAACGCTATTTGCAAGCTTCGTTGTTGTTTTAAGCATGAGAAAAGCAAATCGAATTAAATACTAGATAGTAAAAGAATTTGTCGAAGAGCGGATGACGGGAGTCGAACCCGCCTCTGAAGCTTGGGAAGCTTCCATTCTACCGATGAACTACATCCGCATGTTGCAAACAATTATTGTATGCAACTTTTTAAGACTAGCATGTGCTATTGAGTATGCAAACACTTAAGCTTACTTAGCGCTAAATAATTACATAAATAGGGCGCTTGCTGTTTGATTGCGGCAGGCAAGACAGCAAATCAGCAACCACAAATCAACAACCGCAGATTAACAATCTAAGGCAATAGCTACAAGATCCGCAGATGATACTACTTTCTTTCGAGCGCGCTGCTCTTTAGCACCAGCTTCACGCTCATACTCATCTACTCGCTTCCAGCCGGCGTAATCAATGGCTTTCACGCCTCGAGATTTAAGCAGCTCATCTATGGACTTTTCGTTACGATCCTCTGCAATCAGCCCAGATTTAGCTAAATCTTCGAGCATGCGATCAACAATAAGAAGCGCGTCAGATTTAGTAGAACCAATTAAACCAACAGGTCCTCTTTTAGCCCAGCCGGTAGCGTACAAGCGTTCGCGCACCTCACCATTTTCCGCAGAAGTTACGATTCTACCATCATTATTCGCGAGCAACGTGCGCTTTTCGTCGTAAGCAATGCCTGCAACCTCAGCAGGATGGTAGCCAATCGCATGATACACGGCTTGCACAGCGTAATCTTCAAATTCACCTGTGCGAGACATTGTGCCATCCGCGCTTGTTACAGTTCGCTCAACTCGTATTGCTTTCACACGCCCATCTTCGCCAAGAATTTCTACAGGAGCCGAGTTGAAATGAATAACGTAACGTCGGTTAGCAGGATTGCCCTCAAAATCAACGTTCCCACCATCTTCCATGTCTTCTGCCATGTCTCGAATAGCGAAAAGTTCCTCAACCATTTGGCGCGTGAGCTTATCGTTACCAGCAACTTCTATCGTTTCATCGTCTAGCTCAAAATCGTCCTCGTTAATAACAATTTGCACTCCGGCTAACTTTTCCATTTCGCGCAATTCTTGCACGGAGAATTTCGCATGAGCTACGCCTCGGCGAATAAATAAATGCAAGGTTTGAGTTTGATTTTTCTGCAATCCTTCGTACACATCATCTGGAATATCCGTATGCGCGCGCAAATAATCAGGATCTCGCAAAAGCTCACGAGCAACATCCATTGCCACATTTCCGCCGCCAATAACAGCTACTTCCTTGGCTTCAAGCGGCCACGTGCGCTTGCTAGTTGGGTATCCGTCGTACCATTCTACGAATTTTGCAGCTCCGTACACTCCGTCTAAATCAGCACCTGGAACCCGCAATGGCCTATCTTCCACAGCTCCTGTAGCAAATAACACTGCATCGTAGCGCGCCAACAAATCTTCTAAAGTAATATCTTTACCAAATTCAACATTTGCATAAAGATGAATATTTGGATTATCAAGCGTTTTTTCAAGCGCGTCAGCAATAAATTTAATACTTGGATGGTCAGGAGCTACTCCGTAACGCACTAAGCCGAAAGGCACAGGCAATTTTTCAAAGAGATCAATGCGAGCGCTTGTTCCAAGACCTAATTCTTCGCCACGTTTAGCAAGTTGTCGCAAGAAAATATCAGAAGAATAAACACCTGCAGGGCCTGCTCCTATAACTGCAATTCTAACTTCAGGAGCATGCGCCTCAGAAATCTCAGAAGCCTGAGACGTTTCTTGTGAAACATTTTCTATTAAATTATTTTTCATTATTATCCCCATATTGAACTATACAATACGGCACTTTTGCCGTTTTTGCGCGCATTATGCGCGGACTTCAAGCACAGATTTCCTTCAAGTGCTTTCATAATTAGACTAGCGCATTGCTAAGTCTTACAAAATGCTTACCTTAAAAAGCTTAGATTAAAACGCTTTATTTAATCTTTTCACGCGAGCGCAAAGCAGTTAACGCCCAAGTAATTGAAATAACGTCAATAATTTCCTGCATCATTGCTCCAATAACAGCTGGAATGAAACCAAAAGCAGCTAAAATCATGCTTACAATAGCCAAACCTATTCCGAGCAAAACTGACTGCATCATAACTCGTTTTGTATGCTTCGCAACGCTTACAGCATTAGCAACTGACGCAATATTGTTGTTCATAATAACTACTTGCGCGCACTCCGATGCTGCAGTATCCGTACCATCCGTTACAGCCACACCAATGTCTGCAGCTGCAAGCACAGGTGCATCATTTACTCCGTCACCAACCATCATGGTTACGGTTGAATCTTTCTTATTTTTGGCTGCATTGTAATTGTGCTTTTTTACATACGCTAATTTATCTTGCGGAAGCAAATCTGCATGCACAGAATCAATACCAACGCTTTTGCCAATGGTTGTTGCGGCTTGTAAACCGTCACCAGTAAGCATTGCTATTGTTCTAACACCCAAAGCACGCAACGAAGCAATAGTTGATTTCGCATTATCGCGAGGCACGTCTTTTAATACGATTCTTCCTACCAGCACGCCGTCAAAAGACACGTAGGTTGCCATTTCGTCTGCTGCAAGAGATTTACCTATAGTTTGATTCGTGTTTTGCTCTGTAACGTACTTGTGTCTGCCAACTCGCACTAAAATGCCGTCTACAACGCCCTGAATACCCTGACCTGCAGTTTCTTTAACACTGTGCACTACAGGGTATTCTCTAACGCTAGGCAATTGCGGAACCGACGATGGGTGAGCATTTTCCCACAAGCTTGCTCCCGCTTTAGCAATACCGCCTGCAAGTATGTGCTGAGAATACGTTTCTAGCACACCTGCAAGCATCACAATTCGATCAGCATTCTGCGTAGTATCGATTACGTCTACGTTTACAACTTGCGGCTGCTTAACTGTCAACGTGCCGGTTTTGTCAAAAAATACGTCTGTTACTCGGCTTAATTGCTCCAGAACATCCTGACTTTTAACAACAATTCCAAGTTTTGCTAGACGCCCAGTTCCAGCCATGCAAGCAACTGGAACTGCAATAAGCAGAGGACATGGGGTTGCTAGAACCAATACTTGCGCAAATCGCAATGCGTCGCCAGAAAAGCTCCAAGCAAGACCTGCAATCGCAAAAGATAATACTGTAAACGGCACAGATAGCATGTCTGCAAATCTAACTACTGCAGCTTTAGAAGACCTAGCAGACTCAACAAGCTGCATGATTTTCTGATACTGCGAGTTTTTAGACAGCTTTGTTACGCGCATAATAAGCACAACTCCACCGTTTACACAGCCTGAAAGCACTGCAGCTCCAGCATAGACTTCTCGGGGCACGGATTCTCCGTTAATAGCACTTGTGTCTAAAATTGCAGAACCACTTAGCAGCTCGCCATCAACTGGCACAGTTTCTCCAGGAAGCACAATAATTACATTTCCAATATTTAATTCATCAACTGGAACCGTTTTATAACGCTGCAAATTTGAGGAGATTTCGCCGTCTGTAGATGCTTGCAAAAATGGACAAATATTGTGTTTATAGTCGCAATTTTGCTCGCCAATATTAGATTGCTTAGAATTAGCGGCATCTACTTTTCTAAATTCAGCATGCTGGCACAGAACACACGAGCTCGGCTTGCACTGATTTTCACTCAAACATGGCGGTTCGTATGATTCATCATTTGCTTGATCATTATTCATTCCATGCTCAAGGCCTGGCAAAGTCATAAGATGAGCAGTTTTTGGAGCTGCGCTTACTAAAAGAGATAGATTGCGCTGGGCTTTCATATGCGCAAAATCTTCAATTGCCTCTCCCGTCCAAACCATTACAACAATCAAATAACTTGCCCAAAACTCACCAATAAAAAGCGTTGCAAGCAATGCAACAAAAGCAAGTAGATCAATACCTAAAGTTCCGCGCAATAAATTTTTAATCATGTTGCGCAAAGAAATAAGGCTGGTATATAAAACGAGAATAGAAATAATAGTTTTGCCAAGACTAATACTTATTGAAATATCGTAATTGAGTTTTAAAAGATTAAAGATTTGTTGCGTGAAGTTAGCAATGTGCTCACAGAAAGTAGTTAATATAGGCAAATTGCATGAGTAAAAAGCCACAATAAATGGGAAAGCAAGAATTACGACTGTTAATTGAGGTGCACGACGGCAATATGCTAAAAGTTTACGCATACACTTTCCTTACGCTGATCAGGTTAACTACGCTTAAAACGCTGCTAACACACGATTTCACGCCTTGTTAACCCACTGAGTGCAACTTAAATAGCGCACTCAATACACGGCGTAAAGATACTTATGTTTATTTATATGTAATTATTGTACCAATAGGCCTTGATGAGAAACATTCTCACAAACACAAGTTAAAGCAAAACTAAGAACACGCACTCAAGAAACAAAAAAGTTCTGATTGAAAAATCAACCAGAACTCTGTTCGTGGAGCTAAGGAGACTCGAACTCCTGACCCTCTGCTTGCAAAGCAGATGCGCTACCAGCTGCGCCATAGCCCCATTCGAAAGAATGTAACCATTCTATCGTGGGCCCGGGAGGACTTGAACCTCCGACCTCATCCTTATCAGGGATGCGCTCTAACCACCTGAGCTACGGGCCCAACTTGTATGCCTAAAACATACAAGTAGTTACTGTAGCACAGCCACAGAAAATGTCAAACCGCAACACGCCATAAAAAGAAAATGGCATGTTGCGGTTCGAATCAAAAAAATCAAACAGAGGTTAATTAATCAAGATGGCTACGCATAAACCACTGGAACTTTTCCAGCTGCTGCACGTGATCCTGAATAATGTTAGAGCTCACAATGTCAAGATTGTCAAGCTCCGCAATAGCTTTGCGATCGTCTGCAATCATATCGTTGTAATACTCAATAAGAGCCTGCAAATATTCTTTAGTTGACTTGCGACCAGTTAAAGCAAAACGCTTCCATGTGCGAGCTGCAACAACATCGTCTGCGCGTCCAAGTGGAGAGCCACCCAAAGTTGCAATTCGCTCAGCAGTTTCATCCGCCTGCGCCAAAACTTCAGCAACCTGCGGATCAAGCATTTCGTGCACAGCAATAAAATCTGGGCCAGTAACATTCCAATGAGCATGTTTAAGCACCAAAGCAGCCTCCTGCTCATGGCTTAAACGATTCTGCAAAACAGCAACAGCCTTTTCACTGGCCGCCTCGTCGAGACCTGGCAAAATATGCAATAAGGCCATATTTATCCTTCCTTAGATTTCTTATTACTATTACATTCTACTGCTACGGCTTAAATTATGCGCGGCGACGCACTTCAAGAGTAGCAATACGTCGACCATCAACCGCAGTTACAGTCATATCGTAGCCGTCTGCATCGTGCAAAACAGCTCCAACGCTTCCCATAGAACCAGTATGCGCTAAGAAATAGCCTGCAACAGTTTCATAAGGTCCATCTTCAAGCTCAATGCCTGTAATATCAGCAAAATCTTCAATGGTCATACCACCATCAATTTTTGCAACACCATTTACAAAAGCAGTTGTTTTATTCACATTATTTTGCTCAGATTCTTCAGGCAGATCGTACTCGTCGCGAATATCTCCAACCAACTCTTCTGTCATGTCTTCAAGAGTTACAATTCCGTCAGTTCCGCCGTATTCGTCAATAACAATAGCCAAATGGATTCCGCGCTTTCGAAGCAGCTCTAGGCTTGGCAAAAGCTTTGAAGTTCCAGGAAGACTAATTCCTTCGCGAGTTACATCTGCAACAGTTTTTGCGTTAGGATCTCTAACATCCAACAAATCGCGCACATGCACAAAACCAATAACGTCGTCAAAATCCTTGCCAATAACCGGGTATCTGGAATACGGAAGCTCACGAATTTTTGCAGCTGCTTCTTCAAGACTTAACGAGCCGTCCAGGAATTCCACGTCAGCACGCGGGCGCATCACTTCAGCAACAATTGTTTCCGAAGCATCAAACACGTCATCCAAAATATTGCGCTCATCCTGACTTAAACGCTTATTGCTATTAACAAGCACGCGCAATTCTTCGTCAGAAACTTCGCTTTCTTTTTCGTTAGGATCAAATCCAAGCAAGCGCACAAAACCGTTAGTATTCTTACCAATAAGCCAAATAAGCGGCTTGCAAATTTTCGAGAAAATATCTACCGCCGGCACAACAGCTCGCGCAATCTGCTCAGAACGCTGCATTGCAATACGCTTCGGCACTAATTCAGAAATTACAATAGAACAATACGAAATAATAAGAGTTAAGAAAATAGTGGTAAGCGGGCCTGCAACATGCTTAGGCACTCCCCATGAGCACACAACAGGCACAACGTAAGGAGCTAACGCAGATTCGCCGAAGGATGCAGAAAGAAAACCAGAAAGCGTTACGCCAATTTGCAGTGCAGATAGAAAAGTATTAGGGTCGCGCGCAATTTTCGCAACTCTAGCTCCACGAGCATCCTGAAGCTCCATGCGATCAATTTGCGAACTTCTCAAGCTCACTAAAGCCAACTCGGTTGCCGCAAACACGGATCCGAATAGTAGGAAAATCATGATGAGCAGAATATTAAAACCAATCGCCATACTTGTTATCTTAGTTTACTTCTATGCGATATCAACAATTCTTTAATAGAAAATTATTACGGACGGTAAAAATATCCAGTTGGCGCTTTAGCAGATTTTAACGATATAACTTTTAGTACAACCCCGGAACGTTGGTATCCTTTAACTCCTATGCTCCCCCTAGAAACGCGGGCGCGAAGCATAACCCACTCATGTTCGTGAAGTTTATTGGCATTTTTATAGTTTGCAACTAAACCAAAAGGAGACATATCTAGAATGCAGCAAGACATGAGTTGACGAGATAAACGAAACTGATTTGCTCCTAAAGTAGTATCACGACTTACAAACCCTGTAATCGTAACCGTATAGCCTTCATATTTTGAAATATTATGGTCGATTTCGTCATACCATAAACCGAAATCATCGTTTTTTACTTTTATTTCACGAGATTTTTCACTCAACCCAGAAAGTATCGAATTGTGTCTTCTAATAGCAATAGCTCTGCCTCCTGCGTAGCGATCAAAACCGCCAGAGCTAAATCTTTGCGACGATTGCAGAGGAATAATAATTAGCAGTGCAGGAAGCGCTAAAGAAACTAGTATTTTCCAAGAATCTCGTGCAGAAACATCAAACCATCCCAATGCAGCACAAAATGCTAAAACTAAAAGCAGAACGGCTGCAATTATCAAATATGCGAACGCTCGAGGAGTGGTAAAAAGCGTGTACTGTCCACTTAAAGTTACTGTGGCAATAACTGCTGCTAAACATAAAAGCACGAAAGATTCTAATATTTTTGCAAAAGTAATACGATTACGCTTTTTATTTTCTTCACTAACAGAACTTGTATTTTTCATAGCATGAACCCCCAAGCCCAGTTAGAAAACAGTGAAGCTAGAAGACAAAAGCCTGCAATTGTTAGCGTTAAACGCAATACGAATTTGCCTCTGCAATCAGAAACAAGCATAAGAGTATTTTTTAAATCAAGCATTGGGCCAAATAGCAAAAATACTAAGACGGAAGACATTGGTAAAGAAGCTGCTAAACTTCTAGCAATTACAGCATCCGAACTTGAGCACAACGAGCTGAAATAGGCAATAGCCATCATTGCGGGTATTGCAATCAAAATATTGTTAGCTTGTATTCTGGAAGCAGGATCCGCCCCTAACCAAGCTCGTATAACAGAAGCAACAATAGTTCCGCACACAATAATTGGTAAAAGTTTCAAAAAATCTTCGTGAATATGCTTTATATACAGCTTTACTTGCAAACAAATACTTAATTTTGTGCGATTTTGCGTCTTTAATTGTTCTGAAGAATTTTGATTTTCTTTATGATCGCAGCCACAATTTAGTTCACAAGAACATTTTGGTTTAAGATTATTTTTTAATAAATTTTCGTTACGTAAAACAGATGATTTTGTTGGGAATATTGCAAAACTTAATCCAACTAATAACGCAATACCAACTCCTAAAGCAACGCGCATAACGGCTACAGCCGGAGCATCAGAAAAAGCGTACCAAGTCGCTAAAACAGACACAGGATTTACAACAGGAACAGCACAAAGGAAAGTTATTGCGCAAGGAAGCGGCAATTTTCTTGCAACGAGCCTAGAAAATGTTGGCACAACCACACAGTCGCACACAGGCACGCATACTCCAGCAATTATGGCAGCTAAAAAACCGTTTGCAGTAGATTTTGGAGCATGTTTTTCAATAAAATCAGCCGTTACCCAAGTTTCCACAGCAGCAGACACAAGAACGCCAATAAGAGTGAAAGGAATCGCTTGCAAAAGTAGGCCAGCAACACCTCGAACAGTGGTGTCAATAAGAAGCCATGGGTAACGCGCTTGTAAAGCCGGTGCCATAGCAATAATAAGAGCAGCGAAAGGCACTCCTGCAATCAAAAAAAGATAGTTTGCAGAATTTGCTTGTTTTGCTTTACTTGCTTTTTCTACTTGGCTCGTTGCTTTTGCTTCGGTTTCTGTTTTTAGCATGACAACACTTCCACCAAGCCGTCACTCATTCGATACCTTGCACCAACAAGCATCAAAGCGTCTTTGAAAACAGCTTCGCGAATTATTTGTGATTTTTCGCAAATTTCAGCCAAAATATTAGACACGTGAATACGTTCAATATCATCTGTATCTAAATTTTCCTCAACACCTGCGAGCGCAGCAGGCCCTAAAGAACGCAGCAATATTGACTCGCTCGACTCAATTATTTCGCTTGTTTTATCTTCGTCGTATTCAGAAACCAGCTTTTGCACGTTCGGCAAAACAGCCTGTACTGCGCCGCAATGCTCATGCCCAAGCACAACCAACACTTTTACTCCCAAATCACTCACAGCGTATTCTAGCGAAGCTATTACGGCATCATCCAACACTTCTCCAGCTGTGCGAACAGAAAAAATATCGCCCAAGCCGGCGTCGAATATAAATTCTGGAGCAACTCTAGAATCTGCGCACGAAAGCACAACAGCTCCAGGATGCTGACCGTCAATAAGTTTCATGCGCGCTTGTGAATTTACGCCTGCATGCGCTGAATTGCCTTCTGCAAATTTGCGATTCCCAGCAAGCATTGCGCTTAATACCGATGTAGCTAAAACTGAATCTTCATTAGCAAAATCTTCGTTTGCCTCTTCTTGCATTATTACCTCCTACACTGGCATTGGCAATATTTTTAGTTGCTTAAAGTTTAAAAATCTTTGACTTAGAATATATTGTATCTTTCGTAGTAAATAAGAATTTTGTTTAAGAATATAAGCCTATTATCAAAAAAGCTCCCGTATTGCAATTCGCAAATACGAGAGCCTTCTTGATTCAGTAATTTATTAAAATCATCCAGTATTCTGCAAGCCCGCAGCAACACCGGAAACAGTGCAAAGAATAAGGTAGATGAACTCTGCCTGCTGGCTTTCGCTCAACTCTTCCTTATCTACCTTGTTACGAAGCTTGTGCAATGCGAGGGATTGGATTACAGAAAGCGCGTCCACGTAAGGAGAGCGCACGCGAATAGCCTGGCCGAGCACGTGACGATGCTGCAGAGGCCACTTGTCGTCAACTATTTGCAAAACCCACTTGCGAGTAAGCTGCATTTCCGAAAGTACTTTATCGCTCAAATCCTCACGATCTCCAAGGCTTAAGTACATGCGAGCAATACGCTCATCCGTCTTAGCCAAAGACATCTCAATATTGTCAATAAAAGTACTAAACAGCGGCCACTCTTCGTAAGCGCGACGCAAAGTTTCCAAATCACCAAACTTTTCGCAAGCCGTACCCAAACCGTACCATGCAGCCAAGTTAATGCGAGCCTGAGCCCAAGAGAACACCCACGGAATTGTTCTCAAATCGTCCAAAGACTTCGCACCCAAACCGCGCTTAGCTGGGCGAGAGCCGATTGGAAGCAAACCGATTTCACTCAAAGGCGTAACTGTAGAGAACCATGGAGTAAAGTCATCCGTTTGCAGCAAATCGAGGAAGCGCTCATGAGCTGCAACATCAAGCTTTGCAGCCATATCCGCATACTTCTTCGTCATATCAGTATTAGTTTTCTCAACACTTGGCGAAGATTGCAACAAAGTTGCAGAAGCAACGGATTCAACGTGACGAATAGCCAAAACCGGGTTTCCGTAGCGCGCAAAAATAACTTCGCCCTGCTCAGTAAGCTTAAATCGGCAATTGACGGAGCCAACAGGCTGAGCAAGCACTGCACGGTTTGCAGGACCGCCACCTCGACCAACAGCGCCACCGCGGCCGTGGAATAGTGTCAAATCAATATCATGCTTCTTAGCCCATTGAGCAATGCGCTCCTGAGCAGAGTGCAAAGCAAGCGTTGCGGAAGTAGGACCAGCGTCCTTGGAAGAATCCGAGTAACCAAGCATAACTTCCATCTTGCGGCCAGTAGCTTTAAGACGAGCCTGCACTTCAGGAATTTTAATAATCTCCTCAAGCACATTTACAGAATTCTGCAAATCTTCCAACTGTTCAAACAGTGGAATAACGTCTATTGTTGGCGCATCCTGTGGATGAGCAAAAGCAAGACGATTAAGCTCAAATACGTCGCGCACATGCTGAGCAGATTTTGCGAAGGAAATAATGTAGCGTCGAGCAGCACGCATGCCGTTACGCTTTTGGATTGCTCCCAAAGCGCGGAAGGTGTCGAGCACTTCTCGAGTCATTGGCTGAAGCGGTCCGCGTTCGCCATGCAATCCGTGTTCGCGAATATCTTCCAAAGCGCGAGAATGCACGAGAGAATGCTGACGGAATTCCATTTCAACCATGTGGAATCCAAAGGTTTGCGCCTGCCAAATCAAATCCTGCAAAGGACCATAAGCTGCTCGAGGATCTCCACCTTCTGCCAAAGAACGCTGCACAATTTGCAAATCTTCAATAAAATCTTCGCAAGAATGATACATCAAATCCGTATCGCGGCTAATAGTGCGGTGCAAACGGTCAGCCATTACGAGCATTACAGCACGATGCGGCTCACTATTAGAAACATCTGAAGCGCTTTCTGTAAGCTGTTCGCTCATTTCGCGCTGACGATTCCACAACTCAAGTAGCTCCACGCTTGGAGGAGTTGTGCGCGTTTCCATAGTTAAGCATTTGCCAACTTCGCGCGTGCGATTTTCCAAAGCTGCAAGCACGTGATCGCTAAACTTTCGAGCGACTTGACGGCTCACTTTAGCTGTCACATTAGGGTTGCCATCTCGGTCCGATCCAATCCAGCTTCCTGGGTGGAAGAATGCAGGGCAGCGAGGCGGCACAAGACCAGCCTTCTTACCGAGCAGCCAATCGTCAAATCGACGATACACAACTGGAATCGTATCAAACAAAGTAGCGTCAAAAATGTCAAGAATAGTATCCGCTTCTTCAACCGGAGTTGGCTTCTTCAAAGCAATTGGCGAAGTTCTAAGAAGAGCGTCAATTTCGTTATACAGACGACGATAATTTTCGCGCTTGTCGGATCCGCCTAAACGATGATGTTCGCTTAATAATTGCGAAATTCTACGAATCTTTCCGGCTACAGCCTTACGACGAGCTTCAGTTGGGTGCGCAGTAAATACAGGATGGAACTCAAGCTTTGCGAGCAATTCTTTCGCTTCGGCAGGGCTCATTTCAGTTAGTAACTTGTGATACGCGCAAGTTAATTCGTTAACTGGATCAACCGGCAACGAATCCTCAACTTCACATTCACGCTGATGAAGTACAGAAACACGATAATTCTCTTCGCACAAGTTTGCTAAATGGAAGTATGTTGCAAAAGCGCGCGCCAGAAGCTGAGTATCATGCAAATTCATGCCATTAATTTTGCTTACAGCTTTACTTAAGCCATCGTCGGCTGTTACTTTTGCATCTACCATTTGCGCAAAATGCGCGGCACTAGCATCTACAGCATTCAAACGCACGTCGTCGAATACTGCTAGTAATTTTTCATCGAATTCACCAAGAACATCGCGAAGAATATGCAAGCACAAATCCATGTCTTGCTTAAGCGATGCTGGAAGGTCACGCTCCTCTGGGCCTTTTCGCCCCAAACCAGACGTAACAATAGTTGCGTCCGCTGGAGTAACCTGCTGATTTTCTTCTGTCATCAGACCTCCTTGCGCCAGTAAATAAGGTTGCTCGGTCATCTGACTTCCGCGGCTCCTCCGCGGTTATTTAGGTCAAAAGTTGCAAGCCCACAGCCTTGTTTACAGCGAAATACCAAGTTAATTTTGAAACTACCACCGGACGTAGCATAAATAGTATTTTGTTAACAAAAATTTACTAGGCAATAGGGGTGCGTATACTGAAAAATTGTGAGCACAGTAGATAGCAACGAAGACAATAATACTTGCGATAATGTAAACGGCCATAATTGCAATAGTTGCGATAATTGCAATACCAATTACAGCAACAGTTGCAATAACAATCCGGAAATTCTTCCAACAGGACACGTAGTAGGAAAACCTTCTGGACGTTTTCATACTCATGCTATTCCACTCGACATGGACGATGTTGAGCGCGATTGGGATAAGCCTGTTACAGAAGCTTGCATAGCTGCAAAATCAAGCATTATTATTCGCGTCGGCGCGCTCGGATTAGGAGCAGGAACCGGAAGCTACCGTGTTCGCGAACTTATGCACAGAATCGGCGAACCGATGGGCGTTCACGTTCGAGCGGACGTAAATCTCACGGATATTGAGGCAACTTGCACAGATAAACATGAGCGTATTACTGAGGTTGTGGATCTTCCAACTACTGGCGTAAACACTGAGCGCATTTGGCTTCTCGAGCATTTTGCTGACTGGTTTAACGTTAAACTTGGGAACGATTCCCTCTACCACTCAAAAGCTACAGTTTCTAAAGAATTAGTTGATACATTGCAAGCGAGCGACAACGAACATACCATTGTGCAAACAGCTAAGCAATCTGAAGAAAATGCTACTAAAATTGCAAAAAAGAAAGCTTTACAAGAAGCAATCAAAAAAGAAAAGCCTCGAGGAATTTTCGCTTTACAGCCAGAAAACGCTTACGCTGAACATTTTTCGCATGTTCAAAAAATTACAGAAAACAGCAATAAGGAAAATGAAAATAATCATCCTCTTACTGTTCGAGAAGTGCATGACCGTCTTGATTTGATTAAAAATCGCAAGCCACTTTATAAACCTTGGTTTGCAGGTCTTGCTTCCGCAATAGCTTGCGCATCCTTTGCTTTCTTGCTTGGCGGTGGCATTTACGACATGGTCGGCGCTTTTATTGGTGCAGGAATTGGCCATTATATTCGCCGACGCATGTTCATGCATCATCTTAACCAATTTGTAGTCACATTCGTTGCGGTTGCAATCGGCGCACTTTCGTGCATAGGTTCTCTGCGACTTATTGGCTACTTCGACCCAAGCGCATTAAATCACACAACCGCATATATTGGCTCAGTATTATTTGTTATTCCAGGCTTCCCACTTATTACAGGCGGCCTAGATATTGCAAAAATAGATTTCCCTTCCGGAATTCAACGTCTGTGTTATACGCTTGCGATTATTTTGATGGGAACGCTTGCAGGCTGGACTGTTGCAAGCCTTGTGCAGCTTAATCCTCAAGGTTTCCCTCCTCTTGGATTAAACCCTTGGCTTAACGCAGTTCTTCGACTTATTACGGCCTTTGCTGGCGTGTGGGGCTTCTCTGTGCTGTTTAATTCTCCACAGCGCATGTGCATAGTTGCAGGAGTTATTGGAGCTATTACGGATACTCTGCGCTTAACTATGACGGATTTTGGTATCGCTGCTGAAATTGCAGCGTTTAGCGGCGCTTTACTTGCAGGCTTACTTGCTTCTGCGTGGCGAGCTATTGTTCGCCACGGATTTGCACCTCAATATTTGGGGTATCCGCGAATAGGTCTTACCGTTCCATCTATTGTGATTATGGTTCCGGGACTTTATATGTATCGCGCAATGTTTTATCTTGGACAGTTCCACACGCTTCCAGCGTTAGATTGGACTTTCCGAGCTTTTATGGTAATTATTTGCTTGCCTATTGGTCTTGCTGTAGCTCGCGTTATTACTGATAAAAGCTGGCGTTACGACGTGTGATGTTCTAAATTTCAGTCTATCAATTTTCAACAAAAAAGCCGCTTACAAGTTTTCTTGCGAGCGGCTTTATTTTTTATTACTTTACTTATTGAAATTTAATTAGTACTTCATTCCCATAGCGTCTCGCACTTGGGAAAGTGTTTCTTCTGCAATAGCATTCGCACGCTTATTGCCATCGTGCAAAATGTCTCGAACAGCATCCATGTCTTTTGCTAATTCTGCACGACGCTCACGGTGAGGAGCCAGGAAGTTATTTACGTTTTCAATTACGTAAGCTTTCAACGCACCTGCTCCAGCGTTGCCAATTTCTTCAGCAATATCTTTAGGATCCCTACCTGTTACTAAACCTGCAGTAGTAAGAAGTGCTGAAACTTGTGGGCGCGAAACTGGATCAAAAGTAATCATTCTTTCCGAATCAGTCGGGCTCTTCTTAATTAGTTTGGCTGTTTCTTCGGCAGTAGCTCCAAGCATGATTGAATTACCATAAGATTTGCTCATCTTACGACCATCCAATCCTGGAATTTCTGGAGCGTCAGACAAAATTGCTGCCGGCTCTGGGAACACTGGATTCTTTTTTGCGTATCTTTCGTTAAATCGTCGAGCAATTGTGCGCGTAATTTCAATATGAGGCAAATTATCTTTACCAATCGGCACAACATTAGCTTTGCAGAACAAAATATCGCAAGCTTGATGCACTGGGTAAGTAAGAAGCAATCCAGTTAAAGCGTGGCCGGAAGATTCCATTTCTGACTTTACAGTAGGATTCCTGTGCAATTCAGCTTCTGTAACCAAAGATAAGAATGGAAGCATAAGCTGATTTGCGGCAGGAACTGCAGAATGCGTAAAAATCATTGTTTTTTCTGGATCAATTCCTGCAGCCATGTAATCAAGTACCAAATTCAGCACATTGTCTTCAATATGCTCGGTTGTGTCACGATCAGTAATTACCTGATAGTCTGCAATAATAATATTGGTTTTTACACCACGCTTCTGCATTGCGACACGCTCACGAATAGAACCAAAATAGTGTCCTAAATGCAGGCGTCCTGTTGGACGGTCTCCTGTAAGCATGGTAAACGAAGAAGGATTACTTTCTAGTTTTTCAAGCGTTGCATCCGAACGTTTACGCGCTGCAAGAAAGCTTGCACTCATCTCATTTCCTGCTGCTGTTACCTGTGCTTCTTCCTGCATTTTTGGCTCCTTACGTACACGCATTTTTACGCTTAAAATATGGCTTTTATGGTAAAAGTTTACACAGACAATATACTCGGTTGCGGTTAAGTGGTACGCTCTTGTGTGATGAACTGATTGTTACGGTAATTTTTTAAGAGGGGGTCAGATGGGCCGCGGACGACAGAAGGCAAAGCAACAGAAAATTGCCCGTAAGCTCAAATACCTGACGACCGATACGGATTATGACGAGCTTGCTAAGGAGCTTAACTCCAGCGAACCCGGACAAGGATCCTTCGATCCATTTGCGTCGAGCGAAACTTACGAGGAAAACTCGTATCTTCCAGATCAGGAAGCAACTGTTCAAGAAGATGATTCTAATGAGTCTTCCAACGATGATGATTTAGACGAATATGCAAAGTGGGCGGCAGAAGCTGCAGCTAAGGCTGTAAATAATGAAAATTCTTCTACAAATTCTGGCGCGCATACTCCTGTGCATCATCACATTCCTATGCCAGTGCCGAGTTTCATGCATAAGAACGATAAATAAATCTTAAAATTACTAATAATTAGGTTGCTAGTAATTATTTTTAGCTAAATATCCTGGGTCTAAAAAATGAGGTCCCAGGATATTTGTAAATAAGCATTATAAATAGATGTCATAAATTTATATCAAGTGGCAAAATATCGCTTAAATCATCACGCTCACCGATTGCACTTATGTGTCCGGCTTGTTTTTCTTGCTGCCAACTTGTAATACCACAAGAAATTCTTAACCAAACTTGCGGATCAAGCTCAATAACATCCGGCGGAGTAAGATTATGCGGATCAGAAGCTGGTCCTTCCAAAATTTTTACTGCACCAAAAGGCGCAACTCTTACCTCTACTGCACACCCAGGGACTCTGTTTTCAAGAAGATATAAAGAATATCTAACTGCTAAAGCTTCGTCAATTGGAGAAATATTTAAAATATCGCTAGTTATTTGAATAGCTTCTCCGCCATTATTAAACGCTTTATTAGCAGACTCACACCACGCTTTCCAAGCACATTGTCCTCTTTTTATATCTCGCTCAAGTATTACTACCATATTTTTATTATCTTCTAAACAACATACTTTCATAAATATATTTGTATTAAGAAGCCATATATTAATATTTAAAGGTGTTAGGTTGTGGTACTATTGGGAACATCGTGTGCATTAACATACCTTTTGTAGTTATCTACAACAGTTATCTACAACGTGGTACTGGTTTAACTGCCTAAACATAAAGTTTCAGGCTGCACACTTTTTAGGAAATATAACAAACGGCACAAGGAGTCAAATATGACTAAACACGTCGCGCCGAAAGCCAAAACTACTGCGACGGCATTTGCCAAAGAACTTCAAGAGCACCTCAAGTACACCCAGGGTGTAACGCCAGAGCAGGCCACCACGGCAGATGTGTATGTTGCCGCTGCTACCGCAGTTCGTCGCCACTTGATGGACTCTTGGATGCAGACACAGCATGACATGATTAACGGAAACACCAAGGCTGTTGGCTATTTGAGCGCAGAGTTCTTGATGGGTAAGCAGCTTGAGAATGCTTTGTTGAACGCTGGTCTTACCGACCAGTTCGAAAAAGCTGTTACGAAGCTTGGCTTCGATCCAAAGGCTGTTATCGACGCTGAGTATGAACCAGGTTTGGGTAACGGCGGTTTGGGTCGTCTCGCAGCCTGCTTCATTGATTCGCTCGCCTCTATTGGCGTTCCAGCATTCGGCTACGGCATCCAGTATCGTTACGGCATCTTCAAGCAGCGCTTTGATGAAGAAGGTAAGCAGATAGAAACACCTGATTACTGGCTTAGCAACGAAGAGCCATGGGGCCACATTGATTACGGTCGTGATCAGCGCGTCAACTTTGGCGGCGAAGTTGTTGAAGAAAACGGCAAGCGCGTGTGGAAGCCAGCTTGGTCTGTTCGTGCAGTACCAGTTGACTACATGGTTCCAGGTTACAATTCTGGTCGCGTAAACACTCTTCGTTTGTGGACTGCTAAGTCTTACGACGAGTTTGATTTGCTCACCTTCAACAAGTCTGAGTACTTGGATGCTGTAAAGCCACAGGTTGCAGCAGAAAACATTTCTAAGATTCTTTATCCAGAAGATTCCACTCCAGAAGGTAAGGCTTTGCGTCTTGAGCAGCAGTACTTCTTCGTAGCTGCTTCTATTCATGACGCTATCCGCGTGTTCTATCCAGGTCAGGATAAGCCGGATCTCACAACCTTCCCAAGCAAGATCAACTTCCAGTTGAACGATACTCACCCAGTTATTGGTATTCCAGAGCTTATGCGCGTTCTTATGGACGAGTACGGCTACGATTGGAACACCGCTTGGGGTATCACCACCAAGACCTTCAACTACACTTGCCACACCTTGCTTCCAGAAGCTTTGGAAGTTTGGCCAGCCAAGCTTATTGGCGAACTTTTGCCACGCCACCTTGAGATTATTAAGGGCATTAGCGAGCAGTTCCGCAACGAGCTTCGCGGTAAGGGCGTTGCTGAGGATCAGGTTGAGCGTATGCGCATCGCTACCGACGCTGACGAAAATGGCGAAGGTGCTGTAGTCCGCATGGCTTACTTGGCTACCTACGGCGGCTCTTACGTTAACGGCGTTGCTGAGCTTCACTCTGAGTTGTTGAAGGATGTCACTTTGAAGGACTTCTCCAGCGTTTACCCAGATAAGTTCAAGAACGTTACTAACGGTGTAACTCCTCGTCGCTTCGTGCGCTTGAGCAACCCACGTATGTCTGCTCTTATTACTGAGGGCTTGGGCACCGACGCATGGCAGGGTGATTTGGAGCTTCTTGAAGGTTTGAAGCCATTGGCTGACGACAAGGCATTCGTTAAGAAGTTTGCTGAAGTTAAGAAGCAGAACAAGCTTGCCTTCGTTGATTTCGCAAAGCAGAAGTATGGCTTCGAAATCAACCCAGACACTATGTTTAACACCATTGTTAAGCGTTTGCACGAGTACAAGCGCCAGTCCATGAAGATCCTCCAGGTTATCTCCACATACGCTGGAATTAAGAACGGCACAATCGACGTTGACAAGATGCTTCCACGCACCGTGTTCTTCGGCGCTAAGTCCGCTCCAGGCTATGCTATGGCAAAGCTCACCATTCAGCTCATTAACAATGTTGCTCGCGTGGTGAATAACGACCCAGCATGCAAGGGCAAGCTCGCTGTGTTCTTCCCACCAAACTACAACATCGAGTTGGCTATGAACTTGATTCCTGCCACCGATTTGGATGAGCAGATTTCTCAGGCTGGTAAGGAAGCTTCCGGCACTGGTAACATGAAGTTCGCTTTGAATGGTGCTTTGACTGTTGGTACTCTCGATGGTGCAAACGTTGAGATTCGCGAGCGCGTTGGCGCTGAGAACTTCTTCCTCTTCGGCATGACCGTTGACGAAGTTGATAAGCTCTACGCTGAAGGCTACGATCACGGCGGATCCCGTAAGTACTACGAGTCTGATCCTCGCTTGAAGACCGCTGTTGACATGGTTGCTGACGGCACCTTCTCCAACGGTGACAAGAGCGTGTATGAGCCACTCGTCAACGATTGGCTTACCCACGATTACTTCATGGCAATGGCTGACTTCAGCTCTTACATGGATATTCAGGCTCAGATTGAGGAAACTTACCGCGACCCAATGAAGTGGGCTCGCATGGCAGTTTTGAACGTAGCCAACTCTGGTTACTTCTCTTCTGACCGCTCTATCGAAGATTACCTCGATCGCATTTGGCACACTGGTGCTCTTCCAGTTGCTGAGTGAGCGTAAAAATAGCGTCTTAATCGCTTAAAAAAGGCGGAGGCTGTTAATCAGCTTCCGCTTTTTGTTTCTAGTAATTAAATCGAAATTAATCACAAGTAAGTAAATAAACAAGTAAACAAACAATAAAGGCGGCTGCACATACACACAGTCGCCTTTATTTGAAGTATTTTAACGCAACACTGCTGTTTTATTCTTCAACAGCAGGAGCGTCTTTACCTTCTGTTTCTTCTTTTTCTAGCCCCAGGTCAATTGGTGAAGAGCTGTTCTCCCACGGCTCCTCCCAAGGGTCATAATCAGGATTGTGCTGCTTATAAACATACAATGCAGCAATTCCTGCGAGCAGTGCTCCGAAGAGCAGTGCAAAGAACTTCCAACCGCCAGAGGATCTGTTCTCCATGATGGCTCCTTTCGGGTTAAGCTGACCTGCTCGTCCAAGTCAACGATTTATATAGCGTTTTGTCGCTTACTCACTATCATAGTTGCTTTTCTTCAGAGTTGCATCTTTTTACACAATCTTATTGATTAAATTTGTGAAGTAAAGCCTATATCATAAAGATATGCATAATTTGGATATAAAAAATTTATGGAATAGAATACGTTTTCGCAGCAATACTGTTACTGCAATTCTCATATACGCTTGCATTATTACTTGGCTAATAGAAATATTTTTATACTTCGTAACTAAAGAAACCTACATTACTTTTATAGAATATACTGCCTTCGTGCCAGTTACTGCGTTAAATACCCCATGGACTTGGTTCACATCAATGTTTGTTCATGCGCCAAACATCACTCATATTTTCTTCAACATGCTGTGCCTTTGGTCACTCGGCGCAGAACTTGAGCGTTATTTTGGCAGATGGAAATTCTTTGGACTTTATTTAATATCGGGTCTTGGAGGATGCATTGCAGATATTATTTGGTGCAGAATAATTAATAATTGGCAGTCCGCCTCTTATGGTGCTTCAGGCGCAATTATGGGTCTTATTGGCGCACTTTTAGTAGCTCAGTGGCGACTTGGTGAAAACATGCGAGGAACAATTATTTGGATTGCGATTACTCTCGCTATGCCAATTATTATTCCAAATATAGCTTGGCAAGCGCATGTTGGAGGTTTAATTATTGGCACAGCACTTGCAGCATTGCTAGGAGTACGAAATCCTCTGCTTAGAAAAGCTTCGTTTAATACGCGTTTCTTAACGTATTTTATTTCTATTTTTATTATTCTTGTTGCGTGCGCAGTATTCTGCTTACAAGGATTAGATTAGTTAAATTACACGCATGTAGTTTTCCACCATTGTGTACAGAACTGTGGATAACTTGGGTATAAGTTGGGCATAAGATGCTAACAACTACTCAAGTTATCCACATAATTATTCACAAATGCTAATAACTCGCCATTTTTGCGCTTGTGCAAAAGTGTATAAAAGTTATCCACAATTACTACTCTATGTTAATTAACTTTCGAAAAGCGCAGAAACGTAATTAGAAAAACAATCTACTCTACTGTTTTTCTGGCAGTTTACTCCAATTAAAAGGCTGTTCAACCAAGTAGTATGCGTTATCGTCATCAGGCGCAGGCGCAAACTTCACAGGCTTAGTTTTATATGATGGAATAAATGGATTTAGGAAAGAATCTATAGTTTTAGCAGGCTTAATAGGTTCTTCGGTTTTCTTATACAACTTAGGATCTCTACGCAGAATAAACGGTCTGTCCATATTTGGCTTATTTTTTCCTACTCCTTGGAAGTATCCGTCTTTTTCTAATTTGATTAAATCAGCTCCTACAGGAACAAGAAGATAAAAATCAGCCATTCTAAAACTTAAACCGTGATTGATACCAGGACCTTTATTAAGAGTATCAAGATAGTCATAACCGTAATCACCAGTTTTATAAAGCTTACCGTTCACACATTTATCACCGGTAATATCGTCAAATTCAGAATTACCACAGAATGTTTCAAAACCTCCACGATACAGTTCTACAACTCCTGTATCTCCATAAATAAGATGATTCCTCATATAATTTTCTTCGCGAGGAGGGTAATTAACACTGCACCCAACAACATTCTGATTAGCATGACACATATGCAATTCATTGTTTAAATTCAGACCTGTATAAGTACTCACATTATCAGCCTTTCGCATGTTAATATAATCTTTTTCATGCGACCCATGTAAATTCAAAATCTTATAATCAGGATCTTGTGGATTAAACGGCTCTAAACGAAAATCAAGACAATCTCCAGAATTTGTGCACCATAAACCAACAAAACTATCTAGTTTCATAGCGTCCATCAAAATATGGTCGTCGTAAGTATCTGAAGATTCAGTGAACAAAGATTGCCCTGCGCCAACACCGTAATAAAGAGTAATGGAATCACTAGTAGTTTCAGTTCCCAACGCAGGATCCGAATCAACTATTTTATACATATTATTACGAGAAGAAAGTCGTTCTTTCGTTTTAACATCTTTGAATCCGCGACTCTTCAATAAATCCTCAGCCTTGGCAAAATCCATGCCGTACAAATCCGCTGGAACACCTTTGCCTTCAGTGCCAACTAAAACATGAATAGTACGATCAGCAGATTCATTAATTGAACTTCCAGGCTGAGGCGTAGTTCCAATTACCGTACCCGGATTGATAGCAGTTGCAGTATGCACTTTTACTGGCACGTTCATCTTTTTTAATTCGCGCACAGCATCTTCCGGCTTCAATTTAGTAATATCATCCGGAACTCCAGGCCCCAACGATTCATACACTGTTATTCTCGAAGAAGGTGATATTTTTTCGCCTTTTTTAATTCCTTTAATAGAAAGAACTTCACCTTTATTTTTTGCGGAGAATTTTTTAACTACTTTTACAGCAGCTCCCGATGACGATATTTTTTCAATGATTTGTTGAGCATTTCCTCCACTCAAAGAAGAAATAACATTTTTCTGCGAATACGAATAATAGAAAATTCCAACAGCAACAAGAACTACGATAACAAAACTAGAAATGCTACAAGCAATTACTTTTTTATTAGGTTTTTTAAAATTATTAGGTTGAACAAATTGATTTTCTAATTTGTCTTCTTCAACAGGAGTTCCACAGCTATTGCAAAACCTACTATTTTCAGAAAGTTGACTACCGCATTCGATACAAAATCGCATTGTTCCTTCTTCAACTGTTTAACCATTTAGCGCAAATTGAGTAAAAAATCTTCGCAGCTACGCTATTTCTCTAAAATTTATTTTAATTATTATTAATCTGAAGAACAAGCGCTTATTCGCTTAAAACTTTACGTTTAGCTTGCAAACACATCCATATGTTACGTAAGAATAAGATTATGCTTTCTGAGTTACATGCACCTTATGAAATTCCTTGCGCAACACCTCAAACACTTGCATTTATTAAAGAAAATGCGAAATCAAATCCAAATAATGCAGCTCTTAAAGCACCACGTAACGCGGGAATTGATGTTACTTTTGCAGTAAATCAAATCGCAGGCAAACAAATAGCACAACAAAAACTGCCAAAATGGGCATCCTGCGAGGAGATTATATATCCGGCACATATATCTATGGAACAATGCTCTTCGCAAGCCACAGCGCAATATAAGGCTAATATTGCACAAAAATTACTTAGTGAGCTGAATGAAGAAAACACTTCGAACACTCTTGTTGATCTTACAGGTGGATTTGGTGTTGATTGCGCAATAATGGCTGAAGTTTTTGATTCTGCAATATGCATTGAGCAGCAAAGTGATCTTTCCGCTATTTCACAACACAATATGCGAGCGCTCGGTCTTTCTAAAGTTACGTGTTACAACAATAATAGTCTTGAGGCACTTGATCAGATTTCTAGCGCAACAATGATATACATTGACCCTGCACGTCGCAATAATCAAGGTTCTAGAACTTACGCTATTGAAGACTGCACGCCAAACGTGCTATCTATTAAAGACCAACTTCTTAAAAAAGCACAAATTGTTATTATTAAACTTTCTCCAATGCTTGACTGGCATAAAACTGTAAACGATTTTGGCGGTAATGTTGCGCAAGTGCACATTGTTGCTCATCATAATGAATGTAAAGAGCTACTAATAGTACTAAGCAAATCTCAGCACACAAAACTGCCAATATATTGCGTAAACGACAATCAGTTAACTGTTATAGAAGCAGTTTACGATACTTCAAAAAATCAGGTTTCAATACTTTCTGGATTAGATGGTAAAAGTAAGGAAAACAAAACTTTAGACGTACAAAAATGGCGAGAATGGGCTCGGTACGTTTATGAGCCAAATGCTGCAATTATGAAAGCGGGATGTTTAAAGTTTTTAGAAGAAAAGTATGGCATTAAGCAAATAGAACCAAATAGTCATATTGGTGTTGCAGAAAAACATTATGCTAATTTCCCGGGGAAAATATGGAAAATTGAGAATATTTGCAGCCTTAACAAGAAGGAAATAAAGAAAGCGCTTGCAGATATTACACATGCGAATATTGTTACTAGAAACTTTCCAATGTCTGCAGAAACTTTGAAAAAGCGCCTTAAAATTCAAGACGGTGGAAATATTAGGCTTATTGCAACAACTGACAGCAATAAAAATCACGTAATTATTCGCGCAATTGCAGAATAAAAATAATTAAAGTAGCCACACAAAACGCGCAGCTACTTTAATAGAATCGTTTTTAAAATAGTCGTAATTGTATTAACGCCACCACATGGTCATTAAGAAACCAACCACAACAAATCCGAAGGCAATAAGTAGATTCCATGCTCCAATTCCTGGGATTGGTAGCATAGGGTTCAAGTAATACACAACAGCCCACACTAAGCCAATAACCATCAACGTGCAGAACAGTGGCACGAACCATGCTGCATTAGCCTTCGTACCTTTAATACTTTCTTCAACGCGACGCCTATTTTCTGCTTGACGCTGCATCATCTTCTGAATTTGTGGAGAAAGCGATGCTTTATCTGCAGTAGCATTCAACACTGCTTCGACTTCATCCATAGGAACGCCATAAGTATTCTCATTTGACGTATCGCTCTTCTTTGCAGCGTCGTCAGCTGCAGTCGTGTGCAATTTCTCATCAGCCATAACTGTAACTCTCCAATCAATCGGCTACACGCTATAATAGTGGTTACACTCGAACGTAAGAAGAATGAGAGCAAATTATGGTAAAAAGAACAGGAAAACATAGAGCTCAACGCTCGTTGTTAAGTAGTGTTGCTGTTGCCGTTGCCATCTTTCTTACAGGATATTTATTTGTTACTAATCTACGAGTCAACCGCACAGCTTTCGTTACTTCTAACACAAGTCAAATGGTTGAAAGAAACTCGCAGCGCACAAAATCTTTGCGAGAAGATATTAAAGATTTAGATTCCAGAATTAGTTTGCTCAACAAAACTCTCGTAAGCAGTAATGAGAATAAAGATTCTTCAGATACCGGTAGTAGCACTGTTCTTCCTAAGCTTGAAGGACCTGGAATCGTAGTAACTCTCAACGACTCTTCGCTGTGGAAAGGAGCAGTAAACGGTTCTGGAACTTCTGTAAATATTAACGATTATGTTATTCACCAGCAAGATATTGAATCCGTTGTAAATGCTCTTTGGCAAGGCGGAGCAGAAGCTATGACCATACAAGATCAGCGCGTTTTGTTTAATTCTGCAGTAATTTGCATTGGAAACGTGCTTATGCTTCAAGGTCATCAGTACTCGCCACCGTATAAAATATCTGCTATTGGCCCAGTAGACGATATGGTTGATGCTCTTAATAATTCACCAGCCATACGCACCTACAAGGAATACGTAAGTTCATTTGGATTAGGATGGAAAGTAGAAAAGAAGGAGAATTTGAAATTCCCAGAAGCGTCTGCTTTGTTACAACCATTAAGGTACGCATCCGTGCTTAAAGAACTAAATAAATGAATGATTTGTGTCGCAAGACCTTCACATCATAAAGGAGTAACGTATTATGCAGTCTGCTTACACGCAGGAAAATGATACGAAGAGCAAAGGCTCTAACTTCTGCTGGCAAATTGCTGGAGTTATTGGCGAAGTTTTAATCGCTTTTGCAATTATGTGTGCGCTATATATCGCATGGCAAATGTGGTGGACTGGAGCTCAAGCAGAGCACAATCAGGTAGAAGCACGTAAAGAAATATCTTGGAAGAATCCTAAAACAGGTGACAAAACAAAGATTGCTTTACCTCAAAATGGCGAGCCACCAAAAGTTAGCAAGCCAAAAGGGGACGTTTTAATAGCGCGCCTGTATGTTCCTCGCTTCGGAAACCAGTGGGAGCGTAATATTATCGAAGGAACAACACCAGATATTTTGAGCAAACGTGGCTTAGGACACTATTCAGAAACTCAAATGCCTGGAGAAATCGGCAATTTCGCAGTAGCTGGACACCGCAATGGTTACGGACAGCCTTTGGGTGATGTTGACTTGCTTAAACCTGGCGATGCTATTGTTGTTAGGACTAAAGATTACTGGTTCGTATATAAGTACACTTCTTATAAGATTGTTACACCAGATCACGGTGAAGTAATCGCTCCAAACCCTGATCATCCTAACGAAAAGCCAACAAAACGTATGCTTACTCTAACTACATGCGAGCCTAAGTATACTACTGCAACACATCGCTGGATTAGCTACGCTAAGTTAGCTTATTGGGCAAACATTAGCGATGGTATTCCAAAAGAGCTTTCCACAATTGATGAGCAAGGAAAAGTAAAGTTTATTAACAATGAGCAGCAGTCTCTTGTTTCTCATCTTTCTTCACTTGTTCCAGTAATGCTTGTTATTGCAGTGCTTTATATTGTTATTTTTGCAGCTGGTGCTATTGCTTGGCAGTGGCCTGCACTTCGCGAAATTCGCGTAGGAAAAAGGAAAAAGCCGGATGCAAGCATTTTTGGCGGAATCCTTTTAATACAACCAGGCATTACAGCAATTCGTTGGATTCTTGCAATCCTAATTCATTTGTTCATCATATTAGCTCTATTCCAATGGGTATTTCCTTGGGCAGCCGCAACGATTCCATTCCTGCAGCAGATGTCTAATTACACAACAACTATCTGAAGTAAATCTAATTGAAAGATCCAATTAAATTTAGGACATACTCGAATAAAGTCTAATAAAAAATAAATATGTACAAATAAGGGCGATACTTAAAAGTTATCGCCCTTATTTTTATTCGATTCTCATAATATTTCTAGTATCTAATATCACTTACTTTGATTATCACTATCTGAAGAAGAACTAAGCCCT
The DNA here is from genome assembly GCF_049244275.1 of Gardnerella sp. DNF00753. Lineage (NCBI taxonomy): Bacteria > Bacillati > Actinomycetota > Actinomycetes > Bifidobacteriales > Bifidobacteriaceae > Gardnerella > Gardnerella sp. DNF00753. Next base: position 1,528,893 of record NZ_CP058393.1, read on the forward strand.
GGCCTCGTAATCAAAGTGATTGCAGAACCTTTATCTACCTTAGTTCCAGCATCTTCAGACATGCTGATTACTACATCATCATCTTTATTAGAAATAGAATCAGAAACTACTCTTAAGCCCTTTGCTTCAAGTATTTTCTTAGCCTGCTTAAACGTAATAGTACCAAGATCAATATGCGGCACTTCTACCTTCGGCGAGCCTTGTGACACATAGACTGTAATCGAGCTATGAGGCTTAACAGAAGATCCGGAATTAGGGTTTAATCTGGTTACAGAATCTTCAGGTACACTATCTGAATCTTCCTTTACAACATCCGCAGTAAAACCAAGATTTTGCAGCTGACTAATCACAATATCCTTGCTCTGGCCAACAAGACCATCAGGAATCTTAGTTAAACCAGAAGCAATATAAAGCGTAATCAAAGTGCCTTTATCTGCGAAAGAATCAGCATCTGGATCAGTGCGAGTTACATGATCTTTCTTCACATCAGCACTATCTTCTACTCGAACATTAGCAATCTTAAAACCAGCATGTTCAAGTATCTTACGAGCTGCTTCCTGCGATTTACCGCTCACGTCTGGAACACGTGTTGATTGAGGTCCTACAGAGAACCAAACCGTAACTTTAGTGCCAGACGCAACATGCTCGCCACCGCGCGGAGACTGTTTTGTAAACGTGCCTTCAGGTTGGGAAGAATGATCATCTTCACGAATATCTGGGACTAATCCTAATGCTCTAAGTTTTTCTCTAGCCGCATCCTGAGTGGTTGTTTCCATAAATGTTGGAACAACAACATTACCAGACATTCGATTATGACCCAGCATAAACAAAACGCCTGCTAGCACAACAATCGCAACAACAGCACCAATAATAGAGCCGATTACAGCACGCTTACGACGCTTAGCTTGCGATTGAGCGCGTTGAGCTGCACGAGTGCTTGGAGCAAATGCAATTGATGACTCAACCTGACCTGTAATAGGGTTAAATGATTGCGTTGCAGCACCATCAGTAGCATTAATGGCCATTGTTGCAGCTGTTTGCTCAGCTTGTTTGCGAGCTTTCATATTCGCTAAATCAGTAAGCGGATTAAAAGCTGCTGCAACAGGAACTCCGCCGTTCATGAACGCTAGAATATCGTTCTTAAATTCCGAAGCTGTAGCATAACGGTTCTGACGGTCTTTTGCCATTGCCTTAGCGCAAATTTTATCCCACATAGAAGGCATTCCAGGCACAAGAGTGCTTAAAGGAGTTGCAACTTCAGAAACATGCTGGTATGCGATAGCTACAGCAGAATCACCAATAAATGGTGGGCGACCAGTAAGCATTTCATAAAGTACGCATCCTGCAGAATACAAGTCAGAGCGCATGTCTACTTGTTCTCCGCGAGCCTGCTCTGGAGACAAATATTGTGCAGTTCCAACAACACCTTGAGACTGCGTCATAGTTGTTGCAGAATCGTCAAGAGCACGAGCAATGCCGAAGTCCATCACCTTCACCATGCCCTGCTCGGAAATCATAATATTTCCAGGCTTAATATCGCGGTGAATAATTCCCATTCTGTGCGAATATTCCAAAGCATTAAGCACACCAAGCATAACTTGTTCAGCGTCACGCTGGCTTAAGGCACCATTCATCTTAAGAATATCGCGCAGTGTTTTTCCTTTAATATACTCCATTACTAGATAAGGAAGGCGCTCTTCCAATCCGTTGTCGGTAGTAACAGATTCTTCACCAGAATCATAAATATTAACAATATTAGGGTTGTTCATTTGCGCAATTGCGTGAGCTTCTCTGCGGAATCTAGACAGGAAGATTTCATCGTTCGCTAAATCAGAACGCATGATTTTCACAGCAACAGTACGACCTAGACGCTTATCTACCGCAACACGCACTTCTGCCATGCCGCCGCGGCCAATAAGTTCTCCTAATTCATATCGACCATTCGCTAATGAGGTGGGCATTGTGGTATTCATTGCTGCTCCTTGCGATTATTGGTATTCAAAATGTTAATAATATTGACTTGATTCTGCGGCATACTCTTAATACATCGCGTTTGTCGGGAATCTGTAGAAATAAATCCTGTTGTATTGTTAAAAGCTGTTTCTTGATCAAGCAGCCTACGTTCAATACGAGATAAAACTTTTGACACAACAAGCGCATCTTTTGGCCGATCTTTTGGATCTTTTGCAAGCATCGACATAATAAACTGTCTTAATTGCAGATCAATATTTTCAGGCAATGGCGGAACAGGATCATTAACATGAGCTGCAGCAATATCTACCGGAGTAGCTCCAGTAAACGGCCTGTGCCCGCATAATCCTTCGTAAGCAACAACTCCTAGTGAGTAAATGTCGGATTGTGCTGTTGCTTGTTCGCCTTGTGCTTGTTCAGGAGAAATGTATTGTGCTGTGCCAACTACCATACCGTCCTGAGTAATCTGCTCCTGATCGCTTGAATAAGAAACACCAAAGTCGGTAATTTTTACGTTTCCTGTTTCAGAAACCATAATATTTGCAGGTTTTACATCACGATGAATAACACCATGCGAGTGAGCTACAAAAAGTCCTCGTGCTGTTTGAATAAGAATAGGCAACAGTCTGGTTGGATCAATAGCTTTTTCTTTATGATACAAATCTGCTAACGACTTACTTGGCACGTATTCCATAATTAAGAATCCAATGCCATCATGCTCATAATAGTCAAATAGTGCTGCAATATTCGGGTGCGCAAGATTTGCCGAATTATGAGCTTCCGCACGAAGCCTACGCAACTTTGCTTCTACATTCGCAGTATCCGTACGCAGCGCTTTAATAGCAACAATTCGCCCAAGTTGAATATCAAAGCCTTTCCAGACTTCTCCCATACCACCTTGCGCAAGGCGGCGATCCAGTCGATAACGATGATGAACTAACTGTCCTTCAACAAGTTTCATTGTGTAAGCGCCTCCTTCATCACTTGTCGCATAATTGGTCCTGCTGCGTAACTGCCCAAAACATTAGTATTGTGAACAATTACCGCTATAGCTATTTTAGGATCTTCTGCCGGAGCAAATCCAATAACCCACCCATTTGCAGACTGATTATTCACTCCAATCTGTGCAGTACCTGTTTTTGCAGCAACATGCATATTTGGTAATGCGAGATTTGGATTTTCTTTTATTACTACAGATTGCATCATAGCGGATAGTTTTGCAGCACTATCGCTGCTCATGGCTTGATTCATAATTGTTGGCTTCGTTTGCGACAACACAGACAAGTCACTTGAACGCACACAATCTACAAGCGTAGGTTTCATAAGCGTACCGTTATTTGCTATAGCTGCTGCAATCATAGCATTTTGCAAAGGCGTAACTTTTGCGTCACCTTGTCCAATGGATTCCAAAGCTAGTCTGTCTGGAGTTGGTTTAATAGAAAATGTTGAGCTTACTGATCTCATTGGGAAACCTGTAGAATCAGATCCATCTATAGAAAGAGATTCAAAGAAGCCGAACTTTTTTGCCTGTTTTACAATCGCATCTGAACCCAAAGAATTGCCCAACTGAGCGAATGCAGTATTTGAAGAATAAGCTAACGCGTCTTCAAATGAAATTTTTCCGTCAGTTCCGTTTGCTTGAGAAACAACATTAGTTAAAGCAACACTTGTTCCAGGAAGAGTATATTTCGCACCAGCAGGTATTAGCGTATCTGGCTGATATTTTCCAGTTTCTAGTGCCGTAGCAGCAACAATAGTTTTAAATGTAGAACCAGGTGCGTAAAGCTCAGAAATCGTACGATTTAACATTGGATTCCAAACATCTGATGTTATTTGTTCGTAAGACTTATTTACAGCACCAATATTGTGTATGGCAAGAATATTTGGATCATAACTTGGCGTGCTAACCATTGCGCGGATCCTGCCAGTTTTTGGTTCAATTGCAACAAGAGCACCGTCTTTGTCTTTTAGAAGATTATAGGCGAGAGTCTGCAGTTTTGAGTCAATTGATGTTTCAATAGAAGCTCCGCGGTTTGTAGCTCCAGTAAACAAAGATTTGAACCTCTGCCAGAATAATGCGTCAGATTCGCCGCTTAATAAACTATTCCTAGAAGCCTCAATACCTCTATCTGCGCGTTGACTAATAGAAAAGTAGCCAGTAATTGGAGAATATACAGGACCGTTAGAATATTTGCGCTGATACACGAATGCATCTTTAGAGGAATCTGATTTAGCAATAACAATTCCATCCGAAGTAAGAATTGCCCCTCTAGGAGATCCAAACTCATGATACAAGGCTCTACGATTTCTAGGATCAGCATTTAAAGCATTAGCATTAATAGAGGTAATAATAGTACTTGAAATACCAAGTACAACGAACAATACTAGTACAGCAATGAATAATTCTTTTAAGCTTTTATTCATTTGTCTCACCTCGTTCCTGCGAAGAAACAAGGGTTTGGCTATTCATACTATTCGCTTCTTCCTGACTATTAATTAAATTACTTTCACCAAGATCATTATTTTCAGATTTACTACGACTTCTCTCCTGTAATTCTCGCTCACGCAATGCTGCCAAAGCCTCATACTGGAAGGCGTCGGAAACTGGAGCTGATTCAGGTTTATTCGCAGAGTTAGAAATAACAATAAGCAATGCGGCAAGCAAATAATTTGCTACTAATGAAGACCCGCCAGCAGCCATATATGGCAAGGTCAAACCTGTTAAAGGTATAACCAAAGTAATACCACCAACAACAGTAAATACTTGGAATGCCATAGTAAAAACAAGACCGGATGCTAATAATTTACCGAAGCCATCTTTAATTTTCATTGCGGTAATCATTCCGGAAGTAATAATAATTAAATACAAAACTAATACTGCAAGAAGTCCAGTAAGACCAAGTTCTTCACCAATAGAAGCATAAATAAAATCAGAATTAGCTAACGGCGTTAAAGAAGGATGCCCCTGTCCTAAACCTGTTCCCGTAGTTCCTCCGGCTGCAAGACCAAATAATCCAGATACAATCTGAGCCGAACCTCCAGGGAACCTGTTATACACAGCATTATCAAACGGGTGAAGCCAAGCATCCACACGATACTGCACATGTGCGAATAACTTTACTGCAGCTAAGCAGCCTAATGTGAATGCAATAAATCCAACAACCAGCCAACCTTTGCGACCTGTGGCAACATAAAGCATTGACACAAACATAGCAAAGAACATAAGAGAAGTGCCAAGATCATGCTGCACAACTAATACGCCCATTGATGCAGCCCAAACTAATGCAATAGGACCCATATCTTGCAATCTTGGCAAATGCACTCCAAGAACTTTTTTCCCTCCTACAGCAAGCCTGTCGCGATGATTAAACAAGTATGCTGCAAAGAAGAAAGCTAGGAAAAGCTTAGCAAATTCTCCAGGTTGCACAGTGTGATTTCCAAAACCAATCCAAATTCTTGCGCCGCCAATTTCTTTGCCTAATCCTGGAATCATAGGAGAAAGAAGCAAAACTAAGCCGATTACCATATTTACATAAGAAAAACGTCTTAATATGCGATAATCTTGCAGCACAATAACAAAAATAATAGATAATATAAGTGCTACACACACCCACACTAACTGTTTAATAGCAATATCAGTATTATTTTGCCTATCAATTCTTGCAATAAGAACTGTTCCTATTGCTGTAAGAAGCATAATACACGGCAAAATTGCTTGACTAGCATAAGGCTGCTTAACAAGAAGCACACCCCAAAATACTAAGAATAGCAGCATAACAATTGTTAGCATTGCAACATACTTAGCTGATATGCAACTGTCTATACGAAAGAACATTTGCAAAAATGCAATTGCTGAAACAAGAATTGCAAAAAGCAATAATGCTATCTGCCTAATACGCGTAGCAATCAAATTCATGAGGATTTACCCCCTTGCTGCGCATTATTGTCTTTATTATCCTTATTTTCCTTACTATCTACGCTGTCTTTACTGCTTTTACCGTCTTTGCTGCTTTTACTATCATTTGAAGAAACTATTTTTTTCTGACGCTTAGCATTTAATTTTTCTTTCGCACGCTGGAACATTTCTCGACGAATTAAAGAAGCATGACCGCGAGCTTCAGCTAAACTTCCAAAACTAATGCCTTCACGCAATTGATCCTGCCATGATTTATCAAGATTTTTTACAGGAATATCGGTTGATTCAACTTCGTGAGATAATGCAATTCCGAAAATATTTGTTGGAACACCTTGATAAATAACAACGCGATCATTGTTCTGGCTAATGTAATACTGCGTTTGAGTCCACGAATAAACTCCATAACCAGCACCAGAAATAATCAACAATCCAAGCAAAATTCCTAGAACAATACCTATGCGAGTCCATCTACGACGCAACGAATAAGCTTTATGAGCTTCATCTTTCTCATATTTAACCGCGCGCGCAACATCCGGATCGTGCGGATCAGTAGATATTTTGCCGTTTTTCTTAGTTACAATAGGAATTTCATTCGTATCAGGAGTGTGTAAATCTTCTGATTCTTCGCGAATATGCGAAGGCTGAACAATTCTAGTCATTAATACGGAAGGATTAACAGCATCTGATTCATCCGCATTGTTTTGAACTAAGGCTGCAGCACGTTGCGCTGGAGAATTTTTATCTTCTCTCAGTGCCGGCGACGACGATACTGCTTTATTAACAATATCTGCAATAGATTCAAGATCTTGACTTGCAGCTCCACCAATCAATGGAGTTTGATGAGGCAAATCAAACGCATCCGCATCGAGAGCAAGAGTTGCATCCGCAACAACAGCAGTAACATTATCCGTGCTTCCTGCTCGAAGAGCCATAGCGACAAGTTTTTGAGCGCATTCTTCTTGATTAGAAATAGTGCTCATAACATCTTGAATAGTGGAATCTTCTAAAACTCCGCACAATCCGTCTGAACAAAGTAACCATCTGTCTGAAGGATGAGCTTTTCGTAAAGCAATATCAGGGCGCGGATCTATATCAAAATCTCCCAATACGCGCATAACAACATTTCTTTGAGGATGATTCCTAGCTTCTTCGGGAGTAATATGACCCGTATCAATAAGATGCTGAACGTAGCTGTGATCTGTAGTCATTCTCATAAGATGATTGTCACGAAGCAAGTATGCTCTTGAATCACCTAAATGTGCCAAAACCCAATATCCACATACAAGAGTTACTGCAGTAACAGTTGTTCCCATTCCAGCAAGACGTCGCTCGCGCTTAGCTTTTCCAACAATCGCGTCATGAGCTGCCATAATCGACGTTTCCATCATTGAAGACACAGCTTTTACATCGTACGGCCTGGAATCTTGCTCAATATGCGCAAGCGAACGAATGGCAATAGTAGACGCTGTATCTCCTCCAGCATGACCACCCATACCATCGCAAATAGCTGCTAAATGTTCTCCAGCAAACGCAGAATCCTGATTGTTACTTCTAACTGTGCCAACATCACTAACAGCCGTAGAGTACATAAATAATATTTTTTCAACTGATTCTACATACGCTGCTTTATTAACATTCTGATTATTATCGTCTGCTAATTTTTCAATTTGACCAGTTGTTTCTGTATTGGATTCTTCCTCATTATTTGAATTGATTTGCGTCATATTATCACCTCAATTCAAACATGGTTGCGCCTATTCTAACCGAAGTGCGCGGAGCTAATATAACTGGTTCACTAACGCGAGAATGACCAATCATAGTCCCATTAGTACTACCTAAATCTTCAAGCACCCATGCGTGAACTTTTTGATTAAAATACACGCGAGCATGATGTGAAGAAACAAATTCATCATTCAAAACTACCGTATTAGATGCAGCTCTACCAAGAGTTACTCCAGCAGCATTTAATGGGAAAGATGATCCTGCCAAAGGCCCGTCAATAACAACTAGCAAAGTAGGATTAACATCAGAATTTTTTGAAGACGAGTTAACCATTACAGGTGATGCTTGTCGTTGTACAGGCTTAGAAGAATTTACGTCATGAGATGCGCGTCGAGATTTTTTATTCCAAAAATGCGATTTTTTAGGACTAAAAACTTCAATATCCCTACGAAGCGAACGAATAGCGCATAACACAAAAACCCAAAGTAAGACTAAAAAGCCATACTTGAATATTGCAAACGTTAATTCAGTGAATATCATACGCGTTATCGTCTCCTCATTCGGAAAATACTTTTTCTCCTACTCTTGAGACGATGCCCAGTAGAGAATACGCGTACGCCCAATAGTAATAGTGTTTCCATCTACTAATGTTGCAGCTGGCACTTGGTGACCTTCTACATAAGTACCGTTTGTTGAACCAAGATCTCTAGCAATAACACCATCAGGAGTGACGTCGATACTAAGATGATGTCGAGAAATACCAGGATCGTCGATTACAATATCGCAACCGGAACCTCGTCCTAAAATTGTGCAATCTTTAGTAAGCAAATACTGATTGCCATTAATCTCAAGCATTGGATGATTCTGCTGCTGGTCGTCGGTAGTAACAGGAACAGCATTTCCTTGAACTGATTCAGAAGTCAAATGGAAATTACCCTTAGTTAATTCCAAGTCTTCTTCAAAAATAACAACTACTGGTCCTACAAAAGCATAATGTTGACTTTTAGCATATTGTGTAAGATTGTCAGCAAGCTCATTAGCTAAAGCTTCACTACCCCACTGTTCAATATGATCAAAATCAGGTGTACTTAGCTTAAAACGATATTCATTTGGAGCAACAGTATGATCTCGGCCAATAGGCATAGCTTCAGCATCAATTTCACGTTCCAAAGCACTAGAAAAATCAACTGGCTGTAAATCTTTGGAGCCGAATTTTGCGAAGACGCCGTTCACTGCACCTTCCACGCTCTTCTCAAATCGGTCAAAAACGCTCATGGTAAACCCTTTCTATCTGTTCACCATAGTACTCGTCACCGGGTACGGTACTCAAATTTCACACACTTTTTTCTAATATTTTATTATTTTTAATGCTACTTGACTATTTTCAACGTGCATTTACATCATGGTAAGTGTACTCTTAGAAATTATGACGCAAAAAAATAATAATAATCACAGCAGATTGTCGGTAATTACTCGCAATTTCGCTACTATTTTTACCTTAATACTCGCAATTATTGTACCTTGCTTAGGTAAAGCACTACTTATTAGTAGTAAAGAACGAAATTATGAATCGACTATTGTAGCTTATTTTCACAATAGTGTTCCTTCTTCAGCATTGAACTTTTCAAAAATAATTGCTATTGTTTTTTCCACTAAAGGCTGCCTGGCAATACTATTATTGCTTGCAATAATTTCCTTGTTTATTAGTAAAAGCTTAAAACTTACAATCACTCAGCTTCTTATTTCTCTGCTTCCTATGATTTACATTTTTGCAGTTAAATTTGCTGTCCACAGACCAAGACCATATATTGGTCTGAATATTAAGCTACCTTCTGATCCAAGTTTTCCTAGTGGACACACTTCTGCAGCAGTCGCAGTCTGTGCAATGATAATGCTAATTATTTATGTAACTAAGCCTTCTCTTGTTAAAGTTGGATTACTTTTTAGCGCAATACTAGTTGTTATAGTCGCTATTTCGCGACTTATTGTTGCAGCTCACTTCCCTACAGACGTATTAACTGCAGCAATCATGTATCCTCTTCTTTCTGTTACATTATTGCGCTCATGCCAGAGACACAACTTGTACGTAGATAATAGAAAAAACAATAAAGATAATAAAAATTACTCTGCTAAAAAATTAGTGGAAGATTTTTCTTCAGAAAGAGAAAACGCTAATGCTTAAAGGTTTTAAGAAGTTTATTTTACGCGGCAGCGTTATTGATATGGCTGTTGGTGTTGTTATGGGTAGTGCAGTAACTGCAGTAGTAACAACAATAGTTAAGAATATTATTAATCCTCTTATTGCAATGATTTGCGGAAAGCCAGAACTTAATGGCGTTCTAACTATTACTATGAACGGTGCAACAATTTCTTTTGGCGCAGTAATTGGCGCATTATTAAATTTCCTTATTGTTGCTACAGCAGTTTATTTTTGCATTGTTTTACCTATTAATAAATTGCGTGAAATTGGTGCAGATTTATTGCAAATAGAACATGAAAAAAATGAAGAAGAAAAACGTAAAGAGCGCGAAGAAAAAACTATTCAACTCTTGCAAGATATTCGCGATGAATTAGCTAGAAAATAATATTCTTGCTAATTAAAAAAAAATATTTAGAAAATATTAAAATTCCCGCTAGTTAGAAACAATTAGCGGGAATTTCTATTAAAAATAAAATCCTATTAATAGGCTGTTACCTATACGTTTTCGCTTATTAGTCATCACCTAAAGTAACGTGTATTCCGCCGACCAATGAGCCAACTACGTTATAAAGTAGAGCAATTATTGCGGACAGTATTGTAATAATAACAATTTCAACAATAGAGAATATAGTAACTGCGCTCAATACTGTTGGAAGAGAAAATACGTCGGCAAGATTAAAACCATTACTATCCAAACCTGTTGATGAAACAATCTGCGTTACCTGATCAAAAACACCAATCATGTTCAAGAACAACCAAACTAAACCTGCGGCAATAACTTGAATAATACCGCCTGCAACGCTTAGAAGAAATGTAACTTTTGCAACTGACCATGCATCAACACGAACCAAAGAAAGGCTCATACGACGAGCTCTAGGAGTATGACCTGCTTTAGAAGAATGTAATTGACTTGCTGAAGATGTTGATGATGCCATACCACCAATAGTTCTACGCGAAGAAGATGAACTACTATTAGATCCACCCAACGTAAACTGTGATTTTCTAACAACCCTTCCTAAAGAAGAATCACCAAACTCTTCATTAGAATTATTGTCTTCTCTAATCGTATAAGAAGATTCTTCATTAATATTCGTTGGATTTTGCGATGGCTCAAAATCTTCGCTCATCTTAAGTTTTCCTTCTCTTATTATTTTTCTTATAATTAGACTAATTATACTAATGAGAGTACCAATCAAAACGGACTATATCCGCTCAGTTGGCACTCTCATAAGTTATTAATAATTAAGTTTTTAGCAAAGAAATTTTATTATTTACTACTTTTCGTAAATAAGATTTTAAGCTTCCTCGTTCGAAGAAGTTGCTTCAACTTCTTCTACTTGATTTTCCTCATCATCTGTTTCTTCATTACGAGCAATAGAAATAATTTCATCACCCTTGTCTGGCTTAGCAAGAGTTACACCTTGAGTAGTTCTTCCTGTACGCTTAACCTCGTTAACGTCGGAACGAATTACCTTACCGGACTTCATAATTGCCATTACTTGATCAGTTTCTTCAACAATCAAGGCACCAACCAAAGAACCGCGTCCCTCTGCAAGCTGTACTGCCTTAACTCCGTAACCATTTCTTCCTTGCAAACGATACTCTTCAATAGCTGTACGCTTTGCAAAACCTTCGTTTGTAACAACAAGAAGATCTTTACTTGTTTCAGCGGCAACAACATCCATATCCAAAAGTTCATCACCTTCGCGGAATCTCATGCCCTGAACACCTGCAGTTTGACGTCCCATTGGTCGAAGTTGTTCATCATCTGCTCTGAACTTCAAACTCATACCAAGTTTAGAAACAAGAATAATGTCGTCTTCTGAATTGCACAAAGCTGCACCAATCAGCTCATCAACAGGTTCACCAGTTTCTTCATTTGCCATTAGTCGAACAGCAATCAAACCACCTTGACGTGGAGAATCGTATTCTTGCAAAGCAGTTTTCTTAACTTTTCCAGAACGAGTTGCCAAAACCAAGTACTTTGCCACATCGTAGTTTTGAATTGACAAAACTGTTTGAATTGTTTCTCCAGGAGTAAACTGAAGCAAGTTAGCAACATGCTGACCTTTAGAATCGCGAGATCCTTCTGGAAGTTCGTAAGCTTTAATACGATAAACTCGACCACGATTAGTAAAGAAGAGCAACCAGTTGTGTGTAGATGTTAAGAAGAAGTGATCTACTACATCATCTTCACGAAGCTTTGCACCCTTAATACCTTTACCACCGCGGTGTTGAGCACGATACTCATCTGCTTTAGTTCGCTTAATATAACCTGCGCGAGTTACTGTTACAACAACGTTTTCTTCGGCAATAAGATCTTCAACATTCATTTCACCAGAGAAAGGAAGAATCTTAGTTCTGCGATCATCACCATATTTTGCAACAATTTCATCAAGTTCGTCGCCAACAATTTTGCGCTGGCGTTCTGGACTTGCCAAAATATCGTTGTAATCAGCAATCTTCAGCATCAGATCTTCATGTTCGTCAAGAATCTTCTGACGTTCCAAAGCTGCTAGTCTACGAAGTTGCATTGCAAGAATTGCATCCGCTTGAACTTCATCAACATCAAGCAAATTCATCAAACCAGTGCGAGCTGTTTCAACATCTTTAGATGAACGAATTAATGCCACAACTTCGTCAATCATATCCAAAGCTTTTAAGTAGCCTTGCAAAATATGATCACGCTCTTCAGCTTCACGCTTTAAGTAACGTGTACGCCTATCAATAACTTCAAGCTGATGACTTACCCAATGACGAATGAAAGCATCCAAACTCAAAGTGCGAGGAACACCATCAACCAGAGCAAGCATGTTTGCGCCGAAGGTCTGCTGCAATTGTGAATGCTTATAAAGATTGTTAAGAACAACTTTTGGAACAGCGTCACGCTTAAGAACAAGAACCAAACGCTGACCTGTACGACCAGACGTTTCATCGCGCATATCTGCAATGCCTTGAATCTTGCCGTCGCGCACAGCCTCCCTAATTGAAGCAGCTAAGCGATCAGGATTAACTTGGTATGGAAGCTCAGTAACAACCAAGCACATACGTCCCTTAATTTCCTCAGTATTAACTACTGCGCGCATTGTGATTAAGCCGCGACCAGTTCTGTACGCTTGCTCAATTCCTTTATGACCTAAAATGGTTGCACCAGTAGGGAAATCAGGTCCTTTAATTCGCTGAATTAAAGCTTCAAGAAGTTCTTCTTTACTTGCATCAGGATGATCCAAAGCCCAGTGCACACCATCAGCCACTTCACGCATGTTATGAGGTGGAATATTGGTTGCCATACCAACAGCAATACCAGCAGAACCATTAACTAAAAGATTTGGGAAACGAGCTGGCAAAACAGTAGGCTCTTGAGTTTTACCATCATAATTTGGCAGGAAATCAACGGTATCTTTATCGATATCTCGTACCATTTCCATAGCCAACGGTGCCATACGACATTCCGTATAACGCATTGCTGCTGCAGGATCGTCACCAGGAGAACCAAAGTTACCTTGTCCATCAACAAGCATGTATCGCATTGACCAAGATTGAGCCATACGCACCAAAGTGTCATAGATAGCAGAATCACCGTGAGGATGATACTTACCCATAACATCGCCAACAACACGAGAGCACTTATTATATCCGCGATCAGGCCTATATCCACCGTCATACATTGCATAAATAACTCGACGGTGAACAGGCTTTAAACCATCTCGAACATCTGGCAAAGCTCGCTCGATAATAACGGATAATGCATAAGCAAGATATGATTCGCGCATTTCCTGCTGCAAATCCATATGCTTAACTCGTGCACCCTTCAGTAATCCATAATCAGTATTATCAGCTTCCTGAGGGCTTTGTGGCTCCATTGAACCATCTGGCAGTTGATCTCGATCTTCGCTATTATTAGCGGCGTTTATTTCGTCTACCACTGCAATTCCTTTGTATTCTTATAGGTTACTAACGTTTTTATTTTTCTATCTTTGTAGATATACCAATAACTTTTAAGCATCAATAAACCTTGCATCATGAGCATTTCGTTGAATGAAGAGTCTACGTGGCTCTACTTCATCACCCATAAGCATTGAGAAGGTTTCATCAGCTCGAGCAGCATCTTCAATATGAATCTGTTTCAAAATACGATGCTCAGGATCCATAGTGGTTTCCCACAATTCCTGATAGCTCATCTCACCCAAGCCCTTGTATCGCTGAATGCCTTCACCTTTAGGAAGTTGACGACCAGCAGCTTTACCTTCTGCTAAAACTCTGTCTCGCTCAGCATCCGTATAAACAAAATCATGCGCTCCCTTACTCCACTTCAATCGGTACAAAGGTGGCATAGCAACATAAACGTATCCTGCTGTAATCATAGGACGCATGTAGCGGAAGAATAGAGTCAAATTCAAAGTTGCAATATGAGCACCGTCGACATCAGCATCAGCCATAATAATTACTTTGTGATATCGAACCTTGCTTAAATCGAAGTCTTCACCATATCCACCGCCAACAGCAGTAATTAAGGATTCAATTGTTTCAGACTTCATCATTCTGTCAATTGATGCGCGCTCAGTATTCAAAATCTTACCGCGCAAAGGCAAAATTGCTTGCGTAATAGGATCTCTACCTTGAATTGCTGAGCCACCTGCAGAATCACCCTCGACTATAAATAATTCGCACTCTTCAGGATTGCTAGATTGGCAATCCTTTAGCTTATCTGGCATACCAGCTGTTTCAAAAATAGATTTACGTCTAGTATTTTCACGAGCTTTTTTAGCAGCCAAACGTGCGCGAGAAGCTTCAACAGCTTTTTGAATAATATTCTTAGCTTCGCTTGGATGAGCATCAAGCCAGTCACCAAGCTTTTCTGTCATAACTCGCTGCACAAAAGTTTTAGCTTCAGAATTGCCAAGCTTTGTTTTAGTCTGACCTTCAAACTGTGGAGTTGTAAGTTTTACAGAAACAACCGCAGTTAAACCTTCTCGAACGTCATCACCAGAAAGATTAGTATCTTTTTCTTTTAAGATATTCTTTTCACGCGCATAACGATTAATTAATGTCGTTAAAGCAGCGCGGAATCCTTCTTCGTGAGTACCACCTTCAGTAGTGGAAATCGTATTTGCAAAAGTATGAACAGCTTCAGAATAAGCAACAGTCCATTGCATAGCAATTTCTGCAGAAATACCAATTTCAAGATCTTCAGCCTCAAAATCAATAACATCTGGTTCAACTGGAACAGCTTTACGAGACTTAACTAAATAATCAACGTAATCCTTAATACCATGTTCATACTTATAACTTACGCTTTGATGCTTATTTTCATCAGTAGATTCACCATCTCCTGCAACCTCATCACCTGCCTCATCAGTCTTACGTAAATCAGTTAAGGAAATCTTTAAACCTTTATTAAGAAATGCCATCTGTTGGAATCGAGATCGCAAAGTTTCAAAATCATAAATAGTGGTTTCAAAAATTGTTCCATCTGGCCAAAATGTTACAGAAGTACCAGTAGATTCACCATCTTCCATTGGCTTACCCTTTACCAAAGGAGCAGTAGGATGCTGATCTACATAAGTTTGAGTCCAGTGGAATCCTTGACGGCGAACCTCAATTTCTACACGAGTAGAAAGAGCATTTACTACAGAAATACCAACACCGTGAAGACCACCAGAAACAGCGTAACCGCCGCCGCCAAACTTACCACCAGCGTGAAGCTTTGTCATAACTGTTTCAACACCAGAAACACCTTCACCTGGTACTTCATCTACTGGAATACCACGACCATCATCAACAACACGAATAGCATTATCTGGCAAAATAGTCACTTCAATGTGAGAAGCATAACCTGCCAACGCCTCATCAACGGAATTATCAACAATCTCATAAACCAGATGATGTAAACCACGAGGTCCAGTAGAACCAATGTACATACCTGGCCTAATTCTAACTGCCTCTAATCCTTCAAGAACTCGAAGATCACTTGCATCATAATGTTCAGGAGCAAGTGAATCATCAAGTTGAGCATCGTCAAGCTTATGCTCTTCGACAGCATTATCTATCGAATTATCTTCCATGTTTGTCACTTTTTGTCCCTTCACAATTTGCCTCATATTACAAGGCTTTTACAGAGCCAACATATGCCAGAAAGCACATAAAAGGGGATTCTAGCGCTTCAACTATATTACACGACATTCTATACATATAATATTGCCTCTCGTTAATAAGAGGCCTTTTTACTATTTTTTTGAAATTATAATATTTATAAGTTAAAAAATTACCTTCTCCAAGAACCTAATCCGGTTGTAGTCGGGCCTATAACTTTAATTTCTCTAATTTTAATATCCGAAAGGTTATTATTAATTTTTTCTTTTAATTGAGGAAGCAAATAAGAAAGTTGAGTAGCCCATACAGCAGATTGTGCTCTAATAATAAGCACTTCATTTATAACTTGACTTATTTCACAATGATTTGCAATATTTTCACCAACTACCTCATTCCAAGAATTACGTAATTTTGCTATATTAAGTTGCTTGTTCCAATTATTATTAGACGCAAAAGATTGCAAAATACCGCAAAAATCTCTAGGATCTCTACCTGGTTTGCCGAAATTTTCCCAAGCTTTATCTGCTCTTATAGAACGATTATTTTCTCTTTCAGCTTTTATATTAATTGGTTCAAAAATAATAGCAGGTAGTTTTCTTGTGTCTAACTTAAGTATTTTATAAACAGGAATCATAAAGTAATCCTCTAAATTTAAGCATTTCTTTGTTCTAATATACTTTTCAAAATACTGTTATGTTCTTCATAAGTATTATTAGCACTATTTTGTTGACTTAATAAATCTTCAATATTTATTAAATTATCTTTTTGAACAATACTATTTTTTGGTATGTCACTAAGAGAAGATGTTGTAATAAAAACCTGATTTTGATTTTCTACAAAATTCAAGATTTGTTTACGCCTATTTTCATCTAGTTGAGCAAAAACATCATCCAAAATAATAATAGGTTTTTCATTATTTTTTTCTTCTAAAGCATTACATAATGACATTTTTGCGGCTATTGCAAGCGTCCAAGATTCTCCATTAGAAGCAAAATCTTTTGCCAACATTTTATCAAGCATAAAATCGATATCATCTCTATGAGGTCCTATAAGATTGCATCCTCTAGCTAGTTCACCCTCATAAATGCGTTGAAAATGTTCACTTATTAGATTAAAAACGTTATTTTCCTCTTCTGTTTCTTCTTCAACTACTTCTTGAAAAGAAGGATTATATTTTAGTTCAGCATACTCTTCACTATTAGTAAGATATTTAATAATTTTATTAAAATATTTATTAAGAATATTTGCTACTTCTTGTCTAGCTTTTGTAAGAATAATTCCAGATTCAATAAATTTACCAGTCCAAATTTCTAAACCAGATAATGAAATTGGTTGATTATTATTTGACAATTCTCTAATACTTTTTAATAATGCAGCACGCTGTTTAGAAATATGCCTAAAATTTTGCAAAATTTGAGAATAGTTTGGTAATAGTAATAATCCTGCTTGATCTATAAAAGTACGTCTAACAGTTGGATCTCCAGAAATAAGTAATTGATCACTAGGTGTAAAAGAAACTACTGGTAAATAGCCTAGAATATCTCTCATATAAAGTGATTTTCCGTTATTAATACGAGCTCTATTTGTTCCTTTTAAAAAAATATTAACTTCATAAGTTGTTTCTTCATCATTTTTACACGTATTTATTCTTATAGTGGATTTTTCATATCCTCTTCTTATAAGAGGCAATGTTGAAGATGTACGATGACTTATTCCAGTACCAACAAATTCAAGAGATTCAACAATATTTGTTTTACCAAGACCATTGTTGCCGTAAATAATATTAATTCCTGGTTTGCAATCAAAAATTATATGATTCCAAGAACGAAAAGTATCAAGGGCAATTCTCGAAATATACATTTCTTTATTACCCTTTCTTTTAAAAATAAAACATAAAAAATTGTGATATTACATTCTACAGTAAAAAGATGCTGCAACAAAATGTAATATCACAATTAATATTAAAAACTAATTATTAAAACGCATAGGAACAAGCAAATAACGGTAATTCATAGATTCGTCACCGTCTGATTCTTGTTGACCATTAAATTCAACAGGTTTTACTGCAGTTGCCATTTTCATGTGAACGAATGGTTCAGTAATTGCACTTAAACCTTCAATCAAATATAAAGGATTAAAGGCAACCGTAATTTCTTCACCATCCATATCAATGTCAAGAACTTCTTTTGCTTGAGATTCGTCAGCAGCACCAGCACTTAAAGTTAATTCTTGATTTGCAAAAGTCATTCTAATAGGAGCATTCTTTTCTGCTACCAAAGAAACGCGTTTAATAGAATTAATTAAATCTTGCCTATTTATAACAGCGTGAATTGGATAGTCATCAACAAAAAGTCTATCTACAGAAGGAAATTCGCCATCAATAAGTTGTGAAGTACTATTTCTACCAGAATTTTCAAAACCTAATAGTGTTGGCTCTTTTTCATCAAAATCAATAATAACGTTCTGATGATCATCAAAAGAGCGAGCAATATCTCGTAATAAAGTACCACGAACAAGAGTTACAGAATTAGTATTTTCATTTTCTGGAGTCCACTTAAAAGTAGAACGAGATAAACGGAATCTATCAGTTGAAGTCATAGTAACAGTGTCATCTTCAAACTGCATTCGAATACCTGTTAAAACTGGCCTATTTTCTTCTCTAGAAATAGAAACAGAAGCCTGGTTAACTGCTTGAATAAATGTTGGGGCGTCAACTTGACCCAGCTTATTAGGAAGAGCAGGTAAATCAGGATATTCTCCTAAAGGCATAAGTTGAAGAGTAAATGTTGACTTTCCAGAAGTAATAGTAAGTAAATTATTTTCTGAACTTAAATAAGTATTTTCTGCAGGAAGTGACTTTGTAATATCAGCCATTAATTTGCCTAATACAAGTACACTACCTTCTTCATCAACGCCAGCTTCAATATGGTTTAGGCTAGAAATTTGATAGTTGAAGGCAGAAAGTTGCAGTGTTCCATTTGCTGCTTCAATTTTTAAACCTGCAAGAATAGGATTTGCAGGCCTAGAATCTATAACGCGTGTAGTCCAAGCTACAGCATCAGCAAATGATGCAGAGTTGACTTCTACTTTCATGCTTCCTCTTTTCGTTTAAAGTCTGCAATCATTCTACAGTATTAGTGCACATATCTGTAGTCTTTAAAATTTATAAAGCAGAGAAGATCTATAAATGCTATTAATAAATAAGTAAATAAGATAGTAGTCATAATAAAAGCTGTGTATATGTGGAAAACTCTTGTTTAGGCGCGCAATTTATAGGTTATTAACATTGAAAGATTGTTAATAAGTGTCTAACAGTAATGTGTATAACTTGCGGAGTTATCCACACTAAAAGCTATTTTTTGATGTATTAACATTTTTAAGACTCTTATACACGACTTATTAACATGTAAAAACGGCGTTTTCCACGAGTTATACTCAGGTTTTACCCACATTTGTTATTAAGTATGTGGATAACTTTAGAAAAAATTATAAACAAATCTTTATAAAACAGTGGAAAAGTTATTTTTTAATTCCTATGATCTGCAGGATTTTGCTTTAATCTAACCGTTAATTCCATAACGTAATTGTAAATTTCCTGCTTTTCCTGCATTTCCCCGCTTACACGAGTATAAGCGTGCATTACAGTTGTATGATCTCGGCCGCCAAAAACTTCGCCAATATCAACCAAGCTCATACTTGTCATCTCTCGAGCAAGATACATAGCAATTTGACGCGCAAGAGCAACATTTTTTGTACGTTGACGACCAACAAGTTCGTCAAATGTCATATGGAAGTATTGAGCAACTTGACTAATAATGTCAGTTGGACGAACTTCAATATCTGTTGCAAAAAAGTCTTGTAAAGCTTGTTCTGCCAAAGCTTTACTAACAGGCTGATTACTTAAGGATGCTACAGCTGTAACACGAGTTAAGGCACCTTCAA